>CAWELN010000020.1:0-156734 GCA_963809795.1 uncultured Actinomycetes bacterium
AGTGGCGCTCGATCTCGGGCACGAAGGTGGGGTGCCGTTCGGGCGTCGGCGCGTCAACTCGGGGTCCCCGTAACCCCACCGGGTCCTTGACGCTTCGGGGCTCCGGCGCAGAGCTGGGCACCGACCATCGCAACTTCATGACCCGCCACTTCAAACCCGCCGTCCTTCGTGCTGGCCTGCCGGCGGCGCTGCGGTTCCACGATCTCCGGCACACGGCAGCAAGCCTGCTCATCGGCCTCGGAGCGAACCCGAAGCAGATCCAGGAACGCCTCGGGCACTCGACAATCCAGCTGACCTTCGACCGCTATGGCCACCTGTTCGACGGGCACGATCAGCAGCTACGCGAGGGTCTCGAGGACCTGCACGCGACAGCGTCCGTGTCACGTTCGTGTCACGAAACCGATGCCATCGACGTGGCGGCACAGCCGGAGCGGGAAACGGTGCCCGTGACCAGGAGTTTCTTGGAGCGGACGACGGGATTCGAACCCAGCGGACGACGGGATTCGAACCCGCGACCCCAACCTTGGCAAGGTTGTGCTCTACCAACTGAGCCACGTCCGCGTGGGCCACGAGATTAGCGCGAACCGGTCGGTCAGGTCCCGGCCAGGCGCTCCACCACCGGTGCGAACTGCTCGTACTGGTCGTCGCCGAACACGACGTAGGTGACGCCCCACTCTTCCCGGCGGGCGACCAGGGTGTCGCACACGTGGTCGACGGTGCCCATCAGCACGCCGCCCGACTCCAGCGCCGCGGTCGGCTCCACCCCGAACGCCGGCGCCAGGACCTCGGCCAGGGCCAGTGGGTCGTCGGTGATCGCGGCCACGAAGTAGCGGATCTGGAGCTCGACGTCGTCGAAGCGCTCCCCCGCCCCTTCCCGCACCCAGCCGATCTTGCGCCGCGTCGAGTCGCCGAGCGTGTCGCGGGCGGCGTCGGCGCCGATCTCGCCCGCCCGCAGGATCGGGTTGATGCCCACGATGTCGGCCTCGCGTCCGGCGAGGGTCAGGACCTTGCGGCCACCGCCGCCCACCAGGATCGGCGGGCGGGGTCGTTGCACCGGCTTCGGCGAGGCGTCGTACGCGGTGATGCGGTAGTGGTCGCCCTCGAAGTCGAAGGGGCCGTCGCCCCACGCGCCCTTCACCACCGCGAGCGCCTCGCCCAGCCGCGCGATGCGGGTACCGGGCGAGTCGTACGGGAGACCGAGCGCGGTGTAGTCGGCGGTCATCCAGCCCGCGCCGAGACCGAACTCGAGCCGGCCGCCGGACAGCACGTCGAGGGTGGCGGCCTCCTTGGCCACCACCGCCGGGTGCTTGTAGTCGTTGCCGAGCACGAGCATCCCGATGCGCAGCGTCTCGGTGGCGGCGGCCGCGAACGACAGCGCGACCATGGGCGCGAGGTCGGTGTCGACGAAGTGGTCGGGCATGAAGAGGGTCGAGTAGCCGAGGCCCTCGATCTTGCGTGCCTGCTCGCTCCATTCCGTCTGCGTACGCCCGGTCGATGCCTGCACTCCGAAGCGGAACTTGTGTGCCGTGCCCACGTGCGTCACACCCCCGTCGAGCCGAAACCGAACGTGTCACGCTCGGTGGAGTCGAGCTGTTCGACCTCCTGCCACACGACCTGCTCGACGCGTTGGATCACCAGCTGCGCGATGCGGTCGCCGCGCTCGACGGTATAGGACCGGCTCGGATCGGTGTTGACGAGCAGCACCTTGAGCTCGCCGCGATAGAGCGCGTCGATGAGCCCGGGTGTGTTGAGGCAGGTGATGCCTGACTTCAACGCGAGCCCGGAGCGGGGCAGCACGAACCCGGCGTAGCCCGACGGGATCGCCACCGCGAGCCCGGTGGGCACGAGCGCGCGCCCACCGCCCGCGGCGAGCTCGACCGCCTCCCGGGCGTGGAGGTCGTACCCGGCATCGTCGGTGTGCTGCTGCTTCGGCAGCGGCAGCCCCTGGTCGAGCCGCTGGACCCGGATCTCCACCGCGTCAGTCCGCGAAGTCGCCGGCGAGCTCGGCCCGCTGCGCATCGTTGAGCTCCACCCACACCTGGTACGCAGGATGGTCGATGACCAACCGCGCCGCGCCCGACGCGAGCTCGGCGCGCTGCTGGGCGTCGAACGGGAAGCCCAGGTAGTGCACCGTCGACGTGATGTCGTCACGGGTGAGGCGCTCCTCGTCGCGCGGCACCGCCTGCACGCGTGACCCACTCCCGCGCGGACCGACCTCGAAGTACACGTGGAACTCGATGTCGCGCAGCTTCGGGAGCCACTCCCGCAGTGACGCGTCGTCGGTCAGCTCGATGAAGAGGGTGCCGGACAGCTCGCCCGGATTCGGGATGAGCTCGTTGTAGGTCTCCACCTCGTGGGCGATGGCGTCGTCGGTGAGCATGCGCTCGGCCCGCGCCATCTCCTGCACCTGCCAACGCATGGTGTCGGTGTTCTCGAACACGATGGTCACGATGTCACCGAGCGCGATCCGGCGACGGCGCTTCATGTCGATGATGCCGGCGCGGAACCCCGGTCGCTCGCGTTCGTACGCGCGGTGGTCGACGATGTCGTCGACGGTCAGCTTCCTCACGCGTCACTCCTTTCTACCGGGTGGTGCGCAGCGCTCGACCCCGGGGGAATCCCCGGGGTCGTGGCCAGGAACCGAAGGGCAGCTTCAGTTGTCGAGGGTCTCGAGGCCCTGCGTGAAGCGGCCGGCGTGGCTCTTCTCGGCGCGGGCGAGCGTCTCGAGCCATTCGGCGACCTCCTCGAAGCCCTCGTCGCGCGCGGTCTTCGAGAACCCCGGGTACATCTCCGTGTACTCGTAGGTCTCACCGGCGATCGCCGAGTTGAGGTTGTCGGCCGTGGCCCCGACCTGGACGCCGGTGACCGGGTCGCCGACCTCGGCGAGGAAGTCGAAGTGACCGAACGCGTGGCCGGTCTCGCCCTCCGCCACCGAGCGGAACAGGGCGGCGACGTCGGGATAGCCCTCGACGTCGGCCTTCTGCGCGAAGTAGAGGTAGCGGCGGTTCGCCTGGCTCTCGCCCGCGAACGCCTCCTTGAGGTTCTCGTGGGTCTTGGTGCCGTTCAGGTCGGGCATGCGTTGGTCTCCTTGTGGTTTCTGGCTGTCTTCGAAACTCGGCGCGGGTCAGGCGTCGACGGGATCACTCGCGAGGCAGTCTTCGCAGACCCCGCGGAACACGACCTCGACCGCCTCGACGGTGAACTGCCGCCGATACCGCGAGGGCACGCGGAGGTCGGCGATGTCGAGGAGCACGTCGCGCACGGTGCCGCACCGCGTGCACACCAGGTGCTGGTGGGCGTGCTCGACGTTGGGATCGACCCGGATGCTGCCGGTGCCGACGTCGAGCAGCTCGACCTCGCCCATGGCTTCGAGGTCGTGGACGGTCTGGTACACGGTCTTGCGCGAGATCGTGGGCATCTCGACCCGGGCCGCCTCGTAGAGCGACTCCACCGTCGGGTGCGTGTCGACGCCGTGCAGCAGACGGAAGATCGCCTGACGCTGCGGCGTGACCCGCAGGCCCTGGTCCCGGAACCGGGAGGTGAGCTCGTCGACCGTCTTCACGGCACCCACCTTATCAACAACGATTGTCAACTGACACCCCACGTTGAGGCCGCGCGCCTCCCGGGCGGTTCGCGACACCGGTGCTAGAACACACCGCCGTGTCCGCCAGCGGGGTGCGAACCGCCGAAGCGCCCACGCCCGCGCGGCGCGCCGGGCCGCCGCCGATCGTCACCGGACGGCGACTGTTCGTCGCCCTCCTCGTGCTCGGCACCGCGTTGGGCCTGGTCCTGACCCGCCACGGCGTCAACACCACCGACGACTCCGACACCTACATCGGCGTGGCCCGCAACCTCGCCGACGGCCACGGCCTGACCGTGCCGTTCACCAACGTGCTCGACACCTTCTCGCCGGCGACCGCGGTCGGGTTCCACGGCGAGGTGCCGCTCCTGCTCTTCGGGCCGCTCCTCTCCCTCGTGCTCGCCCCGTTCGAGTGGCTCGGCATCGCGTCGATCGACGTCGTCCGCTACCTCAATCCCGTCCTGCTCGGGCTCACCCTCGCGGTGCTGGGCGTCATGGCGTGGCACGTGACGCGCCGGTCGCTCCTGCTGTCGCTGGCGGTGGTGCTGCTGTCGCTCCACACCTATGTGCTCCAGCTCTACGGCTACGTGCAGAGCGAGGCCCTGTTCCTCCCGCTCGCGCTGGCTTCCCTCCTCTTCCTCGGTCGCTGGGCGGCCTCGGGACGGACCCGGTACCTGGTGGCGTTCACCGCCTTCGCCGCGCTCGCCTCGCTCGCCCGCATGATCGGCGTGTCGCTGGCGCTGGTCGGCGTCATCGCGGTGCTCCTGTGGTCGGCCGACCGGTGGTCGGGGCGGCTCGGCCGTGCGGTCGCGGTCGGGGCCGGCGCCCTCGGCCCGCTCGTCGTGTTCGTGCTGTACGAGAACTCGCTCGCCGGAGCCGGCAACCGGCGCCCGCTCACGTTCCGGCCGCCCGGCACCTACGACCTCCGGCCCACGCTCGACTCGCTCACCCGGTGGCTCCTGCCCAGCGATCCCTACGGCGCCCTCAGCTCGACCCACCGGTGGGTCGTCGGCCTGGTTCTGGTCGCGATCGTGCTGCTCCTCGCCGGGCTGGCGTGGCGCGCCGGGCGCCGATCGCCGGGAACCGACGAGCCGGTCGCGCCGGAGCCCGCCGACGAGGTCGAGGCGCGACGACTGCTCGGGGTGGTGGCCATGGCGACCGTCGCCTACCTGCTGGTGCTGGTCGCGTCCCGGACCATCACCGACAACAGCGCCGCGTTCCAGTTCGGCGGCCGCCTCCTCGTTCCCGCCCTCCCGCTCGCCTGGTTGCTGGTCGCCGGCGTCGTGGCGCAGTGGGCCGCGCGCGTGCTGACGCGGCGGGTCGCGCACACCGTCGTCGTGACCGCCGGCGTGATCGGGCTGGTCCTCGGTCTCGCGCACCTGAGCCGGACGGGCGACGTCCTCGGCTGGGACGGCCCGGGGGTGAACCCGACGGTCGCGCAGTCGCCCACCCCCGAGATCGTCAGCCGCCTCGCGGGCAACGGCGTGGTGTTCGCCAACGCGCCCAACCGGATCTGGAACGGGACCGGCCTGCACGCGGTCACCGTCCCGGCGCGCATCGTCGCCCTGAGCGGCGACCGCAACCAGCACCTGACGCGCGACATCGCGGAGCTGCGCGACGAGCTCCGCCGCCACGGCGGAGTCGTCGTCTACCTCGACGGGAACCTGCTCACGACGCTGCACCTGATGCCCGAGGACGAGCTGGTGCGGCGAGCGGGCCTGCGCGAAGTCGAGCGCACGCGCGATGCACGCATCTACGCGCTCGCGCAGTGAACGCGACGAATGGGCCGCGTCCGGGCTGCTGTGTGATGATCGCCCCATGACCAAGCACCGCGCCCTCGTGACCGCCCCGTTCCGCGGCCCGGGCCTCGACACCCTCCGATCGTTCGCCGACGTCGTGCTCGACCCGTGGATCGACCACCAGCCGCTGCGCATCTACGACGCCGACGCGCTGGCCGAGCGGGTGAAGGCGGAAGCGGCCGACCTGCTCATCGTCGAGTCCGACAGCGTGAAGGGCCCGGTCCTCGACCTGCCGCTCGTGGCCATCGGCTCCTGCCGGGGCGACCCCAACAACGTCGACGTCGCCGCCGCCACCGCCAAGGGCATCCCGGTGCTGCGGGCGCCGGGGCGCAACGCCGACGCGGTGGCGGAGATGGCCGTCGGCCTGCTCCTCGCCGTCACCCGCGGGATCGTCCGCGCCGACCTCGACGTGCGCGCGGGCGAGACCTACCGCGACGGCACCATCCCCTACCAGCGCTTCCGGGCGTGGCAGGTGGCCGGCCAGACCGTGGGCATCGTGGGCTACGGCGCGGTGGGACGGGCGGCGGCGTGGCGGTTCGCCGGCCTCGGCATGAACGTCATCAGCTACGACCCGTTCGCGCCCGACGCCACGCACTCGCTCGACGACCTGCTCGCCGAGGCCGACGTCGTGTCGATGCACGCCGCGGTCACCCCCGACTCCGAGGGCATGATCGGTGCCGAGCAGTTCGCCCGCATGCGCGAGGGCGCGATCTACCTCAACACCGCCCGGGCGATGCTGCACGACACCGACGCGCTCACCGCGTCGCTCGCCGACGGTCACCTCGGCGGCGCCGGGCTCGACCACTTCGTGGGTGAGCACCTCGCCACCGACCACCCGCTGGTCTCGATGGCGAACGTGGTGCTCACGCCCCACATCGGCGGTGCCACCTACGACACCGAGGCCAACCACACGACGCTCATCGTCGACGGCCTGGTCAGCCTGCTCGACGGCGGCACGCCGTCGAACCTCGTGAACCCGGAGGTCCTGAAGTGAGCGACGTGTCCGGCGGCCGAACGCGGCGGAGGTGAAGGAGCAGCTCCTCGCGGTCGCCAAGGAGATGCTCATCTCGGGGCTCGTGCAGGGCACCGCCGGGAACGTCGCCGCCCGCCTGCCCGACGGCAACGTCGTGCTCACGCCGTCGTCGCTCGACTACCTCGAGATGGACCTCGACGACCTCGTCGTGTGCTCACCCGACGGCGAGGTGGTGGAGGGACACCGCGGCCCCACCTCCGAGAAGGCGCTGCACCTGGCGGCCATGCGCCGCTACCCGGAGATCAACGCGACCATGCACTGCCACGCCAAGCACTGCACGATGTTCGCGCTCACCCGCCAGCCGATCCCGGCGGTGATCGAGGAGTTCGTGGTGTACGTCGGTGGCGACGTGCCGGTGGCGAACTACAAGACCACCGGCACCGACGAGCTCGCAGAAGAGGTCGCGGGATGGGTGGGCGACCGCAGCGCGGTGCTCATGGCCAACCACGGGTTGTTCGCGGTGGGCAAGAACCCGGCCGACGTCCTCCACGTCGCGGGGCTGGTGGAGCGGACGGCCGAGATCGTGTGGGGCGCGCAGCGCCTGGGTGAGATCGTGCCGTTGCCCCCGGAGACGAACACCCAGTTCGCCGGCTACTACCGCTACGGGCGCACCGGGAAGTTCTGACCGCGAGGCCGCCACGAACAACATCCGTCAGTAGTCCGCCAAATGCGGGGGTGTACTGACGGATGCTCGGTGTGGGGCGGGGGGTCAGCGCTTGCGGAGCAGCGTGAGGCCGTCGCCGATGGTGAGCAGGGCGCTGTCGACCCGGTCGTCGGCCGCGACCATGTCGTTGAACTCGCGCAGCGCGACGGTCGACTCGTCGTCCTTCGCGTCGTCGATGATGCTGCCGCTCCAGAGCGTGTTGTCGACCATGATGAGCCCGTTGGGCCGGAGCCGCTTGAGCAGCTCCTCGTAGTACACGGGGTAGGCCGGCTTGTCGGCGTCGATGAACGCGAGGTCGACGTACTCCTTGTCGGGCAGCGACCGCAGCGTGTCGGCGGCCGGCGCCAGGCGCAGCTCGATCTTGCCGTCCACCCCGGCGTCGACCCAGGCGCGGCGCGCGATGGACGTCCACTCCTCGCTCACGTCGCAGCAGAGCAGGTGGCCGTCGTCGGGGAGGCCGCGCGCGATCGAGATCGCCGAGTAGCCGGTGAACGTCCCGACCTCGACGGCTTGGCGGGCGCCCACCAGCCGGGTGACGAGCGTCATGAACGTGCCCTGCTCGGGCGAGATCTGCATCCCCGCCATCGGCAGCGCGGCGGTCTCGTCGATGAGCGCCTGCTGCACCGCGTCGGGGCGGGTGCCGTGCGCGACGACGTACTCGTGGATCTCGGGCGTCAGGAAGAACGACTTGGGGCCGGCCATCACAACCGGTCGATTCCGCTCCGGCGTCCCGGCCTCCGGCCACGCCTCCGCTGCATCTTCATCCGCCCACCCTACGGCACCCCTGCGCGCTCGGTCGTGGTGGTGAAGCGACTCGCCAGGCGCTCGAAGAGCGACGCCTCACGGCTGGCGCGGAGCGAATCGACCCACTCCAACCACTCGGACCGGCGCCGCCACGTGACCTCGAACAGCCGGGGCCGCAGCGATCCGGTGAGCGGGACGTACCCGAGCTCCCACGGCACCAGGAGCCCCCAGAAGGTGAGGTCGTCGCCCGCGCCTCCCGGCCGCAGGTGCACGGAGATCCGCATCGAGCCGTGCACCACGTGCATCAGGCGCTTGGCGATCGCGTCGGCGAGCACGGCTTCGTCGACGGTCACGATGCTGGCGGTGTCGGGCGGCGGTGACGAGAGGCGGTAGACCGCGCCGCGCCGGAAGTCGAGGACCCACGAGGGCAGCGGCGACGACGGGACGTGGAACACCACCGGGCGGCGCAACGCGAAGCGGCCGATCACACCGGGCGGGAACGCGTGCATGAACGACGTGAAGTAGTCGGCGAAGGTCCCGTAGTCGAGCGTCATCTCCGATTCGAGCTCGGTCTGCGTCGCGATCTTGGCCGCCACCCGCTCGGCGAGTGCCTCCAGGTGCTTCTCCTTGTCGGTGTACCAGTCGATCCCGGCGAGCTCGAAGCCGGTCTCGGAGCTCCAGCTGTCGCCCGGGTCCATCTGGACCGCCTCGGTGGACGAGCGCGGGCGCTGCTGCCGGAAGGCGTCGACCACCTCGCCGGGCGCCACGAGCTGCTCGTTCACCCCGCGGCTCTCGGGATGCAGGAACGCGACCATGCTGCCGAACGGCACGCCGTAGCGGGGCCCGAGCTCGTCGATCACGCGCACCCAGTCGTCCAAGTAGGTGTCGCGGTTGATGAGCTCGAGGTCGGCCGGATCGTCGGCGGTGTAGAGCACCGGGTAGGCCTGCGCGAACGAGTAGCTCTTGAACACGAACGTCGGGGGCCCGAACTCGTCGAGGATGCGTTGGAGCGTGCGGCCGCGGATCTTGCCGTCGTTGATGTCGACGAGGACGTGCTCGCCGTCGGCGACCACGAACACCGAGTCGTCGGGGCCGTTCTGGTACGACGCGACCCGTACCCCCGGTGCGAGCTGCACGATCTGTGCGTGCGGGAGCTCCATGACCTCGTCGAAGCCGAGGTTGCGGACCTCCTCGGCGAGGGTCGGCACCCCGAACTTCGGCACCAGGACGTGCGCCTGGCGGTCGATGCGCCGCATCGACGGGAAGTGGAAGTGGTCGAAGTGGTGGTGCGTGAGGTACACGAAGTCGGGCTCGAAGAGCTCGGGCGACGGCTCCGCCACCGTCGGGTAGTGCCACCACGACCGCCAGTAGCACGAGCCGAGCAGCCACGGGTCGACCAGGATCGTGGGGCCGCTGGTCTCGATGCGCAGGCAGCTGTGCCCGATGACGGTGAACCTCATCGGCCGTCCCGGCGCCCGCGGCGCGCGATCGAGGCGGCGGCGAGCACCTCGAGCGTCCCGCGTGCGGTCGCTTCCCACGTGTACCGGGACGCGTGCGCCTGGGCCGCCGCGCTCATGCGGGCGCGGAGGTCGTCGTCACCGAGGAGCCGGTCGAGTCCGGCGCGCAGCGTGTCGGTGTCCGGCGCGAGCACGCCGGTGCGACCGTCGACCACCGCGTCGGCGTGGCCGGCGACGTCGCTCACGACCGCGGGGGTACCGCACGCGGCCGCCTCCGTGATC
This sequence comes from uncultured Actinomycetes bacterium, assembly GCA_963809795.1. Classification (GTDB taxonomy): domain Bacteria; phylum Actinomycetota; class Acidimicrobiia; order IMCC26256; family DASPTH01; genus DASUAS01. The sequence continues at coordinate 9,560 of CAWELN010000020.1, forward strand.
GTCATGCCCCAGCCCTCGCGCGCCGACGCGCTCGCCAGGATCCACGCCCGCCGGTAGAGGTCGACCTTCTCGTCCTCGTCGACGTGCCCGGGCAGGCGGATCCAGCTCTCGGCACGCAAGGTGTGGAGCTGGCTCTCGAGCTCCTCGCGCTTGTAGCCCTCCCCCACGATGACCGCCTCGAGGTCGGGGTGGGTCGGCTTCAGCGCGACCAGCGCGTCGATGAGCACGTCGAACTGCTTCACCGGGACGAGGCGACCGACGGCCACGACCAACGGCGTCGGCGACTTCTCACCGCTCGGCGTGTAGTGCGGGTCGATCCCGGGCGTGACCACGCTGACGCGATCGGCGCGGAAGCCGAGGTCGTCGACCAATTCCCGCTTGCTCGATTCCGAGAGCGTCACGATCGGCGTGCGGTGGTACAGCGGCGGCGCCAGCTTCGACTCCACGAAGTTGCCGAACGCGGCGAGCCGCGGTGGCAGCGTCATCTGCCACATCTCCGCGTGCACGTGGTGCAGCCAGGTGACGTGCGCGGTGCGCGACCACAGCGGTGAGAAGAACGGCATCCCGTTCCAGATCTCCACCAGCCCGTCGCGGCCCCCGTGCCAGCCCATCATCTCGCTGAACGCGCCGCGCGGGAACACGAGGTAGCGCCCGGCCTTGCGGATCACGCGGTACCCGTCGCGCCACGACACCTGGGGGTGACCGGCCGCGTACGACGTCCGCATCGTGACCTCGATCCCGGCCTCCGCCCACAGCGCGGCGATGTTCGACGCGTGCAGCTCGGAGCCACCCGCCTCGGGATCGTCGAGGTCGCGCCAGGCGAGCATGCTCACGCGGTGCAGCCCGGCTTCGGCGGCGATGTCGCCGAGCTTGGCCACCTCGACCGCGTGGTCTCCTCCTGTCATGAGGGATGCATGCTATGGGGACGACCGTTCCGCGTCTGGGACGGAGCGGAGGACGCTCACCAGGATCGAGCGGCTGCGGCGGAGGTACCCTCCGCCGCAGCGAGCGACCCCAAGTGCAGGAACGAACGGCCGCGAGCCGGGTATCCCGGCTCGCAGAGAGTGAGTGCATGAAGATGGCCCGGCTGACCGGCGAGCGCCCCATGGCGGGCGCCACCCCCGACTCGCTCCTCGCGTTCCACGATGCCGGGTACCGCGAGATGCGCGAACGGCTCGGTCCGGGCACCGTCCTCGACGTCGGCTGCGGCGTGGGCGACCAGACCGCGCGCCTGGCGGGGCTGGGCCGGCTGGTCATCGGGGTCGACTACGACCCCGAGACCGCGGTCGACGCCGCCCGCGAGTGGGCCCCCGAGGGGCTGCGCTTCGCGGCCATGGACGGCGGCCGCATCGGTGCCCGGGAGCGGTCGGTCGACTGGGTCTGCTCCTCGCACATCATCGAGCACTTCGAGGCCCCCGAGCAGCACGTCGCCGAGCTGGCGCGCGTGGCGAGCGACGACGGCACCGCGCTGGTCATCACGCCCAACCGGCCGGCCGACTTCGAGAACCCCTTCCACGTCGCCCTGTTCGAGGCGCCGGAGCTCGAGTCGCTGCTGGCGCTCTTCTTCCACGATGTCACCGTGCAGGGGCTCGAGGGATCGCCGGAGCTGCACGCGGACTTTGCGCAACGGCGCGCCAGTGGCGAGAAGCTGCTGCGGCTCGACCCGTTGAAGCTGCGACAGAAGATGCCGCGGAGCTGGTACGTGTGGGGCTACGAGCGCGTCCTGCCGGTCGTGTACCGGGCGCTGGGATCGTCGCGCACCGGCATCGGGTCGGGACTCGACGAGTCGCACTTCTTCCTGACCGACGACGTCACCCCCACCACCCCGGGGCTGTTCGCGGTCGCCCGGCGGCCGCGCCGCTGACCCCGCCCGGGGTCACTCGGCGCGGAGGTGCCGGGGGTCGTACTGGACGGTGTTCTCGTCGGGCTCGGGATCGGTGCCGTCGGCGATCTGCTTGATCTGGGGCGCGAGCCAGTTGTCGACGAACGTGGCACCCTGCGGCGAGAAGTGGACGCCGTCGTCGCGCACGGTGATCCCGTTGATCTGCTCGGCGTACTTGCCGCCGGGTGACACGTACCGGTTGAGGTCGAGGAGCGTGTACCGACCGGGATGGGCGACCTCGAACTGCCGGAACAGCGTGTTGATCCGGTCGACGCGCCACGGGTCGTACTCCGGCCACGAGCGCCCCTCTTCGCCCGCCCGTTCGATGTGCTGGAAGAACGGGGTGGTGAGCAGCACCACCTTGGCCCCGGTGGACCCCATGGCGGTGGTGGCCTCGTCGAGCTCGTGCAGGAAGTAGGTGTCGTACTCGACGGTGCCGAAGTGCAGCACCTCGCCGTCGACCATGCGGTCGGGGACGTCCCACGCACCGACCAGGATCACCACGACGTTGGGCTTGAACGCCTGGAGGTCGCGGACCCACCGGCCCCGCCAGTCGCAGCCGGGGTCGATCGGCTCGACCTCCCCGCCCTCGATCACCGCGCCCTGCGACAGCAGCCCGCAGCCCAGCTCGCCGCGGTTCCACACCGCGAGGCCGTTGGCCGGGCCGGACTGGCCGAACCCGAGGCCGAGCGTGCCCGCCACCGAGTCCCCGACCAGGAGCACCTTCGCCGGGGTGGCGGCCGCGGCCTGTGCCCCGGCGGCGGCGGTCGCGGCACTCGCCGGGTCCGTCGGCGCCGCCACGGCCACCGGCTTCTGGTGGTTCGCACGCGACAGGGCGCGCAGGGTCTGGTCGGCGACCGACTCGGACCCACCGGTGGTGGCGGCGAAGACCGCGACCACGAGGGAGACCGCCGCCACCGGGACGACGAGTCGTGGCTTGGGCAGGCGGAGGCGCTTCTCGCGGATCGGCAGCTCGATGAGGTAGTAGGACGCCGCCGCGAACGCGACGCTGACGGCGAGGCGGAGCGCCAGGAGCTCGGTCCCGTGCAGGCCGGTGCGGGCGCCGGTCAGCCAGAGGTACACCGGCCAGTGCCACAGGTACAGGCCGTAGGAGATCCGGCCGACCCATCGGAGGGGCGAGAGCGAGAGCACCGCGCCGAGCGCGCCGCGATCGGGCTGCACCACCGACACGATCACCGCGGCGACGGCGATCGCGGCGAGCAGGAACCCACCCCGGTACAGGTTGTCGGTGCGCTCGGACATCCGCGACCACAACCAGATCGTGTACGTGGCCCCGACCAGTGCCGCGACCCGCACCGCGACGCGGGCGCGCTGCGTCGCGGATGGGCCCGTGCACGAAGAGCAGGATGCCGACGACCGCACCGATCAGCAGCGACTGCGAGCGGGTGTCGGTGCCGTAGTACACGCGCGACGGGTCCTGGCCCGGGTGGTAGAGCACCGCCATCAGCACCGCCGAGCCCGCGATCATCAGCAGCGACGCCACGAGCAGGGCGCGCAGCGACTTCCGCCACCACAGCAGGAAGCACACGATGAGCGGCCAGACCAGGTAGAACTGCTCCTCGATCGCCAACGACCACATGTGCTTCAACGGCGAGGGCTGCGTGAACTGCGCGAAGTACGACTGGCCCGAGAAGATGAAGCGCCAGTTCGCGACGTACCCGAGCGCGGCGAGCGAGTCGCTGCGGATGGCGTCGACCTCGCCCGGCGCCGCGAACAGCGCCGTGTAGGCCACGATGCCGGCCATCACGACGAACAGCGCCGGCAGCAGCCGTCGGGCTCGCCGCAGCCAGAAGCCCTGCAGGTCGATGCGCCGCTTCCCGTGCCACTCCGCGATCAGCAACGACGTGATCAGGAAGCCGCTCAGCACGAAGAACGCGTCGACGCCCAGGTAGCCGCCGACCATCCAGGACTCGCCCGCGTGGTAGAGCAGCACCGCGGCGACCGCGAAGGCGCGGATCCCGTCCAGGGCGGGCTGGTAGCCGAGGCCGGGCGCCGAGCGCCCGCGGCGGCCCCCCGTCGGCGCCTCCGCCGGGCCGGCGTCGCGCCCCGCGACGCCCGTCGCGACCGGGTCGCGCGTCGCCTCGAAGAGGGTGCGTGCCAGAGGAAGCCTCCCGGGCGGTTGGGAGCGGGGTCCGCTGCCGCACGTGAGAATATGCGCCCGACGCCGCCCCCGCCGTGCAACGGTTCGGCGGGGGGTCACTGGTATCGTCACCCGGCGTGGGAGCTTCTCGACGCTTCCTCACGCGGCTCATCCTGATCACCGCGGGGGCGGCCGCCTGGCGGGTCTATTACATCGTCGGTCCTGTGCTGTCGCGCATTCCGCACCTCGGCATCGACGACGAGTTCTTCTACAGCGCGCAGGCCCGCCTGGTCGCCGACGGCAAGGGCTTCCTGAACCCGTTCGGGTACTTCGCGCCGGTCGGCAGCCCGGCGCACCGCATCTTCCCCACCGCGGTGCATCCGCCGCTCTACACCGTCTACCTCGCCATCCCCGCCAAGCTCGGCCTCTCGACCCCGGCGGAGCAACGCGTCTTCACCGCGCTCCTCGGCGTCGGCACCGTCTTCCTGATCGGGATCCTGGCCCGGCGCCTCGCCGGCGACCGGGTCGGGCTCATCGCCGCCGCGCTGGCCGCCCTCTCCCCTGCGCTGTGGTCGAACGACTCGATGCTCGGCCTGGAATCGCTCTACGGCATCCTCGTCGTGCTGGCGCTGCTCGCGCTGTACGCGTTCTGGAAGACACCGAACTTGTGGCGGGTCGCGCTCCTCGCGCTGTGGTTGGCGCTGGCGACGCTCACCCGTTCCGAGGGCATCATCCTGTTCGCGTTCCTCGCGTTGCCCGCGATCGTGCTCGTGCGCGGGGTCACGCGCGCGATGCGCTGGAAGATGCTCGCCACCGTCGCCGCCGTCGGCATCGTGATCGTCGGGCCGTGGGTGGTGCGCAACCTCACCACGTTCGAGAAGCCCACGTTGCTCGGCACCGGGTTCGGGTGGGTCCTGCTCGACGGGAGCTGCGACACCACCTATTACGGACCCAAGCTCGGCTACTGGGACGACAGCTGCGCGCTCAAGAACTACCCGCCCCACCTGGAAGAGACCCTCGTCGACGCGCGTGCCCGCACGAAGGCCCTCCACTACATCGAGCACCACAAGGCGCGGGTGCCGATCGTCGTCGCGGCCCGCGTCGGCCGCGTGTTCGAGCTGTACAAGCCGTTCCAGAACGTGAAGCTGAACCAGGTCGGCGAACGGCGCGGTGACGTCGCGTCGTGGGCCATCCTCATCGGGTACTACCTGCTCCTGCCGTGGTCGATCGGAGGCCTGGTGGTGCTCCGGCGCCGCCGGATCCCGATCTTCCCGTTCCTCGCCATCGTCGCCGCGACCACGATCACGGTGGCGACGAGCTTCGGGATCACCCGGTACCGGGCGCCGGTCGACGTGATCATGCCGTTGCTCGCCGCGGTCGCGATCGACGCCGCCATCCGCTGGTTCGGCCACCGGCGCGCCGCGGCGCCCGCACCGGTCGTGGAACCCGAACCTGAGGCACCGGCGCCCCTCCCGACCGGCGCGCCCGCAACATGACGCTCACGACCGAGCGCGACGACGAGACCGCGCCGCCGAGCATCATCGACGACCCACCGGCCCGGTCCCGCCACTTCGGCGCCTGGTTGGCCGCCATCTGCGGGGTCGCCGCGCTGGTGCGCTTCCTCAACGTGTTCTGGTGGCGACCCACCACCAACACCCCCGGCTACCACGGCTACAAGCTCGGGGGCGACGCCTTCTACTACCACTGGCAGGCGAACGCCCTGGCCAAGGGCGCGTGGTTCGTCGACCCGTACGTCTGGCACTTCCTCGGCGGCCGCGAGCGCCCGAGCGCGACGCATCCGCCGCTCTATGTCACCTACCTCGCGGTGTGGTCGCGCCTCGGCCTCGACACCGTCACGTGGCACCGGGTCGCCTCGTGCTTCCTGGGCATCGCCGCGGTGGCGGTGATCGGCCTCGTCGGCCGGAAGCTGGGCGGGAACGCGGTGGGCTTGGTGGCGGCCGGGCTCGCGGCGGTCTACCCCGAGATCTGGATCAACGACGGCATGCTGCTGTCGGAATCCATGGCGATCCTCATGACCGCGGTGATGCTCTACACCGTCTACGTCTTCGCTCGCCGTCCGACCATGCGCAACGCGCTGCTCATGGGCCTGGCGTGCGGCGTGACCGCGTTGAGCCGCACCGAGCTCACGCTCGTGTTCCCCCTGGTGGTGATCCCGCTCGCGCTGCTCGCCCGGTCCCTGTCGCTCAAGGAGCGCGTCAAGCTGGCCGCGGTCGCGTGCATCGTCGGCGGGCTCGTGCTCCTGCCCTGGATCGGCTTCAACTACAGCCGGTTCAAGGAGACCACCACGATGACCAGCGCCACCGGCGCGGCGTTGTCGGCGGCCAGCTGTGACGAGGTGTACTACGGCAAGTACATCGGCTACTACGCGAACTGCTTCCAGGGTCCGTGGCCGAAGCCGTCGCTCGACGAGTCGCAACGTGACGTGGTGCCGCGCAAGCAGGCCGTCGCGTACATCAAGTCGCACAAGCGTCGGCTCCCGCTCGTGGTGGCCGCCAGGGTCGGACGCTTGTGGGGCCTCTTCAAGCCCGGCCAGACCACCGCGCTCGACTGGTGGCTCGAGGGCCGCGGTCGCGCCCCGAGCTGGATCGGGCTGTTCGCCTACTACGCGCTCCTGCCGTTCGCCATCGGCGGCCTGGTGGTGATGCGCCGCCGGAAGGTGCCGATCCTGCCCCTCCTCGCCATCGCCGCCATCGCCACGTTCGCGGCCGCGCTCACCTTCGGGGTCACCCGCTACCGGGCGCCGGCCGAGGTCGCGCTCGTCCTCGCCGCCGCCATGGGGATCGTCGCCGCGAGCCGCCGGCTGTTCCGGGTGAACGCGTGACCGACACCCGCCCGGCCGCCACGCCCACGCCGGACGTCGACGCCGAGTCGCCACCGCCCACACCGTCCGTGCGCGACCGGCGCCGGTTCACCCTCGGCGTCGTCGGCGTCACCCTGTTCGCGCTTGCCGTACGCGTCGTGTGGGTGCTCGCGGCGCGTCGCAACTTCCCGCTCAAGGGCGACGACTACTACTACCACTGGCAGGCGAACGCGCTCGCCGACGGCCTCGGGTTCCTCAACCCGTTCTCGTGGAAGGCACTCGGGCGCATCGACCCGAGCGCGGCGCACCCACCGCTGTACTCGATGTACCTCGCGGTGATCTCGTGGTTCGGCGGCACGACGCCACTCGCCCACCGGCTGGCGTCGTGCGTGCTCGGGGCGGCCGCGATCGGCGTGGTCGCGCTGGTGGCGCGCCGCATCGCCGGCGAGCGGGCCGGGATCATCGCGGGCCTGCTCGGCGCGGTGTACCCCATGCTCTGGATCAACGACGGCATGCTCATCTCCGAGTCGATGTACGTGCTCGTCATCGCCCTGGTGCTGCTCGCGGCGTACCGGCTCTGGAGCAGCCGCAGCCGGCTCGACGCGGTGTTCCTCGGCGCCACCATCGGCCTCGCGTGCCTGACCCGGCCCGAGGCGATCATGCTCGTGCCCTTCATCGGCCTGCCGTTCCTCTTCCTCGGCGGCGGCTGGCGACGGCGCCTCCTCCCTGCCTTCCTCGTGGCGCTCACCTGCCTCGTCGTCATCCTCCCGTGGTGGGTCCGCAACCTCACGACGTTCGAGGACCCGGTGTTCCTCGCCACCGGCCACGGGAGCGTGCTCCAGATCGCCAACTGCGACGACACCTACCACGGCGCCCTGCTCGGCTACTGGGACATCAACTGCCTCACCGCCGACCGGCCGCCGGCCACCGCCGAGCAGCGGAAGCTGCAGCGGAGCACCAAGGTGCCCGGGCTCGTGTACCTGATCGCCCAGGACCCGCGCGACGAGTCGATCCCCGACGCCACCGCGCGCGACAAGGCCCTCCACTACATCAAGGACCACCTGACGCGTGCCCCGATCGTGGCGCTGGCGCGGGTCGGCCGGGTGTGGGGCGTCTACCGCGTCAGCCAGGAGGTGAGCCTCGACACCTTCTTCGAACGGCGCGGCAAGTGGCCGTCGTGGGCGGGGACGTGGATGTACTACGGCCTGGTCGCGTTGTCGGTGTACGCGCTCGTGGTGATGCGCAAGCGCCGGGTGCCCATCTCGCCCATGATCGCCATCGTGGCGATGGTGACCGTCACCGCCGCCATCTCGATCGGCATCACCCGGTACCGGGTCGGCGCCGACGTGATGCTCGTCGTCCTGGGCGGCGTCGGGGTGGACGCGCTGTGGCGTCGCTTCGAAGCGCGGCGGCGCGGCCGCCGGCCCGTCCCGCGCCCCGAGAGTGAGCTCGTGGCGCCGTGACCGAGGTGCTCACCGCGCCGGCGCCGCTCGCGCCGGAGCCGGCACCGGCGCCGCTGACGGTCCGGAGGGTCGGGACCGAGACGCTGATCGCGCTCGCGGTGGGGCTCGTGGCGGCCATCGCGGTGACGTGGCCGCTGGTCACGAAGCTCGGTCACATCGGGCACGACCCCTTCGACCCGCGGTTCCAGGCGTGGACGATCGACTGGGTGCAGCACAAGCTCGGCTCACCGGGATCGTTGTTCGACGCCAACATCTTCGCCCCCGAGCCGCACACCCTCGCCTACTCCGACTCCCTGCTCGGGATCGCCATCCCGCTGCTCCCGCTGCGCTGGTTGGGCGTCTCCCCCATCGGGCAGCTCAACATCGGCCTCCTCCTCGGGATGGCGACCTCGGCCGCGGCCGGGTACCTCTTCGGGCGGGTGGTGACGCGGTCGATCACCGTCGGCGCGCTCACCGCCGCCGCGTTCGCCTTCGGCCCGTTCGGCTCCGTCTCCTCGGGCGCGTTGCACGCCACCGCGCACGCGGGGGTCGGCGTGGCCGCGGCCGCGGCGTGGTGGCTGGCCGACCGGGCGGAGTCCCCGGCGCGCCGGTCGCTGCTCGCACCCGCGGCGCTCATGGCCGCGGCCATCGTCTGGCAGGCGTCGGTGTCGTTCTACCCCGGCGCGTACGCGTTCGGCGCCGCCCTGGTCGTGCTCGCGGTGCGGTGGCGTGCGCTCGGGCGGCGCGGCTGGTCGTGGGCGCTCGGGGCCATGGCGGTGGCAGGGCTGTGCACGCTGGTGATGGCGGTGCCCTACCTCCAGGTGCGCGACGAGCAGCCCGGCTTCCGCCGCTCGCTCGCCGACCTCCCGGCACTGAGCGCCGACTTCGGCAGCACCGATCCGCGCCTCTCGCTCTGGGGCTCGCTGCTCGGCAAGGGGTCGGGGTGGCCGATCTACGGCGAGCCGGCGTTCCCGGGGATCGTGCTCCTCGTGCTGGCGCCGGTGGGGCTGGTCAGCGCGTGGCTCGCGCGCGGTCGCGAGCGACTGGCCGCGATCGCCGGCGCCGCGCTGGTGCTCGTGGGCGCCGCGCTCGCCATCGGTGCGGGTCCGACGGGCTGGCGCCGCTTCGCGCCCTACCGGCTCCTCTTCGAGTACGTGCCGGGATGGGAGGCGTTGCGGGCGACGGGAAGGGCGTGGGTGGTCGGGCTCCTCGGCGTGGGCCTGCTCGCCGGCTTCGGTGCGCGTGCCGTGGCCCGCGCGATCGCGCGCGCGACGCACGGCCGCATGCGCGTCGTCGCGGCCGCGGTGGCGACCGTCGCGGTGATCGGGGTGCTGGTCGAGGGGTATGCACCGTGGACCGGACGACCCGACATCCGGGTGTCGGCGGTCGACGAGAAGCTCGCCGAGCTCACCACCCCGGGCGGAGTGCTGTACCTCCCCGCGCTGGAGTCCGGCAGCGCCGCCGCCGCCGCGCTCACCGGCTTCCGCCAGGCGGAGAACGTCTACGGCACCACCGCGCACCACCGTCGCACGCCGAACGGGTACTCCGGGTTCTTCCCGCCGTCGTGGGTCGCGCTGTCGGCGGCCATGCGATCGCTCCCCGACGCCGATGCGCTGCAACGCCTCCGCGATCTCGGCGTCCGCTACGTCGTGGTGCGGGACTGGGCCCGGGGCGGCAGCTGGGCCAAGCTCCTCGACCCCGCGCAAGCGCGCCCCCTGCGGCTCGTCGGCCGCTACGGTGGCGATCTCCTCTACGAGGTCCCGCCGACGCAGTGACGCACCGATGATCCCACCCCGAACGCTCGTGATCATCCCCGCGTACAACGAGGAGGCCTCGCTGCCCGCGGTGTTGAAGGAGCTGGCGGAGCAGACGCCGGAGTACGACGTGCTCGTGGTGTCCGACGGCTCCACCGACCGCACCGCGGAGATCTCGCGCGAGGCCGGCGCGCACGTGGCGGTGCTGCCCTTCAACCTGGGGATCGGCGGCGCGCTGCGTACCGGCTTCTCGTTCGCGGTGCGCCACGACTACGAGCGCGCGGCGCAGTTCGACGCCGACGGCCAGCACGACCCGCTCGCGCTCGACGCGCTCCTCGCCGGCATCGACGCCGGCGCCGACATGGTGATCGGCAGCCGGTTCACGACCGGCGGGGCGGTCACCTACGAGGTGAGTGGGATCCGCCGCCGCGCGATGCGCCTCCTCGAGCGGCTGGTGAGCGTCCTGGTGAAGCAGCAGTTCACCGACACCAGCTCGGGCTTCCGCGCCTTCTCACGCCCGATGCTCGAGCACTTCGCGGTCAACTACCCGGTCGAGTACATGGACTCGGTCGAGGCGCTGGTGCAGGCCTGCAACGCCGGCTACCGCGTCGAGGAGGTGCCCGCCAACATGCGCGGCCGCACCGGCGGCGCGCCGTCGACGCGACGGTTCAAGCTCGTCTACTACTACGTGCGCCTCCTCGTGGTGCTCGTGGTCTCCACCACGAGCCGGGGCCAACGGGCCCGCCGCGTCGCCCGCCGGAGCCAGGACTCGTGACGCCCGTCGTCGCGGGCATGAGCACCGCCGCGCACGTCCTCGTGATCGTGCTGGCGGCCGCGGTCATCGCCTTCATCGTGCACCTGGTGCGCAGCCGCCGATTGCGGGCCAAGTACTCGGTGCTGTGGTTCTCGATCGGCCTCGGCCTCGCGGTGCTCGCGATCTTCCCCGACCTCCTGGTGGAGGTCTCCGACCTGTTCGGGATCAGCTACCCGCCCGCCACGTTCATGCTGCTGGCGCTCAGCTTCCTGCTGATCCTGGTGTTGCACTTCTCGTGGGAGCTCTCCCGGCTCGAGGACCGCACCCGGGCCCTCGCCGAGGAGCACGCGCTGCTGCGGCAGGAGGTCGAGGAGCGGCTGCACCCGCCGTCGGGGGGCGCGTCGGCCTGAGGTCGCGTCAGCCGGCGTCGGGGCGTGCCGACACCGGCCGCGCCGCCACGATCAGGCCCCCGGCTGCGTACGGCCGCCCCAGCCGGGCCAGCAGCCGCTCGATGCCCAACACCATGCGGGCGCCGGTCGCGAGCATGCGACTGCGGGCATCGGTGCCGGACGACTTCACGTCCTGGATGTAGACCTCGTGCTCGAACGGCTCCCACCGATGGCGGGTGAGCAGCGCGTCGAGCGTCCGGCACGTGTACGACACCACGTGGTCGGGGTGGTTGACCTCGACGTTCGCGAGCAGGCCTGCGGTGTTCACCAAGCCGATGGCGTTCGGGGTGGTGACGATCAGCACGCCGTCGTCGGCGAGGAGCTCGTGCAGGCCGTCGAGGAACGAACCGGGGTCGTCGAGGTGCTCGATGACCTCGCCGGCGACCACCACGTCGGCCGGGGGAAGCCCGAGGGCACGCACCGCCTCGACGTCGCGGCAGTCGACCGCGTGCGCCACGTAGCCGCGGGCACGCGCCCGCTCGACCCCGGCCTGGTCGAGGTCGAGACCGATCAGCTCACCCGCCGCGGTGGCCAGGTGCTCGTGCAACCATGCGCCCGACTGCAGGTTCAGCTCCTGGCAGCCGGCGTCGGCGAACCCGACGTGCACCACCCGAAGGCCACGGCAGCGCTCCCGCAGGTACTCGAACCGGTCGACCAGCGTGGCCGGCGGGAGCGGGTGCACCATCTCGAGCTGGGTGTACTCCGTCATGCTCTTCCGCTCTCGGCACTGACACGATGGCTCGCTCCCTGGCGGCCGGGGTACCCGGCCGCCGGGCGTTCGCTCGCATGTTGCGGGTCGGCGTCGACGCAGCATCGGCGGGTCGAGCGTCGCGAGGCGTTCGGCCAGGGGCGGTCCCGCCCGGCCGCGGAGCGCGGCCTCGATGCGGGCGAACGTCCGGCGGCGGTTGTACCAGAGCAGGCGACTGCCCACCGGTCCTGCTTCGGGCACCACCCAGAACGGCTCGCCGGGGTCGAAGTCGTAGGGGTGGCAGTACGTCCAGAGCACCTGGCCGGTGCCCGCGACCCGCCGAGCCGCCCGGCTCGACGACTCGGGGAGCGCCCGGAGGTAGACGCCGCCCAGGTACGGGAGCCCGACGCCGCCGACGCGGACCACCGGGCACGGCAGCTCGACGAGACCGTTGGGCCACCGGAACGGCGTGGCGGGCAGGCTCGGGTCGCCGAACAGCGGGTTGCGCGCCGGGAGCACGCTCGACGAGTACGTGAAGCCGGCCTCGCCGAGCACGTCGAGCGCCCAGCGCGACCCGGGCACGAGCGAGAAGATGGGCGCCCGGAACCCGAGGACCGGGCGGCCGGTGAGATCCTCGAGCAGCGCCTTGCCGCGAGTGACGTCGCCGCGCAGTTGCGCCTCGTCGAGGTCGGTGAGGGGGACGTGCCGCCAGCCGTGGAGCCCGATCTCGTGGCCCCGCCCCGCGACCTCGCGCACCAGGTCGGGCTGCGCGGCGGCGACCTCACCGACCACGAAGAACGTGCCCCGCACGTCGCGCGCGTCGAGGAAGTCGAGGACCTCGCGCGTCACCTGCGGATAGCGCACCTCGTGCGCGTCGGAAGGGCGATGGTCCTCGAGGTCGAGGGTGAAGGTGACCGGCTCCGCGGGACTCATCGGCTCAGTACGCGTCCATGTCGAGGAACTCGAACGTGTCGAGGGCGAAGCGGTCGTGGTCGAAGCCGGGCGCGAGCCCCCGCAGGATCAGGTGCAGCGGCGACGGTTGGAGCCGACGGGGCGGCTGGATGCCACGGAACGGCACGAGGGCGTTGAACCCCGCGTACACCGCGTACGGCGCGCGGTGGAAGCGGCACGCGGCGGTGATGATCGGCCCGGTCCGCAGCCCCACCGCGCGGCCCTCACGCGGCAGGAGCTTGAGGACGACCGCGGCCGGGATCCCCGCCCGCTTGTCGCGGGTGGTCACGGCCACGAGGTCGTCGGTCGCGTGGAGGACGTACGACGAGCCCGGGCACGCCAGCCGCCACCGCAGGTACTCAGTGGTGTACGAGTTCGTCCAGTCGCGCACCGGGAAGGCGTCGAGCCCGGCGGTCAGGCGCTCGAACTCGGGGCCGGCGAGGAAGTCGGCGTCGACCGCGTGGCTCTCGACCGCGACGCGCGTCGGCAACGGCACCGCCACCCGCACCGGCAGCGGTCCGGGGGTCTTCCAGCCCATGTACTTGACCACCGCGCCGATCGACTTGTCGTTGCAGACCCCCGTGGCGAACGTCCAGCCCGCCTCGGTCGCTTCGTCGTAGATCTCGAGGCCGAGCTTCCGGAACCAGCCCTGCCGTTGCGTACCCCGGCGCACGACCGCGTTGAGCGAGAACGCGGCCGGCACCACGCCGTCGGGCCCGCGGTATCGCTGCGGCACCATCGCGTAGTGCGCGACCCGCACGCCGTCGTCGTCGGCGCTGCGCTGGATGGCCGGCCCGTACGGGTTCTCGTCGTAGAGCCAGTGGAGGTACGCGTCGCTGACGAAGCGGGCGCTCGGGAGCTCGAAGTCGAGGAGCGCGGTGTTGCGGCGGTTGTCGTCGGCGCCGTCGCCCCGGCCGACCCGCGCGCCCGCGTCGGCACCCCCCTGAGCGGCTCCCATCGCCCGCAGCGTACCTGCGCGCCCCGCCGGATCCGGGTTGGGGCCGGGGCGGGAGCCCGGTTCGCGGGAGGGCGCCGGGTACCCTCGTCGGATGCCCGAACCCACCGGCTTCAGCGGCGAGCAGCTCGCTCGGCTCTACCAGGAGCGGTTCACGCCCGAGGAGCTCGCGTTCAAGGAGGGCATGTGGAAGATCTTCTGTGAGGAGTTCTTCCAGCAGTACGTGGAGCTCACCGACACCGTCGTCGACCTCGGTGCCGGCACGTGCGAGTTCATCAACGCCATCCAGTGCGCCGACAAGATCGCGGTCGACCTGAACCCCGACGTCGAACGGGCGGTGCGCAACGGCAAGGCGGTGATCGCGTCGAGCAGCTCGATGCCGCAGATCCCGAGCGGCTCGGTCGACGTCGTGTTCACGTCGAACTTCTTCGAGCACCTCCCGAACAAGGCCGAGCTGGTGGCGACCCTGCACGAGTGCCACCGGATCCTCCGGCCCGACGGGCGGCTCATCGTCGTCATGCCCAACATCCGCTACCTGCCCGGCCGCTACTGGGACTACTTCGACCACCACCTCGCGCTCACGCACTACAGCCTGGTGGAGGCGATGACGCTCGCCGACTTCCGGCCCGAGATCGTGATCCCGCGCTTCCTGCCCTACACCATCAAGCACTCCCGCACACCGCGGTCGCTCGCGCTCGTGCGGCTCTACATGCGGTTCCCGCTCGCGTGGCGGGTCATGGGCAAGCAGATGTTCGTCGTCGGCCGCCGGGTCGAATCCGACGACACGGCGCGCCACGCGCCGGCGGCTCAGGCGCGGTCGTTCCGCACGTAGACGTCGACGTTGGTCGGGCCGTTGACACCGAGGCCGACGTCGGACGTGACCTTGGTGTAGTTGGCGGCGATCGCCCGCTCGATCCGCCGGGGGTCGGCCCGCTTGTTCGACAGCGAGCCCGGGAAGTTGAAGAACGTCCGGTCGACGTCGGTGAGCACGATCATCGCCGGGCGGCGCGACTCGATGACGCGGACCAGGCGGTCCTGGTTCACGTAGTGCAGCGCGCGGGCCTCGTCGTCGGTGAGGTCCTCGTAGGAGAACAGCCCGAACGTGGCGCTGGGCACGAGGTCGCGACCCGACGCCAGCGTCGCCGGCTGGCCCCAGAGCGCCAACACCTCGTCGGACGGCTTCGTGTGGTCGCGCACGAACGCAGCGACGCGGTTGGCGGCGGCGATGCTCTCGGGTGAGTCGCGGTCGACGACGAACTCCCCCACCCCGGGGTGGACGACCGTCACCACGCCGAGCACGACGACGATGGCGACGCCGGCGAGCGCGGCGCCGCGGAACGCGGGCACGGTGCCGTCGGGCCCGAACAGCCGGCGCGAGATGAGGATCACCGGAATGGTGATGACCAGCGGGACGACCGCGGCCGCGTACTCGACCGGCGCGAACTGGCCGGGCGTCAGCTGGCTGGCGAGGTAGATCACGGTGCCGACCGTGAGCAGGAGGTACGCGGGCTGCCGCTTCGCGTACTGCCGGACCTCGGCCGAGGTGGCGAGAGCGACGACCGCGCCGCCGACGAGGAGCACGTAGCCCCAGTACTCACCGAACCAGTCGGGGATCCGGGTGGTCACGATGGTGTCGAGGCGGGTGCCGGTGTCGGCGCCGTGCCACAGCAACTGGTGGAACGTGCTCAGGTCGAAGCGCGCGGCGTGGACGTCGACGAGGACGAAGCCGGCCACGACGAGGGCGCCGACCGCGCTGATTCCCGCCACCCAGACGCGGGTTCGCCGGTCGGGCGCCCGCCAGAGCAGGTAGACGAGCACGATCGCGGCCAGCGGCAGGCCCGACGAGCGGCTCAGTGCCAGGCCCACCGCGGCTGCCGCGGCCAGGGGGAACATCAGCGTCCGGCGCCCGGGCGAGGTCAGGGTGAGCAGGAGGGCGGCGAGGAAGAACGCGACCAGCGCGTAGGTCTTGGTGAGGGTGAGGTTGTAGACCGCGGTCGGCGCCAGCAGGACGAGGAGGCCCACCGCGACCGCGGCCGCCCGGCCGGCTTCGCGCCACGCCACCCGCACCGACATCGCCACCGCGCCGGTCAGCAGCACCAGCGACACCAGACGGCCCAGGTACAAGCTGGGCTTCACGAGCTGGACCAACCCGTAGAGGTACGGGAGCAGCGGCATCTGCGTGAACGAGAAGTCGCGGAACGGCAGCTCGCCGCGGTACACGAGCCGGGAGCTGTAGAGGTACCAGCCCTCGTCGGCGTTGAGGCGACCGCGCACCACGAAGAACGCGCCCAGCGCGGCGACGGCCACGACCGATCCCACCGCCGCCCACGTGAGCGCGCGCGACGTCGTCGCGGTCCGGTCGCTTCGCGCTGCTCGCGCCCTCCTGCTCGCGCTCGCGCGCGCGCGCGGGGGTCGCCACGGTCGTCACCGACGCTCCGGCCACCGCCGACGCGCCCGATCCCGGGGACGGCGGCGAGGGCGGCTCGCGCCGCCAGAGCGACCGGAACGAGCGGTCCTTCAGGCGCAGGAACGGGCGCTCGACGACGTAGTAGCTCACGAACGCCAGACCCACCGAGCACACGAAGGTGATCGCGAACACCGTCGGCAGGCTCCCACCGAAGTCCCCGACCCCCAGCCACTCCTGGGCCTTGCCCAGGAACGCGAGGTGGAACAGGTAGAAGCCCAGCGACACCGTGCCGAGCAGCACGAGCGGTCGACTGGCGAGGAAGCGCCGGCCGCGTCCGGCGGTCTGGTCGCCGAACATCGCCGGCGCGAGCAGGAAGAACGAGAACACACCGAAGAGGAACCACCGCACCCAGTACTCGGCGCCGAACACGCCCGGCGTCGACGGCGGCGAGAAGGTCGCGAAGCTCAAGCCGACGAGCGCGGCGATGGTCCACGACACCGCCGGATGGTCGCCGAGGCCGCGAAGCACTGCCGGCGGCCGCACCGAGAACTGCTCGGCGCCGCTGAAGACCGCCAGCGCCATCCCGATGGCGAAGAAGTCGACCCAGTTGGGCGGCCAGATGACGGCCACCCGCTCCCACGAGGGCTGGGCGACGAGGAAGTACACGCGGAACAACTGGCCGAACAGGTACAGGCCGCCCGCGATCAGCAGCATCGTGCGCAGCTGCACGGTGACCGACCGTCGCGCCACCAGCCGCACCAGCAGGTACCCGATCACCGGGAGCATCAGGTAGAAGACGAACTCGGCGGTGAGGCTCCACGCCTGCGGGATCGCGTACTTCCCCTCGTGCCCCGGGCCCCCGCCCAGCGCGACGTCCTGGGTCGCGAACGGGAACAGGAGCGAGTAGTAGAGGAAGGCGTTCTTCACGCTGCCCAGCAACTGACCCAGCACGACGACGCAGAAGGTGAGTGCGAACCAGTACCCGGGGAGCACCCGGAGCGACCGCCGCCGCAGGAAGGTCCCGGTCTTCATCGGGGGGCGCCCGGCCAGCTGCCGGACCACGAAGGGCCGGAAGAGCAGGAATCCCGACAGGACGAAGAACACCGCCACGCCGACGTCCATCCGCTGGAGCAGCGACTGCAGCCACTCGGGCAGGTGCGTCTCGACCCACGGGCGCGTGGCGAACGCCGCGTGCACGAGGAGCACCATCGTCATCCCGAAGAACCGGAACGCGTCGAAGCACGGGAAGTGGAGGGTGGGCCCGGCCTCGAACCCGGCCGCTCCGATGTCCGGTGACGGCGACTCCCCCTGGGTCGCGGTCACGTCATGCCGTCCTGGCACCGTCTCCGGTCGAGTTCTCCGAGTACTCCTCGTGGTACTCCTCTTCGACGTTCACCGACCAGACGTCGTGGTCGGCGCCGAAGATGTTCTCCACGCTGAGCATCGCGGTGTACATGGAGTGGTCCTGGTTGTTGTAGCGGTGCATGCCGTTGCGCCCGACCGGGTGCACGTTGGGGGTGTGCTCCTCCAGCCACTTCCGCAGGATGGCGACGTTGTCCTTGTACTCCCAGTCGTAGAAGGGGTACGCCTTCGGCATGCGGACGACGTAGCCGTCCTCGACCTTCGACGCGTCGACGAGGTTGAGGTGCTGCAGCTCCCGTTTGCCCTGCTCGACGAGATCGGCGTCGGACTTCGTCCACATCTCGTCGCCCTCCTGGACGAAGAACTCGAGCCCGAGGCAGGTGCGGCCGTCCTTCACCAGGTACGGCGACCACGAGCTGAAGTTCTGGATGCGGCCCACCTCGACATCGGGGTCGTGGATGTAGATCCAGGTGTCGGGGAAGCCGCACTCCTCGGGCACCACCAGCGCGACGGTCATGAAGTCGCGGTAGCGCAGTGCCTCCGCCGCCTTGGTCACCTCCGACGGGACGGGCGGGTCCATCGCCTCGAGCAGCGCGCTGATCGGCATCGACGAGATCACGTCGGTGCACTCGTAGCGGTTGGAGACCCCGCTGCTCTCGGCGGTGACCGCGATCGCGCGGCCGCCGGCGTGCTCGATCTTGGTGACGTTCGAGTCGAACACGACCTTGGTGCCCTTGTCGGTGACCAGCTCCGTGCACCGCTCCCACATCTGGCCGGGGCCGTACTTCGGGTAGTTGAACTCCTCGATCAGGCTGGTGACCTGCTTGCGACGGGTCGCGACGACCGGCGACCTTGGCCCGGATGGGCTCCCACACCGCGGCGAACAGCGACATGCCCTTGATGCGCTGCGCACCCCAGTCGGACGCGATCTCGGACGCGGGCACGCCCCAGACCTTCTCGTTGTAGGTCTTGAAGAAGTGGTTGTAGAGGCGGCGCCCGTAGTTGGCGACGATGTAGCCCTCGAGCGTCGTACTGGTCCGACGGCGGACGCACCTCGCGCGCACAGGTACGAGAAGCCGCACCGGACGGCCTCGACCGGACCGAGGTTCTTCAACGCGTTGGCGGGCTTGATCGGGTAGTCGTAGAGCTTCCCGCGGTAGTAGATGCGGCTCATGCGCGGCCGCCGGAGGAACTCGTCCTGGCCGAGGATCTCGAACCACAGGTCGTTCGACCGGCTTCACCTTGGTGAAGAACCGGTGCCCGCCGATGTCGAAGCGCCAGCCGTCGCGCACCGCGGTGCGGCTGATGCCACCGACGACGGTGTCGGCCTCGAGCACGGTGGGGGCGACGCCGCGCTTGGTGAGCATGTAGGCGGCGGTGAGGCCGGCGGGCCCGGCGCCGATGATCACGACGTCGTGCTCGCTCGCGGGTTCGGGCTCGGGCGTTGAATCACTCACAGATGAACACTCCGGGCGAAAGGGTTCCGGCGAGGCCTCGGTGGGGACCGGCGTCGCCGCCCGGGCAGTCTACGGGGCCAGACCTCGACACCCCCGTCTCCTGGAGCTCGTTCGCCCGGAGTCCGGGAGCCTGCTCTGCCCGGCGTCCGGGAGCCTGCTCTGCCCGAGTCCTGCTCATGGCCCCGAGATGCCGAGGAACGCCAGGGTCGCGTACCCGACCAGGCCGGCGGCGGCCAACACGTACGCGCTGCGTTCCACCTCCTCACGGTCGGTCACCAGGGCCAGCGCGAGGACGAACGGGAACGTGCTCATGCAGTAGCGCTCGAACGAGTCCAGGTTCTTCGCCGACAACCCGAGCACCAGCGTCGCCGCTGCGTACCAGGTGTACGACGACGGCAGTCGCCGCACCATCAGCACGAGCAGCACGATGAAGATCGCGGCCCACACGACGTGCAACCCGGAACCGAACCGGTCACCGCCGAAGAGGTCGCCGACCGCGTCGACCGTCCGTGAGAAGGGATCCTGGAAGCCACCCCGCAACGTGGCCTGGTTCTGGAGCGAGATCGGCTTCCAGAAGTCGCCGAACTCGGCGCCGACCCAGGCGAGGTACGCCACCGCCCCGGCCACCGGCGCCACCACCGCGCCGACGCGCTCGATGCGTGACCGGGCGGAGGCCGTCCGCCAGCCGCGCCCGGCTTCGATCGCGGCCGGCACCACGAGCAGCACGCCGACCGGCCGGCACAGCCCGGCGAGGAAGCCGCCGACGATCGCCCACCCGAACCGTCGCGACCGGAGACCGAGGAAGACGATGACGCCGAGCATCATCGCGGTGGCCTCCGCATAGCCGAGCACCAGCACCGCGGCGGCAGGGAAGAGCGCGGCGAACCACGCGGCGCGGCGCGCCACGCCCGCGTCGCCGGTCTCGCGGAGCGCCAGTCGGTGGAGCAGCGCGCCGAACGCGAGCGCGGACCCGTTGGCGACCACGAGCAGCGCCGCCGCGGTGTGACCGAACAGCACCCAGCCGACGCCCCGCGTCAGCATCGGCACCAGCGGGAAGAACCGCAGCGACGCTTCGCCGACGGCGCGGTACCCGTGCTCGGCGATGGCGCGGTAGAAGGCGGCATCCCATGCGAACAGCCCCTGACCCAGCGCCACCGGCCGCGGCGGGGCCCCGACCTTGTCGTAGATGTCGCGCGAGAACGCAAGCGCACCCACCACGAGCACCCGAGCGAGCAGCCACGGCAGCGCGGCGACGCGGAGGTCGCGCCGCACGAACGTGCTCACCTGACCCTTGATGCGATCAGGTCGAGACGTCGGTGTGGAGGGTCGAGAGGGTTCCGACATCGCGCTGGACGATACGTCCCCCTACCGCTCGCGTCGCGGTCTTGCGCGGCGGGTCGAGCACCTGCACCGCGCCGTCGTGCACGCGGAACGTGTACCGTTCCACAGACTGGAAGGCGGTGAGCGCAGCCGGCACGTTCGCACCTGACGCACTGGTCACCGAGAACACGCCCTTGCCCGACACCGGGATCGCGTCACTCGCCGCCGGTGCCGAAGCACCCTCGGGCACCAGCGTCCACTGCGTCTCGTAGACACCGTCACCCGCCGGCGACGGTTGCAACGAACGTTGCTCGACCCGGTCCCCGATGGTGAGCACGACGACGACGGCGGGCGCGTTCTGCGGGCTGCGGACGCGGACCGTCAGCGTGACCGCGGGCCCGCTGACGATCTTCACCGGCAGCATCGTCACCGTCGGCGGTGACGCGTCGGAATGGTGGATGGCGTCGTCGAGACGCGGCTTGCTGGTGCGTTCGATGTAGGGGGTGCGGTCGGGGTAGTGGTCGATGAGCCGGAACGACTCCGCCCCCTTGTCGACCGCGTACAGCACCCGGCCGTCGAGATCGGGTCCATTCTGCGAGAACGGGTTGAGGTGCAACAGGTACGGACCGGAGTCGCGGATGATCACCAGCGACTTGCCGGGCAGCGTCTCGGGGGCGCGCTGCCACGGCACCTGGGCCTCGCTGAGCCGGTGGTTCATCGCCGACTTGTCGTACAGGAACGGCACCGTCGCGACCGCCATCACGCACACGAGCCCGATCAGGAGCCCGCGGCGATGCCGCCAGAGGGCGATGAGCGCGGTGGCGATGAAGAGGCACAACGGCACGAAGAGCGGGATGAAGTACACCGGACCGGAGAGAAAGGCGAACCCGCTCGCGAGCCGGCCGCCCCAGAAGAAGAAGTAGCCGGCCGGGAACACCAGCATCATGCCGAGGAGCAGCCACGTGGTGCGATCACGCCGGCGCAGCCACAACCCGGCGGCGGCGGCCAGCAGCCCCACGTAGCTCCCCACCAGGAACTGCGGGACGTAGAACGAGTTGACCGCGGTCCCGCGCACCGCCTGACCAACGGTGAAGTGCATGCCGACGATGCTGGGCATGAGCTTGCGGTACCCGAAGCCGAAGGTGTCGAGCGGTTCCTTGGCCGTGAACGGGAACTGGGTGAACGAGCCGGTGACGATGTGGTTCTGCACCAGGGCCAGGATCAGGAACGGCAGGAAGCCGACGAACACGAGCACGACGGCGCGGAGCTGGCGGTCCCACTCCCGCCAGGTGGTGAAGATCGCGTACCCACCCATCGCGACGGCCCACAGCACGGCGTCGAACGGACGGGTGGCGAACACGACGCCGAGCGCCACGCCGGACGCGACCAGGAGCCACCAGGACCGGCGACGCAGCCCGGCGAGCAGTGCGGCCCCGAACAGCAGGCCGACCCCGAGCGTGAACAGGTAGCCGAGGTACACCCCGCTCTGGGTGATGACCATCGGGCAGGCCACGACCAGCGCGGTGGTCACGAGGGAGAGCACGTGGTCGCGGGTGACCTCACGGGTGAACGCGTACGTCCCGATCACCGCGAGGAGGGTCCCCCACACCATCGACGCCGCCGGTGAGCCGAACAGCACGTCGGCCACGAGCATCACGCCGGGCCAGCCGAGGGTGTACTGCGAGAAGAACTGACCGTGGGTGACGCCGGTCAACCAGGGTTGGAAGAACCCGGGCAGCCCGCCCGTGGTGCTGAGCAGATCACCCGCCCGGAGGCCCTGCACCTGCCAGAGGTACGTCGACTCGTCGCGGTTCCACGAGAGGGCGGGATAGATCACGTGGCGGACGACCACCGAGAGGACGCCCGCACCCACGAGCAGCAGGAGGAGCAGCCAGTACCGGGAGATCCAGACGCTCAGGCGCGACCGTTCCGGCGGCACCGGCGCCGCGGATTCGGCGGGAGCGTCCGCGGCCGCGTCGAAGTCGGTCTCGATTCGCCCCACTGCTCGGAGTGTACCGGCGACCACTCGCGAACCGGGGTTCGGTGCGGCGGTCGGCGGGCGGTTGCGGCGTAGCATCCCTCACCCATGAAGCTGGCGGACGCTCCCACGACGCCGGCCGTCGGGGAGCCCACGCAGCGCGGTGAGCAGCACCACCGGCTCGAGCTGGTCGCGTTCGCGCTCCTCGCCTACGTGCCGTTCCTGGTGTCGTCGCCGGGTCGCGTCACTGCCGACACGAAGCAGTACCTCTACCTCGATCCCGACCGCCTGCTCTCGCGGGCCGCGTACCTCTGGGACTCGCACATCGGGTTCGGCACCGTCTCCCACCAGATCATCGGCTACCTGTTCCCGATGGGGCCGTTCTTCTGGCTCACCGACCACGTCGGGATGCCCGAGTGGGTCGCGCAACGCCTGTGGCTCGGGTCGATCTCGCTCGCCGCCGCCCTCGGCGCCCGGTGGCTGTTCCGCATGCTCGGCGTCTCGCGCGGCGGGGCGATCGCGGGCGCGCTCGTCTACATGCTCACGCCCTACCAGCTCGCGTTCACGGCCCGGATCTCGGTGCTGCTCCTGGCGTGGGCCGGGTTGCCGTGGCTGGTCGGGCTGGCGATGCGGGCGGTGCGCCGGGGCGGCTGGCGCGATCCGGCCCTGTTCGCGCTGGTGATCCTGACCATCGGCAGCGTCAACGCGAGCTCGTTGCTCTTCGTGTGCATCGGTCCCGCCCTGTGGCTCGTCGTCGACGCGTGTCGTGGACGCGACGCGGTCGGTCCGGTGGTGCGCGCGGCCGCGCGCATCGCGGTCTTGAGCCTGGGTGTGTCGCTGTGGTGGGTCGTCGGCCTCCGCCTGCAGGGCGCGTACGGGCTGCCCGATCCTCCAGCTCACGGAGACGGTCCGGACGGTTGCCGCCGACTCCTCCCCCACCGACATCCTCCGCGGCATCGGCAACTGGTTCTTCTACGGCAAGGACCGGCTGGGCTACTCGATCGACCAGGCCGCGGCGTACGCCAACAACGTCGGGCTGCAGGTCGTGACCTTCGCCATCCCGGTGGTCGCGCTGGCGCTCGGCGCGATCACGCGGTGGCGCCACCGTGCCTACTTCGTGCTCCTGGTGGTCGTCGGCGCGGTCGTCTCCATCGGCGCCTGGCCCTACGACAACCCGAGCCCCTACGGCGCGCTGTTCAAGTGGTTCGCCGGCGACACCGCGGCCGGCTTGGCGCTGCGCAACACGCCGCGCGCGGTGCCCCTCCTGGTCCTGGGCCTCGCCGGCCTCGTCGCCGCCGGCGTCAGCGCGCTGATCCCCCGCTTGGGTTCGTGGTGGCCGCCGGTGCTGGTGGGCGTGCTCGCGCTCGCGGCCCTGGCGCCGGTGCTGACCAACGGCTTCCTGTCGCGGAACCTCGACCGGCCCGAGTCCGTGCCGCAGTACTGGAAGGACGCCATCGCCGCGATGAGCCGCGAGGGGAACTCGACCCGGATCCTCGAGATCCCCGGCTCCGACTTCTCGGCCTACCGCTGGGGCGACACCATCGAGCCGATCACGCCCGGGCTGACCGATCGGCCCTACGTCGCGCGCGAGACCCTGCCGTCGGGCTCGGCCCCCTCGGTGAACCTGCTCGTGGCGCTCGACCACCGGCTCCAGGACGGCACCTTCGAGCCCGACGCGCTCGCGGCGTACGCGCGGCTCGCCAACATCGGCACCGTCTCGCTGCGCTCGGACCTCCAGTACGAGCGCTTCGACACGCCGCAGCCCCGCCTGCTCTGGCAACAGCTCGTCGACCCGCTCCCGAAGGGCCTCGACGCGCCGCGCGGCTTCGGCCCCCGAACGCCGAACCGCGCCCGGCCACCGGTGTCGGACATCGACTCGACCGAGCTGGCGATCCCGGTCGACGCTGCCAACCCGCCGCCGGTCGCGCTGTTCGACGTGAAGGACGCGATCCCGATCGTCCACAGCGCGCCGACGGCGCAACCCGTGCTCCTCGCCGGCGACGGGGAGGGCATCGTCGACGCGGCCGCCGCCGGGCTGCTCGACGGTCGTTCGTTGGTGCTCGAGACCGGGGCGCTCGACAAGAAGGCGTTGCGCACCCAGCTGCGCCAGGGGGCCGACCTGGTGCTCACCGACTCGAACCGGCGCCGCAACCAGCAGTTCTTCGCCGGCGTCCGCGACAACAGCGGGTACACCGAGCGTGCGGGTCAGGACTCGTCCACCGACGAGTTCCGGCTGGACCCCTTCCCGCAGTCGGCGGGCGACGACGGGAGGACCGTCGTCGAGCAGCACGGCGGCACGGTCGACGGCACCGACTACGTCACGCCGAGCGACCGGCCGTCGAAAGCGGTCGACGGCGACCCGAGCACCGCGTGGCTGGTCGACGGGAGCGACGTCGTCGGTCAGCACATCACCATCACCGCCGACCACCCGCAGACGATCGACCACATCACTCTCGCCCAGTCGCCGGTCAACCCGACCGACCAGTCGATCACGCAGGTGAAGCTGACGTTCGACCAGGGCGCTCCGGTGACCGTCCCGCTCGACGCGTCGTCCTCCACCGCCGCGGGCCAGACCATCCCGATCCCGCCCCGGACCGCGACGCGGGTCGAGGTCGAGATCGCGGGCATCAACCGGCCGTTCCCGAAGAGCCTCAACCCCATCGGCTTCACCGAGATCGGCTTCGGCGATACGCGCGTCACCGAGACCGTGCGCCTCCCCGTCACCCTGGCCAAGGACCTGGGCCGGGCGGCCGACGGCCACCGGCTCGACGTCGTGCTGAGCCGGCTGCGCAACGACCCCTCCCGCCGACTCGACGAGGAGCTGACCCTCGACCGGCGCTTCGTCCTGCCCGACGCCCGCTCGTTCCTGCTCTCGGGCACCGCCCGCATCGAGCCGAGCGCGCCCGACCCGGTGATCGACAGCGCGATGGGGACGACCGCGCCGGGCACGCAGTACACGTCGTCGTCGCACCTGATGGGCGACGCGGACGCGCGCGCGTCGCGCGCCTTCGACCACGACCCGAAGACCGCGTGGACCGAGGAGGTCGGGAACCCGGGCCCCGCATGGCTCGACGTGTCGATGCCGACCGCTCACACCGTCGACCAGCTGCGGCTCACCATGGCCGCCGACCACAAGCACTCGATCCCGACCCAGATCACGATCTTCGCCGACGGTCAACCGGTGCGGACGCTCCCCGTCCCGCAGCGTGAGCCGCGGTGCGCGTGACGGCACCGAGCGCACGGTCGAGATGCACTTCGACCCGGTGACCGGCAAGGACCTGCACATCCAGATCGACGCCTACCGGCCGCAGCTGGTCCCGACCGGACCCGAGTCGGGACCGGCGCTCATGCCGGTGTCGATCATCGCGGCCGACATGCCCGGGATCCCCGTCCCGGCGGCGCCGGCCACGATCGACTCCGGGTGCCGCAGCGATCTCGTCACCGTGGACGGCGCGCCGTTCCCGGTGTCGGTGGTGGGGCCGAGCGGCGACGCCCGCAGCGGGCTCGACCTCGAGCCGTGTGCGCCCAGCGTGGCGCTCGGCGCGGGTTCGCACACCGTGCAGACCGCGTCGGGCGCGGGCACCGGCTTCGCGGTCGACCGGGTGGTGCTGTCGTCCGACCGGGCGGGGAAGCCGGCGCCGGTGACCCCCGCGGGCGCGCCGATCAGCGACTCCGGCGCGCGCGTGCGGATCACCGACTCGAACGCCGACTCGTATCACCTGCGAGTGCGCACCGACGGCACGCCGTTCTGGCTGGTGCTCGGCGAGAGCCACAACCAAGGCTGGGAGGCGACGGTCGACGGCCACTCGCTCGGTTCGCCGGTGCTGGTGAACGGGTTCGCCAACGGCTGGACGGTCCGGCCCGGCCATGCGGGGACGATCGACGTCGTGCTCCGCTGGACGCCGCAGCGCACGGTGTGGATCGGCCTCGCGGTGTCGGTGCTCGCGGTGCTCGCGTGCCTGGCGCTCGTGTTCGTGCGCCGGCGCTCGGTCGCGACGGTGCGGGGCCCGGAGCTGCTCGATCCACCGGTGGAGACATCGCCGTTCCGCTACGAGCACGCGACGTTGTCACTCGGCGCCATGGTCGGTGCGGCGGTCATTGCCGCGGTTCCCACCGCGCTCGTGTCGCGCTGGTGGATCGGCGTCCTCGTGGGCGCGGCGGTGTTGGTGGCACCGCGGCTCACCCACGGTCGCCTGCTGTTCGCCGCCGGCGCACCGGTCGCGCTGGCGCTGGGTGCGCTCGTCGATCGCCCGGGATTCGGCTGGCTCGCGCTCGGCCTGCTCATCGGCGATCTCGCGACCGATTGGTGGCTCCGGCGCCGTCAGGACCGGCTGAGCAACCGCGGTTGACACACCAACCGGGGCGCGCGCGGGGGCCCGCGACGGGGCGTTAGGCTGTTCGGACCGTTGCGCACGTCAGGTGAGCGGGGATGCGGGGGCAGCGCAGCGACCAGGGCACAGGGCAGTGCCCGTCGTCGACTCTCGAAGGCAACGGTGGTGAGGGGTCAGAACACACTCCACGTGCAGTCACGCCGCGCGCGCCGCGGGCGCCGGCCGCGCTTCGCAACGGTTGCACGGGTCGTCGCCATCGCGGCGGCGTGCTCGGTCGCGCTCGCGGGCTGCTTCGGCAACGGCGTCCACCGGGTCGGGAGCCCGCTCACCTCGCAACAGATGCCCCCGGGCCTGTGGCGTTCGCTCGGTGGCTCCCAGTGCTCCTGGGCCCGGGTCGGGGGATCCGCGGTCACCGGGACCAGCACCCACACCAACGGCCCCCAGTACGTGCAGATCCAGGGTTCCGACGTCGGCCTCACGGTCGACCAGTGCCTTCCGTTCTGGCAGGACCCGGGGCCGTTCGCGCGCCCGTTGGCACAACCCGGCAGCCCGTTCGGCGACGGCGACTTCCTCGTCGGGTCCGAGGTCGCGGCCGGCACGTACTCCGCCACCTTCCCGGCGGGTCAGCGTTGCTCCTGGGCGAACGTGCGCGGGTTCCACGGCATGGACCAGGGCCACAACCCCGACGCCAACCGGAGCGGCAGCAGCACCAACGGCTTCGCCTCCGTGTTGATCAGCCCGTTCGACTACGGCTTCACCTCGCAGGGATGCGGGCAGTGGCAACCGATGAACCTGCCCGCGGCGCCCGGCGGGGCCACCACCTCCGGCGTGCTCGTCGACGGCGTCGCCCAGGACCTGCCGGATCCCTACACGTTGCGGATCGACGACCCCGCCCAGTGCGGCGGCGGCCCCGCGCCCTGCTACTACACGTTCTCGACCGAGTCGGGCTTCCTCGGCCTGATCAACGTCCCGGTGGTGCGGTCGTCGGACCTCGTGCACTGGACCTGGGCCGGACCGCCGAACACCTCGCTCCTCGGTGCCGCGGCGTTGGCCCCGGGCAAGGACGCGATGCCCGTGCTCGCACCCTGGGCTCAGTTCGCCGGGAACTGGGCACCGTCGGTCGTCGTCCGGCCGAACAATCCACCGTCGGCGCGCTACGTCATGTATTACACCGCGCGGTCGAAGGACAACTCCGCGTGGGGAGGCAAGGAGTGCACCGGAGTGGCGACCTCGGCCAGGGTCGACGGTCCCTACGTCGACTCCGCCAACGCGCCTCTGATCTGCGTGCCCGCGGCCGGGGGCACGATCGACCCGAGTCCCTTCGTCGCCGCCGACGGATCGCTGTCGCTGCAGTACGCCGACGACAACGGGATCCACGCCCAGAACATCACGCCGGACGGCCTGCGGCTCGCGGGCGGCGAGCAGCTCCTGTTGCGGGCCGACGGCGGCTACGTCTGGGAGGTGCTCAGGGCCGAGGGCCCGAGCATGATCAGCACCCCCGAGAGCGGCATCCTGCTCTTCTACTCGGTGAACCTCTTCACCTCGCCCGACTACGCGGTCGGAGTCGCGCGCTGCGACACCCCCCTGGGGCCCTGTCGCCGCCTGTACTCCACCCCCGTGCTCGCCAAGCGCGGCGCCATGCTCGGACCGGGGGGCCAGACACCGGTGCAACTCCCCGACGGTTCGTGGCGCCTCATGTTCCACGCCTGGGACAACGTGGTCGGCTACGACTCCGGCGGTGAGCGCACCCTGCACGTGCTGCCGCTCACGTTCCCCGGTGGCAACCCGCAGGTGGGCTGATCCACCGCGGAGGATGCGTCAGGCGGAGACCGGCACGCCCTTCGGGTCGGTCGCGGCATCGGCGCCCGCCTCGTGCCGGGCGTCGACCTGGTCGGGCGAGTACGGGATCACCGGCTCGTCGGTGCCGAAGACCTCGAGCGTGTGGATGAAGCGGTGGAGGCCCATCGATCCCGCGCACGTGAAGCCGAGCTCCACGATCTGCGCGGCGGTGAACACCTTCGCCAGCTCGCGGTAGAAGTCGGCATCGATCGCGTGGTGGTCGGCCGACAGCAGGTCGAGGAACGTGACCGCGAGCCGCTCCTGGTCGGTGAGGTCGCTGGAGCTCACGTCGAGCAGGCAGGCGACGTCCTCGTCGGTGATCGAGTCGTGCTTGCGCGACTGCATGCACGGCTGGCACTCGCCGAGCTGGGCGCTGCGGATGCGGATCAGCTCCAGGATCCGCCCGCCGAGCAGCGAGCCGTCGCCACGGAGGCGCCGGGTCTCGTCCATCGAGAGCAGCTGGCGGGTGTGATAGGCGAAGATCTGCAGCGGGATCGGCGTCGCGTACAGCCCCTCCTCGCAACCGCCTTCGATGACCATACGGGACACAGGCGACAGCTCGTCGGTGGGGATCGGTTCGATGATCGGCATGGTGGCAACCTCTTCGTCGTCGGCCGCTGCAGACACTACGCGAGTTTGCACTGGGTACGAAAGGACGCTCCCACCATGGACCAGCCGCTGATCGACCTCGCCGACTACGAGGCCGTGGCACGGGCGACGCTCGAGCCGTACGCGTGGGAGTACCTCGCGCGCGGGAGCGGGAGCAACACGACGCGCGAGCAGAACGTCGCCGCCTGGCAGCGGTGGGTGCTCCTCCCCCATGTCCTGCGCGACATGTCCGACCTCGACCTGTCGACGACCGTGCTCGGTACCGAGGTCGTGACGCCGATCCTGGTCGCGCCGACCGCGATGCACCGGTTCTTCACCGACGACGGCGAGCTGGCGACGGCGCGGGCCGCGGCCGAGGTCGGCACCGTGTACGTGGTGTCGATGGCGGCCACGACGTCGGTCGAGGACGTCGCCACGCACGCGCCGGACGGCCGGCACTGGGCCCAGATGTACATGTTGCGCGACCGCGGCCGCACGCGGGCGCTCGCCGAACGCGTGCGGGCCGCGGGGTACCGCGCCATCGTGGCCTCGGTCGACGGCGCCGCGGTCGGGCGCGGGACCGCCAGCGCGTCGGCCGGTCGCCTCACCCCTCCACCCTGGGTGCGCTACCCGAACCTCGCGGTGGGCGACGACGCCGACAGCTCCGACATCATGGAGATGGTCACCGACTTCGACCCCTCGATCACGTTCGACGACCTGGCGCGGTTCGGCGAGTGGAGCGGCCTCCCGTTGGTCGTGAAGGGCCTGTTGCGGGGCGACGACGCGGCCCGTGCCCTGGACGCCGGCGCGTCGGCGATCGCGGTGTCGAACCACGGTGGACGGGTGCTCGACGGCATCGCCGCGACGGCGGACGTGCTCGCCGACGTGGTCGACGCGGTCGCGGGGCGGGCCGAGGTCTACGTCGACGGCGGACTGCGCCGCGGGACCGACGTGGTGAAGGCGCTCGCCCTCGGCGCCCGCGCGGTGATGGTCGGGCGCCCGGTGCTGTGGGGACTGGCCGTCGACGGAGCGGCCGGCGCGGCGGCCGTCCTGCGGCTCCTGAACCTGCAGTTCGAGGCGGCGATGGCGTTCTGCGGCGTGCGCGACGTCGACGCGCTGGGCCGGGAGCTCGTGCGACCGCTGCGGTCGTGATACGAACACCCGATGGACCTCGGACTCGACGGCAAGGTGGCGCTCGTCACCGGTTCGTACCGCGGGACGGGCGCCGGCATCGCCCGCGTGCTCGCCGCCGAAGGTGCGACCGTGTTGGTGCACGGGCTCGAGCCCGGGCAGGCCGACGGGACGGTGCAGACCATCGCCGATGCCGGGCACCGATGCCGACCGGTCGTGGGTGACCTGCGCACCGAGGCGGGCACCGCGACGCTCGTCGCCGCGGTGCGCGACGCCACCGGCACCGTCGACATCGTGGTGAACAACTACGGGGTCGCCGAGGGCAGCGACTGGGAGTCGTCCGACACCACGAGCTGGCACGACAGCTACGACACCAACGTGGTCACCGCGGTGCGCGTCACCCAGGCGTTCCTGCCCGATCTGCGGGCTGCGGGCTGGGGTCGGGTCGTGTTCGTCTCGACCGTCGGCGCCACCCGCCCGGGCGACCGGATCCCCGAGTACTACGCCGCGAAAGGTGCGCTCCCGTCGATGGCGGTCAGCCTCGCCAAGCACCTCGCCGGCACCGGCATCACCGTCAATTGCGTGAGCCCCGGCATCATCGCCACGCCGGAGATCGTCGAGCGCTTCACCGAGCAGGCCCGCCGCGCCGGGCGAGGCACCGACTGGCCGAGCGTCGAGCAGCTGATCCTCGAGGGCCGCATGGCGAACCCGTCGGGACGGGTCGCGACTCCCGAGGACGTCGGCCGCTTCGTCGCCTTCGTGGTCGGCGAGCCGGGGTGGCACCTCAACGGCGCGCACCTGCGCTTCGACGGCGGCGCCGCCGACGCGGTCACCTGACCGGCGCACGCCACTGCCACGCGAGGTGGCGCTCGATCTCGGGCACGAAGGTGGTGAGCCGTTCCGGCCGGTGCGCGCCGTCGGCGTCGCTCACCGCGACCGCGCCGTGCTCACCACCGGCCAGGCGACCGACGACCTCGAGCTCGAGCGCGTGCGCAACTGCGTCCACTCCGATGCGGCTCATCACGGGTTCGGTCCGGCGCGTGGTGGTGGGAGGCCGAGCTGTTGGCGTTGCTCGGGGGTGAGGTCGTCGAGTGTGGATGCGGTCGATCCCGTCGGGGAGGTTGGGGTTGCCGACCAGTGCCCAGGGGCCGTGGGGGATGAGTGCGGGGTGGTGGCCGCGGGCCACGGTGATCAGATTCGACGGGTCGTCGGTCCCACCCCAGGACCTCGGGCGCAGGTGATGGACCTGCAGGCCCCAGGTGACGTCGCAGCCGGCGGTGCAGCGGCACCGGCCGCCGTCGCGCAGGAGTACTGCGCGCGCGGTCTTCGGTGAGATCGCCGGAGTCCGTTTGCCGATGCAGAGGGGGACGCCGGCGTCGTCGACCAGGACCGGTTCGATGCTGGCGTTGGCCCGCAGCTGCTCGAGCAGCGAATCGGCGATCGGTACGCCGGCGATCTCCGCCGGGCCGTGCTCGGGCACGTGCACGTGCACGACGGGCCGGGTCGCCAACGTCGGCGTCTCGTCCGCCGTGTCGGGTTGCTCACAGAGGCCGACCAGCGCGTCGGCGGCCCGGTGTTCGAAGCTGTCCCACGCCTGACCCTTCGCCGGTTTCAACTGCTCGGTCAGCTTCTGGATCGTCGCCTCGAGGGTCGCGCCCATCACATCGGGCAACTGCCCGTGCAGCTGCAACATCCCCTTGTCCGGTGTCCACCACATCCGCAACGACCTTGCCTCGTACCGCTGACGCGAATCCTCCGTCGACGGCTTCACCGCGTTGCGTGCCAACCGGGCGAGCTCGACCGGCGCGACCCGCGGCGCACGCCGCGCCCACTCCGCATCGCTGGCCTCGTCGGCCAACTTGGTGACCGAGCTCAACTGCTCACTGCTCAGCTCGCCTTCGTAGGCGACCGCGGCGATCTCGGGCAGCGATTCCAGCGCCCGCGCGGTCTCGAGCTTGTCCCGCATCTCGCGTGGCGACTCGCCACGCTCATCCAGGGTCGGATCCACCTGCCCCCGCTCATCCAGCACCCGCAACACCGCGAGCTCTTTCGTACGCAACCGCCGCTGCTCACCCACCAAAGCGTCGAGCTCCCGGCGCAACCGATCCGTCGGCCACGACCGGAGGTCGTCGAGGTGATCGGCGATGTCGAACATGCAGTGATCAAAACACGGGGGTATGACACTCATCCGCCCGGATCGGGCGGGATCCGCTCACCCCGAGGCGATCAGCTGCTCGAGACGCGCGTTGAGCGCGGGCTGATCGGCGACGTGCACGTAGACGTCGTGCCGGCGCGACGACGTCGGCTCCCACGACAACCCACCCTCGTCGTTGATCACGGCCGCGCCGCCCTGACCCAGCTCGGTGAACGCGCCGGGAAGGTCCCCGACGGCATAGAGCAGCGTCGGTGCGTCCCAGTCGCCGTCGCCGGGCGGGTTGCACTGGAACAAGGCCTCGTAGACGACCCGCATCGGGTGGTCGGCGGGCACCGTCGTGCACAACGACCCACCGACCTTCGTGGCGACGCCGGTGGTGCCGTCGACCCACGCGATCGGGGTGGGCCAGGCGCCGCCCTGCACGACCGCGGTGGCCGCCGGGAGGTCGATCTTCTGGTTGTTGAACGCGGGGCCACCGGTCGGGAAGAAGCCGTCCTCCACCACCAGGCGCGCGACCTTCCTGGCGATGAGCGCCCGGCCGTCGAGCGGGCTCCCGCCGCCGCGCTTCGACGCCAGCAGACCGGCGAGGTTGGTGTAGCCGCCGAGCGACACGATGGTCACGCTGTGGTCGGGTTGGCGCGCCAGCAACCGGCGGTAGAGGGTGACCGCGCTCGGGACCTGGGTGCTGTCGTCGACCGAGTGGGGCAGGCGGGCGATCACCGTGTCGGTGTAGCCGTGCTCGAACGTGTCGGCGTCACTCCCGGCGACGGCGCCGAGCGGCAGGTTGGCGTGGCCGTACCCGGTGTCGATGGCGTCGAGGGCGGCGACCGCGACCCGATTGGGCACATCGGACACGATCCCGAGCAGCCGTACCTTGCGCTGCTGGTCGAGGACGTTCGCCACGCCGACGGCGGTGGCGTCGTCCCACCATCGCGACAGGTCGGTGTCGACGATGATGCGCGGCGCGCTCGCGGCCCCGCTCGCCGAGGCGACGCGAGCCGCGGACGCGGCGTTCGCGCCACCGATCGTCCCGATGCACGCGGCGACGATCGCCGACGCGACCAGGGACGTGACCGCCAGGTGTCGCGCCGGGCGCGCCCGGCGAACGCGATGCGCCACCCGGCGACGGTAGCGCGCCGGCGCGGTCAGCGCGGCCCGGATCAGCGCGGCCGGCGCGCCGCCAGACGTTGCACCGCGGCCGGGCGCGGCTCGTCGACCACCACGTCCTCGTAGGCGACGACGTGCAGAGCGTGCGCGCGCGCAAGCTCCAGCAGCTCGCCGGGGCGGAGCAGGAAATCGGGATTGGTCGGGTGCCCGAAGCGTTCGTTGCCGCGCGCGAACGTCTCGTACAACAACCAGCCGTCGGGCCCGATCGCGGCGACGAGGTCGTCGACGATCGGTCGCCAGAGGTAGTTCGTCACCACGACCGCGGCGAAGGCGCGCGCGCCCGTCGGGAAGGGCGCGCCGGTCTCGAGGTCGAACTCGCAGCACTTCGAGGCCTGGCGCGCGGCGCAGGTCGTCGACCCCGCTCACGTCACGGTCGATCGCGACGACGGGATGACCCCGCTCGAGGAACCAGCGGGTGTGACGACCGCCCCCGCACGCGACGTCGAGCACCGCACCGCCGGCCGCGACCGACGGTCCGAAGCGCGTGATCCAGGCCGACGGGTTCATGCGTCGTCGGGCGGCGCAGGGGTCGGCCGGTGCACACCGCGTCTCCGCACCGCCTCCACCACGACGTCGGCCAGCAACAGGATCACCGCCAACCAGGCGACGTCGTTGATGCCGTCGAACTGCGTCGGCCAGTCGAGGTCGGACGGGTAGTTGTGCCGGTACTGCTGCACGATCACGTACGCCGCGCACGCAGCCAGTGCGAGCGGCGCGCCCAGCGCGATGAGGAATCGCAGCCGTGGCACGCGCGCGACCACTGCGACGAGCACCGCGGCGAGCAGCCCCACCCACCAGCTCGCGAGCACGATGCCCACCACGCCGACGCCGATCGCGGCCGCGGCCACGACGAGGGGTCTCGGCTCGGTGCCGGTCGCCACCAACGGGTTCGTGAAACGCAGGACGCGGTCGTCGTCGGGGACGTCGTCATCCTTTGGTGCGCTCCCCCGGCGGCGACGCAGCGCGAGGAACAGGCAGACCAGGAAGGCGAGCGCCGACACCCCGAGCGCGATCCACACCGTGCGCTGCGGCGTCCACCGGAGCGTCACCGAGAACGTGCCCGCCGTCGGGTGCACGAGCCATCCGTTCGCGTAGCCGTTGACCAGGGTCGACCCGCCGACGTCCTTGCCCGCGACGCTCGCCTCCCACCCCGCATTCGAGCTCTGGCCCAGCACCAGCCAGAACGGCGTGCCTCGACTGGCGCCGCTGACCGCCAGCTCGATCTTGGTGCTGCCCGTGCTCGTGACCCGCACCCGGGGCGTCGCCGCGGGCGGGGCCGGCGGTCGGGTGACCGACCGGGGCAGCTCGCCGCGTGCGCCGAGCGTCATCGCCGCGCCCCCGGCGTCGGAGCCCAGCACCAGCCCGTCGACATCGATGCCGCTCCGTGTGCCCGGCACCGAGCGCACCGTGTGGTCGCCCCGCCCGAGCGTCAGCCCGGCGGCCGCCGACGACGCCGGGCACACCGCCAGGTCGACGGGCTTGCCCGCGGCGGCGTCGGCGGTCGAACCCCGGAGCTCGACGCCCAACGGCTGACCGTCGACCTCGAGCAGATCGGTCCGGCAGTCGGCCGGGAGCGTGGCCGGCATGGCGGCGCGCTGCACGCCGGGCAGTCCCACCTCGGCGAGCGCGACCGGCATCGTCGACGGCACCCGCTCGAGGTAGTCGAGGGTCTCGACCGGCCGTATGCCGGTGACGGTGATGCGCACGTCGGAACCGGTGAGCGGAGCGAACTGCACCGGGACCGACACCGGCGCCGCGCCGACCGCGCCGTCGGTGACCGCCGGGAGGTCGACGGTCCGCGACTCGCCACCCGCGTCGATGCGGAGCTGCGTGGGAACGGAGTGCTTGCCGTCGGCGACGACCTGCAGGTCGAGGTGGTCGAAGGTCACCGGTTGCGGGGTGGTCACGTCGACCCACTGCCCGACGGGCGCGCCGAAGGCGGTGCTCCATGCGGTCGCGGGATCGCCGTCGAACGCCGACGACCCGCGCGACTGGATGTCGCCGGGGAGATGCTGCGACGACGCCACCGTGATGCCGCCGGCGTCCGCACCCGGGATGCCGAGGGCGGCGTCGAGCGCCGGGTCGGTCGCGTCGGTGGCGAGGCGGGCAGTGCCCCCGGCACCGAAGGTCCGGGCATCGGGCACGGTGAAGCGACGCACCAGGGCCACCTCGTCCTGCGACGTGTGGGGCGGGACCACGACGGTGCGGAGCCGGGTCATCTCGTAGACCAGCGGACGGTCGGCGGCACGGGCGCCGACCGCGTCGACGAGGTCGACCGGCATGCGCACGATCTCGTCGGCGCGTACGTCCTGCGCGCCGGGCGCGTCGTCGCGCAGGCGGATCTCGGCGAACCCGACGCTGTTGGAGTACGGCTGCGAGGACTCGTCGCCGACGTTGGTGTCGGCGATCGTCACGTCGAGTCGCTTGAACGTGCGCGACGGGAACGACACCGTCTGCCCGTCGGCGGTGCGCGACGCGTCGGTGAGGTCGACGGTCACCGGGGCACCGCCATCGAAGCTCAGGTCGACCTTGGTGAGGTAGCGCTGGCGCGGCCCCACGAGCGGCTGCACCAGGTTCACCTGACCGGTGGTGATGGGCCGGTCGAGGTCGAGCCGGATCTTCTGCCCGATCACCTTCGAGTGCGCGCCGACCTGCCACTGCGTGTCCACGTCGCCGTCGAAGGCGCGCGAGCCGCGGTACTCCGGCTCGTAGAACCCGGGGTCGCCGTACTTGCTGGTGCTCACCGCGACACCCGGGGTCTCGACCACGGTCTGCGCATCGGTACCCGCGTCGGGGAACACGTCGAGGCGGTTGTCGTTCTCGTCCTTCACCAGCGCCTTCTGGCCGACGCGCTCGGTCTCCCCCGCGGTGTCGCGCACGCTGGTCCATCGGCGGGCGCGCTTGCGGTTGGAGTCGGTGACCACGAGCACCGAGTTCGGCTGCTCGAGCTCGGATCGCAGCCGGGCGGGATCGTTCGCGAAGGTGCCCGAGTACAGGACCACCCCGCTCCCGTTCAGCGCGCCGATGCTGGCGAGGTCGACGAGACCTTCGCCGTCGCCGGAGACGATGAGCGGCGCGGACGCGTCGGCGCTGCTGATGATGGGCCGGGTGCCGTCGACCGGGAAGATGCTCACCGGTGGCGGGTCGGCCGCGCCGGCAGGCAGCGCGAGCTGGATCTCGTCGTCCTGCGCCACCCGCAGCGGCGGGCCGAGACTGTCGCCGTACTTCGCCGGGGTGCCGAGCCCCTTCGGCTCCGGCGCGGTGAGGACGCGCCACAGCGGCACCGCGCGCGCGAGGTTGTAGCGGTCGGTCTGCAGGTCGGCGCGGTAGACGATCGAGCCCGCGTTCATGAGCCGGGCGACGGGCGCCAGCGCCGACGGGTCGAGCGTGCCCTCCTGGATGCGGTGGTCGAGCGCGTTGAGCAGGTCGGCCGACGGCGCCGAGCCCCACGGCACCAGCTCGCGGGCCACGTACGGCCGGTCCATGAGCCCGGGGGTGATGGGGTCGACGGTCTGGCCCCAGCGGTAGGCGGCGAAGTCGGAGCCGGGGATCTCGAGGACGCGGGTGTCGTGGGGTGCGGCGTCGAGCGCGGCGATGGCGTCGGTCCAGTACTGCGGGATGGCCTCGTCGCGGGTGAGGTCCTGGGTGTAGAAGGCGCCGGTCCAGAGCGCGGGCAGGTTGACCACCGCGAGGACGATCACGGCCCCCGCGACGACCAGGGTGCGGACGGACACGCCTTCCACCTGCCGGCCCCGGCCCTGCCACATGGCGGCGAGCGCGTTCACGCCCACACCGAGGAGAACCGCGAGACCGAGCGCGACCAGCGGGACGGCGCGGCTCGTGCTGCGCAACGCGAGGCCGAAGCTCGACGACTCGGCGAACGACTTGAACAGCCCGCCGAGGATCGAGGGGTCGTCGAACGGGTTGGCGCCGACCGCCACCGCGACCCCGACCACGGTGAGGATCACGAAGTAGGCGCGGTGCTTCCAGCGCACGCACATCGCCGCGAACAGGGCGAGGATCGGGATGGCGAAGCTCACCGCCAGCAGACCCAGGTTCTGGGTGTACGGCACGCTGCCTTCGGTCCAGTGACCCACCCGGTCGATGCCGTAGAAGAACCAGTACCCGAGGCCGCGCAGCACCTCGCTCGGCAGCGACGACAGCGACACGACCTGCAGCGTCTCGGTGAACTTCAGGATGTCGAGCCCGTAGCCGCTCTGAGCCCACAGGCCGGCGAGCCACCACAGCGACGTCAGCACCGTGAGCAGCCCGATGCGCGCGGTCACCGCGAGGGCGCGCCGCCACGTGACCTCGCGGATGACGGTCGCGTAGATGATCCAGAGCACCGGCGCGATGCCCGCGAACACGAGCGCGGTCGCGTTCACGCCGCCGACGATCTGCACGACGATGGCGAAGATCGCGGCGTACTTCCACGTGCCGCGCTTGTCGGGCGCCCGCAGCGCGCGGATGGTGAGCGCCAGCATCCACGGCAGTCCCGCCCACGGCAGCAGGATCACCGAGATGCGGGACGAGAAGTCGAGCGTGTACGGCGTGAGCATGAACAGCACGGTGGCGACGACCGCTCCGGGACCGCGCACGTGCAGCGTCCGCAGCAGGAACAGCACGCCGAGCGCGGCGCCGAACAGGATCGAGCCGAGCCACAGCCGCTGCGACACCCAGGCGGGCACGCCGGCCAGGTGCAGGACCCAGTAGTACGGGCCCATCGGGAAGAGGTAGCCGATGTTCTGGTGGGTGACCGTCCCCATCCCGATGTGGGGATCCCACATCGACACCGCCCGCTCGAGCAGGCGGCCGGGATCGAGGTAGAGGTAGCTCTTGGTGTCGGCGACGACCTTGCCGGGCTTGGTGAGCAGCACCGGCACGTAGGCGAGCAGCGCCAGGAGCGCGTACCCGAGGCGCCGCAGTCGACGGACGCGGTCGTCCCGCGCGACCACGTCGGTCGTCGTCATGGTCCGGCGATGCTAGGCGGGGGTCTCGACCGCGACCGGTCGCTCCGCCGGTGCCGGCCGGCGTCCCCACCAGTGGTCCACGGCCACCGCCGCGAGGACCACCAGGCTCACCTCCGCGGGGATGCGGAAGCGGGTGATGCCGTAGATCGCGGCCGCGGTGACGGTCACGATCACGAACTGCGAGACCAGCGGCGTGATCGGCACGCGCCGCCGACGGAGCTGCACCCCACCGACGACCGCGCAGGGCACCAGCACCCAGAACGCGAAGAACCCGGCCCACGACACCTCGACGTCGCGGCCCTCGTTCACGTTGTAGTGGGCCATGAGCCCCGGCGCGTAGAGGCTCCACACGCGTGCGATCCGCACCCCCACGACCACGGGCAGGCGCCCGAGGTGATCGCGGATGTAGTGGAGGCCGTCGCTGCGCAGCGCGTTCGAGACCACCGACCGGTCGCCCTTCGGCACCGGGAACCCGGCGCAGTCGAGCGCCCACAGCCCGATGCCTTCGCCGTAGTAGGTGCGGTGGAGGTTGGCGCCGCAGATCGTCAGCCCGTCGTTGGTGGAGAAGAGCACCGGATCGTCGAAGCGGGTGAGGTTGGCGACCAGCCACGGGCTCACCACCGCCAGCGCGGCGACGCACGCGACGAGGAACAGGGCGAGCTGGCGCTTGAACGGGAACTGCTTCAGGAACAGCGCGACCGGGAGCACCATGAGCGGCAGCAGCAGCCCGAGCTCCGCCCGGGCCAACATCGCCAACCCGCACGCGGCGCCGACCCACGCCGCGGTCGACCAGCGTGGGGCGCGGATGAACCGGTAGGTGAGGAGGATGGCGAGTGCCACCGCCAGCGTCGCCAGCGTCTCCGACATGACGAGCCCGTCGTTGATCCAGAGGTTCGGGTAGACGGCGGCGATCCCCGCGGCGACGAGGCCGGCGCGGTCACCGGCGACCGCGCGCCCGAGCAGCCCGATGACCAGCACCACGCCGGCGCCGAACACCGTCATCGTGAGCCGCTGCGCGAGGAGGTGGTTGCCGCCGGGGTCGAACTGCTCCATCACCCACGACGTCGGCGTGAGCGCGAGCGCGGTGAGCGGCGGGTGCTCGGCCGTCTGGGAGCCGTCGCGGAAGTCGGTGAAGCCGTGCCCCCGGGCGATCGTGTTGGCCTGGGCGTTGTAGTAGATCTGGTCGCCCAGGACGGGCTCGGTGCGCTTGGCCAGCAGCACGTAGCCGATGCGCAGGGCGAGGGCGGCGAGCACGATCAGCAGCAGGACGCGCCAGAACCGGCGGGTACCGCTCGCCGCGGGCGCCTCGGGGCGTGGGCGTGCCTCGACGTCGATCGTCATGCCGCGGCGCTCCGCCCGGGCGGGGAGACCGCGCGCCGACTGCCGCCCGCCCCGGTGATCTCGAACGCCTGCATGCCTGGAGCCAGCACCTCACCAGTCGGAGCCGTCGGGTCACCCTATCGGCGTCCGTCGGCGCGGGAGGCGATCAGGGCCACGGGGCGGAGCCGACGGCCTCCGGGAGGAGCGCCAGCCGCGTGCGCTACTCGGTGGTGGCGATGATGAGCACGCTGCAGGGCGCGTGGTGCGTCACGGTGTTGGGCACGCTGCCCAGGAACCGCCGCCCGCCCTTCATGCCCCGGTTGCCCACGACGATCAGGTCGGCCTCGAGGTGCTCGGCGATGTCGCAGAGGACCTCGGCCGGGCTGCCGAAGCGGGCGTGGGTCTCGATGCGGGTGTCGCAGGCGCGCTTGGCGGTGTCGGCGGCGCGTTCGAGGGTGGACTCGAGCTCCACCTTGATCTCGTCCTCCCAGCTGCGCTCGGCCGCGAGCGGCGCGGCGGCCGCCATCTCGCCGGCGGCGATCGCCGCGCTCGACAGCGGCTTCTGCACGGTGACGATGTGGAGCACGGCCTCGGGTTGGGTCGCCGCGAGCTCCGCGGCGGCGAGCACCGCCTTCGACGCACCCTCCGACCCGTCGGTCCCCACCACGATCGAGCTGAACATCGCCGCCTCCGCTGCCTCCGCCGTCGCCCGACGCTACCCCCGAGCGGTTCGGGAGCGGAGGAGCGCCCGGATCTCGACCTCGCGGTAGGTGACGGGCTCGGGCAGGGTGACGGTGCCGAGGTCCTGCAGACCGAGATCGAGGCCGAGCGCGGGTGCGGTGACGTGGGCCAGGCCCGCCCAGGTGACGTAGAGCACCACGGTGCGGTCGCCGCGGCGACGGTACGTGACGCGGCTCGGGGCGTCGGCGCTCCCCGGTCCGGTCGCCACGCTCGTCGTGCCGTCGCCGAACGACCAGGCGTAGGCCACCGGGTGTGCGGCGACGTCGATCGAGTAGCCGTCGAGCAGCACGTCGGCCCGCGCGTCGGGCAGCGCGCCGCCCCAGAACCGGGTCTCGAGGTTCACGATCCCGGGCCACGTGGGGGTACCCGGCGGCGACGCGTGCACGACGGCCCGCGGCAGCGGCGTCTGCTCCCAGATCGCCGCCGCGGTCGGCGGAGCGGCCGGGAGGGGCTCCCCGGGACGCGCGCACCGGGGCACCACGAACACGTCGGCGCCGCCGTCCCGCGCGGTGGCCTGGTCGACGACGAAGTCGCCCGCCGCG
The DNA here is from genome assembly GCA_963809795.1 of uncultured Actinomycetes bacterium. GTDB lineage: Bacteria > Actinomycetota > Acidimicrobiia > IMCC26256 > DASPTH01 > DASUAS01. Next base: position 50,665 of record CAWELN010000020.1, read on the forward strand.
GTCGTCCCGGGCGGGAGCGGCGCGTCGCCGTCGACGCGCACCGCGCCCGCCGGCGCGCCCTGCAGCAGCCCGACGTGGAGCGGCGCGTACGGGAACAGGAAGATGCCGGGCAGTGGCGTCACGACGGCGGCGAGCGCGGCGGGGATCGGCCCGGCGAAGACCGCACACCGCCCGCCGGTCGGAGTGCGAGTCCACTCGTAGCGCGACACCGTCGACGGCTCCGCGCTCGGGAGGCCACCACCGGGGAAGGTGCCGGCGCCGAGGTCGTTCGCCGACGCTCGCACGTAGTCGGGGCCGAGCGCGCCGCCGCCGCTCGTCTGGGCCGTGCCGGGGGACACCGCCGCGCATGTGACGGCGAGCGCGAACGACACGATCGTGACCGCGCGCACGAGTCGGCGGGTCATCCTGACCTCATCGGCGTCGCGGTCGCGGTCACCTGCACGTCGAGCTCGTCGTGCGGCACGAGCACGCCGAGCAGCGTGAAGCCGACGCGTCCGTGGACGACGACGGTGACCGCCTCGCGATCGGCGTGCACCGCCACCCCGCGCAGCGATGGCCGGTCGAGTTGCGTGGCGACGTGGGCGCGGGCGCGTGCTTCTGCTTGCGCCGGCTCGAGGACGAGGGCGCCCGAGGCGCGGTACTCGTCCTCGTCGATCGCCGACGCACCGGCGAGCGCGGCGGCATCTGCGGTCGCCGCCAACGACCGACGCTCCGAGAACGATCGCCAGAGGTCGAGGCTGATGCCGCCCAGGGCGAACAGCATCAGGCAGAGCCCCAGCACCCAGAGGGTGATCGTGCCGGCGTCGTCGGGCTCGCTCACCGCGCGGCCACGTAGCGATCGACGGGCTCCCGATGGCGCGCCGTCCACGACCACGCACCGATCGCGCCGATGCCGGGCAGGTCGACCGCGGGCATCGTCACCGTCACCCGGGCCTCGACGTCGCCGCCGGGCACGAGCGCGGCGCCGTCCGCGCACGACACGTCGACCGTCACCTGTTCGCCCGGTACCCCGAGGTTGCGCGCCATCGTCGCGCCGAGCGCCCGGGAGCCGGCGACGTCGCACAGGCCGTCGCGGGCGATGCGGCGCGCCACCTCGCGGCTGATCACCCGGGCGGTGACCTGCCGTTCCGACCACCCCGGCAGGGTCAGCACCACGAGGGCGACGGGCACCACGAGGAGGCCGATGCCCAGCACCAGCTCGGTGGCCACGAACCCCGCCTCGCGCTCGCGGGTCACGGCAACTGCTCCTTCACCACCGACCCGTCGACGGTGAACGACCACGCGGGTACGCCGGGGAGCCACCCGGGGAGCACGACCCGGGCGCGCGCGTGCATCGTCCGGTCGGTCACCTCGCAGGAGACCTGCACCGAGCGTCCGCTGGCACCGGCGAGCAGGTTGGCGAGCACGTCGTGAGCGCGACGTTCGCAGTCGGCCGGCGACGAGTCGACCGCGGCCCCGGCGCGGGCGCCCTCGTCCATGGCCGAGCGCACGACGCCGCGCACGTAGAGGTCGACGACGAAGTTGGCCATCGTGACGAAGACGACGAGAGACAGGCCGATGGCGGCGACGTACTGGATCGTCGTCATGCCCGCCTCGGAACCCGCACCGCTCAGACACTGAGCTGACCGCGGATCCAGTTCACGACGTCGAGTCCCAACGTCTGCATCACCGCCCAGATCGCGACCAGCGCCGCGATGCCGAGCGCCGCGTTCCCCAGCAGCTCCGCGGTCGTCATGCCCGCCTCCGGCGACCAACGCTCGCGCCACCACCGGATGATCCGCTGGCCTCGCTCGACGACGTGTTGCATCGTTCCTCCTTCTCGTTGTGCTCGTGCTCGTGGTGGTGGTCATGGTGTTGCCGGCCGGGCGCGCGCCCGGACCGTCATCCCGTGTCTCGGCGGCGCGCATCATCGGCTGCCGAACACGATCGAGGGCAGCGGCGCGGCGATGAACAGCAACATCACCGGCGCCAGCACCGCGATGGTCGGGACGAGCATGGCGGCGCGCCGCTTGGTCGCGGTCTGGCGGATCTCCTCCCGCCGGGCGTCACGCAGGTCCTCGCTGAGGGCCCGGAGCCCGTCGGCGAGGTCGACCCCGCGCTCGGCACCCGCCGCGAACAGCTTGTAGGTGCGGGCGGCGGCGGGCTCGGGGGTGAGCTCGGCGGCGCGCCGGAACGCCTCCGGTTCGGCGACGCCGTTGCGCATCGCCGCCAACACCGCGGTGAGCTCCTCGACGACCGCGCCCGCACCGCGGTCGACGACGCGCTGCGTGGCCTGCACGGGCCCCGCACCGGTGCGCACGTGCATGGCGAGGAGCTGGTTGACCGTGTAGAGCTCGAGCCGGAGGCGCTCACGCCGGTCTTCGATCCCCCGGTCGAGCCGCCCGCGCAGTCGCGACGCGCCGAAGACCGCGCCGCAGACCCCGAGCCCGAGCGCGGCCGGCGCGGAGTGCAGCGCCAGGACACCGAGCGCGGCGCCCGCCAGCGCGGCCGCGAGCCCGTGGACCGCGACGCGGGTGCGGTACTCGTCGGGCGTCACGTCGACGTACCCGGCCTGACGCAGTTGGAGGGCCAAGGTCTCGTCCTGGCGGCGCTCCAACAGGCGCCCGAGGCGCGTGACGAACGCACGCCCCGGCGGACCGAACAGCCGGGCGATCGTCCCGCTCGTCGATGCGGGCCCGACGCCGGTCGCCGTCAGATCCGCCTCGCGCCCCAGCCGGGCGCGCGCGGTCACGGTGTAGGGCCGGACGCGCGGCGCCAGCCTGCGGGTGGGTGGCACGACGAGCGCCACGGCACCGGCCGCGGCCATCGCGGCCGACGCGCACGGCGAGGGCGACGGCAGGATCGATCACGCGTGCATCTCCAACGGGTGACCACCCGAGAACACGCGCTGCTCCTCGTGCGCGCGCCCGAGCCGGTTGATCCACCACGATCCGACGACGCTCAGGGCTGCGGCGACGACCACCACCAGTACGCCGGCGGACGATTGGTAGAAGGCGCGGAACGGACCGTCGCGCAGCGTCAGCGCGACCAGCACCAGCCACGGCATCACCAGCACCGCGCGGGCGTTGATCTTCATCTCCAGGCCCTCGGACTCGATCTCGTCCAGCACCTTGAGGTCCTTGGTCGTCGCCACGACGAGGTCCTCCAAGATCCGGCGCACGATCGGACCGCCCCGCTCCTGGGCGAGGATGAGGACCTCGATCACGCGGTCGCTGGTGGGATCGGCCAGGTCCGACTTCACGATCTCGAGCGCGGGCACGGTGCCGAGCATCCGGGCGAGGAGCGGGAAGCGGCCGAACGCGTCGCGCAGGGCGGGTGGCCCGGTCTCGGCGAGGGTGGTGAGGGCGTGGCTGAGCGATCGCCCCGCGGCGACGGACGCGACCACGTCGCGGAGCCCGTCGGGCCAGGCGGCCTGGAGCTCGCGCAGGCGCACGATCCGGCGGCGACCGAAGTAGGCGCGCGGGATCGACGCGGCCGCGCACGCGGGTACGACCGCGACGAGCGCGGCGCCGGTCAGGAAGTAGGTCGCCGCGAACGCGACCACCCCGACGGCAGCCGAGCCCATCACGAACTGCCTGGGCGTCACCCGGATCCCCGCCTGGTGGAGCCACAGCTGCGGCGACGGTCCCCGACGGGGGGCGTGGGGCCAGCGTCGGAACTCGACCGGCTGCCCGACGAGGCGCGCCGCGACCAGCGCGCAGCACACCCCGATCGAAAGCGCGGCGAGCAGCGTCATGCGACACGCGCCGGGCCGGCAAGGACGTCGTGGAGCGGGCCGTCGCCCTGGACGCGTTCGAGCCTCGTCGCGAGCGACGCCGGCAACGCGCCGGTCCAACGCAGCGGTGCGTCGATGGCGTCGCGCACGAAGAGCGGCTCGACGGTGAAGTCGTCGCGCAATGCCGGCACCACGGCGGCGATCTCGACGACGCGCCGTCGCAGCGACCCGCCGTCGTTCCGCACCGCGTCGTCACGGTCGAGGTGCACGACCACGTCGAGTGACTCCGAGAACACCTTGCGGACGATCCGTTCGGTCACGTTCTCGCCCGCCATGAGCGCGGCGTTCACCAGCGCGTCGAGGCCCTCGGAGGCGCTGTTCGCGTGGACGGTGCAGAGGAAGCCGCAGCCGGCGTTCACCGCCCGGCTGAGCTCGAACGCCTCGGCGCCGCGCACCTCGCCCACCACGATCCGATCCGGCCGCATCGCGAGCACGAACTTCACCAGGTCGCGCAGACTGATCTCGCCGGTGCCGTCGAGCGCGGGCGGGCGTACCTCGTAGTAGGAGCCGTGCGTGATCGGCACCGCCAGCTCGCGGATCTCCTCGCACGCGCGCACGCAGTGCCCCGCCGGCGCGGCCGCCAGGAGCGCAGCGACCAGCGTCGTCTTGCCGGCACCGGGCTCGCCCGAGATCGCGATCCGGCTCCGGAGCTGCATCAGCACGCGGAGGAACGCCGCGCCTTCCCGCGACAACGAATCGCGCTCGACCAGGTCGTCGAGCGTCACGTTGCGCACCACGTACCGCCGCAGGGTCGCCGACAGCTGGTCGCCGACCGGCGGAATGGCGGCCGTGAGGCGCGCGGTGCCGCCGAGCACGCGCGCCTGCACCATCGGATGCTTGGTGTTGAGCTGCCGGTCGGTCACGGCCAGCATGCGCTCGACGACCTGCCGGTTCTCCTCCTCGCTGGTGGGCACGGTGAGCCCTCGCAGGCGCCCGGATCCGTCGAGGTACGACACCCGCGCCCCCTCGATGAAGATCTCCTCGACGTCGCGCCGGGCGATCAGCTCGGTGAGGGCACCGAAGTCGGTGATCGAGCGCAGCACCCGCTCGGCCATCTCGGCCGGCTCGACGAGCGGGAGCTCCTCGCCGAGCAGCGCCACGCGCTGGTAGGCGTCGACGGCGCGACCGACCTCGGCCCGGACCTCATCGAGGTCGGCCTCCGGGCGGAGCCGCCGGCGCTCGATCCGGGCGTGGACGTCGCGCCGGATGACGTCGTAGGCGTCGGTGCTCATGCCTTCCTCCCCCACCGGGTCGCCGCCGACCGGCACGTCACTTCGTGCGCGAGCGACGCGACCGCGGCCCGGAACGGTCCGCGGCCCACGAGCGCGCCGTCCCATGCTGCGGCCTCCACCCGCGCGTCGGTCGGGAGCCAGGTGATCGACTCCGGGCGGAGCGTCCGCACGATCTCGGCCCGGATCTCCTCACGGCGGTAGCGCGCCCCGGGTGCGCGGTTGACCGCCAGGTGGACCGGCGTGGCGGGCACGCGGCGGCGCACGAGTGCGGCCCACTCGAGCGCGCGCACGACCCCCACGGGGCTCGCACCCGCCACACCGACGATGGCCGTCGCGGCGCCGAGCAGCACCGACGCGACCGGGGACGTCTCGTCGGCGTCGACCACGCACGCGTGGCGCTGCGCGCACGGCGTCGACGACGCCGAGCACGTCGTCGGGGGTGACCTGCGTGGCGGCCACCGGGCTCGGGAACCCGGCGACGACGCCGAGCGCCGCCGCGCCACCGGGCGGCCACGTGATGGTGGCCGGGAGCTCGCCGAGCCCGTGCGCGCAGGCGTCGATCGCGCTGCGGAGGTTCGGCTCGAGTTCGAGCCCGAGCCGTCCGGCGACCGAGGGCGCCACCTCGTGGGCGTCCACGAGCACGACGGGCTCCCGGCGGGCGGCGAGCGCAGCCGCCAGCGTCACGGCCACCTCGGTGACACCACTGCCGCGCGGGCCGGAGACCACGACCAACGGCCCCAGACGCCGGTCGCACGCGGCGCCCGCGTCGGCAACGGTGTCGGCGCCGGCACCGATCGCGCGGGACGCCGAGATGTCGAGGTCGGCGAGCGCGTCGACGAACTCCGCCATCGGCGAGTCCCCGGCGATCGTGGCGTCCACGCCGAGGGCGAGGAGATGATCCTTGCCCGCCGGTTCCTCGGGATCGAAGACACCGACGACCCGCCGACCACGGCCGTGGACCGCGCGCGACGAAGCCGAGCGTCAGCGCGGGCCAGCGATCGCTCACGACGAGCGCGTCGTACTCCTCGTCGAGCGCGACGGCCGGCTCGACCACGACCTGACGCACGCGTGCCCCGCCGTGGTGGGCGAGGTGGCGGTGCAGCTCCTCGACCCACGGTTCGGGCGAGAACACCAGCGCGACGGTCGGTTCCACGACGGTCACCGCGCCGTCGGGTCGAGGGCGTCGGACGTCCCGACGCGATCCAAGGACTGGGGCGCGGTGCCGGCCGCGGGACGGGCACCCGTCGTGAGGGTGATCGAGATGTCCCCGTCGGCGATCGCGGCCGCGAGGAGCTGCGACTGTGCGGCCGAGACCGCCACCGTGACCGTGAACGGGCTCGCCGACTCGCCGATCCCGCCGCGACCGCGCGCGTCGACGGCGAGCACCTCCGCGTCGGCCACGATGATCGAGACCTGGTGGGTCCCGGCGAAGAGCACGTCGACCCGGTCCCCGGCGCCGAGGCGGCCGCCGACCGCCCGTGCCGGGTCGATCGGGATGCTCATCGCCCGCAGGCCGTGGCGGGCGGCTCGGGGTCGCAGCGTTCGCCGGACCACCAGCTCACCCGCGGCGATGGTGGACGCCGCCACCTTCCCGCGCACCGTGGCCGCGTCGTGGGCGCGCACCGCGGTGGCGAGGAGGGCGGACCCCATCGTCACCGCCTCCGACCGGAAGTCCGCCGGTCCCACCGTCTCGCCGGCGCGGATCTCGTGGGCGGCGACGAGGACCCGGGCATTGCCCTCGTGCTCACGCAGCGCGGCGAACGAGAGCACGACGCCCACCACCCCGGCGACGACCATGACGACGTGGCCCCGCGAGACGCGGCCCCGGAGCGTTCGCCTCGGGCCTGCCGGCAGCTCGGTCGCCGGCCCGCCGTCCCGCACCGCCTCGACCCTGGTGGTCGCCGCTGTCATCGATCCCGGTCCCCGTCCTGCCACCCGGCCGTCCGATATGTCCGATACCTGAGCTTCTCGGGGAGTCTGCACTATTCGTACGAATCGGTCAAGGGGGACGATCACCGACAGGCCTCGCGGCCGGGGACCACCACGACAGGGTGCGAAGAAGCGGCTCAGACAGGCGCAGGCGGCGATAGGCTCCGCCGATGGACGAGGCCGACCTCCGGTCGGGCGCCGACGACTTCCCGCCCGTGCTCACGACCGCGATGGCCGCCGAGCTCCTCCAGGTGCACGTCGAGTACCTGCGCCGGATGGTGCGGGAGGGGCGGATCCCCTGCCACCGGTTCCCGGGCGGCCGGGAGATGCGCTTCCTGCCGCGACGAGCTGCTCGAGTGGCTGGCGGCGCTCCCCGGCGCCGATCAGTCGACGTCGTCCGGGCGCACCCAGCGAACCGACGCCATCGGCACGTAGCCACGCCCGCCGTCGCGGTCGGTGACCGACACGTGGTCGCGCCCGAGGCCGAGCACACCGGTCACCTCGTCACCGGCGTCGACACCGAGGCGCACCGTCGTGCCCTCGAGCTGGCGCAGCCGGGCCACGAACGTGCTCACGGCGCCGTCGCCGCGTGCACCCCCACCCCGCGCCTGATGCACCACGCGGACGACGGCCGGCATCGTCGCGTCGACGCGGACGTCGACGCCACCGGCGGGCGTGGTGACGCGGGCGAGGTCGCGCCCCACCGCGGTGAGCACGCCCGTGAACGTGCAGGTCGCGAACCCGAAGGCCACCGTGTCGCCGCGGTGCATGCAGTCGCGCAGCACGTCGACCAGCGCGCGCTCGTGCTCCCAGCGCACCAACGCCGCCCGCGCCCAGACCTCCTCGTCGGCCCGCCACGCGGCGCGGACGGTGTGGGCGGCGGCGAGCTCCGGCTCGTCGAACATGTCGAGGCATTTGAGCAGATTGTCGGCCTCGCTGCACGGTCGGGGTCCGGGGCGACGGAACCGCCGCGGAGGCCCTCGGTACCGTGGGCCGGATGCGTCCCCCCAGGTCGAGGCGTCTCGCGCGTGGCGCTGGTGGTCGTCCTCGTGCTCGGCGCGGGGCTGGCGGTCGCCACACTCAGCGGGTCGACCCGCGCCACCGTGGGACCGAACCCCGACGCCGGGTCGTCGGCGGGCGTGCAGCACCTGCACCTCGAGTACGGACCGCTCGCCATCCGCCCCGGGCAGAACCTGATCGACACCAACAAGTACCGGATCCCGCAGCCGACCGAGGACGGCTGGATCGTCGGCTTCCGGCCGAACCTGCGTCTCGCGAACGGCACGGTCCCACCCGTCGACGTGCTCCACCTGCATCACGGCGTGTGGGCCAACGCGCGGCGGCGCGACGCGACCGCGCCGCTGTTCCCCGAGCGCTTCTTCGCCACCGGCGAGGAGAAGACCGCGCTCGAGCTCCCCGCGGGCTACGGCTACCCGTACCGCACGTCGGACGCGTGGTACCTCAACTACATGGTTCACGACCTCACCCCGAAGCCGTTCACCGTGTATCTCACCTACGACGTCGACTTCGTGCCCGCGACGTCGCCGCAGGCGAGCGGCATGAAGGCCGTGCACCCGATCTGGCTCGACGTGCAGAACGGCAAGGTGTACCCGGTGTTCGACGCGCTGAAGGGCACCGGTCGCGACGGGAAGTTCACCTATCCCGACGACGACCCGAACGCGCCGCGGAAGAACCAGTACACGCTGCCGACCGACGGCGTGCTGGTGAAGACGTTCGGGCACCTGCACCCCGGCGGCCTCTACGACACGTTCTCGGTCTGCGCGGCGATCAGACCCGGACGGTGTTCACGTCGAAGGCGCACTACTACGAGCCCGCGGGCGCAGTGTCGTGGGACGTCTCGATGACCGCGACCCCGGACGACTGGGCGGTGGCGGTGAAGGCGGGCGACACGCTCAGCATCTCGACCACGTACGACACGTCGCGGGCGTCGTGGTACGAGTCGATGGGAATCGGCGTGGTGTGGATGTACGACGGGCCCGGTGGGAAGGACCCGTTCACCGAGCCCATCGACCAGGCCGGCGTCCTCACCCACGGTCACCTGCCCGAGAACGACAACCACGGCGGGACGAAGACGAAGCTGGCCGATCCGCGCCGGGTGGGCGCGGGTCCACTGACCAGCGCGATCCCGATCGGGAGCTTCGAGTACGGCGCCGGCGACCTGACCGTCGCCGGCGGCCGGATCCCGACGGTCACCGAGGGGAAGTCGATCACGTTCGACAACCTCGACGCCGGCGACCAGCGGGTGTGGCACTCGATCACCGCGTGCAAGGCGCCGTGCACCGCGTCGACCGGCATCGCGTATCCCCTCGCCGACGCCACGGTGCAGTTCGACTCCGGTGAGCTCGGCACCGGCGGGCCGCCCACCTCCGGCAGCACGACCTGGAGCACGCCGGCCGACCTCACCCCCGGGACCTACACGTACTTCTGCCGCATTCACCCGTTCATGCGCGGCGCGTTCCGCGTGGTGCCACCCGCGTCTTCGGCACCCCAGTAGCTCGCGATCACGAGCGGATCGGCCCGCACCTCGGCCGGGGTGCCCTCGGCGATGACCACGCCGGCTTCGACGGCCGTTCGGCGCTGCAGACGGACGATCAGTGCTCCGGCAACCTCGCGAACTCGACCGTCTCGGGCTCCCATGGCGGCCGGTGGAGCACCGCGTCACCACTGCGGTCGGAGGCGAGGATGTCGACCACCGTCGCCGCCATGTCCTCGGGTTCGAAGGCGGCGACCCCCATCCGCTCGAACAACCCGTGGGGATCCTCACCCATCAATGGCGTGGCGACCGCGCCCGGGCAGAGCGCGTTGATGCGGATCCCACGCTGCTCGAGCTCGGCGTGGACGCTGCGCACCAGGCCGATGAGGGCCCACTTCGTGAGCGCGTACACCGGGTTGGCGGGTAACGGCATCACCCCGGCCATCGACGACGTCACCACCACCGCGCCGTTCGCACGCTCGAGCAGCGGGATGGCCTCGCGCAACCCGAAGAACACGCCGTCGACGTTCACCCCGAGGTAGGCGCGGTACCGGTCGTCGGACACCTGGGTGATGTCGGGCATCGTGACGTCGTAGATGCCGGCGTTGAGGTGCAGCAGGTCGAGCCGATCGAACCCGCGCAGCAGCTCCCGCCACGCATCAGGCTGCGACACGTCGAGGTGCACGTAGGTGCCGCCGGCCTCGTCGGCGGCGCGGGTGCCGAGCTCGTCGGACACGTCGAGCAGGGTGACGGTGGCGCCCGCGTCGGCGAGGGCCTTCGCCGTCGCCCGGCCGATGCCCGAGGCGGCGCCGGTGACGACGGCGGTCTTGCCGGAGAAGTCGGGCGAATCTCCTGCAGCCCTTGTCCCGTCACGATTCTCAGCCATGGGCGGACCCTACAGTCCGCGAGGAGTGCGCGAAAGCAGCGTCGAGCACGCCCGCGCGACGTCGTCATCCGTCGGCATCACGTGCGCATACGTGGACAGCGTCACCACTTCGGCTTCGACGACGCCCACTAGCGTCTTCAGTCGCTCGACGTCCCTCGCCGTATCGGAGGTGGGAACTTCCAGCGGGTGGACGTCGGGGAGAACGTCGACGACGACGGCAACCCACCAGGCGGTGATCGCCTTCTTCATGTCCCACTGCAACGTTGGAGGGCATCTCCGCCGAATCCTTTCCCCAGTCGGGCGTCCTTTCGAGGTGCGTCCGGCGGCAACTCTCGGTGATTCCTCGTGACTGATGTCGCCGCCGTGATCTTCGACCTGGACGGCGTGCTCGTCGACTCCGAGACGATCTGGGACGACGCCGCGCCGATCGCTGGTCGAGGAGCACGGCGGGACCTGGCTGGCGTCGGCCACGCGAGACATGATGGGCATGAGCTCGTCGTGAATGGTCGGTGTACCTGCGCGAGCGGCTCGGCGTGGATGTCGAGCCGGAAGAGATCTCTTCGTCGCGCCGATGACGTCGCACAGCGCTACCGCGCCCAGTTGCCGCTCCTCCCCGGAGCACGCGGCGCGGTGCTCCGGCTCGCGTCCGCGTGGCCGCTCGGGCTCGCGTCGTCATCGAACCGCACGATCATCGAGGAATTCCTCGACGCGAGCGGTCTCCGCTCGTCGTTCGCCGTGACCGTGTCATCAGAGGAGGTGGCGCGGGGCAAGCCGGCGCCCGATGTCTGCGCGGCTGCCGCCGGCCTACGCGCCGAGCCCGATCGGTGCGTCGCGATCGAGGACTCGACCAACGGCCTCGCGCCGCTGCCAGCCACGCGCATGACCGTCATCGCGGTTCCCAACCAGCACTTCCCTCCGTCTGCTGACGCGCTCAGCCACGCTGCGCTCGTCATGCCATCCATCGTGGATCTCACCGAAGAACAGATTCGGCAAAGCGCAAGCTCGTGAACGACGGCAGCGGCGAAGGCGCCGACCACCGAGGCGCAGGTCTCGTCCGGCATCCGCCGCCGTGGCGTCGGGTACCTACGTACCGACCCCTGGGACGATTTCACATCGTGATGACGGTCTTGCCGCCGTGGTGAGTGCCTTTCCCGCTCATCGCAGGAGGCACGTCGTCCAGCTTGATGGTCGTGATGGGTGGTACGACGATGCGACCGGCGACGACGGCGTCCGCGAGCTGTCCGAGCACCTCGGGCGAGGACTGATATGCGAAATTGACGCCGGTGACGCCGTGCCGCGGAGAGCTTCTCCGTGTCGGCGACGTATCGGGTCGTGACCGCACTCCCACCGGCACGGACGAGGGAGGAAAGTCCGGCGAACTCCTCCGCATCGCTGGCGACGTCGATGAGCACATCGATCCCGTCAGGATCGCGCGACGTACCGTGTCGGCAACCGCCATCGCGGAGTAGTCGATCACTTCGCCGGCGCCGTAGCTGCGCATGCGGTCGGCCTCGCTACCGCCCGCGTCGGCGATGACGTCCGCGCCGCCGTTCACGGCGAACTGCGTGGCGAACGAGCCGACCCCACCACCAGCACCCACGATGAGCGCGGTCTTGTCCGAAAGCGGCTGAAGAGACGTCACCATCTGCAGAGCCGTACCACCGGGCGTCGGCAACGTTGCCGCGACCGTGGCGTCGAAACCGTTCGGCACCTTCGCCAGTGGTGCGTCTTCGGTCACCGCCACGTACTCGGCGTAGGTGCCCGTCGATCCGAGCGGCGGGATCAGCAACTGGCCAAAGAGTTCGTCGCCCGGAACGAACTTCGCGGCTCCCTCTCCCAGGGATTCGACCACGCCCGCGAAATCGGCCCCGAGCACAAGGGGGAAGGTTCCCGGCACCCGATCCTTCCAGACGCCGTCGGCGATCTGACGGTCAGCGGGGTTCATACCCACGGTCCGGACCTTGATGAGGATCTGACGCGGTCCTGGCTGCGGCTTGGGAAGCTCGACCAGGACTGGATCGGCTCCGTATTCGTTCACTGCGATCGCATGCATCGCGACCTCCCTCGCGTCCTCAGCCGACCCTTCGCACTCAAGCTTGAAGCGGCCCCGAATGGATCGCAAACCCGACCGTGGTGACGGTGGCGACTTCGGTCATGGTGCGCTGCGCTGCAGCCGTGCGACCGGGTTGCCGTTGACCGCCGGGTGGCGGACGACGAGCACCGAGATCGGTGACGACCGCACCAGCTTCTGTGCAACCGAACCGAGGATGAGGCCACCCAGCACACTGTGGCCGCGGCCACCGACCACGATGAGCGAGGCGTCCTCGGTGGTCGCGGCGTCAATGAGCCCATGGGCTGCCTGGCCGGTGATGACGTCGAACGTCCATTCGAGGGCCCGGTCGGCGAGGAGGTCGAAGGCGTGTTCGCGGCTCGTCGCCTCGAGTTCGGTGAGGGTCCGTTCGAGGATCGGCTCCGCGGTGCCTTCGTAGGCCGTCGCCAAGGAATGGGCCACGCCGGGGTCGTGCACAAAGACAACCTTGAGTCGCGAACCCGTCCGCTCCGCGAGCTCCGCGGCGGCGGTAAGGGCAGCGAAGCTGTTCGCCGAGCCGTCCACTCCTGCCACGATGGTCTGGATCATGGCCGTCTCCTTTCCTCGCGGTCTCTCGGCTCTCAAAACCACCTGCATCATGCAGCTAGTGTCACCTGTATGATACAGCCGATGGTTGCCGAAGGGAACACCGAATCGCGTGCCGGGCGGCTCACGGTGAACCGGGGCGACGGGCTCGACCTCATCGAGACCGAGCTGGCGGTGCTCCACGCGAACGCTCGAAGGCATGCACCGACGATTGGAGCTCTACCGGGAGCTCGATCGCGCCAGTTACCTCATGGCCCGGACCCTCGACACGACCGGGCCCGTCAGCATCAATCGCCTCGCGTCGATACTCGGCCTCGACGCAACCACCGTCACCCGACAGGTCGCGACCATGGAAGCGACCAAGCTCGTCGTGCGGCGCTCCGATCCCAGCGACAGACGCATCAGCCTCATCAGCCTTTCCCCGAAGGGTCGTCGGACGATGCGCGCCGTCCAACTCGCTCGCAAGGAACGCATCGCAAGTCTGCTCGACGATTGGACCGAGGACGACCGACGCCAACTCGGACGCCTCCTCGCACGATTCAACGACGACGTGAGCCGCGACCCGGTCAGGTGAGCTCTCCGCGTCGCGTCTGCCACGCGATCAGCCCAGCGCGACCGGGTTGGTGTCAGCAGGTCAACCGGTCGGCACCACGTCGACCCGGATGATCGACGGCTCACGGGCGCGCAGCTCGCGCTCGATGTCCGTTACCAGGTGCTCGACCGCGGCGCCGTCGAGGGTGTCATCGATGTCGACCCGTGCGGAGACGAGGATCTCGTCTGGGCCGGTGAAGATCGCGATGAGACTGCGGACCGCCATCACCCCGGGCCATCCGGCGATGAACGCGCGGATGTGCTCCCTTCCTGCAGGCGAGACCTCTTGGCCCACGAGAAAGTCGCGGTTGCGCTCGACCAGGAACACGGCCACCGTGCCCAGGATGAGTCCGATGCCGATCGACGCGAGGGCGTCGGGGGTCGCCGACCCGGTCGCCTGCTGCAGCGCGATGCCGGTAGCCGCAATCACGTTGCCGGTGAGGGCGGCGGCGTCCTCGGCGAACACCGCGCGCGCGTGGTGGGGTCGGATGTCATCCGCACCCACTCGAGCAACCCTCGCGCCCGGGTCTGCGCCTCGGCGCTCAGCTGGCGTCTCGCCCGGAGGAACGACACCAGGTCCAGGAGGAAGGCGAGGGCGAGCACGACGTAGGCCACGACAAATGACTCGGCGGGCATCGGGTCGAGCAGCTCGCGGACACCCTCGTAGACGGCCAGCACGGCGCCGACGACGAAGACCCCGATCGCCGCGAGCAGCGCCCAGAAGTACGCCTCGCGGCCCCGGCTCAAGGCGCCCGGCGCCGCGGGCCGATCGCTCCGATGCTGTGCTACGAGGAGCAGCAAGCTGTTGGCGGTGTCCGCGGCCGAGTGCACGGTCTCCGCGAACATCGCCGTCGCCCCGGTGATGATGGCGGCGGCGAGTTTGGCCACCACAATGCCGAGGTTCGCGAGCAGGGCAACTACGACGGTACGCGCACTCTCGTCGTCTGACGCCACCGCTTCATGGTGCCAGCATGCACGACACAATGAGATATGCCCGGGAGGAACATCACGCGAGCGCCGGGTTCAGAGTTCGAATGCGCGCGCATGAACGTCGTTCTCCGCGCCCGTGATTGGAGGGCGCGCGGACCAACCGGGTTGTCCGGCGGACGACCGTGCCGACGGTGAGGCCGAGCACTCTCCCTGCCATCAGGTCACGGGAGGGAGCCATTGGCGACCGAGCGGCTCCCCCGCTCAAGGCTCCGCCGGAGAAGATTCGCCGCGCACTCGCTCACTTCTTGGCTAGGCCGGGCGGGATCTTCTTCGTCGTCGGGGGAGCCGTCGTGGGCGGTGCGGTGGTGTGCGGCGCGGTGGTGGCGGCGCGATCGTCGGCGGCGCGATCGTCGGCGGCGCGATCGTCGGCGGCGCCATCGTCGGCGGCGCGATCGTCGGCGGCGCCATCGTCGGCGGCGCCATCGTGGGCGGGGCCGCGGTCACGAGCTCTGCGCCGGTGGGTGCCGCCGCGGTGGGCGGTGCCGTCGTCGCTGGTGCAGTTGCGGAGGCCGGCATCGCGGTACCCGAGGTCGCAGACTCGCCCTCCACCTCGGTGGGGGGTTGGGGAAGGGCGACGGGCGTCGTCGAGCTCGTCGTGGCGCGGTGCGACCGGGTGGTCGCGGCGCCGCGCCCACTCTGGATCGAAGGATGCGAGGTCGGCTGCGCGGCGTAGACGAGGATGACGGCCGACCCGACGGCCAGGAACGCGAAGAACGCGATGACAACGATTCGCCGTTCGGTCACTGGGTTCCCCTCCCCGGAGAGCTGCCCGCGCCTCCCCCGACGTCCCAGGTCGTCGGCGCCGCCATGGCGCGGTCGTGAGGTTCAGGTGACTGCCGACCCGCTCGCGACCATGATGCTCCGGCGCCCGGGCCGCAAGCCACCCCCCAAGTCCGAACAACCCGACGGAGCGGCGTCCCGTGCGGCAACTGCACGCCTCGAATCACATTGGTGTAGTTCAAATACGGTCACGGACGTGGCTCCTGAGGCCCTCGCGGCCGAGATCCGCCAGCTACGCGAGCTGACGCCGACCTTCGGCATACGCGGCGTCAGACGGTCTCTGATCGAGGCTGCGCAGAGGGCCCTCGAGGTTGACGACCCGGAGTGCCGCGAGCTCGCCGAGCAGTTGCTGCGCGAGGTCCGCAAGATCCCGATCTGACGCGCCGGAGCCCCGCCCCTTGGATCTCGTCGGTTCTGTTCGGCGGAGCTCGACCGATGGAGGAGCCAGATGGAGAGCCCGATCGAGGTAGTGCGCAGATTTTGCGCCGCGTGGTCCGACGACATGGCAGCCGGCGACCTGGCGGCGTTCTTCACCGACCACGCCGTCTACCACAACATCCCGCTGGCACCGGTCGTCGGCAAGGCGGCTATCGCCGACACGATCGCAACGTTCATACGCCCAGGCCCGCCAGGCATCGAGAGCATCGAGTTCCGCGTCATCAACATCGCAGCCGACGGTCCGGTCGTGATGACTGAGCGGGTAGACGCCTTCAAACTCGCGGACAAGTCCTTTGAGCTGGCAGTGATGGGAACCTTCGAGGTCAACGACGGCAAGATCAACGCGTGGCGGGACTATTTCGACTTGAACCAGTTCACCAGCCAGATGCCCTAGCAGCACCTCAATCAGGAGTGCGCGTCGTGACGTTCATTCGCGTTGCGATCCTGATTCGGCGCAGCGAGCGGTTGTAGCCGGTTGCGGCCGAGCGGTAACCAGGGCCACCTGCGCGGGATCCCGCGCTCTGCGCTGGGCGTCTATGACCGCGGGGCGAGAATCGCCACACCCTCCGGGTCGCGGAATCCGTCGACCGCGCCATGGCTCCTGATCCGATGCGATGAGACCGTCCTTGCGACCCATCACCATCGAGCCGGAAGGAACCAAGCCATGAAACGCAGAGTCTTGTCCGGAGTCATCCTCGCGACCCTCGCGTGCAGCGCGGCGGTGTTCGGGATGGCTTCCACCGCGGGAGCGACCACGCCACAGCTGACGTTGACCATCGGTACGCCGATTCAGGTCACGAACCGCCTGTTGGTCTCAGTCCCGATCCAGGTGGTGTGCGAACCGATCGGAAACCCGGGCGACATCACTCTCAACGACTCAGTCAGCGTGTCGCTCTCGCAGGCGAACGGCAAGAGCGTCAGCACCGGTTCGGCCATGGTGTCGTCCGGTCCGTTCTCCCCGCAGAACCCGACCGGTACCGGGTTGTTCACCTGTGACGGGTCAACGGTCAACACGCTGACCATCCACGTTCTTGGGAACGGCACGTTCCACGGTGGCGGAGCGATTCTGACTGCTAGTGCATTCCACTCTGTGGGGACATGCGTCTTCCAGGGCTTCTGCCAGTCGAGCGGCAATGAATCCGCATCGGTCGGACCGGTCGGGATACAACTTCGAGGTGGCGGCCAATGAGCTGACCGTCGCCGCAAGCCCACCCATCGAGATCAGCACAGACTGTGGGGTCGGCCTTCGGGTCGACCCCACATCACGTCACACGCGTACCACGAGACTCCAGCCACAGCCGATCTATCGATCTGCCCGACGAAGGCGATCATCCTGGGCGATCATGTTGGCGTGATTCACATCCGGGCCGTGAGCCCTCCAGACGTGACGCCGGCGCTCGCCGACGCTCTGGAGCGCAACTCCGGAGTGCTGAACCTGCTGATCATTCCCGGCGTCGCCCGCAACCCCGCCGGTGACTCGGTGCAATTCGATGTGATCAACGCCGCCGCCAACGCGCTCATCGCCGAACTGCGCGGTCTCGGCCTCGAGCGACGAGGCTCGATCGCGATCGATGATGCGGGCGCGGAGCTGTCAGACCGGGTAGCCGAGGCAGAGGCTCGGGCACCACGCGCGCTCAATCTCGCGCCAGTCTGGGCGCAGGCCGAGGCCCGAATTCGAGCCGGGGGCCGCTATCCGCCGAGCTGGTTCGTGCTGCTGACCATCGCGGGACTGATCGCCGCCGTCGGCATCTTCACGAACTCCCAGATCCTGATCGTCGGCGCCATGGTGGTCGGCCCCGAGTACGCAGCGATCATCAGCGTGGCGCTCGGCATCGACACCGCCGATCGGCGACGTGTCGGTGTTGGCACCGGCGCGCTGGTCACCGGTTTTCTGATCGCGATTGCGATGACCGTCGCGTTCAGCCTTCTCGTGCGCGCATTCGGTTGGCAATCAGAAGCGTTCAGTCTCGGCGTTCGCCCGGTCTCGGATCTCATCGACAGCCCGGATGCCTTTTCGGTCATCGTCGCGACCCTGGCCGGGATCGTCGGCGTGGTCTCGCTGGTCGAAGCCCGCACCGGAGCCCTGATCGGCGTCTTCATCTCGGTCACCACGATCCCCGCGGCAGCCGATATCGGGGTATCGACCGCGTTTGGGAACTGGAACGAGGCGCTCGGCTCCCTCGCACAGTTGCTGTTGAACGTTGCGATCCTGATCGCGGTGGGCGCGGTCGGACTCGTCGTGCAACAGCGCATCTGGCAGGGGGTCACGCGACGCACAGCCCGGACCTCGACGTAGTCGCGCGTGAAGCCCGCGCCGTAACTCCCGTCACCCGAAGCCCCGGAACCGGCTCGGCCTCGGCGTACGCCCCACACTCGATGGTCACCGGACACCGGGCTCGCTAGCTCAGCGCCACGAGCGCGCCCCTCTGGCCATACGCGTGAAACGTCTCGGCGCCGCCGCGCGTCCCGGCACGCGGCGAGGCGACACCAGTTCTGTCGCTGTGGGTCGTAGCGCGCGACCGGCTTCGGGAGGGCCTCATCGCGGAAGAGCGCCGGACTAGCGGGATCCGTGGAAATGCCTGGCCGACGCAGCTCCAGCCGGAGTGACGGAGGCAGGCGAGAAGGTGGATCATTGGCGATGGCCAAGATCTTCACTCACGTGCCTCATCCGCATATCGCTCATCGCTCGGCGAAGGGTCCGCCGAAGGTCGAGGACCAGTTCTCGACCGAAGGTCCGATCGCCCGGTTCAACACCTTCCTCGCCCTCAAGATCACCGCGGGGGTCGGGACAATGTGGTGCGCGTACGCGTTCGCCGCGCTCGCCGCCGTCTCGCTCCCATCCGCCCTTCGCTCCCACGACGCGGTCACGATCGTCTCGTGGATCAGTCAGACCTTCCTGCAACTGGTCCTCCTGAGCATCATCATCGTCGGCCAGAACGTGCAGAGCGGCGCCGCCGACGCGCGCGCGCAGGCCACCTACGAGGACGCCGATGCGGTCCTCCACACCGCCCTCGAGATCCAGACGCACATGGAGGCTCAGGACCGACAGATCAGTCAGATCTTGGAGGAGGTGCAAGCCCTTCGATCGTGAGTCCCATCGGTCGTGCTGTACACCCGATCACAGCGCGCCAGATCTCCGATCGGCGCCACCCACGATGGAGCTTCGCCTCGCTTGCTTCGATCTCGACCTTGTGCCTCGCACTTGGGTCGGTTGCCCGAGGGGAGGGCGAAAGGGGGTTCGATCCCGACCCTCCGCTTCCGCTTTCAGAGAGGCGGCCGAGAGTGTTGGACTGGAACCCATGGGCACCGTCCACGCGGCTCAGCCGATCCGTTCCTATGAGCCGCCGATCTGGATGGTGTGGACCCAAGGCGAGCCATCCAGCGGCGCGGACTGTCTTCTTCTCGCCGACGCGCTCGCAAGCGGCCACGCTGAGATCATCGAGCACGGGCACTGGGGTCGCTACAACGTGATCTTGCGGTTGAGGCATGCCGGGGAGCAATCCCTCTACTTCCTCGCCGACGTCGGGGACGCTGACCGAACGGGTGGGTCGTAGCTGTCGATCGCATCGCCGCGTCCGCGCGCTCGACCGGCGGCGCTATGAGCCGCCACCGAGGTGGGGTGCGTCGGCAGGATGACCGGCGGGCGCGGGGGCTGTGCGAAGTCGAAGTCGGCAGTGAGGTCGCCCAGTCCCGGCGCCGTCTCGCGCACGGACGGCCGCGGGTCGGGACGGCCGTCGGTGGCCGGGTCCAAGCGTTGCCCTCCGAGGAAGCGGTCCTCGATGAAGCGGACGTACGCATCGAAGCTCAACGTCTGGTGGTCGACGAGCCCCTGCCGGGCGTACGGGCTGATGACCAACCCCGGCACTCGTAGCCCGTACTGGTTGCCGCCGACGACGGGCGGCGGGACGTGGTCGTAGAAGCCGCCCATCTCGTCCCAGCTGATGAAGATTGCGGTCGAGTCCCAGTCAGGCCCCCGCATGATCGCGTTGACCACCCGCGTCACGTACGCCTGGCCGTCGGTGATGCTCTGCGGGGGGTGCTCACTCGTGTCGTGGTTCGGGATCACCCACGAGACCGCGGGGAGGGTACCGGCACGGGCGGCCTGGTAGAGGTGCTCGGTGTCCTGGATGTTGCCCAGCTGGTGATCGTGGTTCACCGTCGTGAAGTACGGCAGCGGGTTCCAGATCCCGCTGCTGTGCGGACGCTGCGGAACCTTCGGGCAGGTGACCTGGGCGGGGTTCCGGCAATCCGGCTCCGCGCCGATCGCGACGTAGTACCGCCAGGTGACGTGTGCCCGGTAGAGCAGCCAGGTGAGGTCGGTCCATGCGTAGTTGGGTCGATCGACCTTGCGCCCGTAGGTCAGCACGTTCCCGTTGACGACGTCGGGTGGGAGATCGACACGCTGGGGAGCGTCCTTGCACGACATCGGGTCGTCGCGACGCGAGCACAACGCCGACCAGGCCGAGACGAGGGAAAGGTGCTCGGGGAGGCTCCACGACGCGAGCGGAGCGAACATGTGGTCCTGGAGCACGAACTGACGGGCATACTGCCAGTAGTTCGGGATCTCAGTGGCGTCGTGGTAGCCCATCACATCGTGACCCGCGCCGGGCCGCGCACGTTGCTGCTCTGTGAGTCCGCTCTGCGCGCTCGCCACGAACCCGTCCATCTTCCCGTGGTCGACGTCGCGCATCGTGTCCGGCAGCGAATGCGGTCCCCCGCCATTCGTGACGCTCGTGTCGTGGTACGGCGCGACGCACTCGCCCGACCTCGGATCGGGCGAGCAGACCGTCGGGACGCCGTTGACCATTGGGATCCCGTCGGCCCCGGGAAAGGTGCCGAAGTAGTGGTCGAACGAATGGTTCTCCTGCATGATCACGACGATGTGCCGGATCTTGTCGATCCCCACCGAAGCCGGTGCCGGGGTTTCCACGGGCACCGCGGGCCCAGCCGCCAGCACGACCGTCGTCACCGCCACGACCCCGGCCACCGCGAGCCGAAGTGGGTGGAAGCGCACGATCACCGCGGTGCGGCCCTCGGACGCAAACCCACCAGCCCGCGTCGCTTCGACGACCCCGACTCGCCGACCGGGCGCTCGAGCCGTCCCTGCCAGGCGAACCAGACCAGACAGACCAGCGCGGCCGCGAGCAGCACCGGAATGACGCTAGCGCGAGTACTCGAGCGACCGTCACCCCGTCGCGGCGCCGCGAAACACCGAGCCGGCAGTAGACCGAGCTCGCCGTCGAGGCCGATTTCCGAGAGGGGAACACGATGACCATCGCGGTGATCGGCGCCACCGGCCACGTCGGCAGCGAGATCGTCCGTGGCGCGATCGCGCGCGGCGATGCGGTCGCCGCGCTGGTTCGCGACGCCGACGAAGGCCGCCGCACCTTCGGCGAACCCGACGGGCTACATCTCCGCCCCACCCGCCTGGACGACCCCCGCGACGTCACCGAGGCACTCGAGGGGATCCGCAACGTCTTCATCGCGATGGGATCAGTCGGGATCCAGGGCGTTCTGCAGCGGATCGCGATCAACGTCGCGTCCACAATCTCCTCGATCGAGCAGGTCACCCGCCTCTCGGTGCTGAACGCCTCGGCCGACTCACTGGGGATCAACCAGCGAGCCCACTACAGCATCGACCAGTTCGCTTCCTCGATCGCAGTGCCGTACTCGACGATCCGACCCGCGATCTTCCAGTTGTCGCTGCTCGCCGCGGCGCCCGAGGTGCGTGCGTCGCGCACATGGACCGGCCTCGCCGCCAGCGGCCGCGTCGCCTTGATCGACCATCGCGACGCGGCCGAGGCCAGGCTGCGCGTGCTCACCGACCCGGCACTGTGGGGCGCGCACCACGACCTGACCGGACCGGTCCCCATGTCGTGGCCGGCGGCGCTCGAGCTGCTGTCGGCGGAACTCGGCGAATCCGTCACCTTCCAGGTCGCAACCGAGCCGCAGTTCCTCCGGCGCCTGATCGCCGCGGGGATACCGGCCGGGGAAGCCGAGCTGCTCATCACGCGCGAGTGGGCGATCCTGGCCGGCGAAAACGACTACACGACCGACTCCTTCCAGCAGATCACCGGCCGCTCCCCCCGACCGCTGGCCGAGTTCCTCCACGAGCACCGCGCACAATTCGTCTGATGTCCGTGCGTCAGCCTCAGCCATGCGTCATGTTCTCACGCCGCAAAATCCGATCTGTCGTGGCGCTCCGTCACATTCGAGTGCTCATCGCCGAGAACAACGCAAGGAACCGCTTGCAGGAGCTCTCGGACGAAGCCGATCGCGGACACTGATCTTCCGAAAGAGCTGCCGATCGGCGCTACCGGTACGCACCTCTCTGACTGACGTCGCCGGGCGCACGCGTCGCGATGGTGCACCCCGCGTCACTGCGCCCGAGCGGGCATTACGTGTGCGTAGCCGCGGTCACCCGGGCGCGACCCTTGCATACCCGGACCCGCCGATGGAAGATGCCTCGTGGCGTGGCAGGGAGCCGGACTTCTTCACGACTGGTGCGGGCTGAACAGAGGTCCCTGCGTTCACCGGCCCACCAACTTCGGAGGTTCCCATGGCCGAGATCCGTCCGTTCCAGGTCGACGTCGCCGACGAGATGCTCGACGATTTGCGGCGGCGCATTGGCGAGACGCGCTGGCCGACCAGGGAACTCGTCGCCGATCGGTCGCAGGGTGTGCAGTTGGCGGCGACGCAGGAGCTCGCCCGCTACTGGACGACCGAGTACGACTGGCGCAAGTGCGAGGCGCGACTGAACGCGCTGCCGCAGTTCAAGACCGAGATCGACGGGCTGAACATCCACTTCATCCACGTGAAGTCGGCGCACGAGAACGCGCTGCCGTTGGTCATGACGCACGGCTGGCCGGGCTCGATCATCGAGCTGCTCGAGACCATCGGCCCACTCACCGACCCGACCGCGCACGGCGGTAATGAAAATGACGCGTTCCACCTCGTGCTGCCGTCCATCCCCGGCTACGGCTTCTCCGACGAGCCAACCGAGCTCGGCTGGGGCCCCATCCGCATCGGACAGGCCTGGCACGAACTCATGCGGCGCCTCGGCTACACCCGGTATGTCGCGCAGGGCGGCGACGTGGGCTCCCAGGTCACCGACGCGATGGGCCGCCTGGCACTCGACGGTTTGATCGGCATCCACACGAACCTCCTCACGCCGGCGCTCGGCGACGCCGAAGCCTTGAGCGCGTCACCACCCACCAAAGAAGAACGTGCTGCCCTCGACCAGCTCGCCACATTCAATGCGTCCGGCACTGGCTACTTCGTGGAGCAGGCAACGCGCCCGGAGACGATCGGCTATGCCCTGCTGGATTCACCCATCGCCCTGGCGGCCTGGATCATGGATCACGATACGGACAGCTACGAAAAGATCGCCCGCGCCTTCGTCGACGGGAAACCCTCGGGCGGGCTCACCCGAGAGCACATCGTCGACAACATCACGCTGTATTGGTTGACCGGCACCGGCGCCTCGGCCGCGCGCTCGTACTGGGAAGAAGGACAAGAGAATGCTCGTGCGGCCGGCCAAGCGGCCACGCCGGTCTCGGTTCCGGTCGGCTTCACCACGTTCCCCGGGGAGATCTGGCGGACTCCACGCAGCTGGGTCGAGCGGGCATACCCCAACGTCCCCATCTACTTCAACGAGGTGGACAAGGGCGGTCACTTCGCCGCCTGGGAAGAACCCGACCTGTTCGCGAGCGAACTTCGGGCCGCGTTCCGCCGCGCTCCGATAGTGCAGGAGGAGGACGGCGCACGCGAGTTTGCCGTCTCCCTCACGAAACAAAAATGCGTAACTACCGATCTGTGCGGGCTGTTAGCGGCGCGTGCGATGTGTTCTGGAGTTTGATCGATTGGGTGGCCGTCCGGTTCTGGGCCGACATGACGAGGATCCGGCCGTCCTTGTCACCCCCAGCGCTCACATGCCGAACGATGTGTCGCGAACGACGGCAACGGCGGCGGGCTCGCCTGCGACCGCAACCTGGGCAACGGCTTGTCGTCCGAAGAGATACAGCAGAAGTTCGCCGGGCGGTCCGACGAGCCGAGCCGTCGGCTCGCCTCGCCGGGCTCGCACTCGCTCGTTTGTCCCGGCCCACGCGAGCTCGAGTCCCACGCCGCGTAGGCGCCGAGCAAGAATCCATGGTGCGCAAGCGACGTTGCGCCACAGGGCCGCGTCGAGATCGGGCACCTTGCTCCGCGGCCCCCGGCCATTCGCCCGGCGCACGTCCTCGTGATGCACGAAGAACTCGTTGAGGTTGGGAAATCTCCGCACCCAGCCGATGCGGAAGAAGCCAGGCGGCGGCCCCGACCTGACTCGATCGACGAGCGACGCGAAGTCGCGCTCGGCGAGCTCGGCTGTACGCGTCTCGGCGAACCGATGCCACCGCCCGGAAAGAAGGAGGCCGGGTGCAGCGAGGTAGTCGTGCTCACGCAGCACGAGGTGCGCCGCGAGGTCGCGAGTAGACCACGCTTCGAGCAGGGTCGGCGCGTCGGGACCGAGTTCGAGGAAGAGGTCGCACAGCTGTTGACGCTCGAGCGCGTCGAACGAGGCCTCTGCCATCTTGCAGGACTCTAACCACAAGCAGACGCGGGTCGAGGCGTGACGGTGCGCGGCGCGCGACGACCCGGCGAGCAGCACCACCCGCACGACCGTCACAGCGTGGAGCTCCCGCCCGGCGTCGGCGAGTCGGTGTGTTGACCATCCGCGTGGGCTTCGTGCTGTTCGTGTTTCGGCGGCGTCGCTCGGCTCAGCGAAAGCGCGCTGCGGTCGCCGCGTCGGCGGGGAAGAAGCTCTCGATGGCGAGCTCGGCGATGGTCACGTCCAGCGGCGAGCCGAAGACCGTCATCGTGGAGAAGAAGCGCAGCTCGGTGTCATCGTCGAGCCGGAAGTGCATCGGGAGCACCGCTGCGGGCGGCGGGAGCACTGCACCGTCGCCGAGAGCTCGCGAGACGTCGGGATAGTCCGAGATTTCGTCGAGCAGGGCCTCGAGTCCGGGATCTGATGTCGCGGAGAGCTGGCGGTTGAGCCTCTCGATCACGTGTGCGGCGTACTCGTCGAAGTTCACGATGAATCTCGAGAGGCCGCGCGGATGCAGGCTGGCCCGTATGACGTTCATGGGCGGGTCGAGGAGCTCGGGTGAGATGAGATCCAGGAAGCCGGCGACGCCGGCGTTCGCTTCGAGGAGGTTCCACGCTCCATCGATGACGAAGGCGGGGCAAGGTTCGTGGTTGGCGAGGATGACCTCGATCGCCTGACGGACGCTGGCCAGCTCGGGGGCGTCGAGCGCAGACTCTTGGTAGACCGGCGCGAAGCCGGCAGCTGTCAGCATCACGTTGCGGTCGCGCAAGGGGACATCGAGGTGCTCGGCGAGGTGCAGGACCATCTCGCGGCTCGGCTTCGACCGGCCAGTCTCGACGAAGGAGAGATGTCGAGACGAGACGCCGGCCAGGCTGGCGAGGTCGAGTTGGCTCAAGCGACGTTTCGATCGCCACATCTTCAGGAGCTCGCCGAGGCGCGGCGATGCCGCCGCGATGGTCGTCACGGCTTCGACGGTACGCGCACGAGTGTCACCGGACCATTACCTCACAGGGAATCGCCGTGGGTCGAGTGGCGGTCCACCATGAGTTCCATGCAGACAACCAACAACACCGAACCCACCATCGTCGAACCGACCATCATCGAAGCCACCATCGACCGCTATCTCGTGATGTGGAACGAGGCGGACGACGCCATCCGTTCGGATCAGGCGTATGCCGTCTGCGCCGACGACGGCCGTCTGGTCGACCCGCTGATCGAGGCCGTGGGGCCCGATCAGATCGCCGCCGCCATCGGCCAGCTGCGGGACCAGATGCCCGGTCACTCACTGACCCGCACGACGGTCGTCGATGCCCACCACACCCATGCCCGATTCGGTTGGACCGTCAATGGCCCCGACGGCACCGTCGCCGTCGCCGGGATCGACGTCGTCACCTTCGCCGCTGATGGTCGCATCCAGACCGCGATCGGCTTCTTCGGGGATCCGGCGCCCGTCGCATGAGCGGCCAGCTCTCCGGCGCTGGTGTGCCACGGACCTTCTCGAGTCGAGCGAGGCGGACGTCGAAGACGCACCTGACCGAGCGGCGCGTGTCGAGTCGCTGACCTGAGAAGAGACGACCGATGCAGTGCGTTCCAGCCGGGCTACTCGTCCAGTTCGATGTGCATCGATTCGACGAGTGGAACGCCGGAGAGCTGAGCACCAAGTCCGCTGGTGAGCTGCTCTTCGGCAACGCGCCGGGCTTCGGATTCGTCCGCTGCCTCGACGGTCATCGTCACCTGTCGCTGGACTCCACCACGGTCCGATTCCAGGACCGCGCTCATCCCGAGCGCGCTCTCTTCGAGCGCATCTACCCCGAGCACCAGATTCGGCTCGTCCAGCGTCACAATCACGGTCCACCTCATACGGTCAACGTAGCCACGTCTCGATGGTGATGCCTCCTCGCTGAGGGAGGTTCCTCGATCGATCGGTGCCGCGCACGATCGCCCCCGGCATCGAAGCGTTCCGGGCGGTCTCGCGCCGGTCCGCCGAGGTTTCAGGGTCGTGTTCCCCATGCGGCGACGGTCATCGGCATGACGATCGTGCTCGCCGGGTCTTCGAGTGTGGCGATGGCCTCGGTGTAGTCCGCGAGATCGGTTGCGATGACCTTGCCGTTGGGGCGACCATCTCGGCCAGCCAAAACGCCACCGCGCCGCCGCCAACCCCGATCTCGATACAACGGACACCCCGCCCGACCACAGAGGCGTTGAAGATGCGCCCAGGTTCCTTCGTCGAGCCCGTCTTCGAGTCCGCGAATACGGATCCGCTCCTCGGTCCAGCCGTGGTCGTATGCGTACCCACCGCTCGTGCCTCACCGCGCTACCGGGTCGAGATCTCGCCGGGACGGTTGAAGCGGTAGAAGAACGGTCCGAGATCGCCGGTTTCGAGAACTCGGGTTAGGGCGATGAGGCTCTCCAAGAGAGGCGCTTGCGCAAGATCTCCGAGGTGGATGGGATTGAATCCGGCATCGCGGATCAGCCGCTCCGTTGTGTCGCGCGCTTCGGGATCTGCTGCGAACATCGTGCCCGGTGGCAGCGGTTCCGCGTCGACCTTGTCGTACAGAACGGCGAAGTTGGTGTTGAACGCTTTTGCGGTTGGGCCGCGGGTGAAGGACTTGACTTGCTGCGCCACGGACTCGAAGCCGGCAGAGCGCGCGCCGAACTTGTTCGTCGCGTCGATGGTGATCTGGCCCGTGAGGCCCGTGACCTTCGCGAGTCCGTCTGCGATGGCGTCTCCCGGAATCGCTACTACGACCACTTCGGATCCGGAGGCATCCCCCCGTCACGGCCGAGCGCAGTTACCTCGTGACCTGCGGCAGACCAGCGGCGCGCTAGTCCGCCGCCAACTCGTCCACGTCCGACGGTCGTGATTCGCATCGCTCGCCACCTCGTGGTTCGACTCCGATTGCGCGGAGTGTACCGACGCCATGTCTGCCGATCGGCTTGGTTCGCCCGGGCGGGTGCGGACCTGTCATTGGCGTCTGAGAGTGCGTGGTGTAGAAGGTCGAGCCATGGAGCCGGGCCGGTTGATCGCGAAGGGTCGCGATGGTGACATCTTCGAGTTCGGCGACGGTTTGGTGCTTCGCAAGGCTCGCGACGGGCGCAGCATCGAGCACGAGGCTCGCATCATGCGTTACGCGGCTGTCCACGGCTATCCGGTTCCCGAGGTACATGACGTACGCGCCAATGGTTCTGAGATCATCATCCAACGCATCGATGGGCCCTTGATGATGGAGCCGATGGCGAAGCGACCGTGGACGATCCCGCGGTATGCCTCGCTGCTCGCCGATCTCCACGACCAACTCCACGAGATTCCCGCCCCTGATTGGCTCGGGCAGTCATCCGACGGTGGCGACCGGCTCGTGCACCTCGATCTTCATCCGCTCAATGTGCTCCTTTCCGCGGGCGGCCCCGTGGTCATCGACTGGTCGAACGCAGCCCGCGGCGAGGCATTGAGCGATGTCGCGCTCACGTATGTGCTGTTGACCTGCCCGCGGATGCCTGGACCGCGTCTTCTGCAGATCGCCGCGCAGCCCGCACGCGAGGGCCTGGCTCGGCTGTTTGCCCGGCGCTACCAGGGCCGAGGCCTCACCGAACGCATCGCGGTCGCAGCCGATCTCAAGACGCTCGATCCGCACATGATGCCGGACGAGATCGCAAACCTGCATCGTCTGGCCCACCGGATGCGACGGAAAGCGCCACACGATCCTGAGCCAAGCTGACATCGCTTCCGAAAAGAGGGGGAGGGGCGTGGGAAGAGCCGCGGTGGAACGAGTGATCGAGCGCGATTACCGCCAGATTGTCTTCGACAATCGACGATGGGAGCACTTCGCACCTCGCGCGGGCGACATCTTTGTGTGTACGCCGCCGAAGTGCGGGACGACCTGGATGCAGACAATCGTGGTGGAGTTGCTGTTCCCGGACGGCGCACCGGGGCGGGTCACCGAGATCGCCCCGTGGATCGACGCTCGGTTCGAACCAGTCGACGGGCTCATGGCACGAGTTGATGCACAGTCACATCGACGCTCTCTGAAGACTCACACCCCTGCGGATGGCATCCCCTGGTATCCGACCGCGTCCTACATCGTGGTCGGCCGTGATGGCCGCGACGCGTTCATGTCGTACTGGAATCACATGCGCAACATGCGCCCAGAGCTCCTCCAGCACCTCGCGGTGACCGCGGCAGAGGAAGGCATCGAGGCGCGTCCCGCTCCGGTGGAAGACCTGCACGAGTTCTTCGCGTGGTGGCTCGACGAGGCGCCGTGGTGGTTCGAGCATGTGGCGTCGTTCTGGGCCCACCGCGGGGAGCAGAACGTGCTGTTCACTCACTACAACGACATGCAGGCCGATCTCGATCGCGAAATGCGACGAGTGGCGGGATTTCTCGGCGTGCCCGTGGACGAAGAGCGTTGGACAAGCCAAGTGGAAAATTGCACATTCGCCTCGATGAAGAGGCGCAGTGACGAGATCGGCGCCTTCGAACGCGGGTGGGTCGGCGGCGCAGACACGTTCCTGTACAAAGCCAGCAATGGCCGCTGGCGAGACGTGCTGACGGACGACGAACTCGCCGCCTTCGACCGCCGCGGCAAGGAGCTTCTCCCTCCCGACGCGTTCGCCTGGACCGTCAGCGGTGAAACCGCGATCGACGGTCAGCAACGGCGCCTCTGAAGAGCGCCTCCTCGACCTTCAACCCGGCGCGCCTTCATCGACCGGGCAGCGGATGCGTTGTGAGGGCTGGATGACCTACGACCCTCCCACCCGCCGCTACCTGCAGCGCCGCTGCGCCCAGGCGCAAGACCAAGACCGAAGCCATCCGATGCCTGAAGCGCTACGTCGCACGCGAGCTCTACGCCTACGTCCCACAAGAACCAGCTGGCTTGACAGCATCTGGGAGCATCGATCTTTGTGGCTCGGCAAGGATCGGGTTGACCGCGGCGCGACGCTTGGGAGGCAACCCACGGCGAGGAGCGGGCCTTCGGTCGTAGCGAGACGGTCGGGCTGGCAAGAAAGGGAGGCAGCGACCCATGAGGATCGGGTTTGACGTCGCTGGCACTCCTGCCGAGTTTTCGTGGCGCGGCGCGACTGGAAGGGTAGAGCTGCGCGTCGGCGA
Organism: uncultured Actinomycetes bacterium; assembly: GCA_963809795.1. Classification (GTDB taxonomy): domain Bacteria; phylum Actinomycetota; class Acidimicrobiia; order IMCC26256; family DASPTH01; genus DASUAS01. The sequence goes on from CAWELN010000020.1 coordinate 80,106, forward strand.
CGATGCCGTCCTTCTCGAGAGCCCATTCTGGCTCTCCACCACGAACTACAGGGCTGTCCGAACCATCCACGTGTGGCATGCCGGAGATGCTGAACACGTTGTCGAGCTGGTGAAGGTGAAGCCGAGGCTCAAACCGGGGCCTTGCGTGTTCACGATCTCTGTCGACAGCACGGTGGTTGCAAGGGCCACCGGTACGTGAACCACGCCGCTCGGCGGCGGCGCGTCCTGTCGTTGGTCACGCGAGCGCGTGACGCACGAGCGCGTCGACGAGTTGCAGCGTCCTGATATCGACGTCCATGAGCCCGACGACCAGGTTCGAGACTCCGGCGAACCGGGGATCGAGAGTGTCGGTAGCTCGCGCTTCGTCGAGAAGCTCGCTGACGCGTGCAAGCTCCTCGCGAAGGTCGTGCAGTTTGGGTGATAGCTCTGCCATGTTCTGCTCAAAGAACTCGCGCAACTCATCATCGGTCATCGTCGTTCTCCTCGCATTGGGCGCGAGGACGAGGCTAGGGGCACCGGCTGGTCGCCTTCATGGGGGACATCGGTGTGGTCAACCACCACATCCATGGGTGCTTCCGAGCGACCGACCACCGCCCGGCACAGAGCAAGACCGCGGCCGGTGAGGATCGCGACCACGAGTAAGCCGCTACTTCGGCGGGCCACAGTTGCAACGGGGGCATGGCGCCTTGCCCGCACCACCACGCCGACGCCACGCGCGAGCAAGTAGGTGCAGGCACGGCAGAGCTGCGACATTGCTACTCCAACTCCTACGCCGACGCGGCGGAATCGAGCGGAGCGCGCGGTACCGCTCGCCATCACTGTCAGCGTCGAAGATTTTGCGCGGGCTTGAAGGACGTGATCGCGACAGGCGCGACTGCTAGAACTTGATCGGCGATTCGTCAACTAGAGGAGGCTTCATGCCGCCTGCGAAGAAGAAGGCAACCGCCACGAAGAGCCCAGCGGCGAAGAAGCGCGCCGCGGCGAAGAAGAAGGTCACCGGCTTCGAACGGTCGGTCAAGAAGACCGCCGCCGCCCGCAAGAGAGCTGCCACCAAGAAGCGCGCCGCGGCGAAGAAGAAGGTCACCGGCTTCGAACGGTCCGTCAAGAAGACCGCCGCCGCCCGCAAGAGAGCTACCACCAAGAAGCGCGCCGCGGCGAAGAAGAAGGTCACCGGCTTCGAACGGTCGGTCAAGAAGACCGCCGCCGCCCGCAAGAGAGCTCCGCCAAGAAGCGCCGCGGCGAAGAAGAAGGTCACCGGCTTCGAACGGTCGGCGAAGAAGAAGGTCACCGGCTTCGAACGGTCGGTCAAGAAGACCGCCGCCGCCCGCAAGAGAGCTACCGCCAAGAAGCGCGCCGCGGCGAAGAAGAAGGTCACCGGCTTCGAACGGTCGGTCAAGAAGACCGCCACCGCCCGCAAGCGGGCTACCGCCAAGAAGCGCGCCGCGGCGAAGAAGAAGGTCACCGGCTTCGAGCGGTCGGTCAAGAAGACGGCCACCGCCCGCAAGAGGACTACGGCCAAGAAGCGCGCCGCGGCGAGCGGGTAGCCCTCGACCGCAAGCCGGGGTCGACCACACGGAAGTTTGATCAGGGGTCCCTTACACGGTGTCCCTCATCAACTCCGGTGGTCGCAGGTGAGCTACGCCCCATGGACAGCGACGGCGAACGCGGCTACACCTGTTGCGGGGGGCAGAACGAGTAGAAGGGGCGGACGATGACCATCGTTTCGTTGACCGCGATCCGACCGAAGCCAGGAGCGAGTTGGGAAGACATCCAGAAGTCGCTCAAGGAAGGAAACGATCTCGTCAGGAAGCACGGGGGTGAGAACGTCACGACGATGGTGACGATGGCCGCGGGAGAGGCCACCGGGTCCGTGACTCTGCTCTATACCGCTGCCGACTGGACGAGCTACGGGAAGATGCAGGACTCCCTCATGGCCGATCCGGCGATGCAGGCCCTCATGGCAGACCCGAACAGTCCGACGGCCGGTTGGAGTACCTACCTCAGCCAGACGATCCCTGACCTGTGACGACGGATCGGCCCGGCGACGAACCGGGCAGGCTCCGCCAATCGTGGTGGGGCCTTCGCAGGGATTGAGGCTCGGCATCTCGTTCCGAGCTTTTCCTACGTGATCGGAGGACTTCTATGTACCTGTACTCGACGTCAGTACGCCCCGGCCCGGCGAACCCGGTCAAGGTCATGGACTGGGCGCTGCGCCTCACGCAGAAGATCAATCAGATCAGCGAGGTTCCCTCCGCGCTGTGGACGTCGGTGATGTCGCCGGCAATGGGAACTCTCGCGTGGACGTCGGTGGTCTCGGACCTGGCCATCATCGAGGACACCGAGACCAAGCTCGCTGCCGACCCGGGCTACATGGCTCTGGTCGACGAGGCGACGGGCTTGCTCTCGACAGGCGAGCCTCCGATGCAGATGTTGATGCAGCTCGTGCACGGTGATCGCGATGCGGCGAAGATCGATGCCCACTACGCCGTGACGGTGCGGGCCACGCTCGCGCCCGGTTCCATGCGAGCGGGCGCCGAATTCGGCGTGGATCTGGCCCAGCGAGTCAAGCAGATCACCGGCCGCCCGACATCGTTCGCGGTGGGTGTCACCGGGGACTACGGCGGCGTCATGTGGGTCAGCCTGGCCGAGACCCTCCAGCAGGTCCAGGCGGCAAACGAGGCCCTCAACACCGACGAAGACTTCTCCAAGGCGCTCGACAAGGACGCCGCGAAGGTGTACTTGCCGGGTGCCGAACAGACGATCACCCGCAAAGTCGCCTGAACGCGACGCGCACGCCGGCCTTCAGGATGCAGAGCCGGCCACGCTGGATGTGGAGAGTCGTTCCTGGGTGTCCTCCCGGACCCGATTGACGGACGGCCGGTGAGATCGACTTGGAGCTGACGCCAGATCGCGTCGCTGATGCGCTGTCACGGGCTGCCGCGCGCATCGCGGGTTGCGTCGCGTACCCGGACGCGGTTACGAAGGGCCGCATGGAGCTCACCGGCATCGGCATCTGGAGCGGCGAGCTGCGCTACGGCGACGCGGCCGAGGTCCGCGACGCCGCCGCGGAGCTCGAGGCGCTCGGCTACACCGCGCTGTGGATCCCCGACGTCGGTGGCGACGTGTTCGGCGCGCTGCGGACGCTCCTCGATCCGACATCGACCATCGTCGCCGCCACCGGCATCCTCAACCTCTGGATGCACGCCGCGGCCGAGGTGGGCGAGGGGTTCGCCGGCCTCGAGGCGGACCATCCGGGGCGCACGCTGCTCGGGATCGGGGTCAGCCATTCAATGCTCATCGAGCAGACCCATCCCGGCCAGTACGAGAAGCCGTTGCAGGTCACCCGCGGGTACCTCGACGAGCTCGACGCGGTCTCCCCCACCGTTCCCGCCGACCGGCGCGTCCTCGCGGCGCTGGGGCCGAAGATGCTCGGCCTGGCGCGCGACCGCGCCGGCGGCGCGCACCCATACCTCGTGACCCCTGAGCACACGAAAGTGGCGCGCGAGGCCCTCGGCGAGGGACCGTTGCTGCTCCCCGAGCAGCACGTGGTGCTCGAGACCGACGCCGCACGCGCCCGCGCCGTCGCCCGCGAGGGTCTCACGGTGTACCTGCAGCTGCCGAACTACGTGAACAACTGGCGGCGGCTCGGCTTCGGTGAGGACGACTTCGCCGACGGCGGCAGCGACCGCCTCATCGACCACGTGGTGGTGTGGGGCGACGAGGCCACCATCGCGGCCCGGGTGCAGGAGCACCTCGACGCCGGCGCCGACCACGTGTGCGTGCAGGCCTACACCGGAGCGGACCAGCCGGGCTTCCCCCGGGCAGAATGGCGGGCACTCGCACCAGCCCTGGTGGGTCTCACACGAAGGTGACCATGGACATCGAAGAGTTCTACGACGCGGATCCCCGCCGGCGCGAGTCGGAGGAGACCGAGTTCGGGCGCGAGTGGTCCGACGCCAACGGCGCCCGCACCGAGCTCTCGTGGGTCGCCGACACCGGCGAGCTGTACGCGATGGCCGAGCCGTCCGAGCCCGTCTTCATGGACCCGATCGGCGACACCCGGGTCCCCGAGCTGCCCACCGAGCTGGTGACGGTCGAGGTGCTCGGCACCATCCCCGACCGCGCCCGCGTCGACGAGCTGCTGGCCGGTTGGGAAGGCCAGATGGGCAAGCCCAACAGCCTCCAGTGGGTGCGCGACCAGCTCAGCGCGGCGCGCTGACCGCGGCGGCGAAGGCGCGCCGGGCGTCGGCGACCGCCCGCTCCCCCTCCGACGCCAACGCGAAGCCGTCGGCCACCAGGGCGTCGTACGCCTGCGCGTAACGCGTCGCGTACTCGTCGGGGGTGCCGTAGCGCGCCTCGAGCTCGTCCGCCGCGAACGGCTGCCAACCTCCGAAGTTCCCGCACACGTCGTCGATCGAGCTCGTGCCGCACGGCGACAACGCGACCGGCTCCGGCCGGCCGAGTGGGAGCTCGGCCTCGGGGAAGCGGACTCCGCCCACCGGCATTCCGTCGGCGTCGACCACCGGCACCCGCAGCTCCACACCCGGGAGCCCGTTGAAGTGCGCGCTCGCCGGGGGCGCGGGCCCGAGGGTGAAGAACACCGACCGCGGCAGCGCGGGCACCTCGTCGGGCACGGTGGTCGCCTCGACCGCGCCGAACAACCCGAGCAGCGTGGCCCGGACCGAGGGACCGGCGCCGATCGGGTTCATCGGCACCTCCCGGCCCCCGTTGCAGCCGAGCCGCCCGAACACCGCGTCGGCGGGCACGATCGCGCCCGGCGCATGCGGGCTCGGGAAGTCGTAGTGCCGGCAGCGCGCCGGGAGCGGGGCGTCGGCCGAGCGGCTGGCCCGCAGGCGGTAGTAGTCGGTGTAGCTGGAGATCTCGACCAGGAACGGGTCGCTCCCCGGCCGGGTGAGCAGGTCCGCCGCCGGCACGGGGACGCCGGCGGGCCGGGCGTACGGCGCCTGCGGTGCACCGTCGTCACCCCACCGGTTCACCGCGAGCCAGTTGCCGCCCGACAGGTAGGCGAAGGCGCCGTCGTACACGCCGGTGCCCGAGCCCGGGTCCTCGTTGAAGCCCTCGCCGACGAACGTGTTCACGCACCAGGCCGACTGGCTGGCGCCGGCGAGCACCAGCACCCGGAAGCGTTCCCGCAGCCAGCGCCCGAACTCGCGCAGGATGACGAGCCCGACGCCCTGGGCGTGCTCGGGCACTCCGGCGGCGTGACCGGTCTGCCACTGGACCCGCGCGTACGCGAGCCGGCCGGCGGCGAGCTCGGGGCCGATCATGCCGTGGGTCGAGCGTCCGCCGCGGTTCTCGACGTCGACCAGCACCGCGACGCTGCCGGCGTCGCCCGCGGGCCCGATCACCTCGAAGTCGGCCGTCCACGGCTGCTCGCGGTCGAGCCCGACGACGCCGTCGTCCGGGCCGGCCAGGCCCGCGGCGACACCCCACGTGCGCTCCCAGCCGCGGGGGTCGACGGCCTCCCGACCGGCGATCGTGATCCCGATCACCCTGCCTCCATGCGTCACGTTCGGGCCCGGCGACCCCGATCGAGGCGGCCGGAGCGCGATGTTAGGGATTCGCCGTCCACAGCCAGGAGCGGAGGAGATGCGCGAACTGACGGCGACGCCGTCGCCGACCGCGCTCGCGCAGCACGGCATCATCTTGACCGAGCAGCCTCTCGGCCCCGACGCGGTGCTGGCGAAGCTGCGCCAGGCCACCAACTGACCGGGCCCCGCTCGCGTACGCTCCCACGATGACCGACAACCATCAGTGCCACGACCTGTACGTCGGTCCCGATGCGGGTGGGTTGCATGGCGGGTGAACGCCGGTCGGCGGCGTTGTCGCACCTCCGCATCTGCGACCTGAGCGGGCAGCTCGCGGGCGCCGGGGCGACCCGGTTCCTCGCCGCATTCGGCGCCCAGGTCATCCGCATCGAGGACCCCGTGCGCCAGGGGACGTGGGACATCGTGCGGGGCGCGCCGCCGTTCGTCGACGACCGGCGCGGCATCGAGATGGGTGGCGGCTTCAACAACCACAACGTCGAGAAGCTCGGGATCACGCTCAACCTGCGCACCGAGCGCGGCAAGCAGCTGCTGCGCGAGCTCGTCGCCGTCTCCGACGTGGTCACCGAGAACTTCGCCGCCGGCGTGCTCGCGCGCATGGGGTTCCCCTACGAGGAGCTGCGGGCGATCAAGCCCGACATCGTGTACGTGTCGAACTCCGGCTTCGGCGCCACCGGCCCGAACTCGGCGTTCAAGACCTGGGGCCCGATCGTGCAGGCCGTCTCCGGGCTGACCTTCAGCTCGGGCCGGCCCGACCAGCCGCCCGCGGGTTGGGGCTTCTCGTACATGGACCACATGGGCGCCGACACGATGGCCGTCGCCATCCTCGCCGGGCTGATCCATCGCAACCGCACCGGCGAGGGCCAGTGGATCGACATGGCGTGCACCGAGGCCGGCACCACGCTGGTGGGACCCGACCTGCTCGACTACACGGTCAACGGTCGCCCGCTGCGCCGGCCCGGGCAGCCCGACTCGAACCGGAGTCACGCGCCGCCGACGTGCACCCCACGGCATCTACCCCGCCGAGGGTGAGGACAACTGGGTGGCCATCGCGTGTCGCGACGACGCCGACTGGAAGAACCTCGCCGCGGTGATCGGCGAGCCGTGGGCGCTCGACCCGCGCAACGACACGGTGGCCGAGCGCCTGGCGGTGCAGGATGCGCTCGACGAGCGGATGGCGGCGTGGACGGTCACGCGCGACCGGTTCGCGGTGGCCGAGGCGCTGCGCGCCGCCCGCGTGCCGGCGGCGGCGGTGGCCCGCCCGGAGGATCGGATCGACCACGATCCCGGCACCGCCGAGTGGGGGCTCTGGCCGACGGCGCACCACCGCGAGATGGGCGACGTGCGCGTCGACGGCCTGCCCGTGCACCTGTCGGAGACCGACTGGGTGATCGAGCGGGGCGGTCCGTGCCTGGGTGAGCACAATCACCGCGTGCTGTCGGAGATCCTCGGGCTCGACGACGCCGAGATCGAGCAGCTGGCGAAGGACGGGGTGACGTGAGCGACGCCACCGAGGCGCCGGGGCCCCTGTTCGGCCTGCGGGTCGTGGAGCTGGCCAGCGAGCACGCCGCGTTCGCCGGGAAGATGCTCGGCGACCTCGGCGCCGACGTGATCGTGGTGGAACCGCCCGGCGGTCATCCCAGCCGGGCCTACGGGCCGTTCGCCGACGACGTCGAGGACCCGGAGCGCAGCCTCTGGTGGTGGCACTACAACACGTCGAAGCGCGGGATCGTGCTCGACCTCGACTCCGACACCGGCGCCGAGCACTTCCGCCGCCTCGCCGCCGAGGCCGACATCGTCCTCGAGGGCGAGCCACCCGACGCGCTCGCCACCCGGCACCTCGACCACCCCGATCTGCGCGCCGACCACGAGGAGCTCATCTGGGTGTCGGTCACGCCGTTCGGTCGCACCGGCACGCGCGCCCAGGAGCCCGCCACCGACCTCACGCTGCTGGCCGGCGGCGGGCCGGTGTGGAGCTGCGGGTACGACGACCACTCGCTGCCGCCGGTGCGCGGCGGCGGCAACCAGGCGTTCCACATCGCCAGCACGTTCGCGGTGCTCGCCGCGCTCACCGCGGTGCTGGCGCGCGACGTCACCGGGCGCGGCCAGCACGTCGACGTGAGCATGCACGCGGCGGCCAACGTCACGACCGAAGCCGGCAGCTACGAGTGGCTGGTCGCCCGGGGTACGGTGCAGCGCCAGACCGGCCGGCACGCGCTCACGACGATGTCGATGCCGACGCAGATGTGCTGCGCCGACGGCCTCTACGTCACGACCGGCTTCCCGCCTCGCGCCCAGCGCGACTACGAGGCGCTGATCGACTGGCTGGTGACGCTCGGCCTGCGCGACGAGTTTCCCGACATCGTGCTGCTCGACCTCGCCGTCGAACGCGGTGGTGTCACCATCGCCGAGATGGCCACCGACCCGCTGGCGGTCGAGATCTTCGGCGCCGGCCGCGAGGCGCTGATGTTCATCGCCGAGCGCATCACCGCCGACGAGTTCTTCCGCGGCGGCCAGACCCGCGGCCTCGCGTGCGGCGTGGTCGCGGCGCCGGAGGAGGCGTTCGACTCGGAGCACTTCGTGGCGCGCGGCTTCCCGGTCGAGGTCGAGCACGACGACCTCGGGCGCACCTACCGGTACGCGGGCGCGCCGTTCCTCATGCCGGCGTCGCCGTGGCGCATCGCCCGTCGCGCGCCGCACGTGGGCGAGCACGACGCCGAGATCCTCGGAGGCTGACCGTGGCCGAGAACATCACCGTCTTCCGGTCGCGCCTGCGCGACGACGTGCCCGGGCACCGGTACGGCGAACGCGCGGCCGAGCTCGAGGCCCGGGCGGCCGGGTTCGCCGGGTTCGTCGAGTTCAAGGAGTTCGTGGCCGCCGACGGCGAGCGCCTGGCGCTGGTCACCTTCGCCTCCGACGCCGCCGAGGCCGCGTGGCGCGACGACGCCGAACACCGCGCCGCGCAGGAGGAGGGCCGCAACGCCTTCTACTCGGAGTACGACGTCTCGGTCTGCTCGGTGCTCCGCCGGCACGTCTGGCAGGCGTCGGGCACCTGACGCCGCACTCGCGCGAGGATGCCCGCGTGCTGTTCCTCCACGAGACCCACGAAGTCGCCGGCTACCACGAGGACGCGTTCGAGCATGCGTTCCGCGAGGGATGGATGCCCACGCTGGCCCAGGGCGACGACGCCCGGCTGCTCTGGTACCTCAACCTCGCTCACGGCAGCGGGTGGTCGTACCGGGTGGTGACGATCACCGCGGTCCGCGACGGCGCCGCGTGGGAGCGCCTGGCCCGCCGCATCCAGTCCGGGGACCTGCAGGACTGGATGCGGGAGCTCGACACCTTCCGCCACGACGTACACGGGAAGGTGCTGGTCCCGCTGCCCTGGTCGCCGATGGCCGACATCGACCTCGGCGAGGTGCCCACGGATGGCGCCGAGCGCGACCCGGCGATCTACATGGAGGACACCATGTGGCCCTACGAGGGCCGGCTGCTCGACTACATCGACACGTCGGGCACCGTGTACGCCAAGTCGCTGGAGCACCGCGACTCGGGAGCACCGCAGTTCCTCCGGATCGAGGCCGGCTTCCAGCCCGCGTTCGGCTCGCACCGCAAGCGCGAGGTCACGCTCATGCAGCGCATCCTCGATCCCGACCGGCTGCTCGGGCTGCTCACCACCGACATCCCGGCCGAGATGCGCGCCCCCGGCACCTGGATGCACGATGCGCTCGAGCTGCGCGACCGGTGGGAGAGCCAGCTCCTCCGGACGTCCCCCTGGTCGCCCTTCCCGCCCGAGCAGGGAGCCGCGTGATGTTGTTCGTCCACGAGGTTCACGAGGTCGCCGGCAAGCACGAGGACGAGTTCGAGGCCGCGTTCCGGGACGGTTGGATGCCGACCCTGGCCGCGGGCGACGACGCCCGCCTGCTCTGGTACATGAACCACGCCCACGGCAGCGGCGCGTCGTACAACGTCGTCACCATCACCGGCGTGCGCGACGGCGCGGCATGGGAGCGCCTGGCGGGGCGCGTCCAGCACGGCGACCTGCGCGAGTGGTCGCGCGAGGTCGACACCTACCGCCACGACGTGACCGCCAAGGTCATGGTGCCGGTGCACTGGTCGCCCATCCAGGAGGTCGACCTGGCGACGGTCCCCACCGACGGTCGCGAGCACGAGCTGCACCTCTTCATGGAGGACACCGGGTGGCCGACGTCGTCGCTCGACGACTACATCCAGGCGTGGGACGACATCTACCGGCAGCCGCTGCTGCGCTACGCCGACGACATGCGCGCCATCCCGATCGACATCCAGGCGTGCTTCCAGAACGTGCACGGTTCGTCGGTGCGGCGGGAGGCGATGCTCTGGCAGTACATCCCCGACCCCGCGACCGTCGCGCACCTGCTCGTCACCGAGCTGCCGCTCGAGCGGCGCGTGCCGGGGACCTACATGTACGACGCGCTCGCGTTCCGCGACCAGTGGAAGAGCCGGCTGCTCAGGACCGCGAGCTGGTCACCGCTCTACTGACACCACGTGCGCGACGTCGACCGACGAACGGCCGACGTGGAGCTCGTACGTGCCGGGATCGACGCGCCACCCGGGCCGCTCCGGGTCCCAGTACGCGAACGCGCGCTCGTCGAGGGTCAGGGTGACCCGGGTCTGTTCCCCGGGGTCGAGCGTGACCTTGGCGTACGCCTTCAGCTCCTTGGGTGGCCGCACCAGCCGGGTCGGGCGCGGCGGCCCCACGTAGCACTGCACCACCTCCGTCCCCCGCCGGTCGCCGGTGTTGGCGACGGGCACGGTCACCGTGACGATGCCCGCGCCGGCGGTCACCTCGGGCGCGCCGAGCTCGAACGTGGTGTACGACAGACCGTGGCCGAACGGGAACCGCGTCGGCAGCCGGCGCGCGTCGTACCAGCGGTACCCCATCAGCAGGCCCTCGCCGTAGCGGACCTCTCCGAGCTCGCCGGGGAAGTTGCCGTACGACGGGTTGTGCTCCAGCCGCACCGGGATGGTGGTGGGGAGCCGCCCGCCGGGTTCGGCGTCGCCGAAGAGCACGTCGGCCAGCCCGTTGGCCATCTCCTGCCCGCCGAACCATGCCTGCAGCACCGCGGGCGCGTCGTCGGCCCAGGGCATGGTGACCGGCGCGCCCGTGTTCACCACCACCACCGTGTTCGGGTTGGCGGCGACGGCCCGCGCCGCGAGCTCGTCCTGGCGCCCGGGCAGGTCCATGGTGTCGCGGTCGTGCCCCTCGCTCTCCCAGTCGTCGTTGGTCCCGACCATCACGACGACGGCGTCGGCGTCGGCCGCGGCCGCGATGGCCCGGTCGAGCAGGTCGGGCGGCGCGGGCCGGCGGAGGCCGAGCTTCGCCCCGCGCAGGAAGACGCCGTCACGCTCGGCGAACTCGACCGCGACTTCGACCGCCTGCCCTGACACCAGCTCGACCTGCGCCTCGGCTTCGGCACTGCCGAACCCGAAGAACTCGGTCCCGGGACCGGGAGGGTTCGCGACCCCGTCGATCACGACCCTCCCGCCGACGAGCACCCGCGCCCGGCCGCTCATCTGCACGAGCGAGAACGTGTGCGGACCGGTCTCGTCGGGGACGTACGTCGCGGTGGCGCGGTACGAAAAATTGGCGATGTCGACCCCGGGGGCGCGGCGTCGATGAGCAGGAGCCGGCCATCGGGAAAGGTGCGGGTGCCGACGACGGGACCCGCGTGCTCGCGGCCGGCGAAGAAGTCGGTGGCGAACGTCGCCAGAAGCGGCGGCGCCGTGCGGTCGATGTCGACGCCGCGTTCGAACCGCACGTCCACGCGGTCGCCCACCTTGTCGCGCAGCGCGTCGAGCAAGCTGATCCGGTAGTGCGGCGCCAAGTTGGCGGAGCCACCGCCCATCATCTGCGGTCGCTCGGCATTCGGTCCGAGCACTGCCAGCGTGCGCATCTCCGCGACGTCGAACGGCAGGATCGCGTCGTTGCGCAGCAACACCGTGGCCGCGATCGCCGCCTCGCGCGCGAGGGTGCGGTGCTCGGGCCGGTCGATCGACGTGCTCGTCCAGTCGGCGGGATCATCCAGCGCGCCGACCCGGTCGAAGACGCGCAGCAGGTGGCCGACGTGCTCGTCGAGCTCGGTCTCGGCCACCTCACCGGCGCGCACGGCCTCGCCCAGGGTCTTGCCGTAGAACTGCCCCGGGCCGGGCATCTCGAGGTCGAGCCCGGCGGCCGACGACCCGACCGTCGAGCCCGCGCTCAACCAGTCGGTGAGCACGAAGCCTTCGAACCCCCACTCGTCGCGCAGGATCGCGGTGATCAGCGCGGCGTGCTCCGAGCAGTGCGGGCCGTTGAGCCGGTTGTACGCGGTCATGATCCCCAGCGCGCCGCCCTCGCGCACCGCGAGCTCGAACGGCACGAGGTAGAGCTCGCGCAGCGAGCGGGCGTCGATCACCGAGTTGATGCTGTGACGCTCGAACTCGGCGTCGTTACCGGCGAAGTGCTTCACCGTGGTGACCACGCCCTGCGACTGCACACCGCGCACGAAGGCGGCCGCGGTCTTCCCCGAGAGCAGCGGATCCTCCGAGTAGCACTCGAAGTTCCGGCCCGCGAGCGGTGAGCGGTGGAGGTTGACCGTCGGCGCCAGCAACACGCGACAGGCCTTGGTGAGCGCCTCTTCGCCCAGCATCGCCCCGACGCGCTCGACCAGCCCGGGATCCCACGTGGCGCCGAGCGCGGACCCGCACGGCACGCACACCGCGGTCTCGCCGCCGAGCCCGAACAGCGCGCTCCCCCGAGCCCCGTTCGGTCCGTCGGTCACGCGGATGGGTGGGATCCCGACCCGCTCGTTGGCGACCAACGTCCAGAAGTCGGCACCCGCGGTGAACGCCGCCTTCTCGTCGAGGGTCATCGAGGCGACGAGGGTTGCGATGTCACGGCCCATGGCCGCGGAGCGTAACCGCCTGGAGCGGAATGGCCGCGAGCCGGGTATCCCGGCTCGCAATGGAGCGTGGCCCGAGCGGCCCGGCGCGTCAGCGCCGAGAGCGGGAAGCGGTGGAGTCAGACAGCGCGGCGGTAGCGGGCGACGGCGATCGGCGCGCACACCGCGATGATGCCGACGATCCAGATGATCGCCTTGATCACGTACTCGCTCGTCGGTCCGACACCGATGGTGAGCGAGCGCGCCGCGTTCACCACCACCGACACCGGTTGGTTCTTGGCCCAGCCCTGCAGCCATGACGGCATCGTGGCCACCGGCACGAACGCCGACGACGCGAACACCAGCGGGGCGAGGATGGGGAACGACACCGCCTGCGCGGTCTCCGCGTCCTTCACCGTGAGCCCGACGATGGCGAACACCCACGACAGCGAGTACGAGAAGGCCAGGATGATGGCGATCGCGCCGAGCAGGCCGAACACGTCCGTGCCGATCGTCCAACCGACGATGAAGCCGACCACGCACATGAGGATCACCACGAAGAAGTTGCGCACGAAGTCGGCCAGGGTGCGGCCGACGAGCACCGCCGAGCGGGCCATCGGCAGCGACCGGAACCGGTCGATCAGGCCCTTGCTGAGGTCGTCGGCCAGCCCCACGCCGGTGGTGAGCGCACCGAACACGATCGTCTGCACGAAGATCCCGGGCATCAGGAAGTTCACGTACGTCTGCCCGGCGGGGAGGCTGCCCTGGATGGCGCCGCCGAACACATACCGGAACATCACCACGAAGATGACCGGTTGGATCGTGGCGAACACCAGCAGCTGCGGGTTGCGCTTGATGTTGAGCAGGTTGCGCCACGCCATCGTGATGGCGTCGCCGACTGCGTGACCACGGTTGACGCGCGTGGTCGGCGCGCGCGGGAGCGGCGACCGTCGTCATGACCCTTCTCCTTCGTCGCTGTCGCTCGTGGTGTGCCCCGTGAGCTCGAGGAACACGTCGTCGAGCGTGGGCTCGCGCAGGACCATCGTCGCCGGGTCGAGGTGCTCACCGTCGAGGATCCGCACCGCTTCCAGCATCGATCGGGCGCCCGCGCCGCCGGGGACGTTGACACGGATGAGCTTGCCGTCGCGCGAGGGCGTGCCGACGGGCGTGATGACCTCGGCGGCACGCGCCGCGGCGTCGTCGTCGCGCATCGTGATCTCGATGACCGTCGAGCCCATCCGTTCCTTCAGCTGGGTGGCGGTGCCCTCGGCGATCACGGTGCCGTGGTCGATCACCACGATGTTGTCGGCGAGCACGTCGGCCTCTTCGAGGTACTGCGTGGTGAGCAGCACGGTGGTGCCGACGCGCCACGAGGTCCTCGATCACTCCCCACAGGTCGTTGCGACCCTGCGGGTCGAGGCCGGTGGTGGGCTCGTCGAGGAAGAGCACCGGCGGCCGGTGCACCAGCGCGGCGGCGAGGTCGAGCCGGCGGCGCATGCCACCGGAGTAGGTGCGGACGATGCGGTCGCCCGCGTGCTCGAGCGCGAACTGCTCGAGCAGCTCGTGGGCCCGAGCGTCGATCTCGTCGCCGTCGAGGTGCGAGAGCCTGCCGACCAGCACGAGGTTCTCGCGGCCGGTGAGGTTCTCGTCGACCGCGGCGTACTGGCCCGCGAGCCCGATGTTGGCCCGGACCGTCTGCGGGTCCTCCTTGACGTCGACGCCGAGGACGCGGGCGTTCCCGCCGTCGGGCCGCAGCAGCGTGGTGAGCATGCGCACGACGGTGGTCTTGCCGGCACCGTTGGGCCCGAGCAGGCCGAGCACGCGGCCCTCCGGCACCTCGAACGAGACGCCCTTGACCGCCTCGACGTCCCCGAAGCACTTCACCAGGTGGTCGACCACGATCGCAGGTTCTGCCACGGGTCCCCACCCTAGCGCGTTTTCCTTGAGTCTCATCAAGCTTTGAGCAGCCCAATGGTCGACGTTCATCAAGGGTTTACCTACACTGGTGCCGTGAGCACGGACGCGAGCCGGGAGGCCTGGGCGTCGATGTACGCCCTCTTCGTCGAGGGCGAGGCGCACGACCGCGTCCACCGCATCTGCGCCGAGCTCGGGCTCTCGCCCCCGCTCCTGAAGGCGTTCGTGCAAATCGGCGCGTTCGCCGACGGTGATGCACTACGCATGAGCGACCTCGCCGAACACTGGGGGTGCGACGCGTCCTACGTCACCAGCCTCGCCGACGGCCTCGAGGACCGCGGCCTCGCCGAACGCCGCCTCTCCCCCGCCGACCGGCGCGTGCGCACCATCGTGCTGACGCCTGAGGGACGCGCGCAGCAGGCGCGGGCGCTCGAGTTGCTGGCCGAGCCCCCGTCGGCATTCGAGGCGCTCACCGCGGCGGAGCAGCGGCAGCTGCGTGACCTGCTGGGGAAGGTCGCGGCCGCCGATCCGCAGCTGGCGGCGAAGACCGCGGTCTGATCCTCTGCCGAAGGCGTCAGCTCGGCGGGGTCTTCTTGCGGTACTCGCGCACGTCGAAGCTGACTCCGCTCGGCGGCCCGAGCGCGTCAGCGGTCGGCGCCCACGTGGACACGATCGTCGTGTAGCGCGGCGCGTCGTCGCCGAGCACCTGCACCACGCGGTGCTCGACGACACCGGTGACGTCCGGTCCGGCCTCCGGTACCGATTCACCCTCGAGATAGCACGACACCCGCTTGGCGCCCGCCGCGTCGCTCTCCTGGCGCACGACCCGCTCCTCGACGATGTAGGTGTCGTACGGACCGATGAACGAGTCGTGGTCGGTCATCAGCTCCTTCGCGTCGTCGGGGGTCGCGAACGACTGCGCCGGGTCGAAGAAGTCCTTCGCCGACGCGGTCCAGACCTCGGTGATCGCGTCGGGCGCGCCCGCACCCTCGGTGTCGACCAGGTTGACGGTGTAGCCGTCCATGGTGCGGGTGACACGCAGTCCGAGCGGGGCGTGGACGTCGAGGTAGTGCTCGAAGAACTCGTCCCGGCTCAGGCCGTCCTTGCGGTGGAAGAGGAACAGCAGCTTCTCCATCACGCAGGTCCATTCCGCTCCGGCGTCCCGGCCATCCGGCCACGCCTCCGCTTCATCTCCATCACCCAGGTCCATTCCGCTCCGGCGTCCCGGCCATCCGGCCACGCCTCCGCCCCGTCTCCATCACGTGGCACCGTACTGTGTGCCGCATGGAGCTGCTCTCGGGACTGCGGATCATCGAGGGATCGGCGTTCGTGGCCGCCCCCCTCGGCGGGCTGACGCTGGCCCAGCTCGGCGCCGACGTCATCCGGTTCGACACCGTCGGCGGCGGCCTCGACTACCGGCGCTGGCCGGTCACCGAGGAGGGGGTCAGCCTCTACTGGGCCGGGTTGAACAAGGGGAAGCGCTCGATCGCCATCGACCTCTCGAACCCCGCGGGGCGCGAGCTGGCGACGACGCTCATCACCGCGCCCGGTGACGACGCCGGCATCTTCCTCTCCAACTTCCCCGAGTCGGGCTGGTTGGCCGACACCCGGCTCCGCGAGCGGCGCCCCGACCTCGTGTACCTGAACATCGTCGGCAACCCCGACGAGACGACGGCGGTCGACTACACGGTCAACGCCGCCTCGGGCATCGCCACCGCCACCGGGCCGGTCGGTTCGCTGTTCCCGGTGAACAACGCGCTCCCGGCGTGGGACATCGCCACCGGGCTCAACGCGGTGATCGGCGTGCTCGCGGCCGAACGCCACCGTCGCGTCACCGGCGAGGGACAACTGGTGAAGTTGTCGCTGGCCGACGTCGCCTTCACCATGGTCGCCAACCTCGGCTTCCTCGCGCAGGCCGAGGTCATGCACGAGAATCGGCCGCCGCTCGGCAACGACATGTACGGTGCGTTCGGGCGTGACTTCGCGACACGCGACGGCCGGCGCGTCATGGTCGTCGCCATCAGCCTCAACCAGTGGCAGACGCTCGTGCGCGCCACCGGGATCGAGGAACACCTGCCAGCCATGGAGCGCGCCTTCGACGCCGACTTCCGCAAGGAAGAAGACCGCTACCGCGCCCGCGACGGCATCGCCGCGTTGCTGAAGCCGTGGTTCGAGGCCCGCAGCCTCGACGAGGTGCGCAAGGCGCTCGACGAGCACGGCGTGTGCTGGGGCCCGTACCAGACGTTCACGCAGCTGCTCGACGACGACTGGCGCGCGTCACCCGTGAACCCGGTGTTCGGGGAGATCGAGCACCCGGGCATCGGCGCGCTGCTCACGCCGGCATCGCCGTTGCGCTTCCCGGTCGACCCCCCGCTCCCACCCGCGCCCGCGCCCCTGCTGGGCATGCACACCGACGAGGTGCTCGACCGCGTGCTCGGGCTCTCGCCGAGCGAGATCGGCCGCCTGCACGACGACGGGATCGTGGCCAGCGCGGTGCCGCTCACCGCGTGAGCGTGAGCGAGCCGGGTACCCCGGCGAGGAGCGAACGCCCAATGGAGACCGCGTGAGCGTGAGCGAGCCGGGTACCCCGGCGAGGAGCGAACGCCCAATGGAGACCGCGTGAGCGCGAGCGGCGCCGAGCCCACGCTCGCCGACGCCGGCTTCGCCGACGTCGCGCGCGCCGCGGTCACGCGCGAGCAGGCCGAACGACTGGCCGCTTGCATCGACGCCGAGCCGACGGTGCTCGACACCGGCGCGCTCCCGCTGCTGTGGCACTGGGCCGCGTTCCTCCCGCTCGTGCCGACCGCCGCGCTCGGGCCCGACGGTCACCCGCGCCGGCGCCCCGAGATGGAAGCGTTCCCGCAGCGCATGTGGGTCGGTGGTCGGGTGCACGTCGAGCGACCGCTCGCCCTCGGCACCGAGGCGGAGCGCGCGTCGCGGATCGTGCGCGCCGAGGTCAAGGACGGTGGCCGCGGCCGGTTCTGGCTCGTCACCGTCGGGCACACGGTGACGCAACGGGGTGAGCCCTGCATCGAGGAGGAGCAGGACCTCGTGTTCCGGGAGGCGGCGGCGGTGGCCCCGCCCGGCCCCGAGCGCGACGACGCCCCCGATGCGGCATGGGTCGAGGCCCGGGTCGCCGATCCGGTGCTGCTCTTCCGCTTCTCCGCCGTCACCGCCAATGCCCACCGGATCCACTACGACCACCCGTACGCGACCGGCGTCGAGGGCTACCCCGATCTGGTCGTGCACGGCCCGCTCACCGCGGTCCTGCTGGCCGACCTCGCCCGCCGCCGGGGCGACCAGGATTGGCAGTCCGTCTCGTACCGCGCCCGCGCGCCGCACTACGCCAACCGCCGGTTCTGGCTCACCGGCTCCCCGACCGACGACGGCGCCGACCTCGCCGCGGTGCGCGCCGACCACACCGTCGCGATGACGCTCGAGGTCCGCTGAGGCCCGTCGTCGCGCTCGCGGTCGAAGAGGGTGCGCGGAGTCGGTACGATCGCGGGAGGTCAGACAGGCGCAACTCCTTCCGGAGGCGACGCCGATGGCACACACCGGTCGAACGACGCGGCTGTCGCTGGCGGCTCTGGTCGTCGGCGACGCGGTGCTCGCCGGGGTCGCGCTCGGCTTCGTCGCCGACCGGGGGCCCGACCACGCGTCGCGCCGTGAGACCGTCGTCGTCACCACCACGCCCTCGCCGGTTCCGGCCGCCGACGGGAACGGCGCCTCGCCCGCCGGCGTCGTCGCGGCCACGAACACGATCCCGCCGCCGAGCCCGACCACCACCAGCCTGCCGGCGCCCGACCCCAGCAGCACCACGCGCGCGACCACCACGTCGTCGGTGCCGGCCGAGGTCGCGGAGACTCCCTCCTCCACCACGACCGCCCCGCCGGACACCACCGCGCCGACCTCCACGACCCTCGCGCCGGAACCGACCACGCCGACGGCGGCGCAGGGCGGCGACCTCAGCGGGTGAGCAACGTGGTGAGCTCCGCGTGGGACGGGCCGGGCAAGGGATCGGCGGGCGCGCCGGCGAGCTCGCGCACCCGATCGGCGAGACCCGGCCGGGCGAGCACGCCGGCACGCGAGTCGTAGAGCGCGATCGTCTCGAGGAACGACCGGAAGACGTCGGGGTCGAGTCCCGACGCGGCGGCGAACGCCTCGCCGAGCAGCCACTCCTCGTCGTCGGTCTCGTACGGGTGACCCTCGCGGTGCGCCTCGATCTCGGCGAGACGGTGACGGTCGAAGTGGAGGGTCTCCCGCACGAACGGCGCGACGCGCTCGCGCGTCATGTCGTCCCATGCCAGGGCGACGCCGAGCGCGTCAGCAAGGTCGTGCTCGCGCACGAGGTCGCGCAACGCCTCCGCGTGGATCAACCCGATGGTGCACCCCCGACCGATCGACGGGTTCGTACACGCCGACGCATCCCCGATCGGGACGAGGCCGGTGGCCACCGGGACACCGTCGACGACGAAGTCGCGCTGACGGTCCTCGATGCCGGCCATCACCGCCACGTCGGTGATCGGCTCGGCGTCGATCCAGTGCGCGACCAGTGGGAACAGCCGGACGACCTCCGACCACGTGTCGACGTCGCGGCACCGCCGGACCGGGGTGTCGCGTGCGCTGGCGATGAGTCCCACGCCCCACGTGCCGTTGTCGGCCGGCAGCGTGAGCGTGGACACCGACTCGTACGCTTGCAGCGGCGGCCCGAAGAGGGGCGGCATGGACCCGTCGGCCGACCGGAAGTGCCGGGCGAAGTACACGAAGCCGCAGTCGTCCCGCCGCTCGCGCACCGGACGGGCGCCGACGGCGTCGAGCCACGCCGGTACCGCCGACCGCCGGCCGCCGGCGTCCACGACCAGGTCGGCGCGGTGCTCGGTGCCGTCGTCGGTCACGACCCCCGTGACGTGCGGCGCCGCGCTCGCGCGCGCGTCGGCGGTGAGGACCCCGCGCACCGCGACGCCGCGGTGCACCGTGACGCCCGGCGTGGTGGCCGCGACCCGCTCGACGACGGCTTCGACCATCGGCCGCCGCCCGGTCAACGACTGGTGGCGCTGGTCGCCGTCGCGCCGCCCGCCGCTCACCTGCTCGGGCACGGCTTCCAGCGGGTTGAAGCGCAGCGCGCCGTCGGCGTCGAGCGCCGCCGCCACCGCCGGCAGGTCACGTTCGACGATGTCACGGAAGCGGGGCAGGAAGTAGTGGATCATCCGGAACTGGTTGACCCCGCGACGCGACCAGTCGTTCCACGCCGCGTCGGCCGAGCGGGGCGGCGGCTCGGGATCGCGTTCGAGCACCGTGACCGAGTGCCCGTCGGCGGCGAGCAGCATCGCCGAGCAGTGGCCCACGAGCCCGCCACCGACGACGACGATCTCGGCCATCAGCCGTCCGCCGCCCCGGGGATCGCCCCGGGCCCGTGCATCATCACGACGACCTCGCCGTAGTCGGGCCCGCTCCGCAGGGAGTTCCCGCCGTCGATGTTGAGGATCTGCCCGGTGACCCACTTCGACTCGGGGCCGAGCAGGAAGCGCACGACGTTGGCGACGTCCTCGGGCGCGCCGACGTCACCGAGCGGGGTGTTCTCCATGTAGCTCGCGTAGGTGGAACCGTCACGCGAGATGTTCTCCATGATCTCGGTCGTGATGAACCCGGGCCGGACCGCGTTGAAGCGCACGCCCAGCGCGCCGTACTCGTCGGCCGCGTTGCGCACCACCTGCTCGAGCGCGCCCTTCCCCGCGGTGTAGCCGGTGAAGTACCGGTGGGTGGTGGCGCCCGCGAACGACGACATGCCGACGAAGGACCCCTTGGACTCGACGAGGAGCGGAATCGAGTGCTTGGCGGTGAGGAACGTCCCGGTGGCGTTGAGCAGCAGCACGCGCTCGAAGTCCTCGACCGTCTGCAGTCCGAGCGGCGCCAGGCCGCCGCCACCACCGGCGTTGGCGACGACGCCGTCGAGGGTGCCGGTCGGCTCGGCGGCGGCCGCCATGATGCGCTTGACGTCGTCCTCCTCGGTGACGTCGCCGATCACGTAGCGCACGCTGCCGCCGTGCTCCGCGGCCTGCTCGATCTTCTCGACCGACGCGCTCAGCGTCGCCTCGGTGCGCCCGCAGATCGTGACCGCGGCGCCGTCGGCGGCGGCCACCCGCGCGCAGGCGGCGCCGATCCCGGTGCCGCCGCCGGTGACGAGCACCCCGCAGCCCTCCAGGCCACCCGTGGGCTTCAGCTGTGCAGGCATCGCACTCCCCCGATCGTTCCGTCCACGTTCCGGCGTCGTTCGTGCGTGACATGCACGCATCAGTGACGCCAGAAAGTAGTGGGTTCACAGGGACCGGCGGTAGGTTCGCCGGGCCGTCGAGCACGAGGAGCGATCGTGGCCGAGTCCAGCGGGCGCCTGCTGCCGCAGGTGACCGAGCGCAACGAGTTCTTCTGGACGTCGGGCGCCGACGGCAAGCTCCGCTTCCAGCGCTGCACCGAGTGCGGGCAGCTGCGCCACCCGCCGGGCCCGGTGTGCGCCTCCTGCCTCTCGACCGACTGGGCACCGGCCGCGGTCTCCGGGCGCGCGGTCGTCGCCGGCTTCACGGTCAACGAGCACACGTGGATCCCCACGTTCCCGCCGCCGTACGTGATCGCGATCGTGGCCATCGAGGAGGACGACCGCGTCCGGCTCACCACCAACATCGTCAACTGCGACCCCGCCGACGTGCACGTCGGGATGAAGGTGCAGGTGCGGTTCGAGCACGACGACGACGTGTGGATCCCCCTGTTCGAGCCCACCGGCGACCCCGAGAAGGGCCCGTTCCCCGCCACCGACCCCAAGAGCCACGACGCCCGGCCGATGCCGAAGGGGGCCGACAAGTTCGAGGACCACGTCGCCGTCACCGGCATCGGCATGTCGCAGGTCGGTCGCCGGCTGATGGTCGACCCCATCACGCTGACCGTCGCCGCCGCCACGCAGGCGATCGAGGACGCCGGCCTCCGGCCGGAGGACATCGACGGCATGTCCACGTACCCCGGCCCCGGCATCGGGGTCGGCATGTCGGAGGGCGGTGTCAACGCGCTCGAGGAGATCCTGCGGTTGCGGCCGTCGTGGATCAACAGCGGCATCGAGCTGCCGGGCCAGGGCGGTGCCGTGATCGCGGCGATGCTCGCAGTGGCGGGCGGCCTGTGCAACCACGTGCTGTGCTTCCGCACGGTGTGGGAGTCGAGTTACGCGGCGCAGCAGCGCGCGGCGCAGAACGACCGCGCCTCGAGCAACATGCTCGCGCTGCAGGAGTCGCCGCGCATCGGTGGTGACATGCAGTGGCGCATGCCGTACGGCGCGTCGTCGGCCGGCAATTGGATCGCGATGCACGCGTCGGCCCACTTCGACAAGTACGGGACGACGCGCGAGACCCTCGGTTGGATCGCGTTGAACGCGCGTGCGAACGCGGCCCGCACACCGTGGGCGATCTACAAGGAACCGCTCACGATGGACGACTACCTGAATGCGCGCATGATCACGACGCCGTTCGGGCTCTACGACTGCGACGTCCCGTGCGACGGCTCGGTCGCGGTGATCGTGTCGCGCAAGGACCGCGCCCGCGACCTGAGGCAGAAGCCGGTGCACCTCGAGGCCGTGGGCACCCAGCTCACCGAACGCTGGAGCTGGGACCAGGGCACCCTCGACCACGAGCCGCTCGTCACCGGGCCCGCCGCGCACCTCTGGACCCGCACCGATCTGCGGCCCGCCGACATCGACCTGGCCCAGCTCTACGACGGCTTCTCGTTCAATTGCCTCTCGTGGCTCGAGGCGCTCGGCTTCTGCGGCGAGGGCGAGGCGAAGGACTTCCTCGACGGCGGCAAGAACATCGCTCTCGACGGCATGCTGCCGCTCAACACCCACGGTGGCCAGCTCTCGTCCGGCCGCCTGCACGGGTTCGGCTTCATCCACGAGGCGATCACCCAGCTGCGCGGCGCGGCCGGCGAGCGGCAGGTCGCCAATGCCGAGACCGCGGTCGTGAGCAACGGCGGCGGCGCGCCCGGCGGAGTCTTCCTCTTCACCGCGGCGCGCTGAGCGCTCCCCCGTGCACGTCTCGGTGGCGGACTGGTTCGTCATCGCGACGGCCGTCGCGCTGGCCGCGACGGTGCAGGGCGTCGTCGGGTTCGGCGGCAACCTGCTCGCGGTCCCGGTCGTCGCGCTGGTGGTGCCGGCGGCGCTGCCGGGCGCGATGGTGCTCCCGAGCTTCCCGATGGTCGTGACCATGGCGGTCACCGAGCGCGCCCACGTCGACTGGCGGGGCAACTGGTTCCTGCTGCTCGGACGCCTCCCGGGCACCGCGCTCGGGGTCGCGGTGGTCGCGCTCGTCTCGAGCGACGTGCTCGCGGTGGTGATCGGTTCGGTCGTGATCGTCGCCGTCCTGGTGAGCCTGCTGGCCGCGCACCTCCACCCGGGCGTGAACCCGGCCACCGCGACCGGTGCCGGCGTCGCGGTCGGCGTGATGGGCACCGCGGCGGCGATCGAGGGACCACCGCTCGCCCTGCTGTACCAGAACGATCCGCCCCCCGTCCTGCGGTCGACGCTCGCCACCCAGTTCACGATCGGCACGCTCGTGACGCTGGTGGGGCTGACCATCGGCTCCCAGCTGCAGGGGTGGCAGGTGCTCCTCGGGCTGTCGCTCATGCCGAGCTACGGCCTCGGGCTCCTCCTCAGCCTGCCGATCCGGCCGCACCTGCACGGGCGGAACCTGCGACCCGCGGTCCTCGGCATCGCCGGCCTCGCCGGCGTGCTCGCCATCGTGCGCGCCTGAGCGCTCGATCCCTGCTGTCGGGGTCAGGCGACCGTGAGCAGGTCGTCGAGCTCGGCGACGGTCACCACGTCGGCCTGACGCGGGAACACCTTGCCGAGCAGCACGTCGTGCACCTCGGCGTCGAAGTCGGCGCAGCCGTCGGCAAGGACGATGATCCGGTAGTCGCGATCGGCGGCGTCACGCACCGTCGACAGCACGACACCGCTCGTGCTGATCCCGGCGAGCACCACGGTGGAGATCCCGCGCTTGCGGAGCTGCTCGTCGAGGTCGGTCGTCGAGAACGCGCCGACCCGGGTCTTGCGCACGACGATGTCGCCCGGCTCCGGAGCCAGGCGGTCGTGCACCGCGGTGGCCGGCGAGTCGACGTGGTTCACGCGCCCCTCGGCCAGGCGGGCGAAGATCTTGTTGGTCGGCGGCACCGCGTCGTAGTCGGCGTCGTCGAAGGCCACCCGCACGTACCCCACTGCCATCCCCCGGGCGCGCGCGGTCGCGATGGCGCCGGCCACCCGGTCGAGCAGCGCCTCGGCGTCGGCCACCCGTTCGACGATGCCGGGCTGGAAGTCCATCACCAGCAGGACCGCGTGCTCGATGTCGACCGGTGCCATGTCCTCGCTCATGACGCGCACTGTACGGCGCGTCGTCCCCGGTTCAGGTCGGCAACGCGTCGATCCACGCCACGATCCGCCCCCAGAGCAGGGCGCGTGTGCCCGCCTGGTTGTGACAGTGGGCGGATCCGGGGAGCACGAAGAGGGTGACGTCCTTGCTCGCGCGGTACCGGGCGGCGTTGCCCTCGAAGTCGTCGGTGAGGTCGTGGTCGCCGAACGCCAGGAGCACGGGCGCGGTGACGCTCGCCTTCTCGGCGTCGGTGTGACCGGGCACCATCGTGCTCAGCGCGCAGCTGAAGAGGAGCTCGGTTCGCTGCGCTCCGAACGCCCGCTTGACCGCACGAGGCACGTCGGCCTCGAAGAACGAGCCGGCGGGTGCCCGGCGGGCGGTGTCCGGCGGCAACCCGCGCGCCCGCACCCGGGCGAGCTCGACCATCGCCCGCTCCCGTTCTTCGTCGGGCAGGTCCATGAGGAGTCGCTCGTCGTCGGTCAGCGCCGCCCACGTGCCATCGGCGCCGTGGCCGAGCACGACGATGGCGTCGAACGTGTCGTGGCGCGCCTGTTCCACCACGACGACCATGCCACCCATGGAGTGGCCGAGCCCGATGCGCTGCGCCGGCGCGACCGGCGGGAGGTCGTCGACCAGATCGCCCTGCCGCAATCGGGCGGTCAACACCCGCACCGCGTGGTCGTGCGTGGCCGCCGCCACCCGGGGCGTGACGACGCAGAGGTCGTCGAGCCGGCTGGACGCACCGAGCCCGAGGTGGTCGAGCGACACCACGAGCACGCCGCGGTCGGTGAGCTCGCGCACCATGCTGTAGCCGTCGAGCCCTTCGACCCGGAGATCGAAGTAGTCGATCGTGCAGCGGCCGCCGGGGAGGCACCACACCACGGCGGGCGGTGCCGCGGGGTCGAGCTCGTCGGGCGCGTAGGCCATGCCTCGGAGCAGGTGCTCGCCCGGGACCGGGACGAGGTCCGAGACGTCGCACTCCACCGGCCACTCGCGCACAGCAGAGACTACGGCGAGGCACGCCGGCGTGACCGAGCTGCTCGGATCCACCACGTCGCGCTCACCGTTCGCGATCTCGACGTCAGCGGACGTGCAACTGGCCACGGACGTCGAGGTCTAGCCTCGGTCCGTGGCGCTCTTCGACACCATCCGGGTCGCGGCGGTGCAGGCGACCCCGGTGATCCTGGATGCCGACGCCACCATCGACAAGGCCGTCGACCTCATCGGTGAGGCGGCCGACCGGGGCGCCGCGCTCGTCGTGTTCCCGGAGTGCTTCGTCTCGCTGTACCCGAGCGGCGCCTGGGCGGCGCCCGCGGCGACGTGGGCGGACGGCTGCGACGAGCTCTGGGAGCGCATGTGGGCATCGAGCGTCGACATCGACGGTCCGCTCGTGGAGCGGCTCGCGCGCACCTGTGCGGACCGCGACGTCACCGTCGCGATCGGCGTGAACGAGCGGGAGGACACGCGGCCCGGTTCGCTGTACAACACGTTGCTGATCGTCGGTGCGGAGGGCCTGGTGCACCGGCACCGCAAGCTGATGCCGACGATGCACGAGCGCGTCTTCCACGGGGTCGGGGCCGGCGACGACCTCGACGTGGTCACGCTGCCCGACGGCGCCCGGGTCGGGGGACTCCTCTGCTGGGAGAACCGCATGCCGCTCGCCCGGTGGGCCGTCTACCAGGGAGGGCCGCAGCTCTGGCTGGCGCTCACCGCCGACGACAGCGACGGCTGGATCGCCAGCGTCCGTCACATCGCGATCGAGGCGGGCGCGTTCGTCATCAGCGTTCCGCAGTACATCCCGGCCCAGGCGTTCCCACCCGACTTCCCGCTCGCCCTTCCCGACGGCGTCGAGACGTTCGGGCGCGGCGGCGCGTGCATCGTCGCGCCCACCGGCGACCTGATCGCCGGGCCCGAGTACGACACCGAGGCGATGCTCGTCGCCGACTGCGACCTGCGGGACGCGCTCCACGCGAAGCGGTACTTCGACGCCGCCGGCCACTACAGCCGGGCCGACGTGCTGACACCGCGGACACCCACGCTACCGTCGCCCTGAAGGTCGGGGCGCGCGCGACGAGGAGGAACACGTGGAAAGACTCGGGATCGAGCCGATCAGCGTGTTCGGGATGCCACCCGTGCCCTACATCGAGCTGGCCGCAGACCTCGGTCTGCGGTACATCGCAATCATGTTGACGGCGATGCCGAACTCCTACGGCTACCCGCCGTTCTCCCTCAGGGACGACCGTGAGCTGCGGCGGCACACGCTGGCGGCGCTGCACGACAGAGAGGTCTCGATCGCCCTGGGTGAAGGCATGGTGGTCCGCGAGGACACCGACATGCGTGACCTGGCCATCGACATCGCGGTGATGGGAGAGCTCGGCGCGCAGCGGGTCAACACCATGAGCTTCGACCCCGAATCGAAACCGGACCATCGACCGATTCGGCGCCGTCGCGGAGCTCGCCGCCGCGGCCGGGATGGAGACGACCTTCGAGTTCGGTCCGACGAAGCCGGTCGGCAGAACGCTTCCGGAGGGGGTCGAGATCAGTTCGAGCGGTCGGCCGCCAAGATTTCCGGCTCCTCATCGACACCATGCACCTCGTCCGCTCGGGCTCCGGAGCGGAGGACGTCGCGGCACTCGACCCGCAGCTCATCGGGCACGTCCAACTCGCCGACGCGCCGCTCGTCCCCACCATCCCGGACTACATGGAGGAGGCGTGCTTCGAGCGCATGGTTCCGGGAACGGGCGAGTTGCCTCTGGTCGACATCCTGGCGGCCCTACCCTCAGAGGTCGTCATCGGGCTCGAGGTACCGCTTCGTTCGCAGGCGGATTTGGGGATCGGACCACACGAACGCCTCGGTCGGTGCGTCGAGGCGGCTCGCGACCTCCTCGCACTGAGCGAGCACGCGCGGCCCTGATGCCGCGCCGTCCGTCGGGCCTCGGTCCGGTGGGGCCTCCGTGGCGCTCGGGTGAACTCCGTCGCTCGGGGTTGATCGACACGCCGATGGGGCGCCAGGAGTTCGAACCGCAGCCGAGTGATGAGGGACCCGCCCTGCCGCGCCCGCTATCCGCTCACCGGCGTGCCCCAGTGGTCGAGGTAGGTGAGCTCTTCGACGGGGCGGCGGTCGGCCGGCCGGAAGTCGTCACCCGTGTAGTACGCGACCGGGAGCAGGCACGCCTGGACGAAGCCGTCGGGAACACCCAGCAGCTCGTCGGCCTCGGCGCGCCGGTACAGGTGCACCGTCGTGAGCACCGACCCCAGGCCCCGGCTGCGCAGCGCGAGCAGGAAGCTCCACACCGCCGGATAGATCGACGGCGCCCAGCCCACCGGCGCCGCCCGTGTCCTCGACGCACGGCACGACGAGGACCGGGACCTCGTGGACGTGTTCCATGAGGTAGCCCGCGGAGTCGGACACCCGTTGTTGCTGAGCCGCCGGCGGCACGGTGCTCGGGACGCGGCTGGTCGGGCGATCAGCCGGCAGGTTGCGGTAGAGCTCACCGAGCGCGGCGCGCACGGCGGGATCGGTCACCACGATCCAGCGCCACGTCTGCATGTTCGAACCGGTCGGTGCCTGGATGGCCAACCGCAGGCACTCCAGGATCACGTCGAGCTCGACCGGGCGCGTCAGGTCGAGGCGCTTGCGCACCGCGCGGGTCGTGGTGAGCAGCTTGTCGACGGTCGCGAGATCGAGGCCCGAGGCCCCCGGCACCGCCGGGTCAGCCAATGCCGTACAACGCGAGCGCGCTCTCGCTCGTGATCACCTGCTGCTGGTCGAAGGACAGCGGCTCGAGCGCCTCGGCGAGCTCCTCGGTGACGCCGGGGAACTTGGCGTCGGGGTGCGGGTAGTCCGATGCCCACACGATCCGGTCGGCGCCGCACAGCGGCGAGTTGGCGGTGAACGCCAGCATCGACTCGTCGGGGTCGAAGCTGATCCAGCACTGGCGCCGGAAGTACTCCGACGGCAGCATCTCGAGCCACGGCACGTCCCACTCGAACTTCTTCGAGTGGTGGTCGAGGCGCTCCAGCCAGGGCACCAGCCACCCGCCGTTGGCCTCGAGGAACAGGAACTTGGTGTCCGGGAAGCGCTCGCACACGCCGCCGGCGGTGATGTACGCGATCGAGTGCATCACGTCGACCGGGTTGGCGATCGCCTGGGTGAAGAGGATGTTGCTCAACTGCCAGCCTTCAGCGGGCTCCTCCGACGACGGCGCATAGCTCCCGTTCGCGAACGGCCGCCCCAACTTCAGGCCCCGGCACGCGCCGGGAAGGTCGGGCATGAGGAACGGGTGGAACGCGAGCACCAGGCCGGTGTCGGCCGCGGCCTGCCACACCGGGTCGTAGACCTTGTCGTTGAACGGCCGCCAGTCGACCGACGGGTTGGGGCGCAGGAACACCGACACCATGCCCGGCTTCTCCGCGACCCGGCGGATCTCGTCGGCGACCGCCTGCACGCCGTCCTCGTCGTTCATGGGCGGCACCGCGCCGGCCGCGAAGAGACGACCTTCACCCTCCTGCGCGTGGTCCGACGCCCAGTCGTTGTACGCGCGCGCCTGCACGCGGGCGAACTCCTCGTCGGGGATCGACTGCAAGCCGAGCATCGAGGTCGGGTAGAGCACCGCGAGGTCGATCCCGTCGGTGTCCATGTCCTGCAGGCGCGCCTTGGCAGTGAACGCCGCCGGCCGCACCTCGCTGTAGCGGATCTCGCCGTTGCGGACCTGCTCCACCTTCTCGTCGGGGAAGCCGGCCGTCCCGGCGAGCGACATGAAGTTCGAGGGCGTGACGGTGCCGTTGTAGTGCAGCCACTCGACCCCGTCCTTGTCGGTCTCGATGTGCCACACGCGGTCGCGGTAGTCCGCGGGCGCGTAGTCCGGCATGGCGGTCGGGTGCTCGAGGATGTGGCCGTCGGAGTCGATGTAGCGCAGGCCGTCGATCGCGGTCATCGTTGGTTCCCCCCGGGGGCAGGTCGGATGGTCTGCTTCCAGCGTCCCGCCTCCGGCAGGATTCCGCAAGTTGGTCCCCGCCGAATTTCGCCATCCGGGCACCGGTGCGGTAAGCCTCCCCCACGGGGCACGACCACGGAGAAGGGAACGGCGGCATGGTGGATCTGAACGGCGCGGGTGTCATCGTGACGGGCGGGGCCTCCGGCCTCGGCGAGGCCTCGGTCCGGCGGTTGGCCGCCGCCGGCGCCAACGTCGTCATCGCCGACCTGAACGAGACCCGGGGCAAGGAGATCGCGGCCGAGCTCGGCGGCGGCACCGAGTTCGCGCGGTGCGACGTGGAGAACGACGAGGAGGTGGCGGAGGTCGTCCGCATCGCGTCGAGTCGCGGCCCGTTGCGGGTCGCGGTGAACTGCGGCGGTCGCGCCGGCGGGGGTGGTCGCATCGTCGGCCGTGACGGCACCCCGGCTTCCCACGAGGGCTTCTCCATCACCGTGGAGTCCTTCCTGGTCGGGACGTTCAACGTGATGCGAATCGCGGCCGCGCAGATGGCGAAGGAAGAGGCGAACGAGGACAACGAGCGCGGCGTCGTCATCATGACGTCGTCGATCGCAGCCTTCGACGGGCAGATCGGCCAAGCCGCCTACTCGGCGGCCAAGGGCGGCATCGTCGGCCTCACGCTGCCTGCCGCGCGCGACCTGGCCGCGATCGGTGTGCGGGTCATGACGATCGCGCCCGGCACCTTCCGCACGCCTGCGTACAACCAGATGCCCGACGAGATGGTCCAGCATCTCGAGTCGATGACGCCGTTCCCGAAGCGCATGGGGCGACCCGACGAGTACGCGGCGCTCGTCGAGCACATCTGCACGAACTCCATGCTCAACGGCGAGGTCATCCGCATCGACGGCGCGGTGCGGTTCCCGCCGAAGTAACCCGCTAGCTCGAGGGTCGATTCCGCTCCGCCGTCCCGCCCTCCGGGCACGGCTCCGCTGCATCTCCTAGCTCGAGGGTCGATTCCGCTCCGCCGTCCCGCCCTCCGGGCACGGCTCCGCTGCATCTCCTAGCTCGCGAGCGCCACCGCCCGCCGCGCGAAGTCGGCGAACTCACGCGGGTGGGTGCGGTGCACGGTGTGGCCGGCGTCCTCGAACGACACGAGCGGCGCGTCGAGGATCGCCGCCAGCCGTGCCCCCGACTCGTAGTCCCACGGCGTCGTGTCGACGCTGCCACCGACCAGGCAGGGGACGCTCACGTCGGCGAAGTCGAACGGCGGCTCCTCGACGAAGGAGAAGTCGCGCGCCATCGACACGTCGTCGGCGGCGCGTTCGTCCGGCGTGCGCCGGGCCTGGCCCACGCTCCACCGCTTGAACATGGGCCCGAGCTCCGCCGATCGGCGCATCATCTCGTCGTAGTCGGGCCACCAGTCGGTCCACGGGACGGTGGGCTCGAAGATCGCGAGTGAGGCGACGAGGTCGGGCCGGCGTACCGCGGTCATGAGCCCGACGACGCTGCCGTAGCTGTGACCGACGACGGTCGCGCGCCGCCCGTCGAGCGCGGCGACGGCGTCGTCCGCCTGCTCGGCCAGCGACCGCGGCGGCGCATCCCCACGTGAGCGCCCCCAGCCCCGGCGGTCATAGGTGACCACGGTGTGCTCGGGGACGAGCTCGCGGACGACGCCGTCGAAGCTGGCGCCGGAGTCGAGGAGCCCGTGGATCAGCAGCACCACCGGGGCACCGGCGTCGCCGGGGTGTTCGACGACGTGCACTAGCCGTCGTCGTCCGCGAGGCCGGCGACGCGTCGGGCGAAGTCGGCGAACCCCTTCGGCTGCATGCGGTGCGCGGTGTGGCCCGCGTCGTCGATCACGACCAGTCCGCAGGCGAGCTCCTCGTGCAGGCGATCCGTGACCGCGACGCGCCACCCCGGCGAGAGGCCCCCTCGCCCCACCAGCCGCGGTGCGGTGACGTCGCCGAACGTCAGTGGCGGCTGGGCGATGAAGGTCAGCTCCTCCGCCAACAAGGCCTGGTCGCGGGCGCGCTGCTCGGGCGTCGGTCGCGGCCGGCCTTCGAGCCCGGCCCGGAAGTGATCCTGCTCATCCGGCGACTGCTCGATGATCGTGTCCATCGTCGGCCACCAGCCCAGCCATTGCATCGACGGTTCGAAGACGCCCAACGCGGCAACGAGGTCGGGGCGCCGGACCGCGGCGAGCATCGCCACCGTCCCGCCATAGCTGTGGCCGACGACGGTCCCCCGCCGCTCCTGCATCACCGAGATCAGGTCCTCGGCGTGGTCGGCCAATGACGTCGCGGGCGCGGCGTCCGCCGAACGCGCCCACCCCCGCCGGTCGTAGGTCACGACCGTGTACTCGGGAGCCAGTGCTTCGACGACCCCTTCGAAGCTGAGGCTGGAGTCGAGCACGCCGTGCACGAGCACGATGACCCGGGCGTCGGGATCGTCGGCGCGGTGTTCGACGACGTGCAGGGCGGGATCCGACATGAGGTCGGGAGCCTAGGCACGGCGACCAACGCGATCCCAGGAAGGTCGGCGCCCGTCAGCCCGGGATGGGGACGTCGGTACGCGGTGTGCGGTGCGGTTCGAGCGGGACGACGACGACCGGAATCAGGGCGTGGTTGACGATCCGGTGCGCGGTGCCACCCAGGATCGCGCCACGAAGTCCGGTGTGGTGCGTACCCCCGATCACGATGAGATCGGCCTTGCGATCGTCGGCGAGCCGCAGCAGGTCCGCCGCCGGGTCGCCGTTCACGAGCTCGGCGTCGTACTCCACCGAGGCGTCCCGCAGCGGCTGCGTCCACGGCCCGTACAGCGCCGCCCGTGCCCGCTTGACGACGTCGTCGGTGTCGAGCTGCAACGCGGAGAGCTCGATCATCCACGTGCGAGCGATCACGTGCACGACCAGAACTCTCGCACCCACGGCGGCGGCCAGTTCCGTGGCCCAGAGGCCGGCTCGCGCCGCGCCTTCCGTGCCATCCATGCCCAGCACGATCCGTTGCACACCCATTGCACCCCTCGTTCCCGCGTGGCGTCGCCGACAACCGTTGCGATGCCGGCACGGCGCCTCGAACTCACCGGCCGCCAGTCTGGCATCCTGGCGCGGTGTCGGACCGCTCGTGGATGAGCTGGAGCAGCGGCAAGGACAGCGCGATGGCGCTACACGTCGCCCGCACCGAGCGCGACCTCGACGTCACCGCCCTCCTCGTCACCATGAACGCCGAGGCCGATCGTGTCGCCATGCACGCGGTGCGCCGGGAGCTCCTCGCCGCGCAGGCCGCGCGCCTCGACGTTCCCCTCCACCTCGTCGACATCCCCTCGCCGTGCCCGAACGACGTGTACGAGGCCGCGATGACCGGCGCCCTCGCCGTCGCCCGCGACGCAGGGGTCGAGCAGATGGTGTTCGGCGACCTCTTCCTCGAGGACATACGTGACTACCGCGAAACCCGGTTCGCCGGCACCGGGATCACCCCGGTGTTCCCGCTGTGGGGGCGACCGACCGACCGACTGGCCCGCGACATGCTCGACACCGGGGTGCGCGCCGTGCTCACGTGCATCGATCCCACGGTGCTGGCGCCCGAGCTCGCCGGTCGCGCCTTCGACGAGTCCCTGCTCGCCGAGCTGCCGCCCGGTGTCGACCCGTGCGGCGAGCGGGGCGAGTTCCACACGTTCGTCTGGGACGGGCCGGGGTTCCGCGCGCCGATCGACATCGAGGTCGGCGAGGTGGTCGAGCGCGACGGGTTCGTGTTCTGCGACGTCGGCCTAGGGTGACGGTCGATTCCGCTCCGCCGTCCCGCCCTCCGGGCACGGCTCCGCTGCATCTCGAAGGTGACGGTATGGACGTGACCCGATGGACGTGAACCAGGAGACCGTCGACTACGTCGCGGTGAGCCGCCTCCAGCACGCGTACGCCGACATCGCCACCCGGCGCGCCTGGCGTGAGCTCGACGAGATCTTCGTGCCCGACATCCCGATCGTCATCGATCTGCGCGACCGCGAGCCGTACCGCTTCGACAGCCGTGACGGGTTCAGGGAGTTCGTCAGCGCCGCCGTCGACCGCTTCGAGTTCTTCGAGTTCGTGCTGCTCAACACCCGCGTGTACCTCGAGCACGACGGCGACCCCGACACCGCCGTCGCCCGCATGTACATGAGCGAGCTGCGCCAGGACCATGCCGAGCTCCGTTGGACCGCGGTGTACGGCGTGTACCACGACCGCTTCCGCCGCATCGACGGGCGGTGGTGGTTCGTGTCCCGCAACTACTCGTCGCTGGGCCGGCCCGCCCGCGACATCGACACCTTCGACTTCCCGTCGCCCGAGCCGTTCTAGGCCCGCGGAGACCCGAACGGGCCCGCGCGGGGGAAGGTGTTCGCCAGGGCGTCGAACACCGCCGGGAGCACGCGGTCGGCGAGCTCGCGGTTGGCCACGCCGATCCACGACACCGGCGTGGTGGTGTCGAGCGGGACGTCGAGCGGGGCGCCGTCGGTCCCGATCACCACGCAGCCGGCCTCCTCGAGGACGAGCGCGGTGCAGCAGTCGTAGGGATGGCACACCAGGGTGGCGGGGAGACCGAGGGTCCGCAGCGCGAGCGGTCGGACGTCCCCGAGCAGGCGGTCGTGACCCACGAGCAGCTCGTGGAACTGGCCACCGGTGGCGAGGTACTGGTCCTCGAAGATCGCGAGATCGGCGATGGCCGGCCGTCCGTGCAGCGCCTCCCACACCCGGCCCTCGAACTCCGCCACCAGGGTCTTGCCCGCGGGCAGGAAGCGGGCGAAGGAGGCGAACCCGTGCTCCAGCCCGGTGGCGGTCGACGGCGTCGCGCGCAACGGGCTGTGCGGTCCACCGGCCCGCCGCACGTCGGTACGGGTGCCGACGACGCCGCGTGGGCCACTGCCCCGGACGACGCTGTACCGGTCGCTCGCCCACTGCTTGGTCGGGGGCAGCTCGGTCATGACCGCGGCCACGACGTCGGCCAGTGATCCGCCGGCCGGCGCGATCGCGGCCAGGCTCCACGCGGCGCGCTTGTCGTACATCAGCCCACGGGTCCCGTCGACGGTGTCGACGATGCAGGTCCACTGCGGATCGCCGTGCCCGAACGCCACGGGCTCGTCGAGCCCTTCCGACACCACCAGGACCGGTTCGCCCGCCGGCCAGTACTCCTCGAACCAGGGCAGCAGGACCGCGTCGCCGATGCGGTCGAGGCCGTAGCTCACGTCGGCCGCGGTGCGCCCCACCACCTCGATGGACGTCGTGCGACCGGCGGCGCGGGCGGTGAGATAGGCCGCCAACACCCGATCCTGCAACGCGCAGAGCCGGCGGCGGAGCGCGTCGTGATCGGCCATCGACCCCATCATCGCAGGACGCCGGCTCCGGGCCCGGAACCGATGTGACATCCTCTCCGCATGGCTTCTGACGCGCGTGATCTCCTCGTTCGCGGTGGCACGGTCGTCGACGGCACCGGCGGGGCGGGTTTCGCCGCCGACGTCCGGGTCCGAGACGGGCGCATCGCCCAGATCGGCCGCGGTCTTGCCCCAGACGGCGAGCGGGAGCTCGACGCGTCCGGTGCGGTCGTCGCCCCCGGCTTCCTCGACCTGCACACCCATCTCGACCCGCAGGTGTTCTGGGACCCGGCGTGCGACCCGCAACCGCAGCACGGCGTCACCACCGCGCTGGTCGGCAACTGCTCGCTGTCGTTGTTCCCGGTCACCGACGAGCAGCGCATCCCGATCGCCGACATGTTCGCCTTCGTGGAGGACGTGCCACCCGACGCGCTCATCCACCACGTGCCGTGGACGTGGCACGACTACGCGGGGTACCGCGATGCCATCGACGCGCGCGGCGCCGGGGTCAACATCGCCGCGCTCATGGGCCATTCGCCGTTGCGCCTCGTCGTGATGGGCGACGACGCCTGGGAGCGTCCCGCCACGGCCGAGGAGTGCGGCCAGATGGCGGCCATCCTCGACGCCGCGATGGCCGCGGGCGCGTGGGGGCTCTCGACGTCGTTCTTCGACGAGGACCGCCGCGGGCGCAAGGTGCCGTCGCGCCACGCCGACGACATGGAGTTCGATGTGCTGCTCGACGTGCTGGCGGCGCGCCGCCGCGGGTTCGTGGAGTTCGTGCCCGATCTCCTGGGCACCGACGCCGAAGTCGGGATGCACCGCCTCGCCTCGCGCTGCGGCAAGCGTGGGATCCCACTGACGTGGACGGGGTTCACCACCGCGCGGATGCAGCACTGGCTCGACCTCACCCGCCGGTACCGCGAGCAGGGCATGCAGGTCTGGCCCCAGCTCTCGCCCCGCAGCGTCGACTTCCGCGTCAACTGGGACAGCAGCATGATGTTCATGAGCATGGCCGAGGGCTGGCACCGGGTCGTGCAGGCCCGCGGGGCGGAGGCCAAGGCGGCGCTGCTGCGCGATCCACAGTGGC
Source organism: uncultured Actinomycetes bacterium (assembly GCA_963809795.1). Lineage (GTDB taxonomy): Bacteria > Actinomycetota > Acidimicrobiia > IMCC26256 > DASPTH01 > DASUAS01. Next base: position 115,248 of record CAWELN010000020.1, read on the forward strand.
GCGCCACCGCCCGGAGCGAGTGGGACACGGTTGACCGGTCGATGTTCCCGAACACCCGCATCGAGCGCGCCCGGATCGTGGAGGCGAGCAACCCCGACGACGAGAAGTGGATCGGCAAGTCGCTGGCCGACCTCGTCGCCGCGCGTGGCGGTCACCCGTCGGACGTGTTCGCCGATTTCGTGCTGGCCAACGACTGCGCACCGGGCATCGTCGCCGTGGGGGTCGCGAACGCCGACGAGGACGAGGTGGCTCGCGGGCTGCTCGACGACAACGTGCTCATCAGCTCGTCGGACGCGGGCGCCCACGTGCAGATGCTGTGCGCGTCGGGCGACACGACCCTGCTCCTCACCCGCCACGTGCGCGACCGGGGCGACTTCACGCTCGAACAGGCGATCCACGAGCTCACCGGCCGGCAGGCCGACGCGCTGGGGTTCCACGACCGCGGCGTGCTGACCGAGGGCACCGCCGCCGACCTCGTCGTGTTCGCGCTCGACGAGCTGCACTGGGACGACGACGTGTTCGTCGCCGACCTGCCGGACGGGTCCAAGCGGTTCCGCCGGCCCGAGGGTGGTTACCGTGCCACCGTCGTCGGCGGCGTGCCCGTGCAGGAGCACGGCGAGCTCACCGGCGCGCTGCCGGGCCGGGTGCTCGACGTCAACGGCTGACCGCGGACGCGCCGTAGGCGTCGACCACCGGCGCCAGCTCGGTGGGGTTCGCGCCGTGGAGGATCACGCCGTCGCAGCCCAGCGCGAACTGGTTGCGCACCGCGGCCACGCACTGCTCCGGTGAGCCTGCCGCCATCGGGGCGAGCCAATCGGCGGGGATCAGCGTGGCGATGTGCTCGAGCTGCTCGGTCGTCGCGACGCCGTCGATCGCGCCCTGGAAGTTGGCGACGAGGTCGTCGGCCCGGAACCGCTCGAGCACCGCGGGATCCCATCCGTTGGTGCGGACCAGCAGGTCGCCGTAGCCCTGGAGGTAGGTCGCCAGGCGCCCGACGGTCTTCTTCAGCCGGAGGTCCGGGGCGATGTGGTCGCCCACGGTGGCGAAGCACGACCACACCTTCACCCGGTCGGGATCACGGCCGGCCTGCTCCGCCGCCTCCTTGACCGTGCGCACGCACCGCGCGGTGGTCTCGTCGGTGAAGAAGGTGTGGAGCACGACCTGGTCGAAGGCACGGCCGCCGAGCGCGAGCGAGTTGGGCCCGAACGCGACCAACCCGAGTGGGACGTCGATCGGCGCGATCCCGAGGTTGAGGTAGGGCCACGTCCCGGCCGGGCCGTCGTGGCCGAGGATCATCTCGCCCGCCCAGAGCCGGCGCATGATCCCCGCGAAGTCCTCCATCTGCGCGGTCGTCACGTGCGGGAGGCCCATGGCGTCGAACATCCGGTCGAAGCCCCGGCCGATGCCGAGCGTGAAGCGGCCGCCGGTGAGGCTGTGCATCGTGCTGGCGTACGCCGCGAGCACCGTCGGGTGGCGGGTGTTGTGGTTGGTCGCCGCGGTGGCGATGGCGATCTGCTCGCTCACCGCGCCCACCGCGCCCGACAGCGTGGCGGCCTCCTTCACGTTGAACCGCTCCGAGATGAACACGTGCCCGAGGCCCATGGCCTCGCCGTCGCGGACTTCGTCGAGCAAGGCCCGCGTCGACGGCGGCGCACCGGCCAAGGTGTAGAAGCCGAGTTCCTCGAAGCGCGCCATCGCACGTCCCCTCTACGATCCGGGTATGGCCGAGCATCCTCCCACATCCGTCTACACCTTTGACCCCGAGCTCGCCGACTTCGCGGCCGTCGCGGTGAACCCGCCACCGGAGAGCGCGGAGGCGGCGAGGGAGCTCTCGCGCTCGTACCTCGACGCGATGAACGCCGACGTCGACACGGCGGGTCTCGACATCGACGACCGCCGCATCCCCGGGCCCGAGGGCGCGCCCGAGGTCACCGTGCGTGTCTACCGGCCGGCGGCCGCACAGGCGCCGGTGTCGGTGCCGGTGCCGGCCATCCTCTACATCCACGGCGGCGGGTTCTTCGTCGGCAGCATCGACACCGAGCACATGGGGTCGACCGCACTGGCGCGCCAGCTCGGGGTGGTCGTGGTCTCGGTCGACTACCGGTTGGCGCCCGAGCATCCGTTCCCTGCCGGGATCGAGGACTGCTACGCCGCGCTGGTGTGGCTGCACGACCACGCCGACGAGCTCGGCGTCGACACCGCCCGGATCGCGGTCAACGGCGGGAGCGCCGGCGGCGGGCTCGCGGCGGGGCTGGCGCTGCTCGCACGCGACCGGGGCGGCCCGCGCCTGTGCTTCCAGTACCTCGGGATCCCCGAGCTCGACGACCGGCTCGACACGCCCAGCATGCACCGCTTCCACGACACGCCCATGTGGGCTCGGCCCGCGGCGGAGAAGAGCTGGGAGTGGTACCTGGGCGACGCCCACGGCCGCGACGACGTGTCGCCCTACGCCGCCCCGGCGCGCGCCACCGACGTCGCCGGCCTCCCGCCGACGTACATCTCGACCATGGAGTACGACCCGCTGCGCGACGAGGGGATCCTGTACGCGCTCAAGCTGCTCGAAGCCGGCGTCTCGGTGGAGCTGCACTCGTTCCCGGGCACCTTCCACGGCTCGGCGATCGTCACCGGTGCCGCGGTCAGCCGGCGCGCGACCGTCGAGAGCATGACGGTGTGGCGCCGCGCCCTCGGGCTGGACACCGGCTGAATGGAGATCGTCGCGCTCGGCGACGCGCTCGGCGTCGAGGTCCGTGGTGTCGACCTGCACCGGGAGCTCGCGGCGGACCAGGTCGCTACGTTGCGGCGCGCCTTCGACCAACACCACCTGCTCCTGTTCCGTAGCGACATCGTGAGCGGTGACGAGCAGGTCCGCCTCTGCCGACACTTCGGCCCCATCGCGCCAGAACGGTCCGGCGAGTTCGGCTACATCTCGAACCGGCGTCCGGAGGGTGCGCTACGCGAGGGCGCATTGGCCTTCCACTCCGATTTTGCGTTCACCACCGAGCCCGTCCACGCGCTGTCGCTCCATGCACTCGAGGTACCGGCAGGCGGCGCACCGACGGTGTACGCCGACGCTCAGTGCGTACTCGAGCGGATGCCGGACGATCTGCGCACGCGTCTCGAATCGCGGTCGGTCGTGAACGTGTACGGGTTCAAGCTTCCGACCGACCGGCGGATGCGCGAGCGCGACCTTCCAAGCGGATCCCCGATCGTCCTGCGACCGATGGTCGAAGCGCACCCGCGAACGGGCGCTGCCGTCCTCAACGTCAACGAGATGCACACCGATCGCGTCGTGGGGCTCACCGAGTCGGAGAGCGACGCGCTGCTCGCCGAGATCTATGACGTGCTCTACGGCGTCGGCAACACCTTCCGGCTCGACTGGCACGTCGGCGACCTCGCGGTGTGGGACAACCTCGCCCTGCAACACCACCGGCCCGACTTCCCGACCACGGAGGGTCGGACCATGCAACGGGTCTGCATCAACCCCAAGACCGCGGAGCAACTGGTACCGAACCTCGCCGAGCTCCTGGCGTGAACCGCGCGTGCAGGCGATCAGCGTGGCTGACCGCGTGCTACGGCAGCCCGGCGTGCGGGACGTCGACCCGCACCGTGCGGATGGTGCCGGTGCCGGTGCCCACCACGTCCTCGTCGCGCGCGCTGGCCGCGGCGACCACGAACAGGGTGCACCCGTCGTCGCCGCCGAGCGCGCACGCGAACGTGTTCTGGCCCACCTCGATGCGGTCGGCGACCTCACCGCCCTCCCGCACCCGGACCACCGAGGTCCCGGCGGCGTCGGCGAACCAGATCGCACCCTCGGCATCCAGCGTGCACCCGTCGGGCATCACGTCGCCGAGGTCGGCCCACACGCGGCGGTCGTGCAGCGTGCCGTCGGCCGCGATCGTGAAGGCGGTCGCCCGCCGGCCGAACGTCTCGCCCACGACGAGCGTCGTGCCGTCGGGGGTGATCACGGAGCCGTTCGGGAACTCGAGTCCCTCGGCCACCACCGTCACCTCACCGTCGGCTGCGACGCGCGCCAGGGTCGTGGGGCGTGGCGCGGTCCCGAGCTCGAACCCGAAATTGCCGACGTAGGCGCTGCCGTCGCCGGCGACCACCATGTCGTTGCACCGACCGGTGGCGACGCTCGACAGGTCGCCATGGCACGTCTGCGTGCCGTCCGGCTCCACCCGGACGACGCGCCGCGACTCCATGGCGACCACGAGCAGCCGACCGTCCGGGAGCCAGCCCAGCCCACTCGGGAAGTCGTCGAGCTCGACCTCGACGACCCGCTCGCCGTCGTCGCCGACGCTCGAGACGGTGTGCTGGTGGAAGTCGGAGAACCAGAGCCGATCGTCGTGCCAGCGCGGCCCTTCGCCGAAGTCGATGCCGCTGACGAGGACGGGGGGCCCGGACACGCGGGCGAGCCTACGGCTCGAGCGCGGCGGCGGCGGCTTTGCCGACCGGCGACGCATGAGCCGGCGCTTGCGCCGGCGACCAAGAAAGGCGGCGGGCGCCGAAGGCGCCAAGAGGGACGCGTAGGCTCGACCCATGCGTGCAGCCGTGCTGAACGACGACCACCAGCTCGAGGTGACCGAGATCGCCGATCCGTCGCCCGGCCCGGGTGAGCTCGTGCTGAAGGTGGCGGCCTGCGGCATCTGCGGCTCCGACCTGAAGCTCCGGCCCGCGATGCCGGCGGGACTGGTGATGGGGCACGAGTTCTGCGGCGAGGTCGTCGCCACCGGCGCCGACACCGATCCGGCCTTCCGCGAGGGACGCCACGTCACCGCACTCCCGCTCATCGGCTGCGGTCGCTGCCTGGCGTGCCTCGCCGGCGAGCCCGCGCACTGCGAGCAGGCCGACATGGTCGGCGTGGGCGGCAGCCCCGGCGGGTTCGCCGAGTACGTGCGCGTCCACCAGCGCGAGACGGTCGGTCTGCCCGAGCACATCGATCACACGCTCGGCGCGCTGGTCGAACCGCTCGCCGTCGGCCTGCACGCGGTCGAGCGTGCGCACATCCGCTCGGGCGACAAGGTGCTGGTCGTCGGCGCGGGCCCGGTCGGGCTCTCGGTGATCACGTGGGCCGCGCGCAGTGGCGCCGGTGAGCTCGTCGTGTCCGACCCGTCGGCGGTGCGGCGCGAGGCCGCCGCGCAGTTCGGGGCGACTCGCACCGTGGATCCCGAGGCCGAGCCCCTCGAAGCCCGCTACGACGTGGTGATCGAGTGCGTCGGCCTCCCCGGGATGACCGACGTGTGCGTGCGCGCCGCCGCCCTCCACGGGCACGTCGTGATCGCCGGCGTGTGCACCAAGCCCGATCCCTACGTGCCGATCATGGCCCTCATGAAAGAGCTCACCATGGACTTCGTCGTGTACTACACGCGACGCGAGTTCTTCGCCGTCAGCGACGCGCTCGCGCACGACGCCGTCGACGCGGCTGCGTTCGTCACCAAGCGGGTCGGGCTCGAGGGTGCCGACGACGCGTTCACCGAGCTCATCGAAGCCAAGGACCAGCGCAAGATCCTCGTGCTCCCCTGAGGGTCCGGGTCAGGGCAGCGCCACCGTCGCGGTCGCCGGCACCAGCACCGTCTCGGGCGCGTCGTGGTCGACGACCGCGAGATCGAGGTCGACCAGCCGTCGGCCGTCCTCGTCGCGCACGGCGGTGACGGTGCCCCGGGCCTCGACGGTCATCCCGCGGTTGTTGGGCGCCCGGAAGCTGCACGACATCGCGACGATGCGGCCCTCGTCGCCCATCCAGTCGCGCACGAGGTTGTGCAGGTACGACCACATGAGGTTGCCCATGCCGAACGCACCGGCGAAGCCCTGGGCCCGCCCGGCCTCGTCGTCCATGTGGATGGGTACGAACTCGTCGTTGACGGCGGCATACCGGTTCCAGTTGTGGAAGCCGGTGGTGCGCACGAACGGCGGCAGCTCGGTGCCGACGCTGACGGTGTCGCGGTCGACGGCCATGTTCAGTACCGGATCAGCGTGTTGCGCGACGTCTTGACCGTCTCGCCCCGCTGGTTGGTCCAGGTGTCCTCGCTCGTGGTGAAGAGCATGAGGCCCAGGCGTCCTTCCCGTTCCGAGTAGCCCGCGAGCGTGGTGACCGACGTGATGACGTCACCCGGTCGCATGCGCACGCCGTACTCCACCTCGGTCCCGCCGTTGATGAGCGACTGCGTCGCCGCCTTCTCCACGCCCAGGACCTCCTCCGCGCTCACGAACCCGCCCGCGGCGCGCGTCACCACACCCGCGTCGGCCTCGGTCCGGGTCAGCCAGGCGAACGGGTTGAAGTCCTCGGGGGCGACGATCCCGCCGTGCGACGTGCCCGCCGCGTACTCGGCATCCCAGAACAACCGCGGCGCGGACTCCGGGTAGTAGACGGCGATCGCCCACCGGCGGATGTCGGAGTCGGTGATCGGGAACGACGTGCTCCGTCGCAGCTCGAGGCCGACGATGTCGCGCATCTGCGGTGTGATGTGCGTGCGTTCGGGTGCCATTGGCGGCGGAGCTTACGCTGCACACGCTCAGAGGCGGTACCCGCCGTCGACGCTGATCACCTGGCCGGTGATGCCGGCGCCGTCGTCGGACGCGAGCAGGGTGGCCATGCCCGCGAGCTCCTCGGGCTCGAGCACCCGGTGCTGCGCGTTGTCGGCGTGGGCCAGGGCCCTCGCCTCCTCGACCGTCGTCCGATTGCGCGCCGCCACCTTCTCGAAATCGAGCAGCGACGTGTTGGTCCACCCCGGGCACAGGAGGTTCACGGTGATGCCATGCGTGCCACTCGCCTGCGCGAGCTGCTTGGTGAAGCCGATGAGCGCGTGCTTGGCGGTGGTGTAGGCGAGGGTGCCGGCGGCGCGCTTGGACGCACCCGACCCGATGCTGATGATGCGGCCGAACCGCTGCTCGCGCATCGCCGGGAGCGCGGCGCGGGTCGTCCACCACGCAGAGGTGAGGTTCAGGGCGAGCGTGTCCTCGAACGACGCGTCGTCACCCGTGAACGGATCGTGGGCACGGCCGACCGTGCCACCCACGTTGTTCACGAGGACGTCGACGCGACCGAAGCGCGCCACCGCCTCCTCCACCGGACGGCGCGCGTCGTCGCGGTCGGACGCGTCGGCGACGACCGCCAGTCCGGATGCACCGCCCTCGTCGGCCACCGCGGCGAGCACGGCGTCGAGGTCGGAGGCGGTGCGGGACGAGACCACGACGGTGGCGCCTTCGCGGGCGAAGCGCAGCGCCAGCGCCCGCCCGATCCCCCGCCCGCCCCCGGTGACGACGGCGATCCGGCCCGCGAGCTGCCCCACGGACCGACCTTATACTCCGCGTCATGGCGTGGGATTTCTCGACCGATCCGGAGTTCGCGGCGCAGCTCGAGTGGATGCGCACCTTCGTCGACGAGGAGATCGAGCCGTTGTCGCTCTTCTACGACGACATGAGCGACGACTCGTGGAAGCGCGCGACCGAGCCGCTCAAGCAGCAGGTCAAGGAGCGCAACCTCTGGGCCTGCCACCTCGACCCCGAGCTCGGTGGTCAGGGCTACGGCCAGGTGAAGCTGGCGTTGATGCACGAGATCCTCGGCCGCTGCAGTGCTGCGCCCGGGGTGTTCGGCAACCAGGCGCCCGACTCGGGCAACAGCGAGCTCATCGCCATCGGCGGGACGCCGGAGCAGAAGGAGCAGTGGCTCGGACCGCTGTTGCGCGGCGAGATCACGTCGTCCTTCTCGTTGACCGAGCCCCAATTCTCGGGGAGCGACCCGACCATGATCGCGACGCGCGCCGAGCGCGACGGCGACGAGTACGTGATCAACGGGCACAAGTGGTTCGCGTCCAACGCGTCGAAGGCCGACTTCATCCTCATGATGGCGGTGACCAACCCCGACAACCCTCCGCACAAGGCGGCGTCGTTCTTCATCATCCCCAAGGGCACACCCGGACTCGACATCGCCCGTGACGTGTTCAACATGGCCCACCCGTACCCCGGCCACTTCCGGTCCGGTGGGCACGCGGAGATCTTCCTGCGCGACTGCCGGGTGCCGGTGACGAACCGCGTCGGCGAGGAGGGCGACGGTTTCGTCCTGGCGCAGAAGCGCCTGAACGGCGGCCGGATCCATCACGCGATGCGGTGGGTCGGCCAGTGCGAGGCCGCGTTCGACATGATGTGCGAACGGGCGGTGAGCCGGAGCACCAAGGGCGAGCTGCTCATCGAGAAGCAGATGATCCAGGAGATGATCGCGGAGTCGTCGGCCGACATCCGGGCGCTCCGGCTCATGGCCCTGCACAGCGCGTGGGTGTGGGACACGGAGGGCGCGTCGAAGGCGCGGGTCGAGATCGCGGAGCTCAAGTTCTGGGGCGCCCGGGTGCTCCACGACGTGATCGACCGCGCCATCCAGGTCCACGGCGCGCTGGGCTGGTCGACCGACCTGCCGCTCGCCACCATGTACGTCATGGCTCGGCAGATGCGCATCGCCGACGGCGCCGACGAGGTGCACAAGTCGTTCGTCGCCAACAAGAAGGCCAAGGCCTACAAGCCGGTCGACGGGTGGCCCAGCCGCCACGTGCCGACGCGGAAGGCGGAGCTGCGCGGGCGCTTCGCGGAGCTCCTCGACCACGAGGCGGCGAACTTCTGATGCAGCTGGGGACGCCGCAACGGAATCGACCCATCTGATGGAGGGGCGCTGATGGCGGCCGAGCAGACCAACCCGGTCGACGTGGCCGAGGCGGTGGCCCCGGATCGGCTCGGTCCCTGGATCGCCGAGCACGTCCCCGACGCGAACGGGACCGTCGAGGTGACGCAGATCGCGGGCGGGTCGTCGAACCTCACGTTCAAGGTCGCCGACGGCAAGCACGAGTGGGTGCTGCGCCGGCCGCCGCTCCGACACGTCCTCGCCACCGCGCACGACATGGGCCGCGAGCACCGGGTGCAGTCGGCGCTCGAGGCCACCGACGTGCCGGTCGCGGCGCAGGTCGCGGCGTGCGACGACGAGTCGGTGATCGGCGCGCCCTTCTACATGATGGAGTACCTCGACGGCGTGGTCTACGACGACGTCGATGCCACCTCCGCGCTCACCGAGGACCAGGGCCGGGCGGCGTCCTACGAGCTGGTCGACGTGCTGGCCCGACTGCACGCGGTCGACTACGAGGCGGTCGGCCTCGGCGGCTTCGGCCGTCCGGCCGGGTACCTCGCCCGCCAGGTGGCGCGCTGGCAGACGCAGTGGGAGAAGTCGAAGACGGTCGAGATGCCGGTCGTCGACGAGGTCGCGCAACGCCTCGAACGACGGCTCCCCGCCGAGAGCCGCCACGCGATCGTCCACGGTGACTACAGCTTCAACAACACGATGTTCCGCCGCGACGACCCCACGCGCATCCAGGCCGTCCTCGATTGGGAGATGTCGACGCTCGGCGATCCGCTCACCGACGTCGGGATGGTCGCGGTCTACTGGACCGAGGTCGGCGAGATCATGTGGCGCAACCGCAAGCCGCAGGCCCACCGCGCCAACGCCGGGTTCCCCGATGTCGACTCGTTGCTCGAACGCTACGCGGTGACCAGCGGCACCGATCTCTCGCAGATCGACTTCTACCGCGCGTTCGCGACGTACAAGCTCGCGGTCATCGCCCAGGGGGGCGCGCGGCGCGTCGAGCACACCGATCCCGAGCGGGCGGGCCGGGTCACCGGCACCGTCGCCCAGCTCGCCGAGCTCGCGCTCGGGTTGACGGAGGAGTACTGATGACGGTCTCGCTCGGTGGTGTCGCCAGCCCGGTCGACTTCGATCACTACGGCGACTACGCGCCGCCGCCCGGGGCCTACGTGCAGCGCGGTGACATCGCCACGCTCACCTACCCCATCGACGGTCGCATCACCGACGACGGCTCCTCGCCGTTCCGGGCCGAACCCGGGCGCTACCACCTCTACTACTCGCTCTACTGCCCGTGGGCGCAGCGGCCGCTGATCGCGCTCAAGCTCCGCGGGCTCGAAGACATCGTGTCGTCGTCCGCGGTCGACCCGGTGCGCGACGGTCGCGGCTGGGCCTTCCGCGAGGGCCGGGGCCACGAACCGGATCCGGTGAACGGCTTCACGTTGTTGCAGGACGCGTACCTGGCGACCGACCCCGGCTTCGCCGGCCACATCTCGGTGCCGGCGCTGTGGGATCGCGAGACCAACCGGCTGGTCAGCAACCACTACGCGACCATGACCATCGACCTCGAGACGCAGTTCGCCGGGTGGGCCGACCCTGCCGTCGACCTGTACCCGGCGGGCCGGCGCGACGACATCGAGCGCACCGACGCGGAGATCGTGCGCACCCTGGCGACCGGTGCGTACGCGGCGATGGCCGCGCCTGACCAGGAGGCGTACGACGCCATCAGCAGCCGCGTCTACGACGCCCTCGCCTCGTTCGAGGCACGCCTCGGTCAGCGGCGCTTCCTCGTCGGCGACGGCATCACCGACGCCGACCTGCTCCTGTACGTGAACCTCATCCGCTTCGACGCGGTCGCGGTGCCCCTCGGGCGCCTCACCCGCAAGCGGCTCGTCGACCACCCCCACCTGTGGGCCTACGTGCGCGACCTCTACGCGCGTCCGGCGTTCCGGGAGACCACCGACCTCGACCACATCGTGCGGGGCACCTTCGGCACCGGCGCCGGCATCCGCAGCAACCGGATCGTCCCCGACCTCCCCGACGTCGACTGGGACGCGCCGCACGGTCGCGACACCCTGGGCTGATCCCTTCCGGCCCGGGCTACAGGAGGCGGGCGAAGCTCAGCTCGTGGCCGTCGGGGTCGAGGACGTGGAAGTACCGCTCGCCCCACGGGGCATCGGCCGGCGCCATCTCCGGCTCGTAGCCGTGGGCCCGGGCGCGTGCGTGCATCACGTCGACGTCGGCGACCCAGAAGATGACCCGGCCCCAGATCGCCGGCACCGGGGCGTGCGCCGGGTCGAGCTGGATGTTCAGGAAGCCCTGCCCGACGCGGTAGGTGGTGAACGTCGCCTCCGGCCCGCCGAGCATCCGGTCGAAGCCGAGCGCGGCGTAGAAGGCGTGGGATCGGGCCATGTCGGCGGTCACCAGCGTGACCGCGTTGATCATCTCGATGCCGCTCACGCCCGCACCCCGGTCATCCCGTCATCATGCTCGTTTCGGGGCCTTGCGGCGCGGGTACCCGGCTCCCGTGAACGAACGCAGTCCCGACGAGGTCGATGCCGACATCGACGCCGAGCGCACCGTCACCGACGATCAGGTCGAAGTGGAGGGCGTGCCCGAGCCCATCGCCAGCGACCCCGACCGCGAGGTCGAGATCGACGTCGAGGGCGACCCGGAGCAGCCCGACCTCGGTGACTTCGAGGGCAACCTCAACGCGTGACCGCGCCGGGGTCCGCCACCGGTTCGCCCCGCTCCAGCCACACGGGGATCACCCCGGCCCAGACCGGCAGCCCGAGGTCCTCGGGGTCGTCGACCGGGCCGGCCGCCCGCACCTTCACCGACGCCTCGTCGACGGGGACGCGCAGCACCAGGGTCTTGCGGAGCTCGAGGTCGTTGGCGGGGCGTGCGACCGCGCTGCGTCCCGTCACCGAGTGCTCGACCACCGCGTCGAACGCGCGGCGCTTCTCCGCCTCGCCGTCGACGCGCTCGGCCCGTCCGTAGAGCACGACGCAGCGGTAGTTCATCGAGTGGTGCATGGCGGCGCGTGCGAGGACCAGCCCGTCGAGCAGGGTCACGGTCACGCACACGTCGGCCCCGCTCGAACCGCGGAGCAACCCGTTGCCGACTGCGCCGTGGAGGTAGAGCGTGTCGTCGACCCGGCCGTACGTCATCGGGAGGACGCACGGCCGGCCGTCGACCACGACGCCGACGTGCGCGACCAGGGCCTCGTCGAGGATGGTGTACGCCAGCGCGCGGTCGAAGCTGCCCCGGTCGGCGCGGCGGCGCAGCTTCGTTCGTGACGTCTCGCGCAGCCCCTCGCTCATCGCTTCATGGTGTCAGCCCGGAGCCGGTGCAGGCGCGGAATTTCGCTCCCCACCTACGTCGCCTCCAGGATCGAACCGACGAAGGCGGCGAGCGTGCGCCAGACTCCGGGGATGAGCGGACTGATGTTGACGGGTCTCGACGGCAAGGTCGCGGTGGTCACCGGGGCCGGGCGCATGCGTTCCATCGGGCGGCCCATCGCGGTCGAGCTGGCGCAGGCCGGCTGCGACGTGGTGCTCACCGGCACCGGCCGTTCCCCCGAGCGCTATCCGGACGACGAGAAGGAGGCCGGTTGGCGCGACATCGACTCCGTTGCCGACGAGGTGCGCGCGCTCGGGCGGCGAGCACTGGCCGTCGTCAGCGACGTCGCCGACGCCGACGCGGTCGAACGTCTGGCCGACCAGGTCGTCGGCGAGCTCGGGCGGGTCGACATCGTCGTGAACAACGCGGGCGCGGCGCGTGGTGAGGATCGGGTCCCGGTGGTCGACCTGCCCATCGAGCAGTGGCGCACCGTGATCGACGTGAACCTCAACGGCACCTTCTACATGAGCCGCGCGTTCGGCCGGCGACTGGTCGCGCAGGGCGACGGCGGGAGCATCGTGAACATCTCGTCGATCGGCGGGAAGATGATGGCGGCGCGCACCGCCGCCTACGCGGCATCGAAGGCGGGCATCCACGCGCTCACGTGCGCGATGGCGTCCGAGCTCGGGCACGACGGCATCCGCGTGAACGCGATCTGCCCCGGCATCATCGACACCTACCGGCTCGACGACATCCCCCGCGGCGAGCAGTTCGACAACCTGGTCGCACGCTCGATCCCGTTGGGCCGCGCCGGTGCCGGCGAGGACATCGGCTGGATGACCGTGTACCTGTGCTCGGACCAGGGCTCCTGGATCACCGGCCAGCTGTACACCGTCGACGGTGGCACCCTTCCCGGCCGCTGACCCACCCTTCCCCGAGCATCCGTCAGTACGCGCTCGCAGACGACCTACTACTGACGGTTGCTCGCCGGGGCGGCTCAGCGCGGCGTCGGGACCGAGACCAGGTCGGGGGTCAGCGCGGCGACGTCGTGGGCGCCGATGAGCGCCATGATCCGTCGCACGTCGGCGTCGAACAGCGACAGGACGTGGTCGACGCCGCGCTCCCCGCCGCGCCCAGCCCGTAGAGGTAGGCGCGCCCGGCCATGCAGGCGCGGGCACCGAGGGCGACGGCCTTCACGATGTCGCTGCCGCGCCGCACCCCGCCGTCACAGATGATCTCGATGCGGTCGCCCACCGCGTCGGCGACGGGCGCCACGAGGTCGATGATGGCGGGCGCGGAGTCGAGCTGGCGACCGCCGTGGTTCGAGAGCGCGATGGCGTCGATGCCCTCGTCGGCCGCGATGCGGGCGTCGGCCACCGTCTGGATGCCCTTGATGATGACGGGGCCGTCCCAGATCGAGCGCAACCACTCCGCGTCGCGCCAGGTGAGGCCGGGATCCATCTGGCTGGCGATGTAGTCGGCCAGCGACACCGCGGTGGAGCCGTCGCCCACGTGCTGGCCGGCGACGTTGGCGAAGCGGATCGGCTCACCGCGCACGAAGCTCCACGTCCATCCCGGGTGGATGGCGCCGTCGAGCAGCGTGTCGAGGCCGATCTTCGGCGGCAGCTCGAAGCCGCGCCGCACGTCGCGCTCCCGGCGGCCGTGCACGGTGAGGTCGACGGTGAACACCAGCGCCTCGTAGCCGGCCGCCGCGGCACGCTTCACCATCTCCTCGACCAGGCCGCGGTCGCGGAACATGTACAGCTGGAACCACTTGCGCCCCTCGCTGACCGCGGCGACCTCCTCGATCGACCGGGTGCCCAGCGTGCTGAGGGTGTACGGCAGGCCGGCGCGGGCGGCGGCGCGGGCCACCGAGAGCTCGCCGTCGGGGTCGGCGATGCGGGTGAACCCGGTGGGCGCCAGGACGAGCGGGAGCGGCAGCGGCCGTCCGAGCAGCGTCGTGGAGGGGTCGGGCACGCCCACCCCCCGCAGGATCCGGGGGTGGAACCCGATGCGGTGGAAGGCGGCGGAGTTCTCCGCCAGCGTGCGCTCGTCCTCCGCGCCACCGTCGATGTAGTCGAACACGCCGCGGGGCAGCCGCCGACGGGCCATCAGCCGCAGGTCGTGCACGTTGGCGGCCCGGGCGAGCCGTCGCCGGACGGGGTCGAACTGGAAGCGCCGGAACCGCATGACCGAGCGCAGTGTTTCGATCATCGGTGAATGCTAGAAGAAGGGCCTCGACCCGGAGGTACGGACATGGAGCGGTTCCAGGACCGGCGCATCATCGTGACGGGCGGAGGCTCGGGGATCGGACGGGCCACCGTCCTCCGGCTCCTGCAGGAGGCCGGCACCGTGCACACCGTCGACGTCGACGAGCCCGGCCTGGTCGGCACCACCGAGCTCGCCGACGCCGAGGGCATCGGCAAGCGCCTCACCACCGCGGTGCTCGACATCGCCGACGAGCAGGCCGTCGACGCCGGCGTGCGCGAGACGGTCGACCGCCTCGGCGGCCTCGACGTGCTCGTGAACGCGGCGGGCATCCTCCGCGCCGCCAACACCCACGAGTGCACCCTCGACATGTGGAACCAGGTGATCGGCGTCAACCTCACCGGCACGTTCCTCATGTGCCGCGCCGCCATCCCCGCGCTGCTCGAGTCCGACCATGCCGCGATCGTGAACTTCAGCTCGACGTCGGCCGCGTTCGGTCACCCGTACATGGCGGCGTACGCGGCCAGCAAGGGCGGCATCGACGCCATGACCCACACCCTGGCCATCGAGTACGGCAAGCGCGGGATCCGCGTCACCGCCGTCGCGCCGGGGAGCATCCAGAGCGGGATCACCGAGACCACCGGCGGCATGATCCCCGGCGACGCCGACTGGGGCCTCTTCGCCAAGATGTCGCCGATCGTGGCCGACGGCTTCGCGCCGCCGGACGTCGTGGCGTCGGTGATCGCCATGCTCGCCTCCGACGACGGTCGCTTCGTCACCGGCACCGCCCTTCGCATCGACGGCGGCGCCCACGCCTGACCACGCCTGACCACGCCTCACCCACGCACCGACGCGAGAGACGGGAGCGCCATGCGGAACGCGGCGGAGGGGCGGGTGGCACTGGTCACGGGCGCGAGCCAGGGCGGGACCGGCACCGTCGCCGCGATCCGGCTGGCGGCCGAGGGGGCGAAGGTCGCGATCACCGCGCGGTCGGTCGACGGCCTCGAGCGCACGCGCGCCGAGATCGAGACCCTCGGGGGCACCGCGCTGGTGCTGCCCTGCGACCTCGCCGCGCGCGACGGCGGGCGCGACACGCTCGTGGCGCGCACGGAGGCCGACCTCGGGCCCGTCGACATCCTGGTGAACAACGCGGCCGCCGGCGGCTATCGCCCGCTCGAGGACTGGGCCCAGGACGACCTCGACCGGATCATGGAGCTCAATCTCTACGCGCCGTGGCTGCTCATGCGCCAGGTGCTGCCCGGGATGCGCGAGCGCGGGCACGGCTGGATCGTGAACCTCACCTCGTTCGCCGGTGAGCTCCCGCCCGGACCGCCCTACCCGACCAGCCGGCCGGCGAAGACCGGTTCCGCGTACGGCGCGTCGAAGGCCGCGCTGAACCGCCTCACCGTCGCCGCCGCGTCCGAGACCGAGGGCCAGGGCATCGCGGTGAACGCGCTCACGCCCCAGGCCGCGATCGCGGTGCCGTCACTGGTCGCCGGGGGCTGGATCGACGAGACGTACTTCGAGCCGCTCGCCACCATGGCGCAGGCGGTGCTCGTGCTCGCCACCTGCGACCCGGCGCGCCTCCACGGCCGCATCGCCTACAGCCTGCAGCTGCTCCACGAGCTGGGTGAGCCCGTGCTCGACCCGCACGGCGAGCACCTGGTCGAGGGCTGGCAGCCCGTCGACCTCCCGGCGCGCATCGCGCGCCAGGCCGAGACCATGACGGAGACCGCAGGGTGGCCGGCGCCGTTCACCTTCCGGCGCCCGAGCAGCCCCGACTTCACGGGGTCGTGAGGTCGGCGTCGAAGGTGTAGCGATTCGACGCGGTGCAGTCGAACGTGCCCTTCTTCGTCGGGTAGACCCGGTTGAACTTGCCGTTCTCCCACTGCACGACCATGAAGCAGCTCGAGGGCACCTTCCCCCCGATGTTCACCGTGCCCACCATCCCGCCGGCGTTGAAGCTGGTGGTGTTCTTCAGCGCGGTGAGCAGGGACGCACGCGTGAGCCCACCGGTGCTCTTGGCCGCGTTGTTCGCCGCCTGCTGGAACGCGAGCACCGCTTCGAAGCCGTAGACCCCGAACGCGTTGGCGTTGTCCTTGCCCACGTACTTCAGGTAGCCGGCCAGGGTCTTGTTGGCGCTCGACTCCGAGAACGGCAGGAACCCGAGGTCGACGTACTCGCCGTTCATCACGTCACCGGCAGCCGACATCGCCTGCTGGTCGTAACACGCGCTGGTGCACTGCCAGACGATCTTCGGGTCGGTCAGGCCCTGCAGCGCGGCCTCCTGGCGGAAGAGCACCGCACCGGGCGCGGCCAGCCCGTTGTCGGACCAGTTCGAGCCGTCCTGCTTCATCTTGGTGACGATCGTGGTGAACGCGCTCTGCTGATCACGGTTCGAGAGCACCGGCATGCTCGGTCACGTTGATGCCCGCGTGCTGCGCCGCCTTGGTGAGCACGTCGGTCGACCGCTCGGCGTCGGGCGAGTCGTTGGTCTTGATGAAGGGCCCGTTCAGGCTCTTGTGCTTCTTGGCCAGGTACGTGAACACTCCCTGGTTGCCCCGGTAGGTCTGCGGGACCTTGCCGACGGTCGCGCAGTCGATCTGCGACGGGATGACGGGGAACGAGACCGGGGCGCAGGCCTCGGGTGTGCCCAGCACGACCGCGCCGATGTCGGGCAGGCCGGTGGCGGCGCCGGCCTTGTCCTTGCAGCCCGTCATGTCGTCGAGGCCGCTGAACAGCGCGGTCGCGGTGCCGACCATCGCGAGGTCCTGACCGCATGCGGTGATGATCGCGTTGCGGGTCTGATTGGGGTTCAGGTGCGAGTCGATGAAGTCGACCTTCAGCGTCCGCCCGGCGACGCCACCGTTGGCGTTCACGTACTTCGCGGCTGCCTGCGCGCCGTCGACCACGCCCTTGAACACATTGGGCGCGATCGCGTTGTCGACGTCGGCGACCACCGCGACGCTGATGGTCGACGACGTCACGCCGATCTCGGAGGCGCCGCCGGCGGCGGCCCGACCGACGTCGGCCCCCGCGGGCAGGACACCGACCAACGCGACCCCCAGCACGGCTACGAGCGCGAGAGCACTTCGACGGAGATGGATGTGCAGCACGGTTCCCCCCGGATCCTCAGGCGGGTGCGACCGTATTAACCACCCGTGCTTATGTCAAGCCGGCGACCACGCCGACACCGCCGCCGCCACCATGGCCACCAGGTTCTCCACGAAGGCCTCGTCGTCGAGCTGCGCCCGGGACGGGTGGCCCCGGCGTTCGAGCGCCCGTGACCGGTCCGCGACGGCGCGGAGGATGAACGAGGTGATGAGGCTGAACCGCTCGTCCACGAGCCGCGGCGGCACCGCGGGCATCCGGGCCTCGAGCAGCGCGTAGACCTCGTGCCCGCCGGTGCGGGCGAGCACCGACTCGAGCTCGGGGCTCAGCCGGGCCGGGTCCTCGCCCGCCAGCTCGGCGATGATCAGCAGGCAGGCACGCCCCCGCCACCCGCTGGCCGCGAGCTCGGCCGCCGGGCGGACGATGGCCTCGACCACGGCGGCGACGTCGTCGTCGGGCGTGGTCCGCGCCTTGGCGAGCAGCTCACCCTCGCGATGGGACAGGAAGTCCACGTGCCGCTCCAGCACCGCGCACAGCACCGCTTCCCGGGAACCGAAGTGGTAGCGCAGGGCGGCCCGGTTCCGCTGCCCGGCGCGCCGCGTCACCTCGATGAGCGACGCGTTCCACACGCCGTGCTCGGCGAACTCGTGCGCGGCGGCGTCGAGCAGTCGTTGGCGGGTCGCCGAGGCATCGGGCGGCACGTGCCGATGGTAGGGGGACGGGGATCCGGCCCGGGCCGAGGCGGGCGGGAAATCGCGGGGGTCTGCGGTGATCGGGGGAATTGCCCGATCTCCCGACGGCTCCGCCGATTGCCCGGTCCTGGCGATCCCGGCGGGCTAAGCTCGCGGAGCGTCACCAAGAGAACACCGAGAGTCACGACGGGCGGGATGACTGGCCGGAGGTAATTGCCATGGCCCCGCCGGAACGACGGCGCTCACCACGTCGGAAGGTCGACTGGACCGGTTGGTACCAGCTCCAGGGCGAGACGACCTGGCACGTCTGTCGGTTCATCGACATCTCCGAGACCGGCGCGGCGATCCAGACGCCCGGGATCGCGGAGTGGGCCGCGCCCGGCTGCGTCATCGAGGTCCGGCTCGATGCCGGGAACGGCACTCGGATCGGGGTCCGCGGCGAGATCCGCAACCTCACGCACATGCCCGACACCTGGGTCGGGATCGGGTTCGAGTTCGCCGCGCTCGCGATCGCCGACGCGGAGTTCGTCAGCCTCCTGTTCGACGTCGTCGACTCCACGTCCTCGAGCCGCTGACGTCCCTCGACGGGTGTGGGTCGGCGCGGCCGGCGAACCTGAGCTGTCGGGACTTTCGCCCCTGAGCGTCATGGTGAAGCCGAATCGCCCTTTCGCGGCGCCGCTTTTGTGCGTATCGTCCATTCGCGAGGGTGCGCGGAGCCGCTGGGGGAATGGGCGTGCTCTGCCCTGTATCGGGAGGGTGAGCATGGCGGTGGATGAAGCTCGGGTCGAGGAGATGGTCGGCCAGGTGGCGGGACTGATGACCGGCGCAACGTTGTGTCTGGCGATCTGGTTGGGTGACGAGCTCGGGTACTACCGGGCGTTGGCGGGTGCCGGCGCGGTCGGGGCAGACGATCTGGCCGCGCGGGTGGATTGCAATCCGCGGCTCACTCGTGAATGGCTCGATGGTCAGGCCGCGGCAGGGTTGCTGGCGTACGACGCAACGGCGGACGCCTACACGATGTCGGAGGAGGCCGCGTTGCTGCTGGCCGATGAGTCGGCACCGACGTTCATGGCTCGCGGCATGAACACGATCATTGCGATGTCCTCGGATGGCGAGAAGCTCCGGGACGCGTTTCAAGGTGACGGTGCGATGAGTTGGGGTGATCATCATCCGTGCTTGTTCCGTGGCACCGAGTGGTTCTTCCGTCCCGGCTACCGGGCGTTCCTGACCGCGGAGTGGATTCCTGCCCTTGATGGTGTCGAGCAACGGCTCCAGGACGGCGCGAGAGTCGCGGACATCGGTTGTGGTCACGGCGCCTCGGTCGTGGTGATGGCGAACGCGTATCCCAACTCGACGATCCACGGGTTCGACTTCCACCCTCCATCGATCGACACGTCCCAAGCGCGTGCCGCGGATGCCGGCGTCTCGGACCGAACCGAGTTCGCGGTCGCGACCGCGAATGGGTACCCGGGGACCTATGACCTGATCTGCTTCTTCGATTGTCTGCACGACATGGGCGACCCCGTCGGGATCGCTCGCTACGCACGCGAACACCTCAACCCGGGCGGGACGGTGCTGTTGGTGGAGCCCATGGCCCTGGATGGCAGAGCCGCCAACATCGCCGAGAACCCACTCGCGGCGCTGCTGTACACGGCGTCGTCCACCATCTGCACGCCCAACTCCCTGTCGCAAGAGGTCGGACTCGGACTCGGAGCGCAGGCCGGAGAAGCACGTCTACGCCAGGTGTTCGAGGACGCCGGCTACACCCATTTCCGGCGGGCGACCGAAACACCACTCAACATGATCCTCGAAGCACGCGCCTGACCCATCAGCCCACGCGGATCCCGTTTTCGCCGGGCCGTTCCTTGAGGACTCGCACGGTGCGATGATTGGTACGTGACACAACGCGTCCGGTTCTGCACTGCGCCGGATGGAGTGCAGTTGGCGTACGCGGTGAGCGGAAAGGGGCCGCCGCTGGTTCGGGTGGCGACATGGCTGACCCACCTGGACTACGACTGGGAGAGTCCCGTGTGGCACCACTGGTTGGACGGCCTCGGTCAAGTCAACGCGCTCATTCGGTACGACGAACGAGGGTGCGGACTTTCCGACCATGAGGTCGGCAACCTTTCGGTGGATGCCTGGGTGGCGGACCTCGAGAGCGTTGTTGACGCGGCCGGGATCGAAGACTTCTCCCTCCTCGGAATCTCTCAGGGCGCGGCGATCGCACTCGTGTACGCGGCGCGCCATCCCGAGCGCGTTTCGCACCTGATTCTCTACGGTGGCTTCACGCGCGGGGCGCTGGTGCGTCAGGACGTCGAACGAACCCGCGAGGAGGCGTTGATCTCGGTGATCCGCGCCGGCTGGGCGGACCCGAATCCGGCGTTCCGTCACCTCTTCAGCTCGCTGTTTCTTCCCAACGGAACTCCGCAGCAGATGGCATGGTATGACGAACTCCAGCGGCGTTCGACCTCGGCAGAGACCGCGGCGCGTCTGTACGAGGCGCGGGGCAACATCGACGTGGTCGAGCTTGCATCGCAGGTCACGGCGAGGACGCTGGTGCTGCACGCACGAGACGATCGCGTGGTGCCGCTCGATGAGGGACGATCGCTCGGTGCCTTGATCCCCGACGCTCAACTCGTCATCTTGGAGTCGTCGAATCACATTCTGTTGTCGGACGAGCCAGCGTGGCAGAGCTTCCTTTCAGAGGTGCGCGGCTTCTTGGGCACCGTGTACACGCCGACCAAGGCCACGGTCGACCGGCTCAGCCGGCGCGAGCTCGACGTGCTCGAGCTCGTGGCGGCCGGACTGACCAACGAGGAGATCGCGACGCGATTGTCCCTGAGCGTTCGAACTGTTGAGCGGCACCTCTCGAACATCTATACGAAGCTCGGCGTTTCCGGGAAGTCAGGGCGTGCAGCCGCCGCGGCGAGGTTCTCTGAAGCGAGCTGAGGCGCTGCGGCCCCCGCGATCTTGTCGTCGGTACTGCGTGTATCCCGCCAGCGGGCCACTCGAACAATGGGTGGCTTCCCCGATGTCACGGCCTTCGATGCTCTCTACCGTCACATCAGTCGGGAGCAAGAGCTCCACGACTCGGGACGGTGCCACGAGCACCAGTGGGAGGCCTCATCGTGGAACGAAGTCTGATCATCGACGGTACGGCCAGGCGGGACCGGGACCCGATCGCGACCCACGACGTCAGCGGCGGTGACGGGATCCGCCTGCACGCATGTGAATGGGGCAACCCACTGGGACCGTCGATCCTGCTCATTCACGGTTGGTCGCAGAGTCAGCTGTGTTGGAGCCGTCAAGTCAGCAGCGATCTTGCCGACCGCTTTCACATCGTCACGTTCGACAACCGGGGTCACGGCATGTCCGAGAAACCCCTGCTCGATGATCGCTACACCAACGGGCAACTCTGGGCGGATGACATCGCAGCAATCCTCGATCGAACCGGTTTGGACCACGCCGTGCTGGTCGCGTGGTCCTACGGCGGACTCATTGCGAGCGACTACGTGAGGGCGTACGGGACGGACGCGGTCGCCGGAATCAATTTCGTGGGCGGCACGGTGACGTTGAAGCCCCCGACCTTTGACCATCTCGGCGCGGGTCTTCTCGGGAACGCCGAGGATGCGTGTTCGTCAGATCTGAAGACGAGCAGTGCCGCCATCCTCCGCTTCTTGCGCGCGGCCACGGCGCAGCCCCTCCCGCAAGACGACTGGGACACAACGTTGTGCGCGAACATGGTCGTACCACCGGAGGTACGACGCGCGTTGATCTCGCGCGAGATCAACAATGACGACGTCCTGTCGACGTTGACGATTCCCGTGCTCGTGACCCACGGACGCTCTGACGACATCGTGCTGCCCGCCATGGCGGAACACGTCGTCGCCGTCTGCAAGACCGCGCAGGCGTCCTGGTATGACGGTATCGGCCACATGCCATTTCTGGAGGATGCCGATCGTTTCAACAACGAACTCGCTGACTTCGTCGCCCGCGTCAACTAGCGCAGAGTCGGTACCCGCATGCCACCGGACCAGCCCGGAATCGGAGCCGGCTGGACCGGACCCGTCACATCTGACAAGGTGTCAGATTCCAGTCGCCGCACCTCGTGGGGGATGTGATGGAGTTCGGGATCTTCGTCCAGGGATACACGCCGCAGTTCCGCCGCGACAACGATCCCCAGGCCGAGCACCACGCGTTGATGAACGAGCTCGAGCTCGTGAAGGCGGCCGACGACGCGGGCTTCAAGTACGTGTGGGTGACCGAGCACCACTTCCTCGACGAGTACTCGCACCTCTCCGCCAACGACGTGTTCCTCGGCTATCTCGCGCACAGCACGTCGCGCATCCACCTCGGCTCGGGCATCTTCAACCCGCTGCCGCAGGTGAACCATCCGGCCAAGGTGGCCGAGAAGGTCGCGATGCTCGACCACCTCTCCGAAGGGCGCTTCGAGTTCGGCACCGGGCGCGGCGCGGGCAGCCACGAGATCCTCGGCTTCCTCCCCGAGATGAAGGACCTGTCGGGCACCCGCGACATCTGGGAGGACGTGATCCGCGAGTTCCCGAAGATGTGGATGCAGGAGGAGTACGAGGGCTACCAGGGCAAGTACTGGGCGCTGCCGCCGCGGAGGATCCTGCCCAAGCCCTACGTGAAGCCGCACCCGCCGATGTGGTACGCCGCCGGCAACACCTCGAGCTACGCGATGGCCGCCCGCTACGGCCTCGGCGTCCTCGGGTTCTCGGTCGGCAGCATCGACGAGCTCAAGCCGGTCCTCGACGCCTACAAGCAGGACATCGTCAATGCGGAGCCGATCGGCGCCTACGTGAACGACAACGTGATGGTCACCGCGGCGGCGTTCGTGGCCGAGGACCGCGAGCAGGCGGTCCAGTCGATGGCGAACGGCCGGCTGTCGTACCTGCAGAGCAACGTGTTCCGCTACCACGACACCTTCCCGCGCCCCGACTGGGCGCCACCGTGGCCCGAGCTCATCCCCGACCCGACCGTCGAGGAGGTCCGGGCGCAGGTCGGCGCGTCGGGCATGGTCGTGGGCGACCCGAATGACGCGCTGCAGGCGTGCCAGGAGTGGGCCGACGCCGGCGCCGACCAGCTGTGCTTCGGCCAGGGCATGGCCACCCAGGAGGAAGCGCTCGAGACCATCCGGCTCATGGGCGAGCACGTCATCCCCAAGCTCGACAAGGATCCCGAGCACCGCACCAGTCGCTTCCGCCGCGAAGCCGGCGCCACGGCCTAGCGCCCCGAGACCCGAGGAACCGTCATGAGCAACCCCTTCAGCTACGAGAACAAGCGCGTCGTCGTCACCGGGGGCGCGACCGGCGTCGGCGCCGGCCTGCTCGAAGTGCTGGCCGAGCAGGGCGCCGAGCACGTGACCGTGCTCGACATCAAGACGCCGAGCGGCCCGCACTCGACGTTCCTCGAGACCAACCTGTCGGACCAGGCCGCGGTCGACGGTGCCATCGCCGCCATCGAGGGACCGGTCCATGCCCTGTTCAACAACGCCGGTGTCGCCGACACCTCACCGCCCAAGACGGTGATCTCGGTGAACTACCTCGCGTTGCGCTCGCTGTCCGAGGGTCTGCTGGACCGCATCCCCGACGGTGGCGCGATCGTCAACACCGCGTCGACGGCCGGTGGCCAGTGGCCCCAGCGGATCGAGATGGTCAACGAGGTCCTCGACCTCGGCGGTGACTGGGACCAGACCCTCGACTGGCTCGACAACCACGAGATCGGTGCGCCGTACTACTTCTTCTCGAAGGAGCTCGTGCAGGTGTACACGATGCGCTCGTCGCGCCCGACGCTCCAGCGTGGCGTCCGCACCAACAGCGTGTGCCCGTCGCCGATCGACACACCGCTGCTCAAGGACTTCCGCGAGACGATGACCGACAAGCTCATCGACTGGAACATCGAGCAGGGTGCCGGTCGCCCGGTCACACCGCGCGAGGTGGGGCTCGTGCTCGCGTTCCTCGGCAGCGACGCGGCCGCCTACGTCAACGGTGTGAACCTGCTCGTCGACGCCGGCTTCAGCGCCGCGCTCACGACCGGCCAGGTCGACTTCGCCGCCATCTCCTGACGGCGACGTGGCCACCGTCGCCGTCGAACCCGCGGGTGATGCGGTCCGGGTGATCCGGCTCGACCGCCCGGAGCGCCTCAACGCGATCACGTTCGAGCTGGTCGGTGACCTGCACGACGCGCTCGACACCGTCGCCGCCGACGAGCGCTGCAAGGTGGCGGTGCTCACCGGCGCGGGCCGCGGCTTCTGCGCCGGGCTCGACCTGAAGGACTTCGGGACGCCGCCGGCAGCGGGCGAGCACCCGCACTTCCCTGCGGGCACGACCGGTCAGTCGTTCATGGCCAACCTCACCCAGCACATCCGGGCGACGCCCCAGATCGTGGTGGCGGCGGTGAACGGGCCCGCGTACGGCGGCGGCTTGTCGTTGTCGCTCGCGTGCGACCTGCGGGTCGCGGCCCGCTCGGCCACGTTCTGCTCGGCATTCATCCGGACCGGGCTCACCGGCACCGACATCGGCGTCACCTACCTGCTCCCCCGCCTCATCGGCGCGTCGCGGGCGTTCGACCTCATCGTCACCGGGCGCACGGTCGACGCCGACGCGGCCGAACGGCTCGGGATCGTGTCGCAGGTGTTCGACGACGACGGCTTCCTCGACGCCGTGCTCGGGGTGGCCGACGGCATCGCCGCCTACACCGGCGTCGGCCTCCGCATGACCAAGGAGGTCATGTGGGCGAACCTCGACACGCCGAACATGGCCGCGTGCATCGCGCTGGAGAACCGCAACCAGGACATCGCCGGCCGGTCGCCAGAGGTGCGGGAGTACATGCGCGCCTACAGCGGGCGCGTCACCGGCGAGCCGCCGGATCAGCCCAGCGGCTCGATCAACTCGATCAGGTAGCCGTCGGGATCGCGCACCAGCGCCATCCGGATGCCCATCTGCTCGAGCGTCCGCGGCTCCGACACCGACGAACCACCCTGCGCGAGCGACCGCTCGTAGGCGCCGCTGACGTCGTCGGTGACCAGCGCGATCTTCTCGAAGCCGTTGCCCGGCTCGGGCTTCTCGGTGCGCTTCGAGTGCTTCACGAGCAGGATCGCGCTCGTGTCGTGCTCACCGCCGACCAGCACCTCGTGCATCTCGCCGAGGTCGTACTTGGCCTTTTCCTGCAGGCCGAGCGCACCGGTGTAGAACTCGGCCGAGCGGTCGAGGTCGTCCACGTTGATGCCGAAGCCGGAGATCTGGATGCCGTTGCTCATCGGCGCAGGACTCTACCGGTCGCCTGAGCATCCGTCAGTTGAGGTGCGCATACGTCAGTGTTCTGACGGATGTTCGTGGAGAGGGCGTTGCTCGCTACCATGATCCTGCCCATGGACACACCACTGCTCGGCGTCTCCCACCTCCAGCTGCAGGTCAGCGACGTCGCCGCCAGTGCCGACTGGTACACGACGGTGCTCGGGCTCGAGCAGCTCAGTGCCGCCGACGACGGCTCGTACATCGCGTTGCACCACCGGCCCAGTCACGTCGTCGTCGTGCTCAGCCGTCGCGCGCGACCGTGGCCGGGCGACGCGCCGGCCGAGCCGCTCGACCACCTCGCGTTCGCGGTGCCCGACGGCGACACGCTCCGCGTCTGGGCCGACCACCTCGCCGAGGTGGGCATCGAGCATCCGGGCGTGATCCTCGAGCTCGGCAAGCCGTCGCTGCAGCTCCGCGACCCCGATGGCATCTCCATCGAGCTGGTCGCGCCCGCGTCACGCCCGTAGCGTCAGCTCCCGCCGAAGTGCGGGTTGTAGATGAAGCCGACGATCGAGCCCTGCGGGGTGGTGACGGTCGCGGTGACGATGCCGTCGCCGACCTCGGAGGCGGCGGTGTGGACGGTCGCGCCGAGCGCCACGCGCATCGGCGACGGCAGCGGCGACGTCGGGCACGCCCCAGTAGACGAGCGCGCCGTCGGACGGGTCGGCGTCGGGCAGCAGACCGAGCTCGTAGCCCGCCACCTCGAACCCCACGTAGAACGGCTCGTCGAAGTACGGGCCGTACCCGAGCAGGTCGGTGAACCACAGCTTGGCCCCCACCAGGTCGGCGACGGGGTGGATGACGGTGCGGAGACCCTGCAGCGGTGTGGTCATCGGGCGAGTCTCCCACGGTGACGAGGGACGCGCCCGGGAATGGTGCAAGGATGCGCGCATGACGACGTTCGATCCACTGAGCGCGCCCGGCGACTCGACCGGGCTCGAGGAGCTCCGGGCCGAGTGCCCGGTGACGCGCACGCCCGCGGGCCCGTGGTACCTGGCCCGCCACGCGGACGTGCTCGCGGCCACGCAGGACGTGCACCTCTTCGAGGCGAGCTTCCGCGAACCGGGCATCGTCGTGCCCGACGAGGAGCAGCTGATCAACGAGATCCCGGAGCCCCGTCACGGGCAGGTGCGCAAGATCATCAACTCCGCCATCGCGGTGCACCGGCTGGTGAACATCGAGCCGTTCTGCGAGCAGCTGTGCCACAACCTGCTCGACGACCTGCTCGCGCGTCCGGGCCCGGTCGAGCTCGTGCACGACTTCGTGATGCCGGTGCCCAACAACGTCATCGCCCACCTCCTCGGCGCACCGCCCGCCGACTTCGCGCGCTGGGCCGCGTGGTCCGACGAGGTCGTGCAGGGCACCTGGCCGGCGACGAACCGCAACGAACGCGGCGTCGGCCTGCCCGGGGCGCACCCCGAGTTCGCCGACTACGTCGACGCCTTGATCGCCGCTCGGCGTGACGACCCGCGCGACGACTTCATCACCCGGTTGCTGCAGAGCGAGGTCGACGGGCGCCGGCTCACCGACGTCGAGGCGCGCACCCAGCTCGTGTTCCTCTTCATCTCGGGGAACGAGACCACCCGTCACCTCATCGGCAACCTGCTGTGGACCGTCGCCCACGACGCCGACCTCTACGAGCAGCTGCGCGCCGATCCGGAGCTGGTCCCGGTCGCGGTCGAGGAGTCGTTGCGCCACGACCCGCCGATTCGCTTCCTGCTCCGCAACTGCATGGAACCACGGGAGCTGCACGGTGAGCAGCTCAGCCCCGGCGACAAGGTCGCGTTCGGCCTCCTGTCGGCGAACCGTGACGAATCGGTGTTCGACGACCCGCACGCGTTCCGACTCGATCGGCCCGACCCCCGCGCCCACGTCGCGTTCGGCGGTGGTCCGCACGTCTGCCCCGGCGCGAGCCTCGCCCGGCTCGAGGCGCGGGTGGCGTTGAGCGTGCTGCTCGACCGGGTGGCGACGATCCGTCCCGAGTGCCCGGGCACGTACGACGAGGTGCCGGTGGCGTGGGCGCACGGCCCCCGCGCGCTCGAGGCCTGGCTCACCCCGACGACGTGAGCTCCGCCACCACGCCGGCCCAGTGGTCGGGGTCGGGGGCGCGGTTGTTGGTGAGGCTGACCGCGTCGGCGATGCCGTCGAGCCGCGCCCGCAGCGCGCCCGCGATCGTCGCCGGTGGCCCCACCACCGCGACGGTCTCGAGCACGGTGTCGTCGATCAGCCCGGCCATGTCGTCCCACCGGCCTTCCTTCGACAGCCGGTTCAGCTCCGGGTGCAGCGCCCCCCAGCCGTGGCACTCGAGCGTGGGCGCGTACGCGGGCGTCGATCCGTAGAACGCGAGCTGTCGCCGGGCCACGTCCTTGAGCCGCTCGAGCTCGTCGTCGCGCTCGGCCGTCACCACGAGGGTGGCGCACACGACCTGCACGTCGCGCCGCGAGCGGCCGGAGGTGGCGACTCCCCGCGCCAGCGCGGGCAGCGTGATCTCCTCCAACGACTGACGCGTCGTGAACGGGTGGGTGATGAGCCCGTCGGCCACCTCACCGGCGACCTCGACCATGCGGGGCCCGAAGCCGCCGACGTACACCGGGGGTCGGCCGAACGGGTTGGGTCCCGGGTCGAACGCCGGGATCATCAGGGTGTGCCGGTAGAAGTCGCCGGTGAACGAGAGCGGCTCCCCCGTCTCCCACGACGTCCAGATCGCGTCGAGCGCCCGCACGATCTCACCCATCCGGCGCGCCGGCTCCGACCACGTCGCGCTGAAGCGGTTCACGACGTGCGGTCGCACCTGCGAGCCCAGCCCGAGCAGGAAGCGACCACCGGTGACCAGCTGCAGGTCGTTGCCGAGGTACGCGAGCGTCATCGGGTTGCGCGCGAACGCGATCGCGATCGCAGTGCCCAACCGCACCCGGTGGGTGTGCTCGGCGGCGACCGCGAGCGCGACGAACGGATCGTGCTTGGCCTCGAAGCTGAAGACGCCGTCGTACCCGATCTCCTCGAGCCGCGGGTAGACCGTCCGAACGTCGCGGGGATCCTCGAGCGGGCTGGTGGTGAAGACCTGCACCGCGCCGGCTCAGGACGGGTCGTCGGGTGGTGGTTGCGTCGCGCTCATCTGGGGGAAGGGCGTCGGCGTGATCCGTTCCCGCACCGCTTCGGGCGCGCTGAGGTCACCGCCGGTGTGCCCGACGCTGAACGTGCGCTCGACCCGCTGGGTGCCGCCCATCCACCGGATCCAGCGCACCAGGGTGGTGAGGCGGCTGCCGAACCCGTTGAGGAAGGCGAGGTGCACGAACGCCCACACGACCCAGGCGGGGAAGCCGCTCATGCGGATCCCGCGCCAGCTGAAGATGGCCCGGAACCGGCCGATGGTGGCGACGCTCCCGAGGTCGCGGTACCGGAACGGCTTGGCCTCCTCGAGGCCGCGCAGGCGACGGCCGATCGTGTGGGCGGCGTGCAGGCTCCCCTGCATCGCGACCTCGGCCACGCCCGGCAGCCCGTCGAGGCTGGTCATGTCGCCGACCGCGAACACCTCCGGGTGCCCGGGCAGGGTGAGGTCGGGCAGCACCTCGATGCGCCCGGCCCGGTCGACCTGCGCACCGCAGGCCGCCGCGAGCTTCCCGGCCAGCGGCGAGGCCTGCACGCCCGCGGCCCAGATCACGGTGCGGGCCGCGATCCGGTCGCGGGAGCCGTCCGCGAACGTCACGTCGACACCCATCGCGTCGACGCCGGTGACGCGCGCGCCCATCTGGAGCTCGACCCCGAGAGCGTGCAGCTCGCGCGCCGCCGCCCGCGACAGGTTGTGCCCGAACGTGGCCAGGGGCTCCTTGCCGCCGTCGACGATGAGGACGCGCACGGACTGCGGATCGAAGGTGCGGAAGTCGCGGCGCAGCGCGCGCGACGCGAGCTCACGCACCTGGCCCGCGATCTCGACGCCGGTCGGGCCGGCGCCGACGACGACGACGGTCAGCCAGTCGCGCTGCTCCTGGGCATCGGTCGCGAGCTCGGCGACCTCGAAGGCGCCGAAGATCCGGCGCCGCAGCTCGAGCGCGTCGTCGATCGTCTTCATACCCGGCGCGAAGAGCGCGAACTCGTCGTTCCCGAAGTACGACTGGGTGGCGCCGGCCGCGACGATCAGGCTGTCGTAGGGGATCTCCCACGAGCGCCAGCCCAGTTGCTTGGCGATCACGACCTTGCGATCGAGATCGAAGTCCTCGACCTCGGCCAGCTCCACCTTCACGTTCTGGTGCTTGCGCAGCACGTGGCGCAACGGCGGCGCGATCTGGCCCGGCGAGAGGATGCCCGTGGCCACCTGGTACAGCAGCGGTTGGAAGAGGTGGTGGTTGCGGCGGTCGACCAGCGTGACCTCGACCGGGAGCTCGGCCAGGTAGCGGCAGGCGGGCAGCCCACCGAAGCCACCGCCGACCACCACGACGCGGTGGGTCACGCCTGCGCCGTCTCGACCGCCATCAGCCGCAGGCCGGCGTCGATGAGCGCGAGGTGCGTGAACGCCTGCGGGAAGTTCCCGAGGTGCTGGCCCGTCGAGACGTCGATCTCCTCGGCGTAGAGGTAGAGCGGCCCCGCGAACGAGAGGAGCTTCTCGAACAGCGCGCGGGCACGGTCGACCTCGCCGATGATGGTGAGCGCGGACACCAGCCAGAACGAGCAGATGGTGAACGTGCCCTCCTCCCCGCTGAGCCCGTCGTCGGTGGAGTCGACGCGGTATCGGAGCACGAGCCCGTCCTGGGTCAGCTCGTCGGCGATGGCGAGCACGGTGGCGCGGACGCGCTCGTCGTCGCCCGGGAGGAAGCCCATGATCGGGATGAGCAGGTTCGACGCGTCGAGGTCCTTCGTGTCGTAGTGCTGCACGAACACGCCGCGGTCGTCGACCCCGCGCGACAGGATCTCCGCCCGCATGTCGTTCGCCGCCTTCTCCCACCGTTCGATGTGCTGGTTGTCGTCGCGGACGCGGGCGATGCGCAGCCCCCGGTCGACCGCGACCCAGCACATGACCTTCGAGGCGACGAACTGCTTCGGGTCGCCCCGCATCTCCCAGATGCCCTGGTCGGGGTCCCCGAACCGCTCGATGGCCTGGTCGACGAACGAGGAGATCGCTTCCCAGACGGCGGCCTGGATCTGTCCGCCCCGCCGCTGCTGGATCGCCACCGCGTCGAGGAGCATCCCCCACACGTCGTGCTGGTGCTGGTCGAAGGCGCCGTTGCCGACGCGCACCGGCCGCGAGTTGCGGTAACCGGAGAGGTGGTCGAGCGTGTGCTCGGCGAGGTCGGTCTCGCCGCCGATGCCGTACATGATCTGTAGTGGCCAGGTGCCGGGCTTGGCGTTCGCAATGACGGTCTCGACCAGGAAGGCGAAGTACTCGAACGCCTCCCACTCGAAGCCGAGGTCGTGCAGCGCCTGGAGCATGAAACTGGTGTCTCGGATCCACGTGTACCGGTAGTCCCAGTTGCGCTCGCCGCCGGGCGACTCGGGCAGTGACGTGGTGCCGGCGGCCATGACCGCGCCCGTGGGTGCGTAGCTGAGCGCCTTCAACGCCAACGCGCTGCGCTCGATGAACGGCCGGTAAGAGTGGTCGGCGATCGTCGCCCCCGCCAGCCAGTCGCGCCAGTACTTCTCGGTGCCGGCGAGCTGCGCCATCGCCTCGTCCTCGGAGGTCGGGTGGTCGCCCCCCCACGACAGCGCCAGCCACGCGGTCTCGCCCTGCTCGAGCGTCGTGCGCCCGTAGGTGCGGGGGCCGAGGATGCCGAGGCGCACGCTCCCGGTCAGGTCGAGCGTGAGGTCCCCGGAGCGCACGGTGACCCGCTCGTAGCCGCCTTCGACGTAGGACCACTCACCGCTGTTGACGCCGTAGTCGAACTGCGGGATGCAGTTGGCCTGTACCTCGACCCGGCCGCTGGAGCAGGTCGCGATGCGCAGCAGCGTGCCCTGCGCCATGGTGTCTCCGGGCACCCGGCGGTAGCGGTCCCGGCGCTCGTCGGTCGGGGCG
The DNA here is from genome assembly GCA_963809795.1 of uncultured Actinomycetes bacterium. Lineage (GTDB taxonomy): Bacteria > Actinomycetota > Acidimicrobiia > IMCC26256 > DASPTH01 > DASUAS01. The sequence goes on from CAWELN010000020.1 coordinate 146,544, forward strand.
GGGCCGACGACGAGCAGGTCCCAGACGACGAGCCACCCGGTCGGTGTGTGCCACGTGGTCTCGAGCACGTTGGTGCCGGGGACGTAACGCCGCTGGTTGGGAACATCGGTGCCGGACGGACCGAAGCGGAAGAGGCCGGCGCTGCGGTCGAGCAACGCGCCGAACACGCTCGGCGAGTCCGGCCGCGGCAAGCAGAGCCACTCGATCGCTCCGTCGGGCGCCACGAGCGCGCTCACCTCGCAGTCGGAGAGGAACGCGTAATCCGCGATGTTCGGGAACGTGGTCATGCCGGACTCTTCATCGGCGTGATTCTGGCACGACCCAACGCCGGTCTGCCCCTGGGGCGACGTTCGGCGCGGCGATAAGGTGCCGCCATCCGGAGATCGCACAGGGGGACGTGATGGCATTGCCGTTCAGCTACGAAGGCAAGCGGGTGATCGTGAGTGGTGGAGGCGGTGCCGGGATGGGCGCGGCCGCGGTCGAGGGCCTGGCCGAGCTCGGCGCCGAGATCCACGTCCTCGACCTGAAGGACCCGCCGGTGGACGTCGCCAGCCACCAGGTCGTCGACCTGCGTGACCCCGACGCCACGGCCGCCGCAGTCGAGAACATCGGTGGGCGCGTCGACGCGCTGTTCAACGCCGCCGGGCTGCCCGGGGCACCGTTCCCCGACGTCGACACGATGCTGGTCAACTTCGCCGCGCCCCGGCACCTCACGTCCCTCGTGGTGCCGCACATGACGAACGGCGGCGCGGTCTGCAGCATCTCGTCGACCGCCGGCAGCGGCTACCTCCTGAACCTGGAGAAGTGGATGCCGCTGGTCGACACCGCGGACTTCGGCGAGGCGAAGGCCTGGATCGAGGGGCATCCGGAGGAGATCCTGGGCGCCTACTCGCAGTCGAAGGAAGCGCTGATCATCTGGACGATGAAGGCGGCGATGGACCTCAACGCGCAGGGCATCCGCCTCAACTGCATCAGCCCCGGCCCCACCGACACGCCGATGATGCCCGCGTTCGAGGACCTCGCCGGCGGCGGGCAGATCATCGACCTGTTCGCGCAGGGTCTCGGCCGGCGTTCGACGCCCGCGGAGCAGGGCTGGCCGATGATCTTCCTCAACAGCGACGCCGCGTCCTACATCTCGGGCGAGAACCTCAACACCGACGGCGGCACCGTCGCCGCGATGACCACCGGCCGCCTCGTGCTCGACTTCGACCCCGAGTCACTCGGGATCAACAACTAGGCCGTCGGCCGCAGCTCGAACCGGGCGGTGAAGGCGTCGCCCGGCGCGACGAGTGGTGTCTCGCCGCGCCCCAGCGCGTCGGTCGGTGCGGCCATCGGCTCGAGCGCGGCGAACGTCCGGCCCGGCGGCACCCACACCTGGGCGTACGGGTAGGTCGGGCCCGAGCGCAGCTCGATGGCGGTGCCGTCGGCGGCTGCGAACGCGAGCCGGCGGCTCCGGCCGAGCGCGTAGAGGTCGTCGAAGTGCCGCCGACCGACGGGCTCGGCCTCGGCGCGCTCGGCCTCCTCGGCGCCGGTCGGGATGCCCCGGCCGTCGAGCGCGAGGTGGCGGCGGGCGGGCAGGTGCAGGCGCCACTGCGAGCGGGGCGTGCCCGGCAGGCGGAGGTACGGGTGCCAGCCGAACGCCACCGGCACCCGCCGGCGGCCGGTCGGCACGACGGTGGTGTCGACGACGAGCCGGTCGTCGTGCGCGGCGATGGCGACGTCGATGCGGTGCGGGAACGGGAACGCGGGTGCGTCGACGTCGACGGACGCGGCGACGCGCGCCACCGTGCCCGTTGCCGCGCACCGGGTGACCGTCCACCGCGGGGAGCCGACGAGGAGGCCGTGGATCGGGAGCCCGGCGGCGTCGGTCTGCAGCGGCAGCCCGCGGAGGTCGACGGTGACGCCGGCGGCGCGGTACCGCCGCCCGCCGAGCCGATTCGCCCACGGCGCGAGCAGGGGCAGGCCCGCCGGTGCGGCCGGCGCGCAGGGCATCGAGTCCGCCCGGCAGCGCGAGGTACTCCCGCCCCCGCTGCCGCAACGACACGCCGGTCATGCCGATGCCGGGCACGAAGGTCGCGCGCAGCTCACCGGCGCGCAGCTCGAGCGCCGGCTCCCCGCGGAACGGCCGCTCGACGACCGTCGCGGTCACCGGGCCGGCCAGACCAGCTCCAGGTTCTCGACCAGGCGCAGACCCGGGCGCGTAGTGCAGCTCGATGCCGGGCTTGATGCCGTAGTCGGGGATGCGGCGGTGCCACTCGCGCAGCGTGACCCGCAGCTCGCGGCGGGCGAGGTGCGAGCCGAGGCACCGGTGCACGCCACCACCGAACGCGAGGTGGCGGTTGACCTCACGGTCGAAGCGCACCTCCATCGCGTCGGGGTACTCGGCGGGATCGACGTTCGCCGCCCCCACGTTGACGAGGACGAACCCACCCTCGGGGATGGTGTGACCGGCGACCGGGCACTCCGCCTTCGCCATGCGGGGGACGTTCGGCACCGGCGTCTCCCAACGCAGCAGCTCCTCGACCGCGCTCGGGATGAGCTCGGGGTGCTCGACGAGCTGGCGGCGGTGGTCGGGGTGCTCGCCGAGGTAGGCGAAGAAGCACGACAGCGAGTCGGTGACGGTGTCGAGGCCGGCGATGAAGAACAGGTAGCAGATGTCGAGGATCTCGTCGCGGGTGAGGCGCTCGCCGTCGATCTCCGCGTTGTTGAACCGGGTGAGGATGTCGTCCTGCGGGTCGTCGAGCCGCACGTCGAGGATCTTGTCGAAGTAGGCGTAGAGCTCCTGGCCGATGTCGCGCTGGATCTGGAGCCGCTCCTCGGGGTCCATGTCGATCGAGCCGGGCCGGAGGATGCCGTCCTTCAGGCGGAGGAAGGTGTCGAGCTCCTCCCACGGCAGCCCCATGAGGCCGAGGAAGACCGACGACGGGAACTGCTCCGCGAACTCGTTGGTGAAGTGGCACTCGCCGCGGTCGACGAACTGGTCGATGAAGTGGTTGACGCGATCGGTGACGTCGCCCTCGATCGCGTCCATCTGCTTCGGGGCGAAGATCGGGTCGAGGATCTTGCGGTACTTCAGGTGGCGGGGCGGGTCGACGCTCAGCGGGATGAGCGGCCGCACGTTGCCGAGCTCGAGGAAGCCCTCCGACGAGAACACGCCGTTGTTCTTGAACGTCGCCTCGACCGCCGCTCGGCTCGTCATCATGAACATGCCGGGCATGGCCTCCACCACCTCGGCCTCGACGAGCTGCTGGTAGCGGGGCTGGGGGCACGCGGATTCGGCGAGGCTCTCCGCCGCCAGCATCACCGACGTGCTGTCGCCGCGCCCGTCGCCTGCGTCGTCGAGCTCGGTGACGTTGACGGATTGCTCCACGTGCACTCCCTGTCGGAATCGGACCCGGCACAATTTTCGGACGATTGACCGTACCCCTTGAGCCGACATTCGCCGGCGCGGACAGGAGCTACCCTGATACCATCAGGCAAATCACGAAGGTCATCAGTCGAGCGTGTGGGGTGCGCATGACGACCTACCTGCCCGCCACCGCCGAGCTCCCGGCCGACTCGCCCGAGGCGCTCCTCGACCTCTTCGAGGCCCGCGGGCTGGGCGACGGCCTGCCGATGATCCCGCCCACCGCCGAGCGCGTCGATGCCATGCTCACCACCGCCTCCGGCGATCCCGACGAGGTGCTCACGACCCTGCTCCCCCGCGCCGGGATCGTGACCCGGCGCGTCGTCGCCATCAACGCGGTGCTGGCGGGGTGCACCCCGGCGACGTTCCCGGTGGTGCTCACCGCCATCCGGGCGCTCGCCGCGCCGGAGACCAACCTGCGCGGCGTCAACGCGACCACGCACCTGGTCGCACCGCTCGTGCTGGTGCACGGGGAGATCGCGCGCTCCGCCGGCTTCCACGCCGGCGTGGGCGCGTTCGGGCCCGGCAACCGCGCCAACGCCACCGTGGGGCGCGCGGTGCGTCTCGTGCTGCTGCACGTCGCCGGCGCGCGGCCCGGCTCGGGCGACGCCGCGACCCATGGGCAGCCGGCGAAGTACACGTTCTGCGCGGCGGAGAACCTCGAGGCCTCGCCGTGGGAGGGCTACGCGGTGAGTCGCGGCGTCGACGCACCCAGCGCCGTCACCGTGCACTGCGGCGAGGGCCCGCACAACGTGCACGACATGGAAAAGGACGGCGACCCGCAGCTGATCCTCGACAAGATCGCGTCGGCGATGACGTCACTCGGCATGAACAACGCGCCGATCAGCCAGGGCGAGTTCTTCGTGATCCTCGGGCCCGAGCACGCGTACAGCCTGGCGTCGAGCGGCCTCTCGCGCGACGACGTGTCGCTGTACCTGTACGACCGCGCCCGCATGCCCGCAGCCGTGTTCCGCCGGCACTTCGAAGAGCTGGCCTGGACCCAGTGGATGAAGACCGCACCCGACGACCACCTGCTGCCGATGACCGGCGAACCGGGCAACATCCGGGTGCTGGTCGCAGGCGGCCCCGGCAAGCACACGCTGCTGGTGCCCTCGTGGGGCATGACCCGCAGCGTCACGCTGCCCGTCGCCGGATGACGAAGGAGGAACTGCCGTGACCGTCACCATCTACCTCCCCGACAGCGAGCCCGGACCCGAGACCGTGCATCTGGCGCCCTCACCGGCGTCGCTCGCGGGACTGCGCATCGCGGTGCTCGACAACGGCAAGCCGAACGCCGCGCTGGTGATGACGCGCGCCGCGGAGACCCTGGCCGAGCGCACCGGTGCACGCGTCTCGCTGGTGACGAAGAAGGGCCCGCAGGGACGCTCCGCGAACGCCGCCATCCCGTGCGCGCCCGACATCTTCGAGCTCGTGCTCGCGCAGGCCGACATCGTGATCACCGGTTCGGCGGACTGCGGGAGCTGCACCGCGTACAGCGTCTACGACACCATCGAGCTCGAGAAGGCCGGGCGGCCGTGCGTGGTCGTCACCACGACGCAGTTCGCGCCGATCGCGTCGACGATGGCCGCCAACTTCGGCCTGCCCGACGCCCGCACGCTCGTGCTCGACCACCCGATCGGTGGGACCCCCGCGGCGACGCTCCACCAGTGGGCCGACGCCGCCGCCGACCGGCTGGAGGCGCTGTTCACGGGCGCGGAATGACCCCTCGTCGTAGGCTCCGGGTGTGCCGTTCTACACCGACCAGGTCGTGCCGCGGCTGACCGACAAGATGCTCGGTACGCGGGCGGTCACGAAGCTCCGGCGCCGGGCCGTCGACGGTCTCCACGGCGAGGTCGTCGAGATCGGGTTCGGGTCCGGGCTCAACGTCCCCTTGTACCCACCCGACGTCACGACGGTCTACGCGGTCGACCCGTCGGCGGTCGCCCGCGAGCTCTCCGCCGGGCGCGTCGCCGCTTCACCGGTGAAGGTCGAATTCGTCGGCCTCGACGGCGCCTCGCTCCCCCTCGAGGACGCGTCGGTCGACGCCGCGTTGAGCACCTTCACGCTGTGCACCATCCCCGACGTCGCCGGCGCGCTGAACGAGGTCCGCCGGGTCCTGCGACCCGGCGGCACCTTTCACTTCCTCGAGCACGGCCTGTGCCCCGAGCCCGAGGTGGCACGGAAGCAACGTCGCTTCAACGGCATCCAGCAACGCCTCTGCCGGCGGCTGCCATCTCGACCGTCCCATCGACGCGCTCATCGGAGAGGCCGGCTTCGAGCTCGCCGAGCTCGACAACGACCAGATGCCGGGCCCGAAGTTCATGCTCCCGTGGGGCTACCTCTACGAAGGCGTGGCCACGAGGACTGCTTAGGCCTGCGGCTCGGCCTGCAGGACCGCCTCGATCTCCAGCGTGATCTGCACCTTGTTGCCGAGGCCCACGCCGCCGCCCTCGAGCGCCATGTTGAACGAGACGCCGAAGTCGCGCCGGTCGATCTCCCCGGTGGCGGTGAAGCCGGTGCGGGTGTCGCCGAAGGGCGTGCCCTGCTGGAACCCGTGGATCTCGAGCCGGAGCGGTACCTGCTTGGTCACCCCGCGAAGGGTGAGCTCGCCGTCGACCACGAAGCCCTCCTCGTCGTCGTACCGGATGCCGGTCGACGTGTAGGTCAGCAGCGTGTGCTGGTCGGTGTCGAAGAAGTCGGCCGAACGCAGGTGCGCGTCGCGGTCGGCGTTGCCGGTGTCGACCGACGACAGGACCACCGTCGCCTCGACGCTCGAGTCGAAGGGGTTCTCGGCGGTCACGAAGGTGCCGGAGAAGTCGCGGAACACGCCCTTGACCTTGCTCACCATGAGGTGGCGGACGCTGAACCCGATCTCGGAGTGGGTGGTGTCGATGGTCCAGGTACCCGGGACGTACCCGGTGATGGCGGGGGCGGACTGGACTGCAGTCATGACGAGCTCCTCGTGGGTGGGTTCCTGTTGGTTGTAAGTTCAACTGTTGAGTACACTATCACTAACTGATTGAACCGTCAACTATTCCCGAGGTGGGTAGAGTTCCGAGCCCATGGGGGACGGGGTGCGCTGGCTCGATACCGAAGAACGCCGGATCTGGCTCGGCTGGATCATGAGCAGCCGGCTGCTCTGGGAGGAGATCGAGCGCGACCTCCAGCGCGACTCGGGCCTCTCGTTCGGCCACTACGAGATCCTGGTGATGCTCTCGGAGACCCCCGGCCGGCGGCGCCGCATGAGCGAGCTGGCCGACGCGACCCAGTCGTCGCGCAGCCGGCTGTCGCACGCGGTCAGCCGGCTCGAGGAGCTGGGCTGGGTGCGGCGCGAGGCGTGCCCCTCCGACCGGCGCGGTCAGCTGGCCGTGCTCACCGACGAGGGGTTCGCCGCGCTCGAGGCCGCCGCGCCCATGCACGTCGAGAGCGTGCGCCGGCACCTGTTCGACCTCCTCTCCCCGGAGCAGCGCGCCAACCTCCAGGAGATCCAGGAGGTGCTCCTCGACGAGCTGCTTGCCGCTGGCGGCCGCGCGCGGCGACACCCGGTCGAAGATCATGGAGGAAGCGCGCGCGCAGCTCGAGCGCTGACGCGGCGATCGCCGTAGGCTGCGTCGGTGACGGGCCCGGGCAAGCTGCTCCCCTACTGCATCGTCGCGGGGAGCATGTCGCTCGGTTACGGGTCGATCTACACCCTGCTCGCCGACCTCCGCGATCGCTACGGCTTCTCCGAGGCGCAACTGGGCGTCATCGTGGCGGCCGGGTTCTTCGCCGGCTTCGTCACCCAGCTCGCGCTGGCCCGCCTCGCCGACCGCGGGTACGCGCCGCTGCTCGTCCGCGGCGGCATCCTGCTCGCGATGGGCGCGATGATCGGGAGCGCGGCCGCCACCCAGTTCTGGGCCTTCCTGCTGGCGCGGCTGCTGCTCGGGCTCGGGAGTGGCGCGGTGGGGCCGGCGATCCGGCGCATCGTGATCACTCGGGAACCCGACGCGGTCGGCGCCAACCTCGGGCAGCTGGCCGCGTTCGACGTCGCCGGCTTCATGCTGGGCCCGCTCGTGGCCGCGGTCGTCGCCGAGGCGCTCGGCATCCGCGCCCCGTTCGTGTTCCTCGCCGCGGTCTTCGTCGGCGTGTTCGTGCTCGCGTCCCGCCTCGACCTCACCGCCGGCGTCGGCGGGATCCGTTCACGGCACCCGCTGCGCGTGCTGCTCGTGCGGCCCGCGATCCAGGCGACGCTGGCGGCGTGCGTCGCGTTCTACCTCACCGTCGGCATGTTCGAAGCGATCTGGGCCGTGCTGCTGCGCGACCACGGCGCGGAGACGTGGCTGATCGGGCTCACGCTGTCGCTGTTCACACTGCCCATGATCTTCCTGGCGCCGATCGGAGGCCGGCAAGCGCAGGCGCGCGGTCCGCTGCGTGTCGTGTCCGTCAGCCTCACGATCGCGACGATCTGCACCTTCTCCTACGGGGTGCTGCCCAGCCTCTGGATGCTGCTCGCGGTGTCGTTGGTGCACGCGGTCGCGGATTCGTTCACCATGCCGAGCAACCAGGTGGCGGCGGCGCTGGGCAGCCCGCCGGAGCACCTCTCGGCCGCGCAGGGACTGCTCGGTGCCACCGGCCTGGCCGCGGCGGGCCTCACCGGCCTGGTCGCCGGATTCGTGTACGAGGAGGCGGGCCGCGTCGCCGTGTGCACCGGCACCGCCCTCGTGATGACCGTCTTCCTGGTGATCGCGATCACGCTCGGGCGCCGTGAGCTCGCCGACACGCCGGAGATGGTCGGCACCGATGCGCCGGCGCCGGCCGAGGCCATCGGCAGCGGGGTGCCCGACCTGCCGTGAGCGCCGACGGTGCGGTCAGCGCGTGGCGTCGATCGCGCGCGCCAGCCCGGGGACCTCGGCCAGGCAGCGGAGCATGTCGTTCAGGTGCGTGCACGCCTGGAGCTCGGTGAGCGTCGTCTGCACGTCGGTGCGGAACGAGAGCACCGGACGGCCGACGAGCAGTGTCACGTGCTCCGGCGCCCACTGGCACTCGGGGAACGGCAACACGTGCGGCGTCGCCGCGACATGGTTCAGCGTCAGCGCGTCGGCGTCGACGCGCGCCCGCACCGTGTACTCGTGCAGCGCGATCTCGCGGCCGTCGGGCTCCCACGAGCTGTCGCGGAAGAACGCGTCGACGACCAGCTCGTCGCGGTCGGGGATCACGTCGACCCGACGATGGCGCCGCATGCACACGGTCGGGCGCGCCGGGAACTCGTGCCACGCGAGCGGATCGCGGCCGTCGGTGAGCTGACCGGCCGAACGGATCGCGTGCACGTCGAACCGGGCATCCCGCATCGCGACCTGCGCCGTCCCACCGGGGCGCAACCCCGAGCAGATGATGCGACCCTTGCGCACCCCGAACTCGCTCGGCCGTTCGGCGCGCAGCTCGAGCGGCCGGTGGCGCGTCCAGGCGAAGCCGGCGATCAGGCTGGTGCCGGCGACGTCGTCGAGCAGCAGGTGCAGGGGCGTCCCCGCCTCGCGCTCGCCCGGGAGCACGTGGTCGATGGCGGTACGCAGGTACGTGCCACCCTGCGTGCCGACCAGGTCCTCGACGCCGGGGCGTTCGGGCACGACCTCGATGGCGTCGATGCGACGGTCGTTACTGATGGTCACGTCGATCTCGGCGGTGTCGACCACCACGGCGCCGCCGGTCGGGGTCGTCACGAGGTCGCGGGCGCGCCCGACCAGGTGGAGCGGCGTGCCGTAGCCGTCGGGCCAGACCATGTCGATCGACGACGTCCGGCGCGCCGAACCGGGCCGACGCGCCGGCGTCCCCGTCTGCGAATCGTCGAGCGGTTCCGGCAGCGGACGCGGCGCATCGACCTGGGTGTCGGTCATCCTCCGCAGTGTACCGAGAACACGGTTTTCGACCCCGGGCATCGCTCGGCGCGCTGATGATGCGCGCAATTCACCGCATGCGGACAACACCGCGCACGATCCGCGCGGTCGGGACCGGTCAGCACCCGGCGTCGGCGAGCCGGGAGAGGAACGCGCCGGCGCCGCTGACGCGCGCGCCGCGCTCGCGGGCGCTGACGGCCAGTGCCCGGTCGGAGGTGATCACCTCGACGTCGTCGTCTCCGTAGCCCTCGTCGAGCAGCGCCCGGATCCGGTCGTCACCGGCATCGCGGCCCCGCCGGGTGGCGTACCGCACCACGACGCCGTCGTGCTCGCCCTCCGGGAGGTCGGGCTGGGGAACGTCGAACACCACCTCGACGGTCAGGCCGGTCGCCGACCCGTAGCAGCGGAGCCGGTCGACGAGCTTCCGGACCGCGGCGGGGCGATCACGCCACCAACCGGCGACGCCGGCGCCCATGACGTTGTTCCCGTCGACGACCAACGTCGTGCGACCTGCTGCCGGCACCCGACCGGGTTACCACGATCTCCGAACGCGCGCTCCCAGCAAACTCACAGCCCGCCGGGCACGCCGGATGCGGCAGACTGGTTGAGATCCCAACCGCTCTCGACCAGGAGGTCCCCGATGAGACTCAGTGCCGGTCGACTCGCAGCAGCAGGTCTCGTCATCGGTGCGCTCGGTGTCGGTGGAGCCGGCTACGCCTACGCCCAGTCCAGCTCGACCTCGCCCCCGACCACCGCGCCGAGCGGGGGTGGTTCGGGACAGGGCCACAGCACGGCGAACTGCCCCAACATGGGCGGGAGCAGCAGCACGAACAGCGCGCCATCCGACATGTAGCGACCGTCACCACCGGCGTGCTCACAAAGCCGTCGTGAACGTTCGGCGAACATCGTTGCGTC
>CAWELN010000021.1:0-189225 GCA_963809795.1 uncultured Actinomycetes bacterium
CGGCTGCGAGATGGGGCGCAGCAGATCGCGAACGAGGTGAACGAGCGTTGTGCATGTCGTCGCTGCGCGATGGCTGCTACATCTGCGCAGGTCAGCGGCTTGGGTACGCCCCCCGGGACTCGAACCCGGAACCTAATGATTAAGAGTCATTTGCTCTGACCAATTGAGCTAGGGGCGCTCGATGCCGAAGCCTACCGAACCGGGCGCGGAGCCTTCGTAGCGTTACCGTGGCCTCGTGGATGTGGTCGTGACCGGCTCACACGGACTCATCGGGTCCGCGCTCATGCGGCGCCTGCGGGCCGGCGGCCATCGCGTCGTGCGCCTCGTACGCGGCGCGACGGAAGGCGCCGACGACGTGCGGTGGGATCCCGATGCCGGCACCATCGACGCCGCCGGGCTGGAGGGCCTCGACGCGGTGGTCCACCTCGCCGGCGCCGGCATCGGCGACAAGAAGTGGACGCCGGCGCGCAAGCAGCTCATCCTCGAGAGCCGCACACGCGGGACGGGCCTGCTCGCCCGCACGCTGGCCGGGCTGCAGCACCCACCGCAGACGCTGGTCTCGGGGTCGGCGGTGGGGTACTACGGCGACCGTGGGGCCGAGATCCTGACCGAGGCCTCGCCCCCCGGTCACGACTTCCCGGCGCAGGCGTGCGTCGCGTGGGAGGCGGCGGCGGCGCCGGCGGCCGAGGCCGGGATCCGCGTGGTGACCATCCGGACCGGCATCGTGCTGGCCGCCCACGGCGGTGCGCTCCAGCGCATGCTGCTCCCCTTCAAGCTCGGGCTGGGTGGCCGGCTCGGCTCCGGCGAGCAGTACATGAGCTGGATCACGCTCGACGACCACGTGGGTGCAGTCCTCCACCTGTTGTCCGCGCCGTCGGTGTCGGGACCGGTCAACCTCACCGCGCCCGAGCCGACGACCAACGCGGAGTTCACGCGCGCGCTCGGCGCGGTGTTGCACCGTCCAACGGTGCTCCCGACCCCGCTGTTCGCGTTGAAGGCGGTGTACGGCGGCGAGCTCGTCGACACGCTGCTCGTCCGGGGACAGCGCGTGCTGCCGCCCGTGCTCGAAGCGAGCGGCTACGCGTTCGGCGCGACCGACATCGAGAGCGCGTTGCGCGCCGTCGTCGCAGCTCCGGCTGCGGCGTGATTGACGCCGCAGCCGGAACCGAGCGTGGGGTGACCGAGGGGTTTCGAACCCCCGACCTCCGGGACCACAACCCGGCGCTCTAGCCAACTGAGCTACGGCCACCATGGCCGGCGCACCGCCCTGCGCGCCGAGGCCCACATGGTACCGGGCAGGGGCGAATTGCCGGCCGCCGCCGGAAATTTGGCTGGTCAGGGGGCCTCTCGGGCCGTTCGGCGGTCGCGAGCGTCCCGCATCCGGGCGTGGGCGTCCTCGATCGCCTGGTGCCGGGCGCGGATCTCCGCGGCCTTCGATCCGTGCGTCACGAGGTACGGCTCGCCGGCGAGCATGTCGGTGACGAGATCGCGAATCGCGTCCTCCGGCGTGGTCAGGACGTCGTCGCCGGTGCCTGCGGTCGCGACGACGACCTCGAGGTCCTCGTCGCGCATCACCGACTCGCCCAGCGTGGACGGTCGCGCCGCGCGACTGCTCTCGAGGTGCGTCGTGATCATCCCGCTCGGGAAGACGACCGTCACGCCGATGCCGTCGTCGGCGAGCTCCTGTCGGAGCACGTCGCCGTATCCCGTGATCGCGAACTTGGTCGTGATGTACGCGCCCTGGCGCGGCGTCGGAACGAGCGCGGCCATCGACGACGTGAGCACGATGTGACGCGGACCGTTCGCGGCGCGGAGCAACGGGAGGAACGCGTTCACGGTGTTGGCGGTGCCGACCACGTTGACCGAAAGGAGCCATTGCCAGTCATCGGCGGTGATGCGCTCCAGCGGACCAAACTGCATGACCCCGACGTTGGCGGCGAGGACGTTGCACGAGCCGAAGCGCGCCGCCACTTCGGCGGCCGCGGCGTCGAGGGTCTCCCGGTCGGCCACATCGACCGCCCGCCCGATGGCCGCGGTGCCGCCGGCCTCCAGCGCGGCCGCGACCGATTCGGCCGCTTCGCGGTTGATGTCCAGGGCCGCGACGGCCATGCCTTCGGCGGCGAAGGCGCCGGCCATGGCCGCCCCCAGACCCGAACCGGCGCCGGTGACGACCGCAGTGCCGCCCCGGAGCCCGCTCATCGGGCGCGGAAGTCGGCGGGACCGCCGTCGACGGCCTCGCCGAGCACGCCCAGGTCGATGCCGAGGCCGTCCGCGACCTGGCGTACGACGTCGATGTCCTTGCGCATGTAGTGACCGGCGGCGTCGACGAGCGCGGTGGCCGAGCCCATGTTGGCGACGAGGCCCATCACGAAGCTCGAGCCACTCGACTGCTGGATCACGCCGGCGAGTGTCGTGGTGTCGACGCCGAGCTCGTTGGCGATCTGTTCCGCCTGGGCCACGAGCTGGATGTTGGCGGCGAAGAGCGCGTTGTTCACCAGCTTCACCGCGAGTGCGGTCCCCAGCGCGCCGATCGTGAAGATCGGATCCGCGTACGCGGCAACGGTCGTGCGCGCGCGCTCGACGTCGTCCGGCGCGCCGCCCATCATGACCGTGAGCGTGCCCGCGAGCACGTTGTCGGAGCCACCGCTGAACGGCGCGTCGACCACGTGCCCGTTGCCGGCGGCGGCGATCCGCTGGATGGTCGCCGGGCTGCCGGTCGTGTGCGAGACGAGGAGCGCGTCGTCGCCGAGGTTCGCGACCAGGCCGTCGTCGGCGAGCGCGACCTCCTCGAACTGCTCGTCGGAGTACACCGCGACGTGCACGGACTCGGCGCCGCGAGCGGCCTCCGCCAAGGAGTCGGTCACGTGAGCGCCCGCCCGGTCGAAGTGCTCGCGCACCTCGGCCCGGCGGGCGTACACGGTGACGTCGTGTCCGGCCGCGAGCAGCCGCTCCGACATGGGGGCGCCGATCTGGCCGGCGCCGACGAAGCTGACCCGCACCGCTGACTCGTTACTCGGTGGATGGCACGCCGACGGCGTAGGTCTTGACCTCCGTGTACTGCTGGAAGCCCTCGATCCCGTTCTGGCGGCCGACGCCACTGGCCTTGTAGCCACCGAACGGCGCGTCGGCGCCATACTGGCCGCCGCCGTTGAGGCTGATGGTGCCGGACCGCAGGCGCTTGCCGACCGCCTCCGCTCGCTCGAACGACCGCGACGTGACGTATCCACCGAGCCCGTACTGGTTGTCGTTCGCCAAGCGCACCGCGTCGTCGTCGCCGTCGAACGGGATCACGATGAGGACCGGCCCGAAGATCTCCTCCCGGGCGATGGTCATGTCGTTGGTGACGTCGGCGAAGAGTGTCGGCTGCACGAACCAGCCCTTGTCGAGCTGCTCGGGTCGGCCGCCACCGGCCACGACCCGCGCACCCTCCTCCTTGCCCTTCTCGATGTAGCCGAGCACGCGGTCGCGCTGCTTGGCGCTGACGAGCGGGCCCATGAGGTTGCCCATGTCGTTGGGGTCGCCGTACGGGAAGTTCTCGAAGCCGGGTGTGGCGATCTCGATCGCCTGGTCGTAGATCTTGCGGTCCACGAGCATGCGGGTGGCCATGACGCAGCCCTGGCCGCCGTGCACCGCCACCATGCACGCCATGCCCATCTTCGCCTCGAGGTCGGCGTCGTCGAGCACGATGTCGGCCGACTTCCCGCCCAGCTCGAGGAAGAGACGCTTCATCGTGGCGCCGCCCTTCTCGAAGATGCGCTTGCCGGTGGCGGTGGAACCGGTGAACGAGATGAGGTCGACGAGCGGGCTGACGGTGAGCTCTTCGCCGACGAGGTGATCGGACGACGTGACCACGTTGAACACGCCCGGCGGGATGTCGGTCTTCTCGGCCACCAGGCGGCCGATGCGCGTCGCGTTCCACGGCGTGTCCGGCGCGGGCTTGAGGATGACGGTGTTGCCCGTGGCGAGGGCCTGGCCGATCTTCTGCGACGACACCTCGAACGGGTAGTTCCACGGCACGATGGCGCCGACGACGCCGGCGGCCTCGCGCGTGACCCAGCGCCGCGAGTGGCCGCCGAAGGCGTGGCTGTCGGGGAGCTCGCGCCGCCACTCGAAGGAGTCGATGAACTCCGCCGGCCAGGTCAACGCGTCGTCCAGCGGGGCGTCGAGCTGCGGGCCGTAGGTGAGGGCGATCGGGCAGCCCACCTCGGCGACCAGCTCGTGGCGCAGCTCCTCCTTCTCGCTTTCGATCGCCTCCTGCAGCTGCAGCAGGCACTTCTTCCGGAACGCGTGGTTCGTCGACCAGTCGGTCTCATCGAACGCGCGCCGTGCCGCCGCGATGGCGCGCTTCATGTCGTCGGCCGACGCGTCGGCGACCTCACCGAGGACCTCCTCGGTGGCGGGGTTGACGTTGTCGAAGCGCTTCCCCGACGCGGCTTCGACCAGCTCACCGTCGATGAGCATGCGGACCTCGCCCTGCACGGTGCCGGGGCGGTCGGTTTCGATGGTGGCCATGTGGTGCTCCGTTCGTGAGTCCGTGGTCGACTGGTTCGATGAATTGGGCGTCGTTGAAAAGCTAGCGCCGAAGCGCGCGCCGGTGCCGGGCCGCGGGCCGAGGGTCAGCGCATGATGGGCAGCGTGCCGTCCTTCAGGGGCCGGCCGTCGCGACCGCTGCGCACCGCGGCGATCTCGGCCAGGATCGACAGCGCGATCTCGCGGGCGCCGACCGGGCCGACGTCGAGGCCGGCGGGGCCCCGGAGTCGGGCGAGCGCGATCGCGTCGACGCCGAGCCCGCGGAGGTGCTCGGCGCGGCGCTGTTGGGTCCGGCGGGAGCCCAGCGCGCCGACGTAGCCGACCGTGCCCGCCAAGGCCTCGGCGAGCACGGGGCCGGTGGCGGCGAGGCCGTGGTCGAGCACGACGAGGGCGTCACGGGGACCGAGGACCGCCAGCTCGGCGCGAGCGTCCTCGGCCGACAGGCCGACACCCTCCCACCCGAGCCACGACGCCAGGGTCAGGAGGTCGTCGGCGAGCGCGGCGGCACCGACGATGACGAGCTTGGTGACCGGGATCGTGGCCTCGACGAGCGTGTGACCGTCCCCCGTGTCCTCGATCTCCCCGCCCGAGCGGCCCCGATCGAGCAATGGGTGCGCGAACTCGACGACGGCACCCCGCCCGACCGCGTCGAGCTCGGTCCGGAGCGCGACGGGACGGCGGGTGGCGACCGCGTCCCACCAGGCCGCGGGGACATGGTCGACCGGTTGCACGACGACGCGGGCGTGACCGCTGCACGTCAGTCCCGCCGCGCGCGCCTGCTCGTCGGAGACGTCGAACTCGAGGAGATGCGCGCGAAGCGTCGGCGGGATCGGCGAGCGCGCGTTGCACGAACGACGTGAGCTCGGCATCGACCGCGCCGTGGAGCAGCCGACCGGCCCGGCACCCACGTCGGTCGTAGATCGCCAGCTCGCCCGCATTGGCCGAGCCGAACCCGTCGAGCGCGAACGTTCGGACGACCATCGCGGCACGGCCGGCGAGCTCGCGCGCCACGAGCACGAGCGCGGCCGGATCGTCGAGCGTCATCGGCCGGACGTCGAGCGTGTCGAACCAGCCGCAGCGCGTACCGGCCGGCGCGTGCGAGCCGGCGGGCAGGTCGAAGTCGGAGACCCACGGCTTGATGTCGAGGACCGGAGTGCCGTCGAACAGGTCGACGCCCGAGAACTCGACCTCGGCCGCGCCGACGCGCTCGATGCGCACCAGGCTCAGGCCGACGCGGTTGGGACGGGCCGGGTAGCGGCTGGCGAAGATCCCGGTGCGGGTGCCGCGGTCGGCGAGCAGGAACGGGACAGGCCGCAGCGCGCCGGCGGGGTCGTCGGCGTCGCGTGGGTCCACGGCCCGGTCGAGGAAGGTCACGAGCCAGGCCCAGTCGAAGCCGTCGAGACCATCGAGGGCGGGGGAGAGCGCCGGATCGACCTCGACGACGCCGCGCGTCACCGGCGCGTAGCGCGCCTGGATGACGACGTCGGCGTCCGGATCGGCGTGCACCACGCCGATCGGGCGGAGGACCGGTTCGACCGGCTCGCGACCTTCCATCGCGCACAGCGTACGCGACGCCATTGCCGTCTCTGCTTTGGTAGATGCGGGGATGATCGGGTGATGTGACTTGCAGCCGCGAGAGGTTCACCCGGTAGGCTCACGCACCGCATGACGACCTATCGGGTGGGCCAGGCCGCCGAGCTGCTCGGCGTGAGCCCCGACACCGTGCGCCGATGGACCGACAGCGGTCGCCTCACGGCGCGTCGCGATCGCGGCGAGCGGGTCATCGACGGCGCCGACCTCGCCCGGCTGCTCACCGAGACCGCGCCGGCGAGCGACGAGTCGCCGGTGATCGAGTCGGCGCGGAACCGCTTCCCCGGCATCGTCACCCAGGTGCAGAAGGACGGCCTGGTGGCGGTCGTGCACATCCAGGCCGGACCGCACCGGGTCACGTCGCTCATGACGCGCGAGGCCGCCGACGAGCTGGGGATCGAGCCGGGAGACCTGGCCGTCGGCGTCGTCAAGTCGACGAACGTGGTCGTGGAAGTGCCACGACCGGAATGAACCGACACTACAAAGGGGAGCGGGCCGTGCGAAGGCACCTGCGTTGGGTAGGAATCATGGCGGTGGTGGTCGCGTTGGCCGCGACCTTCACGGGCGGAACCGCGGTCGCGGAGCGGAGCACGCACGCGGCGAAGGCCAAGGTCACGGGGACGATCACGGTGTCGGCGGCGGCGTCGCTGACCGAGGCGTTCCAGAAGATGGGCACGGACTTCCAGAAGCGGAACTCGGGGACCACCGTGACGTTCAACTTCGGTTCGTCCGGAACCCTCGCGACTCAGATCCAGGGTGGTGCGCCGGCCGACGTGTTCGCATCGGCCGACGGCGCCAACATGCAGAAGCTGGTGACCGGCGAGCAGGTCACGGCCGAGCCGACGGTGTTCGCATCGAACCTGCTCACCATCGTGGTGAAGCCGGGCAACCCGAAGAAGGTCAAGTCGATCAGCGACCTCCCCGGTCTCGACGTCGTGTCGCTCTGTGGCGAGACGGTGCCGTGCGGCAAGTACGCGGACCAGATCCTCACGGGCGCCGGGGTGACCATCGACCCGTCGAAGGTGACGCGCGGCGCCGACGTGAAGGCGACGCTCGCCGCGGTCACGACCGGAGACGCGGACGCGGCGATCGTCTACGTGAGCGACGCCAAGTCGGCCGGCAGTAGCGTGACCGCCGTGCCGATCCCGACGTGGCAGAACGCGTACGCGATCTATCCGATCGCGCCGATCGCAGCGTCCAAGAACCAGGATCTCGCGAACGCGTGGATCAACTACACGGTGTCGCCCGCGGGTCAGCGGACGCTGCAGAGCTTCGGGTTCCTGCCGCCGCCGCCGAGCGAGTGAGCCGTCGAGGGCGGGGGGTGCCGCTCGTCGCGGCGCTCCTCGCCCTCGTGGCAGTCGCGTTCTTCGTCCTCCCACTCGTCGGACTCCTCCAGCGCGCGCCGTGGGGCGAGGTCTGGGACGACCTCAGCAATCCGGCGGCACGGGACGCGATCCGTCTCTCGCTGGAGTGCTCGCTCTGGTCGACCGGCTTGTCGATCCTCTTCGGCGTACCGCTGGCCTACGTGCTCGCCCGCTCCCGGTTCCCTGGTCGCTCGCTCGTGCGCGCGCTGGTGGTCCTGCCGATGGTGCTGCCGCCGGTCGTGGGTGGCATCGCATTGCTGTTCGCGTTCCAGCGCAACAACGGGCTGATCGGTGGGTGGCTCTACGACACGTTCGGGCTGCAGTTCACGTTCAGCAAGACGGGTGTGATCCTGGCCGAGACCTTCGTCGCGATGCCGTTCCTGGTCATCACGGTCGAAGCCGGCCTGCGATCGATGGACCGACGCTACGAGGACGCGGCGGCATCGCTCGGGGCCAACCGGTGGACGGTCTTCCGCCGCGTGACGCTCCCGCTCGTGGGGCCTGCGCTGTTCGCCGGCGCCGCGCTCGCATGGGCACGGGCCCTCGGGGAATTCGGCGCCACCATCACCTTCGCGGGCAACATCCAGGGCCGCACGCAGACCATCCCGCTCGCGGTCTACAACCTGCTCGAGACCGACCAGGCCACCGCGATCGCGCTGAGCCTGGTGCTGCTGGCGGTCTCGATCATCGTGCTGGTCCTCCTCCGCGACCACTGGTTCGGCGGCCTCCGTGACACTTGACGCGACGGTGCGGCTCCAGCTCGGATCGCTCGATCTCGACGTCCACGTGCTGGCGGCCGACGGCGAGACGGTGGCCGTGCTCGGGCCGAACGGCGCGGGGAAGAGCACGTTCCTCCGCGCCGTCGCGGGCCTCGCACCACTGGCCGGAGGTCGAATCATGATCGACGGTTCCGTGGTCGACGACCCAGCCGAGGACCGCTACGTCGTCCCGGAGCGCCGATCAGTGGGGGTCGTCTTCCAGAACTACCTCCTGTTCCCGCACCTCTCGGTGCTGGAGAACGTGGCGTTCGGGCTGCGCAGCCGCGGGGTGTCGCGCGGCGAGGCCCGGCGACGCGCGCGCGAATGGCTCGAGCGCATGGATCTCGCCGGGTACTGCGACGCCAAGCCGAACTCGCTCTCCGGTGGGCAACAACAACGCGTGGCCCTGGCCCGCGCGCTCGTGACCGAGCCTCGCCTGCTCCTCCTCGACGAACCGCTCGCGGCGCTCGACGTGGGGACCCGAACCGAGCTGCGGCGCGAGCTTCGTGCCGAGCTGGCGAAGTTCGATGGCGCGCGCGTCATCGTCACCCACGAGCTCCTCGATGCGGTGGCACTCGCCGATCGGCTGGTCGTTCTCGAGCAAGGACGGGTCGCACAGGAAGGCAGCGTCGCGGACGTCGTGGCGCAGCCACGGTCGCGGTACGTCGCCGACCTGGTGGGGATCAACCTCTTGCGCGGGATCGGCCGCGATCACGAGGTCGAGCTCGAGACCGGCGGCACGGTGGCCACCGCCGATCCTGTCGTCGGCGACGTCTACGTGGCGATCCACCCGCACTCGGTGACGCTGCACCTGCTGGATCCCGTCGCGAGCGCGCGCAACGTCTGGCGGGGCCGGATCGCCGGCACCGACCTGCTCGGCGACCGCGTGCGCATCCACGTCGCGGGTGAGGTCCCGCTCGTCGCCGAGGTGACCGCAGCGGCAGTCGCCGAGCTCGGCCTCCACGAGGGGGTCAGCGTCTGGACCGCGGTCAAGGCCACGGACCTCCAGATCTATCCCGCCTGAGGCAAGATGCCCGCCGACCAAGGAGACAGCAAATGAAGTTGAGCACCCGCAACCAGATCAGTGGCACCGTCGCCGACGTGCACGTCGGTGAGGTCATGGCCTCGGTGAAGGTCACCCTCGGCTCGGGCGAGACGATCACCGCGGCCATCACCGCCGAAGCCGTCGCCGACCTCGGGCTCGAGCCGGGCAAGCCGGTCACCGTGCTCGTCAAGGCCACCGAGGTGATGCTGGCGACGGACTGACCCTCATCCGGCGCGGGCGCCGGGCTCGGGTCGCGGTGGGAAGGCGCCCCACGAGCGGGTGAGCGCCTTCAGGTGCGCAGCGAGCGCGGGCAGTGCGGCGGGTGCGAGGTAGGTGTCGGCGCCCAGGTCGAGCAGCTCGGTGGGGGTCATCAGTTGCTCCGACGGATGGCCGGTGTGCACCACGATGATGCGGGTGGTGGCGCGCTGCTGCTGCACCAGCTGCTCCAGGTCGTCCTCGCGTGAATCGATGACGATGGCCGCCGGCGTGTCGCGGGTCTCGAGGACGACGCGATACGAGGGGCCGAGCGCCTCGCCGAGGGACGGCAACCAGCGGGCCGAGCGGGGGGAGAGCAGGACCTGCTTGGGCGGCGGCTCGGGCACGACGCGGTCATGGCCACGACCGCCTCCACGGATGAGGCGGAACCGTCGGACGTGGTCGGGGGCCGCGGTGTCGGGGGCGGCAGTGTCGGGGGCGATGCTCATGGTGACCTCGATTCGGTGGGGGGTTCCGATGTGCACCCCCACCCTGCCCGTGCACTGTCAAGCGACGGTGTGGACCACGTGAGAACTCGACAAGAGTCGCGGATCCCGTCAGGGGTGGAACTTCTGGATGGGCTCGTGGCGCGCCATGGCCGAGCCCGCGGGACCGCAGAGCATCTTGTAGCGCAGGTACCGGCGGTGGAAGAGCTGCAGCAGCTCCTCGTCGTGGGCACCGGCGTCGGCGAGCACGAACTCCTCCAGCGCGGCGTCGCCGTCCTGCCAGGTCGAGGGTCGTCGGCCGAGGAACGCCCGCAGGTCGTCGAGGTCGGCCGCGGTGCACGCGTCGCCGATCTCGTCGAACCGCTGGAGGTGGCGGGCGAGGCGGAACGCGATCCGCAGCTGGTGACGCTCGTACTCGTCGGCGACGTCGAGCGCGCGCAACGATCGCACGAGGTGTTCATGGGCGGCGGCCACCGGTGAGTCGCGTGGTACGGGCACGTCGACCGGCTCCAGCTCGTCGACGCCGAGGATCTCGCCGAGCCCCTCGATCGCGAACAGGTTCGTCTCGCTCGCCCACTGCATGTTGGTCATGTAGTCGGACGCGGCGGGCGGCGCCGCGAGCGCGGCGTGGAAGACCATCTGGTTCGTCAACGCGAACACGAAGTGGTGGTGCATGATGGCGGCGAGGTCGACCGGCGCGCCCGAGTGCTTCGCGTACTGGTCGTAGAGCGCATTCATGTCGCCGAAGCCGAGCACGGTGTCGCGCATGCGGAACGCGGCGAGGTCCATCATCGGATCACCCAGATGACCGAGCTCGAGGTCGAGGATCGCGGTGACGTGACCGTCCTGGTGATGGAACTGGCCCGAGTCCCACACGATCGGCGTCTCGCGGCGCTGCGTGTCGACCGGGTTGCGGTCGATCCACCCCAGACAGAACTCGAGGAACGGGTCGGGCCGCACCTTGGTGGCGCGGTACCCGGCCACGTACACGTCGAGGCCGACCCGTCCCGACCCGCTCGGCGTCGCGGCCCGTGTGATGCCCGCGCGCGCGTACGGCTCGGGGTCGAGCTGGTGGATGCGGGCGAGGATCGCCATGTACTCGTCCATCACCGCAGCCCGCTGTTCGTCGGTGGCGGCGTCGAAGTTGTTCTCACCGGGCACGACGTCGATCACGAACGCGCGGGGATCGTCGGACCATCCGTACACGTGGGCCACGGGGATGCCGTCGGCCTCGAGCAGCTGTTGGAAGGTCATCTCGTGCTCGAGCGGGAAGAGGGGTGCCGCGTCGGTGCGGTCACCCCGCACCATGATCGTCGACTGTTCGCCGCCACGGTCGACGTCGACGAACCACACCGGCCGCCACCGCGCCTGCTTGCGGATCCCCACGATGGTCCCGCCCAGGTGCTCGCGGAACCAGTCGGCGATGTGCTCGTCGGTGCGGTCCACGGTCAGCCCCGGGTGATCTTGCGCCCGATGATCTCCTTCATGATCTCGGTGGTCCCTCCGTAGATCGTGGTGACCCGCGCGTCGATGTAGGCCCGGGCGATCGGATACTCGAGCATGTATCCGTAGCCGCCGTGGAGCTGCACGCACCGGTCGACCGTGCGCTTCTGCAGCTCGGTGCACCACCACTTCGCTTCGGCGGCCTCCTCGACCGTGAGCTCGCCGTCGTTGAGCGCGTCGACGCACCGGTCGACGAAGACCTGCGCGATGTCGACTTCGGTGCGCATCTCGGCCAGGGCGAAGCGCGTGTTCTGGAACGACGCGATGGGGGAGCCGAAGGCGGTGCGCTGCTGCACGTACTCGAGCGTCCAGCGCAGCGCGGCTTCGGCCGCGGCGACGCCGGCGATGGCGATCGAGAGTCGCTCCTGCGGCAGGTTGTCGACGAGGTGCGCGAACCCCTTCCCCTCGACGCCGAGCAGGTTGTCGACCGGCACGGGGACGTCGGTGAAGAAGAGCTCGGCCGTGTCCTGCGCGTGGAGGCCGACCTTCTCCAGGTTGCGACCGCGCTCGAAGCCGTCCATGCCGCGTTCGAGCACGAGCAGGCTCATGCCGGAGTGCCGTTGCGACGGGTCGGTCTTGACCGCGGTGATCACGAGATCGGCGTTGATGCCGTTGGTGATGAACGTCTTGGCGCCGTTCACGACGTAGTGGTCGCCGTCGCGGACGGCGGAGGTGCTCATCGAGGCGAGGTCGGAGCCGATGCCCGGTTCGGTCATCGCGATGGCGGTGATCATCTCGCCCGACGCGATCCCTGGCAGCCAGCGGCTCCGCTGCTCGTCGGTCGCCAACGACAGGAAGTAGGGGAGGCAGATGTCGGAGTGCAGCGTGAGCCCGAGGCCGGCGGCGGCGACGCCGGCGTACTGCAGCTCCTCGCTGATCACCTGGTTGTACCGGAAGTCGTCGACGCCGCCCCCGCCGAGCTCCTCCGGGACGGCCATGCCCAGGAACCCCGCCGCGCCTGCGGTCGCGAACAGCTCGCGCGGCACGACGCCCTGCTCGTTCCACACGATGTGGTGCGGCACCATCTCCCGCTCGACGAAGGTGCGGAAGCTGTCGCGGAAGAGGTCGTGGTCCTCGGTGAATTGGGTGCGGCGCATGCGGCGAGGATACGGCCGCACGTGGGTCAGGCGAACACCTCGCGCGACCACTCGACCAGCTGTGGCGCCAGCTTGGGCCACCGGTCGAACAGCTTGCCGCTCACCCGGTGGTCGGCCGACCGCTCGATCCATTCGCGATCGCCCCACGGCGGCTCGACGAGCCGTGCGTGGGGCAGCATCGACGCCACCGCCTCCGACGTCTCGCGCGTGTGGTACGCGTCGCTCTCGCCGCTGCGGAACACCAGCGCGGGCACGCCGACCGCGGCGGCATCCTCGGTCGTGAGGCCGGGAACCAGCTCGCCGCCGCAGGGGCAGTACGCCAGCATCCACCGCTCCATCGTCTTCACGAACTCGCCGCGGTCCTGGTCGAGGATGCGCTGCCGGTTCGACGGGTTGCGGGAGATCACCTCTTCCCATTCGGGGAGCGCGGCGACGGCGTCCATGCCGTCCTCCCACGCCTTCACCAGGTTCTGGCCGCAGTAGTGCATGCCCAGGCTCATGAGCCCGAAGGCGCCGCCGCTGATCCACCAGACCGCGAGCCCGGCGGCGACGTCGGGGTGGCGCGACGCCGTGAGCAACGACACCCGCGCGCCGCCCGAGCCACCGCTGATGACCGCGGGCGTCAGGTCGAGGTGCCGGAGCAAGGCGGCGAGGGTGTCGGCCTGCATGGCGGATTCGGATGCCCCGGTGAAGCACACGTCCGACGCACCGCAGTTCGGCCGGTCGTAGATCAGGACCTGGTTCCCCGCCTCGGCCAGCTCCTCCGCCAACTCCCGAACGCCGGGGAAGTCCTTGCTGAACCGGCCCCCCGGTGTGATCGCCCAGGGCCGACCCTCGCCGATGACCTCGTACGCGATGGTGACGTCGTTGACGGTTGCATGAGGCATGGGGCGACCCTAACCTCGACCCCGATGCTGGACAACGGAACGCTCGTCATCGACGCCGACTCGCACTGGACGGAACCGCACGATCTCTTCACCAGGGTCGCGCCGCCCGAGGTCAAGGACCGCGTGCCGCGGGTGGAGGAGGTCGACGGCATCCCCACCTGGGTGTTCGACGGCCACGTCCTCGGCCAGGCCACCGCGGCCGCCGTCATCGGCCGCGACGGCAAGAAGGAGAGCGCCGACATCGGGCTCAACCAGTGGTCGATCGACGACATCCACGTCGGCGCGTACGACCCGAAGGTGCGGCTCGAGGTTCTCGACGAGTGCGGCATCGACGCGCAGATCATCTTCCCGAGCACCATCGGTCTCGGCGGCCAGGACCTCGGCATGGTGGAGGACCAGGACCTGTGCCGCCTGGTGATCGAGCTCTACAACGACCAGATGGCGGAGATCCAGGCCGACTCCGGCGACCGGCTCCTGCCGATGCCGCTGATGCCGGCGTGGGACATCGACACCTGCATCACCGAAGCCAAGCGGGTCGGCGCGCTCGGCGCGCGCGGGGTGAACATGACGTCCGATCCCCAGGATCTCGGCGCGCCCGACCTCGGCGACCGCGCCTGGGACCCGTTCTGGGAGACGTGCACCGAGTACCAGCTGCCGGTCCACTTCCACATCGGCGCCAGCGTCACCGCGATGACGTTCTACGGCAAGTACCCGTGGGACTCGCACCCCATGGACACGAAGCTCGCCATCTGTGGGTCGCTCCTGTTCATCGGCAACGCGCGCGTCGTCACCAACCTCATCCTGTCCGGCATGTTCGACCGTCATCCCGACCTGAAGATGGTGTCGGTGGAGAGCGGGGTCGGCTGGGTGCCGTTCATCCTCGAGACGCTCGACTACGAGATGTCCGAGAACGCGCCGACCGAGCTGGCGAAGCTGAAGAAGATGCCGTCCGAGTACTTCCGGAGCAACCTCTACGCGACGTTCTGGTTCGAGAACAACCGCAACAAGCTGCCGGACCTCATCGAGGCGGTCGGCGAGGACAGCATCCTCTTCGAGACCGACTTCCCGCACCCGACGTGCCTCTACCCGAACCCGCTCGCGTCGGTCGCGGCGAAGATGGCCACCTTGGCGCCGGAGGTCCAGAAGAAGATCTACGGCGAGAACGCCCGCAAGCTCTACCGTCTCTGAGATGAACGTCGAGGTCGACGCCGACTGCTGCGGCGGATTCGGGCAGTGCGTGACCATCTGCCCCGACGTGTTCGAGCTCACTGACGCGGGCTACGCCGTCGTGCGCGTCGACACCGTGCCCGCGGAGCTGGAGGCGGCCGTGCGGCAAGCGGAGCAGGCCTGCCCGACGAACGCGATCACGGTGACCTGACCGTCGCCGCCTCTCAACCGGCGAGGCCGTCGCGGTAGGTCATGGGCAGCAACTCGAGCAGCTGGCCGTCGGGATCGCGGATCATGACCGCGGCGCCGACGTTCGTCTGCTCGAGCACGCTTCCACCGAGCTCGACCGCCTTGGCCGCGGTCGCGTCGATGTCGTCGACCGACACCGAGATGTGGGTCAGCCCGATCTCGTTCATGACGCGAGGTGACGCGGGAGCGTGTGCCCCCGCGTCGGCGTAGTACATCAGCTCCAGTACGAACGCGTCCTGGCGCAGGTAGACGGCCGTGACCCCGATCGGCGGCTCGAGATCGATCAGCTTCGACACCATCGCATCGGGTGGTTCGAGCTCACGCCAGTAGTCGAAGCCGAGGACCTCCTCGTAGAACCGACGCGACCGCGCCATGTCGGTGACGCAGACACCCACGTGGTTGAACACCGGACTCATTCGTCGCTCCTTCGCTGCTTGCTCGGCCTCGTCACGGGTCGATTCCGCTCCGCCGTCCCGCCCTCCGGGCACGGCTCTGCTTCATCTCTTAGTCTCACCGCGTGCCGGAGGACATCGAGCGGTTCCACATCCGGGTGGACGACTCGACGCTGGAAGACCTCGGGCTCCGGCTGTCGATGACGCGCTTCCCGGAGCAGATCGACGGCGCGGGCTGGGAGTACGGCACTCCCATCGCCTACGTGCGCGAGCTCGTGACGTACTGGCGCGACGAGTACGACTGGCGCGCCCAGGAGGCGCGGCTCAACGAGCTCGACCACTTCCGCACCCGCATCGATGGCCAGCAGATCCACTTCGTCCACGCGCGATCCCCGCACGCCGACGCGCTCCCGCTGCTGATCGTGCACGGCTGGCCCGGCTCGGTCGTGGAGTTCCTCGACGTCATCCCGCGGCTGACGGATCCGGAACTGCACGGCGGTCACGCCGAGGACGCGTTCCACGTGGTCGCACCTTCGCTGCCGGGGTACGCGTTCTCCGAACCTCCGCGCGTTCCGGGTTGGGACATCCGGCGCGTCGCGCACGCGTTCGTCGAGCTGATGAGGCGTCTCGGCTACACGCGCTACGGCGCGCAGGGCGGCGACTGGGGCGCGCAGATCGCGACCAGGCTCGCGGCGCTCGACCCCGAGCACTGCGCCGCGCTGCACCTCAACATGCCGATCGCCGCTCCGCCGCCGGAGCCGCTTCCGGTCACCGAGGAAGAACAGGCCGGCCTCGCGGCGATGGCGGCGTTCCAGCGTGACGAAGGCGCGTACGCACAGCTGCAGGGGACGAAACCCGACACGCTGGGCATGGCGCTGAACGACTCGCCCGCCGGCCTCTTGTCGTGGATCGTCGAGAAGTTCCGCACCTGGAGCGACTGCGACGGCGACCCCGAGAACTGCTTCACCCGTGACCAGGTGATCACGAACGTGATGCTCTACTGGGTGACGCAGACGATCGCGTCGTCGGCCCGGCTCTACTGGGAGACCATGCACAGCGGAGCGCTGATGGACCCACCGGAGTTCGTGACCGTTCCGACGGGTGTGGCGCGCTACCCCAAGGAAGAGGTGCTGCGCTTCCCTCGTTCGTGGGTCGAGCAGCGCTACAACGTCACGCACTGGGCGGTCATGCCGCGTGGAGGGCACTTCGCGGCCATGGAGCAACCCGAACTGTTCGTCGAGGATCTCCGGACCTTCTTCCGCACCGTGCGCTGAACCGCGCCGGGTCACCGGGTCATGCCATCTCGGGTCGTGTCCCCGGACGCAGGTCGGGAGCGTCGAGCTGCACACCGTCACGACGGATGGGCGTGCCGTTGACGAGCACGTGACGCACTCCCGTCGGCTCTTCGGCGGTGAGACGTTCGCCCCCCGCCGGGAAGTCGCGCACCCGCCGCAAGGGTCCGGTGCCGACCGTCTCCGGGTCGAACACGCACACGTCGGCCCACGCGCCCTCCCGCAGGGAGCCGCGGCGCACGAAGCCGAACAAACCGGCCGGTTCGCCGCTCAGCTTGCGGACGGCGCGCTCGAGCGACATGACGCCGCGTTCGCGGACCCAGGTGCCGAGCAGGTCGGTCGGCAATGGTGCGTCGCACAACTGCCCGACGTGCGCGCCCGCGTCCGAGAGGCCCAGGGCGACGTGCTCGTGCGTGAGGAGGTCGCTCACCTCGTCCACGTCGTCGTTGGCGATGTAGATGCGGAAGCGGGTGTCGAGGTCGTCGGCGAGTGCCACCTCGCAGATGACGTCGAGCGGGCTGCAGCCGCGCTCACGCGCCAGCTCGTCGACCCGCCGGCCCTCCAGCTCGGGGTACCGCGCCGACTCGGAGATCTCGCAGGTCTCCCAGCGCGGTCGCATCGGGACCTCCTGGAGATCGGCCGTGGCGCGAGCCCGCCATTCGGGATCGCGGTACGCGGCGATGCGGGCGTCGCGGCCGCGGTCCATGAGCTCGCCGAACACCGAGCTCACGTTCAGGCTGAACGGGCTCGCCATCGTGAACTGCATGGTCAGCGGCCGGGGCGTGACCTGCGGCCAGACCTGCGCGTCCCGGGCGAGCGAGGCCTCGTGCAACGCGAGCTGCGGCGCGTGGCGCCGATCGGCGAGCGCGAACAGGGGGTAGGTGAACGGCCGGCCGATGCGCGGCTGCCACTCGTACATGTCGGCGTAGGTGCACTGCTCTCCCGCGGTGGCCAGCACCACGCCCTTGCCGGTCCGGCCGGCCGCCATGAACAGCGCGGCGACCTCGTCGCGCGCCGCGAACCGGCTCGGCACCGGCTTCCCGTCGACGCCGCGGTGGGTGTAGGCGAAGCTGGTCGAGAACCCGGCGGCGCCGAACTCGATCGCCTCCCGCACGAGCCGGGCCATCTCGTCGATCTCGTCGGCGGTGGCGGCGCGCTCGTACGCGGCGTCACCCATCACGTAGAGCCGCACCGAGCTGTGCCCCACGTACGCGGTGAAGTTGATCGCGGTGCCGCGTCGACGGACCAGCTCGAGGTACTCGGGGTGGGTCCGGAAGTCCCACACGATGCCGGCCGCCAGCGTCGCGGCGTCCATGTCCTCGACGTTCTCGAGCGTGCCGATGATCACGTCGTGGTGCTCGGGGCGGGTCGGCGCGATGGTGAAGCCGCAGTTCCCGGCGACCACGGTGGTGACCCCGTGCGACGACGATGGCCTGAGCTGCGGGTCCCAGAACACCTGGGCGTCGTAGTGCGTGTGGATGTCGATGAACCCGGGTGCGACGACGCAGCCCGATGCGTCCAGCTCCTGGTCGCCGCGCAGGTTCGGTCCGATCTCGCGGATCACACCGTCGGTGAGGGCGACGTCGGCCTCCCGACCCGGTGCGCCGCTCCCGTCGACGACGGTGCCTCCACGGATGACGAGGTCAGGCATCACCGTCTCCCTTCAGGTTCATGAGGTCGCGGAGCTGGCTCACCGGCGGCCCGGCCGTCGTCCCACCATCGACGGGGAGCACGATGCCGGTGACCTGCGCGGCGCGGTCGCTCGCCAGGTAGAGCACCGCGTTGGCGACGTCGATCGGGTCGCCGTGCCGCTGGAGCGGCTGGGTCAACTGGATCACGGGGCCCATGTCGTAGTTGCTGATCGCGGTGGCGATGTGACCGGGCGCGATGCAGTTGACCCTGATCCCGTGGTCGGCGAGGTCGACGGCTGCGGATCGGCTGTACTGCACGACGGCGGCCTTCGACACGCGGTAGATGATCGGCCCTGCGCCCCCACTGAGCGCGGCGATCGACGAGGTGTTGATGATGGAACCGCCGCCGTGCTCCGCCATGTGACGTGCCGCGAGCTGCGTGCCGACCATGACGCCGAAGAGGTTGACGCCCATCACCCGGTGGAAGTCGCGCAGGTCGTTGTCGAGGATGCGACGGAACGAGCTCGGGATGCCGGCGTTGTTGAACATGACGTCGAGACCGCCGAAGTGCCCGACGGTGAAGTCGACGAGCGCCTGCACGTCGTCGGCGTCGGAGACGTCGGTGCGCTGGAACGCGGCCGCACCGCCGAGGCTGGCCGACAGCTCCTCGCCGTGCTCGGTGTCGACGTCGGCGACGACGACCTGCGCGCCCTCCTCGACGAACAGCTCGGCGGTCGCACGGCCGATCCCACTCGCACCCCCGGTGACGATCGCCACCTTGCCCGACAGCTCCTGGCCCATGATCAGGTCTCCTCGATCCACTCGTCGACGCACGTGTTCACCCCGTGTCGAGCGAAGACGGCGTCGATCTCCGCGAGGTCGGCGTCGTCGATCGTCCAGCCCAGGGCGCCGACGTCGTCCTCCACCTCGGCGATGGTGCGGCAGCCCACGAGCGACGTGCTCACTCCCGGACGTGACGTCGTCCAGCGGAGCGCGAGCTGCGGCAGGCTCCGGCCGTACCTCGCCGCGATCGCCTTCAGGTCGTCGGCCGCGGCGACGTTCCCCGGTACCGACCCAGGGCCGAAGAGGTGCCGGAACAGCGGCGCCATCACGCCCCACTTGTCGGACTTCGACCGCCAATCGTCGGGCGCGAACTCGACGCCCGCAGGCAGCGTGCCCGAGAGCAGGCCGTAGGCGAGCGCGCCGTAGACCATGAATCCGATGCCCTGCTCCTCGCAGTAGGGCAGCACGTCGTGCTCCATGCGTCGGTCGAACAGGCTCAACCCGTACTGCGCCACGTCGACCCGCCGGGTCTTCTCGCAGGCCGCGATCTCGTCGCGGGTGAAGTTCGAGACGCCGACGAAACGCGCCTTGCCGTCGCGCACGACGTCGTCGAGGGCGAGCATGGTCTCCTCGAACGGCACCGAACGGTCGGGCCAGTGCACGAGGTACACGTCGACGTGGTCGGTCCCGAGGTTCTGCAGGCTCGTGTCGATCGCGGCGCGGACGCGTTGGGCGCGACTGTCACGGAAGTTGGGCCGGTCCGTGTACCCGACGCCGAATTTGGTGACCAGGATCACGTCGTCCCGGCGGGCCCCGAGCGCCCGGCCCAGCGCCTGCTCCGACGCTCCGCTGCCGTACGCGGCGGCGGTGTCGAAGCAGTTGATGCCGAGGTCGATCGCCCGGGCCACCGCCCGGGCGAAATCGGTCTCCTCGATGCTCCCGTAGCCGCCGCCGATCTCCTGGCACCCGAAGCCGATGGCCGAGACCTCGAGTCCCGTCGCTCCGAACGGTCGATGCTCCATCACGTCCCCCAGATCGCGCGTCGCGGGCTACGCGAGGCGCCAGCGGACCGGTAGGTGCTTGATCCCGCCGTTCACCGCCGAGTTGAGTCGTTCCGGCGGGCCCGCCACCTCGAACGACTCCAGTCGGTCCAGCAGGTGCCGGAACACGGTCTCCATCTCGAGGCGCGCGAGGTGTGCGCCCATGCAGAAGTGCTCGGCGAACCCGAAGGAGAGCTGCGGGTTCGGGCGGCGGTCGATGCGGAACCCGAACGGGTCGTCGAACACCTCCTCGTCGCGGTTGGCGGACGCGAAGAACAGCGCCACGTGCTCCCCCTCCCGGATCTTCACCCCGCGCACCTCGGAGTCCTCGGTGGCCATGCGGGTGAAGTGGATGATCGGGCTCACGAAGCGCAGGATCTCCTCGACCGCGTCGGGGAGCAGCTCAGGCTGGTCGAGGAGCCGCTTCCACTCACCGCGGTGCTCGGAGAACGCGAGCAGCCCGCCGCTGATCGCGTTCCTCGTGGTCTCGTTGCCGGCTTCGACGACCAGCTCACAGTACGAGAGCAGCTGCACCTCGGTGAGCGGCTTGCCGTCGATCTCCGCGTCGAGCAGCTCGCTGACCAGGTCGTCGCCCGGTGCGCGCCGCCGTCGCTCGATCAGGTCGCCCAGGTACGCGTGCAGCTCGCCGCGCGCGCGGCGGATCGTCTGACCCGGCGTCTCGCCCGGACGCCGGAACTCGGGATCGTCCTTGCCGATCACCTCGTTGGTCCACCGGAACAGCAGCGCCCGGTCGGAATCGGGCACGCCGAGGAGCCAGGCGATCACCGCGATCGGGAGCGGCGCGGCGACGCGCGCCACGAAGTCGAATTCCTCGGTGCCGTCGGTCACCGCCGCCTCGTCGAGCACCTCGGCCGCGATGCGGTCGATCTCGTCCTGTCGCGACCGGATCGCGCGGGGCGTCAGGCGGCGCATCCCGACCCGCCGGAGTGGGCCGTGGCGCGGCGGATCGAGCGTGACGACCATCTCCGTGGGCTGCGCGGGCGCGCCGATCCGCCCGAGGATGAGGCCATGCTCGTTCGAGAAGCGCACCGGCTGCGCGGTGATGTCGGTGATGTCGGCGTGCTTGGTGATCGCCCAGAACGGTTGGTAGCCGGGCGGCTCGAAGAACGCGACCGGTGCCTCGGCCCGCAGGTGCGTCCACACCTCGTGCGGATAGCCGCGGTGCGCGAACCGCTCGGGATCGACGAGGTCGAGGGGGTCGATGCCGGCGGGCGGCGCGGGGTGCGACGACATCACGCGGCCGCGATCTGCAGCAACGCCTCGGTGACCGCCGCGGGCTCCGTGATCATGAGGTCGTGACCGGTGTCGATCTCCCACAGGCGGCCGTCGGCGCGTGCCTTCTCCATGAGCTCGGGGTCGCGGGTGGCCAGCGTCGACGTGCAGACGATGTGGTACTGCGGGAGCGCGGCGAACGCCGACTGGTTCGTCAACCGCAACGGCTGCTCGAAGCACTTCCACGGGTGGCCGGTCAAGCGGTCCGCCATCCACGCCACGTCGTCGGGATCGGTCACGCCGTAGAACAGGCCCGCCTCGGGCGACGGCAGCAGCACCAGCTCCACGCCGTCGACGACTGCGCCCAGGGGACGGGTCGACTCGATGATCGGGCCGGCGACGTCGACGAGCGACTGCCCGTTCTCGGGGTTCGCGGCGTCGAGGTACACCACGCGGCCGATGCGGTCGGCGGCGCGGTCCGCGGCGCCGGTGATCACCATGCCCCCGTAGCTGTGCCCGACCAGGATCACGTCGTGGAGATCCTCGTAGTGGAGCACCGCCACGACGTCGCGGACGTGCAGATCGAGGTCGATGTCGGGACTCAGCAGGTTGGACCGCTCCCCGAGCCCGCTCAGCGTCGGCGTGTACACCTCGTGGCCGGACGATCGCAGGAGCCGCGCCACCCGCTGGTAGCACCAGCCACCGTGTCCACCACCGTGCACGAGTACGTAGGTCGCCATCGGCTGCTCCAAGGGTCAGGGGAGGCGGTCAGGGGAACGTGGGCCAGGTCACCTGCGCGGCCTCGGCGCGCTCGAGCGCCTGGCGCGAGGCAGCCGAGACGGGAGCCTCCAGGAAGCCGACGGTGCCGTCGACGAGATCACCGAGCGCGACCGCGAACGGCAGGAGCACCTGGCCGGCCGAGCGGGCCCGTTCGCGGTCGGCGGCGGCGTGCGTGATCAGCACGTTGGCCTGCGCGATCCGGTGCGTGCGGAGCGGCTCGGGGATGTGGTCCAGGAACACCGCCAAGCGATGGTGGTACGTCCTGATGGGGGCGAGGAAGATGTCGGGGAGCTGCTCGAACACGTCGCGGCGCCCGTACTGGTACACCATGGCGACGAAGCTCATGTAGTTGCTGCCGTCGAGCTCGCTCTGCTCCAGCAGCGGACGGATCGCGCACTCCACCGACGAGCGCAGGTCGTCGGGGTGGCGCTCGGCGATCAGGAACGCACCGCGCTCGTTCAGCCACGGCAGGCGGTACTCGAACACCGCGAGGAGGAGCCGCTCCTTGGAGCCGAAGTGGTACTGCACCGCCGAGTTGTTGCCGTTCCCGGCGGCCGTGCCGATCTGGCGCAGGGACACGCCGTCGATGCCGCGCTCCGCGAACAGGCGCTCGGCGGCGAGGACGATCTGCTCCTTGGTCGACGGCGCGATCACCGACATGGCCCGGATCTCACCACGCTGGACAGTCAGAGTCAACCGACTTAGATTTGAGACACTCCAGCAACCGACCTCGAACCGCACCGATGGGGGGCTCCGTGACCGTTGACCATGGTGGGGCGAGCTCGGTCGAGACCGCACCGCGGGCCTGCCCCGTGGTGGACTTCGACCTCTTCGACGCCGCCACGCGCGACGCATCCGACGCGGCGTTGCAGTCCGTGCGCGACACCGGGTGCCCGGTGGTCTGGACGGAGCAGAACGGCGGCCACTGGATCGTCAGCAACTACGAGCTGGTCGCGGCGGCGTTCCGTGACTGGGAGCGGTTCTCCTCGGAGCGGATCCACCCCGAGCAGAACGCGATCGCGTTCAACAACAGCAAGCTCCCACCGTGCCTCCCGGAGGAGAGCGACCCGCCCCGGTGGTACGGCTACCGGCGTGCGCTGGCGGTGATCCTCTCGCCGCAGGCATCGGAGCGACTGCGCGGACGCGCCCGCTTCTGGACCAAGCACTACCTCGACCAGGTCGTGGCGCGGGGCGAGTGCGACTTCGTCCACGACCTGACCTGCCCGGTGCCCGCGGCGGTCACGCTGGAGTGGCTCGGTTACCCGCGCGAGGACTGGCAGATGTTCTCCGACGCGTTCCACGGCGTCTCCGCGTACCCGGCCGGCTCGCCCGAGCACCGGAAGGCGTCCGAGGCGTACGGCCCGGTGCTGAGCCGGATCGCCGAAGAGCTGCGGGACCGGATCGCGTCGCCGCGCGACGACGCACTGACCGCGATCGCGCACCACGAGGTCGACGGCGAACGGCTGCCCGAGGACATCGCGCAGTCGATCACGTTCCTGACGACGGTCGGCGGCATCGACACCACCACGTCGCTCACCGGCGCTGCGCTGTTGCACCTCGCGCAGCACCCCGCCGATCGGCGACGACTGATCGACGAGCCCGACCTGTTGCCCATGGCCACCGAGGAGTTCCTCCGCTTCTATCCGCCGGCGCGCGCCCACAAGCGGATCGTGGCCGCCGACACCGAGTTCGGTGGGGTCCAGATGAAGCAGGGGGAGGCCGTGCTGCTGAGCGAAGTGGCCGCCGGACGCGACGACGCGGAGTTCCCGGACGCCGGCCAGTTCGTGATCGACCGGAACCCGAACCGTCACGTGTCCTTCGGCGTCGGCATCCACCGGTGCCCCGGATCGCACCTGGCGCGGATCGTGTTCTCGGAGACGATCACGGCGGTGCTCGAGCGCATGCCCGACTACGAGATCGCGCTCGACCGGGTGGAGGAGTATCCCGACTGGGCGATGGTGGGCGGGTGGTCCCGCATCCCCGCCACCTTCACGCCGAGCGCACCCACGCCGAGCGCACCCACGCCGAGCGCACCGTAGGCAGTGGACCTCTCGCTCACCGACGAGCAGGAGCAGCTCGTCGATGCCGTCGGCACCTTCTTCCTCAAGGAGTGCCCACCCGCCGTGGTGCGGGCATCCGAGGAGACCGACGGATTCGACGCCGCGCTCTGGGAGGCGTTCGGCGCGCTGGGCGGCCCGGCGATGGGCGCCGATCCGGCCGCCGGTGGCGGCGGGGCCTCGCTGCTCGACCTGGAGCTCGTCGCCGAGCGATTCGGCGCGGTCCTCGCGCCCATCCCGCTCGTCGACGGGCTGGTCGTGGCTCGCCTCCTCGCGGCCGCCGGCGCCCCGGCCCGCGCGACGTTCGACCGTGTGAACGCCGAGCGCCCGCCCGTCGCGACCCTCGCGCTGCAGCCCGCGAGCGACGGGCTCGCGCGCCTCGTGCCGGCAGGGGCGGTCGGGACCATCGTGATCGGGCTCGACGACGACGAGCTGGTGACGGTCGAGACCGACGGGGCGCCGCTCGGTTCGGCGCACAACCTCGGGGACGGCCCAGTTGCCGACCGCTCGCTCCGGGAGGGCGCGCGCACCGTCGTCGCGAACGGTGCCCGAGCCCGCGAGCTGCACGAGCACGCCGTCGACGAGTGGCGGGTGCTCACCGCCGGCGCACTGGTGGGCCTGGCCGGGGCCGCGCTCGAGCTCGGCGTCGAGTACGCGAAGCAACGCCACCAGTTCGGCGTACCGATCGGGTCGTTCCAGGCCCTCGCCCACGGGCTCGCCGATGCCGCCACCGCCGTCGACGGCGCCCGCCTGTTGGTGCGCGAGGCGGCGTGGGCGGCCGACGAGGGCGAGAGCGGCGCGACGGCACTCGCCCGCATGGCGTTCCTCTTCGCGGCCCGATCGGCCCAGCAGGCGACTGCGGTCGCGCTGCACGTGCACGGTGGCTACGGCTTCACGCTCGAGTACGACATCCAGCTCTACCACCGGCGGGCCAAGGCGTGGCCGCTCCTCCTCGGCGATCCCCGACGGGGAGCGCTGCACCTCGCCGACGCACTGTTCGGACCGGTGGAGGGCCGCTGATGGAGTTCCGGCTCGGTGAGCGGAGCGACGCCTTCCGGGAGGAGGTGCGCGAGTTCCTGCGCGAGCACTTCCGGCCCGAGATGGTCGAACGGGCCCACGACAGCGGGACCGCGCACGTGTGGGACCTCTACCGGGCGCTCGGCGCGCAGGGCTGGATCGCGGCGTCCTGGCCCGAGGAGTACGGCGGGCAGGGGCGTGACCCGTTCGAGATGACGGCGATGCGCGACGAGCTGCGCCTCGCCGGTGTCCCCACCGATGGGCTCGGGCAGTCGGTCATCGTGGGCCGCACCATCCGCGCCGTCGGCTCCGAGGAGCAGAAGCAGACGTTCCTCCCGCCCTTCCTTGCCGGCGAGATCATCTTCGCCCTCGGGTACACCGAGCCCGACTCCGGCTCCGACGTCGCGGCGGCGAAGACGCGGGCGGTGCGCGACGGCGACGACTGGATCATCGACGGGCAGAAGATGTTCACCACGCTGGCGCACGAGGCCGCATACGTGTTCCTGCTCGCGCGCACGAATCCGGACGTCCCGAAGCATCGCGGCCTCACCATGTTCCTGGTCCCGCTCGACGCGCCGGGGGTCGAGATCCACCCCGTCCACACCATGGGCGGCGAGCGCACCAACGCGACCTTCTACACCGGTGTGCGGGTGCCCGATGCGTTCCGCGTCGGCGAGGTCGACGGGGGATGGGACGTGATGACCGTCGCACTCACGTTCGAGCGTGGGGGCTTCGGGCTGAGTGAGGCCGACCGGGTCTGGCAGCAGACGGTCGACTGGGCGAGTACCACGCGGCGCGCCGACGGCACGCGCGTGATCGACGATCCGCTCGTGCGGGAGCGGCTGGCGAACATGCGCATCGACAACGAGGTGGCGCGGCTGCTTGCGCTGCGCTGCTCCTACGTCGCCGCGTCCGGTGGTCTCCCGGGAGTCGAGGGCTCGATGCACAAGCTCTGGTACGCGGAGGCCATGACCGCCGACGCGTCCGAGCTCGTCGACATGCTCGGTGCCGAGGGGACGCTCGCGCACGGCGAGGGCGACGCTCCGGTCGACGGGTGGGTGGAGCATCTGTACCGCCACGCCGCGGTGACGACGATCTACGGCGGGACCAGCGAGGTGCAGCGCGGGATCATCGCCGAACGCGGACTCGGGCTCCCGCGGAGCCGACGTTGACCAATCCGAACCCGAACGGGTGGCGCTCCATTCACTGTCGCGTGACGTCCGGTTTCCGGACGCCCACCGTCAATGAATCTCACCCGTCGCGCGCCACCGGGGCATGGCCGGCGCGGATGGCGTCCTCGACCAGCCCGATGACCCAGGTGAGCCCGCGGATCGCGTCCTCGGGATCCAGCCCCCACTCGGCGACCAGGCGCTCGTAGGACACGACGCTCCACAACACGTCGAGCATGGCGGCCGCGATGGTGGGCTCGGGCGGTGACGACGTCCCGGCCGCGGCCGCCACCGCCGAGAGCAGCGCCTCGCGCTGGCGTTGGTTGGCGGCGAGCACGGTCGGGTCCGGCGGGGTGCGGGGTGCGAGTGGGAACGACGAGACGTACTCGAACATGCGGGCGGTGACATCGGCGACGTCCTCGAGCTGCATCCCGTCCAGCTCGACCCCGGACTCCTGCTCCAAGCGGACGAGCACCGCGTCGCGCAGGGCGCGCTCGCTCGGGAAGTACCGGTACACGGTCCGCTCGTTCACCTCCGACCGCGCCGCGACGGCACGCACGGTGAGCGCGCCCCAGTCCCAGATCGGCAGCTCGTGGAGGAGATCAGCGCCCGCGCCGATGATGCGCTCGCGTGTCTCGGCCGCCCGCTGGCGGCGCAGCGGACTGTCGTACCGGCGACGCGGTGGCGCGGGGTCGGCCGCGGCGCTCACGGGACCACGACGGGGAGGGTCTCCCATCCACGTACGGTCGAGGTCGACGCCAAGCGGGCGCCCTCGTCATCGACGTCCCATTCGGGGATCCGTTTCAGCAGCTCTTCCAACGCGACGCGTCCTTCGAGCCGGGCGAGCGCCGCGCCCAGGCAGAAGTGCGCGCCGTACCCGAAGGCGAGGTGGTGACCGATCTCGCGGTGGATGTCGAACCGGTCGCCGTCGGGGAAGCGGCGGTCGTCGCGGTTGGCCGACCCCACGAGGAACAGCACCGCGCTGCCCTCCGGGACCCGCCCTCCGTGGGCCGCGAACTCGCGGGCCACGTAGCGGCCCACGTGCGGCGCGGGCGGCTCGTAGCGGAGGAGCTCGTCGATCGCGTTCGGGATCAGCGAGGGATCGTCCACGAGCTCACGCCGCTGGTCGGGATGATCGGCGAGCACCTTGCCCGCCCAGCCGATCAGGCGCGTCGTGGTCTCGTTGCCGGCGCCGGCCACGACGCTCACGTAGGTCAGGATCTCGGCGCGCGTGAGCCGGCGGGTCGTACCGGTCTCGTCCTCGAACTCCGCCTGCAGCAGCTGCGTCATCACGTCGTCGGAGGGATGCTCGGCCCGCCAGTCGACGTACTCGCCGAACATCTCGCCGTCGACGAAGTTGCCCGAGAACTTCTGCGGTCGACCGGGTTTCGTCCGGAGGCTGGCGTCGGCCTGGTCGCGGACCGCCTCCTGGTCCTGCTCGGGGATGCCGAGCAGCATGCCGATCACCCGCATCGGCATCTGCGCGCCGAGATCGGCGACGAAGTCGAACCGGTCGACGCCCTCGAGCCGGTCGAGGCTCTCGACGCAGAACTGGCGGATCCTCGGCTCGAGCCCGTTCACCTGCCGGGGCGTGAACACCCGCGAGAGCAGGGCCCGATGGATGGTGTGCGTCGGGGGATCTTCGAAGATCAGGATGCCCGGCGGCATCTCGATGCCCGCCTTGATCAGCTCGAGGATGCCGCCGCGTCCGGAGATGTTGGTCTCACGGTCGACCAGCCCGCGCTCGACGTCGTCGTAGCGACTGAGCGCGTAGAAGTCGTACTGCTCGTTGTAGTAGAGCGGTGCCTCGTCGCGGAGGCGGCGGAACACCGGGTACGGGTCGGCGTCGATCTCGACGTCGTACGGGTCGTAGTACACGGGATCGGTCACTGGTCGGTCCTCTCGTGGAGTAGCGCAACGAGCCGCGACGGGCTCAGCGGGAGCTCGGTCACGCGCACGTCGAACGGTGCGAGGGCGTCGGCCACGGCGTTCACCACCGCCGGCGGCGCGCCGATGGCGCCCCCTTCGCCCACGCCCTTGTACCCGCCCGGTCCCGGGCTCGGCGTCTCGACGTGCCCGTATTCGATCGTAGGCACCTCGGCCGCGGTCGGGAGGAGGTAGTCCATGAAGGTGGTGGCGACGGGGTTGCCGTGGTCGTCGTAGGCCAGGTGCTCGTAGAGGACACCCCCGATGCCCTGCACGACGCCGCCGGCGATCTGGCCCTCGACCACGTTCGGGTTGATCATCGGCCCGCAGTCCTCGCTGACGATGTAGCGCAGGAGCGTCACCTGACCGGTGACGACATCGACCTCGCACGTGCACACGTGGGTCGCGTTCACCCAGATCGAGCCCGTCTCGCTCGTGTACCGCGCACTCGCCTCCAACCCGGCCGGTACGCCGGGCGGGAGCCGCGCCGGATTGAAGTACGCGAGTGCGGCGATGTCGGCGAACGAGATGCCGGCCGACGGGGCGCCGCGCACGCTCGCCCGGCTCTCCGCGAGCTCGATGTCGTCGGGTGACGCTTCGAGCTTGTGGGCGGCGATGGCGACGATGCGGTCGCGCAGGATCGACGCGGTCTCGCGCACCGCACCGGCGGTCATCGACCCGCTCCGGCTCCCGGCCGCTCCGGCCCCGAAACCGGTGACCGCGGTGTCGCCCTGGATCGTGGCGACGTCGTCGATCGTGACGCCGAGTGCGTCGGCGGTGAGCTGGACGACCGTGGTCTCGATGCTGTTCCCGGTCGAGCCGCCGGCGATGTACACGTTGACCGCGCCCGAGGGCTCGATGCGGATCGTCGCCGCCTCGGTCGCGTAGGCACCGAACCCCGGGGTCGACGGCTCGACGTAGTTCGCGACGCCCACGCCGAGGTGACGGCCGCGCGTCGCGCGCCTCGGCCTGCTCGGCACGGAACGCCTCGTAGTCGAGCAGCTCGAGCGCCTGCTCGAACGTCTCGAGTGGCGAGATGCTGTCGTAGGTCATGCCGTTGGGGTTGGCGTACGGCAGCTCGTCGCGCCGGAGCAGGTTCCGCCGCCGGAGCTCCACCGGGTCCATGCCCATCTGCCGGGCGGCGACGTCGAGCAGCACCTCGCGGGCGAGCGACTCGAACTGCCAAGGTCCGCGATAGGCGGCGCGGCCGACGGTGTTGGTGTAGACGGCGCGGGCGCGGAAGCTGGCGCGGGGGACGCGGTAGGGGCCGGGAAACAGCACGCCGACCGCGGCGGCGGTGCCGACGGGCCACGGCGTCGGGTAGGCGCCGCAGTCAGAGACGAAGTCGATGCCCGCGGCCTGGATCACGCCGTCGGCGTCGAACGCCATGCGCACGTCGGCGTGCTCGTGACGCGACTGCCCGGCGGCGAGGAGGTTCTCGCGCCGGTCCTCGACCCACTTGAGCGGTCCCGCGACCTTCCTCGCCGCGAGCATCACGCACATCTCGTCGCGCTGGACCATGATCTTCTGACCGAACCCGCCGCCGGTGTCGCGCATCACCACCCGGATGCGGTGCTCCGGGATGCCGAGCAGCCGCGAGCAGAACAGCCGCACCTCGTGGGGCGACTGCGTGGCCGAGTGGATGGTCAGCTCACCGGTCGAGGCGGAGTGGTCGACGACGAGGCCGCGACCTTCCATCGGTACGGGCGCGTAGGCCTGCTGGTAGACGGTCTCGCTCACCACGTGGGCGG
Organism: uncultured Actinomycetes bacterium; assembly: GCA_963809795.1. GTDB lineage: Bacteria > Actinomycetota > Acidimicrobiia > IMCC26256 > DASPTH01 > DASUAS01. The sequence goes on from CAWELN010000021.1 coordinate 29,963, forward strand.
CGGCGGCGAACACGTCGTCGAGGGCCGACGCCGGGAGCCCCGCCAGCTCGCCGACGAGGTTCGAGCCGTGGGCCTGGTGCACGAGCGCGTCGGCGTCCTGCGCGTCGAGGTAGTCGACGACACTCGGCAACGGCTCGTAGTCGACGTCGACGAGCTCGGCCGCGTCCTCGGCGAGGTACAGCGTGTCGGCGACGACGAGTGCGACGGGGTCGCCGACGAAACGCACCTCGTCGTCGGCGAGCGGGGGCCGAGGCGTCTCGGGGCTCGCCCGGCCGACCGAGGTGTGCCACTGCTCCTTGACGTCGGGGTTGAGGTCGGCCGCGGTGAAGACGGCATGCACGCCGGGGAGCGCAGCCGCCGCCGCGGTGTCGATCCCGCGGATGGTCGCCCGCGCGAACGGGCTGCGCACGAACGACGCGTGGAGCATCCCGGGGAGCACGATGTCGTCGACGTAGGTGCCGTGCCCGGTGAGCAGGCGAGCGTCCTCGATCCGGGCGACGCGCGTCCCGGCGTACCGGGCGGCTCCGGTGGGTGCGGCGTCGGTCACGCGATCTTCGCGGCCCAGCCGCCGTCGACCGGGATGATCGCACCGCTCACGAACGACGAGCGGTCCGACGCGAGGAACAGCGCGACCTCCGCGACCTCGTGCGGTTGCCCGCCGCGGTTCAGCGCCGCCTTCTCCAGGATGCCGGGCGTCCACTCGGGGTGTGCACCCATGATCTCGGTGTGGATGAAGCCGGGGCAGATGGCGTTCACCCGGATGCCCTGTGGGCCGTATTCGACGGCGCCGGTCTTGGTCACCGAGATCACGCCGGCCTTGGCGGCGGCGTACACCGTCGTGAACGGTGACGCGTTGAGGCCGCCGATCGACGACCAGTTGACGATCGAACCGCCCTCGCCGTGTTCGAGCATGGCCCGGATCCCGTGCTTCATCCCGTAGATCACGCCGCGCAGGTCGACGTTCATGGTGGCGTCGAAGTGCTCGTCGGTGACGTCGGTGAGCATCACGCCGGCAGCGATGCCGGCGACGTTGCACACGATGTCGAGCCGGCCGTATTCGTCGACCGCGGCGCGGATCGCCCCTTCGACGTCGGCTTCCTTCGTGACGTCGCAGTGCACGGCGAGGACGTGGTCGCCCACCTCGGCCGCGGTGTCCTTCTCCGCGCCGCTGATGTCGGCCGCGACCACGTTCGCGCCCTCGCGGACGAACGCCTTCACCGACGCCTTCGCCATCCCGGACCCCGCGCCGGTGATGACCGCGACCTTGCCGTCCAACATCCCCATGTCGTGCTCCTCAGACCTCGGGCCGCTCGTCGACGGACGCCGGGAATTGGTGCCGCGAGTATGACACCAAATGTGGGAGGCGTCAGGGGAGGGTCAGGTTCGGGTCACCGGGCCTGCCGCCGGCGGGTGGTCTCGCTGACCCGGCCCAACACCTTGGTCAGCGCGCGGTACACGATGCAGCCGATCGGCCACTGGGTGACGACCTTGCCGGTCGGCGCCTTGAAGTAGTTGTTGCTCATCGTCCAGGAGGTGTTCTGCATCTTGTGCTGGAGCCAGCGGTTCCAGAGCGCCTCCGCGCGCGGCTTCACCTCGACGGCGGTGACGCGCTCGCGGCGCATCCGTTGCATCGCGCGAACCACGTACTCCGCCTGGCTCTCGAGCATCGTCACGATCTCGCCGCCGTTCGTGCCCGGCCCGTAGAGAATGAAGAAGTTGGGGAACTCCGGGACGGTGATGCCGAGGTACGCGTGCGGCTCGCCGGCCCAGTACTCCTGGAGGGTCTTCCCGGTCCGCCCCACGACCTGCAGCCGCGCGAGGTAGTTCGCGGGTTGGAAGCCGGTCGCCATCACCAGCACGTCGATCGCGCGTTCGACACCGTCGACGTCGACGATCCCGGTCCGGGTCATCGACGCGACGGCCTTCGGCACCAGCTCGACGTTGGGCTCCTTGAGCGCGGGGTAGAAGGTCGACGCGAAGATCGGCCGCTTGCCCGGGTACGGGTAGCGCGGGGTGACCGCGTCACGCAGGTCGGGACGGTCCTCGAAGCTCCGCTCGATGTAGTCGAGGCAGAACTGCCGACGCGCCGCGTTCTCCTTCGTGTCGACGCGGAAGATCTTCCCGCCCCAGATGTTCTTCTCCAACAACCACTTGAGCCGTAGGCGCTCCTGCCGGCGCCGCCACGGGTTCGCGAACCGGGCTCGCTCCTCGGGCGTGAAGTCGCGGTCGCCCTTGGGCATGACCCAGCCCGGTTCACGCTGGTACACGTACAGCCGGCGCACGATGGGCTGGATGGCGGGAACGATCTGCGTGGCCGTCGATCCCGTGCCCACCACCGCGACCACCTGGTCGGTGAGGTCGTGCTGGTGCTCCCAGCGCGAGGTGTGGAACTTCGCGCCCTCGAAGCCGTCGAGCCCCGGCCAGTCCGGGTAGCGGGGGACGTTCAGGAACCCGACGCCGCTGATGAGCACGTGCCCCTCGTCGGTGGTGCCGTCGTCGAGGCGGACGGTCCACACGTGGCGGTCGTCGTCCCAGGTCGCCGACTCGACCGCGACCCCGAGGCGGAGGTGCGGCCGGAGCCCGTACTCGTCGACGGTCTCCTCCAGGTACTTCTGCAGCTCGGCCTGCTTGGCGTGGGTGCGGGTCCAGTCGTGCGGCTTGAACGAGTACGAGTAGAGGTGCGAGCCGACGTCGACCTCGGCACCCGGATAGGTGTTGTCCCACCACGTGCCACCGATCCCCAGCGAGGACTCGTAGATGGTGAACGTGTGGATCCCGGCGCGCTTCATCTTGACGCCGGCGGCGATGCCGCCGAACCCGGCACCGACCACCACCGCGCGGGGAGTCCCCGCGGGTCCGAACAGCTCCTGCGCGCTGGGCTTCACGTGGCTGCTCACGGGTAGATCATGAATTCCAGGAGGTTGCCGTCAGGGTCGCGCACGTACACGCTCGACGCCTCCACGCCGCGCGCGCCGCGGCGCGGAACCGGACCTTCGACGACCGGGGCGGCCGCGTCGTGGAGCGCGGCGTGCAATGCGTCAGCCGATCCCCCCCACACGAAGCAGAGATCGCCGCACGGCGGGTCCGCAGCGGGTGCCCGCAGGGTGAAGTCGGCGCGCTGCCACATCTCGGCGCGGTGGAAGTTGATCATCTGGTCGCCGAGGTGGACCTGCACGAGGTACGGCGTCTCGACGACGTCGAGGCCGAGCGCGCGGTAGAACGCCACCATCGCGTCGGCGTCGCGCATCGGCAGCGCGACGTGGTCGAAGCCGAGCACGGCGCCGGGTTGCGGGCTCAAGACGCGACCGCCAGGTGGTACAGCTCGGCGCAGTTGGTGCCCGTGACCTTGCGCCGGTCCTCGGGTGTCAGGACGGCGAGCGTCTCGTCGATGACGCGTCGGGACTCGGGGAACGTGCTGTCGGTGTGCGGGTAGTCCGAGGCCCACATGCACCGGTCGGCTCCGAGCACGGGAATCTGCTCAGGGAAGGCTTCCTCTTCGAAGGTCGCGTACACCTGGCGCTGGAACAACTCACTGGGCGAGATGGTGGGCGCGTACTCGAGGCCGCCTTTGAGGGCGTTCCACTCCATGTCGGCGCGTGCGAGGAAGTAGGGCAGCCAGCTCACGCCGGACTCTGCGAGCACCACTTGCAGCTCGGGGTGCCGTTCGAGGACCCCGGAGAAGATCAGTGTCGCCAGGATCTCGTCGAGTTGCAGCGGCATGATCGTGGCGAATGCGGCCGCCTGCCACTTGCCGATCTGGTAGCTGAGGCCCGACCAGGACCCTCCCTTGATGTGGAGGCTGATGGGGAGGCGAGTGGTGGCTCCGGCGGCCCAGAGGCGATCCCATGCCGGATCGCCGAGATCCATCGAGAAGACGTCGATGATGGCACCGCGGTGACCGAGCGTTGCGCAACGCTCGAGCTCGGCCGCCGCGGCGTCGGGCGAGTGGCTGGGGAGGAACGACAGGAGGGACAACCGATCGGGGGCGACGTTGTTGAATTCCTCGGCGGCCCAGTCGTTCCAAGCCGCGAAACAGGTCGTCTGGAGTTCGGGATCTTCGATGGGGAGGCCGATGGCCAGCGGTCCGTAGATCACGGACGCGGCCAGCCCGTCGCGTTCGAGATCTTCGAGACGCAGCTTGGCGTTGCCGGCGCGGTAGCCGTCGTCGTCGATCCCGGCACGTCCGATCGCACTCAGCTGACGGATCTTCTCACCGGCGGCACCGCGGTACCCGCTCCCGCCCAACACACGTCCTTCGCAGACCCACACCCGCTCGCCGTCTCGCTCCACGACGCGCGGAGCCCGCGCGGCTTCACTCGTGGAGAGGCGCGATTCCCACAGCGTCGGTGGCACTGCTCGGAGGTCGAGATGGTCGTCGCAGGAGTAGATGCCGTTCACCGGGTCCATCGTCTCCCCTTCGTTCCGGGGTGTCGGCGCGGAGCGTACCGTGGCGCTCGCGGTCGTTCACGACGAGCCAGGAGGGCTGGTGGACGCCCGCATCGACGTCGCCTCCGAGGCGCGGCGCCAGCCACAGCTCGGCGAATCGCGACGCCATCGCTCCGATGGCGCTGCGGTCAACTCTGCGTCCAGGGCCGGATCGGTCGAGCCGTGCCGCTGCAGTCGCACGATCGAGCACGCGACCACCGCAGCCTCGCGATCCCTTGCGGGAGAAGGCACGCAGGAAGGATTCGACCCTTCGAACGTCGGATGAGGAGTCCGGTAGGGTGACCCGACCGCAGCAGTCCGCGGCTCCAGGCCGGATGAACTCGGAGACGACCGTCATGTATCGAGGGGCTTCGCTCAGCTCGACCGTGAAGAGCGGCCCGCCGTCATCGACGCCGTGGCTCGAGGGGCTCGTGGCCGAGCGGTTCGACGGCATGCTCGGCGAGGACTTCGCTCGAGAATCCTTCGTCTCCAGTCGATGAACACCGTCGTGGCGCCGCTTTCAACTCTGCCCGCTCGCGACATCATGGGCATTGCCGTGACGGCTGCGACGGCCGCGGAGGCCATCGCGCATCTGGACCGCCGACTGGCGGACGGCGGGCGCATCAAGCTCGCGTATCTGAATGCGCACACGTCCAATGTCGCGGCCTCGGATGCAGACTTTGCCGCGATCCTCGGTGGTTTCACGGTCCTGAACGACGGTGCGGGCGTGGATCTCGCGAGCCTCTATCTCTACGGGCAGCGCTTTCCGGAAAATCTGAACGGCACGGACTTCACGACGCGCTACTTGGCCGAAACGTCGCACACCTTTCGCATCTTCCTCCTCGGTGCTCATCCTGGCGTCGCCGAAGAAGCAGCGAGAGCGATCGCGCAACGTGCACCGCAGCACGTCATCGCGGGTACCCAGCACGGCTATTTCACGGCCGATCAGGCGCACGCCGTCGCCGCCGCGATCGCTGCCAGCAAAGCCGACATGGTGCTGGCGGCGCTCGGAAATCCAGCCCAGGAGCACTTCATCGCGACCCATTTCGAATCCATGGATTGCCGGATCGCGATCGGTGTCGGCGCGCTGTTCGACTTCCTCACCGGACGGGTCAGCCGGGCACCCAAATGGGTGCGTGCGATGCGGGCGGAGTGGGTGTACCGGCTGCTTCGGGAGCCGCGGCGGCTCTGGCGCCGCTACCTCGTCGGAAACTGCAGATTCGTGTGGCGTCTTCTCACCACGCGGACGGCCCGAAGCCGGGACCTCGCACCCGAAACGGGCGCGACTGGCACCGGCGGGCAGGTGGTCGGCGGCGAGGAGACCGCCGACCTGGGCAAAACGGGGCGCGCCCGGAAGGATTCGAACCTTCGACCGTCGGATTAGAAGTCCGATGCTCTGATCCGCTGAGCTACGGGCGCCCGCCGGCCATTGTCGCAGGTGGGTCGGCTCCCGGCCGCCCATTGGCGGGTGTTCGCGGATCCGCTAACATCGGAGGCGTGGCGACCGCAGGTTCGCTCATCACCGACGCCCGGCTGCGCGCCGGGCTCACCCAGTCGGAGCTGGCCCGACGGGCGGGCATGCCGCGCTCGGTCGTCAACGCCTACGAACGGGGCCGGCGCGAGCCCGGCGCCGCCGCGGTCGACCAGCTGCTGGAGGCGGCCGGCATGCGCCTCGAGCTCGCGCCGCGGCGTCGACCCCGCCGCGGTCGTCGCTTCGGGGCGCGGCTGCTCGACGTGCTCGGCCTGGCCGACGCGCTGCCGCAGCGCCACGCGCCGAAGCTCGCGTACCCGCCGCTCGCCGAGCGCGCCCGGTGACGACACTTGTCGAGAAGATCCTCCGTCTCGACGACCGGCTCGCGGCGGAGCACGTGCCCCACGCGTTCGGCGGTGCGCTCGCGCTCGCGTACTACACCGAGGATCCCCGGGGGACCGACGACATCGACCTGAACGTGTTCGTCGAGGTCGAGCGCGCCGGCGTGGTGTTCGCGTCGTTGCCCGCCGAGGTGACGTGGAAGCAGTCGCACGTCGACGCGGTCCGCCGTCACGGTCAGGTGCGCGTGTTCTGGGACCGCACTCCGCTCGACCTGTTCTTCGAGAACCACCCGTTCCACGCCGGCACCGCGCGGCGCGCGCAGTCGGCCGATCTCGCCGGGCACGCGATCCCGGTGCTCGATGCGGTCGACCTCGCGGTGTTCAAGGCGATGTTCGATCGCACCCGCGACTGGGCCGACATCGAAGCGATGCTCGAAGCCGACGCGCTCGACACCGCGGCGGTGCTCGGTCACCTCACCGAGATGCTCGGCCACGACGACCCGATCACGCAGCGGTTCGCACGCCTCGCTCAGGCCGGCTCCGCCCCGTAGGAGTCGTACTCCCGCCCCTCGGCCTCGGCGACGCCGCGTCCGTGCTGCTGCTGGAACGGCGAGATGCCACCGCGCTCCCACGGCGTCTTCGAGCCCGCGGCCACCGCCCGGGCCGAACGGGGAAGGAGGCCGAGCTCGGCGCGGACCTCGTCGAGCGGCCGGTCGGCGTGCTCGAACCAATCAGTGGTGAGGAGGTCGGTGCTGCGCCCCGGGTACGTGTCGTTGACGTGCCACGCGAGCATCGCCCCGCGGTACATGGCGTCCGCGAGGCGCACCGCCATGCGGTCGATGTCGCGGGAGAGGTGGCCGCGGTCGTACTCGAAGAACCCCTTGGCCGCGTCGAAGAGGTAGCCGGTCTCGAACAGTCCCAGCACCATCGCCAGGAGCGAGAACGCCCGGGGATCGTCGTTGCAGCGCGCGATGAGCCCGAAGACCTCGATCTCCGATTCGACCGCCGAGCCGTAGTCGGCGAGCACGTGGACCCAGTCGTGTTGGGCGAGGTTCGGGGGAGCGCTGTCGGGGCGACCCGGGAAGGTGAAGCCACGCGCCCGGTAGAAGCGCCACACGCCCTGGCCCAGCGAGCCGTCCGGGCAGTGCTCCAGCGCCGCCCATCGGGCGTAGAGGGCCTCGTCGGCGCGGACGGAATCCCAGGCGTCGTCCAGTGCGCGCGAGAGGTGCAGATGCTCAGGCGGTTGCGCGAGCAGCTCCTCGAAGTACCCGCTCCGCTGGAAGTCCATGAGGGCGAGCCCGAGCGAGCCGCTGGCGATCCGACGGACGACCCGCATCATGTCGGTCATCGCGTCGTCGTCGGCCCCGAGCCACTGCGCATACGCCTCCACGCGCGCGGTGACCTCGGGCGGGATGGGCACGAGCAGCATCTCGTTCAGCAGCATCGACTGCACCATGCGACGCCGGAACGCGAGGTCGCGGTTGCGGATCGACTCGGCGAACTCCTGCGGTCCGAGCGGCTCGAGCGTCGCGACGTCGAGCTGCACGCCGGTCATCGAGTCGATCAGCGCGTTGATCACGGCGCGCTGCACGCGGGTGAGGCCGCCATCGGGTGCCGGGGCGGTGGCGAACGCCCGGGCCATCGTGACCACCTCGTCGTGCGTCGGGGGCTCGAGGTTGGTCTCCGCCACCGAGGCCGGCAGCGGGACTGGGGTGATCGGTGCGGTCATTCCCGCGCCGAACCCGTGGCGACGCCGACGTATTCCTGGGGATCGGGAGCGGGTGACGAGAATCGAACTCGCGTCATCAGATTGGAAGTCTGAGGCTCTGCCATTGAGCTACACCCGCGTGCCGGGTCGGGGAGGGGGGACTTGAACCCCCGACCTCCTGCTCCCAAAGCAGGTGCGCTACCACTGCGCCACTCCCCGGACTCGAACGTGCTGCTGACCGCATCAGCACGAGGGAGCGTAGGCGAGGCCGCGGCGAGACGATGAACGAATCCGTGCTCCAGTCCACCGCGCGCGCGCCGCGGCAACGGCCGCATCACGATGCCCGCGTCATCGGACCGGCGCGACGGATTGCCCTCGACCCACTCGTTCGCGCTGCGGTCCGACCGTGTACTTCGGGTCGCGGACCGAAGCCCGACCGGCTTCGAAGACGGCGAACCGGCTGAGGGCCGAGCCGGCGAGGAGTGCCGCACCGGCCAGCGACGACACCGCGCGGTTGCGCCGACCGAGGAGAGCCGCGATCGCCCCGGCGGCGGCAAGACCCTGACTCGCCCGCATCAATGCCCCTGATCGCCCGGTCCGGTAAGGCTCGGCCGCCGGGCCGAGTCGCCGGTCGAGCAGCCGCTCGGCGGTGAGCTCGGCGGCGGCGCCGAGGAGGGCGAGCCGCAGCGCCGGCCGGGCGGCGTCGGGCGTGACCGAGAGCAGGCCGAGCCCGCCGGCCGCAGTGGCGGCCGAGCCGATGAACAGGTAGGGGAGCTCGCGGTAGGCGTCGTGCCAGGCGGGGGCCGCGGTGTCGGCCACGAGCACCGAGGTGTAGGCGGCCACGCCGGGCCCGAGCACGCCGGCGGCGACGGTGGCGGCCAGTCCGGCTCTCGGCAGCTTCCCGGTGACGACGGAGGCGGCGGCGGCCCAGGCGAGGGGGGTGTAGGCGGACAGCAGCCAGGTGCCGACGCTCATCGGCGACGTCACCTTGAACACTCGCAGCATGTTGACGAACCGGGCCGGCCGTCCGAGGTCGTAGAGCAGCGCGCCCATCGAGAGGCCGATGGCTCCGGCCGCGCCCGCCTTCGCGGTGCGCGCCAGCTGCGCGTGACCCGAGAGCTGCGCGCCCGCGGCGAGCGCGGACGACGCGCCGGCCAGCCCGCCGAGGAACAGGTAGGTGGGGATGGCCGGTCCCCACACCGTCTCCTTCAGCACCGGGCGGCCGTGGTACGAGGTGAAGTCCGCCTCCGGCACCATCTGCTCGTCGCCGCCCCGCCGCCCGACCTTGGTCTTCATCGTCGCCCTGCCCGGCACACCGTGACGACCGCGGCCGCGAGGCCGGCCGCGGCGATCCCCGCGTGCTTCCACATGCGGGGAAGGTCACGCGTCGTGACCTGCGGATCCGGCGGCAAGCCGTACACCTCCGGCTCGTCGAGCAACAGGAAGAACGCGCCCGCGCCGCCGACGCCGTCGTCGGGATCGGCGCCGTACAGCCGCGCCTCGGCCCGGCCCGCGTCGTGCAGGTCGTCGACTCGGCGGCGCGCCCGTTCCCGGAGCTCGTCGACCGGCCCGAACTGGATGGACTCGGTCGGGCACGCCTTCGCACACGCGGGGACGAGGCCGGCGCCGATGCGGTCGTAACACAGCGTGCACTTGTGTGCACCGCCGTCCGACTCGCGCCGGTCGATCACGCCGAACGGGCAGGCGGACACGCAGTAGCCGCAGCCGTTGCAGATGTCGTCCTGGACCACCACCGTGCCGAACTCGGTGCGCATCGAGCGCGCCGGTCGGACAGACGTCCAGGCACGCGGCTCTCGTGCAGTGCTTGCAGACGTCGCTGGACATCAGCCACCGCATCTCGTCTCGCACCGCGCCGGCGTCGCCGTCGCCGTTGCCGTTGCGCGTGCGCGGTTGCTCGATGAACGCGACGTGTCGCCAGGTCGAGGCGCTCAGGCCCTGCGTGTTGTCGTAGGACATCCCGGACAGCACCAGCCCGTCCTCGGGCACGTCGTTCCACTCCTTGCAGGCGACCTCGCAGGCCTTGCAGCCGATGCACACCGAGGTGTCGGTGAAGAACCCCATGCGCGCCGGGTGATCCACGTACCCGGCATGACTCGCCGGATCGAGGTCGGCGGTCACCTGCGGCGCGGGTTGGTCGGCCATGTCACATCTCCGTCCCGGTCTGTTCGGTGATCCCGGCGCGTTCCTGGTACTGCCGCACGAGGTCGCGCACGGCCGGCCCCCGCGGTCGCCGGCCCGGGCGGATGTCGCAGGCCATCGCCTTGACCTCCTGGATGTGCACGTTCGGATCGAGCGACAGGTGCGCGATCTCGTTGGCGGCGTCACCGGTCGTGTACCCGTTCGGCCCCCAATGCCACGGCAGCCCGACCTGGTGGAGCGTCCGGCCCTGCACCTGGATCGGGCGGATCCGCTCGGTGACCAGCACCCGCGCCTCGATGGCCGATCGCGCGGTGATGATCGTCGCCCAGCCCAGGTGCTCCAGGATCGCGTTCGGCGGCGAGTTGCGGCGACACCTCACAGAAGAACGCGGGCTGCAGCTCGGCGAGATAGGGCAGGAACCGCGACATGCCGCCGGCAGTGTGGTGCTCGGTGAGGCGGTAGGTCGTCGTCACGTACGGAAACACGTCGGCGCCGGGCTGCGTGCCGCTCGGTTGGTACCGATTTTGCGGATGGCGGATGAGCTGACGCACCGGGTTGTGTTGCTGGCGGTAGACCACGTTCGGGAACGGCGACTCCTGCGGCTCGTAGTGCGCGGGCAGTGGCCCGTCGACGAGGCCCACGGGCGCGAACAGCCACGCCTTGCCGTCGGCCTGCATGATGAACGGATCGATCCCGGAGATCGCCGCGGGGCCGCGGGCGTCGTCGGGCGGTCGGAACGACGGCGCACGATCGGCGATGAAGTCCGGCACGTCGTGGCCGACCCAGCGCCCCTGCTGCTCGTCCCACCAGACCAGCGCCTTGCGCTCGCTCCAGGGCTTGCCGTCGGGATCCGCCGACGCCCGGTTGTAGAGCACCCGCCGGTTGGCCGGCCACGCCCAGCCCCACTCCGGCGCGACCCAGCTCTGCTCCGGTCCCGGCTTGCGGCGGGCCGCCTGGTTCACCCCGCCGGCGTGGACGCCGCAGTAGATCCAGCAGCCGCACGCGGTGGAGCCGTCGTCGTTGAGCTGGGTGTAGCCCGACAACGGTCGCCCTTCGGAGTCCCAGCCGTTGATCTCGGCGAGGACCGCGTCGGCGTCCGGATCGTCGAACGGCCCCGACACCGGATACTCCCAGGTGAGGTCGAGGAGCGGCCGGTCGGCGTCGTCGGCGGAGTGCGCCAGCTTTGCCCGGATCCGCCGGCCGAGGTGATACGTGAACCACAGGTCGCTGCGGGCATCACCGCCGGGCTCGACCGCCTGCTCGTGCCACTGCAGCATGCGCTGGGTGTTGGTGAAGCTGCCCGACTTCTCGGTGTGCGCGGCCGCGGGCAGGAAGAACACCTCGGTGCCGATCTCGTCGGTGCGCATCTCGCCGGTCTCGATCTCGGGACCGTCCTTCCACCAGGTGGCGCTCTCGATCATCACCATGTCGCGCACCACCAGCCACTCCAGGTTGGCCATGCCCAGTCGCTGCATCCGGGCGTTGGCCGACCCGACGGCCGGGTTCTGGCCGAACAGGAAGTAGCCCTTGCAGGTGCCGGCGATCTGGGCGAGCACCGTCTCGTACGTGCTGTGGCTGCCGGTCAGCCGCGGCAGGGAGTCGTAGCAGTAGTCGTTCTCGGCGGTCGCGGCGTCGCCCCACCAGGCCTTCAGCAGGCTGACCAGGTAGGACCGGGTGTTGGCCCAGAACCCCTTCTGCACCGACTCGGCCCGCACGTAGGTGTCGAGATCCTCGTTGCCGTAGGCGTGGGGCATCGGCAGGTAGCCGGGCAGCAGGTCGAACAACGTCGGGATGTCGGTGGACCCCTGGATCGAGGCGTGCCCGCGCAGCGCCATGATGCCGCCGCCGGGGCGACCCATGTTGCCCAGCAGCAGCTGCAGGATCGCGGCGGTGCGGATGTACTGCACGCCGACGGTGTGCTGGGTCCAGCCGAGGCTGTACACGAACGCGGTCGTGCGGTCGCGGCCCGAGTTCTCGGTGACGAGCCGGCACACTTCGGCGAACTGGTCCTGGGGCACCCCGCAGACCTGCTCGACCAGCTCCGGCGTGTACGCCCCGTCCCAGAATCCGATCGTCTCCCAATCCATCGTGCACCTCCCATGATTTCCACCACGCACAGGACGCTCCTCCTCGTCCGTCGGGGGACGTGGGTTACCGCTGGCCGGAATGCGCGTGACGTGTACCGTGCGCGCATGCAGGAACAACGACGCGGTCGCAAGATCGCCATGACGCCCGAAGAGCTCGACGGCTACCTCGGTTCCGAGCGCACGTGCACGGTCGCGACGGTCAGCCACGACGGGCCGCACGTCACCGCACTGTGGTTCGTGTGGGACGGGACGTGCGTGTGGCTGTACTCGATCACGCGCAGCCAACGCTGGACCGACCTGCAGCGCGACCCGCGGGTGGCGCTCCTCGTGGAAGCCGGGGAGGCGTACAACGAGTTGCGCGGGGTCGAGGTGCACGGCACGGTCGAGGTGGTGGGGGAGGTGCCGCGGACCGGCGGCGCCGACGACGCGCTCGCCGAGCCGGAACGGCTGTTCGCGGCCAAGTACCAGGGTGGGGGTGACATGTTCCACGACGGCCGGCACGCGTGGTTGAAGGTCACACCGAGCAAGGTCGCGAGCTGGGACTTCCGCAAGCTGGGCATCTGAGGGGTCGCCGAGCCCCTCAGATGTGAAGGTTCCGCGCGCGTCGACATCCGTGCGTGCGATCGGAGCGAATGATCCTCGAACGCACAAGCCCACCGGGGGCCGCGTTCGAGGAGGACGATCATGTCGCTCGTCAAGCTGCTACCCGCGTGGTTCCACGCGATCGCCGACTACGCGGTCGGCATCCTGCTCATCGTCGTCGCCATCGCGGCGGACGGCTCGGCGGGGGCTACCGCCACCGGGGTCGTCGTCGGTGCGGTGGTGCTGCTCGTGAGCGCGCTCACGCGCTACCCGCTCGGGATCGCGAAGGTCCTGCCGTTCACCATCCACTCGGCCGGCGACTACCTCGCCGCTGCACTCCTCATCGCCGCGCCGTTCGCGTTGAACTTCGCCGACGCCGAGAGCGGGTTGGCGGCGTTCTACGTGGTGATGGGCGTCGCGGTGCTCGCGGTCAGCCTCGTCACGAACTACCAGTACAGCCCGAAGCGGGCACAGGACGGTCTGGGCCGCACCCGCCCCGTCACCGCCTGACCGGGCCAGGGGTCCGTCGCGGCGGCCGGTCCGGGAGCGGGTCGGCCGCCGTCGCCCGGGTCGTTCCCGTGTCGGTTCTCGGGGAGCAGGCAATAGACTGCGCAGCCCCATGTCTCTCACCACGTCGGTCGAACCGCTCGAGGGCAACAAGGTCCGCCTCCACGTCGCGATCCCCGCCGAGGACTTCGAGCAGGCCATCGACGCCGCCTTCCGGAAGCTGGCGAAGGAAGTCAAGCTGCCGGGGTTCCGGCCGGGGAAGGCCCCGCGCCGCCTGCTCGAGGCCCGGATGGGCAGCGAGATCGCCCGCGACCAGGCGCTGCGCGATTCGCTCCCCGAGTACTACGCGGATGCCGTCGTCGCCGAGGCCGTCGACGTCATCGCACCGCCGGAGATCGACATCACCGCCGGCGAGGAGGAGGGCGACGTCGAGTTCGACGCCGTCGTCGAGGTGCGCCCGCAGGTGACGGTCGAGGGCCACGACGCGCTGCGGATCGAGATCGAGAAGCCCGAGGTCGGTGACGAGGCGATCGCCCAGCAGGTCGACTCCCTGCGCGAGCGCTTCGCCGACCTCGAGGACTCGGCGACGCCGCTGATCGACGGTGACTACGCCGAGATCGACATCAAGGGCTACATCGACGACGAGTCGATCGAGGGCCTCACGGCCACCGACTACCTGTACGAGGTCGGTTCGGGGATCGTCGTGCCGAAGCTCGACGAGGAGCTCCACGGCAAGCGCCCCGGCGACATCCTCAAGTTCACCGACACCCTGCCCGAGCGCTTCGGCGAGCGTGCCGGCGAAGAGGTCGCCTTCCAGGTGCTCGTGAAGGACACCAAGAAGAAGGTCCTCCCCGAGCTCACCGACGAGTGGGTCTCCGAGGTCAGCGAGTTCGACACCGTCGAGGAGCTGCAGAGCGACGTGCGCCAGCGCCTCGAGATGTACGCGCGGGTGCAGGCCTCGATGGTCATGCGGGAGAAGATCTTCGAGGCCGCCGCCGCGCTCGTGCCCGACGACGTCCCCGAGACGCTGGTCAACAGCGAGATGGAGCGCCGCCTCCACGACCTCGCCCACCGCCTCGAGGAGCAGGGGATCCGGATGACGATCCCGCAGTACCTCGCCGCGACGGGCCAGGACCAGCAGGAGTTCGTCGACAACGTCCGGGCCGGGGCCCGGGAGGCCGTGCGCGCCGACCTCGCGCTGCGGGCGGTGATCGCCCAGGAGGAGATCGCCGCGACCGACGAGGAGGTCGAGGCCGAGGTCGACCGCTTGGCCGAGCAGGTGAACGAGAAGCCGGCGAAGGTCCGGAAGGATCTCGAACGGCGGGGGGTCATCGAGGCGGTACGCTCGGACATCGCACGAGGCAAGGCGCTCGCGTTCCTGATGGACCACGCGGAAGTGGTGGATGCCGACGGCGAACCCGTCGACCTCTCCCTCCCGCAGCCCACCGGAGCTGACAGCGACGGCCCCGCCGCCGTACCACCCGCCGAGGCATCGGCACCCCCAGACCAGGAAGCACAGGAGCCGGAACTACCGGAAGAGGAGCCAGCGCAGTGAGCGACTTCAAGAACGTCTACGTCCCCAACGTCACGCAGGACACCCCGCGCGGGCCCGACCGCAACGACATCTTCTCGCGGCTGCTGCAGGACCGCATCATCTTCCTCGGCACCCCGATCGACGACGTCGTCGCCAACATCGTGATCGCGCAGCTGCTCCACCTCGAGAGCGAGCAGCCCGACAAGGACATCTCGATCTACATCAACTCGCCGGGGGGCGAGATCACCGGTCTCTTCGCCATCTACGACACGATGCAGTTCATCAAGCCCGACGTGTCGACCATCTGCCTCGGCCAGGCGGCCTCGGCGGCCGCGGTGATCCTCGCCGCCGGCACCCCCGGGAAGCGGTACATCCTCCCGCACTCCCGGGTGCTGATCCACCAGCCCCACGGTGGCGCCTCGGGTCAGGCGGTCGACATCGAGATCCAGGCCAAAGAGATCGTGCGCATGCGCGAGTCGCTCGACGAGATCCTCGCCCACCACACCGGGCAGGAAGTCGAGAAGGTCGCCCGCGACACCGACCGCGACTTCATCATGGGCGCGTCCGAGGCGAAGGAATACGGGATCGTCGACGAGGTGATCACGAACCGAGAGCTCGCAGCCGTCGGCGTGCCGGCGGGCGTGAGCTGAGCCGGCGCGGCAACGTCGTCGAGTGCGATTGAGCGGGAGGGGGACTCGTGGCCAAGTTCGGTGACGGTGGCGATCTGCTGAAGTGCTCCTTCTGCGGCAAGAGCCAGAAGCAGGTCAAGAAGCTGATCGCCGGCCCCGGCGTCTACATCTGCGACGAGTGCATCGATCTCTGCAACGAGATCATCGAGGAAGAGCTGTCGCAGAGCTCCGAGGTCAAGTTCGACGAGCTCCCCAAGCCGCGTGAGATCTACGAGTACCTGAACGACTACGTCATCGGTCAGGAGCAGGCGAAGAAGATCCTCTCGGTCGCGGTCTACAACCACTACAAGCGGGTGCAGGCCGGCGCGTACGGCGACCCCGACGTCGAGCTGCAGAAGTCGAACATCCTCCTGATCGGTCCCACCGGTTGCGGCAAGACGCTGCTCGCGCAGACGCTCGCCCGGCTGCTGAAGGTCCCGTTCGCGATCGCCGACGCCACCGCGCTCACGGAGGCGGGCTACGTCGGTGAGGACGTCGAGAACATCCTGCTGAAGCTGATCCAGGCCGCCGACTACGACGTGAAGAAGGCCGAGACCGGGATCATCTACATCGACGAGATCGACAAGATCGCCCGGAAGGCCGAGAACCCGTCGATCACGCGCGACGTCTCGGGTGAAGGCGTGCAGCAGGCGCTGCTCAAGATCCTGGAGGGCACCACTGCGTCGGTACCGCCGCAGGGCGGGCGCAAGCACCCACACCAGGAATTCATCCAGATCGACACCACGAACATCCTGTTCATCTGTGGCGGTGCGTTCGCCGGCATCGAGCGCATCATCGAGAGCCGCACCGGCAACCAGGGCATCGGGTTCGGCGCCGACGTGCGCCGCTCCGAGGAGAAGGACGTCGGCACCATCCTCCGGTCGGTGCTGCCCGAGGACCTCCTGAAGTTCGGGCTCATCCCCGAGTTCGTCGGGCGGCTCCCCGTCATCAGCGCGGTGAACAACCTCGACAAGGAGGCGCTCATCCGCATCCTGGTCGAGCCGAAGAACGCGCTGCTGAAGCAGTACCAGAAGTTCTTCCACTTCGACGACGTCGAGCTCGTCTTCACCGACGACGCCCTCGACGCGGTGGGGGACGAAGCGCTCAAACGCGGCACCGGGGCACGCGGACTCCGCGCCATCCTCGAGGGCGTGCTGCTCGAGGTGATGTACGACCTGCCGAGCCGGGACGACATCAGTCGCTGCGTGATCGACCGCGCGGTCGTGATGGATCGCGTGCACCCGACGCTGATCACCACCGACGAAGGCGAGCGGCGTAGCGCATAGTTCGCTCGCGGCCCTGACAGACTGCGGCGATGATCGACGTCCGCCGGCCGCACGTCCCGCGCTTCGCGTTCCGCAGCGCCGATGTCGGTCGGCGACTGGATCTGTTCCTCGTCTGCGCGGTCGGGTCCGTGATCGGGAACCGCGTGTTCCTGATCATCACCGGGTACCCGCAGCTGGGGAACGGGACGCTGCACATCTCGCACGCGATCTGGGGCGCCCTGATGATGGCGGTGGCCATCATCTTCGCCATCGCCTTCCTGGCGCCGAACAACCGCACGTTCATCGCCTTCATCGGCGGGTGCGGGTTCGGGTGGTTCATCGACGAGCTCGGCAAGTTCATCACCCGCGACGTGAACTACTTCTTCCAGCCGACGATCGCGCTCATCTACATCGTGTTCATCGCGATGTACCTGGTCTTCCGCGGCATCCAGCGGCGCGACCTCGGCCCCGACGAAGCGCTGTTGAACGCGCTGGAGGCGCTGAAGTCGGCCGCGATCGGCGAGCTCAGCGAGCCCCGGCGGGCGGCCTCGCTGGCGCTGCTCGACCGGACCGGTGCCGACGATCCGTTGGCCCGGCAGGTGCGGACGCTGCTGGCCGACGAGGACTGCCTCCCCGCGCCGAACCCGAACCGGTTCGAGCAGTGGGGTCACACCGTCCGGGCGTCGTACCTCGGCCTCACGCAGCACCCGTGGTTCCGTCAGCTCGTCACGTGGTGGTTCGCGGTCTACGCGGTCGCCGCGGTGGCCGCCGCGGTCCTGCTGAGCCTCGACCACAACGCGATCAAAGGCTTCGAGGAATGGGCGGTCACGCTGTCGTCGATCGTCGCCGGCCTCCTGATGTTGGTCGGCCTGCTGCGGATCCGGCACAGCCGGGTGGCCGCCTACCGATGGTTCGAGCGCGGGATCCTCGTCCAGATCTTCGTCACCCAGGTGTTCGAGTTCACCCAGCAGCAGCTCGCCGGGGTGCTCGGGCTCGCGTTCAACCTCCTGCTCTGGGTCGCGATCCGTTCCATGATCCGGGCCGAGGTCGAGCAGGAACTCGTCGAGCGCGAACCGGTCGCTTCCTAGACTCCTTCGGATGAGTGAGCGTCATGAGTGAGCGCATGGCCGCGCCGGACAAGCCGAGCCTCGACGGGCTCGAGGACAAGTGGGCCGCCCGCTGGGACGCCGACGGCACGTTCGTGTTCGACCGGTCGAAGACGCGCGACGACGTGTACGCGATCGACACGCCGCCGCCCACGGTGAGTGGGTCGCTGCACGTGGGGCACGTGTTCTCCTACACGCACACCGACACCATCGCCCGCTTCCAGCGCATGCGCGGTCGCGAGGTCTTCTACCCGATGGGATGGGACGACAACGGTGTCCCGACCGAGCGCCGGGTGCAGAACTACTTCGGCGTCCGGTGCGATCCGTCCCTCCCGTACGACCCAGGCTTCGTTCCCCCGGACAAGCCGGGCAAGCAGGAGATCCCGATCAGCCGCCAGAACTTCGTGGAGCTGTGCGACCGGCTCGTGGTGGAGGACGAGCAGAAGTTCGAGGAGCTCTGGCGCACGCTGGGCCTCTCGGTCGACTGGTCGACCACCTACACGACCATCGGCGAGCGCGCCCGGCGGGCGTCGCAGCGCGCGTTCCTGCGCAACTTGTCCCGGGGCGAGGCGTACCAGTCGGAGGCGCCGACACTCTGGGACGTGGACTTCCGCATGGCCGTGTCCCAGGCGGAGCTCGAGGACCGGGAGCTGCCGGGCGCCTACCACGCGGTCCGCTTCGGTGGCACCGACGGCGAGTCCGACCTCGTGATCGAGACGACGCGACCCGAGCTGATCCCCGCGTGCGTGGCGCTGGTGGCACACCCCGAGGACGAGCGCTACGCGCCGCGGTTCGGCCACGAGGTCGTGACGCCCCTGTTCGGCGTGCGGGTCCCGGTGCTGGGCCACCCCCTGGCCGACCCCGAGAAGGGGTCGGGCATCGCGATGATCTGCACCTTCGGTGACACCACCGACGTGGTGTGGTGGCGGGAGCTGCAGCTGCCGACCCGCACCACGATCGGGCGCGACGGTCGCCTCCTGCCCGAGCCCCCCGACTGGGGCCCGGCGGCGCCCGAGGCCGATGCGCGCTACGCCGAGCTGGCGGGCAAGACCGCCAAGCAGGCGCAGGCTCGCATCGTGGAACTGCTCGCGGAGCAGGGCGAGCTGGTCGGCGCGCCGAAGCCGATCACGCACCCGGTGAAGTTCTACGAGCGCGGCGATCGTCCGCTGGAGATCGTGTCGTCGCGGCAGTGGTACATCCGCAACGGCGGTCGCGACCCCGAGCTGCGGGAGGCGTTCCTCGCGCGCGGCCGCGAGCTGCAGTGGCACCCGTCGCACATGCGCAGCCGCTACGAGAGCTGGGTCGAGGGCCTGAACTCGGACTGGCTCATCAGCCGCCAGCGCTACTTCGGCGTGCCGTTCCCGCTGTGGTACCCGGTCGACGCCGACGGTGAGGTCGACTACGACCACCCGATCGTGCCCGAGGAAGCCCGTCTGCCGATCGATCCCACCAGCGACGTCCCCACGGGCGCCACCGAGGACCAGCGGGGCAAGGCGGGTGGGTTCGTGGCCGACCCCGACGTGATGGACACGTGGGCGACCTCGTCGCTCACGCCCGAGCTGGCCGCCGGCTGGGAGGACGACCCCGACCTCTTCGCCCGGGTGTTCCCGATGGACCTGCGGCCGCAGGCGTTCGAGATCATCCGCACCTGGCTGTTCTCGACCATCGTGCGGGCGCACTTCGAGTTCGACTCGTTGCCGTGGTCCGACGCGGCCATCTCGGGCTGGGTGCTCGACCCCGACCGCAAGAAGATGTCGAAGAGCAAGGGCAACGTCGTCACGCCGATGGAACCGATCCGCCAGTTCGGTGCCGACGCCATGCGCTACTGGGCGGCGAGCGGCCGGCCGGGGGTCGACACCGCGGTCGACGAGGGCCAGATCAAGGTCGGTCGACGCCTGGCCATCAAGATCCTCAACGCGTCGAAGTTCGCGCTGGGCGTCATGGGTGACGACATCCCCCCGCCGGACGCGATCAGCGAGCCGCTCGACCGGTCGATGCTCGCGGGCCTCGCCGCGCTCGTCACCAACGCGACCACGTCGTTCGAGTCGTACGACTACGCGCGCGCGCTCGACTCCACCGAGCGCCTCTTCTGGGGCTTCTGCGACGACTACGTCGAGCTGGTCAAAGGCCGCGCGTACGCAGGTTCGGACTCCGCCCGCGCCGCGCTCGCGTGCGCGCTCGACACGCTCCTGCGCCTGTTCGCGCCGCACATGCCGTTCGTGACCGAAGAGGTGTGGTCGTGGTGGCGCGAAGGCTCCGTCCACCGCGCGCCATGGCCCGGCGCCGACGACCTGTCGTCGTTCGCGTCCGCCGACGCGACCGTGTACCCGGCGTCGGCCGCGGTGCTGGGCGAGATCCGGAAGGCGAAGAGCGAGGCCAAGCGGTCGATGCGCACCGACGTCGTCCGGGCCACCGTGCGCGCACCCTCCGAGCTGCTCCGGTCGCTCGAGCCCGCGCTCGCCGACGTGCGCGACGCGGGCCGGATCGTCGGCGACGTGGAGCTGGTCGAGGCCGCAGAGCTCGCCGTCGACGTGACGCTCGCACCCCAGGAATGACAACCGAGTGAGCGTCGACCCGAGCGGCGCGCGGGAGTGGCTCGACGCCCACGTCAACCTCGAGACCGGCGTGGGCGTCCCCGCGCGTGGGGGCGTCGGCAAGCGCCTGCTCGCGGTGGAGCGCGAGCGTCCGCTGATGGAGCTGTTGGGGTCGCCCGAGCTCGAGTACCCGGTCCTGCACGTCACCGGGACCAACGGCAAGACGTCGGTGGTCCGGATGATCGCGGCGCTCCTGGAGGCCGCGGGGCTGTCGACCGGCACGTACACGAGCCCGCACCTCGCCCGGGTCAACGAGCGCATGGCCTGGAACGGCGAGCCGATCGCCGACGACGAGCTCGACGAGCTCCTCACCGCGGTCGCCGCGGTCGAGGACCTCCTGCCCGACGCGCCGAGCTACTTCGAGATCCTCACCGCCGCCGCCCTCCGGTGGTTCGGTGACGTCGCGGTCGACGTGGCGGTGGTGGAAGTGGGCCTGGGGGGCACCGGGGACGCCACCAACGTGGTCCGGGGCGACGTCGCGGTGGTCACCAACGTGAGCATGGACCACGTCGAGTACATCGGCCCGACGCTGGCGGACATCGCGGCGGAGAAGGCCGGCATCGTGGAGCCGGGGGCGGCGCTGGTCCTCGGAGAGACCGATCCCGCGCTGGTGCCCTACTTCCTGGCCCGCGAGCCCGGCTCGGTGGCGATCCGCGACCGCGACTTCGGCGTTCGGTCGAACCGCCTCGCCGTCGGCGGCCGCGTGCTCGACCTGTACACGCCCTACGGAACCCACGATGAGGTCTTCCTCGCGCTGCACGGCGCGCACCAGGCCGACAACGGCGCGCTCGCGCTCACCGCGGTGGAGTCGTTCCTCGGTCGCGCGCTCGGCGACGATCTCGTCGCCGACGCGTTCCGCAACGTGGAGACGCCGGGTCGGCTCGAGGTCGTGCGACACCGGCCACTGGTCCTGCTCGACGGTGTGAAGAACGTCGCCGGTGCGCACGCGCTGCGCGCCGCGCTGGCCGAGGAGTTCGCCGACTCGCCGCGCACGCTCGTCGTCGGACTGATGCGCGAGAAGGAGCCACACGAGATGCTCGACGCGCTCGGCGTGGTCGACGCGGCGCGCCTCGTCTGCTGTCGACCGGACAGCCCGCGCGGTCTCGACCCCGAGGCGGTTGCCGACGCCGCCTACGACCTCGGCGTCGACCGCGAGCGCGTCGAGGTGATCGACGACGTGCGCGCCGCGGTCGAGTTCGCGGTCGACACGACACCGGCCGACGGCCAGGTCGTGATCACCGGCTCGCTCTACGTCGTGAGCCCGGCGCGCGCGGTTCTCGTCCCCGCATCACCCTGAAGTAGCTTGACCCGCCCATGAGCGAAGTGACCGCGAGCCGGGTATCCCGGCGAGCAACGAAGCGTTTGCCGAACCGTGAGCAGCGCGGCCCGGTGCCAAGCACCAAGAGCGGAGAAGCATGAGCACCCGCACCCTCTTCCTCTGCAAGCCGGACGCGGTCGAGCGGCGTCTCGTGGGCGAGATCCTCGGCCGCATCGAGCGCAAAGGGCTCACCGTCGCGGCCCTCGACCTGCGCACCATCGACGCCGACCTCGCCGGCCGTCACTACGAGGAGCACCGCGACAAGCCCTTCTTCGGCGAGCTGGTGTCGTTCATCACGCGCGGGCCCCTGGTGGCCATGGTGATCGAAGGGGGGCCCGACACGTGGAAGGTCGTCCGGGGCCTCATGGGGGTCACCAACCCCCGCGAGGCGGCGCCGGGCACGATCCGGGGCGACCTGGCGCTCGAGACGGGCGAGAACCTGGTCCACGGCTCCGACGGACCCGAGTCGGCGGCTCGCGAGATCGCGCTGTTCTTCCCGGATCTGGCGCGCTGAGTGCACCAGGCCTGACGCGAACAATTGCCGCTCTCCCCGACATGCGGCAGGGTGGTTCGCTAGCCTGATCCGGACCGAACCCACCCTGGAGTTCCTTCCCCTGTGCCTGAGCCCTGGTTTTCCTCCGTAGTCGGACGTGACATGGCCGTCGACCTCGGGACGGCGAACACCCTGGTGTACGTGCGGGGCAAGGGGATCGTGCTCGACGAGCCGTCGATCGTGGCCATGAACACCCGCGACGGCCGGCTGCTGGCGGTGGGCAC
The DNA here is from genome assembly GCA_963809795.1 of uncultured Actinomycetes bacterium. GTDB lineage: Bacteria > Actinomycetota > Acidimicrobiia > IMCC26256 > DASPTH01 > DASUAS01. Next base: position 52,506 of record CAWELN010000021.1, read on the forward strand.
CGAGGCGAAGCGGATGCTCGGCCGGACCCCCGGCCACATCGAGGCGGTGCGACCGCTCAAGGACGGCGTGATCGCCGACTTCGACATCTGCGAGAAGATGCTCCGCTACTTCATCCAGCGGGTGCACCAACGCAAGTGGGCCAAGCCCCGCATGGTCATCTGCATCCCCTCCGGCATCACCGGCGTCGAGCGCCGGGCGGTGCAGGAGGCGGCCGAGTTCGCCGGCGCCCGCAAGCCGGTGCTGGTCATCGAGGAACCCATGGCCGCGGCCATCGGTGCCGGCCTTCCGGTCCACGAGCCGGCGGGCAACATGATCGTCGACATCGGGGGCGGGACCACCGAGGTCGCGGTGATCTCCCTCGGTGGCATCGTCGTCAGCGAGTCGAGCCGTGTCGGCGGCGACGAGTTCGACGAGGCGATCATCAACTTCGTGAAGCGTGAGTACTCGTTGGCGCTCGGTGAGCGCACCGCCGAAGAGGTCAAGGTGCAGCTCGCGAGCGCGTGGCCCCTCGAGGAGGAGCTCTACGCAGAAGTGCGCGGACGCGACCTCGTCACCGGTCTCCCCAAGACGATCGTCCTCTCCACCGTCGAGATCCGCGAGGCGGTCGAGGAACCCACCGCCTCGATCGTCGACTCGGTGAAGGTCACCCTCGATCAGACGCCGCCCGAGCTCGCGGCCGACATCATGGAGAGGGGCATCGTCATCACCGGTGGCGGAGCGCAGCTCATCGGGATCGAGAACGCGATCCAGGCGGAGACCGGCATGCCGGTGCACCGGGCGAAGCACCCGCTGTACTCGGTGGTCCTCGGCTCGGGTCAGTGCCTCGAGAACTTCGACGTGCTGCAGCAGGTCCTGAGCTCCTCACCGCAGGACTGACCGTCCCCCGCGGGGCGTCTGGATACCGTGGTCGTCTATCGCCATGACCGTCGTCGGAGGCTGACGCTCGTCCTGCTGGTGATCACGTCGCTGGCCCTCATCTCCCTCGACGAGCGCGGATCCGGGATCATCGACTCCGCCCGCAGCGCGGCACAGGACGTCGTCTCACCGTTGCAGACGCTGGCCGACGACGTGATCAACCCCGTCGCCGACTGGTTCGACGGGCTCGGGCGCGCCAACGAGCTGCAGGACCAGAACGAGCAACTGCGCCGTCAGCTCGCCGACGCGCGCAGCGAGGTGGCGGCGGCCAAGGGCTCGGCCGCGCGCCTGGCCGAGCTCGAGCAGATCCTCGACCTCCCGAGCATCGACGACTCCACCGGCATCACCGCCGATGTCGTCTCGCAGGGCGCGGGCAACTTCACGCGCACGTTCCAGATCTCGAAGGGCAGCAACTCCGGGATCGTGAAGGGCTACCCGGTCGTGGTCGGCGACACCAAGAACGGCGCCGCGCTCGTCGGCCAGGTCGTGTCGGTGTCGCAGTCGCGCGCCGTCGTGCGCCGCATCGACGACCGCAACTTCGGTGTGGGCGCCCACCTCGTGCAGGGCGCCACGTTCGGGCCTGCCGGCACCGCGACCGGGCAGTCGGGCAGCAACCTCCTGCGCTTCTCGGTGATCGTCGACAGCGCGACCGGCGCGGTGCTGAAGCGGGGCGACGTCGCAGTGACGCTCGGCGGCGACAAGGACCTCTTCCCGCCCAACCTCGTCATCGGCACCGTCGTGCACGAGGTCGGAGCCGGCGGCGCCATCGCGCGCGACGCGGAGCTGCGCCCGATCGTCGACCTCGATGCGCTCACCGTCGTGAAGGTCCTCAAGTACCCACCGATCCCGTGATCCGCCGCATCCGACTCGGATTGGTGATCGTGGTGTGCGTGGTGCTGCAGACCACGCTGTTCACGCACCTCCGCATCGACGGCGTGGGGCCCGACGTCGGGCTGGTCGCGGTGCTGGCGGTCGCCTACGAGGACGGCGCCGACACCGGTGCCATCTTCGGCTTCCTCATGGGGTTGGCGATCGACCTGTTCCTCACCACGCCGCTCGGCCTCTCGGCGCTGTCGTTCGCGGTCACCGGGTACGCGGTGGGGGTGTTCCAGGCCGGGGTGGTCCGGACCACGCCCTGGCTGGCCCCCCTGCTCGGGGGCCTCGGCGGGTTCTTCGGCGGCCTCGTGTTCCTCACCGCCGGCGCCGTGGTCGGCCAGCCCGGCTTCCTGTCGTTCGACAGCCTGCGGATCGTGTTCATCGCCTCGATCTACGACGCGGCGATCGCGATCGTCGTGTTCCCGATCGTCCGGCGGGCGGCCCGTCACGACGATTCCCCGTCGGCCTGGCGGGTGCGAGGGTGACGCTCGCAGCGGGGCGGCGTCGACGAGACTGGGTGCCCGTGGCAGACGGGAGCGGGGCGCGGTGACGGAGGCGAACAGCCGGCGCCGGCTCGTGGTGATCGGCGTCATCGTGATGGCCCTGTTCGGCGGCCTGCTCACCCGTCTGTGGTTCCTGCAGGTCGCGGGGGGCGAGAAGCTGGCGGTGGCCGCGCAGCAGAACCGCGACCGGTTCGTGAAGGTCCCCGCGGTCCGCGGCACGATCTACGACGCCAAGGGCAACGTGCTGGCGCAGACCATCCCCGTCACCACGCTCACCGTGAACCGCCAGCAGCTGTCGACGACCGAGCGGGCGACCCTCGAGCAGAACCTCGGCTCGCTCCTCGGCATCGACGCCGCCACCGTGGACCAGCGCATCGACAACCAGCAGTACGCCTCGTACCTCCCGGTGCCGGTGGCGGAGAACATCGATCTCCCGACCGCGGTGTACGTCACCGAGCACCGCGACCTCTTCCCGGAGGTCGCGGTGACCCGCACCGCCGAGCGCTCCTACCCCAACAACTTCCAGGCCGCCGACATGCTCGGGTACGTCGGGCAGATCAACGGGAAGGAGCTCGCGGCCCACAAGGGCGACGGCTACCAGGCCAGCGACATCGTCGGCAAGTACGGCCTCGAGCAGATGTTCGAATCCGAGCTGCGCGGCACGCCCGGTCTCGACAAGGTCGAGGTCGACAACCAGGGCCGGGCGGTGAACGTGGTGGAGGTGAAGAAGCCGGTCGCCGGCCACGACGTGCGGCTCACCGTCGACCTCGGAGTGCAGCAGGTCGCCGAGACCTCCCTGGCGCAGGGCATGGTGGGTGCCCGGTCGCTGGTCGACCCGGACAGCGGCTCCCACTACGCGGCGAACGCCGGCGCGGTCGTCGTGCTGAACGCGCGGGATGGCTCGGTGGTGGCGCAGGCCTCGAACCCGAGCTTCGACCCCAACGACTTCGTGAAGGGCGACGCCGACAAGTACTTCAACGACCCGAACCACCCACTGATCAACCGGGCGCTGAACGCTTACGCGCCGGGGTCGACGTTCAAGACGTTCACGGCACTGGCCATGCTGCAGAGCGGCCTCTACCCCGAGGGCGCCGACCACGTGAACGACGAGAACCCGCCCGGCTGCTTCACGTTCGGGAACGACGAGGTGCGCTGCAACGCGGGGCGGAACGTGCTCGGCTCCCGGTCGTTGCGATCCGCGCTCACGGTGTCGAGCGACGTGTACTTCTACTCGGTGGGCAACGAGTTCTGGAACCGCTACCGCGACGAGGGACAAGCCGCGGGCTTCGCGGGCGACCTCGCCGGCGACAAGCTCCCCGACGCCCAGCACCCCGTCGGCAACGCCATCCAGCACACCGCCGCGACCTACGGGTTCGGCGAATCGACCGGCATCGGGCTGGGCGACCAGGCCGGCATCATCCCGAACCACGAGTACCGGGTGAAGGTGAACCCGACCACGCCCGACAACCAGTTCTGGCGCCGCGGCGACAGCGCCAGCCTCGCGGTCGGGCAGGGCGACGTGCTGGTGACGCCGCTCCAGCTCGCCGACGGGTACGCCGCGTTCGCCAACGGCGGCACGCTCTACCAGCCCCGCCTGGCTGATGAGGTCACCGAGAGCAGCGGCGGACTGCCCCCCGGCCAGCTCGGACCGGTCGTCCACCCCATCGACCCGCTCGTGAAGGGCACCACCGCCCTGAGCCCCGAGGTCCGCCAGCCCATCGTCGACGGCCTGCACGGGGTCATCTACGACCAGGACGGCACCGCGGCGGGGGCGTTCAGCGACTACCAGGGCGCGCCGCTGATCGGGAAGACGGGGACCGCCGAGCGCAAGCCGAACCAGGACACGTCGTGGTTCGTGGCCGTCACCAATCCCGACAACGACCCCGCGCTCCCGCAGTACGTGATCGTGGCGATGGTCGAGCAGGGTGGCTTCGGCGCCAACGTCGCCGCGCCCATCGTGCGCCGGGTCATCGACTTCCTCAACAACCCCAACCAGCAACCGCCCGACGTGGTGATCGCACCGCCCACCAGGACCGAGATGAGCAACTGATGTCGACCATCAGCCCGAGCCGCATCGCGCGCGCCCAGCAACGCCGGGGGCTGGGCGAGCCGTCGCGCCTCGAGGCGTCGCCGCTGCGCCACTTCGACTGGTTGCTGATCGGCGCGGCGTTCGCGATCACCGCCCTCGGGCTGGTGATGATCTACTCGACCACCCACAACCGGATCCCCGGCGACCCGTACTACTTCGTGAAGCGCCAGGCGCTGTTCGCCGCGATCGGGGTCGTGGCCATGGTCGTGGTCCTGCTGATCGACTACCGCCGCATGCGCGAGCTCGCCATGGTGTTCTACGGCGTGACCGTGCTCCTGCTCCTCGCGGTGCTGGCGCCGGTCGGCTCGAACGTCAAGGGTCACCAGGCGTGGTTCCAGCTCCCCGGCGGGTTCACCCTCCAACCGTCCGAGCTGGCGAAGTTCGGTCTCATCGTGGCGCTGGCGGGCTATTGCACGCAGTACCGCGGCGAGTTCGACGCGTGGCGCCTCACCGTGATCATCGGCCTGGTCAGCGTCCCGATCGGCCTCGTGCTCCTGCAGCCCGACCTCGGGACGGTGATGGTGCTGGCCGTGATCATCCTGGCCATCCTCGCCGTCGCCGGGGTGAGCGGGAAGCAGCTGGTGGTGCTGGGGCTCCTCGCGGTCACCGGTGTCTACGCGGTCGTCGGCCTCGGGGTGCTGAAGCAGTACCAGCTCGATCGCCTCACGACGTTCCTCGATCCCGAGAGCGGGACCAGCCAGGGCACCGGGTACAACCTCGAGCAGTCCACCCAGGCCATCGCCCACGGGCGGACCACGGGCGAAGGGCTGCTCAACGGGTCCCAGACCCAGGGTGGGTTCGTGCCCGAGCAGCACACCGACTTCATCTTCACCTCGGTGGGGGAGGAGCTGGGGTTCTTCGGCGGGGTCGTCCTGCTCGCGCTCTTCGCCATCGTGATGTGGCGCACCTGGCGAACGGCCCGGCTGTCGCGGGACTTCTTCGGCGCGCTCGTGTGCGTCGGGGTGCTCGCGATGCTGGCCTTCCAGATGTTCGAGAACATGGGCATGACCACCGGGATCATGCCGGTGACCGGCATCCCGCTGCCGTTCATGAGCTACGGCGGCTCGTCGCTCATCACCAGCTTCGCCTGCCTCGGCCTGGTGGCCAACGTCTCCATGCGGCGCTTCAACTGAGCTTCCCCGACTCTGCCGGTGACAATTCGGCCGGCTGGTAGGCTCCGGGCCAGATGTCAAACCTGTGGCCGAGGGTCGAGCCCCTACTGGCCAGGGTCGAGAAGCCTGCTCGCTACATCGGGATGGAGCGGGGCAGCCTCCGGCCGGAACACCGGCCGTCCAGCACCTCCTGGCTCCTCGTCTACCCCGATACGTACGAGATCGGGTTACCCAACCAGGGGCTCCAGATCCTCTACGAGATCCTGAACGAACGTGACGATGCGGTGGCCGAGCGCGCCTACGCGCCCTGGATCGACATGAACCAGGAGATGCGGGCCGCCGGCGTGCCGCTGTTCTCCGTCGACACCCACCACCCGGCCGGTGCCTTCGACGTGATCGCCTTCGGCCTCGCCGCCGAGCTCGTGTACACCAACGTGCTCGAGTGCCTCGACCTGGCCGGGGTGCCCGTCCGGGCCGAAGACCGCCGGCCCGAGGACCCGCTGGTGATCGTCGGTGGGCACTGCGCGTTCAACCCCGAGCCCATGGCCGACTTCGTCGACGCCTTCGTGATCGGCGACGGCGAGGAGGCGGTGGGCGAGCTCACCGAGGTGGTCGGAGCATGGACGCGCTCGGGGCGCACGGCGCGTGAGGGCGTGCTGCGCGAGCTGGCGACGATCCCCGGGGTCTACGTGCCCGCGATGTACGAGGTCGACTACGACGGACCGTTCATCGCCGAGGTGCGGACACGCTTCCCCGAAGCGCCCGATCGCGTCGACAAGCGCACCGTGGCCGACCTCGGCGAGTGGCCCTACCCCAAGCACCAGCTCGTGCCGCTCATCGAGGTCGTGCACGACCGCCTCAACGTCGAGGTCTTCCGGGGATGCACGCGGGGCTGCCGCTTCTGCCAGGCCGGGATGATCACCCGGCCCGTGCGCGAGCGACCCGCCGACCAGGTGCGGACGATGGTGCGCGACGGCCTGCGTCGCACCGGCTACGACGAGGTCGCGCTCACCTCGCTGTCGACCGCTGACTTCTCGGGGATCGATGGTCTCGTCGCCGGGTTGGTGAACGAGCAGCAGGGGTGCGGCAACGTCGGCCTCTCGTTGCCGTCGCTGCGGGTCGACGCGTTCACGGTGGGGATCGCCAGCGAGATCCAGAAGATCCGCCGGACCGGGCTCACCTTCGCGCCCGAAGGGGGCACCTGGCGGATCCGCCAGGTGATCAACAAGCTCATCACCGACGACGACCTCTACGCCGCGGTCGAGGGGGCGTACTCGCAGGGGTGGCAGCGGGTGAAGCTGTACTTCCTCATCGGGGTTCCCACCGAGATGGACGTCGACACCCTCGGGATCGCCGAGCTGGCGCGCGAGGTCGTCAAGATCGGACGGAAGTACACCAAGAAGGCGAGCGCCACCGCCTCGGTGGGCGGCTTCGTACCCAAGGCGCACACGCCCTTCCAGTGGTTCGGGCAGAACAGCGTGGCCGAGCTCCAGCGCAAGGTCGGGCTCCTGCGCGACGAGCTGCGCCGCTCGGGCGCGCAGCTGCGGTGGCACGATCCCGCCGCGACGTACGCGGAGGGGATCGCCGAGCCGCGGCGACCGTCGCATCGGCCGGGTCATCGAGCGGGTGTGGCGCGCCGGTGGCACGTTCCAGGAGTGGAGCGAGCGCTTCGTGCTCGACCGCTGGCTCGACGCCATGGCCGCCGAGGGCCTCGACCCCGACTGGTACGTCACCCGGCACCGCACCGAGGACGAGATCCTGCCCTGGGACCACATCGCCGCCGGTCTGCACCGTGACTTCCTCTGGGACGACTGGCAGGACGCGCTGCGGGCCCACGGCCTCCCCGACTGTCGCTGGACCCCGTGCTACGACTGCGGCGTGTGCACCGACTACGCGCTCGAGCACGTCGTGGCGTCGGCGGTGCCGCCGGCCGGTGGGAGCCAGGGCACCGGGCAGGGGCTCAGCTTCGTCGGGTCCGGCACGTCGGTGCCGGTGGAGCTGCCGCACGATGAAGGGCGTCCGATGAGGGGCGATTCCGGGTTCCCCGTGCGCATCCGCTTCGCCAAGCGCGGCAAGGTGCGGTTCATCTCCCACCGCGACGTCGCCCGGGCGTTCGAGCGCGCGTTCCGCATCGAGGAACTGCCCCTGGCGTTCACCGAGGGGTTCTCGCCCCGCCCGAAGGTCAGCTTCGGGCTGGCGCTCTCGGTCGGGCACGAGAGCGAGGCCGAGTACCTCGACGTCGAGCTCACGGAGCCCGTCGACACCGAATCGCTCCCCGAGCGGCTCACCCCGGCGTTGCCCGAGGGGATGCCCGCCACCGGCGCCGTGCGCCTGATCGAGCGCGCGCCCGCCCTGCAGGAATCGATCACCGAGGTCCAGTTCCGTGTCGCGACCGTCGACGGTCGTGGGCAGGCCGTGCCGGCCGACGTCCTCGCCGCCGCGGCGGCGGGCGCGTTGGCCAGCGACGAGCTCGCGGTCACCCGGACCCGCAAGGGCAAGGAGAGCGTGGACGATCTCCGTCCCGCGCTCCGTGCCATCGAGGTCGGTCACGACGGCGACGTGCCGGTGCTCGACCTCACGTTGTCGACCCAACCCCGTGGTGCGCGGCCGCGTGAGGTGCTCGACGCCCTCGACCGGTTCACAGGAACCGGTGGCGGCGTCGGCCTCACCGAGCACCGCGTGCTCCGAACTGCACAATGGATCGAACGCGGCGGCGCGCGGCTGGAACCGCTGGCCGCCGACGCGTTCGCGCCCGCCCTGGAGGCGAGCGCATCATGAGAGAAGGAACCGATGTCCGACGAGACGCTCCCGGAGGCGACCACACCCTCGGGCCCGACCAGCGGCGCCAGCGCCGCTCCGACCCCACCACCTGATCCCACACCCCCTCGGACCGAATCGCCCGCCGAATCGGCGCGCCTGACCACCGAATCGCCCGCCGAATCGGCGCGGGGCGCGGACGAATCTGCCGAATCGGCCGCCGAATCGGTCCCAGGTGAAACCTCGGGTGACGACGCGCCCGGCGCCCTCAACGCGGACGGCACGCCCAAGCGCCGCCGCCGGCGCGGCTCGCGTGGTGGCCGCAACCGCCGCAAGCCCGGCACCGGACCGGGCGCCGGCGCCAACGGCCGCGCCGATGCCGACGACGACCTCGACGAGGACGACGACGTCGCCGCCGCCGAGATCGACATCGCCGCCGAGATCGACATCGACGTCGACGTGGACGACGGGTTGGCCGTCGCGCAGGACTACACCGACGCCAGCGCCGACCGTGGCCTGACGACCGAGGACGTCGCCGAGGTCGCGCTGGAGGAGGCCGGCATCAGCCACACCCCCCGGCCGCGCATCGGCGATTCGCGTCCCGCCCCGAAGCCGCAGATCGGTGACTCGCGCCCGGCCTCACCCGGCAACGGCGCGGGTGGCAACGGCGCGGCCGCGACCGACGCCACGACCGGAGAGCCGGTCGCCCCCAAGCGTCGCCGTCGCCGCGGTGGCCGCGGCCGCGGGCGCGGCGGCGCCGGTGGCAACGGCGGCACCACCCCGGCGAGCACCGCGCCCGGTGGGGGCGGTGGTGGGCGCTCACGGGCCCCGCAGCCCCGTCGTGACGACGTCGTGCGGGCCGACCTCGGCGTCGGTGAGACGCCGTTGGCCGCCCTCGACGACGACGTGCTCGAACGGCGCCGCGGCCGCACCCGGAAGGGGCGGCCGGCCGGCCGCTACCTGATGTGCGTCCACGTGCTGGAGGGTGGCCACACGCACATCGCGGTGCTCGAGGGCCGGAGCCTGGTCGAGCACTCGCTGGCGACGCCCACCGGCAACGAGTCGATCGACGGCAACATCTACCTCGGCCGGGTGCAGAACGTGCTGCCCGGCATGGAGGCGGCGTTCGTCGACATCGGCACGCCCAAGAACGGCGTGCTCTACCGGGGCGACGTCGCCTTCGACAAGTCCGATGTCGAGGGCGGCAACAAGCCGAAGATCGAGCGGATGCTCAAGAACGGGCAGATGATCACCGTCCAGGTGACCAAGAACCCGATCGCGCACAAGGGCGCCCGTCTCACCCAGGAAGTCAGCCTGGCCGGGCGGTTCCTGGTGATGGTGCCGGGCGAGCCCGACACCTACGGCATCTCGAAGCGCCTCCCCGACGACGAGCGCAAGCGCCTGCGCAAGGTGCTCGACGGCATCCGACCGTCCGACGCCGGGCTCATCGTGCGCACCGCGGCCGAGGGCGCGACCCAGGACGAGCTCGAGCGCGACGTGCGCCGGCTGCGGAACCAGTGGGAGCAGATCTCCGTCCTGGCCGGCTCGTCCAAGCAGGCCAAGCTCCTGTACCAGGAGCCCGACCTCGTGCTCCGGCTGATCCGCGAGGAGTTCACCAAGGAGTACCGCGGCATCGTCATCGACGACCGCGCGCTCTACGAGGAGACCCGCGGCTACGTCGAAGCGATCGCCCCCGAGCTCGCCGACCGGGTCGAGTACTACGACACCGAGGAGGAGGGGCTGCCGATCTTCGAGCGGTTCCACATCTCGGAGCAGCTCCTGAAGGCACTCGACCGGAAGGTGTGGCTGCCGTCGGGCGGCTCCCTGATCATCGAGCGCACCGAGGCCCTCACCGTCATCGACGTGAACACGGGCAAGAACGTCGGCAAGTCGAACCTCGAGGAGACCGTCTTCCGCAACAACCTGGAGGCGGCCGAGGAGATCGCCCGGCAGCTGCGCCTGCGCGACATCGGCGGCATCATCGTCATCGACTTCGTCGACATGGAGATCAAGGCCAACCGCGACGAGACCATGCGGGTGTTCCGGGACGCCCTCGCTCGGGACAAGACCCGCACCCAGGCGTTCGAGATGTCGGAGCTGGGCCTGGTGGAGATGACCCGCAAGCGGATCTCGGAGGGCCTGGTGGAGTCGTTCAGCGACACCTGCCCGACGTGCCACGGTCGGGGCTTCGTCCTCGACGACGCCCTGCTGCGGTCGATGGACTAGCCTGAGCCGGTTCCAGGCACTGAATCCGAGGGGTTTCCCGCGCCATGTACGCAGTCATCCGCACCGGCGGCAAGCAATACAAGGTCGAGGCCGGTGAGCAGCTCGAGGTCGAGCGACTCGGGCTCGACGACGGCAGCGAGGTCGAGCTCGCGCCCGTCCTCGTGGTCGACGGCGAGACCGTGCAGGCCACGCCGGCGCAGCTCGACGGCGCGGTGGTGAAGGCCCGGGTCGTCGGCGCCACCCGCGGGCCCAAGATCGACGGGTTCGTCTACAAGCCCAAGAGCAACAACCGGCGCCGCTACGGCCACCGTCAGGACCTCTCGGTCATCGAGATCCTCGACATCACGCCGGCGAGCGCGAAGCAGTAGGAGCTGAGCCATGTCGAAGAAGAAGGGCGCGGCCTCATCGCGCAACGGTCGTGACTCGAACGCACAGCGGCTCGGTGTGAAGGTCTTCAGTGGCACCGAGGTGCACGCGGGCACGATCATCGTGCGCCAGCGGGGCACGCGGTTCCACCCGGGCGAGAACGTCGGCAAGGGCAGCGACGACACCCTGTTCGCCACCGCGACCGGCGTCGTGAAGTTCGGCCACCGTCGGGGGCGCAAGCTCGTCGACATCATCCCGTCCGCACCCGAGTAGGGACGACGGCGGGGGAACTCGACCGGCGCGCGGCCACGCCGTCCTTAGGCTGACGGCGTGTCCTCGTTCGTCGACGTCGTCCAGGTCAACCTCCGCGGCGGTGACGGCGGCGCGGGCGCGGTGTCCTTCCGGCGCGAGGCCCATGTCCCGAAGGGCGGGCCCGACGGCGGCGACGGCGGCTCGGGCGGCGACGTCCACCTGCAGGCGGACCGCAACGTGGCGTCGCTGCTCGCCTACCGCGATCACCCGCACCGGCGGGCGGAGTCGGGCAAGCACGGGTCGGGCAACAAGCGCCACGGCTCCCGCGGCGCCGACCTCGTGGTCATGGTGCCCGAGGGCACCCAGGTGAAGGCCCGCGACGGTGAGCTCCTCGCCGACCTCGTGCGCCACGGCGACCGCTACCTCGCCGCCCGCGGTGGGCAGGGCGGCCGCGGCAACGCCCGCTTCCTGTCCAACGCCCGGCGCGCGCCGGGGTTCGCCGAGCAGGGCGAGTACGGCGAGGAGCACTGGCTGCGCCTCGAGGTCAAGCTGCTCGCCGACGCCGCGCTCGTCGGCTTCCCCAACGCGGGCAAGAGCACGTTGATCGCGGCGATGAGCGCGGCGAAGCCGAAGATCGCCGACTATCCGTTCACCACGCTCGAACCGAACCTCGGCGTGGTGCGCTTCCGCGACCACGAGTTCGTGGTGGCCGACATCCCGGGCCTCATCGAGGGTGCCGCCGAAGGACGCGGCCTGGGGCACGAGTTCCTCCGCCACGTGGAACGGGCGCGGGTGCTCGTGATCCTCCTCGACCTCGCGCCGGTCGACGAACGGCCGCCGGCCGAGCAGGCCCGGGTGCTGCTCGACGAGCTCGGCCGCTACCGACCCGAGCTCCTCGAACGGCCGCGGCTCTTCGTCGGGTCGAAGGCCGACGTCGCCACCTTCACGCTCGAGGACGCGTTCCACGGTGACGCACTCGACGGCGCCGACGGACTGACGATCTCGGCGGTCACCCGGGAGGGGCTCGACGAGCTCCTGGGCCGGCTCGGCACGTTGGTCGGCGCGGCGCGCGCGGAGGAACCCGAACCCGAGCCGTTCGTGGTGCTGCGCCCGGCGGAGGAGGGCTTCACCGTCGTACGCGACGACGACGGCGCGTGGCGCGTGCACGGACGCACGGCCGAGCGCGTGGTGGCCATGGCCGACCTCACCAATCTCGAGGCGATGGAGTACGTGCAGTACCGCCTGCGGAAGATGGGCGTCGAGCGCGCCCTCGCGCGCGCCGGCGCGCGCGAGGGCGACGTCGTACGCATCGGTCCCGTCGAGCTCGACTACCTCGAGGGCATCGGGTGATGGCGACGCAGCGGAGTCGACCGTGACGACGGGCTCCACCGTCGTGGTGAAGGTGGGGACGTCGTCGATCACCTCGGAGCAGGGCGAGATCGACGACGCGTCCCTCGTCAAGCTGTGCCAGGAGCTCGCCGACGCGCGGGCCGCGGGTCACGAGGTGGTGCTGGTCAACTCGGGCGCGATCGCCGCCGGCCTCCCCGCGCTGGGCATGGACGTGCGCCCCAGCGACATCGGGACGCTCCAGGCGGTGGCGGCGGTCGGCCAACCGCGGCTGATCGAGCGCTTCGGCGCGATCCTGGGCCGGCACGGGCTGCTCGCGGGCCAGGTGCTGCTCACGCCCCACGACTTCGGCATGCGCACGCAGTACCTCCACGCGCGCGCGACGTTGCGGCGCCTCCTCGACCTCGGTGTCGTCCCCGTCGTCAACGAGAACGACACCGTCGCCGACGACGAGATCCGCTACGGCGACAACGATCGGCTCGCCGCGCTGGTCTCGCACCTCGTCGGCGCCGACCTCCTCGTGCTCCTCACCGACACCGCGGGCATCTTCACCGCCGATCCGCGTCTCGACGCCGGCGCGTCGCTCATCGAGGAGATCGTCGAGGTCGACGCCGCGCTCGAGGCGGTCGCCGGCGGCACCGGGACCGCACGGGGGAGCGGCGGCATGGCCACCAAGCTGGCCGCGGCCCGGATCGCGGCGTGGTCCGGCGTGCGGGCCGTCATCGCCGCCGCCGACACGCCCGACGTCGTCAGCGCCGCCATCGCCGGGCGGCCGGTGGGCACGGTCGTGCGCGCCCGGGCCGAGCGGCTCCCGAGCCGCAAGCTGTGGATCGCGTTCGCCCGCGCCGCGTCGGGCCGGGTCGTGGTCGACGACGGCGCCCGCCGCGCTCTGTGTCGCGACCACCGCTCTCTGCTGCCGGCGGGGGTCCTCGGCGTGGAGGGCTCGTTCGAGGCCGACGACGCGGTGGAGATCGTCGACGGGTCCGGGGTGCCGTTCGCCAAGGGCCTCGTGCGCTACGCCTCGGCGGTGCTGGAGCGGGTGGCCGGCCGCCAGACCTCCGAGCTGGGGGACGGGCTGCCCCACGAGGTGGTCCACCGGGACGATCTCGTGGTCCTCCCCTGACCGGGAGCGGCCCCGATCACCCGCCCCAGGGGCAATTCGGCACCCGCCCTTGCGCACCGGCCCCGCGTCCGTCACACTCCTACCTCACCAGCTCGTCGTCGACCGGCGGGGGGAGAGTCCTCGCACGAGGGCTTCGACGGTCGGCGAGGAGCGGGAGGAAGGTGAGGCCGGGTCGCCTCGGCCGCAGCGCCCCCGGGCGACCGGCGGGATGCGCGGCTGGCGGGCGACACGGCCTCACCCCTCCCGAAGGCCGGGTCCGAGCGGGCCGAACTCCAGCCGGTCGTCCACAGGCCCCGGGTACACTCGCCGCCATGTCCGCGCCCCTGGCCGTGCCCGAGCTCGGGCGGCGGGCGAAGGCCGCCGCCGCGCTCCTGGCGTCGGCCTCCACCGCGGAGAAGAACGCCGCGCTGGTGGCCGCGGCCGACCTCCTGGACCAGCGCGCCCACGACCTGCTGGCGGCGAACCGGCTCGACGTCGAGGCCGCCGACGCGGCCGGGATGGACGCCGGACCGCTCGACCGGCTGCGCCTCACCGACGCCCGGATCGGCGCCATGGCCGACGGCCTGCGCGCGGTCGCGGCGCTGCCCGACCCGATCGGCGAGGTGCTCGACGGCTGGCGGCGTCCCAACGGGCTGCGCATCGAGCGGCGCCGCGTGCCCCTCGGCGTCGTCGCGATCATCTACGAGAACCGCCCGAACGTCACCAGCGACGCCGCCGGCATCTGCCTGAAGTCGGGCAACGCCGCCATCCTGCGGGGCTCGGCCACCGCGCTCCGGTCGAACCTGGCCATCGCCGAGGTGCTCCGCGACGGCCTCACCAAGGCGGGACTGCCCGCCGACGCGGTGCTGCTCGTCGACGACGTCCGCCACGAGGCCGCGGTCGAGCTCATGCAGCTCACCGACGTCGTCGACTGCCTCATCCCGCGCGGTGGTCCCGCGCTCATCCAGAGCATCCGCGACCACGCGACGGTACCGGTCATCATCGACGGCGACGGCAACTGCCACGTGTACGTCGACGCCACTGCCGATCTCGACACCGCGCTCGACATCGTGATCAACGCCAAGACCCAGCGCCCGAGCGTCTGCAACGCGGCCGAGTCCCTCGTGGTGCACGAGTCGGTGGCCGACGCGTTCCTGCCCCGCGCCGCCACGGCCCTCGTCGAGCACGGCGTCGAGCTGGTCGGCGACGCCGGTGCCCGGGCGCGGGTGCCGGCCATGGGCGAGGCGACCGACGACGACTTCGGGCGCGAGTTCCTCGACCTGAAGCTGAGCGTGGCGGTGGTGCCCTCGCTCGACGCCGCCGTCGAGCACGTGAACCGCTACGGCTCGGGGCACACCGAGGCCATCGTGACCCGCGACCTCGCCGCGGCCCGGCGCTTCACCGACGCGGTCGACGCCGGCACGGTGGTGGTCAACGCGTCCACCCGCTTCACCGACGGCGCCGAGTTCGGGTTCGGCGCCGAGATCGGGATCTCCACGCAGAAGCTGCACGCGCGCGGCCCGATGGCGTTGCGCGAGCTCACCACCTACAAGTACGTCGTGTGGGGCGACGGTCAGATCCGCGACTAAACCACTCGCTTATGGCTGAACGATTCGAATCGGTCGACGACGTCACCAAACGTCTCCGCGGCGCGGACTACCTCGCGGACGCGGGCATCTCCGGTGTGGTCTTCCTCGCCGACCGCCTCGAGAAGCCGATCCTGGTGGAGGGACCGGCCGGCGTCGGCAAGACCGAGCTGGCCAAGAGCATCGCCGAGGTCACCGACGCCCGGCTGATCCGGCTGCAGTGCTACGAGGGCCTCGACGAGGCGAAGGCACTGTACGAGTGGAACTACAAGAAGCAGCTGCTCCGCATCCAGGTCGACAAGGGACACGAGTCGGAGTGGGAGGACGTCGAGTCCGACATCTTCTCCGAGCCGTTCCTGCTCACCCGTCCGCTGCTCGAGGCCATCCGCTCCGAGGAGCCCGGTGGTGCTCCTCATCGACGAGGTCGACCGGGTCGAGATCGAGACCGAGGCGCTGCTCCTCGAGGTGCTCTCCGACTTCCAGGTCTCGATCCCCGAGCTCGGCACGATCGAGGGCAACCAGCAACGTCCCATCGTGCTGCTCACCTCGAACAACACGCGTGAGCTGTCGGAGGCGCTGAAGCGCCGCTGCCTCTACCTGCACATCGACTACCCGGACATCGAACGGGAGAAGGAGATCGTGCGGGTGCGGGTGCCCGACGTCGACGAGCACCTGGCCGACCAGATCGCGCGCGTCGTGCGCTCCATCCGCGCGCTCGAGCTGAAGAAGGCACCGTCGATCTCGGAGACCATCGACTGGGCGCGCACGCTGCTCTACCTGGGCAAGTCCGACGTCGATCCGGCGGTCATCGGCGAGACGCTGCACGTGCTGCTCAAGTACCAGTCCGACATCACCAAGGCCCGCAAGGAGCTGCAGGTGCCTGAACCTGGCGGTGTGGTCTGACCTCGTCGGCTCCGGCCGTGTCGCCCGGCTCGGGCGCGTCGCTCACGCTGCTCGACGTCCTCCAGGGGTTCGTGCACGAGCTGCGCACCGCCGGTCTGCCGGTGTCGATGACGGAGAACCTCGACGCCATGCGCGCGATCGAGTTCATCCCCATCGACGACCGGGAGATGTTCAAGGCGGTGCTCAGCGCGACGCTGGTGAAGCACGAGCGCCACCAGAAGGCGTTCGAGACCGTCTTCGAGGTCTACTTCTCGCTGTTCAGCAGCGGGGTGGACGGCGAGGGCGACGGCGAGCCGTCGGCCGACGGCGAAGAGGGCGCGCTCCAGGACGGCCAGGCGCAGGGCGGCGCCGGCGGCACGCCGATGTCGCGCGAGGAGCTGGCCGCGATGCTGCTCAAGGCGCTCCAGACCATGGACCGCGACGCGTTGCGCCGGCTGGCGGCGGCGGCGGTGCAGCAGTTCGCGGGGATGGAGCCGGGGCGGCCCGTCGGCGGCACCTACTACCTGTACCGCACCCTGCGACAGCTCGACCTCGACGACCTGCAGCAGCGCCTCATGGACATGGCGCGTGAGCGGGGCGAGGTCGAGGAGGGCGAGCTGGCCGACCGCCTCGCGCACGAGGAGTTCCAGGCCCGGCTCAAGCAGCTGCGGGAGCTCATCGAGGAGGAGATCCGTCGCCGGCTGGTCGCGGACCGCGGCGTGGAGGCGATGGCGCGCACGTTGCGCAAGCCGCTTCCCGAGGACATCGAGTTCATGCACGCCTCGCGCGAAGAGATGCTCGCGCTGCAGCAGGCCGTCTACCCGCTGACCCGGGCGATGGCGGCTCGGCTGGCGCAACGACGTCGGCGTCGGCACCAGGGTCACCTCGACTTCCGCAAGACGATCCGCGAGTCCCTGTCGTACGGCGGCGTGCCCGCCGACCCGAAGTTCAAGAACCCACACCCGTCGAAGCCCGAGATCATGGTGGTGGCCGACATCTCGGGGTCGGTGGCGAGCTTCGCCCGCTTCACGCTGCAGTTCGTGTACGCGATGGCGAGCCAGTTCTCCAAGGTGCGCTCATGGGTGTTCATCGACGGCATCGACGAAGTGACGCGCTTCTTCCAGGAGTCCGACGACGTCACCGACGCGGTGCAGCGGGTGAACACCGAGGCCGACGTCGTGTGGGTCGACGGCCACTCGGACTACGGGCACGCGCTCGAGGTGTTCCACCAGCGCCACTTCCACGAGATCACGCCGAAGACGTCGATGATCCTGCTCGGTGACGCACGGAACAACTACCACGCGTCGGAGGCGTGGGTCGTCGACGAGATGCGCAAGCGTGGCCGCCACGTCTACTGGCTCGACCCCGAACCGCGCGGCTACTGGGACACCGGTGACTCCATCGTCTCCGAGTACGGCAAGTACTGCGACGGCGTGTTCGAGTGCCGCAACCTCCGCCAGCTGCAGCAGTTCGTCGCCACCATCGCCGAGGGCTAGGTGCCCGCCTTGCGCTCCTTGTACTCGGCGATCGCCTCGCGGTGGTCGACGATCGGCTCGGGGTAGTCGTAGGCGCGCCGCACCTTGAGCTCGGGGTCGTGCACCGCGCCGCCCTTCACCGCGCGTAGCTCGGGCACGTAGCGCCGCACGTACTCACCCTCGGGGTCGAACCGGGTGCCCTGCACCGTCGGGTTGAACACGCGGTGCGGGTTGGTGTCGGTGCCCGTGCCGGCCACCCACTGCCAGTTGAGGTTGTTGTTGGCGACGTCGCCGTCGAGCAGGAGGTCGAGGAAGTGACGGGCGCCGGCGCGCCAGTCGACGTAGAGGTCCTTGGTGAGGAAGGACGCCACGATGAGCCGGGCCCGGTTGTGCATCCACCCTTCCTGTCGCAGCTGCCGCATCGCGGCGTCGACGACCGGGTACCCGGTGCAGCCCTCCTGCCAGGCGCGCAACCCGTCGGGATCGTCGCGCCAGCGGTCGCCGCGGGACTGGTAGTCCGACCACGCGGCGTCGGGGCGGGCGGCGAGGACCTGCAGGTAGAAGTCGCGCCAACAGAGCTGCCGCAGGAACGCGTCGGCGCCTTTGTGCCGGCCGGCGGCGCGCGCCACCTCGAGCGGTGACACGCACCCGAAGTGCAGGTACGGCGAGAGCCGGGAGGTCGCGTCGCCGGGGAGGTCGTCGTGACGGTCGGGGTAGGTGCGGAGGGCCCGCTCGACCCAGGCGTCGAGCTGCCGGTGGGCGGCCCGGGCGCCCCCGGGCACGACGTCAGGCGAGCGGTCGCCCGAGACGAGGTCGGTGAGGACGGGGAGCGTGCCGGCGTCCACGTCGGGCGGGAGGTCGATGCGCGGCGGGGCGGCCACCACCGCGCGCCGCCGGACGTCGGACCAGCGCCGGTAGTACCGCGTGAACACCTTGTAGTGGTCGCCCGCGTCGCCGGGTGTGACCACACCGGGCTCGACGATGGCCATCCCCGGTGCCCGGTGGACGTCGATGCCGGCGGCACCGGCCGCGGTCTCGAGCCGTGCGAGCCGAGCTCGCGCGTACGCGCTGGCGTCGTCGCTGACGTGGACGGCGGCCGCGCCGACGTCGTTCGCCACCCGCAGGACGCGGTCGACCCAGTCGCCGCGTCGGGTGACGAGTCGCCCACCGAGCGACCGCAACGCGGCGTCGAGATCGGCGAGCGACTCGAGCAGGAACCCGGTGCGGTTCGGTCGGTTGAACGCGCCGGCGAGGATGGTGTCGTCGAACACGAACAGCGGGACGACGACGTCGTGACCCCGCACCGCCTGTGCCAACGCAGGGTGGTCGGTCACGCGCAGGTCGCGCGTGAACACGACGACCGCGCCAGAAGGCATCGTCCGACCTTACGCCCCTGGCAGTTCAGTCGAGCAGGGCCCACGTCCGGTCGGCGATGGCCGACAGCGCGACCAACTGGGCGCGTTCCCGGCGGCGAAAGACGCGTCCGTCGCGCCCGAGGAGCAGTGCGGCGTCGTGCGTGGGCAACGACGCCACCGCGAGGTCGTCGGGCCCGGTGGTGCCGTCGGCAACCCTCGGCGACGCGGCCGTGCCGGTGACCAGCGCCCCCAACACCGACGCGTCGTGGCTCACCTCGCCGGCCGACGCCAGCACCGACCCGTCGACGAGCAGCGCGCTCCAGTCGGCGAGGAACTCGGCGCGGGTCTGCTCGACGAGGGTGCGGTGCAGCGCCTCGACGCTGCCGGCCGCGCACAGCGTCTTGGCCGACTCGAGCGCGTCGAGCCGCGGGTCCGGGAAGTGGTCGATCGTGCGCACCTCCTCGACGCTCGCGCCGTCGACCTCCTCGATCTCCCGGACGAGCAGGTCGATCGCGATCGACCTGCGCAGCAGGACCGCGAACTCGTCGACGGCGACGTTGTCGCCCCGCTCGAGCACGTCGATGCCGACGATGTCGCCGTCGACCGCACCGATGCGGGAGGCGACGAGCCCGAGCGCGCCGGGACGGTCGGGGAGCCAGACCCGCACGAGGACGTGCGTGGCCGGCTCGGAGGGGTCGCTCACGGGATCGATGGTACGGGGCTTGATGACGCGAATGTTTCGCCGAGGTGAAGACACCGTGCCCCCGTAGACTCGCTCGCCCATGGAGCGGCTGGGGGTCTTCGGGGGCACGTTCGACCCGGTCCACGTGGGCCACGTGGTGGTCGCGACCGAGTCGCGCGCGCAGCTCGCCCTCGACCGGGTGCTGCTGGTGGTGGCCGGTGATCCGTGGCAGAAGCGGGGCAAGGTGGTGGCGTCGGCGGCCGACCGCCTCGCCCTGGTCGACGCCGCGGTCGACGGCGTCGAGGGGGTCGAGGCCTCGGCCATCGAGATCGAGCGCGACGCCCCCTCGGTCACCGCCGAGACGCTGGAGGCGCTCACCGCGCCCGGTCGGGAGCTGTTCCTCGTGCTCGGCGCCGACGCGGTCGCCAACATGGGGACCTGGCGGCGGCTCGAGGAGACCCGCGACCTCGCCACGGTGGTGGTCGTCGAGCGGGCCGGTGACGCGCACTCCGAGCCGCCCGGCTCCGGCTGGCGGGTGCAGCGCGTGGCCATCCCGCGCCTCGACATCGCCTCGACCGACCTGCGCGAGCGCCTCGGGAGCGGCCGCCCGATCGACGGGCTGGTGCCGCCCGCGGTCGTGCGCACCATCCGCGCCCGCGGCCTCTACACTGGCGGCAGATGACGTTCCGAGCAACCGCCGCTTGACCCCCGTCGCACCGGTCTCCGACGCCTACCGCCGCGCCGGGATCGCCGCCCACGCGGCCGACGACAAGAAGGGCGAGGAGATCGTCGTCCTCGACGTCGGCGACATCATCTCGATCGCGGAGGCGTTCGTGCTGGTGAGCGCCTCGAACACCCGCCTCGTGCGGACCATCGTCGACGAGATCGAGCTGGCGCTGAAGGTGGCCGACGACGAGGGGCCCCGCAGCGTGGAGGGGCTCGACGACGCGACCTGGGTGCTCATGGACTACGGCGACGTGATCGTCCACGTCTTCCTGGCCGAGACCCGCGCGTACTACGACCTCGACCGCCTCTGGGCCGACGCGCCGGTGGTCGACTGGGAACCGCTCGCAGCCCTCGCCGAGCGCGCCTGACGCAGCCGCGCCGGTTACGCGTCGAGGTAGGGGCGCATCGCGACACCGACCTCCGCCAGTCCCTGCTTGAGCTCCCGCACACCCACGTTGCGGTCGAGTCGGGGTGAGTACAGGATCGAGCTGATGATGGCGGCGGAGGCGCCGCCCGCGGTGAGGCCGTCGCCGATGTGCTCGACGGTCCCGGCACCGCCGGACGCGATGACCGGTACGTTCACCGCGTCGGCGACCGCCCGGGTGATGTCGAGGTCGTAGCCCGAGGCGGTGCCGTCACGGTCGATGCTGTTGACGACGATCTCGCCCGCGCCGAGATCCTCGCCCCGCCGCACCCAATCGAGCGCGTCGAGGCCGGTCGCGAGCCGGGCCCCGTCGATGAAGACCTCGTAGCCGCTCGGGATGCCGTCACGGATGCCGACGTGCTTCACCTGGGTGCTGAGCACCACGCACTGGCGACCGAACGCGCGTGCCCCGTCGCGGATGATGTCGGGGTTGCGCACGGCCATCGAGTCGACGCTGATCTTCTCCGCACCCGCCTTGAGCACCTCGAACATGTCGTCGACGTCGCGGATGCCACCGCCGACGGTGAACGGGACGAACACGTGGTGTGCGACTCTTCGCACGGTGTCGAGGTCGATCTTGCGCTTCTCCGCGCTCGCCTTGATGTCGTAGAAGACGATCTCGTCGATCTGGTCGGCGTAGAGCTGCTGCGCGAGCTCCTCGGCCGGCGCGACGTCGATGTTGTCCTGGAACTGCTGCGCCTTGGTGACGCGCCCGTTCACGACGTCGAAGCACGCGATGAGCCGCTTGGTCAGCACGCCGGCACCCAGGTCGCGAAGGCGCGCAGGAGCGAGAGCCCGAGCGGGCCGCTCTTCTCCGCGTGGAACTGGGTGGCGACGACGTTGTCGCGCGCCACCACCGAACAGAACTCGACGGTGTAGTCGGTGACGCCCAGCGCGTCGCCGGGGTCCCGGGGCACGCAGTAGTAGGAGTTCACGAAGTAGAAGTGGCCGCCGTCGGGCACGTCGGCGGTGAGCGGGGTGCGGACGGGTGAAGCGCACGTGGTTCCAGCCGATCTGGGGGACCCGGTCGGTGTCGGGGAAGCGCCGGACCGTGCCGGGCACCCAGCCGAGCCCGTCGGTGTCGCCCTCCTCACTGTGGTCGAACAGCACCTGGAGGCCGATGCAGATGCCGAGGAACGGGATGCGGTCGCCCCGCACGCGATCGCCGAGCGCGCCGACGAGGTCCTGCTCGACCAGGCTGTCGATGGTGGCGCGCGCGGCGCCGACGCCGGGAAGGATGATGCGCTCGGCGGTCGCGACCTCGGCCGGGGTGGCGGCGAGCCGGGCCGGCAACCCCAGGTGCTCCAAGGCGTACACCACGCTCGGGGCGTTGCCGGCGCGGTAGTCGATCACGTCGATCATGCCCGGCCAAAGGTAGCGAACGCCTTTCGACGGTCGGCTCCGTTTCGCGGCCGACGGTCGAGGGTCGACGGTCGACGGTCCGCGTGCGGCTCCCGCCCCGCTCCTACCATCAGCGCGGGCTCAATCCGGGCCTCGGCCGCTCCGATGACTCTTTGATGCGTCCCCACCGCCGCGCCCGCGTGCCCCTCGCCGCCGCGGCGTTGCTCGCGCTCCTCCTCGCGCTGGCGGGTTGCCTGCCGCCGCCGCCACCACCGCCCCCGCCGCCGCCGCCGACCACCGCGCCCCCCGCTCCGGGGTCGGCGGGCGTCCCCGTCATGGGTCAGTCGCAGCTCACCGCCGCGCAGCTCGTCGCGTTCTACCAAGCGAAGGACTCCGCCACACTGCCGTACCGAGCCACCGGTGCCACCCTGCAACAGCTCGCCGACCTGTTCGTGACCGAGGGCAACCGGTACAACGTGCGTGGCGACATCGCGTTCGCGCAGTCGATCGTCGAGACGGCGTGGTTCAACTACCCCGACTACGGGCTGGTGCGCCCGACCGACAACAACTTCGCCGGCATCGGAGCATGCTCTTCGTGTGGCACCGGCTTCGGGTTCACGAGCGCGCTCAACGGCGTGCGCGCCCAGTTGCAGCTGCTCCGCAACTATGCCGACGCGAGCTCGAGCGTGGCCACGATCCCGGACCCGCCGGTGCCCGAGCTCTGGGGCAGCACCCCGGCAACGGCGAATTACAACTTCGATCACTACTTCGCGAAGGGTCGTGCGCCGCTCTGGATCGACATGGGCAACGGCAACTGGGCCACCTCACCCGACTACGCGACCGTCGTGCTCCGCGTCTACAACCAGATGCGGACCTTCAACGGTGCGCCGTCAGTCGCGTCCGACGCCCTCCCGGCGGACCAACCCGCGGGAGGGGAACCGCCGTCCACGACGACCAGCTGCTCCTGCCCGACGCCGGCACCACCCTCGGACGGTGAGGCAAGGTAGGGCGGTGACCGACGAGTTCCGCACCGCCGCCGACCGTGCCCGCCAGGGGAACCTCGAGAAGGAGGGTGCGAAGCTGGCGCGCCAGGGGAAGCTGTTCGTGCGCGACCGGCTCGCGCTGCTGCTCGACGAGGGCTCGTTCGTGGAGCAGGGGTTGCTGGCGAACGCGTTGGCCGGCGACCTGCCTGCGGACGGTGTGATCACCGGCGTCGGGACGGTCGAGGGTCGTCCGGTGTGCGTGATGGCGAACGATCCCACGGTCAAGGCGGGTTCGTGGGGGGCGCGGACGGTCGAGAAGATCGTCCGCTTGACCGAGTACGCCCTGGAGCACGAGGTCCCGGTGTTCTGGCTGGTGGACTCGGCCGGGGCGCGCCTCACCGACCAGGTGGAGCTCTTCCCGGGGCGGCGGGGGGCCGGTCGCATCTTCTACAACCAGAACCGCCTGTCGGGCCGGGTGCCACAGATCTGTTGCCTGTTCGGTCCGTCGGCCGCGGGCGGTGCCTACATCCCGGCATTCTGCGACGTGGTGTTCATGGTGGAGGGCAACGCCTCCATGTACCTCGGGTCACCCCGGATGGTGGAGATGGTGGTCGGGGAGCGGACCACGTTGGAGGAGATGGGCGGGGCGCGGATGCACGCCACCGTCTCCGGAAGTGGCGACAACCTCGCGGTCGACGACGCCGACGCCATCGCGCAGGCGCGCGCCTACTTCGCGTACCTGCCTCAGAGCTGGCGCAGCCCGGTGCCGACGTACGCGGCCGAGGAGCCGGCTGCGCCGCTCACCGCCGGCGTCGTCCCCGCCGACGAGCGCGTCGCGTTCGACATGCACGAGCTCCTCGACGGGCTGGTGGACGCCGACAGCTTCTTCGAGGTGAAACCGTTGTTCGCGCCCGAGGTGATCGTCGGGTTCGGGCTGCTCGAAGGGCGACCGATCGGGATCGTGGCGAGCAACTCGGTGCACAAGGGGGGCGCGCTCTTCGTCGACTCGTCGGACAAGGCCGCCCGCTTCATCTGGGGCTGCGACGCCTTCGGGATCCCGTTGGTGTTCCTGGCCGACGTGCCCGGCTTCATGGTCGGGACCGAGGTCGAGCGCCAGGGGATCATCCGGCACGGCGCCAAGATGATCACCGCGGTGTCGGAGGCGACGGTGCCGAAGGTGTCGGTCATCGTCCGCAAGGCCTACGGCGCCGGCCTGTACGCGTTCGCGGGACCGGCGTTCGGCCCCGATGCCTGCGTGGCGCTGCCGACGGCGCGCATCGCGGTGATGGGCCCGGAAGCGGCGATCAACGCGGTCTACGCGAACAAGATCGCCGCCATCGACGACCCCGACGAACGCGAGCGGTTCGTCAACGAACGCCGCGCCGAGTTCGCCGCCGATGTCGACCTGCTCCGCCTCGCCTCCGAGCTGGTCATCGACGCGGTCGTGGAACCCGAGCACCTCCGGGCCGATGTCGTGGCCCGCCTCGCCCTCGCCGGGGGCAAGGACCGCACCTTCAGCGACCGCCTCCACGGGATCCCACCGGTCTAGGCACCGTCAGTCGATCACGACGACCGAACGCAGCACCTCGCCGCGCTCCATCTTGTGGAACGCGTCCTCGACCGCGTCGAGCGGGATGGTCTCGCTCACGAAGCGGTCGAGATCGAGCCGGCCCGAGAGGTAGAGGTCGATGAGCATCGGGAAGTCGCGCGACGGGAGGCAGTCGCCGTACCACGACGGCTTCAGCGCCCCGCCCCGGCCGAAGAACTCGATCATGGGCAGCTCGATCTTCATGGTCGGGTCGGGCACGCCGACCTGCACGACCGTCCCCGCGAGGTCACGGGCGTAGAAGGCCTGCTCGAGCACCTCGGGCCGGCCGACCGCCTCGATGCACACGTCGGCGCCGTTGCCGTCGGTGAGGGCACGGATGGCCTCGACCGGATCGGTGTCGCGTGAGTCGACCGTGTGCGTGGCGCCGAACTCCCGCGCCCACTGCAGCTTCGTCGGGGTCGATGTCGACGGCGATGATCGGGTTGGCGCCGGCGAGACGGGAGCCCGCGATGGCGGCGTTGCCCACCCCGCCGCAGCCGAACACCGCCACGCTGTCGCCGCGTCCGACGGCGCCGGTGTACATGGCGGCCCCGAGCCCGGCCATCACGCCGCAGCCCAGCAGGCCGGCGGTCTCGGGGCTGGCATCCGGGTTGACCTTGGTGGCCTGGCCGGCGGCGACGAGCGTCTGCTCCGCGAACGCACCGATGCCGAGCGCGGGGCTCAGCTCGGTGCCGTCGGTGAGCGTCATCTTCTGCGTCGCGTTGAAGGTGGCGAAGCAGTACCACGGACGGCCACGCCGACAGGCGCGACAGGTGCCGCAGACCGCGCGCCAGTTGAGGACGACGAAGTCGCCGGGAGCGACCTCGGTGACGTCGGGGCCGACGGACTCGATCACCCCCGCCGCTTCGTGCCCGAGGAGGAACGGGAACTCGTCGTTGATCGCGCCCTCGCGGTAGTGGAGGTCGGTGTGGCAGACGCCGCACGCCTGCACCGTGACCCGAACCTCGCCCGGGCCCGGGTCGGGGACGACGACCTCGCGGATCTCGACCGGCTCGCCCTTGGCGAGCGCGACCACACCCCTCACCGTGACTGCTGCCATACCGCCTGTCTACCTCAACTGTCGGCGACGCGGTGCGGTCCGCGACGGGCGGTGCGCTGGGTCGAGATGGCCCGCGCGGCGTGATTCAGTGTCGCTCCACGTTCGGAAATCGGCCGTGGCGCGACAGTGAATCAGTCCATGGGGACTTCGCTACGGGAACCGCAGCGTCGCCCGCACCGGGCGGTGGTCGGACCCCACTCCGGGCAGGACCTCGCTGTGCAGCACCTCGGTCCCGTCGGCGGCCCGCACCAGGATGTGGTCGATCTGGCTGTGCGGCCGGCCGGCGGGCCAGGTGCGCCCGCGCACGGTGCGTTGCCAGCCCGGGAGGAACGACTCCACGGCGGGACCCCAGAAGTTGCAGTCGCCGGCGACGATGCCGGGGCGGCCGGGAGGGGGCAGCTGCGCGGCGAGTCGCCGCAGCTGGATCGGCGGCCCGTACGGCAGGCGCGACGACAGGTGCACACCGATGAGGTCGACCTTGGTCCCGCCGACGTCGAGCACCACGTGCAGCGCGCCGCGTTCGGGCGTCGGGTCGCTGAGCACGGTCCCCACCGAGAGGCGTCCCTGCGCCTCGGCCGGGATGCGGCTGAGCACGGCGAGGCCCACGTCACCGAGCCCGCTGCCGTCGCGAGGCACGTGCGGCCAGGGATCGAGCCGGGACCGACCGAACCGGAGCTCGAACACCTCGGCACCGATGGCGTCACCCACGCGCCGGACCGCGGCCACGCCACCGTCGGGGGTCCAGGACTCCTGCAGGACGACGACGTCGGCGTCGATGCCCGCCAGGGCCGTGTCGAGGTCGTAGGGCTCGCAGACGCCGTTGCGGCGTGCCTGCAGGCCGGCGTGGCAGTTGAAGCTGGCGATGGTCAGTTCGGGCATCGAGGCACCGTATGGCGTCAGGCCGCGGGGAGCCGTACGCGCAGGCGGGCCCCGCCGATCGGGGCGTCCTCGATCGTCACCGTCCCGCCGTGCTGCTCGGTGATCTCCTTGACCATCGAGAGGCCGAGCCCGAGGCCACCGGCGTCGCGGGCCCGACCGTCGTCGAGCCGGGTGAACCGGTCGAACACCCGCTCGCGTTCCTCGACGGGGATGCCCGGCCCGTCGTCGTCGACGGTGAGCTCGATGGTGTGGTCGTCGCCGGCGCGCAGCTCGACGGCCACCGAGCTCGTGGCGTGGCGGGCCGCGTTGTCGAGGAGGTTGCGCACGACGCGCGTCAACTGCTCGCGGCGGCCGTGCACGCGGCCGGCGGACACGCGGGAGGTGTCGACGGGTACCCGCCGCTGCTGCACCGTGTCGTCCAGGACCAGCTCGTCGAGGTCGATCTCGGGGAGCGTGTCGACGGGCGCGGAGCCGTCGGCCTCGTCGATGCGGGCGAGCGCGAGCAGCTCACTCACGGTGTCCTCCATCCGAGCGTCCTCGGCCAGCGCACGTTCGGCGACGACCGGCCAGTCGGCGCGCTCGGAGTGCCGCAACGCGACCTCGAGGTTGGTGCGGATCGAAGCGAGCGGGCTGCGCAGCTCGTGCGACGCGTCGGACACGAATTGCCGCTGGCGCTGCGACGAGACCTCCAGGCGTTCGAGCATCGCGTTCATGGTGCGCGCCAGTCGCCCCACCTCGTCGTCGGTGTCGGGCTCGGGGACCCGCCGGTGCATTGTGGCTCCCGGTGATCGACTCCGCCTCCACCCGGATGTCCTCGACCGGTCGGAGGGCCCGGCCGGTGAAGTACCACGCCGCCAGCGCGACGAGGGCGATCATCACCGGGCACCGACGATCAGCAGCACGCTTGTCACCGAGTCGACCGTTCGGTTCAGTGAGGAGGTGGACGCCTGCGCGACCAGCCTGATCTGGCCTGCGGTCGTGTTGATCTCGCGTTGGGCGGTGTCGTACCCGTCGCGTTGGGGCGGGTTGAGGAAGCACTTGAACTCGCCGGTGCGAATGTCGACTCCGCACGTCGCATTGCGAGAGTCGGCTGGAGGTTGGAGGTCGCCGCGGTCGATCCGGGCCTGCAACGCGTCGAGCTGCTGCTGGTTCGTCTCTTCGATGCGGTCGACGAGGTCGTTGTGCACCAACCGCACCAAGCCGAACGCGGCCGCGCTGATGGTGATCGCGAACGCGAGCGTGGCGACGACGGTGAGGCGGACCCGGACCGACTGCGGCCACCACCGCCTCCGCCTCGGCGTCTCCTCGTCACTCATCGGGAACGAGTTGGTAGCCCGCGCCGCGCACCGTCTTGATCGACTCGACGCCGAACGGTGCGTCGATCTTCTTGCGCAGGTAGCCCACGTACACCTCGACCACGTTGGGGTCGCCGGCGAAGTCGATGCCCCAGACGTGGTCGAGGATCTCGGCCTTGGACGCCACGTTGCCGTCCTTGCGGACGAGGTACTCGAGCAGCGCGAACTCGCGCGCGGTGAGCCGGATGTCAACGCCATTCCTCCGGCAGCGGCGGGCGCCCGGGTCGAGCTCGAGCGTGCCGACGGTGAGCACGGTCGGTCGCGGCGGCGCGCCGCGGCGGATGAGCGCGCGGAGCCGGGCCAGGAGCACCACGAACGAGAACGGCTTGGACAGGAAGTCGTCAGCGCCGGTGTCGAGCGCCTCCGCCTCGTCGTACTCGCCGTCCTTGGCGGTGAGGATCAGGATGGGGGTCCAGACGCCTTCGTCGCGCAACGTGCGGCACACGCGGTAGCCGTGCATCCCCGGGAGGAGCACGTCGAGGACGATGGCGTCGTACGAGCCCTCCCGGGCCCGCCACAGGCCGTCGGGCCCGTCGTGGGCGACATCGACGTCGAAGCCCTCGGCCGTCAGGCCGTCGGCGACCGCCGCCGCCAGCAGCTCCTCGTCTTCGACCACCAGCACGCGCATCACCGAATTGTGCCGGTCCGGGAGCTTCCCCGCGTCACCGGCGCTCAGGTCACTCTCAGGGGCGCCGATCCGGGTAGGATTGGTGCGGCGAGCAACCATCCACGCTCGCGGGTCATTCCTCATCGCTCACAAGTTGCCGTCGGCCGGATCGCAGGGCAGGCGGGTGCCGGGAAGCCTCGAGGCTCGACCCACCGCCATCGGAGGGATGGCGGGCACCCCACACCCCCATGCACGACCGACGAAAGCGAGCAACTTCCCCATGACCGCAACCTTCGCGGACCTCGGCCTCCACGCCGACCTCGTCGCGACCCTGGCGCGCCAGGGCATCACCGATCCGTTTCCCATCCAGGAGCTCACCATCGCCGACGCCCTCGCCGGGCGCGACGTGCTGGGCAAGGCCAAGACCGGCTCGGGCAAGACCCTCGCCTTCGGCCTCCCGCTCCTCGGCCGCATCGGCAAGGCGGAGCCCCGCCACCCCCGCGGCCTGATCCTCGTGCCGACCCGTGAGCTCGCCACCCAGGTCACGGACGCGCTCCGGCCCCTGGGCGAGGTGTGCGAGCGCAAGGTCCGGGCCGTCTACGGCGGCGTGTCCATGGACCCGCAGGTCACCGCGCTGCAGAAGGGCGTCGACGTCGTCGTCGGCACCCCGGGCCGGCTCATCGACCTCATCGAGCGGGGCGAGCTCTCCGTCGGGCACGTGGAGGTGCTCGTCGTGGACGAGGCCGACCGCATGGCCGACATGGGCTTCATGCCGCAGGTCCAGAAGATCCTGTACGGCATCCGCTCCGAGCACCAGACGATGCTGTTCTCGGCGACGCTCGACGGGGCGGTGAAGCGGCTGGTCGACCGCTACATGGTCGACCCCGTCTCGCACGAGGTCGACGACGCCGAACCGACGGTCGACGAGATGGACCACGTCTTCCTCGCCGTCCACCAGATGGACAAGGTGAAGGTGGCGGCGTCCATCGCCCAGGGCGCCAACCGCACCCTCGTGTTCGTGCGCACCAAGCGCGGCGCCGACCGGCTGGTGACGCAGCTGCGCCGCGAAGGCGTGCGGGCCGGCGCCATCCACGGTGACCTCCGCCAGGGTGCCCGGGAACGGGCGCTGTCGGAGTTCACCTCGGGCAAGGTGAAGGTGCTGGTCGCCACCGACGTGGCGGCGCGCGGCATCCACGTCGACGGTGTCGACGTCGTGGTGCACTTCGACCCGCCGGAGGACGAGAAGGCCTACCTCCACCGGTCGGGCCGCACCGCCCGGGCCGGGGAGAGCGGCGTCGCGGTCACGCTCATGCTCTGGAACCAGGAGAACGAGGTCCGGGTGATCCAGCGTCGCCTCGGCCTCCAGATCCCCGTGGTCGAGATCTTCTCCAACGACCCCCGTCTCCTCGACCTCCCCAACTGGAGCGTGGACGGGGTCGCGGTGAGCGCCTGACCCGACCGCCCGAAACGATGGGGTCGGGGCCCGACCGGCGCGCGACCATGGGGCCATGAGCCGCATCTCGCGCCGGGTCGGTGCCATCACGGAGTCCGCCACCCTCGCCGTCGACGCCAAGGCGAAGGCGCTGCAGGCCGCGGGCGAGGACGTCGTCGGCTTCGGCGCGGGCGAGCCCGACTTCCCCACGCCGGCCCACATCGTCGAGGCGGCGGCCGCCGCCTGCGCCGACCCCCGCAACCACAAGTACACGCCCACGCCGGGGCTGCCCGAGCTCCGGGCGGCCATCGCGGCCAAGACCGCACGCGACTCCGGCTATCTGGTCGATCCCGGCCAGGTCGTCGTCACCAACGGCGGCAAGCACGCGGTGTACAACGCGTTCCAGACCCTGCTCGACCCCGGCGACGAGGTCATCATCCCCGCGCCCTACTGGACCACGTATCCCGAGGCGGTGAAGCTGGCCGACGGCGTGCCCGTCGAGGTGTTCGCGCCGGAGCGTGCGGGATTCCGCGTCACGGTCGACCAGTTGGAAGCGGCGCGCACGCCGCGCACCAAGATCGTGCTGTTCGTGTCGCCCAGCAACCCGACCGGTGCGGTCTACCCGCGCCCCGAGGTCGAGGCCATCGGGCGGTGGGCCGTCGAGCACGGCGTCTGGGTGCTGACCGACGAGATCTACGAGCACCTCACCTACGGCGGTCACGAGTTCTCGTCGATGCCGGTGGTGGTCCCCGAGCTGGCCGACACCTGCGTCGTGCTCAACGGCGTCGCCAAGACGTACGCCATGACCGGGTGGCGCGTCGGGTGGATGATCGGGCCCGCCGACTTCACCGCCGCCGCGATCAACCTCCAGTCGCACCAGACGTCGAACGTCGCCGACGTCTGCCAGCGCGCCGCGCTCGCCGCGGTGGACGGCGACCTCGACGCGGTGGCCGAGATGCGCGCCGCGTTCGACCGCCGGGGCCGGGTCATGCACGAGTTGCTCACCGCGATCCCCGGCGTCACCTGCCTCGAGCCCGCAGGGCGCGTTCTACTGCTTCCCCTCGTTCGAGGGCGTGCTGGGTCGCCAGCTGGCCGGTCGTACGCCCACCACGACGCTGGAGCTGTGCGAGCTGATCCTCGACGAGGCCCGGGTCGCGATCGTCCCGGGCGAGGCGTTCGGTGCGCCCGGCTACGCCCGCCTGAGCTTCGCCCTTGCCGACGACGCCCTGGTCGAGGGCGTCGAGCGCATCGCGAAGTTCCTCACGCGGTAGCCCCGACGCCGTGCCGGGGTTCGTCACGCGGCCCGTCGGCAGCGGGCGAAACGTTCCCGGCCCGACCGGGCGCTGCGTCTAGCCTCGGCCCGATGAAGCGCGTGCTGGTCACCGAACAGCTCGCCGACAGCGGGCTCGAGGCCATGCGCGGCGCCGGGCTCGAGGTCGACGTGCGCCTCGGACTCGCTCCCGAGGCGCTCCTCGACGCGGTCGGGGGAGCGTCGGCGCTGGTGATCCGTAGCGCGACCCACGTCACCGCCAAGGTGCTCGAAGCCGCCGACGAGCTGGTCGTCGTCGGGCGTGCCGGCATCGGCCTCGACAACGTCGACGTCGAGGCGGCCACGCGACGCGGCGTCATGGTGGTCAACGCGCCGCAGTCCAACGTGCTGTCGGCGGCGGAGCACACCATCGCGCTCTTGCTCGCCCAGGCCCGCAACGTGCCGCAGGCCGACCGCGACCTCCGGAACGGCGAGTGGAATCGCACCCGGTGGGAGGGCGTCGAGCTGCACAACAAGATCCTCGGCATCGTCGGTCTCGGGCGGGTCGGCGTGCTCGTCGCGCAACGCGCCAACGCGTTCGGGATGCAGCTCGTGGCCTTCGACCCGTACGTGAGCCCCGACCGCGCCCGCCAGCTCGGCGTCGATCTCGTCCCCACCGTCGAGGAGATCGTGCGCCGGGCCGACTTCCTCACCATCCACCTGCCGAAGACGCCGGACACCGTGGGCTTGATCTCGGCCGAGCTGCTCACCCACGCCAAGCCGACACTGCGGATCGTCAACACCGCCCGCGGCGGCATCGTCGACGAGGCCGCCCTGGCCGACGCCGTGCGCGAAGGTCGGATCGCGGGCGCCGCGCTCGACGTGTTCGCGCACGAGCCCACCACCGAGTCGCCTCTGTTCGGGCTGCCCGCGGTCGTGGTCACGCCGCACCTCGGTGCGTCCACGGTCGAGGCCCAGGACAAGGCGGGCCAGACCATCGCCGAGCAGGTCGTGCTCGCGCTGCGCGGCGAGTTCGTGCCCTTCGCGGTCAACCTCGCCGCCACCGAGGCGAACGCGACCGTGCAGCCGTTCATGCCGCTCGCGGAGCGACTCGGTCGGCTGTTCACCGCGCTGGCCGGCGGCACCGTCGAGACGCTCGAGATCACCTACGAGGGCCAGATCGCCGACTACGACTGCCGGGTGCTCACGCTGTCGGTCCTGAAGGGCGTGCTCGGCCCGGTGGTCGACGAGCCGGTGTCGTTCGTGAACGCGCCGCAACTGGCCGAGGAGCGCGGCCTCGTGGTGCGGGAGACGACCTCGTCGTCGGCGCGCGACTACGTGAACCTCATCGAGCTGCGCGGCCACACCCCGGAGCGCAGCACCCATGTCGCGGGCACGTTGTACGGCAAGCAGGACGCCCCCCGCATCGTCGCCATCGACGACTACATCGTCGAGCTGCCGCCGTCGAGCCACATGCTGGTCGTGCGCAACGAGGACAAGCCGGGCATGGTCGCCCGGGTGTCGACGATCCTCGGCATCGACAACGGCATCAACATCGACGAGCTCGACCTGGGCCGCGGCCCGCAGGGCGACGTCTCGCTGATGCTGCTGTCGACGTCCACGCCGGTGACGGCGGAGGTGGTCACCCAGCTGCGGGCCATCGACGGCGTGGTCGACGCCCGCGCCATCGAGCTGGACTGACTCTTCACCGTCGCTCGCGTCCGCTCGACTCCGTCCCAGCGGGCGAGACGAGCGGGGTGCTACCGCTTGCTGGCGCGGAGGCCGTCGGCCTCGGCCGCGGCGGCCGACAGGTAGCAGCGGTCGGCGTGGGTGCGGGAGTAGTTGGCACCGCCGGGCAGGTGGAAGATCCCGCTGCTCAGCTTCGCCTTCACCGGGTGGTGGGTGGGGCACGCCCCGGTCTCGGCGGCTTCGACCCACGGCGCCGCGGCGGCGACCGCGGGCTGCGGCGCGAGCGGTTGCGCCTCGGCGGGGGCGGTGGAGGCGGGTCGCGTCGAGAGTGCCCGGAAGAGCGCGTAGCCCGCACCGGCCAGGATCGCGAGTCGGAGGAGGTGTCGCACGATCGTCCGCACGGAGCAATCCTCGCGCATGTCCCTCGGCGAACCGGGGCAATCGAGTTGACACCGCACCCCCGGTCTGGCAGCATGCTTGGTTCATGACGAAGGAACTGCGCACCCAGAGCCTCCTCCTTACGTAGCTGCGGGCACCCTCCGGTGCTCGCGGACGCCTCCTCGTGCCTCACGGCCGGGGAGGTTTTTCGTTGCCCGGATCGCCCTCGGCACCGCAACCCTGGGATCCCACGAGAGAGAGCCAGCCATGACCGAGCACGTGAAGATCTTCGACACCACGCTGCGCGACGGTGAGCAGTCGCCCGGCATCTCGCTCGACGTGGGCGAGAAGCTCGAGATCGCCGAGCAGCTCGCACGGCTCGGCGTCGACGTGATCGAGGCGGGCTTCCCGATCGCCAGCCAGGGCGACTTCGAAGCGGTCGAGGCCATCGCCCGGAGCGTGCGCGGCTCCACCATCGCCGGGCTCTCCCGCACCGCGTTCAAGGACGTCGACCGCGCCTGGGAGGCCGTGCGCGACGCCGAGCACCCACGCATCCACATCTTCATCGCCACGTCGCCGATCCACATGAAGAAGAAGCTGCGCATGACCGAGGACGAGGTGCGGTCCGAGACCACCGCCGCGGTCGCCCGCGCGCGGGGCTACTGCGACGACGTCGAGTTCTCGCCTGAGGACGGCAGCCGTTCCGACCCCGACTTCCTGGTCGAGGTGTGCCAGCTCGCGGTCAGCAACGGCGCCAGCACCCTGAACATCCCCGACACCGTCGGCTACGGGGTCCCCGAGGAGTACGCAGGCCTGATCCGGTACGTGCTCGACAACGTCGACGGTGAGTTCGTGGTCTCGACGCACTGCCACAACGACCTGGGCCTGGCGGTGGCCAACTCGCTGGCCGGGATCGGCGCCGGCGCCCGGCAGGTGGAGTGCGCGATCAACGGCCTCGGCGAGCGCGCCGGCAACGCCGCGCTCGAGGAGATCGTGATGGCGCTGCGCACCCGCAACGACTACTTCGACGGCGTGCACACCAGCGTGAAGAGCGAGGAGCTGGCGCGGACGTCCAGGATGGTCGCCCGGCTCACGGGCTACCCGGTCCAGTACAACAAGGCGATCATCGGCCGCAACGCGTTCGCCCACGAGGCGGGCATCCACCAGCACGGGGTGCTGGAAGACCGCGAGACCTACGAGATCATCGACGCGTCGACCGTCGGGCAGGAAGCGGCGCAGATCGTGCTGGGCAAGCACTCGGGTCGCCACGCGTTCGCCGACTCGCTGGAGAAGATGGGCCTGCACGTGCAGGGCGACGCGCTCAACCAGGCGTTCACCCGGTTCAAGGAGCTGGCCGACCGCAAGGTCGAGATCACCGAGGCCGACCTCGAGGCGATCGTCGTCGAGGAGCTCGGCATCGGGACCGTGCACCGCTTCACGATGGTCAGCCTGGAGCTGCGCGGCGGCACCGTCGCCACCCCGAGCGCACACGTCGTGCTCACCGACGGCGACGGCAAGGTCGACGCCGACGGTGAGGGCAACGGCATGATCGACGCCGCCATCGAGGCGATCGGCCGCGCCACCGGCGTGTCGGGCACGGTGCTCGACTTCAAGGTGTCGTCGGTGACCAAGGGGGGCGACGCGCTCGGTGACGTCGTCATCCAGCTCGAGGTCGACGGGCTGAAGGCGGCGGGTCGCGGGGTCGCCACCGACGTCGTCGAGGCGTCGGCGCGGGCGTACCTCAGCGCGGTCAACAAGATCGTCCGTCTGCGGGAGCGTCCGGACCGGCGCGCCGTCGAAGAAGTCGGTCCGTGAGCGTCGGGGCCGTCAATCGCTCGAACCAGTTGGCGCCGGCCGGCGTGCAGCTCGCGTGGTTGCGTGATCTCGGCTTCGTCGGCGTGGACTGCTTCTGGAAGTGGCGGGAGCTCGCGCTGCTGGCGGGGACGAAGCCCACGGACTGACGCCGGCAATCCCCGGTGGCGCGCGCCCGGGAACCGGTAGCGTCGGCGCTCGTGTCGGTTGCGGGCTCCGAGCCCCTCATCCGGGGTACCAACGTGTCGAAGCGCTTCGGCAGCTTCGTCGCGGTCGACGGCATCGACTTCCACGTGGAGCCGGGTGAGGCGTTCGGCTTCCTGGGTCCGAACGGCGCGGGCAAGACGTCGACGATGCGCATGATCGGCTGCGTGTCGAAGCCGACCGGAGGCGAGCTGCGCATCCTCGGCATGGACCCCGCGGTCGACGGCTCGAGCATCCGCGCCCGGCTGGGTGTCGTGCCGCAGGAGGACAGCCTCGACTCCGAGCTCACCGTGCTCGACAACCTCATCATCTACGGGCGCTACTTCGACCTGCCGCACCAGGAGATCCGCCGGCGCGCCGAGGAGCTGCTCGAGTTCATGCAGCTCGGCGACCGGCGCAACGACCTCGTCGACCCGTTGTCGGGCGGCATGAAGCGGCGATTGACGATCGGTCGGGCGCTGATCAACCAACCCGATCTCCTGCTGCTCGACGAGCCCACGACCGGGCTCGACCCGCAGGCGCGCCACCTCCTGTGGGACCGCTTCTACCGGCTCAAGCGCGACGGCGTCACCACGGTGCTGACGACGCACTACATGGACGAGGCCGAGCAGCTCTGCGACCGGCTCGTGATCATGGACGGCGGCCGCATCGTCACCGAGGGCTCACCGCGCGAGCTGGTGGCGCGCCACGCCACGCGTGAGGTCGTCGAGCTCAGGTTCACCACGCCCGAAGCGCGCGACGCGGCCCTGCCCCGCCTGGCCGAGTTCGGCGAGCGGGTCGAGGCGCTGACCGACCGAGTGCTCGTGTACACGCACGACGCGGCGAAGGTCGTCGGCCTGGTCGGCGACGGCGAGCTGCAGCCGGAATCGGTGTACGAACGGCGTGGCACGCTCGAGGACGTGTTCCTCATCCTCACCGGCCGCACGCTCGAGGACTGACGTGGCGACGCCGGCCGCGCTGCGGATCGTCGAGAAGGAATGGCTGGCGTGGCGCCGCCTCTGGAAGGCGTCGGTGTTCCAGGCGACGATCTCGCCGCTGCTGTTCCTCGCCGCCATGGGACTCGGGCTCGGCGATCTCGTCAACAAGGGCTCGGGCGGAGTGAACGGCGTCGACTACCTGGTGTTCGTCACGCCCGGGCTCATGGCCGCCAGCGCCATGATGCAGGCGGCGGGGGAGTCGCTCTGGCCCGTTCTCGGCGGGGTCAAGTGGATGCGCACGTACCACGCGGCGGTGGCGACACCGATCAGCGCCGGCGCGCTCTTCGCCGGGCACGTGCTGTGGACCTGCCTCCGCGTGCTCCTGTCGGCGTCGGTGTTCCTGGTGGTGGCGACGATCCTGGGCGGCGTGCCGTCGTGGTGGGGTGTGCTGGCGATCCCGGCTGCGGTGCTGGGCGCGTCGGTGTTCGCGGCCGCGCTGAACGCGTACGCGGTGACGCAGGAGAGCGACCTGCCGTTCGCGGTGATCATGCGCATCGGGCTGTTCCCGCTGTTCCTGTTCTCGGGCACGTTCTTCCCGACCAGCCGGCTGCCCGATTGGCTCCAGCCGGTGTCGTGGTTCTCGCCGCTGTGGCACGCGGTCGAGCTGTGCCGCGCCGCGACGACGGGCTCGTCGCCGTCGTTCGGAACCGTGGCGGGGCACGTGGCGTTCCTGGTCGCGGCGCTGGCGGCCGGCTGCTGGTGGGGCGTCCGGCGGTTCACCCGGGCGCTGACCGCATGATCTCGGCCATCGCGGTCAAGGAGGCCGGCCGCCGCCGCGCGGGCTCGACGGGGCGTGGCGCACTGCGCGTCGTCGAGCGGAACGTCCTGGCGTACCGGCGCATGTGGCTGGCGTTCGTCACCGGCCTGTTCGAGCCGTTGCTCTACCTGCTGTCGATCGGCATCGGCGTCGGCGGGCTGGTGGGGAAGGTGCCGGGGCCGGGCGGGCAGCCGATCCCGTACGACCAGTTCGTCGCGCCGGGGCTCATGGCGGCGGCGGCGATGAACGGTGCGGTGCTCGACACGACGTTCAACTTCTTCTTCAAGTTCAAGTACGCGCACACCTACGACGCGATGCTGGCCACGCCGCTCGAGGTGGGGGACATCGCGCAGGGTGAGCTGACGTGGGCGCTGATCCGGGGCGCGATCTACTCGGCGGCGTTCCTGCTGACGATGCTGGTTCTCGGGCTGGTCGGCTCGTGGTGGGCGGTGCTCGCGCTGCCCGCGGCGGCGCTGATCGCGTTCGGCTTCGCGGGTGCGGGGATCGCGGCGACGACGTACATGCGGTCGTGGACCGACTTCGACTTCGTGAACCTGGCGCTGATCCCGATGTTCCTGTTCGCGGCGACGTTCTTCCCGTTGTCGCAATACCCGGTGGGGTTGCAGTGGGTGGTGCGGTGCACGCCCCTCTACCAGGGCGTCGCGCTCGAGCGCGGCCTCACCACCGGGCAGCTGACCTGGACCATGCTCCTCAACGTCACCTACCTCACCATCCTCGGCACCGTCGGCCTCCGCGTCGCCACCCGCCGTCTCCGCCAGCTCCTCCAGCCGTAGCCCGCACGCACACCGCCGGTTCAGGAGAGGGGTTCGCGCCTGGTCAGGCCACCACTCTCGGGGTCCAGGCCGGGCGCCGCGCCTCGAAGGTGTCGATGTCGGCGACGTGGCGAAGGGTGATGCCGATGTCGTCGAGCCCCTCGAGCAGGCGGTAGTGGTGGAAGTCCTCGAGGTCGAAGGGCTCGTCGAGGTCGATGGCCGGGACCGCGACGCGCCGGTCGACGACGTCGATGACGATCTCGACCGACGGATCGTCCTCGACGGTGCGCATGATCCGGGTCACGACGTCGGCGGGAAGCTCCACCGGCAGCAATCCGATCTTGAGGCAGTTGTTCCGGAAGATGTCGGCGAACCGCGCCGAGATCACGGCCCGGAACCCGTAGTCCTCGAGCGCCCAGGGTGCGTGCTCCCGTGACGAGCCGGTGCCGAAGTTGGGTCCGGCCACCAGGATCTGCGCGCCGTCGAACTGCTCCTGGTTGAGCACGAAGTCCGAGCTCTCGCGCCACTCCGAGAACAGCCCCTCGCCGAACCCGGTGCGCTCGACCCGCTTGAGCCAGTCGCTCGGGATGATCTGGTCGGTGTCGACGTCGGAGCGGTCGAGGGGGACGGCCCGGGCCACGATCTCGCGGACGGGTTGTATGGGCACGGGGTTCTCCTCACTTGATGGTCGATTCCGCGGCGCCGTCCCGCCTCCGGCAACGGCGCGGCTGCATCTCCTCACTTGATGGTCGATTCCGCGGCGCCGTCCCGCCTCCGGCAACGGCGCCGCTGCATCTCCTCACTTGATGGTCGAACGGCGCGGCTGCGTCTCCTCGTCGAGGTCGTCAGGGGTGGCGAAGTGGCCGGCGATGGCGGTGGCAACGGCCACCTCCGGTGACACCAGGTGCGTACGCCCGCCCTTGCCCTGCCGGCCCTCGAAGTTGCGGTTCGACGTGGAGGCGCACCGCTCGCCGACCGCCAGCTTGTCGGGATTCATCGCCAGGCACATCGAGCAGCCGGCCTCCCGCCAGTCGAAGCCGGCGGCCAGGAACACCTCGTGCAGCCCCTCGGCCTCGGCCGCGGCCTTCACGCTCATCGAGCCCGGGACCACCAGCGTGCGCACGCCGTCGCGCACCTTCCGCCCGGCGGCCACCGCCGCCGCCGCCCGCAGGTCCTCGATGCGGGAGTTCGTGCACGATCCGATGAACACCGTGTCGACCGGGATCTCGCGCACCTGGGTGCCCGCCTTCAGCCCCATGTAGGCCAGCGCCCGCTTGGCGCTGTCGCGCGCGTCGGGATCGGCGAACGAGTCGGGGCTCGGCACCGCTTCGTCGATGAAGACGGATTGCGCCGGGTTGGTGCCCCACGTGACCGACGGCTTGAGCGCGGCGGCGTCGAGCACGACCTCCTTGTCGAACGCGGCGCCGTCGTCGGTGACGAGCGAGCGCCAGTCGTCGACGGCCTGTTCCCAGGCCGTGCCCGACGGTGCGAACTCGCGGCCCTCGAGGTAGGCGAACGTGGTGTCGTCGGGCCCGATGAGCCCGGCACGCGCACCCGCTTCGATCGACATGTTGCAGACGGTCATGCGCCCTTCCATGGAGAGCGCCCGGATCGCCGAGCCGCGGTACTCGATGATCGAGCCGATGCCACCGCCGGTGCCGATGCGGTTGATGATCGCGAGCACGACGTCCTTGGCGGTGACGCCACGCGGCAGCTCGCCGTCGACGGTGACGGCCATCGTGCCCGGGCGCGCCTGGGGGAGCGTCTGGGTCGCGAGCACGTGCTCGACCTCGCTGGTGCCGATGCCGAAGGCCAGCGCGCCGAACGCGCCGTGCGTCGACGTGTGGCTGTCGCCGCAGACGATGGTGAGGCCCGGCTGGGTGAGCCCCAGCTCCGGGCCGATGACGTGCACGATGCCCTGGCCGGGTGCGCCCATCGGGTAGAGCCGGATGCCGAACTCGGCACAATTCGCCGCGAGCACCTCCATCTGCTTGCGCGAGATGGGGTCCGCCACCGGCCGGTCGATGTGCTCGGTCGGCACGTTGTGGTCCATGGTGGCGACGGTGAGATCGGGCCGGCGGACGGTGCGTCCGGCCAGGCGGAGCCCGTCGAACGCCTGGGGCGACGTGACCTCGTGGATCAGGTGCAGGTCGATGTAGAGGAGGTCGGGCTCGCCCTCGCCGTGCCGCACGACGTGGCGTTCCCACACCTTCTCGGAGAGCGTTCGGGCCATGGTCTGATTCTGCCAGGCGCGTGCTTCACTGCTCGTATGAGTTCCCCCGGGTTGCACATGGGCACCGCGAAAGGTCGGTGGGTCGTCGCCGCCGCGGTGCTCGGCTCGGGCGTCGCCTTCCTCGACGGCACCGTCGTGAACGCCGCCCTGCCCGCGATCGCCCGCGACCTGCACGCGAACCTCGGCGATCTGCAGTGGGTGCTCACCGGGTACCTGCTCACGCTCGGCTCGCTCCTGGTGCTCGGCGGCTCGCTCGGCGACCGCTACGGCCGTCGCCGGATCTTCCAGATCGGGCTGGTCTCCTTCGCGCTCACGTCGCTGCTGTGCGCGATCGCGCCCGATACCGGCTTCCTGATCATGGCGCGGTGCGTGCAGGGCGTCGCGGCCGCGCTGGTCGTGCCCAACAGCCTCGCGATCGTGTCGGCGTCGTTCGCGACCGAAGACCGCGGCCGGGCCATCGGCGCATGGTCGGGGCTCGGGGGCATCGCCACCGCCTTCGGGCCGTTCCTGGGCGGGTACCTCATCGACTCGGTGTCGTGGCGCTGGGTCTTCGTGATCAACCTGCCGATCGCCGCCGTCGCGTTCTGGACCGCGCGGGTGCACGTCCCCGAGTCGCGCGACGAACATGCCGGCGCCCGGCTCGATGTCGCCGGCAGTGCGCTGCTCACCGTCGGGCTCGCGGGTGTGGTCTACGCGCTCATCGAGGGTCCCGGCAACGGGTGGAAGCCGCTCTCGGTCGGGCTCGGCGTGTTCGGGGTCTTCGCTCTCGTCGCGTTCCTCATGGTGGAGGCGCGCAAGCAGAACCCGATGATCCCGCTCTCCATCTTCCGCTCCCAGCAGTTCTCGGGTGCGAATGCCGTCACCTTCGCGGTGTACGCGGCGCTGGGCACGGTGACGTTCCTGCTGGTGGTGCACCTCCAGACCGATCTCGGCTACTCGGCACTGGAGGCGGGCGCATCGTTGCTGCCGATCACCGCGTGCATGCTGCTGCTCTCTGCCCGCGCCGGCGCGCTCGCCCAGCGCATCGGTCCGCGCATCCCGATGACGGTCGGGCCGCTGGTCGTCGCCGTCGGCATGGTGCTGCTCGGGCGGGTCGAGCCCGGCACCACCTACTGGGAGACGGTGTTCCCCGCCCTGATCGTGCTCGGCCTGGGCCTTTCGCTCACCGTGGCTCCGCTCACCGCGACCGTGCTGGGCGCGGTCGAGGACGCCCACGCCGGCATCGCCTCCGCCATCAACAACGCGGTGGCCCGCATCGCGGGACTCCTCGCGGTCGCAGTCCTGCCCGCGGCGGCC
Source organism: uncultured Actinomycetes bacterium (assembly GCA_963809795.1). Lineage (GTDB taxonomy): Bacteria > Actinomycetota > Acidimicrobiia > IMCC26256 > DASPTH01 > DASUAS01. Next base: position 93,795 of record CAWELN010000021.1, read on the forward strand.
GGGCTCACCGCGGGGCAGGGTCTCGATCTCGTCGACGGGTTCTCCCGCGCCATGTACATCGCCGCCGGACTCGCGGTGATCGGCGGTGTCCTTGCGTTCCTCACCATCAGGCGGGCGGTGTTCGTGGAGCCGGTCGTCCGCGGCAATCCGGCCATTCCCTGCTACGACGCCGGATTGCGCGTGGCAGGATCTCGCGCATGAACCCCGGCGATACCTTCGACGTCGTCATCGAGATCCCGCGTGGCAGCCGCAACAAGTACGAGTACGACCACGAACGGCACGTGATCCGCCTCGACCGGCGTCTGTTCTCGGCCACGGTGTACCCGGCCGACTACGGCTTCGTCCCCGACACGCTGGCGCTCGACGGCGACCCCCTCGACGTCCTGGTGCTGCTCGAGGACCCGACGTTCCCCGGCTGCTGGGTGGAGGTGCGGGCGGTCGGGGTGTTCGGGATGGAGGACGAGAAGGGTCCCGACGCCAAGATCCTCTGCGTGCCCCAGCACGACCCCATCTACGAGGACGTGCACGACCTGAGCGAGCTGCCGTCGCGCCTGCTCGACGAGATCGAGCACTTCTTCGACGTCTACAAGATGCTGGAGCCGGCGAAGAGCTCGATCACTCGCGGCTATGAGGGTCGCGAGGCGGCGTACCGCGAGATCGAGGCGTCGAGGTTGCGGTTCCAGAGCTCGGCATAGGGGCCGCCCTGCTCCAGCAGCTCCTCGTGGCTGCCGGTCTCGACGATCCGGCCGTCGTCGACCACCACGATCCGGTCGGCGGTGCGGGCGGTCTGCAGGCGGTGGGCGATCAACAACGTGGTGCGGTCGCGCGACACCACGCCCATCGCCCGTTGCACCCGGGCCTCGGTGCTGAGGTCGAGGTTGGCCGTCGCCTCGTCGAGCAGCAGGATCGCCGGATCCACCAGGAGGGCGCGGGCCAGGCAGAGCAGCTGCCGCTGCCCCGCCGACAGTGACCGGCCGCGCTCGGTCACCGGGTGGAGATACCCGTCGCGCAAGCCGGCGATGAAGTCGTGTGCACCGACCGCGCGCGCGGCCCGCTCCACCTCGGCGTCGGACGCGTCGGGCCGACCGTACGCGATGTTGTCGCGCACGGTGCCGGAGAACAGGAACGCCTCCTGGGGGACGTAGCCGAGCCGACGACGGTACGCGCGCAGGTCCAGGTCGGTGACGGGGACACCGTCGACGAGCACCTGGCCCGAATCGGCGTCGTAGAAGCGCGCCACCAGCTTGACCAGCGTGGACTTGCCCGCGCCGGTCTCGCCCACGAGCGCCACCGTCTCGCCGGCGACGACCTCGAGGTCGATGCCGTGCAGGGTCTCCCGTCCGGTGCCCGGGTAGGAGAAGCGCACGCCCTTGAAGCACAGCGCGCCGCGGAGGTGCGCGGGGACGACGGGTTCGACCGCATCGGGCGTCGTCACCGGTGTCTGCATGAGCTCGTTGATCTTCGTCATCGACGCCACCGCCTGCTGCCACTGGTCGAACACCTGGGAGAGCTGCTGGACGGGTGCGAAGAACTGGTCGAGGTACAGGAGGAACGCGATGACGGTGCCGGCGGCGATGGTGCCGTCGTGCACGAGCGCGCTGCCGAGCGCGAGCACCACCGCGTCGCCGCACGTGGCGAGGAACAGGATGAACGGGAAGTAGAGCGCCTGGAGCACCTGCGTCTGCAGCCGCGCGTCGAGGTAGCGGCGCGCGGTGGCGTGGAACGACTCGATGTTCCGCTCTTCCCGCACGTACGCCTGCGCCTCGCGCACCCCCGAGATGCTCTCCTGGAACTCGGCGTTGACGGTGGAGATCGTCTCCCGGGCGTGCGCGTACGCGTGTGCCGAGCGACGCCCGAACCACACGGTGGCGATCAGGAGCGGAGGAACCAGCACGAGCACGCCGAGCGTGAGCGGCCAGCTCAACAGGCTGAGCACGACCAGCACGCCGACGAAGCTGAGGATGTTGACGACGGCGGTGATGAGGCCGGTCTGCAGCAGCTGCGCGAACGCGTCGACGTCGGTGGTCATGCGGGTCATGATCCGGCCCGACATCTCGCGGTCGTAGTAGTCGAGCGCGAGGCGCTGCAGGTGGGCGAAGATGCGGATGCGCAGCGCGAAGAGGAGGCGTTCGGCGGTACGACCGGTGTACCGCGTGTACGCCCAGGTGACGACCCAGTCGACGAGCGTCGCGCCCAGGAAGAGCACCGACGCGGTCCACAAGGCGCCCGTGGCGTGGTGCTGCACGCCCTCGTTCAGACCCTGCTGGACCAGGAAGGGGCCCGCCAGCGTCAGGAGCGTGTCGATCACGATCAGCCCGAAGCCGATGAGGAGGGGGCGGCGGTAGGGACGCAGGAACGGCCGGAGCCGGAAGTGCTCGCTCCCCGCGGCCTCGGCGGCGACGTCGACGTCGGGCTCGTCGTCGGCCGGTGGCAACGCGTCGACCGCGGCCAGCAGCTCCGGCGTGGGAGCCAACGCGATGCCACCGCCGGCGCCGCGCGCGGATGCGCCGCTGCCCCCGAAGCCGCCTCGCGCCACTGCGGGCCCGGAAGGTGCGATGAAGGCGCGCACCCCCTCGGCCTCGGCGGTGCGGTCCCACAGCGACGCGGTGACGCCGCTGGCGTCGGGCGCGTCGCGGTCGGGTTCGACCACCTCGTCGTCCTCGAGGTCGTCGCCGGGACCCTGGAGCAGCGCCCGGTACTCGGGCGACGACGCCAGCAGCTCCTCGTGGGTGCCGCTCTCCGCAACCCGGCCGTCCGCCACCAGCACGATGCGGTCGGCGAGGCGCAGGGTCGAGCGCCGGTGGGCGATGAGCACCGTCGTGCGGTCGGCCATGATCTCGCGCAGCGTGGCGTGGATCTGCTCCTCGGTGCGCGTGTCGACCGACGACGTGGCGTCGTCGAGCACGAGCACGCGAGGGTCCGTGAGCACCGCACGCGCGATGGAGATGCGCTGGCGTTGACCGCCGGAGAGCGTGAGCCCGCGTTCGCCGACCACGGTGTCGTAGCCGAGCGGGAGCTCCATCACGAAGTCGTGCGCACCCGCGATGCGCGCGGCCCGCTCGACGTCGTCGTCGGACGCGTTCGGGCGCCCGTAGGCGATGTTCGTGCGCACGGTGTCGGAGAACAGGAACGCGTCCTCGAACACGATGCCGATCTCGCGGCGCACCGAGTCGAGGGTGACGTCGCGCACGTCGACGCCGTCGATCCGGATGCTGCCGTCCTGTACGTCGTAGAAGCGGGGGAGGAGCAGGCTCACCGTCGACTTGCCCGACCCCGAGGCGCCGACCAGCGCGATCGTCTCGCCCGGCGCCACCCGGAGCGAGAAGTCCCGCAGCACCGGTTCCGAGCGCAGGTACCCGTAGCTGACGTGCTCGAAGGTGATCTCGGCGCTGGTCACCTGGAGCGGCGGCGCGTCCGGCCGCTCGGTGACGAGTGGGTTCGAGTCGATCAGCTCGAAGATCCGCTCGGTTCCCGCGCGCGCCTGCTCGGCCACCGCCACCATCCCGGCGAACATGCGCACCGGCGCGAGGAGCTGCACGAGGTAGGTGGAGAAGGCGAGGAACGTGCCGATGCTGATCTGGCCCTCGATGGCCAGCCACCCGCCGAGGGCGAGCACGCCGACCTGGCCGAGGGCGGGGATGGCCTGGAGCGCCGACTGGTACCGCGCCTGGAGCCGCACCGTGCGGACCCGCGAACGGTAGAGGCCCTCCGCGGCGTCGGTGAGGCCGGCCAGCTCGCGGTCCTCCTGGCCGAAGCCCTTCACGACCCGCACGCCGCTGACCGCCTCGTCGACCACGCCCGCCACCTCGCCGGCGCGCTGCAGGGAGTCCCACTGGGCAGGGAACATCACGCGCCGCAACCGCAGCGACACGAACAGCAGTGCCGGCACGATCGCGAGCACGATCAGCGTCAGCAGCGGTGAGAGCACGAGCATCACGACGAGGGACAGGACGAGGAGCACCACGTTCCCGGTCGCCAGGGGGAGGAAGCTCAGGAGCGTCTGGACCAGCGCGAGGTCGGAGTTCGCGCGCGAGACGACCTGACCAGTGGGCAGCTGGTCGTGACGGGCGAAGTCGAGGCGCTGCACGCGCTCGAAGATGGTGGTGCGCAGGTCGTGCTGCACGTCGAACGCGAATCGACCGCCGACGAACCGACGGATGTACGAGAGCACGAAGTTGACCGCGCCGAGGCCGACGAGCAGCACGAGCAATGGCCACAGCGCCTGGCTCTGCTCCACGATCACGTTGTCGACGACCGATCGCTCGATGAGCGGGATCAGGACGGTGATGATCGTGGTCCCGAGCGAGACGCCGAACGCGGTGAACACCTTGCGCTTGTGACGCGCGAGGAACGGCCAGAGGCGTCGGAGCCAACCGTTCTTCACGCGCCCTCCCTGGCCACCCGGCGCTGCTGCCGTCGTTGGTCGAGGGCGTCGCCGAGCTGCGCCAGCGCGACCTGGACCGCCTCCGGGTTCTCGACGTGGAACAGGAGGTCGTCGAGCTGCTCGCGCATCCCGCGTTCGGCTGTGCCGAGCACGGCGCGGCCCTCGGCGGTGATCTGCAGCCGCAGCGCGCGCCGGTCGTCGTCGGCGATGGCCCGGGTCACGAGGCCGCGCTCGGCGAGCGTGTCGATCGTCGCCGAGACCGTCGGCTTGGTGAGCGCCAGGCGCCCCGCGATCTGGCTGGCCCGCTCGGCGCCGTCGGCGATCATGGCCAACAGCCGGTACTGGGACAGGGTCAGCTCGGTGCACGCCCGTTCGAGCAGGCGGGCCAGGCGGGCGAGGGTGAGGACGGCGGCATCCATGATCGGAAGCATACCGAACAGTTCGTACTCCTACCTATGTCAGGAAGTTGTCAGGTGAGGGTCCGGGCCAGGTAGCGTTCAGCAGGCAAGCCGGCATTCACTGCGGCGTAACCGATCCGTAACGAATCGTCCGTACGGTGCGCAGATGACCGACGTCGTCCTGGTGCGATGGCCCGAGGAAACCGAGCGGCTGGAACGGTTGCGGGCCGCCGGCGCGCCCCGTCTCCTCCTCGTGGGCGAAGACCTCGCGGCGCCCGAGCCGGTGGATCCGCTCGAGGACTGGATCCGGCTCCCGGCGGCCGAGGACGACCTCCGGGTCCGGGTCTCGACGTTGGCGTCACGGGCCGGGCGCACCGCGGTGGCGCCCACCGTCGACGACGACGGGCTGCTGCGCTACCGGGGCCGGTGGGTCACGCTCTCGCCGGTGGAGCGGGCGCTGGCGGCGGCGCTGATCGATCGCTTCAATGCAGTGGTGGGGCGGGACACCCTCGTGCGTCGCGCCTGGCCGGGCGGGAGCCCCACCCGGAATGCACTCGACGTGCACATGCTCCGTCTACGGCGGCGCATCTCGACCCTCGGGCTCGAGGTCCGCACGGTGCGCGCCCGCGGGTACCTCCTCCAGGCGCTCGAACCGAACGGCGTCGGGTAGCCGGGCGGGAGCGGCGAGCGACGGCCGCCGCCCCGCCGTCGGTAGCGTCGGGGGCCGTGCCAGGCAGCGCGAGGCTGGGCGTCGACACCGGCGGCACCTTCACCGACGTCGTCGCCGACGACGGTCGCACCATCAAGGTGCCGTCCACCCCGGCGGATCCGTCGCGTGCGGTGGTCGATGCATGCCGGAACTTCGCGCCCGAGGTCCTCGCCCACGGCACCACGGTGGCGACCAACGCGCTGCTCGAGCGGCGCCTGGGCCGCGTGGCGCTGGTGGCCACACGGGGCTTCGCCGACGTGCTGGAGATCGCGCGGCAGGCCCGCCCCTCGCTCTACGACGCGCGCGTCGACCGACCCTCGCCCCTCGTGCCCCGGGAGCTCCGGTTCGAGGTGTCGGGGCGGCTCGACGCCACCGGTGGCGTGGTGGAGGAGTTCGATGGGCTCGTGCCCCCGCTCGACGACGTCGACGCAGTCGCGGTGTGTCTGCTCCACGCCGATCTCGATGGTGCCCACGAGCGCGCGGTGGCCGACGTCGTGCGCGCCCGCGGGATCGACGCGGTCTGCTCGCACGAGGTGTCGCCCGAGTTCCGCGAGTACGAGCGGATGGTCACGACGGTGGCCGATGCCGCGCTGCGCGCGGTGTGCTCGCGGTCGCTCGGGCGGGTGGCCGACGCCGCCGACGAGGTGCTGGTGATGACGTCGGCCGGCGGTCTCGTGCCCCTCGTCGACGCGGTCGAGCATCCGGCGCGTTTGCTCCTCTCCGGTCCTGCCGCCGGGGTGCGCGCGGCCGCGGCGATCGCGGTCGCGTGCGACCTCGGCGACGCAGTCGCGTTCGACATGGGCGGGACCAGCACCGACGTGTGCCTGGTCCAGGGCGGCGTGCCGGAGCCGACCGCGACGCGCACGATCGGCGGGTTCCCCATCCGGTTGCCCGCGCTCGCGATCCACACCATCGGGGCCGGCGGCGGTTCGGTGGCCCGCCTGGATGCCGGTGGTGCGCTGGTGGTCGGCCCCGAGAGCGCGGGCGCCGATCCCGGACCCGCGTGCTACCGGCGGGGGGGCACCGCGGCGACGGTGACCGACGCCAACCTCGTGCTCGGCCGCATCCCTGCCGACCTCGAGCTCCCCGGGTTCGGGCGCCTGTCGGTCGACGCAGCGCGCGCCGCGTTGCAGCGCGCGGGGGTGACGGCCGACGGGGTGATCGCGGTGGTGGACGCGGCGATGGAACGCGCGGTCCGGGTGGTGAGCGTCGAGCAGGGTGTCGATACCCGCGACCTCGCGCTGGTGGCGTTCGGCGGTGCCGGTCCGCTCCACGCGTGCTCGATCGCGGACCGGCTCGGGATGCGCGCCGTCGTCGTCCCGCCGCGTGCAGGGGTCTTCTCGGCGGTAGGGCTGCTGTGCGCACCGGAGCAGCGCGAGCTCGTGCAGTCCTGGGCGACGCCCTGCGCCACCGAGGGCCTCGCGGAGCGCGCGCCGACCTCGCCGATCGGGTCCGCGCGCTGCTCCCGGGTGGGCACGTGACGAGCTGGCTCGACTGTCGCTACGCGGGTCAGAGTCACGAGCTGACGGTGGCGGAGATCGCCGCCTTCCCGGCCGAGCACGAGCGGCGCAACGGGTTTGCGCGGCCCGGTGCGCCGGTCGAGGTGATCGCGCTGCGGGCACGTGTCACGCGCCCGGCGTCGTTGACCGTCGACGACCTGCCGGCGTCACCGCGGGCGGAGGTGCGGGGTCCGGCGGTGGTCGCCGAACCCGACTGCACGGTGTGGATCCCCGCGGGGTGGCGAGCCGCGCCGGGACCGAGCGGCGCATGGGTGGTGCGGCGCACGTGAACCCGGCCGAGCTGCAGATCCTCAGCTCGCGACTTTCGTCGATCGCCGACGAGATGGGCGCGGTGCTGCGGCGCAGCGCGTTCAGCCCGAACATCAAGGAGCGCGCCGACTGCTCGGCGGCGTTGTTCACGGCCGCCGGCGAACTGCTCGCGCAGGCGGAGCACATCCCGGTGCACCTCGGATCGATGCCGGCGTCGGTGACGGCAGCGATCGCCACCGGGACCCGTGCGCCGACGCTGCTCAACGACCCGTTCGCGGGTGGCACCCACCTCAACGACCTCACGATGGTGTCGCCGGTGTTCGCAGGCGTGACCGGAGACGGTCCGCTGGTCGGGTGGGTGGCCAACCGCGCGCACCACGCCGATGTCGGCGGCAGCGCGCCCGGCTCGATGCCACCCGATGCGCTCACCATCGACGAGGAGGGGCTGCGCCTCCCGCCGACCCGGATCGACGACGCGGTACTCGCCCGCGTCGTCGACGCGTCGCGTACGCCCGATGAGCGACGGGGGGACCTGGACGCGCAGTGGGGCGCCAACGTGCTCGGCGTCTCTCGGTTGGCCGAGCTCGTGCGCGGGCTCGAGGGCACCGAGCGCTTCGACGAGGTGCTCGACTATGGAGAGCGGCGCATGCGCGCCGCTCTCGACGCGCTGCCGGACGGGCAGTGGCAGTTCACCGACGTGCTCGACTCGGCCGGTCCCCGGCCGCAGCAACAGACGCCGACACGCATCGCGCTCACCCTCACCGTCGCTGGCGACGAGGTGACGTTCGACTTCACCGGCACCGACGACCAGCGACCCGGCAACGTGAACGCGGTCGAGGCGGTCACGGTGAGCGCGGTCGCGTTCGCGATTCGCACGGCCACCGATCCGTCGCTCCCCGCGAATGGCGGCGCGATGCGCCCGGTGCGAATCGTCGCGCCCGCGGGATCGGTGGTCGCGGCGCGCCCTCCGGTTGCGGTGGGTGCCGGCAACGTGGAGGTGAGTCAGCGGTTGGCCGACGTCTGCCTGGGGGCGCTGGCGCAGGCCGTCCCCGAGCGGATCGGCGCCGCCAGCCAGGGCACGATGAACAACGTGCTGCTCGGCGGTGACGGTTGGGTGCACTACGAGACCCTCGGCGGCGGTCAAGGAGGACGTCCGTGGGCCGACGGCATGAGCGGTGTCCACACCGCGATGACGAACACGCTCGATACCCCCGTCGAGGCCATGGAGCGGGCGCTGCCCGTGCGCGTACGGCGCTACGGATTGCGGCGGGGGAGCGGCGGCGCGGGCGCGCACGCGGGCGGTGATGGCATCGTGCGCGAGCTCGAGGCGTTGGCACCGATCACCGTCTCCCTCGTGACCGAGCGACGGGTGAGCCGTCCATGGGGTCTCGACGGTGGCGCGCCGGGGGCAGCGGGCGAGAATTGGCTTCTTCCCGGGGGCGACGAGAAGCGCGCCCGCCGCCTGCTGGACAAGTGCACCGTGACGCTCGCGCCCGGCGACGTGCTGCGCGTGCTCACTCCGGGCGGCGGGGGCTGGGGACCGCCTGCCTGACCGCGGCGACGATCTCGGGCGCGGCGGCGCGGATCCCGGGCGCGAAGCGGGCGAGAATGTCGGCGATGGTCGGCACGTCGCGCGGACGGACCTCGATGCGGCGCCGCCCGGCGGTCATTCGGTGGAGGCGGTCCGCCACGAACACCGGGTCGCGGTAGCGCACCGGATCGAGTGTCGACCCGAGGAGGTGAAGACGCTGGGTGACGACTGCACGCGCGTCGGCGGGTGCGAGCGATGCCAGCAGCTCGGCGTCGGCGTCGACGGCAGCGAGCGTCCGGCGCGCGCAACCATCGATCCGGGGTTCGGCGATCAGCGCGCCGTCGAGGAGCATCTCCGTGCCGGCGTGTGAGCACGCCCGCGCTGCGCCGGTGGTCACCCCCGCGTCGAGGAGGGCGTCGCGGACGTCGCGGTTGGTGGCGCGGAACCACGCCGACTCGTGGAACACCGCGTCGCAGGCGTGGTGGAACTCGACGCCGCGCCCGAGGTCTCCCGCAGGCCTGGCCATGCGCACGCGCGCGATCGCCGCGAGATCGGGCAGCATGCACCCGACCAGGAAGTCAGATGACGGATCGCGTCGATCGGGCCTGAGCGCGGCCGCGACGTGCCCCACCAAGTTCATCCGCGGAGCGTACCCACGCGGGTCACGGTGATCGTCCCCCGAGGCGACCCGCGGCCCGGTCTCGTTCCGTCTTCGCCTGATGATCCGGCCCGCACCTCGCCTTCAGATTGCCGACGTTGGTCGGGCCGCCGTTCGAGTACGGATCGTCGTGGTCCCATTCGAGGTCGTGGCGGCGATCGCACCCTTCCTCGGAGCAGACCGCGCCGTCGAAGCCCGGCGGGAAGCCCAGCTCGAGGGCGGTGCGTACGTGGGCAGGCAGCGAGCGGCCGTAGTGGGCGACCGTGAGCACTTGAGTGCCGTCGTGCAGCACCACCTTGTAGAACGCGTTCTCGGAGAGCGCCTCGATGACCGAGACCGGTATCGGGCCGCCGCCGACGATCTTCGCCACCTCGCCCGCGTGCCCGTGACCCCGCAACCAGGCCGCGACGTCGCACACGAGAACGAGGTCCGTCGACCGGGAAGGGCGTGCACCGCCACCCGCGACGATCGCCTCGAAGGCGTCGGCCGCGAGCGCTTCGAACGGCTCGACCGATCGCGTCTCCCGCCGGGCGCGTGCGGCGCCGGCCTCGACCCGCTTGATCAGCCGTACTCCGACCTCGGGCATGAGGCGGCCCTTGATGCACACCATCCCGAGCTCGTCCCGCCAGTGGATGAAAGAGCGCGACTCTCGCTGGCGCGCGTACAGCTCGTCAGGAGGGATCGCCGTGGCACGCAGCTCGCGCGCGACCGCGCGTACGCGGTGCAGGCCCGAACGCGTTGCGAGGTCGAGCAGCTCGCGCTCGTTCCCCGGCGCGATCGCCTCGGTGCGGGTGATCTCTCGTGCTTGCGCCATCGAAACCCGACCGGCCAAGAGTGCAGTGCGGGTCTCGGGAAGGTGTCCGACCTCGGCAATGGTCTCGAGGGCGACTCTGGCGTCGTGGGCGGTGGTGCCGGACACCGCGGCGAGCCAATCCGGCGCGCCGGCGAAACCGGCTCGGTGGTGCGCGCCGCCCGATGCGGCCCGCGCCGCCACGGCAGCCTCGACCGCCCCGCACGCCTTACGAATCCGCGCCAGGTCCCCGAGCAGGGCCGCGCACTGTTCGCCGGTGAGCACCGACGCATCGAAACCCTCGAGCGCGCCCTGGAGATCGCGTACGGCGCTCTGCAGATCGACCACGATCCTCCTCGAACGTGCGCGCACCGCGAAAGGTGCTGAACGAGAGGAGGACCTCAGACGCCCGGTCCTCGCGGCGTCGACCTCACCATACCGAACGCACGTTCGACGCGCAAGGCCCGCTTCGGAACGTGCTCGACCCGATCGCGCGCAGTCAGCTCGCGGGGCGGACGCTGACGATCTGGACCGCGAACGTGCGCCGGGGGCCTTCGTAGCTCACGGTCTCCCCCGGCCGGTGCTCGAGCAGCGCCAGCCCGAGCGGCGACGAGGTCGACAGCACCTCGAATTCCTCGCTGCGTTCCTCGATGGACCCCACCAGGTACGACGTCGTCTCGTCGTCGCCCTCCATCCGCACCTCGACGACGGTGCCGGGCGCGACCACGTCACCGATGGGCCCCTCCACGACGACCGCGGTGCGCAGGATCTCCTCCAGCTGCCGGACCCGCGCTTCGTTGTGGCCCTGCTCGTTCTTCGCCGCGTCGTAGTCGGCGTTCTCCTTGATGTCGCCGTGCTCGCGCGCCCGCTCGATCCACGCCGAGATCTCCTTGCGGCGCGGGCCCGACCGCTCGGCGAGTTCCTCCTGGAGCCGGTCGTAGGCCTGCTGCGAGAGGTGGGAAGGGTCCATCGGTGCAGGCTACCGGCTGGTTGCCGACGCGAAGAAGGGCCCCGTCCGCCGACGGGGCCCTTCCGTTTCGCAGTCCGTACGGACGTCGGTTCAGCTCCCGGAACTCGAGAGCTTCGACCCGGCGTCGTTGAACTTGCCGTTGACCTGGTCCTTCAGGAACACGACGGCCGCGATCACGGCGAGCGCGATCAGCGCGACGAGGAGGATGTACTCCACCATCGAAGCACCACGCTCGTCCTTGGCGAACTTCGCTTCCAGCCACGTACGCAACACGAACAGGTTCATGGTTTCTGCTGCCTTTCGGAGGCGTTGGGAGTTGGTTTGCTGCCCTCCGGACCCGCGCGGTGGTCACCGCGCACGAGGCATCGGCCTGCGCGGCGGTCGGGCTTGACCCAAACTTCCGGCGTGAGTGACGCGATTCACGCGACGCCGTGTGCGGGCTGTTCGCTCAGCTCTTGTCGAAGAAGAGCTGCAACTCCATCTCGCCGTGGTCGTCGACCGATGCGACCGCGGGCGCGGTGGGTGCGGAGATGCCGTAGTCGCCGAACACGACGGGGAGGTTGCCGACGACCTGGACCTGCTTGCCGTCCCAGCGCCCCTCGAGCGAGACGGTCACCGGCTTGGTCACGCCGTGCAGGGTGAAATCACCGGTGGCCTCGGTCTTGATCGTGGTACCGGCGGTCGGGACCGCGCTCAGCTCGATCGGCGCGGTGAGCACGAACTTGGCCTCCGGGAATTGGTCCGACTCGAGGCCCTCGCTCCGGATGCGGCCGTCCCGGAAGCTGTTGTCGGAGGTGAGGTCGCGGAGGTCGGCGGTGACGGTGACGTCGCTGATGGTCGTGCCTTCGATCGTCATGGTTCCCGTGACGTTGTCGGTGCGCCCGGTGGCCTCGCTCTCGGAGATGTTGGCGAAGAGCTTCTCCGTGACCCGGTAGCCGACGAAGTTGTTCTGGTTCCCCGGCTTCACCGTCCACGTGCCGTCGGTACCGGGGTTGGTCTCGCCCGCGACCGTGCTCTCGGTCACGACCGGCGTGTTCTTGATCGCGGCCCGGGGCTCGGGATCGGTCTTCAGGAAGAAGTACCAGCCCGCGAACGCGAGGCCGACGATCACCACGAGGCCGAGGACGAGCCACTTCCAGAGACGGAGCACGGACACCCTCCCAGGTGAGGTTGGCCAGGCTACGGGTGTGGTCGGCCGAGCGATCGCGACGTGTCTCAGGCGGGTCACAGCTGTCGAACCCCGTCGACACCCCTGGTGGGGGGTGGTACCATGAGCGGTTCATGCGCAGCACCACCTCGACCTTCGTCATCGTCATTTCGTAGCGGGCGCCCATCCCGGCGCCCGCCTCTCGCCGTCCACTCCGTCACCGGGGTCGGACGGTTTTTCATTGTCGGATTGCACTCGAGGAACCTCCGTGAGCTTTCAGATCGGGATCATCGGCGGGGACGGCATCGGTCCCGAGGTCGTGGCCGAGGCCATGAAGTGCGTCGACGCCGCCGGCGTCGCGTACGACTCGGTCCCGTTCGACCTCGGTGGGTCGCGGTACCTCCGCGACGGCGTCGTCCTCGAGCAGGAGCACCTCGACGCCATCCGGGGCCTGGACGCGGTGATGCTCGGCGCGGTGGGCACGCCCGAGGTGCCGCCGGGTGTGATCGAGCGCGGGCTCCTCCTCACCCTCCGCTTCCAACTCGACCTGTACGTGAACCTCCGGCCGTTCGTGGCCGGTCCCAACCGGTTCAACGACGGGGTCGACATGCTCGTGGTGCGGGAGAACACCGAGGGCACGTACGCGGGCGAGGGCGGGTTCCTGCGCAAGGACACTCCGCACGAGGTCGCGACGCAGGGGTCCGTGAACACGCGCATGGGCGTGGAGCGGGCGATCCGGTACGCGTTCGACCTGGCGCAGGCGCGCGAGCGCAAGCACCTCACCCTCGTGCACAAGACCAACGTGCTCACGTTCGCCGGCGACCTCTGGCAGCGGGCCTTCGACGCGGTGGCGCCTGAATATCCCGACGTCACCACCGCCTATCACCACGTCGATGCCGCGTGCATCTACTTCGTGCAGGACCCCGGCCGCTACGACGTGATCGTCACTGACAACCTCTTCGGCGACATCCTCACCGACCTCGGTGGCGCGGTGTCCGGCGGCATCGGGCGGGCGGCTTCGGCGAACCTCAATCCGGCCCGCACCGGTCCGTCGCTGTTCGAGCCGGTGCACGGCTCCGCGCCCGACATCGCCGGCACCGGGAAGGCGGATCCCCGCGCCGCGATCATCTCGGCCGCGATGATGCTGGAGTTCCTGGGTGAGACGGACGCTGCGGCGCGGGTGCGGGCGGCGGTCGAGAAGTCCGACGACGTGAGCGGCAGCACGGCCGAGATCGGCTCTGCCATAGCCGGGAGGATCTAGGAGACGAAGCGCAGCCGTGCTCGCAGAGCGCGGCGAAGCGGAGTCGACCGATCAAGGAGCGCCAAAATGCCCTTCGAGAAGACCGAGAAGATCTGGATGGACGGTGAGCTCGTGCCGTGGGACGAAGCCCGCGTGCACGTGCTCACGCACAGCCTGCACTACGGCTCGGGTGTCTTCGAGGGCATCCGGACGTACGCGGCCGCCGACGGTCCGGCGGTGTTCCGCCTCACCGACCACATCCAGCGCCTGCTCGACTCCGCCAAGCTCATCGTGATGAGCATCCCGTGGACGCGGGAGCAGCTCGTGGACGCGTGCAAGCTCACCGTGCGCGAGAGCGGCCTCGACTCCTGCTACGTGCGGCCGATCGCGTACCTGGGCTACGGCGAGATCGGGCTCAACCCGCTGCCGTGCGAGGTGAACGTCGCGATCGCGGTGTGGCCTTGGGGTTCGTACCTCGGGGAGGAGAGCCTCGAGGCCGGTGTCCGGATGAAGGTGTCGTCGTGGCGGCGCATGGACCCGAACATCAACCCGGTCGCGGCGAAGGGCACCGGTATCTACATCAACTCGAGCCTGGCCAAGGTCGAGGCGGTGCAGTCGGGGTACGACGAGGCCGTCCTCCTGAACACACAGGGCTTCGTCGCCGAGTGCACCGGCGAGAACCTGTTCATCGTGAAGGACGGCGCGGTGATCACGCCGCCGCTCTCGAGCGGCGCGCTGGGAGGCATCACGCGCGACTCCGTGATGACCATCGCGCGCGACCTCGGCTACCCGGTGCGTGAGGAGCAGCTGCTCCGCCACGACCTCTACCTCGCCGACGAGGCGTTCCTCACCGGGACCGCGGCCGAGGTGGTGCCGATCCGCTCCGTCGACGACCGCGAGATCGGCAACCGGGGGCCGATCACCCGCACGCTCCAGGAGACGTACTTTGCCGCCGTGCGCGGCGAGGTGGAGCGCTACAAGGACTGGTTGGAGTATGTCAGCTGACAACGCGCACGAGAGCGACCGCACGAATTGGCCGGAGCGCGTCGAGATCTACGACACGACGTTGCGTGACGGCAGCCAGCTCGAGGGCATCTCGCTCACCGTCGACGACAAGCTGCGCATCGCCGAGCAGCTCGACTGGCTCGGCGTCGACTTCGTCGAGGCCGGCTGGCCGGGAGCCAACCCGAAGGACGACGAGTTCTTCCGGCGCGCGCCGACCGAGCTGCACCTCGACACCTCGACGCTGGTCGCGTTCGGGTCGACCCGGCGCGTCAAAGGCAAGGTCGACTCGGACGACACGCTCCGCAATCTCCTCGCCGCGGGCACGTCGACCGTGTGCATCGTGGGCAAGGCGTGGGACTACCACGTCATCGAGGCGCTCGGCACCACCCTCGACGAGGGCGTGGCGATGGTGGCCGACTCGGTGGCGTTCCTCCACGCTGACGGTCGCGAGGTGTTCTACGACGCCGAGCACTTCTTCGACGGCTACCGCCGCAACCCCGAGTTCTCCATGCGGGTCCTCGAGGGTGCCGCGCAGGCGGGGGCCACGCGCCTCGTGCTGTGCGACACGAACGGCGGCAGCCTCCCGGACCAGATCGAGCACGTGGTCCGCGAGGTGGTCGCGTACTTCGGTGGCGACGTCGGCATCGCCGTCCACCTCCACGACGACGCCGGCACCGGGGTGGCCAACGCGCTCGCGGGCGTCCGCGGCGGCGCCATCCAGGTACAGGGCACCATCAACGGCTACGGCGAGCGCACCGGCAACTGCAACCTCACGACGATCATCCCGAACCTCACCCTGAAGATGGGGATCGGGACCATCGCCGTCGACCGGCTGGAGCGGCTCACGCCCGTCGCGCACCATGTGGCCGAGCTGGTGAACATGGCGCTGAACCCGCAGGCGCCCTACGTGGGCTCGTCGGCGTTCGCGCACAAGGCCGGGCTGCACGTCAGCGCCATCGCCAAGCGGCCCGACGCGTACGAGCACGTCCCGCCGGACTCCGTGGGCAACGGGACCCGCTTCGTGGTGTCGGAGCTGGCCGGGAAGAGCACGCTGACCATGAAGGCCCGGGAGCTCGGTCTCACCCTCGACGGTCCGCAGCTCAACGACCTGATCGACACGCTGAAGCGGATGGAGCACGACGGCTACCACTTCGAGGTGGCCGACGCGTCACTCGAGCTGCTGATGCGGCGGGCCGGCGGTTGGGAGCAGAACTGGTTCGAGGTCGAGTCGTTCCGCGTCATCACCGACGACGACGACCCGTTCACCGCACCGGGCGGCGTCACGACCGAGGCCACCATCAAGGTGCACGTCGGTGGTGAGCGCGTGATCGCCACCTCCGAGGGCAACGGTCCGGTGAACGCGCTCGACACCGCCCTGCGCGCCGCGCTCGGGAACCGGTACCCGGCGCTCGCCTCGGTGCACCTCACCGACTACAAGGTGCGCGTGCTCGACACCGCCAAGGGCACCGGCGCCATCACGCGGGTGCTGGTCGACTCGACGAACGGCGACCGCAGCTGGACCACCATCGGCGTGAGCGAGAACATCATCGAGGCGTCGTGGCAGGCGCTGTACGACTCGTTGGTGTACGGCTTGCTCGTGGGCGACGGCGGGCAGTAGCACTCCACCATGCCCACCGACCCCTTCGTCTCACCCGAGCTGCCGGACCTTCCCCGTCAGGAGACCAACCTCGCGCCCGGGGTGCACCTGCCGGCGGCCAAGGGATGGCGGGCCGACCGGCCCGGCGACCTCGTCGCCGGGCAGCCCACCGGGACCCTGCTCGGCCGGCCCGGGCCCAACGTCGGGTACGCGCTGACGCTGGCCGACCGCCTGACCGAGCGCATCTCCCTCGCGCCGCACGAGTCGGCCCACGACGCGCTGTCGGTCGTCGCCGAGCTGGGCATGAAACGAGCGGCCTCGTTCGGGCGCGCGCCGACCATGGCCGACGTCGAGGTCGCAGCGACGCTCCTCGGCTACCTGGGCGAGGTCGATGCCGGATTTCGCCGCGTGGCGCGCCACCACCGTGCACGGCGCCGACCACGAGTACGGCGTCCGGCGGGCGATCGTCGACGCGGTCCCCGACGCGGTGCTGCGCCTGCCGCCGCAGGTCGCCGGCCTGCTCGACGAGTTCCGCACGTCGCTCCGACACCATCTCGACCGCTGACGGCCGCGGTCCGCCTGCACGCATGATCCGTGTCCGGTTCTCGCCCGCGCCCACCGGCTCGCTGCACATCGGCAGCGCCCGCACCGCGCTCTTCAACTGGCTCTACGCCCGCCATCACGACGGCGTGTTCGTGCTCCGCATCGAGGACACCGACGTGGCGCGCAGCCGCGACGAGTGGGTCGTCGGGATCCAGGAGACCCTCCGGTGGCTCGGCATCGACTGGGACGAGGGGCCGATCCTCCAGAGCTCGCGGTTCCCCGTGTACCTCGCCGCCGCCGACCGGCTCCTCGCCCAGGGTGACGCGTACGAGTGCTACTGCACCGAGGAGGAAGTGCGCGAGCGCAACGATGCTGCGGTCGCGGCCGGTCGCGCGCCGGGCTACGACGGTCGCTGCCGCGCGTTGACCCCGGACGAGCGCGTCGCGCTCGCCGCCGAGGGTCGCCCGCGCACCATCCGCTTCCGCACGCCCGACGACGGCGTGAGCAGCTTCACCGACCTCATCCGCGGCGAGGTGCGGGTCGACTGGTCGCTCATCCACGACTTCGTGATCGTGCGGTCCGACGGCGCCCCCATCTTCTTCCTCGCCAACGCGGTCGACGACCTGGAGATGGGGATCACCCACGTCATCCGGGGCGAGGACCTCATCGACTCCACCCACCGGGTGCTGGCGCTGCGGGCCGCGCTGGGCGCGACCGACGTGCCGGAGTACGCCCACCTGCCGCTCATCGTCGACGCCGAGTCGCGCGCCAAGCTGTCGAAGCGCCACGGCGCGGTCGCGCTCGAGGACTTCCGCCACGACGGCTATCTCCCCGAGGCGCTCATGAACTACATCGCGCTGCTCGGGTGGGCACCGGCCGACGACGGCGACGAGGTGCTCGACGCCGACGCACTGATCGCGGCATTCGACCTCGACCGCGTGACGCACGCCGCCGCCGGCTTCGACCGGGCGAAGCTCGACTGGCTGAACGGCGAGTGGATCCGTCGCCTGCCGCGCGAGGAGCTCACCGCGCGAGTCGAACCGCTCGCCCGCGCCCGCTTCGGCGACGCGTACGACGCTGCGGTCGTCGATGCGGCGGTCGGGATCGCGCAGGAGCGCGCGGTGACCCTGGTGCAGATCGTCGACCAGATGGGATTCCTGTTCGTCGACGAGGCTGACTTCCGGATCGCCCCCGAATCCTGGGAGGTCGTCGAGCGGACCGACCGGATCGGCGAGGTGCTCGACGCGGTGATCACGCACGTCGAGGAGTGTGACTGGGCGGTCGACGCCGTCGACTTCCGCGGAGCACTCACCGCGCTCGGGCTCTCGAAGAAGGAGATCCGCACGGCGATGCCCGCGCTCTACGCGGTGGTCGAGGGCCTACCCCGGGGCCTGCCGCTCTTCGACTCGATGCACCTCCTCGGGCGGGACCGCACCCTCGCCCGGCTGCGCGCCGCCCGGGCTCGCTTGGCGTGAGCGTGAGCGAGCCGGGTATCCCGGCGAGGAGCGAGCGCCCAATGGAGACGGCGTGAGCGTGAGCGAGCCGGGTATCCCGAGGAGCGAACGCCACACCCAGACGGCGTGATCCGGGGAGCCGTCCGCTAGTCTGGCGGGACCTTCGGGGGTGGTGTAATCGGCAACACAACAGGTTCTGGCCCTGTCATTGGGGGTTCGAGTCCTCCCCCCCGAGCTCGCAGCACCGTACCTTTCCAAGCGGTTTGGCCCCGTCGTCTAGTGGCCGAGGACGCCGCCCTCTCAAGGCGGTAACGGCAGTTCGAATCTGCTCGGGGCTGCAACACGGAAGCCCGGCTCCCGGAAAGTTGGAGCCGGGCTTCTGCGCGTCTCCGGAGACCTCGCGGTCGCGTCGCGCGGACGCGCAGTTCGGTAACGGTGCAGGTGAGCACGTGTTTTTTGCGCGCGTCATCGTGCCTGCATGCATCGCGTGCGCACGGCGCGATCCACGCTCGCGCGCGCTCCGCGCGCCGCGATATCCACCACTTCACGTGCGTGCTGTCGTACCCTCCACCGGTGTCGCGCGCATGCGCGTGCATGCGTGTGCACGCGAGATCACGCAAGACGACAAGCGGGTATCACAACAGAACGAGCGACGATTCGAGTCGGCGTCATGGTGCACACGCGCGACGCGCCGCGTCGAAATGCTTGACGGATCGTTGTAAATGCGTTCAACTTCCTGAGAACACGCACACATTTCGGAGGCCAGCGTGAACAAGTCAGAGCTCGTCGACAACATCGCGGAGGGGGCCGGGCTCAGCAAAGCCGACGCGGAGCGCGCGCTGAACGCGCTCATCGATTCGGTGCAGGCCGCGGTCGCGAACGACGACAAGGTGACACTCCCCGGTTTTGGTTCCTTCTCCCGCTCCTCGCGCGCAGCCCGTACCGGGCGCAATCCGCGCACGGGTGAGCCGGTCCAGATCGCGGCGTCGAAGGGCGTGAAATTCTCTGCAGGAGCAGCGTTCAAGTCAGCCGTGAACAAGTAGGTCAGGCTCCCGCCGTACCTACGCACTGAAAGAATCCCTAGCGAAAGGTGGTGACCGTGCCTCCCGCAAAGAGACGCACAGCACGGAAGACAGCGGCGAAGAAGACGACGGCCCGTACACCGGCCAAGCGTCGTACTGCGAAGAAGTCGACGGCGGCACGGAAGCCGGCCAAGCGTCGTACTGCGAAGAAGGCAGCGGCGAAGCGGGCCCCGGCGAAGCGTCGGACCGCCAAGAAGTCGACTGCGAAGCGGGCCCCGGCGAAGCGTCGGACCACGAAGAAGGCAGCGGCGAAGCGGGCCCCGGCGAAGCGTCGGACGGCCAAGAAGTCGACTGCGAAGCGGGCCCCGGCGAAGCGTCGGAGCACGAAGAAGGCCGCGGCGAAGAAGGCACCCGCGAAGCGTCGCAGCACGAAGAAGGCTGCGGCCAAGCGCGCGCCGGCGAAGCGTCGCACCGCCAAGAAGGCGACCAAGCGCGCGCCGGCGAAGCGCC
Source organism: uncultured Actinomycetes bacterium (assembly GCA_963809795.1). Lineage (GTDB taxonomy): Bacteria > Actinomycetota > Acidimicrobiia > IMCC26256 > DASPTH01 > DASUAS01. Next base: position 113,522 of record CAWELN010000021.1, read on the forward strand.
GCGTGACCAAGCGCCGCTAGTCAGTACCCCAATCGAGTCGGAAGGGGCCCCTTCGGGGGCCCCTTCTCGCGTCAGAGCTCGACGATGAGCTTGAACTCCTCGCCGCCGGCCATGGCGACCTCGCCGCGGATGCGCGCTTCGAACGCGGCGCGCTGCGCATCGGTGTCGGGCCCGTCTTCCTCGATGCCCATCGTCGAACGCCATTGGCTGCGATGGCACAGCAGCGCGGCGACCTTCGCGTCGATCGCGGCATCGTCGACCACCTCGACGTGATCGACGTCCTGCGCCTCGAACAGGAGGAGGCGCGACGGCCGGTGCGGGGCGCCCGCGCCGGGGAAGAAGTGCGGGTCACGCGCCGCGACGATGCCCTCGATGAGCAGCTCGCCCGCCCGGCGGTGGTCGGGGTGCAGCCGGTAGCGCTTCCACGGGTCGTGGCCCAGCACCAGGTCCGGACGGGCGGCGCGCACGAGCGCGCACACCCGCTCGATGGTGCCGCGGTCGGCCGTCAGCTCGCCGTCGACCGCGCCCACGAAGTGGACGCCGGCGGCACCGAGGGTCCGGGCCGCCGCCCGTTGCTCCTCCTGGCGGGCGGCGACCAGGGCGGCGAGGTCGCACGTGGGATCCCACGTGCCCTTCGAGCCGTCGGTGAGGACCGCGAGCTCGACGTGGGCGCCGGCGCGTGCCCACTGCGCCAACGACGCCCCGCACCCGAACTCGATGTCGTCCGGATGCGCGCCGATCGCCAGCACCCGCGACGGGACCAGCCCACGCGCGGTCACGGTGTGGGCGTCGCCTCGAGATCGGCGGCCAGCTCCACGAGATCGTCGGGGACGTCGACGTCGAACGCGAGGTCGCGGTCGCGCACCACGCGCAGCCCGAGCCCGAGCCGGCGTGCCTCCGCCGCGTGCCGGCGAAACGAACCTGGTCCGTAGGCGAAGTGGAACTCGCTCGCGGTGGGAACCGAGAGCACCGGCGTGCCGTCGTCGCGGTGGCAGGGCACGAGCGCGACCACCGGCCGCGCCCCGTCGCGCGCGAGCCGAGCGAGCCCCCGTGCGTACGGCAGATCGGCGTGCGCGACGACGACACGCGAACAGCCCGCGGCGCGGAAGTGGTCGCGTCCGCCGGCGGCGGCCGCGTCGAGGGTGCCGGGATCGTCGAGCACGGTCGCGTGCTGGCGCGCCGCCCAGTCGCGCACGTCGGGATCCGAGGACACGACGACGACGGGCAGGGGCGCGGCGGCCTGGAGCACCCGCTCGGCCAGTCGCCGGGCCAGCGCCGCCCGCTCGGCGGGGTCGAGCGCGTCGGCGAGGCGGGCTTTGCCGAGCGCGAAGGCGCGGATCGGCACGACGACCCCGGCGCGTGGTGGCGCCGGATGACGCGGCGATGTCTCGGTGCGGGCGGAGTCGGGGAACATCGCTGCACGTATGCTACCGATCGTGGAGTCCGCAGCGTCCGTGGCCGTCATCGGCGCGGGCTCGTGGGGCACCACCGTCGCCGCGATCATGTGCGAGCACGCGACGACCACGCTGTGGGGTCGCAACCCCGAGCTGGTCGACGCGATCGCGCAGCGGCACGAGAACCCCAACTACCTCGCGGGCGTGGCGCTGCCGGACGCGTTGCAGGCCACCACGCACCTCGACGCCGCGTGCACGGGCGCGGACGTGGTGGTGATGGCCGTGCCCTCGCACGGCTACCGCGCGGTCCTCCAGCTGGCCGCCCCGCACCTCGCCGCCGACGTCCCGGTGGTCAGCCTGGCCAAGGGCATCGAGCGCGGCACCCTGCTGCGGATGACCGAGGTGACCCTCGACGTGCTCACCGGTCACGACCCCGGACGGGTCGCGGTGCTGACCGGTCCGAACCTGGCGCGGGAGGTCGCCGAGGGGCAGCCGGCGGCGTCGGTCATCGCCTGTCGCGACGAGGACACCGCGCGCGAGCTCCAGCAGCTGTGCATGAGCCGCAGCTTCCGCGTGTACACCAACCCCGACGTCGTCGGGTGCGAGGTCGCCGGCGCGATGAAGAACGTGATCGCGATCGCGGCCGGGACCGCGGCGGGGCTGGGCTACGGCGACAACACGCAGGCTGCGCTGATCACTCGGGGCCTGGCCGAAGTGGCGCGGCTCGGCGTCGCGCTCGGCGGGGAACCGATGACGTTCGCGGGGCTGGCCGGCCTCGGCGACCTGGTCGCGACCTGCACCAGCCCGAAGAGCCGTAACCGCAGCGTGGGCTTCGAGCTCGGTCGGGGCCGTTCGCTCGACGAGATCGTCGAGCAGTCGAACATGGTGGCCGAGGGCGTGCGCAGCACCGCCGCGCTGCTCGAGCTGGCGGCGCGGGTCGGGCGTCGAGATGCCGATCGCGTCGATGGTCGGCGCCGTGCTCTACGACGGCCGCCGCCCGGCCGAGCTGGTGCCCGAGCTCATGCTCCGTGAGGCGAAGGCCGAGCTCCACGGTCTCTCGTGACCGGAGCGGGATCGGATCCGCTCGGCCGCGGAACGTCGATCGGTGTGCTCGGAGGCGTGCGCGATGCCACCGTCGACCGCACCGGGGTGCTCGCGCCCCGAGCCGCCGGATGGGAGCTCGACTGGTGGATCGGCGCCGACGACCGCTGGCATGTCCCCGGGCGCGAGGCGGCGGTGCGCCAGCACCTGGTCGACGGCATGCCGGTGGTGCAGACCTCGATGCGGGTGCCGGGAGGGGACGCGGTGCACCGTGCGTACGGCGCCCCTGTCGCCGACGTCGGCGAGGTCGCGGTGGTCGAGATCGCCAACGAGTCGCCCGCCCCGTTCGTGGCCGCGCTCGTGGTGCGCGGCGCGAGCGCGGTCGACCTCGGCGACGCGACCGCCTTCGCCGACGGGCGCAGCGCGGTGCGCACGCCTCGCCCGCCCTCGCGGTGGGCGCTGGCCGCGGACGGGAGCACCGAGGAGATCGTCACCAGCGGCGCGGCCTCGGACGCGCCGTTCGCCCCCCGCCGTGACCGCGGGGCGCGCCTCGTGGCGGCGTTCCTCTACCCGGTCGCACACCGCACCACGCTCCGCGCCGCGGTCGCGATCGGCACCCGTGGACTCGGCGCGACCGAGCCCGCCACGTTGCCCGACGCCGCCGCGGTGGCGCGGGGATGGACCGCTCAGCTCGACCGGGGCATGCGCGTCACGCTGCCCGACGCCGCCCTGCAGCGTGCGGTCGACACCGCGCGGGCGGCGACGGTGCTCGCGGGGCAGGCATGGAAGGTGGTGCCCGAGGTGGTCGCGGTGCTCGAAGACTGGGGGCTCGACCCGGAGGCGGCGACCGGGTGGGCCCGTCTCACCGGTCGGGCTCGCCGACAGCTCGCACGGCGCACACCGCCGCCACCGGGCGGGTGGGCCGAGGTGCGCGCCCGGGTGGCCGACACCGCCCCCGCGCTGCTCGCGGCCCTGCGCGCGGTGGTGGTGCGTGAGACCGACGACACCGTCGAGCTGCTCGGCGACTGGCCGTCCGAGTGGATCGGATCGCCGATCGACGTCCGCGACGCGCCGACCCGACGCGGTCCGGTGTCGTACTCGGTGCGGTGGCACGGCGACCGACCGGCACTCCTCTGGGAGGTGCCCGACGGCGTGCGCATCACCACGCCCGGGCTCGATCCCAACTGGTCGACGAGCGAGTCGCGGGGGGAGGCGCTGCTCGCGTTGGTCCCGAGACGCGCGTGATCGTCAGGCGTCGGTGCCGCGGATGGTCAGGAGCTGCCACGGGCGCAACGGCGCCGACCCGGAGAACGCCCCGAGCGACTGGCCGGTGAGGTCGACCACGTCGCCCTCGAGCGGTACGCCGTCGGGGTTCGCCAGCGTGACCTCGGTCGGAGCCGGCGAGAGGTTGACCACCCGCACGATCAAGGCGCCCGCGTCGTCGCGCTGCAGCGCCGAGACCTCGGCTCCGTCGACGCGGAGCGCCTGACCGGTCGGCGCGACGTCGGCGCCCTGCCAACCGCCACCACGCACCCGCTCGAGCGGCACCAGGAGCTCGTCGGCGGCGGCCGCCAACCGCGCGTCCTCCCAGTCGCCGCGGTGGGGGAGCACCGCGTAGTCGAGCTCGAGGTGGCCCTGGAGCTGCGGGCCCTCGAGCGGGTCCAACGGGCCGGCGGGGTTCGGGCGCAACGACAGCTCGGAGCGGGAGAGGTAGCCGGTGGCGCGCAGCAACGTGAGCGCCAGCTCGCGGCCGTCGTCGACCACCTCGTACTCGAGGAGGCCGTCGTGCAGCACCGCCAGTCCCGCGCCGCCGGCGGCGGCGTCGACGAAGCGGCGTGACACGAAGGTCGGCAGGCCGAACTCGTGCGGGCCGCCTTCGACGGTGAGGCCGCGGTGGACGACCGCGAACGCGCACTCGGCGTCGGAGCCGTCGACGCGGTGGAGCAGCGGGAAGTGGGCCCGGAGCCGGTGGTCGCGGACCTGGTGGTCGAGCGCGACGTGCACCCGGAGGAACCGCTCACCGGTGCGCAGCTCCAGGGTCGTCACCACGTCGACGAGGCGGGCCTCGTCGCTGCGGCGTGCGCACGACCGTTCGTCACCGACGGCGTGCGCCGGCCACCGGTACGAGGCGGTGACGACGGTTCTCGCTCGCACCGGGCCCGCTTCGTCGACCCGCATTCGCACGCGCTCGGGTCGTTCGACGACGGTGTCGACCTCGGGTGGTGAGTAGTTGTAGGTGTCCCCACCGTCGCCCCCGTCGACGTAGCGGTTGAGGCCCGACCAGCGGAGGCCGTCGGCCTCGATGGTGACGGTGCCGTCGGCGGGATCGACCTCGACCTGCAGGTGCTCGTTGGCCAGGGTGTGCCCCTCGGCGCGCACCGCGGTACCGGGCCCGGCACCCTCCACCGCGCGGTACGTGCGCCAGCCGAAGCCGGGCACGCGATCGGCGGCCACGACGACCTCGCGCACCGGCGCGCGGCGCTGACGGATGGCGATGGTGGCACCCGCCTCGCCCAACGCCAGCAGGGTCGCCTTGGTCGCTTCGAGGTCGAGCTCGGTCTCCCCGGGAGCGGCGTCGTGGAACGTGAACTCGTGACTGCCGTCGGGGAGCGTGCGGTCCTCGACCCGTGCGATGCGGGCGCCGGCCAGCTCCGGTCCCCGCATCATCTCGAGGACCCACCGGATCTTCTGGCCGACCACGACGGTGGAGACGCCCTCGCCCTCGATCGTGCGCACGACCTGGGTGGGGCAGGCGGTCCCGTCGTCGACCGCCACCAGGTGCACCGGACCGGTGCCGGGGAGCGGGACCTCGACCAACCCGCCGCGCGGGCGGGCGGTGCTGTTCACCACGATGGTCGACGACGGTGGCGCGTCGATCGTGGTCGCCAGCTGCCGGAGCGCATCACGGGTGAGGGCGTCGCCGACGTGACGCGCCTCCTGGTAGCGCACGCGCACCGCCTCGACGACCTCGTCGGCGCTGCACGCGCACGACGAGTCGTGCGCGCTGTTGAGGATCAACTGGCGCCACCCGACGTCGAGGAGCGCGGCGGGATACTGCGGCGGGCGGGAGGAACAGCGCGCTCAGGGGTTCGGCGACGCGCTCGAGGCTGCGCTCGGCGCGCGCCGCGGCCTGGTGCACGTCGACGCGGTTCGACGCCACGCCCATCAACACGTTCGCCCGCGCCCCCGACCGCAGCTCACCGCACCACGTCGTCAGGCCGTCGACCGGCTGCTCACGTACGTACTCCCCGAGCGACGTGACCGTGAAGCGGAAGTCGTCCTGCAACGCGTTGGCTTCCGCGACCACCCGCCCGAGCCACGGTTGGGGCGGCAGGTGGTCGGAGCCGTTCATCAGGAGCATGCCGCCGCCGGGCAGCGCCGCCCGCCCCAACTCGGCCTCGTAGCCGCGGGCGCGTGCGACGAGGCGCGCAGGGTCGGCGGGGATGTCGCGGCCGTTGGAGTAGGAGCCGTAGAGGTACTCGGCGCGCACCTCGGAGCCGTCGGGGGCGCGCCACCAGAACGCGGTGCGGGTGACGTCGCTGGGCACGCCCCGCCAGACCACCGCGTGTTCGAGGCCGGCGAGGCGCAGGATCTGCGGCATCTGCGCGATGTGGCCGAACATGTCGGGGAGGTAGCCGACCCGCATGGCGGCGTCGCCGCCCAGGGCCTCGGCGCGAGCCAGGCCGTGCTGCAGGTTGCGGATCGTGGTCTCACCCGAGACCATGAATTCGTCCATGAGGATCATCCACGGCCCCACCTGGAGCCGGCCGGCGGCGGCGAGCGCGGCAAGGCGGGGGGCCGCGTCGGGCCGTACCGCCAGGTAGTCGTCGACGACCGCGGTCTGGCCGTCGAGGAGGAACCGGGTGAACGAGGGGTCGGCTTCCAGCAGCTCCAGCAGGTCGTCGACCAGGTGCACGAGCTGCACCCGGTACTGCTGGAAGGGGGCGTACCACTCCCGGTCCCAGTGGGTGTGGGGGACGATGCCGACCGCGGTCACGGGGTCAGGATACGAGCCGACCTAGTCGCTACCGATCCAGCGGTACCCGATGCCCGGCTCGGTGACGATGAGGCGCGGGCTGGTGGCGTCGTCGGCGAGCTTGCGGCGTAGCTGCCCGACGTACACCCGCAGGTAGTTGCTCTCGGAGCCGTACCCCTGGCCCCAGACCTGCCGCAACAGGTACTCGTGGGTGAGCAGCTTCCCGGGGTGCGTCACCAGCTGCTCGAGCAGCGCGAGCTCCGTCTTGGTGAGGTGCACGACGTCGCCATCGAGCCGGACCTGGCGGCGGGCGAGGTCGACCTCGAGCTTGTCGATGTGGATCACCGCGGGCGTCGCCGAGGCGTGCGGGACGCGCCGCAGCACCGCGCGCACGCGCGCGAGCAGCTCCTCGACGTCGAACGGCTTGGTCACGTAGTCGTCGGCCCCGGCGTCGAGCGCGGCGATCTTGTCCTGCTGTCGGTCGCGGGCGGTGAGCACCACGACGGGGACGTCGCTGAACGATCGCATCCGCCGCAGCGCTTCGATCCCGTCGAGGTCGGGGAGGCCGAGATCGAGCAGCACCGCGTCGGGTCGCCGATCGGCGACGAGCACGAGCCCCTCCTCGGCCGTCGCGCACTCGACCACGTCGAGCGACCGCGCCCGGAGGCTGGTCCGGAGCGCGCGCCGCAACGACGAGTCGTCTTCGATCACGAGCACCGTGGTCACGAACGCTCCTGCGTGGTCCAGCTCGGGACGACGAACACGAACGTCGCACCCCCGCCCGGCGTCTCCTCGCACCATACGCGGCCGCCGTGCGCGGTCACGAGCGCGTGCACGATCGCCAGGCCGAGCCCGGTGCCGGTGGAGTCGGGGCGCGCGTCGAGGCGCGCGAACTCCTCGAAGATGCGCTCGCGCTCCTCCTCCGGGCACGCCGGGCCCGTGATCGGCGACGCAGACCTGCACTCCGGGTGGGTCCGGCACCGCTCGGGCGGACACGAGGATCTCGGAGCCCGGCGGCGCGAACCGCAACGCGTTCTCGAGCAGGTTGCCGAAGACCTGCTCGATCATCTCGATGTCGACCTCGACGTCGCCGAGCTCCAGCGGGACGTCGAGCCGGATGCGGTGGGCGCGCGCCAGTGGGCGGAGCCGGCGGATCGCGGCCTGGGCGAGGTCGCGCAGGTCGACGGGTTGGCGGTGGACGTCGAGCGCGCCGGCGCGGATCCGGCTGAGCTCGAGGATGTTGGTGACCAGCCGTTCGAGGCGGTCGGTCTCGTCGTAGATCGTGTCGAGGAGCTCGGCGCGGTCGTCGGCGTCGAGCTCGAGATCGGGCGCGCGCAGGGTCGACGAAGCGGCCTTGATCGACGCCAGGGGTGTCCGCAGGTTGTGGGTGACCGCGGAGAGGAAGCCCGACCGGGTGCGGCCGACCTGCGCCGCGAGGCGCGACTCGTTCGCCTCCGCCTCCAGGCGCAGGCGGTCGACCGCGGTGGCCAGCCCCGCGACCAGCGCTTCGAGCAGGGCCCGGTCGGCTCCGCTCAACGGGTGCTCGCGGCTCGCCGTCGCCTCCACCTCCAGCGGCGCGATGCGCACCACCGTGACCTGTCCCGCGACGCCCGGCGCGGTCGCGGTGGTGACGAGACCGGGGGCCCGCAACGTGCACACCACCAGCCCGAACAGCGCGACCAGAGCGTCGGCCGCGCCGGCCACGACCGTCTCGAGGTTCTCGCCCGCCATGAGCCGCGTCGTGAGGTCGAGGCGGATCTGCGTCTCGCGCTCGCGCTGCTCGGCCGTGCGGCGGGCCTCGTTGAGACGCGACACCGTCCAGCTCAGCACGCCCGACGCAACCGCGAACGCGACCAGGGCGAGCAGGTCGTCGCCCTTCTGCACGTCGAGGCTCTCGCGCGGCGCGGTGAAGAAGTAGTTCAGGGCGAGGAACGCGCCGACGATGCCGACGATCGCGCCGACGCGTCCGAGGAGCGTCGACAGCAGCGCGGCCACCAGGAGCAGCAGCGCGGCCGCGGTGAGGTCGATGTCGAGGAGCCGGCCGACTGCGGTCGCGATCCCGACGATCAGCAGCGCGGCAAACGTCTGCTGCCCGATCTTGACGGCATCTTGACGCGTCACCGGCGGGCGCTGACGTCCTCTTGACGGGGGACCCCCGACGATGGCTGCATGGCCACGACCGTCACCGACCCGAGCCTAGAGCCCACGCCGCCCTCCGCTCCGGGGACCGCGCCGCCCGCGCCCGACCAGGGCACGCATCACCGCGGCGAGTCTCAGCCGCAGCTCGGGCAGGGGCCGGGTCGCCCGCGCTCGCGTCGGTCGGACCTCGGCAACATGCTGTTCGGTCGCAAGATCCGCACCGATCAGGAGATCCACGAGCGGCTCGGCAACAGCACCGCGCTCGCGGTGTTCGCCAGCGACGCGCTCTCCTCGGTGGCCTACGCCACCGAGGAGATGCTCACCGTCCTGCTGCTCGGTGGGGCGGGCGCGCTCGCGTTCGGGACGCTGCTCCCGCTGTCGCTCGGGATCGTCGCGCTGCTGGTGATCCTGGTGTTCTCGTACCGCCAGACGATCAAGGCGTACCCGAGCGCGGGTGGCGCCTACATCGTCACCCGCGACAACTTCGGCGTGCTGCCCGCGCAGGTCGCCGGGGTCGCGCTGCTCACCGACTACATCCTCACCGTCGCGGTCAGCGTCTCGGCCGGCGTGGCCGCGATGTACTCGGCGTTCCCGGGCGCGTACCCGTACCGCGTGGCGATCGCGGTCGTGCTGATCTGGATCATCGCCTGGATGAACCTGCGCGGCGTGAAGGAGTCGGGCCGCGTGTTCGCGGTGCCGACGTACGGCTTCGTCATCGCCATCATCGGCCTCGTGATCGTGGGCGTGGCCAAGGCGGTCATGGGCGGTCTCGATCCCATCCACGTCCACCACGCGGAGGTGGCGGCCGGTGCCGGCGGCTCGCTCGGCATCTTCCTGCTGCTGCACGCGTTCGCGGGAGGCTCGACCGCGATGACCGGGGTCGAGGCGATCTCCAACGGCGTGCCCGCGTTCAAGCCGGTCGAGTGGAGGAACGCCCGCCGGGTCCTCGCCTGGCTCGGTGTGCTGCTCGGCGTGATGTTCCTCGGCATCTCCTTCCTGGCGTGGAAGCTGCACCCGCTGCCGAGCACCAAGGAGACGGTGATCAGCCAGATCGCCCGCGCCATCGTCGGCAACGGCGCGCTGGGCGACATCGCGTTCTTCTTCATCCAGGCGATGACGATGCTGATCCTGGTGCTCGCGGCCAACACGTCGTTCGCCGACTTCCCGCGCCTCGCCAGCTTCCACGCGCACGACCACTTCCTGCCGACGCCGCTCACCAAGCGCGGCCGTCGCCTCGTGTTCGCCAACGGCATCATCGTGCTGGCGGCGCTGGCGACGCTGCTCACGGTCGCGTTCGGTGCGAGCGTGACGCACCTCATCCCGCTCTACGCCATCGGAGTGTTCACATCGTTCACGCTGTCGCAGGGTGGCATGGCGAAGCGCCACCTCACCCTCAAGGAACCGGGTTGGAAGCGGGGTCTGTGGGTCAACGGCACGGGCGCGGTGGCGACCGGCGTCGTCGGCGTGGTGATCGCGGTCACCAAGTTCACCCACGGCGCCTGGATCATCATGATCGTGGTGCCCATCACCGTCGCGGTGCTGGTGCGGGTCAACAAGCACTACGAGCACGTGGCGGCGAAGCTCGACGAGCCCGATCCGGCGCTCGCGGTCGCGAACGCCAAGCGGCTCGCCGCGGTCGTGCTCGTGTCCCGGGTCGACGACGGCCTCGACCGGGCGATGCGCTACACCGACCACCTCGACGCCGACCGCGTGCGGGCGGTGCACGTGGGGCCCGAGGACCGCAACCTCGGCGCCGCGTTCTGGGCCCGGTACGGCTGCAAGCTCGAGTTCGTCACGTCGCAGCGCGGGCTGGTCAAGACGGCGCGCGCGCTCGTGCAGAGCGAGCGGGCGGAGTTCGCCGACCACCTCTGCGCGGTCGTGGTGCCGGAGACCATCGAGGATGCACGGCTGCGTCACGTGCTGCGCCACAACGACGCGCTCCGCCTCAAGGCCGGTCTGCTCTTCGAGCCGGGCATCGTGGTGGTGAACCTGCCCACGCTCGAACAGGACTCCACGTTGCTGACCCGGGCGCCGCGCCGGCACGTGGCGCTGGTGCCCGTGGCGACCCTGCACGAGGGCGCGCGGGAGGCGTTGCGGGTCGCCGAGCTCCTGCGGCCCGACCGGGTGCGGGCGGTGCACATCGCCGAGCTGCCCGAGGACGCCGAGAAGCTCGAGGAGCAGTGGCTGGAGCAGAAGCTGCCCGTGCCGCTCGACGTGGTCGCCGCGCCCTACCGCGAGCTCGGCGAGCCGCTGCTGCACGAGGTCGAGGCGATCAAGGCCGAGGGCGCCGACCTGGTGACGGTGGTGATCGGCGAGTTCGTCCCCAAGTGGTGGCAGCACGGGCTGCACAACCACCGCGCCCTCCAGATGAAGGCCCGCCTGCTGTTCGAGCCGGGCGTGGCGGTCGTGTCGGTGCCCCACCACGTGTGAGGCACCGACACGCATGAGGGCTGAGGGACGAAGCGGTCCGCTACTGGAGCGTGCGCAGGGTCTGGAGCGTGTCCTCGGTGCCGCGGTAGAAGGCGATCTTGCCGTCGCGGAACCGGAACCAGTGGTGCAGGTCCATCGCCGCCGCGGTGCCGGTCGCTCTGGACCGCACACGGAGGCGCACGACGCTGAGCACCGCGTCACCGTCGGCGGCGATCACCAGCGGCGTGAACTCGTCCACTTCCATGGCCGCGGCGAACTGCTCGAAGAACTCGTCCACCCCGGCGCGTCCGGCGTGCGGGCCCCACCATGGTGCGTCCGTGCCGCCGGCCTCGGTGGCCCAGTCGACGTCGTCGGTGACCGCGTCGAGGACGGTCGGGATGTCGCCACGGCCGAACGCCTCGTACACCGACTGGACGGTCTTGACGTGGTCGTCGCTGCTCATCGGCAGACCCCTTTCTCGATCGGCATGTCGGGGACTCATTCGCACGCGGCGCGGCGGCGGATCACGGCTAACTTCGCCCCGATGGAGCGGCTCGAACTGGATCTCGCGAACACCGCCGTGTTCCTCGACTTCGACGGCACCATCAGCACCGCCGACGTCGGCATGCACCTGCTGACCCGGACCGGCGCGCCCGAGTGGCTCGAACTGCACGACCAGTACGAGCGGGGCGAGATCGGCAGCCGGGAGTGCATCTTCGACCAGTGGGCCATGGTCGAGGGGGACGAGGCCTCGCTGCGTGCGATCGCGGCCGAGGTGCCGCTCGACCCCGACTTCCCACGCCTGGTCGGCGACCTGCGCGCCGCCGGCGCCGAGCTCACCGTGGTGTCGGACGGGTTCGGCTTCTACGTCGACGACGCCTGTGCGCCGCTCGGGATCGACGTGCTCACCAACGCGGTCGACTTCTCGACCGGCGAGCTCCGGTTCCCCCATGAGGACCGGTGCTGCCCCTGCTCGTCGTGTGGCGTCTGCAAGCAGGCGCCGATCAAGGACGCGCAGTACCGCGGCCGCACGACGGTGCTGGTCGGCGACGGCGCCAGCGACCGCAAGGCGGCCCTGCTCGCCGACATCGTGCTGGCGAAGGGGCCGCTCGCGTCGTGGTGTGCCGCGTTCGGCGTCGCGTGCACACCGTTCGAGACCCTCGACGACGTGCACCGGATGCTGCTCGGATGAAGGTCGCGTTCGGCACCGACGAGCGCACGTCGCTCACCGACGCGGTGCGGTGCGACCTCGAGGCGCGTGGCCACGACGTCATCGCAGCCGCCGAGGGCGAGTGGGCCGCGGTGGGTGCCCGGGTCGGCGAGCTGGTGGCGTCGGGCGAGTGCGCGACCGGCGTGCTCTTCTGCTGGACGGGCACGGGCGCGTCGATCGCCGCCAACAAGGTGCGCGGCGTGCGTGCCGCGCTCTGCACCGACGCCGCGACCGCGGCCGGCGCGCGCGAGTGGAACGACGCCAACGTGCTCGTGATGGGCTACATGGGCCTGGTGACCGAGGACGCAGTGGCGGGCATCCTCGACGCCTGGTTCCGCGCCGCGCCGAAGCCGGAGGCGGCGGAGCAGATCGCCCGACTGGAGCAGGGGTAGCCGGGCTGCTCAGGCCGGGAACCCGGAACCTGCGTGGTGCCGAACGGTGTCGACACGTCGGCGTGACCCGCGGGCACGGGCGCGCGCCCTCCCTTCCGGTGACCGGTCGTTCGGGCCCGGTCTGACCGAATCGACCGGGTCGAGCATCGGGGCGTGCACCGCCCCCGGCGGGTAGGTTCGGCGCCGTGACGACCGCCCCGGTCCTGCCGCCGACGCGACCGCCCACGACGCCGCCGGCCGGCGCAGCCGACGCGCCCGACGCACCGGACGCGCCGGCTCGGCCCACCCGTCGGATGGGCCCCACGCTGCGGCTGGAGCGGAAGTTCTGGGACGCGGGCCACGAGGTGGTCTGCGGCATCGACGAAGTGGGCCGGGGCGCCTGGGCCGGCCCGGTGACGGTCGCGGCGGTGATCCCGGCGCGGGAGCACGTGCGCGGCGTGCGCGACTCGAAGGAGCTCACCCGCCCCGAGCGGGAGAAGGCGGCGCGGTCGGTGCGGAAGTGGGCCGTCGCCATCGGCATCGGCCACGCCTCCTACGAGGAGTGTGACGAGCTCGGCATGACCGCCGCGTTGCGCGCCGCCGGCTTGCGGGCGCTGGCGCAGCTCGACGCGCAGGGCTACGTCCCCGATCGGATCGTGCTCGACGGCAACCACGACTACCTCCGGATGCCGTCGAAGGTCACCACCGTGATCAAGGGCGATGCCAAGTGCCTCGCGGTCGCCGCGGCGTCGTGCGTGGCGAAGGTGACGCGCGACCACATGATGATCGACGAGTCCGAGCACTACCCGCCCTACGACTTCGAGTCGAACGTGGGGTACCCGGCGCCCGCGCACAAGTTGGCGCTGGCGGGCTACGGCCCCAGCGCGATCCACCGTCGCTCGTGGATCTTCATGGACTCGCTGTGTTGGCGCGGGGTCCCGCCTGCACCGGGCCGACTCTTCCTCTAGCGTCTGGCACGGAGGGCAGCGGCAACGAGGGGAGCGAGCGATGGTCGACCTTCCTGAGGTGCATGCTCGTGCGCTCGAGCACGCGCGCCGATCCGTCGCCGGCGTGGGCGACGACCAGTGGGGGAGCTCCTCCGACTGTGAAGGCTGGACGGTGCGGGAGCTCGTGAACCACATCGTCACCGGCAACTACTGGGCGGCCGAGCTCGCCGCGGGCCTGTCGATCGAGGACGTGGGGGATCGGCTCGACGGCGACGTGCTGGGCACCGACCCGCTGCGCGCCTACGACGACTCGTCGATGGTGGCGGCGGCGGCGTTCCGCGCCCCCGGCGCCATGGAGGCACCGTGCGCGGTGTCGTACGGGCCGGTGCCCGGCGAGGTCTACTGCGGTCACCGGTTCCTCGACGTGCTGATCCACGGATGGGACGTCGCGGCGTCGACCGGGCAGGACACCACGCTCGAACCCGAGCTGGTCGAGGCGTGCTTCGAGGTGATCGAGCCGCAGCTCGACATGCTCGTCGGCAGTGGCATGTTCGGCACCCGGCTCGACGTCCCGGACGGCGCCGGGCGCCAGACCGAGCTGCTCGCGGTGCTCGGTCGTCGCGGTTGACGTCGTAGTGTCTGGACATGGGTCAGTTCATCACCGTGACCGTGCGGCCGGGCGCGTCGCCCAACGTCCGCATCTTCGACCTGAACCGCTCCCTGACCGGCATGGCCATCGAGCGGTACGCGTCGATCGACGACGTGAAGGAGGGCGGTGACCGTCCGCCGGACGTCCTCGCCCGGCGCCTGTTCGACTTCGGGGCGACCTCGGTGACGGTGTACTCCAGTGCGGTGGCGGTCGCCGCGTCGGTCGACGCGTGGGCGGCGTTGGAGCCGCGGGTCGTCGAGACCATCGAGCACCTCTTCGGGTACTACGGCGACGACGCCGGGTGGTCGCCGGAATCACTGCGGGCGATCGGGGTGGAGCCGCTCCCGACCCCCGAACCCACCGCCTGATCGACGAACCGGCGTCACCGGCGTGGGGTCTGACCCCGTCGGCCGGTGCCGGGTGGTGGGGGCCTCCAGTTGACGGATCGAACATACGTTCGATAACGTCGGGGGTCCATGGCGGTGACCCAACTTCCCCGGCGCATCCCCCGGCGCGACGAGCAGGCGCGTGCGCAATTGGAGGAGGTGGCGCAGGGCGCCCGCCCGCTGGTGCTGGCGCGCGACCGCTCGGTCGCGCTCGACGGTGCCCTCGCCGACCTCGTGCCGGGCGGCGCGGTCGTGCGGGGCACGGTGCTGCGCGTGGCCGGCGCACCCGGCGCGGGATCGACCACGGTCGCCTTCGAGCTGGCGGCCGCCTTCACCGCGTTGGGGGAGTGGGCGGCGGCGGTCGATCTCGACGCCACCCTCGGCCTCCTCGCGGCGGCGGAGGCCGGGGTCGCGCTCGAACGGTTCGCGGTGGTCCGGCGGGTTCCCCCCGCCCGCTGGGCCACCGTGGTGGCGGCCCTGCTCGACGGCGTCAGCCTGGTGCTGGCCGAGGTGCCGCGCGGGGTGCGCCTGGGTGACGCCCGCCGGCTGGAGGCGCGCGTCCGTGAACGGGAGGCGGTGCTGGTCGCCGCCGAGCCGCACGGCGTCGTGTGGCCCGCCGGTGCGGCCTACGTCGTGCACGCCGCCGCCAGCGCATGGGACGGCCTGGAACCGGGCGCGGGCGTGCTCGCCGGCCGTCGCCTGCAGGTGCGGGTGGAGGGCCGGGGCAGGCGGCGCGCCCGCGTGCGGGTGAGCTCGCCCGCGCGGGCTGAACCGTGGCCGGCACGCTCGAGGCTGCCGCCACCCGGACCTGCGCGCTGTGGTGCCCCGACTGGCCCGTCGTCGCCGCCCGCCGCCGGGATCCCGGCCTGGTCGACGCGCCGGTCGTCGTCACCGAGCGCGGCCCGCGGGGGTTGGTGGTGCGCTCGGCGTCGGCCGAGGCCCGCGCGGAGGGTGTGGCCGTCGGCGTGCGGCGCCGCGAGGCGGAGGCGCGCTGCGCGGGCCTCGTGGTGCTCGATGCCGACGACACCGCCGACGCGCGTGCCTTCGAGCTGGTGGTCCGCGTGGTGGAGGAGCTCGTGCCGCGCCTGGTGCTCGAGCGGCCCGGCCAGCTGTCGTTCCCGACGCGCGGGCCGTCGCGCTACTTCGGGGGTGACGACGCGATGGCGACGCGGATCGTCGCCCGCGTGCGCGAGCTCGCGGTGCCCGACGTGCGCGCCGGCATCGCCGACGGCACCTTCGCCGCGGGGCTGGCGGCGCGGGCCACCGAGGAGCGGGCGCTCGACGTGGTGGTGGTGCCGCCGGGAACGTCGCCCGCGTTCCTGGCGTCGTGGCCGGTGACGGTGCTGGCCGGTTCGGTCGACGCCGCCCACGGCGGTGGTGGTGAGCTCGTCGATCTCCTGGCCCGGCTCGGCCTGCGCACCCTCGGGGCGTTCGCCGAGCTGCCGTCCGCCGCCGTGCACGGGCGCTTCGGCCCCCCGGGCGCGCTCGCCCACCGTCTGGCGCGCGGGGAGGAGGAGCACGAGCCGGTGGCGACGGTGCCACCCGAGGAGCTGCTCGAGTCGATCGAGCTCGACCCCCCGGCGACGCGCGTCGACGAAGCCGCGTTTGCGGCGAAGATGCTCGCCGACCGGATGCTCGCCCGTCTCGACGCGCTCGGGCTGTGCTGCGCGCGCGTGATCGTCGAGGCCGAGACCGAGCACGGCGAACGGCTCACGCGCTGCTGGCGGCACGAGGGCGCGCTCACGCCACCGGCGCTGGTGGCGCGCGTGCGCTGGCAGCTCGACGCGTGGTTGACGACCGACACCGTGACCGCCGGTCTGTCATTGCTGCGGCTGGTGCCCGACGACCTCGGCCCCGCCACCGGGCGGCAGCTGGGGTTCTGGGGCGGTGACCCCGCCGCCGCCGACCGTGCCGGGCGCACCCTCGCCCGGGTGCAGGGGATGCTCGGTCCCGACGCGGTCGTCACCGCGGTGCCCGCAGGTGGGCGCACGCCGGTGGAGCGGGTGCGCTGGGTGCCCTGGGGTGAGTCCCGCGACGAGGCGGCGGGCGGCGCGGGGCTTCCCTGGCCCGGCGCGGTGCCGGGACCGGCACCGGCGCGCGTGTACGACCCGCCGTTGCCTGCCGACCTGCTCGACGCCGACGGCGAACCGGTCACGGTGTCGGGCCGCGGCGAGCCGTCGGCCGCGCCGGCGGGGTTGTGGTGCGCGGCGTTGCCCGGTGGTGGCGGCGCGTTGGAGTCGTGGAGCGGGCCGTGGGCCCACGATCTCCGGTGGTGGGACCACCGGCGCCGGCGCGCGCTGTGGCAGGTGGTCGTCGACGGCGGCGTCGCCTGCCTCGTGGTGCTCGAGCGTGGCTGCGCCGCGGTCGAGGCGATCTACGACTGACCTCGCCGGGGTGGGGCGCCGAGTCGGGAGTCAGAGGTCGATGGCGACGGGGAGGGCGCGGGCGCGCCAGGAGACGAGCTCGCCGGCGTAGCGGGGCTGGTACTTGTCGAACACGAGCGTGCGGGCGCGTTCGTCCTCCGCCGGATCGTCGATCACCCGCCCGCGCCCCGTGTGCGTCACGTCGCCCATCCGGACGGTCACACGCGGTTCCGCCTGCAGGTTGCGTACCCAGTCGGAGGCGTCGCCGGCCCCCGCGAGCAGGTAGAGGGTGTCGCGGTCACGGGCGTACCAGATCTCGATCTCGTGGTCGTTCCCGGTGACGCGGCCGCGCGTGGTCAGGTAGCAGTAGTCGTCGTCACCCGCCATGGGTCACGCGCGCGGGGTCACGCGTCGGCGACGCGCTCGTAGCCCACCGCCGGCGTGCCCGGGGGCTTGAGGTCCTCGGGCCCGGTGCCGGCGCGGTCGAGCAGGACCTCGCCCTCGAGCCCGTCGGGATCGACGAAGAACAGGCTGATGGCGACGCCGAAGTCGGTGACGAAGCCGTCGGTGCAGCCGCGGGTGATCAGCCGCTCGCGGATGAGGTCGAACGCGGTCTGTGACGCCGCCTGGAGGCCGATGTGGTCGATCCGGCCCCGGCCGAACATCGGGGTCTGGTGCTCGGCCTCGGTGTTCCCGGGCAGCTCGAACACGTTGAGCTGGGTGTGGGGGCCGACGGTCACGAACGACAACCGCCCCTGCTGCTCGCCCTCGCTGGTCGTCTCGTCGGCGAAGACCTCGGCGTCGAACACGTCGCGGTAGAAGGCGTGCAGCCGGTCGGTGTCCTTGGTGAGCACGGCCACGTGGTTGATGCCTGACAACAACATGGCCCCGATGGTATGGCCGACCGGGGCGGGCGGTCCGGGCCGGGCCCGGTTGCAGGATCGAACACACGTTCGGTACGGTCGGGCCATGAGCGGCAACGGGTCGGGCTACGCCGAGCTGCACTGTCACACCAACTTCTCCTTCCTCGACGGGGCCAGCCACCCCGAGGAGCTGGCGGTGGAGGCGGCGCGCCTCGGGCTGGCGGGGCTGGCCGTGACCGACCACGACGGTCTCTACGGCGTCGTCCGCTTCGCGCTGGCGGCGCGCGACCACGGCCTCCCCACCGTGTTCGGGGCGGAGATGACGCTGGGGATCACCCGGCCCGCCAACGGCGAGCCCGATCCCGAGGGAGAGCACCTGCTGGTGCTGGCGGAGGGCCCGGTCGGGTACGCGCGCCTGGCCCGGGCGATCAGCGAGGCGCAGCTGCAGGGGGAGAAGGGAGCGCCGCGCACCACGGTCGACGCGCTGGCCCGCGCCGCGCGCGCCCCGGTGCACCTCCACCCGCAGCCGAGCGCCCGCAACGACAGCTGGTACGTGCTCACCGGGTGCCGCAAGGGCACGGTGCCCGCGGCGTTGGTGCGCGACGGCCCCACCGCGGCACGCGACGCGTTGGAGCGGCTCGTCGCCGGCTTCGGACGCGACCGCGTGCTGGTGGAGCTGTGGGACCACGGTGACCCGATCGACCGTCATCGCAACGACGCGCTGGTCCGGGTGGCGATGGCGGTCGGGGTCGACGTCGTCGCCACCAACAACGTGCACTACGCCACGCCGGCGCAGCGCCCTCTGGCCACCGCGCTGGCGGCGGTGCGGGCACGCCGTTCACTCGACGAGATCGACGGCTGGCTCCCGGCGGCTCCCTTCGCCCACCTCCGCAGCGCGGCGGAGCAGGCCCGTCGCTTCGCGCGCTGGCCGGGTGCGGTCGAGCGCACGGTCGACGTCGCGCAGACGTGCGCGTTCGACCTCCGGCACGCCGCGCCCGAGCTCCCCGACCACGACGTCCCCGCCGGCCACACCGAGATGACCTGGCTGCGTGAGCTCACCGCACGCGGCGCCCGCCTCCGGTACCCGTCGACGCACTCGCACCACGAGCAGGCACTGCACCAGATCGCACACGAGCTCGAGGTGATCGAGGAGCTCAACTTCCCCGGCTACTTCCTCGTGCTGGTCGACATCGTGGGCTTCTGCAAGGCGCACGACATCTATTGCCAGGGCCGGGGGAGCGCGGCCAACAGCGCGGTCTGCTACGCGCTCGGGGTCACCCAGGCCGACGCGGTCGCGCTGGGCCTGCTGTTCGAGCGGTTCCTCTCGCTCGAGCGCGACGGGCCCCCCGACATCGACCTCGACATCGAGCACCAGCGGCGGGAAGAGGTGATCCAGTACGTCTACGACAAGTACGGCCGCGAGCGCGCCGCGCAGGTCGCCAACGTGATCACCTACCGGCCGCGCTCGGCGCTGCGGGAGATGGCGAAGGTCGTGGGTCTCTCACCCGGCCACGCCGATGCGCTCACCAAGTGGATCGACCGGTGGGGCGCGAGCAGTCGAGCAGGCGACCGCGGGTCGTTCGAGAGCCTGCACGACGACGGCCCCCCGGTCCCGAAGCTGGCGCTCGACCTCGCCGAGCAGGTGATCGACTTCCCGCGCCACCTGGGCATCCACTCGGGCGGGATGGTGATGGCCGACCGCCCGCTCACCGAGTGCTGCCCGGTGGAGTGGGCGCGTATGGAGAACCGCTCGGTGTTGCAGTGGGACAAGGACGACTGCGCGGCGGCGGGTCTGGTGAAGTTCGACCTGCTCGGCCTGGGCATGCTCACGATGCTGCACCTCGCGGTCGACCTCGTGCGCGAGCACGAAGGTGTCGACGTCGACCTCGCCACCATCCCGCAGGAGCCCGAGGTGTACGCGTTGCTCAGCGCGGCCGACACCATCGGCGTGTTCCAGGTGGAGAGCCGCGCCCAGATGGCCACGCTGCCACGGCTGCGGCCCGAGTGCTTCTACGACCTGGTGGTGGAGGTGGCGCTCATCCGTCCCGGGCCGATCCAGGGTGGCTCGGTGCACCCGTACCTGCGACGCCGCAACGGCGCCGAGCCGGTCACGTACCCGCACCCGCTGTTGGAGAAGTGCCTGGAGAAGACCCTCGGCGTGCCGCTGTTCCAGGAGCAGCTCATGCAGATGGCCATCGACGTCGCCGGGTTCACCCCGGGGGAGTCCGACCGCCTGCGCCAGGCGATGGGGTCGAAGCGGTCGCGGGCGCGGATGGCGGCGATGCGCGACCGGCTGCTCGTGGGCATGGCCGCGCGCGGCATCACCGGCGAGGTCGCCGACGACATCGTGCACAAGATCGAGGGCTTCGCCGACTTCGGGTTCCCCGAGAGCCACTCGGTGAGCTTCGCCTACCTGGTGTACGCGAGCTCGTGGATCAAGCTGCACTACCCGACCGAGTTCGCCTGCGCGCTGCTCAACGCGCAACCGATGGGCTTCTACTCACCGCACACCATCGTGCGCGACGCCACCCGACACGGCGTCGAGGTCCTCGGCCCGTGCGTGGAGCGATCGCGCCGCGACTGCACGCTGGAGCCGCGCACCGAAGCCGCCGGACCCATCGGCCGGCCCGGTCCGGGCTGGCACGCCGACCCGTCGATCCACGCCCTGCGGGTGGGCCTCCGGTACGTGCGCGGGTTGAGCGACGCGCTGCTCGATCGCATCGACGACGCGCGCGCCGAGCAGTCCTTCGTCGACCTCGCCGACTTCACCCGCCGTACCGGCGCGCCCACCGACGCGCTCGAGGCGCTCGCCACCGCGGGGGCGTTCGGCTGCTTCGAGCACGGTCGGCGGGAGGCGCTGTGGGCCGCCGGTGCGTTGCGCGACGCCCGGCCCGACAAGCTGCCGGGCATGGTGACCGGGGCCGAGGCGCCGACGCTGCCGGGCATGCACGAGGTCGAGGAGATCGCGGCCGACCTCTGGGCCACGGGATTGTCGACGGCCCGTCATCCCACCGAGATGGTGCGCGAGCAGCTGGCGGCGCGCGGGATCGTCACCGCGGAAGGCCTGCGCTCGTTGCCCGACCGCACGGTGGTCGACGTCGCCGGCGTGGTCACGCACCGGCAGCAACCGTCGACGTCGAAAGGGGTGATCTTCATCAACCTCGAGGACGAGACCGGGCTGGTGAACGTGATCTGCACGCCCGACGTGTGGAAGCGGTTCCGCAAGGTGGCACGCACCGCGCCCACGTTGGAGATCCGGGGTCTGCTCGAGAAGTACCAGGGCGTCACCAACGTGCTGGCGCGTCGCATCGTCGCGCTCCCTCTCGGCCTCACCGACCTGCTGCGCTCACGCGACTTCCACTGACCGCGCCACGCGGCTTCGCCCGCACACCGGCCAGAGTTCCCCTGCGCGGCACCAATCGTTCACCGCGTGCTCGCGTGGACGTCACCGTCGCGCGCGATGGTCACCGGCAGGAGGGGCGGAGGACTTCGAGGGACTCGTGACTCGAACAACGAGAGGAGGCGCCGACATGGGATCGATGCCGCGCCGTATCCGTGCCGCTGGTGCAGTGCTCGTCACCCTGGCGCTGGCTGTGATCGTGGGAGCCGCGTCTTCCGGCGCCGCACCCGCGGATCCGGCCGCGTCGAGTGGGACGACGTCGACGCCGATCAAGCACGTCGTCGTGATCTTCCAGGAGAACGTCTCCTTCGACCACTACTTCGCGACCTACCCGAAAGCCGCGAACACCAGCGGACAGCCGTTCCACGGCTTCGTGTTCACGCCGCAGGTGAACGGGCTCAACCAGCAGCTCCTGACCGCGAACCCCAACGGGACGAACCCGCGTCGCTACGACCCGTCGCAGATCGGTGACGTCCTCACCTGTGATCAAGACCACAACTACACCGATGAGCAGCTCGCGTTCGACAACGGCGCGATGGACAAGTTCCCCACGACGGTCGGGACCGGGAAGGGGACCAGCCCGACCGGAGCGCCCTGCGCGGCCGGCGACGTGATGAACTACTACGACGGCAACACGGTGACTGCGCTGTGGAACTACGCGCAACGGTTCGCGATGAGCGACAACTCCTTCGGCACGACCTTCGGCCCCTCGTCGCCCGGCGCCATCAACCTCGTGTCCGGCAACACCGGGGCGGTCGACATGACGCACACCGTGAACAACCCGTCGATCGCGACCGCTGCAGTTCCGAACGCCGATCTCACGCCCGACGGACAAGGTGGGTTCTCGTTGACGAGCGACGCCCAGCCGTACTGGGACGACTGCTCGACGCGTGACGCGGTCGCCATGAGCGGCACCAACATCGGCGACGAGCTCAACGCCGCGCACGTGTCGTGGGGTTGGTTCGAAGGCGGCTTCCGGCCCACGACCAGCTTCGCCGACGCGTTGACCGCGACCTCCCACGCCGGCCAGGCGACCGCCACCTTCGTGCCCGACGAGTTCAAGAACGCCGGGTTCCAGAGCTCGGTGCCGAACTCCACCAACCAGGGCATCTGCAACGCGGTGCACCCCGTGGGCATCGAGGTCGGCGGGACCGGACAGTACGGCTTCAAGGACGACTACATCCCCCACCACGAGCCGTTCGAGTACTACGCCTCGACCGCGAATCCGCATCACCTGACGCTCCCGACCGATGGCGCGGGCCACGACACCCCTGCTGCCCTGGCATCGATCGGGACCGACACGCAGCACTACGTGGGCAACGCGCCACAGTTCGACACGCCGAACCACCAGTACGACATGAGCGACTTCGACCAGCTCGTCGCCGCCATCGGGGACCACCGCACGTCGCCCGACCAGCTGCCCGCGGTCAGCTTCTTGAAGGCACCGGGCTACCAGGACGGTCACGCCGCGTACTCGGACCCCCTCGACGAGCAACGCTTCGTCACCCAGGAGATCAACGCGCTGATGCGCACCCCCGACTGGCGCAGCACCGCCGTCGTCGTCAGCTACGACGACTCCGACGGCTGGTACGACCACGCCTACAGCGGCGTCACCAACCCGTCGCAGTCCGTGGCCGACGCGCTCACCGGGTCCGGCCAGTGTGGGACCGGCGCGTCGCTCGCCGGCCAGCAGGGCCGATGCGGCTACGGGCCCCGACTCCCGTTGCTCGTCGTCTCACCGTGGGCGAAGCTCGACTACGTCGACCACACCCGCACCGACCAGTCGTCGATCATCCGCTTCATCGAAGACAACTGGGGCGTCGCCCGGATCCCCGGGAGCTTCGACGGCGTCGCCGGACCGCTCAACAACCTCTTCGACTTCCGCGGCATCTTCGGCCTCCCGATCAACTTCCTCCCGTTGCCCCTCAACCCGGCGACCGGTCAACACCTCTTCGGGTAGCGGGGCGGCTTCTCCCCGAGACCTCGCTCAGCGTCGTCTCACCTGGCGGCGTCGACACTGGCGACGAGGACGTCGGCGAACGGACGAATCGAGGACCGGTCATGAGCACCATGGAGCTGCACGCACCACGACCCTCACTGGGCGAGCCGTTGCACCGGGTGCTCGCCGGGTTGCGGCCGGTGCTGCAGCGGGCGCTGACGCGCAGTTGGCCCGACACGCCGTTGCGGCCGTCGCAGGCCCGGTTGTTGCGCGTCGTTCGCCTGTGTCCCGGGATCTCACCGGAGCGGGCGGCAGTAGAGCTCCGAGAGGACTCGACCCTCGCTCAGGACCTGATCGCACAGCTCGTTGCACTGGAGTTGCTCGACACGCGTCGCTCGCGTGATGGCACCGAGCACGAGCTGCGCCTCACCGACCGCGGGCTGGTTCGCACCGTGGCGTGGCAGGACAAGCAGCATGAGGTCCTCGATCGCGCGCTCGACACGCTCTCGGCCCATGAGCGCGCCTCGATCGCGTTGGCGTTGCCTGCGCTGGAGCACCTCGCGCTCGCACTGTCCGCCACCTGATCGACGGGCCACGCCCGCGACGACCGAATCGGCGGCATCGTGAGCGACCGTCCACGGTCGCCAACGGGAAAGGCGAGTAGCCTCACTCCCGGCCAGGAGCTGAGGAAATGAACGAGCCTCCGAGTACCGATGTTGCAGTCGTGGCGAGCCGTCTTCACGCGCTTCCGCGCGATGTTGCGCTCGGACGCCGCCGGGGTCCGAGCGGGCTTCTACGCGCTGCTGCTCAGCTCTGGCGGTGACCTGATCGCCGGGCTCACGCTCGGCTCGATCACCGGCACCCTCGCCGCCCTCCCCGGTCTGCTCGTCCTCGTCCCCGCTGCCATCGGCATGCGGGGCAACGTGTTCGGCGCGCTCGGGAGCCGCCTCGGCACCGCCGTCCACACCGGCACCTTCCGGATGTCGGCCCGACGCGACACGCTGGTCGGCCAGAACCTCGCCGCGTCGATCTCGATGTCGTTGTCGGTGTCGCTGGTCCTGGCCGTCCTGGCCAAGGCCATCTCGGTGGCCTTCGGCCTCGAGAACACGATCTCGCTGGTCGACTTCGTGGTGATCTCGGTGATCGGCGGTTTCCTCTCGTCGATCGTGGTGATGGGCATCACGGTCGTGGTCGCGCAGCAGGGTGTGCGGCACAACTGGGACCTCGACAACGTGAGCGCGCCGATCGTCACGGCCGCGGGCGACATGGTGACGCTGCCCGCGCTGTTCCTCGCCACCTACCTCGTGGGCATTCCCTGGCTCACGGTGATCGTGGCGGTGCTGTGTGCGATCGCGGCACTGATCGCATTGGTCGCCAGCCTGCGGTCGCGATTTCCCATCCTCCGACGGATCGCGCGCGAGTCGTTGCCGGTGCTGGTGCTCGCCGGCACCATCGATGTCGTGGCCGGCCTCACCATCGAGAAGCGCTTCGAGTCCTTCCTGGTGTACCCGGCGTTGCTGGTGCTCGTGCCCCCGTTCCTGGAGGACTCCGGCGCGCTGGGCAGCATCCTCAGCGCTCGCGTGTCGACCAAGCTCCATCTCGGGACGCTCGTTCCGGGCAGGGGCAGCCTGCGCTCGATCGGCGAGGACTTCATCCTCGTGTACCTCTACGCCATTCCCGTCTTCCTGCTCCTCGGCGTGTCCGCCGACATCGCCGCGCTCGTGGCGGGGCTCAAGAGCCCGGGGAGCCTCGAGATGATCGCGGTGTCGATGCTGGCGGGCGTGATCGCGACGACGTTCGCGGTGCTCGTGGGCTTCTACGGCGCGGTCGCCGCCTACCGCCTGGGACTCGATCCCGACAACCACGGGATCCCCATCGTCACGTCGAGCCTCGATCTGCTCGGCGCGTTCGCGCTCATCCTCGTCATCGTCGCCCTCGGTCTCAGCTGAGCAGTCCGCTCGCCGCGGCCGGACGGCGCGGGTGCGGTCGTCAGCTGAGGTGCTCGCCGAAGAACGCGAGCAGCCGTGACCACGCGTCGGTTGCCGACGCCTCGTCGTAGTTCTCCGAGCCGTCGCGCATGAAGCCGTGCTCGGCGCCGTGGTACACGACGACCGCGTCGCCGTGCCGCGCCTTGACCGCCTCGATGTCGGCCATCGGGATGTAGTCGTCGCGGTCGCCGAAGAACAGGAGCGTCGGGCAGTGCACGTCGCCGAGGTCGCGGGCGATGCCGCCACCGTAGAACGGCACCGCGGCGTCGACGCCGAGGTCGTCGGCCCACTTGGCGGCGCGGTACGTGAACCACCCACCCATGCAGAACCCGGTGACGCCGACCTTCGACGCCCCGCGCTCCCGGAGGGCGGCGGTGGCCGCGGCGAAGTCGCCCTTGAGGTTCTCGGGGGTGATGGAGCCGATGATCGCCCCGAAGTCGGTCGGGTCGACCCCGTGCGAGCGGGAGAAGAAGTCGGGCGCGATCACCCGGTAGCCCTCGCGGGCGAGGCGCTCGCAGAAGCGGATGAGCTGGGCGGACATGCCGTTGCCCTCGTGGACGACGACCACTCCGGGGCCGGAGGCGGGGGCGTCGGCGGGGGCGACGGAGAAGGCGGGGAGCGTGAGTTCGGTCATGGGCGCACTCTTCCACGGAGACCGCCGGTCGCGCCCGTCCACGCGGATATCCTCGACGGTTACTCCATGGGACAAGACGACCAACCCCGCACTCTCAAGGCCATGCTCTCGGAGGCCAAGGACACCTCCGAGCTCATGGTCGACCTGGCGTACGCCGCCCTCTTCTTCGGCGATGCGGGGATGGCCGGCGAGGTCCACGAGTTGGAGGAGCGGTTGTCGGACCTGGCGCACGCGATGCGCGAGGTGTGCGTGCTGGCCGCCCGCTCGCCGCGCGACGCCGAGGAGATGTCGAGCGTGCTGCACGTGCTCTCGGCCATCGAGCGCATGGGCAACGCCGCGGTCGACATCGCCCGCATCGTCACCCACAAGCTCGGCATCCCCGCCGCGCTGGTCGCCGACCTCGCCGCGGCGGAGGAGATCTCACACCGGGTGCGCGTGCGCCCGGAGGCCCTGCTCGCGTACCGCTCGCTCGCCGACGCCAGCCTGCCGACCGAGGTCGGGATGCGGGTCGTGGCCATCCGGCGCGGCAAGGAGTGGATCATCGACCCTGACGGCGACGACACGCTCCTCCCCAACGACGTGCTGATCCTGCGCGGCCCCGCGGCCGGCATCCCCGAGCTGCGCGTGCTCGCCGGCGCGCCCGAGTGGCGCCCGCCCGGCACCGACATCGATCCCGCCATCCCCACCGACCTCGACCGCGCCGTCGACGTGCTGGTCGAGATGAAGAACGTGTCCGAGGTCGCGATCGGCCTCGCCTACTCGGCGTTGCTGTTCAACGACCAGGGCCTGGCGGCCGAGGTGAGCCACCTCGAGGACCGGCTCGACGAGATGCGCGAGCGGCTCGAGGTGTGGGTGCTGCGCAGCGCGTCGGAGCAGGTCGAACCCAGCCCCCTGCGCGGGTTGCTGCACCTCGGCGCGGCGGCCGAGGAGCTCGGCGACGCCGCCCAGCAGATGGTGTGGCTGGTGGAGGAGAACGAGGAGATGCACCCCGTCCTCGCCATCGCCTTCGGCGACACCGACGAGGTGATCGACCGCATCCCGGTGTCGCCGGGATCGTTCCTCGACGGCCGCACGATCGCGGAGACCAACATCGAGCTCGAGACCGGCTACTACCTGCTCGCCATCCGCCGGGCGGGCCGCTACCTGTACCGGCCGCGGGGATCGGTGGTGTTGGAGGCGGGCGACGAGCTCATCGCCTCGGGCCCCGAAGAAGGCCGCTCCCGCCTCGCCAGCCTCGGCGGGTACCGCGTGCTCGAGGACGACGCCACCGGCGAGATCGCCCTCGTGCGCGTCGACACGTAGCGGGCGGCCCGTCGTGGCGTCGATCGATCGCGCCGACGCCCGCTCCATCGATGCGCGCACCGGCGACGAGGGCCTGACCGCGGCCGAGGTGCAGGAGCGCATCGGGCGCGGGCAGACCAACGACACCGGCGAGCGCACCAGCCGCACCCTCGGCGAGATCGTCCGGGCCAACGTGTTCACCCGCTTCAACGCCATCCTCGGCGCCGCGCTGGCCGTGATCGTGGTGATCGGTCCGATCCAGGACGCCACGTTCGCGCTGATCCTGGTCGCCAACGCCGCCATCGGCATCTTCCAGGAGGTCCGGGCCAAGCGGACCCTCGACAAGCTCGCGGTGCAGAACGCGGCCGCGGCGCGCGTCGTCCGTGACGGGAACCTCCAGGAGATCGCGACCCCGGCGGTGGTCCTCGACGACCTGCTCGAGCTGCGGGCCGGCGATCAGATCCCGTGCGACGGAGTCGTGCACACCGCCGACGGGCTCGAGGTCGACGAATCGCTCCTGACCGGCGAGAGCGACCCGATCAACAAGGCCGACGGCGACGACCTCCTCTCGGGGAGCATCGTGGTGGCGGGCTCCGGGCGCTTCCAGGCCACGCGGGTCGGGGCCGACTCGTACGCGGCCAGGCTCGCCACCGAGGCCCGCCGGTTCCAGCTCACCCGCTCCGAGCTGATGGACGGCATCAACACGATCCTCCGGATCGTCACCTGGGTGCTCATCCCCGTGTCGGCCCTGCTGCTGTGGAGCCAGTTGCGCGACCACGAGCTCGCCAGCGCGCTGCGGTTCACCGTGGCCGGGGTCGTGGCCATGGTGCCCGAGGGTCTCGTCCTGCTGACCAGCATCGCGTTCGGGGTCGCCGCGCTCACCCTCGCCCGGCGGCAGGTCCTGGTGCAGGAGCTGCCCGCGGTGGAAGGCCTGGCCCGCGTCGACATCGTCTGCCTGGACAAGACGGGGACCCTCACCGAGGGCGAGATCGTGTTCGACGAGGTCGAGCCGGTCGCGGGAAGCGACGACGCCGTGGCGGCGGCGGCGCTCGGCGCGCTGGCCGACGACGAGAACCGGAACGCCACCGCGGTCGCGCTCGCCGCGCAGTTCGCGTCGCCGAAGTGGACGCGCACCGCGGCGGTGCCGTTCTCCTCGGCGCGGAAGTGGAGCGCGGCCACGTTCGACGGGCAGGGGTCGTGGGTGATGGGCGCCCCCGAGATGGTGTTCGCCGACGCGTCGTCGCCGGTGCGGGCGCGGGCCGACGAGCTGGCCTCCGGCGGGCGCCGCACCCTGGTGTTGGCGCACAGCGCCGCCGGGCTGGAGGGTGAGTCGCTCCCGGCCGGGCTCACGCCGGTCGCGCTCGTCATGTTCGCCGAGAAGGTGCGCCCGGATGCGGCCGAGACGCTGGCCTACTTCCACGAGCAGGGCGTGCAGCTGCGCGTGATCTCGGGCGACAACCCGCGCACCGTCGCCGCGGTGGCGGCACGCGTCGGGTTACCGGACGTCGATGCCGGGTTCGACGCCCGCGAGCTGCCCGAGGACCAGGACGAGATGGCCGACGCGCTCGAGCAGCACACGGTGTTCGGGCGCGTGACCCCGCAGCAGAAGCGGGCGATCGTGGGCGCGTTGCAGTCGAGGGGGCACGTCGTGGCCATGACCGGCGACGGTGTGAACGATGCGCTCGCGCTGAAGGACGCCGACATCGGCGTGGCCATGGGATCGGGCGCACCCGCCACCCGGGCCGTGGCGCAGCTCGTGCTGCTCGACGGCAAGTTCGCGACGCTGCCCGGAGTGGTCGCCGAGGGGCGGCGCGTCATCGCCAACATCGAGCGCTCCGCGAACCTGTTCGTGACCAAGACGGTCTACGCGATTCTCCTGGCCATCACGGTGGTGATCGCAGGCTGGCCGTACCCGTACCTCCCACGCCATCTCACGATCATCAGCACCTTCACCATCGGCATTCCCGGCTTCTTCCTCGCCCTGGCGCCGAACTCGCGGCGATACATCCCCGGCTTCATCGTGCGGGTGCTCCGGTTCACGATCCCGGCGGGGACCGTCGTCGCCGCCGCGGCGTTGATCGCCTACGGCATCGCCCGGTACGGGCACGACCTGCCCACGCGCGAGGTTCGGACGACGTCGGCCCTCGTGCTGATCGCGGTCGCGCTGTGGGTGCTGGTGCTGCAGGCCCGGCCGTTCAACTGGTGGAAGACCCTGCTCGTGGCGTCCATGGTCGGCGCGGTGATCCTGATCCTGGTCGTGCCCGCGTTCCGCGACTTCTATGCGGTGCAGCTCCCGCCGGCCCAGGTGCTCGGGGAGGCGGCGATCGTGGCGGGCGTCGCGATCGTGCTGCTCGAGGTGGGGTGGCGGTTCAGCCGCGTGATCGGCAGCCGCCGCAACTTCGGCGACGTCGTCGACGACCGCCCCGCCGACGAGGAGGAGTTGGCTAGAGCCACCCCTTCCGCTTGAACCAGCGCCAGAGCACGAAGGTCGCCAACGCCATGAGGCCGAGCGCCAGCGGGTAGCCGAACTCCCAGTTGAGCTCGGGCATGTGGCGGAAGTTCATGCCGTAGATGCCGGCGATGAGCGTGGCGACGATCAGGATCGCGCCCCACGACGTCATCTTCTTCATCACCTGGTTGAGCTGGTTCGACGTGACCGCCAGGTTGGCCTCGAGCAGGCCGGTCAGGAGGTCGCGCTGCGACTCGATGAGGTCACCGACGCGCAGCACCCGGTCGTAGATGTCGTGGAAGTACACGATCGCGGGTTCGTCGACGAAGTCGATCTCCTTGCGGATGATGGCGTTCACGACTTCGCGCATCGGCGCCGCCGCCCGCCGGATGGTGGTGAGGTCGCGACGCACCTCGAACGTCGTCTGGGGGATGCCCGGCGGCGGAGGGTCGCGGAAGACCGCCTCTTCGATCTCGTCGAGCCGTTCGTCGATGGTGTCGACGACCTCGAAGTAGCGGTCGACGATCACGTCGAAGAGTGCCCACAACAGGAAGCCCTGCTCATTGGCGTGGTGCTCCGTCCGCTGCATCTCGAACCGGCGCGCCACCTCGTCGAGGTCGACCTGCGACCCGTTGTCGCTCGGGTGGCGCACCGTCACCAACCAGCCCGGACCGGTCACGATGTCGATCTCGCGGCTGTCGACGGAGTCGCTCACGCACGCGCAGTCGTGCACGGCGACGTGGAAGTAGTCGCCGTAGCGCATGAGCTTGGTGCGCTCGCGTGGGTTCAGGATGGCGTCGACCACGGTGGCGCTGAGCCCGAGCTCCGCCTTCAGCGAGCGGAGCGCCTCTTCGTCTTCGGGCGACGTGGCGTCGATCCAGACCACCGCGTGCTCCGGATCAACTGCCTCGCGGATGTGCGGGCAGTCGACCTCCTCGCGGCCGTCACGTCCGTCGACGTAGCGCCACGCGCGGATCACGCCGCGGAGCATACGCTCGGGTGCACCCAGGGGGAGGTACCGCATGTCGACCGATCTGTCCGACCTGACCGCGGACGAACTGCGGGAACGCACCCGCGAGTGGCTCGCCGATCACCTGCCCGCCGGGTGGATGGACGCCATCGACGCCGGCGACACCGCGCGCGTCGCCGCCTTGCGGACGGAGCTCGACTACGCGAAGTGGTGCACCGAGTTCGGCGAGTCCGGGTTCGCCACCCCCACGTGGCCGGCGGAGTACGGCGCCGGCCTGTCGTTGAGCCCGGGTCAGGCGCGGCCGGTGAACGAGGTGCTCAACCAGTACCGCGTGCCCCGGCCGGGGAACATCATCGGCATCGGGATGGGCGGGCCCACGGTCATCGCGTGGGGGAGCGAGGACCTCAAGCAGCAGTTCCTGCGCGGCATCGCGACCAACGAGGAGATCTGGTGTCAGCTCTTCAGCGAGCCGGGCGCGGGCTCCGACGTCGCGGGGCTGGCGACCCGGGCGGAGCGCGACGGCGACGAGTGGGTCGTGAACGGCCAGAAGGTCTGGACGTCGCTGGCCCACCTCGCCCGCTACGGCATGCTGCTCGCCCGCACCGACCCCGACCAACCGAAGCACCGGGGCCTCAGCTACTTCGTGGTCGACCTGCACCAACCGGGCGTCGACGTGCGGCCGCTGCGGCAGATCACCGGTGACGCCGAGTTCAACGAGGTGTTCTTCGAGAACGCGCGCGTGCCCGACGCGTGGCGGCTCGGGCCGGTCGGCGAGGGCTGGCGGGTCGCCATCACCACGCTCATGAACGAGCGGGTGTCGCTGTCGGGGCCCGGGTCGGTGAGCGGCGACACCATCGGCGGCAGCCCGGTGCAGCGGGTCATCGAATGCCACCGGCCGGTGACCGACCCCGGCCTCCGCCAGCGGCTGGCCGCGGCGTGGATGGACCACCGGATCATCGGGCTCAACAACCAGCGCGCCGCCGACCGGCGCCGTTCGGGCGCGGAAGCCGGGCCCGAGGGCTCGATCACCAAGCTGCAGAGCGCGGAGTTCAACCAGCGGCTCCAGAAGCTCGCGGTCGACCTCGAGGGCGTCAACGGGATTGCGTGGGAGGGCAAGGGCCTCACCGGGGAGTCGACGTTCAGCTTCGTGGGCGGCACTGCCGACGACCCGCGCACCGTGGCGCGCGGGTTCCTCCGCGCGCAGGCCAACACCATCGAGGGCGGCACCTCGGCGATCATGCGCAACATCCTCGGTGAGCGCGTGCTCGGGTTGCCCAAGGAGCCCGACGCCTCGCGTGACGTCCCCTGGAAGGACGTCCCCCGCTCAGGATGACGAGCGACAGTGCGTACCTTCCGGTGGGAGGGTGCCGCGCAGCAGGTAGTTGTCGACCCCGGTGTCGATGCAGTCGTTCTTGGTGTACGCGGTGTGCTCGGTGCTGTCGAAGGTGAGCAGGCGGGACCCGGCCAGGCGCGCGGTGAGGTCCTCGGCGCCCGCGTAGGGCGTGGCCGGGTCGCGCGTGGTGCCGACCACCAGGATCGGCGCCGCGCGGGTCACGCGGACGTCGCCGAGGGCCTCACCGGCGGGCGGGCGGGGGAGGCGCGGATCGCACCCCAGCACCGTGCTCCCCACGTAGCCGCCGAGGAACGGGTACTTCGCCACGTCGCGGTGGTACTCGGCCGCGTAGTCGGCGAACGACGGGATCGCGTCATCACGGTCGTCGCACAGGATCACGCCGATGACCTCGTTGATGTTGTCGTAGGAGCCGTCGGCCCGCCGCCCGTTGTACGAGTCGGCGAGGTAGAGCAGCCACGAGCCGTCGCCGCGCTCGGCGTCGTGCAGTGCACGCGCCAGCGCCGGCCAGCCGTACTGCTTGTCGTACAGCGCGGAGATCAGCGCGGTGTAGAACGCCGCCACCCCCGCTTTCCTCGACGTCCGCTTCCCGGTGTCGAGGTTGGCGGTGGGGAGCTGCAGACCCCGCTCGAACCGAGCTTCGAGCCTGGTGAGCGCGTCGGCGGGGTCGCCCTTCTCGTGGAACTCGCACGAGGCGCGTGACGCGCAGTCCTGGAGGAAGTCGTCGAGCGCCTGCTCGAAGCCTGCGGAGTTCCCCCGGAGCTCCTCGAGCGCACTCGCCGACAGGTCGACCGGCGAGTCGAGGACCATGCGGCCGACCCGCTCCGGGAACATCTGCGCGTACACCGCGCCGATCACCGTCCCGTAGGAGAACCCGACGTACGACAACGTGTCGTCGCCGAGCGCGGTACGAAGCCGGTCCAGGTCGCGGGCCACGTTGCGGCTCCCGACCTGGGCCAGCCACGCGCCGTTGCGCGCGACACACTGCGCGACGAGGTCGACGGGTTCGTGGGTGCCGTCGTAGAACGACCGCAGGTCAGCGTCGGAGTTCGGCGTCGGGTCCTCCGCGTTCAGCCGATCCGCCTGGGCGTCGTCGACGCACTCGACCGGGCGCGACTTCCCCGTCCCCCGAGGGTCGAAGCTGACGAGGTCGTAGCGCGCCCGCACCGCCGACGGGATGGCGGAGGCGAACGTCGGCAGCGTCTCGCTCCCCGGGTCACCAGGACCGCCGAAGTTGAACACCAGCGACCCCCGGCGCCGCGCCGGGTCGGTCGCCCGCAGCCGCGACACCGCGAGGCCGACCTGCTCGCCGCCGGGATTCGTGTAGTCGACCGGGACGGTCAGCGTCGCGCACTGCAGCCGCTTGCCACACGCGCGCCACGCCGAGAGCCCGTTGCTGCCCGACGGGGCCGCGGCCGCGGCCGTGGGTACGGGTGCGACCGCCGTCCACGTCGCCACGACACACACGAGCGCGACGAAGCACGCGGTCAGGTGCCGGGACATCGTTGCAATGTACCGGCCGGTCCCTGCGCCG
This sequence comes from uncultured Actinomycetes bacterium, assembly GCA_963809795.1. Taxonomy (GTDB): domain Bacteria; phylum Actinomycetota; class Acidimicrobiia; order IMCC26256; family DASPTH01; genus DASUAS01. The sequence goes on from CAWELN010000021.1 coordinate 146,816, forward strand.
GGACCGCGACCGCGGCCACTAGCTTCGGGGTGATGCCTCCGCTCGACCTCGCCGGCAACCCGTTGTGCCTCGTGTCGGTGCACGCGCATCCTGACGACGAGGCGTCGAAGGGTGCGGGCACCGTCGCCCGGTACGCGGCCGAGGGCATCCGCGCCGCGCTGGTGTGCTGCACCGGCGGCGAGGAGGGTGAGATCCTCAACCCGGCGGCCGACACCCCCGAGGTGCGCGCCGACCTGCAGGCGGTGCGCGAGGCGGAGCTCCGGGCCAGCGCCGACGCCATCGGGTACGCACGGGTGTACCTGCTCGGATACCGCGACTCGGGCATGCCCGACACCGAGGCGAACTCGCGCCCCGACAATTTCGCCAACGCCCCGCTCGGCGAGGCGGTCGGGCGCCTGGTCAAGGTGATCCGGCGGGAACGGCCGCAGGTGCTCGTCACCTACGGCGACGAGAGCGCGTTCTACCGGCACCCCGACCACCTGCGGGTGCACGAGATCTCCGGCCCCGCGTTCGACGCGGCCGGCGACCCCGACCGCTACCCGGAGGCCGGTGAGCCGTGGCAGCCGGTGAAGCTGTACTACTCCGGGTTCTCGTTCCGGCGGATCCGCGCCTTGCACGAGGCCTACCAGGCATTGGGCGAGGAGAGCCCCTACGCCGAGCGCATGGCCCAGTGGCCCGCCGACGTCGAGATCACGCCCCCGACCACGTTCGTCGACGTGGGAGACTTCCTCGCCGCCCGGCGCGCCGCGCTGCTGGCGCACCGGACGCAGATCGATCCCGAGAGCCATTGGATGCGGGTGCCCGACGACCTCTTGCGGAGCACGTTCCCGTGGGAGGAGTACGTGCTGGCCCGATCGCTCGTCGCGGAGACCGAGGAGCCGGAGAGCGACCTGTTCGCAGGCGTGCGTGCGCCGACCGACGTGGCTCGCGGGGCGGAGGTGCGGGGGTGAGCGAGTTCCTCGACGACGAGTGGATCGCGTCGTGGGTCGGCCGGGGCACCGCGCCCGGGCCGACGGCGACGGTGCAGGTCGTGGTCACCGGTACCGACGTCCCCAACGACGGCAAGTGGCACCTGCGCCTCGACGACGGTGTCGTGGCCGAAGCGGCGGCGGGCACCGTCACCGCGCCCGACCTCACGCTCACGGCCGCCTACCCGGAGGGGGCGGCGATGGCGGCGGGGGAGCTCGACCCGAGCGTCGCCTTCATGCAGGGGCGGCTGAAGACCGCGGGTGACCCGGGCCTGGTGCTCGACGTGCTGGCCGGCGCGGCTCAGGCGCGCTGAAGGTCGCGCAACTCTCGCCAGCCGACGACGGTCGCGCCGGCGCGTTCCACGAGATCGCGCAACGAAGGGTCGCGGCGCAGGGCCACGTGGTCCTCCACCCGCCCCGACCAGTCGATCTCGAACGCGGCGCGCAGCTCGTCGGCATCGATCCCGGGATGGACCGAGATCTCGGTGACCCCGGCGGGGAGCTCGAACAGGAGCCGTTCGAACCGGCGGCGGGCCCCCGGCGGGCTGACGACCACCTGGTCGGGGAACACCACGCCCTCCTCCGCGGCCAGGCGGCGGAACGGGAACCCGGCCACCCGTTCGTCGATGCCGTCGCCGAGCCGGAGCGGCAGGCCGAAGTCGACCGCCAGCTCGAGGTACACGTCGAAGAACTCGGGCCGGAGCTGCATCGCGCCGAGGTGGCTGGCGAGGTGGCTCACGTCGAACCCCCACACGATGGCCCGCTCGACCTGGGCCCGGCACTCCCGCCGCACCTCCTCGAGGTCGGCGTGCTCCCAGGCGTCCTCGACCGTGCGCGGGAAGCCGCCATCGCCGTCGAGCAGGCTCGGCGCATGGGTGAGCGGCCCCCAGCGGTAGGTGTCGAGCTCGGCGTTGAGGGTGAGGTTCACGCCGATGTCCTCACCGCGGTAGCCGGCGGCGGCGTCGCGCGCCCACGGGCACGGGACCATCAGTGCCGCGCTCGACGCCAAGCCGTTGCGCAGCGCGTCGTAGGTGGCGACGTTGCTGGCGTGGGTCAGGCCGAGGTCGTCGGACGTGACGATCAGCAACTTGGCGTCGGCCGGGTATCCGAGCCGCTCGGCGAGCGTGGCCATGGGGCGATCAGCGTACTTCCGGGCCTGGTCGTGCTGGCTAGCCTCCCGACTCGTGCGGATCCGGTGGTTGCTGCTCGGCGTCGCCGCGCTCGCGCTCGCCGGTTGTCAGGGCGGTGGGTCGAACGACGCGGCGTCGAGCACGACGAGCGTCGCACCCACGACCGCGGCGACGGTCACCGCCGCGCCTCCGGGCGCGTGCCCGCCCTTCGCCGGGTCGACCACCACGCTGCAGTCGGTCGGGCCGACCGCGCCGGCGTCGCTCACCGACGCGACCGCCGGTGCCGACGGCTGCCTCGACCGGGTCACCTTCACGCTGCGGTCGCTGGGGAACGGCACGCCGCCCGGGTACGTCGTCGGCTACCAGGATCCGGCGAAGGACCCGTTCGTCGACGGTGACCCGCCGGCACCGATCTCGCTACCCGGCGACGCGTTCCTCGTGGTGAAGATCGCGCCCGCGCTCAGCATCGACCCGTCGGTCGCGGGGCAGCCGGCGACGTACACCGGCAACCTCGCGCTCGAGTACGGCGACCATCACCACCTGCAGATCGTGCGCAAGCTGCCCGACGCGCAGGACACGGTGATGTGGGTCATCGGCCTCGACTCGGTGCGACCCTTCCGGGTCGACCGGTCGCAGGACGGGCGCGATCCGGGCATCGTGCGGGTGTCGGTGCTGATCGGGCTGACGGCTGACGGCTGACCCCGGCCCGGCTCAGGTGAGGTCGAGCACGATGGTGCCGAACACCGCATCGGCGGCCAGCAGGTCGTAGGCCTCGCCGGCGCCGTCCAGCGACAACGTGCGGGCGATGACCGGACGCACCTCGCCGCGCGCGAGCAGCGGCACGACGTCGCGCGTGAACGCGTCGGTCGCGTCCGCCTTCTCCTCCACCGAGCGCCCGCGGAGCATGGTGCCGAACAGGCGCATGCGCTTGTACATGAGCGCGCCGAGATCGAGCTGCGCGCGCGGTCCGGCGATGAGGCCGATGACCACGACGCGGCCGCGCGGCCCGGCGACCGCGAGGTCGGTCACGAGGTAGTCGCCACCGACGGGGTCCAGGGTGACGTCGACCGGCCCCGCCGCCGCGATGATGTCGGCGGCGAGGGCGGCCGGGTCGAGCTGGCGCGGTGCGAGCACCGCGTGGTCGAGCCCGAGCTCGCGACTGCGCTCCAGTTTCTCGGGGGTCCGGGCCGTGCCCACCACCGTGCAGCCGAACGCCCGGCCGAGCTGCAGCGCGGCCGTGCCGACGCCGGACCCGACCGCGTGCACCAGCATGGTCTCGCCCGCCTGGACGCCGGCCTGAGTGACCATCGCGTCGTGCGCGGTGATGAAGACCTCGGGCACGCCGGCGGCCTCCACGAGGTCGAGCCGTTCGGGGACCGGCGCGCACTGGGCCGCGGGCACCGCCAGCAGCTCGGCCTGGGCGCCGCCACCGGCGATGCCGAACACGCGGGCGCCGAGCGCGGGCACGGTGACGCCGGGGCCGTGCGCGACGACCTCGCCCGCGAACTCGAGCCCGGGGATGTCGGGCGGCGAGCCGGGCGGCGCGGCGTAGTTCCCCGCGAGCTGCACGAGATCGGCGCGGTTCAGGCCGGCACCGTGCACCCGTACGAGGACCTCACCCGGCCCCGGTTCCGGATCGGGGCGGGTCTCCACCCGCAGCCGGGCATCGGGGGTGATCACCAGGGCCCGCACGCCGCGACCGTAGTGCCGGCGGGGCCGCGCCCGCTGCGGGGCTACGGTGCGACCCGTGGCCGGCCCCGACCTCGTGATCTTCGACGCCGACGGTGAGGATCTCGCCTTCGACGCGGCCGAGGCCTCGAGCCTGTTCACCCTCACCGGCAACCTCGACGCGGCGACGGTGTCGGCCTGCCCGCGGTGTCGGAGCCGGGTCGTGGCGGTCGTGGCCCTCGCCGATCTCATCGCCGACGCGCCGCCGTTCGCCCGCTCCGACGAGTTGCTCGCGCTCGCCGACGACTCGCCGACGCTGCACCTGTACGTGCGTGACCTGCAGACCCCGTGCGCGCACCGCACGTGGCTCGATCCGGGCGCCGAGGAGTGGGCCGATCTCGTCGCCGAGCTGGCCGGACCGTCGATCCTGCGCTGACGTGCCCCGACCGGAGCGCGTCGCCCCGGTCAGCGGGGGATGCGGGTGCGCTTGAACTCGTTGAGACGCGACCACGGCAGCAGGTCGAGGGCCCGCTCCAGGTCGTCGACCCGTCCGCGCTCCATGAACCGCACGAACACCGCCTCTTCGCCCTCGATGTAGGTCGGCACGCCGAACACCGCCCAGCGGTCGACCGCCTCGGTGTGCTCGGTGGCCAGCGTCTTGAGCGGCCGGCCGCTGTGGGCCTCCTCGGCGACGGCGTCGGCGTCGAGCCCGGCCTCGGTGACCGCGGCGCGCAGCACGTCCTCGTCCTTCAACTGGAGGCCGTGGTCGTGGCGGGCGGCGAAGAGCGCGAGGTGGGCGTCGAAGAAGCGCTCGGGGAACGCGTCGCGCACCGCGATCCCGTAGAGGAGCGAGAGCACGCCCGAGCCCCATTCCGAGGGGTCGCGCTCCCACATCGGCGGCGCGCCCTCCTCGACGTGGACCTGGTCGAGCGAGAACGGGGTGAACCGGAAGTCGACGTCGCTGCCGGCGCGGAGCGCGGCGATCACCGCGGCGTTGCCGTTGTAGGCGAAGGGGCACCGGTAGTCGAAGGTGACGGCGATGGAACGGCTCACGGGGGGACCTCCGAGGTTCGGTGGAGCGCCAGATACTTGGTTGTGCTCTCAACGATACCCGACCGGAGAGGTCGGCAATCAGGGGCTCAGCCGAGCGGGACGACCCGCCGGGCGATCGCGCCCAGCACGAGGCCCAGGGCGGCTCCGGCGACGACGTCGGACGCGTGGTGCATCTGGGTGTACACGCGGCTCGACGCCACCGCCGCCGCCAGCGCGAACCACAGCGGCGTGGCCGGCCCGCCGGCGAGGAGCATCGCCGCGGTGAACGCCGACGCCGCGTGGCCCGACGGGAACGAGCTCGTGATGGGCCGGTGCATGCCGTAGGGGAGCGGACCCGCGGGCGGGTGATCGTCCTCCGGGCGCACCCTGCGGAAGCACGCCTTGATCGGCCCGTTGGTCAGCAACGACTCGGTGCCGAGCGCCGCACCCATGCGTAGGGCGATCGCCGGGTCGCCGCGCCGGGCCGCACGCAGGGCGGCGGCGAGCAGCCAGAGCAGCCCGTGGTCCGCCGCGCTGGACAAGCCGTAGAACACCGGATCGAGCTGCGGCGAGCGGATGCGCTCCACCAGCGCGTCGACCTTGAGGTCGAACGCGTGCACCCGCGAGAGCATCGGCCGAGGCTACCGGGCGGCGGTGCGTCGCCGGTGGGGGTGATGGTCAGCCGGTGGGGACGAGCGGCAGCGGCAGCGAGGGCTCGATGACCGTGCCGGGACCGCGCAGCTCGAGCGCGTCGACCGGGTCGCCGCCGTGCGCGGGGCAGTACGGCTTGAACGTGCAGAAGTCGCACAGGCGACCGGGCTTCGGCTTGAAGTCCTCGCGGCTGCACGCGTTGGCGATTGCTTCGTAGAGCGCGGCGGTGCGGCGCTCGACGCCGCGGATGGACTGGTCGGTGGGGGTGGCGATGATCGCCTCGGGCTTCGACAGGTAGAAGAGCTGCACCCGCGCCGGGCGGCGGCCGAGCATGCGCTCGCAGAGCAGCGCGTACATGTGCACGCCGCTCAGGCTCTTGGCCTCCCACAGCTCCGACGGCACCGATCCGGTCTTGTAGTCGGTGACCACGAACTCGCCGTGCTCGTCGAGCTCGAGGCGGTCGATGATGCCCCGCAGCCGGGTGCGGCCCAGGTCGGCCTCGAGCTTGAGCTCCAGGCCGATGGGGCGGACGGTGCGCGGGTCCTCGAGCTCGAAGTACTTCCGCACCAGCGACTCGGCGTCGGCGTCGAAGCGGGCCCACTCCTCCTCGGTGAGGTCGAGGTCGGCGAAGTCGGGGTGGGGTGCGAGCTCGACCCGGGCCGCGGCGAGATCGGTGAGCGCGGCGTCGAGCGAGCGCTCGTCGGCCGGCCGGTCGAGGAGCAGCTCCAGCGCCCGATGGACCAGCGTGCCCTTCGTGGTCCACGGCGCGGGCGGCTCCGGCAGCCGCTCCAGGTAGGAGAACCGGAACGCGAGGGGACACTCCTTGAACGACGAGCAGGAGCTCGGCGACAGCGACCAGGGGGGCGCGAAGCTCATCGATCGGAGGGTAACGCGGGGGTGTGACAGGGAAGCGGATGCCGCGGAGCGGCGAGCGTCGGGCGTCGGGCGAGCGGATAGCGTCCGGTGGCCCGGGCCAACCGAAGGCGGGTCTCACGAGAGGAGCGCGCGATGAAGGTCGACGGGATGCTCGGAGGGGGCTTCGACGGCGTCGCCGCGCAGGCCCGACAGCTCGAGGCCGACGGCTACGACGGCGGCGTCACCGCCGAGATGGGCCACGACCCGTTCTTCCCGCTCGTGCTGGCGGCGCAGGCCACCGAGCGGCTCGAGGTCGCGACCGGCGTCGCCATCGCGTTCGCCCGTACCCCGATGACGCTGGCGATGGTCGCCAACGACGTGCAGCTCGCGGCGAAGGGTCGCTTCTCGCTCGGGATCGGCAGCCAGATCAAGCCGCACATCGAGCGGCGGTTCTCGATGCCGTGGTCACACCCCGCGGCGCGGATGCGCGAGTTCGTGCTCGCGATGCGGGCCATCTGGTCGGCGTGGAGCACCGGCGAGAAGCTCGACTTCCGCGGCGAGTTCTACACGCACACGCTGATGACGCCGTTCTTCAGTCCGGGCCCGAACCCGTACGGGCCGCCGAAGGTGATGATGGCGGCGGTCGGCGACAAGATGACCGAGGTCGCCGGTGAGGTCGCCGACGGCATGATCCTCCACCCGTTCACCACCGAGAAGTACGTGCGGGACGTGACGCTCCCGGGGTTGCAGCGCGGGTTCGCCGCCGGCGGCCAGACCCGCGCCGACTTCACCCTCGCGCTGCCCCTCTTCGTCGTGACCGGCACCACCGACGACGAGTGGGCGGCGGCGCGCAAGGGGACGCGCGAGCAGATCGCGTTCTACGGCTCGACGCCGGGGTACCACGGGGTGCTGCGCCTCCACGGCTGGGAAGAAGTGGGCACCGAGCTCAACCAGCTGTCGCGGCGGGGCGAGTGGGTGGCGATGGGCGAGCTGATCACCGACGAGATGTTGGAGACGTTCGCGGTGGTGGCGCCGCCCGGCGACATCGCCGCCGGCATCGTGGCCCGCTACGGCGACGTGCTCGACCGGGTCAGCTTCGACACCCCGTACGCCTCCGACCCCGCGGTCTGGACGCAGCTCGTCGCCGACCTCAGGGACGCCCGCTGACGTGACCGATCCCGTCGACGCCGTCCACGAGGCGAACTCGGCGTTCTACGCCGCGCTCGAGTCGTGTGACCTCGATGCCATGGCCGACCTCTGGGAGCACTCCGACCGGGTCTCGGTGACGCACCCGGGGTGGCCGATGCTGCGCGGCTGGGCCAAGGTCGCCGGCTCGTGGGACGCCATCTTCCGGAACACCGGCTACATCCAGTTCGTGCTCACCGACGAGCAGGTCGTGGTGGTCGGCGACACCGCATGGGTGACCCTCGACGAGAACATCCTGCAGTCGGCCGGCAGCGACGAGCTGTCCGGATCGCGCGCGACCGCGGTCAACCTGTTCGTGCGGGCTCGCGACGGCGACGGCTGGGTGATGGTCGTGCACCACAGCTCGCCGGTCGCGGGCGACGGTTAGGTGCTCAGGGGAGCTTCGACGCGATCCAGGCTTCGAGCGCGGGGCCGCTCTCGAAGCTCGAGATCAGCGCGTAGCGCGGCGCGCCGCCGGTGTGGCACACGACGTGCCAGAGTCGTTGCGTGTCGACGACGAAGCGCGACCCGCGGTGCAGCGGGACGCGGACCTCGGTGCTCGGGTCGGGCAGGCCGTCGGCGCCCTGCTCCATGAGGACCATGAAGCTGTCGGGGTTGTCGGTGAGCTCGATCCAGGAGCGGACGACCCAGCCGTCGGTGTCGGGGTTGAACCGGTTGTTGTCGTCGCGGTGGATCTGGCGCAGCGCCTCGTCGTAGGGCTGCGGCTCCAGCTTGATCACGCGCACGCGACCGAAGTCGGCGCCCACCGACTCCACCTCGGCGACGATGCTCGGGCACTGCGGCGCGTTCGACGTGAACCGACCGCCCTTGTCGGGGCGCTCCTCGCCCGGCTTCCAGAAGCCCCGACAGTCGAGCTCGCCGTCGGCGGTGGCGACGGGAGCGAAGTTGGTGTCGCCGCCGCTCTTCCAGTCCATGTACTCGAGGCCGAGGTACTCCGACTCCGGGATCGCCCGTTCGAGATCGCGCAGCACGACGTACCCGTGCTCGACCAGCGCACCCACCCGCGGGTGGGGGGTGTCGAGGGGGATGTCGGTGGACCAGTGGGGCGTGTTCAACCAGTGGTCAGTGACGGCCATCCGTCGAGTGTAGGGAGTAGGCCCCGGCGGTCGTGAACATGCCGCGCCGCCAGCGGTCGGGCGTCAGCACCAGGGCGCGGGGATAGTCCTCGAACATCCAGCGGGCGAAGTTGCGGCGGGTCCATGGGGTGAGCGACGCCGCCAGGATCGCACCCCGCGCTCCGAGCGGGACGCGCAGGATGTGCTGCAGCAGTGCCGCGAACCGGAGGTCGCGCGCCGAGGGCGCGGTCGACGTCGCCGCGGTAGCGGCACGTCGCGGCCGCGGCGTCGAGTGGTGACGCGGCGATCGCGCGCGCCGCGAGCGCCCCGGTCTCGAGCGCCTGCGCGATGCCCTCACCGGTCATCGGATCGACGACGTCGGCGGCGTCGCCCGACGAACAGCGCGCGCCCGTGGGTGAGCCGCGCGCCGTCGTACGCGGCGGGGATGGGCCAGGCCCGCACCGTGCCCTCGGGCTGCGCGTCGGGCCCGAGCGCGCGGCGCAGGTGCGGTCGGTCGGCGAGCGTGCGCCACTGCGCGGCGAGCGCCTTCCCGCTCGGCGCATCCGCGTGCCGGTCCCGGAGGACACCGAAGCCGACGTTGGCGCGGCCGTCCCCCACGGGGAACACCCACGCGTAGCCGGGGAGGAAGTCCTCCTCGAACAGGACCCAGAGGCGGCGGTCGTCGACGCCGGTGAAGTACTGGCGGAACGTGTGCCAGCTGGTTCGGCGAGCAGGTCCGAGGTCGGCGCGATCGTCACCCGCGTCGTCGAGCAGCTTGCGCGTCGGGGAGTAGTGCCCGTCGGCCGCGACCGAGCCAGCGCGCCTGCACGATGCTGCCGTCGGCGAGTGTCGCGCGGTAGTCGGCACCGTCGTCCTCGAGCGCGGTGACCGCGGCGTGCTCGCGCACTTCGACGCCCGCGCGCGGGCGTGGTCGACGAGCGCGGCATCGAGCTCGACGCGCGGCACGACGCCCGCGTACGCGCCGTCGACAGGAAGGGGCACGACCACCTCGCGGCCGGTGGGCGACACGAGCACGGTCTCGCTGATCGGTGCGTACGACGGGAGGCTCCGGACGTCGACGCCGAGGGCGTCGAGCAGGCGCAGCGCTCCGGTGGTGAGGCCGTCGCCGCAGGTCTTGTCGCGGGGGAAGCCGGCCTTGTCGACCACCAGCACGTCGAGGCCGAGCCGGCGGGCCTCGACGCCGGCCGCGACCCCGGCCGGGCCTGCTCCCACGACCAGGACGTCGAGCGCGTTTCCGAGCAAGTCTCGACGGTACCCACGTTTCGCCCTGGCGTGCCGATCGCGGCAAGAATCAGGTCATCAGGCGGCGTGACCGGTTCGTCGGCGCGCCCGGACGCGGAGAGACCGAATGAACATCGCAGTCTGCGTGAAGCAGATCCCGGACCCGGCGGTGCCCGGGAAGCTCGAGGCGGACCACACGCTCGAGCGTTCGGGCAAGCTCATCCTCGACGACTCCGACGCGTACGGCGTCGAGATGTCGTTGCAGCTGGCGGAGAAGGCCGGCGGCGGCGAGGTGGTGTTGATCTCGATGGCGCCCAACGGCGAGGTGTCGGGTCTGCGCACCGCGTTGGCCATGGGCGCGGCCCGTGCGGTGCTCGTGTCGGACGACGCGCTCGCCGGTTCCGATGCGTTGTCGACCGCCAAGGTGCTCGCCAAGGCGATCGAGCGCGCCGGCGGGATCGACCTCGTGGTCACCGCGACCGAGTCGACCGACGGGTACACGGGCACCATCCCGGCGCAGGTCGCCGAGCTGCTCGGCTGGCCGTCGTTGACGTTCGCCAAGCACGTCGAGATCGGCGACGGCAAGGTCAGCATCCAGCGCCAGACCGAGGCCGGCTTCGACGAGGTCGAGGCGTCGTTGCCCGCGGTCGTGAGCGTGACCGCCGGAGTGGTCGAGCCCCGCTATCCCTCGTTCAAGGGGATCATGGCGGCGAAGAACAAGCCGGTCGACCAGGTCACCGTCGGCGACCTCGGCCTGGCTGCCGACCAGGTCGGTTGGGCCGGGGCCCGCCAGAAGATCGTGAACGTCGGCGCCGCCCCCGAGCGCGAGGCCGGCGAGAAGATCGAGGACGACGGCGAGGCGTTCCAGCGCATCGTGCAGTTCCTCGAGCAGCTCAAAGTCGTCTAGGGAGGGCTTCGACACCATGGCAGTCTCCAAGATCTGGGTCTTCGCCGAGGCCGACGGCGACAAGCCGACCAGCGCGACGCTCGAGATCCTCACCAAGGCCCGTGAGCTCGCCGACACCGTCGAGGCGGTGTTCGTGGGTGGCAACGCCGACGCGCTCGCGGCCGGGCTCGGTGACCACGGCGCCACCAAGGTGTTCGCGGTCGACCCCGGCGACGCGCTGCCCGGCCCGATCGGCGCCGCGGCGATCGCCGACCTCGCCGGTGAGCACACGCCCGACGCGATCCTCTTCGCCCAGAGCTACGACGGCCGCGACGCGCTGGCCCGGCTCTCGGTGAAGCTCGACCGGCCGGTGCTCACCAACGGCACCGACCTCAAGGCCGACGGCGACAAGATCATCGTCGGCACCGCCATCTTCGGTGGCGTCACGCTGGTCGACACCGAGTTCGAGGGCGACGGTCCGTTCCTCGCCGCCATCCGGCCGAAGTCGTTCGCGGCGGAGCCGAGCGGCGGCGGCGCGGCCGAGGTGGTCGCGGTGGCCACTCCCGACGCCGGCCGGGCCGGCGAGGCCAAGGTGCTCGAGCGCCACGTCGAGGAGCGCGAGGGCCCGAAGCTCGAGGAGGCCGCCGTGGTGGTGTCGGGCGGCCGGGGCATCGGCAGCGCCGAGGCCTACGAACCGCTCGTCGACGAGCTGGCCAAGCTGCTCCACGGCGCGTCGGGCGCGTCGCGGGCGATCGTCGATGCCGGCTGGGTGCCGTACTCGAAGCAGGTGGGCCAGACCGGCAAGGTCGTGAAGCCGAAGCTCTACATCGCGCTCGGCATCTCCGGCGCCACCCAGCACATGGTGGGCATGAAGGGCTCCGACAACATCGTCTGCGTCAACAAGGACGGCGAGGCGCCGATCTTCGGCATCGCCGACCTCGGCGTCGTGGGTGACGTGCACAAGGTCGTGCCCAAGCTCATCGAGGCGCTGAAGGCGCGGTGAGCCGGTCACCCTCCTCGTCGAACATCCGTCGATTGAGGTGCACCTACGACACCGAAGTGACAGATGCTCGGTGTGGGGGTGGGCGCGTGGGCGTCACGCGACCCGGTCGCGCATGCCCTGGAGGTAGTGCTCGGTGGCGCGGGCCTGCATCCGGCGCGGGATCGGGCCACCGAGCCGGGTGAGCAGGTCGTGCGCACGGGAGAAGGCGACGACCTCGAACCGCACCGCGCCCTGCCCGTCACGGGTCACCAGGAACCGCTCCTCACCCTCCTCCGGGTGCGCCGGCAACGTGCCGTAGGCGAAGCCGAAGCGGTCGGGCTCGTCCACGACCCGCACGATCCGGCAGGCCGCGAGCACCTGGAGCGGCCCGACCGAGGTGATGACGGCGACGGTCGTGCCCTCGGTGATCGGCGCCGCCGGCGGTGCGATCGAGATGCCGGCGCCGGCGTGGGCAGCCCACTCGCGGATGCCGGCGCGGGCGCGGTCCCACACCGGTGCGCCGATGCCGAGGTCGGTGGCGACGCGGGTGTGGTGGTACCCCGCGGGCAGCGCGTCGGCGAAGGTGGCCCCGACCTCGGTGTACGTCAACGGGGCGGTGCGCTGCCGGGCGAGGAAATGCGAGAGGTGTTCGGCGTCCGGCTTCCGAAGCGTGAACACGTGACAATGGTGCCATGGCGGAGCAGGTTCCCGACCTCCCGGTGATGGAGCTCGCCTCGGCGGAGGCGTGGGACAAGTGGTTGGCGAAGCACCACGCGTCGTCGCCCGGCGTCTGGCTGAAGATCGCGAAGAAGGGGACGGGAGTCGCCACCGTCACCATGCCCGAAGTGATCGAGACTGCGCTGTGCTGGGGGTGGATCGACGGCCTGCGGCACCGGCACGACGACGTGTACTTCCGGCAGCGCATGACCCCGAGGAAGCGGGGCAGCCGTTGGTCGCGGATCAACCGCGACAAGGCCGAGGCGCTCATCGCGGCCGGACGTATGCAGCCGGCCGGGCACCGGCGAGGTCGAGGCGGCGCGAGCCGACGGGCGGTGGGACGCCGCCTACTCGGGCTCGAGGACCATCGACCGTGCCCGACGACCTGACGCGTGCGCTGCGGCGCAACGCCGCCGCCCGGCGCGCCTTCGAGCAGCTTGACAGCAGGAACCGTTACGCGATCCTCTACCGGATCCAGGACGCCAAGCGGTCGGAGACGCGCGCACGGCGCATCGAGCAGTTCGTGACCATGCTCGCGGAGGGCCGCACCATCCACTGACCTAGTGACCTACTGACCTACTCGGCGACTGACCGGCCGGCGACAGGGGACCAGCGTGAGCGACAACCTGCAGTGGAAGGTGGGCGACCTCACCGTCACCCGGGTGGTCGAGAGCGTGGCGCACATCCCGCCCGCCGGGCTGCTGCCCGACGCGACCCCCGAGGTGGTCGCGTCGCATTCGTCGTGGCTCCGACCCCACTTCGTCGACGACGACGGCAACCTCGTGCTGTCGATCCACGCCTTCGGCGTCACCGCGGGCGACCGGCGCATCATCATCGACACCTGCATCGGGAACGACCGGCGCATCCCGGGCATGGAGGCGCTCAACCTGCAGACGCCGTTCCTCGAGGACCTCGCGGCCGCAGGCTTCCCGCGTGAAGAGGTCGACACCGTGATCTGCACCCACCTGCACTTCGACCACGTGGGGTGGAACACGATGCTGGTCGACGGGAAGTGGGTCCCGACGTTCCCGAACGCCCGCTACCTGCTCTGTCGTGACGAATGGGCGCACTGGTCGACCGCGAGCGGCGACACGGGCTACGCGGTGACGCTCGACGACGCGGTCCGACCGGTGGTCGATGCGGGGCTCGCCGATCTCGTCCCGCCCGACCACCGCGTCACCGACGAGATCCGCCTCGAGCTCACGCCCGGCCACACCCCCGGGCACGTCGCCGTCCACCTCGAGTCGGGCGGCGACCACGCGCTGATCACCGGCGACCTCGCGCACCACCCGGTGCAGTGGGCGGAGCCCCAGTGGTTCGCCGACCCCGACACCGACCGCGCCCAGTCGGAGGCGACCCGGCGCCGCCTGCTCGAGGAGCATGCCGGTACCGACCTCCTGGTGATCGGCACCCACTTCGCACCCCCGTGCGCCGGTCGTCTGGTCGCCGACGGGAACGGATACCGCTTCGAGGCGGTTGCAGCCGGGGATGGCTGAACCGACCGATCACAACTCCTTCCCCCTGTCCGTCCTCGACCTCGCGCCCGTCGGGCGCGGGTCCACGCCCGCCGACGCGCTGCGCAACTCCATCGAGCTGGTGCAGGAGGTCGAGCGCCTCGGCTACCGGCGGCACTGGGTCGCCGAGCACCACAACATGCCGGGGATCGCCAGCTCGTCACCGCCAGTGCTGCTCGCGCACCTCGCCTCGGTGACGTCGACCATCCGCGTCGGCTCCGGCGGCGTGATGCTGCCCAACCACGCTGCCCTGGCGGTCGCGGAGCAGTTCGGGATGCTGGAGGCGCTCCACCCCGGCCGGATCGACCTCGGCATCGGCCGCGCCCCGGGGACCGACCCGCTGACCGCCTCCGCGCTGCGCCGGGGGCCGGGTGCGCTCGGCGCCGACGACTTCCCCGAGCAGCTCACCGAGCTCCTCGGCTACTTCTCCGGTTCCCTCCCCGACGGTCACCCGTACGAGCACATCAATGCGGTGCCGGCACGCGGCTACCGGCCGGCGATCTGGATGCTGGGCTCGAGCACCTATGGCGCGCAGGCGGCGGCCGTCCTCGGCATGCCGTACTCGTTCGCGTACCACTTCGCGCCGGCGATGCTCGACGACGCGCTCACGGTGTACCGCCGCGCGTTCCGGCCGTCACCCGAGCTCGAGCAGCCGTACCTGATGCTCGGGGTGTCGGTGGTGTGCGGTGAGAGCGACGAGCACGCCCGCTGGCTCGCCGCGCCCGGTGCCCTCGCCTTCCTCCGCCTGCGCTCGGGTCGGCCCGACGTCTACCCGACGCCGGAGGAGGCGGCCGAGTACCGGTTCACACCGTTCGAGCGCCAGCAGGTGGAGCAGTGGACCTCGTCGCACGTGATCGGCGACCCGGTCACCGTGCGCCGCGAGCTCGAGCAGCTGGTGGAGCGCACCGGCGTCGACGAGCTGATGGTCACCACGATGGTGCACTCGCATGCCGAGCGGGTGGAGTCGTACCGCCGCCTGGCGTCAGTGATGCGAGTCGACCCGGTCGGAGCGGCCGGTCGACCAGAGTGACCACAGCACGAACGTCGCGACCAGCACCGCGAGCCGGGTGCTGCCGACCTTGTGGGTCGGTTCCGGCTCCTCGATCGCGTGGACGACGCGCAGGTGCGGCCGTGCCGGCGGCGGCTCGACGACCACACGTGGTTCGGGCCAATGGTACGGACGCCGCGACTCCTTGACGAGGAACCACATCCACACTGCGAACGCGGCGAGGGCGACGAGCAGCGCCACCACGAACGGCAAGGGAGTCACGGTCGCCATCGTTGCGCCTCCTACCCTGGGCAGCGACGCATCGAAACGCCGGATGGGGCGTCAGCGTCGCGCGGTGGACACGTCGTCATCGAGGAACGTCTTCACGAGATCGCCGATGCTCACCAACCCGCAGAGGCGGCCGTGCTCGACGACGGGCAGGTGCCGGAGCCGCAGTGACGTGAGCTGCGCCAGCACCCGGTCGATCGGGTCGTGGGCCTCGCAGGTGAGGACGGGATGGGTCATGATCGAGCGCACCGGCGCGTCGACGACCGCGCCGCCCTGCGCGGTGAGCCCGTAGACGACGTCGCGCTCGGTGACCAGCCCCTCGACGTGCACGCCGTCGCGCGACACCACGAAGGCGCCGACACGGGCGAGCGCCATGCGCTCGGCGACGCGCGCCACCGGCGTGTCGGCCGTGACCGTGAGGACCTGGTCGCCCTTGCGCTCGAGGATGTCGGCGATCCGGATCATTGGTTGGCCTCCTGCAGCTCCCGCCTCCCCTCGGGCCGCATGTCGCCGAACGGGGTGATCACGTGGCGAACCGGCAGCTCCACCCGGCGTTCCAGGCGGCGGGGGAGGTCCTGGTGGATCCACCGGGAGAGCCCGGGCGGGAGCGTCGACACGATCACCGCGTCGTACTCGGCTTGGAGGAGCGAGTCGGTCACCGCGTCGATCGGGTTGGCGTCGCCCACATGCCCGGTCGCACGGATCCCGTGCTCGGCCAGGTGGGCGATGGCCTCGTCGAGCCGCTCGGCGGCGACGGAGTGCGCCTCGCCCTGGGTCCAGAACGCATGGACGTGCGGATTCGCGGCGGGGACGACGAGGTGGAACGAGCACGGACCCGATGCGGTCAGCGTGCTGAGCTCGCGCAGCAGTCGCGCGCTGCGCAGCGTCTGGTTCCCCACGACGAGATAACGGCGCATGGATCCTCCCGGGTGGACCGCCGGGTGCCCTCGTTCGGAGCGTACGCCGCGCGGTCCCGAAAGGGAACCGTGAATTGGCCGCCGGCTGCCCGGGAGATCCGGGTCAGGAGAACTCGACGTTCGTGACCTGGATCGGCAGCCCGCCGGTGAGCGTCCGGACCTGCATCTGGAGCGTCGCGCCGTTCTGGCCGTTCCAGGTGCAGTAGAGCGAGCCGGCCGCGGGCCCGCAGCTGGCGAAGGTGTAGGGGCCCTGCGCCGGGTAGGGGCGGGCGAAGAGCTCGTTCACCGCGTCGGTGCTGGCGACGTTGGCCGCGGCGGTGTGGTCGTCGTTCTGCCAGGCGGCGAACAGGTGCTCGGCGTAGCTCTGCGGGTCGTCGGTGATCGGGGGGAGCGGGACGGTCGTGGCGGTCGCCGGGACCGTCGTGGTGGTCGGGGTGGTGGTGCTCGTCGTCGTGGTCGACGTCGTGGTGGACGTCGTGGTCGTCGTGGCCGCCTCGTCGGAGTCGTCGTCGCGCGTCACCAGCACCACGACCAGCGCGATCGCCAGCACCACCACGAGCCCGCCGAGCGCCCAGAGCCACGCCCGCGTGCGCCCACTGTGACCCTGTGCGTCAGCCATCGCTCGTTCCCTCCGCTCGTGGCGCCTGCCTGATGGCTCGCGCCGCCTGATGGCTCGCGTCGGCGGCCCGCCCGCGCACGCTCGCTCATGCTCCTGCTCGTCGAAGTCCACGATCACGGGGGCGTGATCGGACGGTTGCTTGCCCTTGCGGGCGTTGCGGTCGACCACCGCCCAGCGGGTGCGGTCGGCGAGCGGCTCGGTCGCGAGCACGAGATCGATGCGCATGCCGCGGTGCTCGTGGAAGTCGCCCCGGCGGTAGTCCCAGTAGCTGAACAGGCCGTCGTCGTCGGGGTACTGGCGCCGGAAGACGTCGACCATGCCCCACTCGCGGAGGTGCGCCACCGCCGCCCGCTCGGGCTCGGTGACGTGGGTCGCCCCGACGAACGCCTTCGGCGACCACACGTCGCGGTCTTCGGGTGCGACGTTGAAGTCGCCGAGCACCACCAGGTCGTCTTCCGGCGCGCTGGTGGCCGCGATCCAGTCGTGCAGCGCCTGCAGCCAGTCGAGCTTGCGGTCGTAGAACTCGGTGCCCACCTCGCGCCCGTTGGGCACGTAGACGCTCACCACCCGTACACCACCGCAGGTGGCGGCGATGACCCGGGCGTCGCCCTCGTACGGATCGACGTGGTCCTCGTCGAAGCCGGTGGTGACGTCGGCGATGCCGACGCGGGACAGGATGGCGACGCCGTTCCACTGCCCCTGCCCGTGGTGCACCGACTCGTACCCGAGTGCCGAGTAGGCGAGGTGCGGGAACGCATCGTCGGAGAGCTTCGTCTCCTGGAGGCACAGGACGTCGGGGCGGGCGTAGGCCAGCCACTCCTCGACCCGCTCCTGGCGGGCCTTGAGCGAATTGACGTTCCAGGTGGCGACGCGCACCCGGGGGACGTTAGCTAGTCAGGCTGGACGCGGTGGTGCTCCCGGAGCTCGAGCAGCGCCTGGCGGTCGACCCGATCGGCGGGCGCCACCGCGACCCGTACGTCGGTCGATGCCTGGAGGCTGGCCGAGCGCACGCCGCCCTCCAGCGCTGCGACCTCGCCGAGGATCACACCGGGGCCGAGCTCGGCCACCGCCTCGTCGTCGATGATCACCGACAGCACGCCGTCGAGCAGGAGGAACAGCGAGTCGCCCGGGTCCCCCTGCCGGACGAGGTACTTCCCCTGCTTGACCGTGCGGATCTCGGGGCGCTCACCGCCCGACATGATCGTGACCGACATCTGCCGCTCGAGCGCGGTCTCGACCGCGGTGACGAGGGCCTGCGACTCGTGCGCCCCCCACGGGGTGTGCTTGCCGAACGCGTCGCGGTACCAGTCCTTGAAGTTCGCCAACCCGACCTTGGCCGCGACCTTGCCCTCGGCGTCGTACACCCAGTGACGGGGGAACTTGCTCGCGCCGAGCACCTCGAAGTCGGAGGTGCCGTCGGCGCGCATGGTGAGCGCGAGCGTCGTCCACACCGTCGGGCGCGCGGAATTGCAGGAACGGCGGGTGCTTGACCCGCCGCGGTGCGGGCAGGCCGGTGCGACCGCCGGTGGTCTGCACGAAGCGGACCTCGGTGTCCCTGCGCTCGGGTTCCTGTTGCAGGTCGGGCAGCTCCACCGGTTCGAACGTGGCCCGCAGCTTGGCCAGGTGCACGGTCGTCGAGCCCATCATGCCGCCGCCCGCGTAGCCGGCGTCGACGATGCGGCCGTCCTCGATCTCGACCCAGGCCGACAGCCGGTTGGCGAACCGGAACCGGCCGGCGTCCCGCCACGCCTCCAGGTCGTCGATGGCATCGGGCGGAGGTTCGTCGTAGCTCGTGAACCCGGATTCGAACGTGCCCTTCAGCACCGGACCGGTGACGGCTTCGGACGGGATCCAGGACACGGTGGTGACCGACGACTCGACGCGCATGTCCGCCTCCTCGCATGATCGTCGCGTGGGAGAGTACGCCCACGACCGCCTGCGGGACGAGGGGGCAGGCCGTCCGGCGGCGAGGAGGCCTGCACCCCCGGTGGCGGGTGGGCCAGGCCACCTTGCTCCGAGCACGTCGACCGCTTGAATGGAGAGCCATGGGGGACGGACGCATCACGGTGTTCCTCGCCGACGACAACGTGATCGTCCGCGAGGGGGTGCGTGCGTTGCTCGCGCTGGAATCCGACCTCGACGTGGTCGGGACCGCCGACGATTACGACAGCCTCCTCGCGGGCGCCGAGGAGGTGGCGCCCCAGGTGCTCGTCACCGACATCCGCATGCCGCCGAGCTTCCAGCAGGAGGGCATCGACGCGGCCAAGGAGCTCCGCAAGCGCCACCCCGGCACCGGCGTGGTCGTGTTGTCGCAGTACGACGACCCCGACTACGCCATCGCCCTGCTCGGCGACGGCGCCGCCGGCTACGCCTACCTCCTCAAGGACCGGGTCGGCGAGGGCAACCAGCTCGCCCGGGCCGTGCGCGAGGTGGCGACCGGTGGCTCGGTGCTCGACCCGAAGATCGTCGAGGCGCTGGTGCAGCCGGTCACCGACGACGCCGGCCTGACCGCGGCCGACGAGCACCTGCTCCACGAGATCGCCGAGGGCCGGCCGATCAAGGCGATCGCCAGCGCGCACGGCACCACCGCGGCCGCGATCGCAGACTCGGTGGAGGAGCTGTTCCTCAAGCTGTCGGAGGGCGCGAGCACGGGCACCGCCGGCGCGTTGAAGCGGCTGCGCATGCTCCACACCGCGATCGTCGACCGCGAGGAGCAGGGCGAGCGGCTGAGCCGGCTGCTCCCCGGCGGTCTGGCCGAGAAGGTGCGCAAGGAGGGGCGCGGCATCGGTGAGACCGAGACGCTCGACGTCACCGTGCTCATGGGCGACATCCGCGGCTACTCGGGGATCGCGGAGCGCAGCGACCCGACGCAGCTCGCCGCGCAGTTGAGCGATCACCGGGCCGAGATGAACCGCGCCATCCTCGACGAGGGCGGCACCGTGATGCAGTTCGTGGGTGACGCGGTGATGGCGTGCTTCGGGGCGCCGGTGCCGCTCGACGACCACGCCGACCGCGCGGTCTGCGCGGCGCGCTCGATGCTGGAGCGCCAGCGCGAGCTCAACGAGCGGTGGTTGGCGCAGAGTCGCGCACCGTTCGGCATCGGCATCGGCGTGTCGACCGGGCCGGTCGCCGCCGCGCTGCTCGGCTCCGAGGAGCGGGTCGAGTACACGCTGGTGGGCGACACGGTGAACCTCGCGCAACGGCTGCAGGACCTGGCTCGACCGTCGGGCCGCATCGTGATCAACGAGAGCACGTACTCGGCGCTCCACTCCGACTTCGACGTGGTGCCGCTCGACGAGACGACGGTGAAAGGGCGGAACACGCCGGTGCGGGCGTACCGCATCGACGTGTTCGACGACATGGAACGGGGACTGGCACATGAGTGAGCTTCGGGAGACGGGGGAGATGACGGCGGAGATGGTGGGAGACATCACGGGGAAGCAGGTGGGGGACGTGGCCGCGACCGCGGGGCCGGTGGTGGAGACGCACGGCCTCCGCAAGACGTTCGAGTCCGAGGGCGCGCCGGTCCGCGCGCTGCGAGGCGTCGACTTCACGATGACGCCGGGCGAGTTCGTGGCGGTGATGGGACCGTCGGGCTGCGGCAAGTCGACGCTGCTCAACATCGTCGCCGGCCTCGACACGCCCACCGACGGCGACGTGTGCCTGGCCGGCGAGGCGCTGGTCGGCAAGACCGAGGACGAGCTCGCGATCATGCGCCGCCGCCACATCGGCATCGTGTTCCAGTTCTTCAACCTGCTCGAGGGCATGAGCGTGCTCGAGAACGTGACGCTGCCCGCGGTGATCGCGGGCGCGCCGCGCAAGCGCGCCGAGACCCGCGCCCGCGACCTCCTCGACCTCCTCGGCCTCGGCGACAAGGCGAAGGACGCGCCCGGTGTGTTGTCGGGCGGTCAGCGGCAGCGGCTCGCCATCGCGCGCGCGCTCGCCAACGAGCCCACCCTGCTCCTCGCCGACGAGCCCACCGGCGCGCTCGACTCCGAGGGCGGCCACGAGGTGCTCGAGTTGTTCCGCCGCCTCCACGCCGGCGGCCAGACCATCCTGATGGTGACCCACGACGACGCCGTCGCCGCCGCCGCCGACCGCATCGTGCGGATGCGCGACGGGCGCATCGAGTCCGAAGCCGAGGAGGCCGCGGCTTCGGCGGTCTCCACCGCCTTCTAGGTCGACGGCGTCGCGATCGTGCCCGGTCGCGTGGCCGCCCGGCTGGACCTGGCGTCGGTGCCGAGGAGCGGGTGATGGGCGCCATCGTGATGCTCGGGCGCGCCGAGTTGCGCCGCCGTTGGCGCAGCGTGGTGGTGCTCACACTGTTGGTCGGGTTCGCCGGAGCGGTCGCACTCTCACTGTTCGCCGGCGCCCGCCGCACCGAGACCGCCCTGGCGCGCTTCGAGAGCACGAGCCGGTCTGCGAACGTCGAGATCGACGCCGGCGACACGACCCCGGCGCAGCTCGCGGAGTTCCGTCGCACCCCGGGCGTCGCCGAGGTCGCGCAGCTGCACCAGCTCACGCTCGTCTCGTCGGATGGTCGCTTCCTCCCCGCCGCGGCGCAGGTCGACACCCGGTTCGGTCGCGTCATCGACCGGCCGCGCATCATCGCCGGCCGGCCGGCCGACCTCGGCGCGGTTGACGAGCTGGACATCGGCGAAGGGCTCGCGCAGCAGCTTCATCTGAAGGTCGGCGACCGTCTTCCGTTCGACTCGATGAGCCCCGCGGACGTCAGGAGCCAGGCGCCGGTCGTCAGGCCCTCGGGCCCGCGCGTGACCTTCCGGATCGTGGGCATCGTCCGCCGGCCCCTCGACCTCGGCGGCCGGGGCGCCGCCGGCGGCGTGATCGTGCCGACGCCGGCCTTCCTGGCCCGGTACGGCGATCTGATCGGGTCGTACTCGGGCTCGGTGCTGCGGGTCCGCACCGAGGACGCGTCGGACGTCACCAGGGTGTCGAACGCGGCGCGCAGCATCTTCGGTGCCGCGAGCGCCTTCTCGTTCACGAACCTGAGCGTCGAGGGGCAGGCGGCGCAGAACGCGATCGACGTGGCGACCGTCGGTCTCTACATCGCGGCGGGCGTCGCGATCCTGACCGCGCTCGTCGGCATCGGCATCGCACTCTCGCGCGAGATCGCGCTCGGTGATGCGCAGCAGCTGACCCTCAGCGCGCTCGGCATGCGGCCTCGACACCGGGTGGCGGCCGCCGCCGCGATCGCGCTGCCGATCGCGGCGGTAGGTGCGGTGCTCGCCGTCGTGGGCGCGGTCCTCGCCTCGCCCATCTTCCCGATCGGGGTGGCCGGCAAGGCGGAGCCCGATCCCGGCATACGGCTCGACGGCGTGACCGTCGGCGTCGGCTTCGTTGCCGTCGTGGTCGTGGTGCTCGTGATCGCGCTCCTCGCCGGGCTGCGGACCGCCCGGGCCACCGGACCGGTCCAGGAAGCGTCGAGGCCCGGCGTCGCCGCACGGATCGCGCAACAGAGTGGCACCCGTCCGCCCATCGCGGTCGGGGTGCGATTCGCGCTCGATCCCGGACACCAACGTCGCGCCTTGCCCGTGCGGTCGTCGTTGTTCGGTGCCGCGTTCGGCGTCGTGGTCGTCGTGGCGGTGCTCGTGTTCTCGGCCGGCCTCGACCATCTCATCGCGACACCCGCCGCGTTCGGGTGGACGTGGGACCTGACGGCATACGACACCAAGGCCGAGCCACAGCACGGCGACTGCTCGTCCCTCACGACGCGCTTCACCCGCGTGGCCGGCATCACCGACGTCGCGTCGGTGTGCAACGGCAGTGTCGAGGTTGCCGGTCGTCCGGTCACGGGATGGGGGTACTACGAGATCCGAGGCAACATCGGACCGGCGGTCGTGACCGGCCGAGCACCGAGGACCGACGACGAGGTCGCGCTCGGCGCGAAGACCCTCGGTGCCGTGCACCGCTCGGTCGGTGGCACCGTGCGGGTCGCCGGCGCGAGCGGATCGAAGATGTTCCGCATCGTGGGCCAGGCGGCGTTCCCCAGCCTGTCCGACCCGGAGCCACTCGCCGATGGCGCCGCGTTCACCGCGCGAGGACTGAACCGTCTTGGCGCCAATGGTGGTTGGAACATCGTCGTGCGCCTCGCTCCCGGGGCGAACCGCGCGCAGCTCGCGCGCGAGGTCGCGCCGCCCAAGGGCCTCGGGGGCGACGTCGGGTCCACGGTTCCCACCGAGATCGACCGCGTGCGCCAGATCCGAGGCTTGCCCGTCGCGCTCGCTGCCTTCGTCGCCGTCGTCGCGCTCGTCGCCGTCGGACTGGGCCTCGTCGCCTCCGTGCGCCGCCGTCGTCGTGAGTTGGCCGTGCTCAAGACGCTCGGGTTCACGCGTCGGCAGGTCCGGACCACCGTGGCGTGGCAGGCGAGCACGGTGGCCGCGGTCGGGCTCCTGATCGGCATCCCGATCGGTCTGCTCACAGGCGCGTTCGTGTGGCGACGCGTCACGAACGAGCTCGGCGTGTCGCCCGGGCTGACCTGGCCCGTCGTCGGTGTCGTCGCGCTCGTGATCGCGGCCGTGCTGTCCGTGAACCTCGTCGCCGCGATACCGGCGCGCCGCGCTGCACGCACGCGCCCCGCAGTCGTCCTACGATCGGAGTGACCGTGGTCACCAGCCTCGACGACGTCCAGCCCCTGGAGCTCGCGAGCATCCGCGACGATGCGCGCGAGCGCCGCGCCGTGGACGTCGCGCGCCACCGTGTCGGTCGTGCTCGCCGTCGTCGCCCTCGCGCTGGCCGTCATCGCCGCGCTGGTCGGCGACCGCGTGCCGCTCGGTCCCGGCCGCGTGCTCAGCGTCATCCTGGTCGGCGCGTGGGCGCTGGCGGCGGTGTTCGTCGCGGTGCACCGCCCGCGCGAGCCGCTCGCCGAGATCATGGCGCTGGCCGCCATCGTCGGCGCCGCGCTCCTGCTCGGTGCCGCGCTCGCCGGTCGCAACGTCGCCACCGACACCGTGCGCGACTTCGGCAGCGGGCGTGCGCGCGGTCGGTGTCGCGCTGCTCCCGGCCGTCGGCCTGCACCTCGTGCTCGGACTGCCCGACGGTGCGCTCCGCTCGCGGCCGCGGCGGCTGTGGACGGCCGCGGGCTACGCGGCCAGCGCGGTCGTCGCGGGGTTCCTGGTGAACGACCGGCCGCGCGTCGCGCTCTGGCCGGTGCTGACCGTCGCCGCCATCGACGCGGTGGTGGGGCTGATCGGGTACGTCGCGCGCTGCCGGGCGGCGAAGTCGGTGCAGGAACGGGCGCGGCTGCAGTGGCCGGCGTGGGGCGTCGTGGTCGCGGCGGCGATCTCGTTGACCGCGTGGGTGTTGCACGAGCTGGTGACCTGGCCGGAGCCGATCCGCGCCGTCGCGCTGAGCACCAGCATCCTCGTGCCGCTCTCCCTCGCGCTGGGCGCGTCCGAAGGCGTCGCGGTGCGCATCGACCGCCTCCTGGTCCACACGATCACCATGGCCGGTCTGGCGGCGATGGTGGCGGCGTCGTACCTGCTCATCGTGCTCGGCCTCGGGCGTTCGCCGACGGGCGACGAGAAGACCCTCCTCGGCCTCTCGATGTTGGCCGCCGCGGTGGCCGCGCTCCTTTGGATCCCGATGCGCCAACGGCTCACCGACTTCGCCACGCGGCGGGTGTACGGCGAGCGCCACGCGCCCGACGAGGTGATCCGCACCTTCGGCAGCCGGCTCACGCGCGCGCTCCCGCTCGACGAGCTGCTGTTGCAGCTGGCCGAGTCGCTGAAGAAGACGATGACGCTGAGCGTCGCCGAGGTGTGGACGCGGGGGAGCACCGGCCGGCTGGAGCGGGCGGTGTCGGTCCCCGACCGCGGTGTCGCGCACCTCGTGCTCGGCGCCGAGGAGGAGACGGTCGTCGCGCGCGCGGGCGTGTGCGGCGCGGCGTGGGCGCGCATCTGGCTCCCCGCGATCCTGCAGTCCGACGACGAGGTGCTGCGCGTCGCGCCCATCACCAACAGCGGCGAGCTGCTCGGCATGATCGTCGTGCGCCGGCCGGACGGTGGCGCTGCCGTTCGACGAGCACGACGACCAGGCGCTCACCGAGCTGGCCCGCCAGGTCGGGCTGGCGCTGCACAACGTGAAGCTCGACTCGGCGTTGCAGGAGTCGCTCGACGAGGTGCGCCGGCAGGCCGACGAGCTGCGCGCCTCACGCGCCCGCATCGTCGAAGCGGGCGACGCCCAGCGGCGCCGCATCGAGCGCGACCTCCACGACGGCGCGCAGCAGCACCTGGTGGCGCTGGCGGTGAGCGTGAACCTCGTCCGCCAGATCGCGGACACCGACCCCGACGCGGCCAACGCGATGCTCGAGCAGATCGGCACCGACCTGCAGGAAGCGGTGCAGGAGCTCCGCAACCTCGCGCACGGCATCTACCCCCCGCTCCTGATGGACCGCGGTCTCGGCGAGGCGCTCTCGGCGGCGGCCGGGCGCGCCGCGCTCCCCACCGGTGTCGACGCCGACGGGATCGGCCGCTACTCGCAGGCGGTGGAGGCGGCGGTCTACTTCTGCTGCCTCGAGGCGCTCCAGAACGCGGCCAAGCACGCCGGTGACGGCGCCCAGGCCATGATCACGGTGCGCGAGGACGAGCACGCGCTGCTGTTCGAGGTGCGCGACGACGGCGCCGGGTTCGACCTCGCGACCGGCGCGCACCACGGGCACGGCTTCGTCAACATGAGCGACCGGGTCGGGGCGATCGGCGGCAGCATCACCGTGGAATCGGGCCCGGGGCGGGGCACCGCCATCCGCGGCCGCATCCCTCTGAACGACTGAACGACTGAACCGCGGCGCGCCCGTTATCCGGCGGGGGACCGATCCGGGGAATGGCCGAAGCGCTCCCACACGTCACGGACGACGGCGGGGCCGAACTCCTCCTTGTGCACGTACTCCACCGCGCCCGAGGAATCGGCGTCCGAGGGGAGGTCGGCGGCCTGGTAGGTGGAGAGGAGCATGACGACGGCGTGGGGATGGGCGGCGGTGATGCGCCGGGTCGCTTCGATCCCGTTGATGCCGGGGAGGTTGATGTCCATCAGCACCAGCCCGGGGGCCAGGGCGTCGGCGAGCTCGACCGCCTCCTCACCGCTCTCGGCCTCGCCCACCACCTCGAACCCGGGGGTGGCGGTGACCACCGCCCGCGCGGCACGGCGGAACGGCGCTTGATCGTCGACGATCAGGACGGGGACCGAGCCGGGCACGACTCCATTCTCCCATCCGGACCAGGGGCCTGGCAGGGTGCGGACACCACCCCGAAGGGTGGGGAGACCGCACCCGGGGCGGCGACCCGGCCGCGAGGCGCGGCCGTCGGCCCGGCCCGGTGGCCCTAGCGGTCGGCCAGGTAGAGGAGCACCGCCTTGACCCGACGGTGCACGTCGGGCTCCTCCGAGAGCCCGAGCTTGGAGAACACCGAATTGATGTGCTTCTCGACCGCCCGCTCGGAGAGGCCGAGCGCCGCCGCCACCGAGGCGTTGTTGCGGCCCTGGGCCATCTCGGCCAGCACCTCGCTCTCCCGCGGGGTGAGGTACTGGAGGGGGGAGTCGGCCCGGCGTGAGCGGGCGTCGACCAGCGCCTCGACGACCTTGGGATCGATCACCGAGCCGCCTCCCGCGACCTCGCGGATCGCCCGCACCAGCTGGTCGACGTCGGAGACTCGCTCTTTCAGGAGGTAGGCGCGCCGCTCGGAGCCACCGTCGAGCAGCTCGAGCGCGTAGCCCGGCTCGACGTACTGGCTGAGCACCACGACCCCCAGGCCGGGATGCGAGTGCCGCAGCTGCGCGGCGGCGCGGACGCCTTCGTCGGTACCCGTCGGTGGCATGCGGATGTCGGTGAGCACGACGTCGGGCAAGGTGGTGTCGACGGTCGCGAGCAGCCCGTCGAAGTCCTCACAGACCCCGGCGACCTCGATGTCGGGATCGGAGTCGAGCAGTCGGGTGACGGCCTCGCGCACGAGATAGTTGTCTTCCGCGACCACGACCCGGATGGGCATGCGGGGGAGGCTACGCGACCGCATGGTCGGTCGCCGGTAGCCTCCGCGCCTGATGAGGGTCCGTCGGGCGGTCGCGCTGGCGTTGCTGACGCTCGTCGGGTGCGCGTCGACGGTGGTGGTCGCCGGGCCCGCGTCGGCCGGCGTCACGGAGCGGATCACCAACTACCGCTCCGAGGTGACCATCGAGCACGACGGCACCATCGAGGTGCACGAGACCATCGCCTACGACTTCGGCGTCGTGCCGCACCACGGGATCTACCGCGACGTTCCCGTGCGCACCGACCAGTCCGGCAAGGACGGCTACGACCGCGTGTACCCGCTCGACGTGGTGTCGGTGGCCGCGTCGGAGGGGACGCCGGCCCAGTACACCGTCGAGGACCAGGGCGACGACCAGCGCATCAAGATCGGCGACCCCGACGTGACCATCACGGGTCAGCACGTCTACGACATCACGTACCGCGTGCGCGGCGCGATGAACGCGTTCGACGACCACGACGAGCTGGTCTGGAACGCGGTCGGCCCCGAGTGGTCCGTACCCATCGAGCAGGCGAGCGCGGTTGTCCGGGCACCCGCGGACATCCAGCGGGTGCTGTGCACGACCGGGCCCTTCGGCTCGTTCTCACCGTGCGCGTCGGCGTCGTCGTCCGGCGCCGAGGCGACGTTCGGGCAGGCGCAGCTGGCGCCGTACGACGCGATGACGGTCAGCGTCGCGATCCCGAAGGGCGCGGTGGTGCCGTCGCCGACCCCGATCCTGGAGGAGCGGTTCAACCTCGCGTCCGCCTTCCGGGTGACGCCCGCGACCGGCGGCATCTCCGGCGGGATCCTGGCGCTCTTCGCGGTGCTGGCCGGCCTCCTGGTCTGGAAGTTCGGGCGCGACCGCCGCTACCGCGGCTCCGCAGTCGACGCGGCGTATGGTCCCGGTGACGCGACCGACGGCGGCGAGGACGAGGTGCGCGCGCCACTGCGCGAGGCGGAGACGCCGGTCGAGTTCGAGCCGCCCGACAACCTCCGGCCCGGCGAGCTCGGGACCCTCATCGACTTCGAGGCCAATCCGCTCGACATCACGGCCACCATCATCGACCTCGCCGTGCGCGGCTACCTGAAGATCGAGGAGCTCGACAAGGCGTGGTACCAGCGCAAGCACGACTGGATGCTCACGAAGCTGCCCGAGGAGGGTGAGCTGCGCCGCTACGAGCGCACCCTCTACGACGGGCTCTTCGCCGATGGCGACCAGGTGAAGCTCTCGGACCTCCACAACAAATTCGCCGAGCGCATGACCAAGGTGCGCGAGCAGCTCATGGACGACGCCATGTCGAAGGGCTGGTTCGCCCGCAAGCCGGGGACGGTGAAGGTCCTGTACGGCATCCTGGGCATCCTCGTCGTCGCCGCGGGGGCGGGGCTCACGATCCTCCTC
This sequence comes from uncultured Actinomycetes bacterium, assembly GCA_963809795.1. Classification (GTDB taxonomy): domain Bacteria; phylum Actinomycetota; class Acidimicrobiia; order IMCC26256; family DASPTH01; genus DASUAS01. The sequence goes on from CAWELN010000021.1 coordinate 174,946, forward strand.
GCGTCGGAGACGCATGCCGCGTTGCTCGGCGTGCCGGTGATCGTGGGCGGGATCCTGCTCCTGATCGCGGCGCGCTGGATGCCGCACCGCACCGCGAAGGGCTACGCCACCCTTCGGCACACGCTCGGCTTCAAGCGGTTCATCGACGAGTCGGAGAAGCGCCGGGCCGAGTTCGCCGAGCGCAAGAACATCTTCTCCGAGTACCTGCCGTACGCGGTCGTGTTCGGGGCCACGAAGCAGTGGGCGCGCGCGTTCGCCGATCTCGGCGACGCGTCACCCGACACTTCGTCGTGGTACGTCTCGCAACACGCGTTCGACTACGCGCTGTTCTCCAGCGCGATCGACGGCTTCGCGGTGACGAGCGCGGGCACCCTCACGTCCGCGCCGTCGTCGAGCGGGTCCAGCGGCTTCTCCGGTGGCGGCTTCTCCGGCGGGGGCGGCGGCGGGGGTGGCGGCGGCTCCTGGTAGCAGCGGGCGCCGGGCCGGCGGCGGCCCGACGCGGGCTCCGGGCTACCTACAACTCGGTAGGCGATGACCGGCGCGGGCAGGTGGCATTGTTCGGTCGGCATCGTCATCGAACGAAGGAACACGCGTGGGACCACTGCACGGGGTGAGGATCGTCGAGATCGCCGGCATCGGGCCGGGCCCCTTCGCGGCAACGTTGCTGTCCGACATGGGAGCGGACGTCGTGCGGGTCGAGCGGGTCGAGGTGGTCGAGCGGGCCACGCGTCCGAGTGGCTTCACGTTCGACGCGCGCGGCCGCCGTGCAATCGCGGTCGACCTCAAGAACCCGGACGGGGTCGAGACCGTGCTGCGTTTGGTGGAGCAGGCCGACGCGCTGATCGAAGGGTTCCGGCCGGGCGTCACCGAGCGGCTCGGCCTGGGTCCCGAGGAGTGCCTGGCTCGCAACCCGCGGCTGGTGTACGGGCGCATGACCGGTTGGGGGCAGACGGGCCCGCTCGCGCACGCGGCCGGCCACGACATCAACTACATCTCGCTCGCCGGCGCGTTGGCGCACTTCGGTCGCGTCGGCGCGCCGCCGACGCCACCCTTGAACATGATGGGCGACTACGGCGGAGGCGGGATGTTCCTCGCCTTCGGGGTGGTGTGCGCGTTGCTCGAAGCGCGCAGCTCCGGGCAGGGGCAGGTCATCGACGCGGCCATGGTCGACGGCGCCACCTACCTCATGGGCGCGATGTGGGGCATGCGTGGCATGGGCCTCTTCAGCGAGGAGCGCGGTACGAACCTCCTCGACACCGGTTCGCCGTTCTACGACGTGTACGAGACCGCCGACGGCCACTGGGTCTCGATCGGCTCGATCGAGCCGCAGTTCTATGCGCAGCTGCTCGAGCTCACCGGCGTGCGCCACGACGACCTGCCCGCGCAGATGGACCGCGCCGGCTGGCCCGCGCTGCGCGAGCGGCTCACCGAGGTGTTCGCGCAGAAGACGCGGGCGGAGTGGACCGAGCTGCTCGAGGGGACCGACGTCTGCTTCGCGCCGGTGCTGCCGATGAGCGAGGTGAGCAGCCATCCGCATCTGGTGGCACGCGGGTCGATCGTCGAGCACGACGGCATGGAGCAGCCGGTACCCGCACCGCGCTTCTCGCGCACCGAGGCCGAGATCCAGGGTCCGGCGCCGTTACCCGGTCAGCACACCGATGCGGTGCTCGCGTCGTACGGCTTCACCGACGACGAGATCGCCAAGCTGGCGGCATCGGGCGCGGTCAAGCAGCGGTCGGGCTGAGTCGGGCGCTCAACGCGACGAGGCGGGCGGCGAGCTCGTCGTCGTCGCCCGCGGTCACGGTGACGTGCCCGAGCTTGCGCCCCGGCCGCGCTGCTTTGCCGTACCGGTGCAGGTGGGTCCCGGGCACCGACAGCACCGCGTCGCGGTCGGGCATCTCGCCGATGCAATTCAGCATGGCGCTCGGTCCCAACGGGACGGTCGCCCCGAGCGGGAGACCGAGGATCGCCCGGAGGTGGTTCTCGAACTGGCTGGTCTCGGCGCCCTCGATGGTCCAGTGGCCGGAGTTGTGCACCCGGGGGGCGATCTCGTTGGCCAGGAGCTCGCCACCCACGTCGAAGAGCTCCACCGCGAGCACGCCGACGTGGTCGAGGTCGACGAGCAGGCGCGCCGCGAGATCTTCGCCGCGTCGTTGGAGCGCGGCGTCGAGGCCGGGTGCCGGAGCTCGGCTGATGCGGAGGATGCCGCCCTCGTGGTGGTTCTCGACCAAGGGCCAGCACGCGACGTCGCCGTCGAGCCCGCGCACGGCCAGCACCGACAGCTCCCGGTCGAACGGCACCAGCTGTTCCAGGATCAGCGGCGCATCACCCAGGTCGGCCCACGCGTCGTCGAGGTCGGACGTCGCGCGCACGACGCGTTGTCCCTTGCCGTCGTACCCACCGCGTCGGGTCTTGAGCACCGCGGGCAGGCCGCCCACCTCGTCGACGGCGCGCTCGAGCCCGGCCCGGTCGTCGACCGCCGCGAACGCGGGCGTGCCGATGCCGAGCCGGCGGAACGTCTCCTTCTCGACCAGACGGTCCTGCGAGACCTCGAGCGACCGGGCGCCCGGGTGCACGGGCACGGAGGCGGCGAGGAAGCGGACCGCAGCGGCCGGCACACCCTCCCACTCGTAGGTCGCGACCCGTGCGTCGAGCGCGACCTCCCGGAGGGCGGCCTCGTCCCCGAGCGGCCCGACCACGAGATCGCCCACCGCCTGCGCCGGGGCCTCCGCCGTCGGGTCCAGGAAGCGGAAGCGGAGGCCGAGCGGGATGCCGGCCAGGGCGAGCATGCGCCCGAGCTGGCCGCCGCCGAGCACCGCGACCAGCTCACTCGACGAGTCGGTGTCGGCCATCCGGACTTGTCTAGCGCACCGATTGGGTAGACCACCGTGGTGGGGACCGCGGGGAGCTTGCTCGTGCTCGCCGCCGTCCTGGCGCTGGTGGCGTGGGGCAAGATGCCCGATCTGTGGGTGGCGGGGCCGGCGGCGGTGCTCGTGGTCGTCACCGGACTGGTCGGGATCGACGAGGTCGGCGACACGATCGATCGCCTCGCGCCGACGCTCGCGTTCCTGGCTGCGGTGTTCGTGCTGGCCGAGGTCGCCCGCGACGCAGGGTTGTTCAGCGCCGCGGGCGCCTGGATGGGCGCGCGTGCGAGCTCGTCGCGGCGTCTCGTGCTGGTCGTGTCGGCGGTCGCGATCGCGGTGACGGTGCTCATGAGCCTCGATGCGACCGCGGTGTTGTTCACCCCGGTGGTCGTGCAGTTGGTGCAGGCCCGGCGGAGCCGCTCGGATGCGCCGCTGCTCGCGACCGCGCAGCTCGCGAACGCGTCGTCGAGCCTGCTGCCGGTGTCGAACCTCACCAACCTGCTCGTGTTCTCGGCCACGGGTCTCACCTTCGGTGGCTTCGCGGTGCGGATGGCCCTCCCCACGCTGGCGGCGGCGTCGGTGGTCGTCGGCACCGCGGTGCGGAGCGACGGCGACGACCGACCGGCGCCGCCCGACCCCGCGGTGCGTCCGGTCCGGCTCGACGCGTTCGCCTGGTTCGTCGTCGCCGCCCTCGCGGCACTGCTGGTCGCGTTCTTCGTCGGGTCCGCGCTCGGCCTCGAGCCGGCCTGGATCGCGCTCGTCGGCGCCGCCGTCGTCGGAGGCGCGGCGGTGGGAACGGGCCGCGCCCGCCCGGCCCGCCTCCTGACCGCGGCCGCGCCGCAGTTCCTCCTCTTCGTCGTCGCGCTGGCGGTGGTCGTCGACGCCGCGGTCGGCCACGGGCTGGGCGACGCCGCCCGCGACGTGCTCCCGTCCGGCGACGGCCTGCTCGCGCTGCTGGCCATGGCCGGGCTGGCCGCCCTGCTGGCCAACCTGGTGAACAACGTCCCGGCGACGTTGGTGTTGTCGTCGGTGGTGCCGGCCGGGAACACCGGGCTGCTCTTGGCCATGCTGCTGGGGGTCAACGTCGGCCCCAACCTCACCTACACCGGGTCGCTGGCGACACTGCTGTGGCGGCGGGTCGTGCGGGCGGCCGGGGTCGAGCCCAGCAGGCGGGCGTTCTTCCGTTTCGGGGCCGTCGCCACCCCGCTCGCCCTGGTGTTGGCCACGGTGATGTTGCGGCTCACGTTGCAGGTGACCGGCTAGTCTGTTCCTTCCGCAGCAAGGGCCAATGTCGTCCCTCTGCGTCCACCGGTTCGTTTCCGAGCGCTGTAGCGCGCGTGCGTGCGTGGATGTGAGATGACGATGCCCAACTCCGACGCTACGCCGATGGCGCGTGCCGCGACGCGGTTCAGCAGCGTCCCCGAAGCGTTCGGGCTCTACGACCCGAGGTTCGAGCACGACGCCTGCGGGGTCTCGTTCATCTGCGACATCAAGGGCCGGGCCAGCCGGTCGATCGTCACCGACGCCCTCGACGCGCTGTGCAACCTCGACCACCGCGGCGCCTCGGGGGCCGAGGTCAACACCGGCGACGGCGCCGGCATCCTCCTCCAGGTCCCCGACCGCTTCTTCCGGGCCGTGGTCGACTTCCCCCTGCCGCCGGCCGGGGCCTACGGCGTGGGCCTCGCCTTCCTCCCGCTCGACGCGGAGGCGGCGGAGAAGACCATGAACCGCATCAACGCCATCGTCGAGGACGAGGGCCTCCGGGTGGTCGGGTGGCGCGAGGTGCCGGTCGACACCTCGATGATCGGCCCGACGGCGCTGAGCGTGGTGCCCAGCTTCCAGCAGGTGTTCGTCGCCGACCCCGGCGGCGCCACCGGCCTCGAGCTCGACCGGCTGCTCTTCGTGGTGCGGAAGCGTTGCGAGCACGAGCTCGCGGAGCTCGACGGTCCGGGCGCCGGCGACGAGGTGGTCTACTTCCCGTCGCTGTCGAGCCGGACCCTCGTCTACAAGGGCATGCTCACCACGCCCCAGCTCCCCGAGTTCTTCCCCGATCTCGCCGACGACCGGGTCGAGTCCGCGCTGGTGCTGGTGCACAGCCGCTTCTCCACCAACACGTTCCCGTCGTGGCCGCTCGCGCACCCGTACCGGTACCTGGCCCACAACGGCGAGATCAACACCGTGCAGGGCAACCGCAACTGGATGCGCGCCCGCGAGGCGTTGATGTCGACCCCGCTGATCCCGCGTCTCGAGCGTGCCTTCCCGATCACCACGCCCGGCGCGTCCGACACCGCGACCTTCGACGAGTGCCTCGAGCTGCTGCACCTCGCCGGCCGCCCCATCTGGCACGCGGCGCTCATGATGATCCCGGGCGCGTGGGAGAACCACGCGACCATGCCGGCCGAGGAGCGCGCCTTCTACCGGTACCACGCCTCGCTCATGGAGCCGTGGGACGGCCCCGCGTCGATCACGTTCACCGACGGCACCGTCGTCGGTGCGGTGCTCGACCGCAACGGGTTGCGCCCGAGCCGGTACTGGGTCACCGACGACGACCGCGTGATCATGGCCAGCGAGGCCGGCGTCGTCGACGTCGACCCCGCGCGCGTCGTGCAGAAGGGCCGCCTGCAGCCCGGGCGCATGTTCCTGGTCGACACCGCCAAGGGCCGGATCGTCGGCGACCGCGAGATCAAGCAAGAGCTCTGGAGCGCGCGGCCCTACGGCGAATGGCTGGAGCAGGGCCTCGTGCACCTGCACGCGCTGCCCGACCGCGTGCACGTCGTGCCGAGCCACGAGTCGGTCCTGCGCCGTCAGGAGACCTTCGGGTACACCCACGAGGAGCTCAAGCTGCTGCTGGCGCCGATGGCCCGCACCGGGGGCGAGGCGCTCGGCTCCATGGGCACCGACACCCCGATCGCGGTGCTCTCCGACCGCTCGCGCCTCCTGTTCGACTACTTCGCGCAGCTGTTCGCGCAGGTCACCAACCCGCCGCTCGACGCCATCCGTGAGGAGCTCGTCACCTCCCTCTCCTCCACCATCGGGGCCGAGGCGAACCTGCTCGAACCGGGTCCGGAGTCGTGCGTGCAGGTGGAGCTGCCGTTCCCGGTGATCGACAACGACGAGCTGGCCAAGCTCATCCACATCCACCACGACGGCGACCGACCGGAGTTCGCGGCCGCGGTGCTGTCGGGGCTCTACCGCGTCGCGGGCGGCGGCCGCGCCTTGCGCGAGGCGCTCGACCGCGTGCGGGCCGAGGCGTCGGCGGCGATCGCCGAGGGCAAGCGCATCCTCGTCCTCTCCGATCGCGACTCCAGCGCCGAGTGGGCGCCGATCCCGTCGCTGCTCCTCACCTCGGCCGTGCACCACCACCTGATCCGGGAGCGGACCCGCACCAAGGTCGGGCTCGTCGTCGAAGCCGGCGACGCCCGCGAGGTGCACCACATGGCGCTGCTCGTGGGCTACGGCGCCGGCGCCATCAACCCGTACCTGGCGTTCGAGTCGATCGAGGACCTCATCGCCGCCGAGCTCCACGGCCTGGGGGGGATGGACCCGAAGGTGGCGGTCAAGAACTACATCAAGGCCGCGGGCAAGGGTGTCCTCAAGGTGATGTCGAAGATGGGCATCTCCACCGTCGCGTCGTACCGCGGCGCGCAGGTGTTCGAGGCGATCGGGCTCAGCCAGGAGCTGGTCGACGAGTACTTCACCGGCACCGTCTCCCGCCTCGGCGGCATCGGTCTCGACGAGATCGCGATGGAGGTCGCCCAGCGGCACGCGGTCGCCTACGCCGAGCGGCCCGACGAGCGCGCCCACCGCGACCTCGAGCTCGGAGGCGAGTACCAGTGGCGGCGCGAGGGCGAGTACCACCTCTTCAACCCGGAGACGGTGTTCAAGCTGCAGCACGCGACCCGCGCCAAGCGCTACGACATCTACAAGGAGTACACGACGCTGGTCGACTCGCAGTCGACCCGCCTGGCCACGCTGCGCGGGCTGTTCGCGCTGCGCGACGGCGTGCGTCCGCCGGTGCCGATCGACGAGGTCGAGCCGGCGAGCGAGATCTTCAAGCGCTTCGCCACCGGTGCGATGTCGTACGGGTCCATCTCCAAGGAGGCGCACGAGAACCTCGCCATCGCGATGAACCGCATCGGCGGCAAGTCGAACACCGGCGAGGGTGGGGAGGACGCCGACCGGTACACCCCCGACGAGAACGGCGACCTGCGCCGCTCGGCGATCAAGCAGGTGGCGTCGGGGCGCTTCGGCGTGACGTCCGAGTACCTCGTGAACGCCGACGACCTGCAGATCAAGATGGCCCAGGGGGCCAAGCCGGGCGAGGGCGGGCAGCTGCCGGGGGCGAAGGTCTACCCGTGGATCGCCAAGACCCGGCACTCGACGCCCGGGGTGGGGCTCATCAGCCCGCCACCGCACCACGACATCTACTCGATCGAGGACATCAAGCAGCTCATCCACGACCTGAAGAACGGCAACCCGCTCGCACGCGTGCACGTGAAGCTGGTCGCGCAGGTCGGGGTGGGCACCGTCGCCGCGGGCGTGGCCAAGGCGCACTCCGACGTCGTGCTCATCTCCGGGCACGACGGCGGCACCGGCGCCGCCCCGCTCACGTCGCTCAAGCACGCGGGCGCGCCCTGGGAGCTCGGCATCGCCGAGACGCAGCAGACGCTCGTGCGCAACGGCCTGCGCGACCGCATCGTCGTGCAGTGCGACGGGCAGCTGAAGACCGGGCGCGACGTCGTGGTCGCGGCACTCCTCGGTGCCGAGGAGTTCGGCTTCGCCACCGCGCCGCTCGTGGTGAGTGGGTGCGTGATGATGCGCGTCTGCCACCTCGACACCTGCCCGGTCGGCATCGCCACCCAGAACCCGGAGCTGCGCAAGCGGTTCACCGGCAAGCCTGAGTTCGTCGTCAACTTCTTCGAGTTCATCGCCGAGGAGGTGCGCGAGTACCTCGCCGCGCTCGGCTTCCGCTCGATCGCCGAGGCCATCGGCCACGCCGAGGTGCTCGACACGCGCGCCGCGATCGACCACTGGAAAGCGCACGGGCTCGACCTCACGCCGATCCTGACCGTGGCCGAGAACCCGTACGACGGCCAGGACCTGTACTGCACGAAGGCGCAGGACCACGGGCTCGACCGCGCGCTCGACCAGGAGCTGATCGTGGCGGCCGCCCCCGCGCTCGAACGCGCCGAGCGGGTCGAGATCGAGGTGCCGGTCCGCAACGTCAACCGCACCGTCGGCACCATGCTGGGTTTCACGCTCACCCAGAAGTGGGGTGGCGACGGCCTGCCCGACGACACCATCACCGTCCACCTGCGCGGGTCGGCGGGTCAGAGCTTCGGCGCGTTCGTGCCCCGCGGCATCACGCTGCGGCTCGAGGGCGACGCCAACGACTACACCGGCAAGGGGCTCTCGGGCGGCAAGCTCGCGTGCTTCCCCGACCGCGAGGCGCAGTTCGCCGCCGAGGAGAACATCATCGCCGGCAATGTCGCGCTCTACGGCGCCACCGGCGGCGAGGCCTACTTCCGTGGCGTGGTGGGGGAGCGGTTCTGCGTGCGGAACTCCGGCGCCACCGCGGTGGTCGAGGGCGTCGGCGACCACGGTTGCGAGTACATGACCGGCGGGCGCGTCGTGGTGCTCGGCCCGACCGGCCGCAACTTCGCCGCCGGCATGTCGGGCGGCGTCGCGTTCGTGCACGACCCGAACGACACGTTCCCCGCGCTCGTCAACTACGAGATGGTGGAGCTCGAGCCGCTCGACGACGACGACCGCGAGTGGCTGCGGCTCACCGTCGAGCGCCACCGGGAGGTCACCGGCTCCAAGGTCGCGGAGCGGCTGCTCGACAGCTGGGAGAGCGAGGTCGAGGCGTTCTGCAAGGTCATGCCCAAGGACTACCGACGCGTGCTCGCGGTGTTGCGCGAGTCCGAGCGCCTCGGCCTGTCGCAGGAGGAGACCGACGTCAAGGTGATGGAATCCGCGCATGGGTGAGCTGACCGGGTTCCTCAAGTGGGAGCGCGAGACCCCGACCCGGCGGCCGGTGCCGGTGCGGCTGCGCGACTGGCAGGAGGTCTACGAGCCGTTCCCACCGGACAAGCTCGCGCTCCAGGCCGGGCGCTGCATGGACTGCGGCATCCCGTTCTGCAGCAACGGCTGCCCGCTCGGGAACCTCATCCCCGACTGGAACGACCTCGTCTACCGCGACCACTGGCGCGCCGCGATCGAGCGGCTCCACGCCACCAACAACTTCCCCGAGTTCACCGGACGCCTCTGCCCCGCGCCGTGCGAGGCCGCCTGCGTGCTCGGCATCAGCCAGGACCCGGTCACCATCAAGCAGGTCGAGGTCGAGATCGTCGAACGGGCATGGTCGGAAGGGTGGATCGCGCCGGTGGTGCCGACCGTCCGGACCGGCCGCAAGGTCGCGGTCGTCGGCTCGGGCCCGGCCGGTCTCGCCGCCGCGCAGCAACTGACGCGCGCCGGGCACGCCGTCGTCGTGTTCGAGCGGGCCGACCGCATCGGCGGGCTCCTCCGGTACGGGATCCCCGAGTTCAAGATGGAGAAGCGCAACCTCGACCGGCGTCTCGATCAGATGCGGGCCGAGGGCACCGAGTTCCGGGCGAAGCGTCAACGTCGGCGTCGACATCGGGGTCGAGCAGCTGCGCGAGGACTTCGACGCCATCGTGCTCGCCGGCGGCGCGACCGCGTGGCGCGACCTCCCGATCGCCGGTCGCGAGCACGGAGGCATCCACCAGGCGATGGAGTTCCTGCCGTGGGGCAACCGGGTGCAGCAGGGCGACATCGACGCGCCGCCGATCACCGCCGAGGGCAAGCGCGTCGTGATCATCGGCGGCGGCGACACCGGCGCCGACTGCCTGGGCACGTCGCACCGGCAGGGCGCGGTGTCGGTGCACCAGTTCGAGATCCTGTCCCGCCCGCCCGACACGCGGGCGACGACCAATCCCTGGCCCACCTGGTCGAACGTCTTCCGCGTGTCGTCCGCGCACGAGGAAGGCGGGGAACGCGTCTACAGCGTCAACACCGAGTGCTTCCTCGCCGACGACGACGGCAACGTCCGCGCGCTGCGCGCGCACGAGGTCGAGATGGTCGACGGCAAGTTCGAGAAGATCGAGGGAACCGACTTCGAGCTGCCCTGCGAGCTCGTCCTGCTGGCCATGGGCTTTCTCGGTCCGGAGCAGGAAGGCCTGCTCGAGCAGCTCGGGGTGGAGCTCGATCGCGCGCGGCAACGTGGCGCGCGACCCCGCGTTCATGACCAACGAGCCGGGCGTGTTCGCGTGCGGCGACATGGGACGGGGCCAGAGCCTCATCGTCTGGGCGATCGCCGAGGGACGTTCGTGCGCGGCCGGGGTCGACACCTGGCTCATGGGGGAGACGCTCCTCCCCGCGCCGATCGGGCCCTCGACCCGGCAGCTGCTCTAGGGCGCGGCCGAAGCTGTCCGGCCCACGGGCGACAATGGCGTCGTACCGGGGCCGGTCAACCTGCGTGATGGCTCGCTCGCTGCGGCACCGGGATACCCGGTCCCGCGGTCGTTCGCTCGCTTGGGCTCAGGACCCGCTGCCGAGCTCGAGCACCGGGCGGGAGTCGTACCCCAGGACGCGGGCGACCGGTTGCTGCAGGGTGCCGGTGCGCTCGTCCTCGTACCGGTCGACGGCGGTGTTGTAGCCGCGGACCAGTGTCTCGTTCGGACGGGTGGTGGCGAACGTGGTGAGGGCGCTGGTCACGTCGGTGATGCCCCGGATGCGCTGTGAACCGAGCGCGTTCGCCACCAGCCGGGTGCCCTGGGCCTCGACCGCGTTGGCCGCCTCGACCTGGGCGGCGGCGCCGCCGTTGCGTAGCGCGCGCTGCCACGCAGTGAGCGCGGCGTGCAGGTCCTTCGACACGCCGCGACCGGCACCTCCGGCGGCGTCGAACGCGCCCAGGGCGCCGGCCAATGCCTGGTACCGCGCCACCAGCTGGTCGGGAGCCCGGAGCGGCTTCCATCGCGTGTCGACCGCCGACCGGGCGTCGTCGAGCTTCGGCCGTTCGATCACGACGAGGGCGATCGCCCCTCCGACGAGCGCGACGATCAGGACCAGCAGGATCCACCGGGTGCGTCGCGACATGGCTGGGACACGTTACCGGCGCGCCCTCCCGGGACCGATGACACCCTGGTTCGCCGTCACACCCCACCGGTAGGGTCACCGCATGGTCCGCTCCCGGGCCGTGGTCGTGGTCTCCGTGTTGACCGCCGCCTCGGTGCTGGGGTGGTGGTTCGGTGAGGCACGACGTGCGGTCTCCCAGGAATACCGCGTCGTCCAGGTGCTCGACGGCGACACCGTGGTGGTGCAGCGCGACGGCCGGCCCGAGACGATCCGCCTCCTGGGCGTCGACACACCCGAGACGCACCATCCCCGCAAGCCGGTGCAGTGCTACGGACCGGAGGCGTCGGCGTACACGGCGCGGCGTCTCTTCGGGCAGTTGGTGCGGCTGGAGGACGACGTCGAGCGCCACGACGTCTATGGCCGCCGCCTCGCCTACGTCTACCTCCACGGCGCCAACTTCGAGGAGGAGCTGCTCCGGAAGGGCTACGCGCGGCTGCTGGTGATCGAACCGAACCACGCGCACGCGCGCGAGATGCTCGACGACGAGCTGAACGCCCGCGCCCGGCGCGTCGGCCTCTGGGGAGCATGCGGCGAGGTGCCGTGAGTCTGACGCTCAGGTATGTGTTCTCTCGGACCGCTCACACGCCGACTTGTGCTTCGACGCGTCCAGCGGCGACGGCACTTGCGAGCGCGGCGTGATCTCGTTCGTTCTGGTCGGCGTAGGTCTCGGCGAAGTCGGCGATTGCGCTGTCGAACTTGGTCGAGTTGCCGAGATACGCCGAGATCGCGATGCGGTCACCGGAACGGGCGTGCGCGCGGGCGAGTGTCCAGCCGCACAGCTGGGCATACACGTCCATGCTGCGACGGTCCATCTCCTCGATGGTGGCCGACACCTTCCAGTCTCGGAGCTGGCGGACGTAATAGTCCTGCTCGCCTCCGCCGGTGGGTTGCGCGCGGAGCCAACCGAGGAAGATGTCACTCGAGGCTTGCATGAGATGCTGCCCGACGACCACCCGCTCGCCCTGGTTCGTGTATTCGGAGTCGCCCGAGTAGTCGGCAAGGACTGACACCTCGGCCTGCTTGGCTTGCAGGAGCAGCATGTCAGCTTCGAGTCCCGACTCGAGCAGGACGATCCACGCCCGGAGGCCGACGCTGCCGACCCCGACCACCTTGTGCGCAATGTCGGCGAGTGTGAAGTGGTCGACCAGGCGCTGACGGTCAGGCGGGAGCGTCTCGCGATAGGTCACGAGCAGTCCACGGATCCGCTCCAGCAGCAGATCCGGGTCGAACCCGGTCAGCTCCTCAATCGGCACGACCAATGGCGGGTCGCTCGTGATCCGCCGCCGCCCATCAACTTTGGTCGTCAGCTTCCCGATCGCCTGCAGGCTGTCGCGCGTGTGCGCCTTCGCGAGCCGGGTTTCCGTGGCCTTCAGGTCGGCCTTGCCCTTCTTCAGCTTGCGAGCGGTCAGCGTGGACTTGAACTCGGCCACGGCGTCTTCGACATCGAGGTGCGCGTACCAGACATCGAGGATCGTCTGATCGGCGAACGCTCGCATTGCCGTGCGGTAGTTCTCCACGCACGTCAGCGTGATCTTGCGAGACTGCTTGCTGGTGAATCCGTTGTCCCGTCCCGCAACGACGAAGCTCGCGGCCAGCCGCTTGACATCCCATTCGAACGCGCCGGGCAGTGTCTCGTCGAAGTCGTTGATGTCGAAGACCAAGCGACGCTCGGGCGAGGCATAGGCACCGAAATTCGAGAGGTGCGCATCGCCGCACAACTGGGTGCGCAGACCCGGCGTCGGAGTGGTGTGGAGGTCGGCGGCCATCACCGCCGCCGCGCCTCGGTAGAACGCGAATGGCGACTCCAGCATCCGGCCATGGCGAATGGGCACCAGCTCAGGGACGCGGGACTCGTCCTGGCTCAGCAACAGTGCCACCGGGTCGCGTGCCTTGGATGGCTGGAATTCTGCGTGCGCGTCCAACGGAGCCTTGCCACGCGCGGCCCTCCCCGAGGTGGCCCGCTGCTCAGGGCTCAGATGCTTCGTCGCACCGTCGCTTCGATCCGGCGCCGGGACGGGCTCGCGGGGCTTCGCCGTCGGTTCGGTCGTCTGGCTCACCGTGACGCACCTCCTTCGCGCGTCGCAGCGAACTGTGCACAGCTCAGTGAAGCACCACCGGCAGTGACGGGCCAGCCCTGAGCACACGTCGCCTTCGAACCGGACCCGTCATAGCCGAAGCGCTGTTCTCCCACTCCGTTGAGTGCGAGCCGGTTGACGGCTGCCGGTCTCGAGGGTTTTCTGGTGTCTCGAGCGACGGCCGCCAGGGAGGGGTTCCGGTGGGGTTGCCCTCGGGGACGGTGACGTTTCTGTTCACGGACATCGAGGCTTCGACTCGCCTCTGGGACGAGCGTCCCCACGCGATGAAGGAGGCTCTGGCGCGCCACGACGCGATCGTGCGGGATGCGATCGAGGTTCGCGGTGGGCATGTCGTCAAACAGACCGGCGACGGATTCCATGCTGTGTTCGTCAGCGCATCGGATGCGATCGGGGCTGCGCTCGAAGCCCAACTCGGCGTCGAACGGGAAGCGTGGCCCGCGGACGCTCGACTCCGGGTTCGGATGGGGCTCCACAGCGGCGAGACGCAGGAGCGCGGGGCGACTACTACGGATCTGCGACGAACCGCGCGGCGCGGGTGATGGCGGTGGCCCATGGCGGGCAGATCGTGATGTCGTCAGCGACGGCAGAACTGGTCATGGAGTCCGGGTTCGAGCTGCACGAGCTGGGCGAGCATCGGTTGGCGGGGCTCTCGCGCCCGGAGCGGGTCTGGCAGGTGTGTGCGGCCGGCTTGGCGCGGGAGTTTCCTCCGTTGCGATCGGTGGATGCGATGCCGGGGAACTTGCCGCGTCAGATGACCTCGTTCGTAGGTCGGGACGCCGAAGTGCGCGAGGTCGGGACACTCGTGCGGTCCCGTCCGCTGGTCACGCTGACCGGCGTCGGCGGCGTCGGGAAGACGCGATTGGCACTCGAAGTGGCCGCGGAAGTCGTCTCGGAGTTTCCTGACGGTGCCTGGTTGTGCGAACTCGCCCCGCTGGGCGACGCCGACGCGATCTGGGAGACGGTCGCGGGGACCTTTCGGGTGCTGCCGCAACCGGGTCGGAGCTTCGACGAGATGGTGCTGGAGTACTTGAAGTCGAAGCGTCTCGTGTTGGTGCTCGACAACTGCGAGCACCTCTTGGACGCGGTCGCACGTCTGGTGCGGGCCATCGCTGAGCGCTGTTTGGGGGTGGCGGTGCTGGCGACCAGCCGGGAGGGTCTCGCCG
>CAWELN010000022.1:0-105380 GCA_963809795.1 uncultured Actinomycetes bacterium
GTCTCGAGCCTGACCGTCACCGCGTCGCCGAGCTCGCCCGATCCGGGCGCGGTCGCCACGATGGGCAGGTCGGTGAGCATCACCACGACGCCCCGGCGGTGCCGGTCGACGACCGTCCCGCGGAACGTCTCGCCCTCGTGGCCGGCGAGGAGCACCACCTCGACCGCGTCCACGCACGCCCGGTTCACCGCCGACGCGTGCTGGTTGGCGCGCGGCATCACCGTGACGAGGTCGGGAAGGGCGGCGACCGCCCACTCGGGAGGCGCCACGCCGGCGCAGGCGGCGAGCACCACCTCATTGGCGTGACGGTCGGCGAGGCGCCGTAACGGCGCGGTCACGTGCGCGTACGGCGCGCCCACCGCGCCGTGGCTCGGCACCGGCGCTCCCGGAGTCACCAGCTCGTACCCGGCACCCCGCAGCACGTGGAGCGCCTGCAGGAGGAACGTGGCACGCGCCCGCGAGGTCGGGAGCATCCCGCGCACGACGTCGGCGTACGACGCGCCGCGCGCCCACGAGATGCCGAGCGCGACCGCGGTCGCGCGCAGACGGGCGACGACCGCGGGCTCCGGCGCGGGCAGCGTGCGCACGATGCCGACGCCGACGCCGGCCATGATGCGCGCCGCCTCGCGGCCGGTGAGCAGGGAGATCTGCGCGTTCCACGCCTCCACCGGCAGGGGCGCCTCGAACTCGAGGGCGTAGGAGCCGTCGCGCTGCTTCACCACCTCCTGCTCCGGCGCCGCGATGCTCACGCCGCCCCGCTCCCGCTCGCGGTCGAGCAGGTGCAGGCCGATCTCGCGCAGGAGGGCGAGCGACGGGAGCGCGACACCCGACTCCAGCGAACGCTGGACCTCGGCGTACGAGCGCGCGGCGCGACTCCGCACCGTGGCCCGGACGCACCGGGTCGCGGAGGCGTTCGCCCCGGCATCCAGGTCGAAGGTCCAGAGCAGCGCCGGGCGGTCGACCCCGGGCAGGAGGCTGGCCACACCTTCGCCGAGGTCGTCGGGGTAGAGCGGCGCCCGGCCGTCGGGCAGGTACAGCGTGACCCCGCGTGCGAACGCCTCGCGGTCGAGCGCGCCGCCGGGGGCGACGAAGGCGGCCACGTCGGCGATCGCGTAGTGCACGCGGTAGCCGGTGCCGGTGCGTTCGGCGTGGAACGCCTGATCCAGGTCGCGCGTGCCGGGCGGGTCGACGGTCACCAGGTCGAGGTCGCGCGCGTCGAGCCGCGCTCCGGCGGCTCCCGGTGGCGGCTGGGGGCCGTCGCGCGCCACACGCGCGGCTTCGGCGATCACGTCGGCGTCGAAGCCGGTCGGCACCGCGAGATCGTGCCGGACCCGGGCGAAGTCGTCGGCGAGCTCGGCTGCCGACGCGGCCAGCCGCAGCGGGGCATCGGTCAACGTGCGTCGGGACGCCGGCGAACGCGGGCCACGGTGCTGCCGCGGTCGTCGGGATCGTGCGCGCCGAGGAATGCCAGCACGTCCGCCGCGTCGTCGACCACGGTGACGAGCTCGGCCCATCCGAACGCGGCGGCCTGGCGGCGGACCGCGGCGAGCAGCTCCGGCTCGGCCTCCTCGTAGAACGCGCGCTCGAAGAACACCATCGGGCTGCGCACCTCGTACAGGGTGTTGGTGTTCTGCGCGGCGTCGGTGAAGATCTCCTGCGCGGTGCCGGCGCCGCCGGGTGCGTACACCACGCCGGCGCGGGCGAGCGCCAGCAGGCCGTCCTCGCGGATGCTGTTGGTGAAGTACTTCGCCACATGGGTGGAGAACGCGCTGGTCGGCTCGTCGGCATACACCCAGGTCGGCACGCCGAGGCTGTCGCCCCCATTGGGCCATCGTTCGCGCACCGTGCCCGCCACCGACACGAACCGGTCCCGGTCGCTGGGGTAGGTGGGTGCGCCGGTGAGGACGTCGAGCGCGGCATCGAGGTCGTCGTCGGGGTACGCCGCGAACCACGCACCGAGGTTCGCGGCCTCCATCAGTCCCGGGCCACCACCGGTCGCCACGAGGTACCCGGACCGGGCCAACGCCCGCCCCAGCTCCGCGATCGCCACGTACCGGCCGCTCCCGCGTGCGTCGCCGTGGCCCCCCATCACGCCCACCACCGACCGCCCGAGGAGGTGCCGGGCGAGGGCGGCGTCGATGGACGCGTCGTGGACGGCCCGGGCCAGCGTCACGTCGAGCGCGTGGCCGCTGGCGTGGAACCAGTCCCCGATCGCCTGGTCGACCGTGCGCCCGTCGTTCGTCCGGGCGTTCAGCTCGCGCTGCGTGTACAACCGGTCGCGCCGCGGCGTGAACGGGAGCGGACCGGGCGGGTCGGGGATCTCCACTGGCCGAGGACCGTACCCGCCGCGCTTCGGACGTCCCGTGGTTCACCCCGAGTTCCCGCGGTGGCAACGACCCGGAAACGGGGGTCGGGCACCGTGCACGGATGAGCAGATACCGGCTCCGCGTGGAGTTGCCCGACCTGCCCGGCGCGCTCGCCAAGGTCGCGACGGTCATCTCCGCGCTCGACGGCGACGTGGTGTCGATCGACATCCACGAGCTCGATGGCCATCAGGCCGTCGACGAGCTGGTGGTCGAGGTGCTCACCGAGCTCGACGGCCGGGTGCTCGCGACCGCGCTCGACGCCGCCGGCGCCGGCGCGCTGCTGTCCTGCACGCCGGCCGCGGCCCGACCGGAGCCGGTGCTGGACGCCCTCGGCTGGGCCCGCGACCTGGCCACGGCGGGTGACGCGGCTGCCGTCGGGCGGGTCCTGGCGACCGCCTGTCACTCCACGAAGGTGTGGGTGGCGCCGATCGACGAGGCGCGTGAGGTGCCGGCCGGACGCCTCGCGCTGGCTCGCGGCGCGCCGCTGGTGCAACGGTCGCACGACCTGCCCGCGCCGCTCGGCGGTCGGCCGGCGTCGCCGATGTGGCTCCTGGCGGTGCCCGACGGCCAGCCCCAGACCCGGCGCATCGCCTTCCTCGCGCGCCCGGGCTCGCTGCGGTTCACCGCGTCGGAGGTCGCGCGCGTCGACGCACTGATGGGTCTCCACCGCATCCTCGCCGACGGGGACACCCGCCGGGCACGGCTCCGCTTCATCTCCTAACTCAAACGGTCGATTCCGCTCCGCCGTCCCGCCCTCCGGGCACGGCTCCGCTTCATCTCCTAACCAGAACGGTCGATTCCGCTCCGCCGTCCCGCCCTCCGGGCACGGCTCCGCTTCATCTCCTAACCAGGCGGCTCGTCGCCGTCGCGCGCATGATCTCGTCCCAGCGCGTGGTCTCACCCTCGCGCGTCTGTCCACCGGACTGCAGGAACCGCTGCATCGGGGCGACGTGCTCGCCGGCGGCCGTCAGCGCACCGAACGCATCGGTCTCGTCGACGAGGGCCTGCTCGAACGACGACGAGGTGGTGCCGACGACGCGCTTGACCGCCGCGATCGACGCCGCCGGCATCGCGGCGACGTGGTGGGCCAGCGAGCGCGCCTCGCGCCCCAATGCCTCGTGCGGGAAGGCCCGGTCGAGCCAGCCGATGCGCACCGCCTCCTCGGCACCGACGTCGCGACCGGTGAGGATCACCTCGAGGGCGCGACTGCGTCCGAGCAGGTGCGGGAGGCGGGCGGTCCCGCCGGCCCCGGGCAGGATGCCCATCGCGACCTCGGGCTGGCCCAGCACCGCCCGTTCGGAGCCGAACCGCAGGTCGACCGCGGCGAGGAACTCGGCGCCGCCGCCGCGCGCCGCACCGTCGACCGCGGCGATCGACACCAGGTGACTGCGGTGCAACCGCTCGAACAGGGCTGCGGCGACGTTGGGCCCGGTCGCGCGTGGCGGTGCACCCGGCGGGATGGCGAGGATGCCGTGCACGTCGCCGTGCATCAGGAAGAAGTCGGGATCGGCGCTCGTGAACACCAGGACGCGTGCGGCAGCTTCGTGCTCGAGCGCGTCCAGGAGGTCCCGCAGCGCCACGACGAAGGCGCCGTCGACCAGGTTGGTGGGCGGGTGGTCGATGACCACGTCGGCCACCCCCGCGGTGAGCTCCCAGTGGAGCGGACCCTCCGCCACGCGCGCGGGTACCCTCGCTACTCCCCGGGCAGCAGAGCCAGCTGCTCGAGGAGCTCGACCTCGTCCCAGTACTGACGGAACGCCGCGATCTTGTCGCCCGCGAACTCGGCGACGGTCACGCCGTGCAGCGTGACCCGCAAACCCGTGGGGTCGATGACGGTGTCGTCGTCGATCTCGAGCGGCCCGGTGTGCGTGAGGCTCACGACCCACTCGACACAGGCCCGCTCGCCCGAGACGTCGAACGGCGAGACGTCGAGATCGATGTCGGAGAAGGCGCCGTCGCGGTCCTCGAGCTCGACTGCGAGCTCGGCGGCGTTCGACACCGACATCGCCGGCGCCCAACCCTTCACGTCGTCGACGTAGAGCTCGGCGACGTGCGAGCTGTCCCCGGTGATGCTCGCCTCGAGGGCGCGAACGAGGGTCGCGGCGCGTTCCGCGTTGGTGGCCATGTTCTCCTCCTGCCGCTCAGATGCCGACCAGCTTGGCGTTGGCGGCGGCGAACTCGTCGTCGGTGGGCGCGCCGCACTGGTGGACCCGCATCAACGGCCGCCGACGCCGAAACATCAAGCCCATGGCCCGCTTCCCTCTCGTCGCCGGCCGCGGTGGCCGCGAACCGTCGTCCGTCAGGCGACCGTCACGCGTGACGGCCTCACGGCTCACCTGATGTCTACCAGGATCTCCACCTGCGCGCGGATCGCCGCGGCTGCGGATCGCAGCGGGTGACGCAGGTGCACGTCGCGCGTTGCGACGACCTCGCCCTCGTCGCCGACCCGGTCGCTCGACATGCGCACACCGTCCCGACGAGGATGACGCCGAGATCGGCCGATCGGAGGACTCGTGGCGTACGGCGACAGGACCAAGGCGACCAGCGTCGAAGCCTGGTTGGAAGAGCACTCGCCGGGCTACCAGTACCACTGGGTGCTGCTCCTGCTCGGGGCGACGTTCATCGTGATGGCCGCCGGCCCGCCCGACGCCTGGACCCGTGTTCTCACCGTCCTCCTCCAGGGTCTGACCCTGATGGCCGCGCTCCTGGCGTCGCGCGTGAGCCGGCGCCTCTTCCGGCTGGCCGCGGTCGTGGCGCTGGGGTCGCTCCTCGCCGCGCTCGGCTCGGTGGTGATCAGCGGGTCGGAGCAACCGACCAGCGTGTTCTTCCTGCTCAGCATCCTGCTGGTGGCGACGGTGCCGTGGGTGATCGCCCGGGCGCTCTGGCAGCGCCAGATGATCGACGTGCAGACGGTGCTCGGCGCGATCTGCATCTACGTGCTCCTCGGGATGATGTTCGCCTTCGTGTACGCGGCGATCAACGGGCTGGGGAACGACGACTTCTTCGTGCAGACCCATCACGCGACGACGCCCGACTTCCTGTACTTCAGCTACATCACCCAGACCACCGTCGGGTACGGCGACTTCACCGCCGCTGGCGACCTCGGGCGTGCCCTGGCGGTGCTCGAGGCGCTCACCGGTCAGCTGTACCTGGTGACGATCATCGCGGTGCTGGTCAGCCGACTCAGCGGGCGCAACGTCGCGACCCCACCACCGGTCGATGCGTCACCCGAGACCAACGAGACCGCGTCGTGATCGTCAGGACGGCGTGCTGCCGGCGGCCGCCTCGGGCTCGGCCGCGACTGCGAGCAGGTCGCGCTGGTCGAGGTAGTACAGGAGTCCCAACGACGGCAGGATGACGACCGCGGCGATCACGAACACCACCACGATCGACCACAACGTGGCGTCCGGCGCGGCCGCCGCCGACAGCTTCATGCTGGTCGGGAGGATGTAGGGGTACTGCGCCACCCCCCACCCGAACACGACGGTGGCGACGGCACCCATCGCCAGCAGACGCGCGCCACGGTTGTTCTGGCCCAGGAGCAGGACGAGCGAGGCGATGCCGCAGATCCCGGAGATGATCACGAGCGGCAGCGCGCGCGACATCAGCCCGTCGAACACGTACCGGGCGTCGTCATGGAGCACGAAGATGCCCGCGAACGCGATGACCCCCGTCACGATCGCGGTGGCGACGGCGCGGCGGCGGAAGTACTCGACCATGTCCTCCTCCTGCAGGCGCCGGGCGTCCCACACCAGGTAGACCGCGGCCAGGTATGCGCAGACGGTGACCGCGAGCACACCACCCAGGATCGACGTGGGGTTGACCCAGCTGCTCCACGCGTCGCCCGCGGTGCCGTTCGGCGGCACGCGTCCGGACGCGATGGCGCCGGCGACCGCACCCATGCAGTAGGGCACCAGCACCGACGACGCCGCGAACGCCGCGCCGAAGTTCCGTTGGCTCGAGGTACGGGTCACCTCCTTGCGGAAGGCGAAGCTCGCGCCGCGCAACACGATGCCGAACGCGGCGAGCGAGAGCGGGACGAACAGCGTGAGCGTGATCGACGCGAACGCCTCCGGGAACCCGGTCCACAGCACGACCAGGCAGAAGATGAGCCAGACGTGGTTCGCCTCCCACACCGGCCCGATCGCGTGGCTGATGACCTGCCGGGGCGCGCCGCCCCTCCGCGCGCCACCGGCGGTGAGGTCCCAGAACCCGCCGCCGAAGTCGGCCCCACCGAAGAGCGCGTACGCGGTGACGCCGGTCATCAGGATGACGGCGACGACGTCGCTCATCTCTCCCCGCTCTCGGTGCTGCGCACCGGGCCGCTCAGGCCCCGCTCCGTTGCGAGCCGGGATACCCGGCTCGCGGCCACGTCGCTCATCTCTCCCCGCTCTCGGTGCTGCGCACCGGGCCGCTCAGGCCCCGCTCCGTTGCGAGCCGGGATACCCGGCTCGCGGCCACGTCGCTCATCTCCCCGCTCACGGGACGCCGGCCGGTTCACGCGGGGGCACGCCCTCGCGCGGCTCGTAGGGGCCGCCGCGGTCGTCGAGCTCGCCCTGCCGCCACCGCCGGCTCATCAGCCGCAGCACCAGCACCAGCGAGACGCCGACCACCGCGTAGATCACCAGGACCGCGAAGAACGTGACCCACACCTCGGTGTTGCCGGTGGCGGCCTGCTCGACCTTCATGAGGTTGCGCACGATCCACGGCTGGCGACCGACCTCGGTGACGACCCAGCCCGCTTCGAGTGCCACCACCGAGAGGACGCCGGCGGCGGCCGCGACGTAGAGGAAGATGCGGCTCTTCGGCAGTCGCCGCTTGAACAGCCACACGCCGGAGTACCAGAGCGACAGCAGGAAGAGGAGCGTCGCCAACCCCACCATCACGTCCCATGCGAGGTGGACGACCGAGACCTCGGCGTCGGTCGGCCGCTCGTCCACCGGCACCGTGTCGAGGCCCTGGATCACCGTGCTCGTGCCGCTCGCGGGATCCGACAGCCACGACGCCAACCCCGGGATGGGGATGCCGCCCTTCACCTCACCGTCCGCGTCGAGGTAACCGAACAGCGTCTCCGGCACGTCACTCGACGTCTTCGGCACCATCTCGATGGCCGCGAACTTCACCGGCTCGTTGTTGTAGACCCAGCGGGCGAGCTCGTCGCCGACGATCATCTGGAAGGGCATCGCCACCGCGGCGACGGTGAACGGGATCAGGAACCCGATGCGGTGGTAGCGGTCACGCCGACCGCGGAGCATCGCCCCGGCGTACACCGACGCCACGAGGAAGCCGCCGACGAGGTAGGCGGCGATGAGCATGTGGATCGTCTGGAGCGGCATCGCCTTGTTGAAGATGACACCCCAGGGATCGACGTCGACGATCTTGCCGGCGGCGTTCATGGTGAACCCGGACGGCTCGTTCATCCACGCGTTCGCGGCCACGACCGACGCGGTGCCGCCGATCCCGGCGATCACGATCGGCACCCCGGCCCAGAAGTGCGGCCACGGCTTCAGCCGCTTCCAGCCGTAGATGTAGACGGCGAGGAAGATCGCCTCGAGGAAGAAGAACAGCCCTTCGATCGCGAACGGGATCCCGAACGCGTCGCCGAAGCGGCCCATGAACCGCGGCCAGAGCAGGCCGAACTCGAAGGTGAGCACGGTGCCGCTCACCGCCCCCACCGCGAAGGTGACCGCCATGTACTTCGACCAGCGCTGCGCGAGGAGGAGGGCGTCGGCGTCGTCGTGCTTCAGTGCCCGATAGTTGGCGACGAGGGTGATGAACCCCCAGGCGACACCCAACGGCACGAGCACGATGTGGAACGCGAGCGTGAACGCCATCTGCGAACGCGCCCACGGCACCGGGTTCACCGCCAGCACGGAGGTGAGCATGTTCCCCATGGCGGGGCGCCGCTACTTGCGGGGTCGAGGGAGCCGGTCCGTCAGCTTCGCGCACCCGAGGGCGCCGCAGTGTCCTGCAGCGCGTCCGAAACGGTCGCGTAGTCCCGCTCGTTCTGGTCCGCGTACGCGGCACTGAACTCGACCATCGCCTTGTCGAACGCGTCGTTCGTGCCCAGGTAGGCGGCGATCGCCACGCGGTCGCCCGAGCGGGCGTGGGCCCGGGCCAGGGTCCATCCGCACAGGCGGGCGTAGATGTCGAGCGCCGATGGCGACATCGTGTCGATGTCGGCCGAGAACTTCCCGTCCCAGAGCTGGCGGATGTAGAAGTCACGCTCGACGTCATCGAGGCCCACCGTGCGCGTCCAGCCCAGCATGATGTCGCTCGCGGCCTGGACCAGCCGTTGCCCTTCCACCACCCGTTGCCCGTGGTTGGCGAACCCGCTCCGGCCCGCGTAGGCCTCGAGCACTGACGCCTCGGCTTCCTTGACCTGCAGGAACAACGGGTCGTTGGCGTCGCGCCCGAGGAAGAGCGCGATCCAGCACCTCGTCCCCACGCTTCCGACACCGACGACCTTGCGAGCGAAGTCGACGAGTTGGTAGCTCTCGAGGAGGCGGCGCCGGTCGGGTTGCAGGGTCCGGCGATACACGCGGATGCGCTCCTCGAGCCACGCGCGCATGTCTTCGAGGTCGCGCTCCGGCAGCAGATCGGTGAGCGGGACGACGACCGGTGGATCCGCCTTGATGCGGTACTCACCGTCCACCCGTTCGCAGAGCTTGCCGAACGCCTTCATGTTGTCCTTCGCCTGTGCCTTGGCCAGGTTGCGCTCGAACCGCTTGATCTCCGACGGAGTGGCTCGGGATCGGTACTCGTTGAAGACCTTCTCGACGTCGAGACGTGCGTACCAGACATCGAGGTTCGTCATCTTGGCGAAGTCGGTCATCGCCTCGCGGTAGGACTTCACGACCCGAGCGACGATTCCACGGGCCTCCTTCGTCGAGAAGGATCGGGAGCGGGCCGCGATCTCGAAGCTCGGCGCCAGACGCTTGACGTCCCACTCGAACGGTCCGGGGCTGGTCTCGTCGAAGTCGTTGACGTCGAACATCGTGGCTCGGTCCGGTGCCGCGAAGCCTCCGAAGTTCGAGAGGTGGGCGTCGCCGCACGCCTGCACCCGGAGCCCGGTGTTCGGCGAGGCGGCGAGGTCCGCGGCCATGATGATCGCCGCGCCCCGGTAGAAGGTGAAGGGGGACGCGAGCATCCGTTCGTGGCGCAAGGGAACGAGGTCGGGAACGCGCGTCGTCTCCTGGCCCGTGAGCAGCGCGGTCGGATCCGCACGGTCGGGACCCGGCACCCACTCGGCGTGGGCCGAGCGGGGTACGGCCGCGCGGGCGGCGCGCCCGATGCGTGCGCGCTGCTCGGTGTCGAGGTGGACGACGGGAGCGCCGCCGCCGTGCGAGGTGTCGTGGACGTCGCTGGTTGCCATGCGCCCATCCTCCCGCATCGGGGCGTTCGCGTCACCTCGAGCGGGGTGACGGCCGGAATTGTCGCTCGAGCAGGCCCAGGAAACGCGGCTCGCCGAGTACCCCGAGGACACCGCCGACGACGCCGCGATCGCCCCTTCCGGGTGAACCGGCTGAGACGCGAACTCCGTTAGGGTTCGCGCCCAGTGGCCTGGATACGCGACACCGACGAGCGGGCGCAGCGGCGCCCCGCCGACATCGCGTTGCTGCTGCTCGCCGGGACCCTCACACTGGTGGCCGGGCTGTGGGCCCAGACCCAGTCGACCGTCAACCTCAACCTCTTCCGCACCCTGAACGACCTCTCCGGCAACATGGTCGGGCTGGCCAAGGCCATCTACGCGCTCGGCTCGATCTGGGCCGTGCTCGCGGTCGGTGTCGTGCTGCTCGCGCTGCGAGCAGTCCGGGTCGCCTGGCACGGCGTGCTCGCCGGTGCCGGCGCCTGGGGCCTGGCGCTGCTGCTCAACGACATCCTGGGCGCCCACGCCATCGGTGGTCTCGGCGTCAACGTCCGCATCGGCGACGGGCCGACCTACCCGGTGGCCAACGTCGCCGCCATCACCGCGCTCGCCTTCGGCATCGCGCCCTACCTCGTGCGCCCGTTCCGCCGGATCCTCGCACTCGTCATCGTGCTCGTGTCCCTCGCCGCGCTGTACCTGGGCGCCGGCTTCCCCTCCGACGTGCTGGGCGGGCTCTTCCTCGGCTTCGCGGTGGCGGCACTCGTGCGAGTCGCATTCGGCGCGCCCGGCGGGCAAGCCGTCGGTCGCCGAGGTGGGGACGGCGCTCGCCGACATGGGCTACGAGGTCACCTCCATCACCCCGGCCGACGAGCGCATCGCCCGCGCCGCGGTCATGGATGTCGTGCTCGACAACGGGGACCATCTCCGAGTCGACGCGTTCGGCCGCGACCAGCGCGACGCGCGCCTCGCGGCGAAGGTCTGGCACAAGGCGATGTACCACGACCCCGGCCTCCCCGTGTTCGGGAGCCGCGTGCAACAGGTGGAGCACATCGGCTTCGCGTTGATGCTCGCCGAACGGGCCGAGGTCCGGGCCGCCCGCCTCGTCGCCACCGGCGTCGGCGGTGCCGATGCCGCGGTGCTGGTCACCACCCCGCCCGCGGGCACGCCGATCGGTGCGTTGCCCACCGACGAGGTCAGCGACGCGGTGCTCGCCGACGCGTGGCAGCAGCTCGACCGGTTGCACCACGCCGGCATCGCGCACGGCAACATCGACACGCTCCGCGTCGTCGTCGACGAGGGCTCGGTGGCGTTCGACGACTTCAGCAGTGCCGACGCCACCGGAGAGCAGTACTGGTACGACCGCGACGACGCCGCGCTCTTGGTGATGAGCGCCCAGCTCGTCGGCGACGAGCGCGCCATCGCGGCCGCGGTCGACGCGCTCGGGAAGGAGCGGATGGCTTCCGTCATTCCCGTGGTGCAGCCCGCGGCGCTTCCCGACGCCCTGACCAAGGGCGTCAAGCATCAGGGCAAGGCACTCAAGGAGTTGCGCACCGAGCTCGCCACCGCCACCGGCGCCGAGGACGTCCCTCCGCTCAAGATCAAGCGGCTGAGCCTGGTGAACATCGGCATGCTGGCCGGGATCCTGCTGGCCCTCGCGATCGCGATCCCCAGCCTCGAGGGCATCAACTGGTCGTCGGTCCAGAGCCAGTTCGAGAACGCCACCTGGGCCTGGGCGCTGCTCGCGTTCCTGCTCTACCCACTCGTGCCGATGGCGTGGGCCACTGCGCTGCTCGGCTGTGTGAACAAGGACCTGCCGTTCGTCCCTACCGCGCTGACGCAGCTCGCGTGCACGTTCCTGAACCTGATCACACCGAACGGGATCGGCGGCACCGCCTTGCAGCTCGACTACCTGCACAAGCAGGGCGTCCCCGTGGCGTCAGGCGGGAGTGCCATGGTGCTCAGCACCGGCGTCGGCGGCGCCATCCAGATGGCGCTGTTCCTCATCGCCGCGGCCATCACCGCCACCGCGGTCGACACCAGCAGCAGCAGCGACTCCTCCGGGAGCACCACCCTGATCGTCATCGCGGTGGTCGCGGCGCTGATCGGCATCGTGCTCTTCGTCCCGAAGATCCGGGGCAAGGTCGTGCCCGCGGTGAAGAAGGCCGCGCTCGACATCTGGACGGTGCTGCGCATTCCGAAGAAGGCGCTGCAGCTCTTCGGCGGCGACACCGCCGGGAACCTCATCTACCCCGCGCTGCTCGGCCTGTGCCTGCTCGCGTTCCACCAGCGCCTCGACTTCGCGCAGCTGGTCGTGGTGCAGGTCGGCGCGGGCATGGTCGGGAACGTCGCACCGGTCCCCGGTGGGATCGGCGTCCAGGAGGCCGCGCTCACCGGTGGTCTGACCGCGTTCGGCATCCCGGCGGCGCCCGCGCTGGCGACGGTGCTCGTGTTCCGCGGCATCACGTTCGCGATCCCGCCCGATCTTCGGGTTCTTCACGCTGCGCTGGCTGCGGGCCAAGGGGTACGCGTAGGCGCGAGCGCGCCCGCGTGGCGACCGTGAACTCCGTCGTCCTCCAGGTCCTGCTCTACGCGTTCGTCGCCGGTGCGAGCCCGTCGCGCTGGGTCGACGCTCGTGGTGCTCGGCGGACCGCGGCGGGCGCTGGAGCGGTCTCTCGTTCGCGATCGGCGTGGTTGTCGGCCAGGTGGTCGTCCTCGCACTGGCCTACGCGCTCGGCACGCCACGCTGCCAGTGGGTCGACACGCCCACGAGAACGCACGCGAGCTGATCGAGCTGGCGCTCGGCGTCGCGCTGCTGGTCGGCGGCGCGCACGTATGGCAGCAGCCGCCGGGCCGGCCGCCGACGCCGAACTCGCGGTCGAAGGCGGTGCTCGAGCGGCTCTGGCCCGTCTGAACCTGCCATCGGTGTTCGGCGCCGGCGCGGCGCTCGGGGCTCGGCCCGAAGCGCCTCGGGCTCACGCGTGCTGGTCGGCCGCGACGATCTCCGCCGGCGATCTCGGTCGGGGTCGAGGCGACGGTCGCGGTCCGTCACCGGGTACGTCGTGGTCGCCACCGTGCTGGTGACGGTACCGGTGGTGCTCTCGCAATCGTGTTCGGGCGCCGCGCACGAGCAGTGGATGACCTGCAAGCCGTCGCAGCACTGGCTCGCCGCGCACAGACGGCCGATGACCTTCTATCCGCTCACGATCCTCGGGATGCTCGTGACGCTCGACGCGTTGGTCTCCCTGCTGAGCTGACCGCGCCCTCAGAGCGCCGGCAGCGTGGCGAGGCGGATGGCGCCGTAGATCAGCAGCGCGGCGCCCATGGCCAGGATGAGCACGCGCATCGGCGTCCACGCGAAGCGCAGCGAGATGCCACCGAAGAACAGGACCACCGCGAAGAACACGGTGACGTAGACGTAGTCGTCGGAATGCTCGGTCGCGGACTTCCCCTGCTCGAACCGCACGTCGCCGAGCTTCTCCAACTTGTCGGCTTTCACCGCGTTCGCCAGCACGTAGTTCTTCTCGAGCAACGGGCTCGCGATCGCATTCACGTTGTGCAGGGGGTCTTCGGCCAACCAGCGCTCGAACGCGGGCCGGAACTCGTCACGGAAGCGCCGCTGGTAGAGGTCGGCGAGCGTGGTGTTGCCGTCGGTGGTGACCTCGAGCCAGCGGTTGAAGTTCAGGAGGTCCTGGGTGCGGTCCTGCGCGGCCAGCGTCGACGCGCGGTTGGCCAAGGAGCGCGCCGCGCTCGCCTGCGTGTACCGACGGGCCTGGAGCCCGCTCCACTTCGTGGCCTGGTACCCGCTCCACGCGATGCCGAGCGTCGCCAGCGAGAGGAGGAGCGCGGCCGCGATCTCGAACCACCGCTCGCGCGACGTCGTGGCGTGCCCGGGCTCGCTGAGCTCGTGCGGCGCGTGGACGTGCACGTGTTCGGGCATGACCGAGGATCATAAGGAGTCTCAACCGGTACGATCCGGCAGGTGAGCGCTTCGTGTTGCGGTCCGGGTGCCGCCCGCGGTGACCTCGCGATGACGCAGGAGGGGCTCGCCGCGATCGTCGCGGGCGCGGGTGCGCACCCCGACACGCTGGTCGACGTGCCGGCGACGACGTTCCGGATGGGCGACGAATCGGTGTGGGCGTACCCGGGCGACGGTGAGGGTCCGGTGCACGACGTCCGGCTGCCACGGTTCCGCATCGACCGGTTCACCGTCACCAACGACGCGTACGCGAGCTTCGCCGACTCAACCGGCTGGTGCACCGAGGCCGAGCGCTTCGGCTGGTCGTTCGTGTTCGCCGGGCTCCTGCCCGACGACTTCCCGGACACGAGCGGCGTGGTCGGCGCGGAGTGGTGGCGGCAGGTGTTCGGCGCCGATTGGCGTCATCCCGAGGGCCCGGGCTCCACCCTCGAGGGTCGCGGCGACCACCCGGTGGTCCACGTGTCGTGGCACGACGCCGCCGCGTACTGCCGATGGACCGGGACCCGCCTCCCCACCGAGGCGGAGTGGGAGTGCGCCGCCCGCGGCGGGCGCGCCGGCGCCGC
Source organism: uncultured Actinomycetes bacterium (assembly GCA_963809795.1). Lineage (GTDB taxonomy): Bacteria > Actinomycetota > Acidimicrobiia > IMCC26256 > DASPTH01 > DASUAS01. The sequence goes on from CAWELN010000022.1 coordinate 14,275, forward strand.
GTTCCCGTGGGGCGACGACCTCGAGCCCGGCGGCGAGCACCGCATGAACGTCTTCCAGGGGAAGTTCCCCGGCGACAATTCCGGGGCCGACGGCTACCTCGCCACCGCGCCGGTCGACGCGTTCCCACCCAACGGGTTCGGCCTGCACAACGTCACGGGGAACGTGTGGGAGTGGTGCGCCGACTGGCTCGACACCGGGTACTACGCGGCCGCCGACGCCCGCGATCCGCGCGGGCCGGCGAGCGGCGACCGGCGCGTCCAACGGGGCGGCTCGTACCTCTGCCACCTCTCCTACTGCCGGCGGTACCGGGTCTCGGCCCGGTTCGGGAGCGAGCCCGCGAGCTCGGCCGGTCACGCCGGCTTCCGCGTCGCCGCCGACGCCTGACCCGGCGTCAGAGGAGCGCCCGGACGATCTCGGCCCGGCGCGAGATCGCGATCATGTGGCCTTCACCGGCGAACTCGGTGACGGTCGCGTCGGGGAGCATCGCCGCGAGCTCACGAGCCCAGCTCGGTGGCACCAACGAGTCGACGGTCCCTTGATAGATGCGCGCCGGTGCGACCACCTCGTCGGCTGCGAAGCCCCACGGCGCCACGAACGCGCGGTACTCGTCGACCATGCCGCCGCCGCGGCGGGCGCCCTCTCCGGTGACCTCGCCGAGCCAGTCGCCCAGCCCGCGGACGACCGCGGCATCGGCGTCGGGGAGGTGACGAGCCTCCGAGCGCGAGACCCATGCCGGTGCTCGCCGGCCCGCCCAGCCGGAGGCGACGAACATCGCCCGCCCCGCCGGCGGCACGCGTCGTGACAGCCACGCCAGCCGGCGATCCAGTCGGTTGAGCTCGCCGAACCGCGTGCGATCGTCGAGCGGCGGCGCGCCGGCGATGATGGCCAGGCGACGGACGCGATCGGGCATCCGAGCCGCCACCGCGGCCGCGTACTGACCACCCATCGACCACCCCATGACGGCAACCCGGTCGATGCCGAGCGCGTCGAGCAGCTCGCGGGCGTCGGCGACCCAATCGACCGTGGCCCGACCGCGCTTCCGGTCGGAGCCGCCGACGCCCGGCCGGTCGGGCGACACCACGAACGCGCCGAGCGCGGCGAGCTCCGCCGCGCACGGCTCCACGTCGAACCGGCACATGAGGCCGCCGTGGCAGTTCAGGACCGGCGTGCCGTCGGGATCACCGAACCGCGAGTAGGTGACGCGGCGGCCGTCGGCGAGGCGCAGCTCGTCGTCGACGGCCGGATCGTGGTGGAAGCCGCTCACCCGTCCCCGTCGACGCACTCGAGCCGCAGCTCGCGCTCCACCAGGAGCCGGAAGCGGCCCCGACCGGTCTTCTCGATGCGGATCGGCGCGTCGCGTTCGTCGAGACGGCGCTTCAACAGGATCAATCGGCTCTCGAGGTTGTCGCGGAACTCGGGCAGCTCGAGCGACGGGTCGAGCCGCACCTCCTTGTTGGTGAACTCGATGCGTCCCTCGCGTTCGTGGTGACCGAGCAGCACCCAGAGGACGCGCCCGGCCACTCCCTTGATCAGGTAGTCGCCGTCGAGGAAGGTGCTGCCGTCGACCGCGAAGAAGCGGACGCGGGTGGTCTCCGGGCGCGGGGCCGGCGCCCCGCGCCGCGCACCGGCATCACCGGGCGCGACGTCGCCCGCGGCGCGCTCGTGGGCCCAGTCGATCTCGATCGCGCTCGCGACCATGGTGGCGACGACGGTCAACAGCGCTTCGTCGTCGGGGGCGTAGGCACCGGGCGTGGCGCTCTCGATCACCACCACGCCCACCAGCTGGCCGAGCACCATCGCCGGCACCGCCACCTGGCTCTGGGCGTCGAGCAGCCCGGGGAGTGGCAGCTCGCGCCCCGGGGCCTCACCACCCTGTTCCTCGTAGGTGCGCCGCACCGTGCGCGCGTACGCGAGCATGCGGCCCAGGTTGCCGATCCGCATCGGTTCGGCGCGCTCGGCGACCATGCCGATCACGCCCTCTCCGACCCGGATCTCGGAACCGATGCCCTCGCTCGTGTAGCCGTGGCTGCCGAGCGTGTAGAGCCGCTCGCCGTGCTCGTCGAGCAGCAGCAGGAGCGAGTGCTCGTAGCCGAACAGCTCCGCCAGGCTCGCCAGCGTGGTGCCGACGAGCGAGTCGAGGTCGGCACTGCGCGCGAGGCGCTCGCTCAGGCGCGCCAGGCGCCGGACCTGCTCGCCCCCCTCCCGGAGCTCGCCGGTCACTGCTCCGCCACGTGGACCGCGGCGAGGACCTGCTCCACCTCGACCACCCGGTAGATGTCGGCGCTGCGCAGCTTGAAGATCCCGGCCATGCCGGTCAGCGCGGCGATGGCGTCGACGTCGCGCCGGAGCCGCTCGAAGATCGGTCCCCTCCGCTCCGTGCGCTCGTACACGAGCATCATCCGGTACGAGTCGTAGGTGAGGGGATCGACGACCACCACGCAGGCGTGCGGGTTCTCGGCCAGGTTGCGCGTCGTCTTCGAGAAGAACTGGTTGGAGAGCGCGACCCGCTCGTCGTCGACCATGTGCACGCGCGACAGGTGGGTCACGTTGGGCACACCGTCGGCCGACGCGGTCGCGATCTCCGCCGGGATGAGCCCCTCGAAGCACGCGGCGATCTCGGACAGCGCGATGGGGCGCGGGCCGTCGGGCGTCATGACGGTGCCAGCTGCGTACCGGCCGAGCGGCCCGGCGTCTGGTCGAACACGGCTTCGACGGTCATGGTGCACGCGTAGATCCCGGCGGTGATGAAGCGCAGCACCAGCTCGATCGGCGTGCCGTCGGTCTCGGCGATCGCCGCCGCCGCGCCCGAGCAGTACCGGTCGAAGCGGATGCGGTCGGCCGACGTTGCCTCCTCGACCCGGGTGGCGACGCCCTTCAGCTGCACCGACTCGAAGGTGAAGAAGTGCGTGGCGGTGAACGCGACGCGCCCGCCGCGCTCGACGTTGCGCCGGGTGACCTCGGCCTGGGTCGAGAGCAACAGCCGCACGTGGCCGTCGTCGATCACCTCGGCGCCCCACGCGCGGCTGGCGTCGGGCACGCCGGCGGCGTCGACGGTGCCCACGATGAGCGAGCAGGGCGACTCCACGAGCTCGGCCGTCTCCGCTGTGATCACGCCGCCCCTTCCCGGGAGGATCTCCGAAGTAGCGAATTCTTAGCGTTCGCTCACGCGCCTTTTGGGAGCGGGGGATCGGGCCCTCCCGCAAGATCGTGACAGGAGCACGATCCCGGTGCGGCGGAGGCGCTGCACCCGACCCTAGGAGCCACCGATGACCGCCATCGCCCCGACCACTCCCCTCTTCGCCGAGACCGCAGCGCTGGAGGCGGTCGAGGTCGACATCTACCGCAACGTCCACAAGGGCATTCGCAGCGAGCTGTTCGCGGTCACGCTCGACGCCGGGCGCGTCGACCCCCACGACGACGGGGCGGTCGGCGCGGTCGCCGGCCGCTGGGGCAACCTGGTGAAGCTCCTGGTCGAGCACGCCCAGCACGAGGAGGACTTCGTGCAGCCGGTGGTCGAGCAGTTCGCGCCGCTCTACGCCGCGGAGATCCTCGAGAGCCACGCGCGGCTCGAAGGGCAGATGGCGCAGCTCGAGCTGCTGGCCGACCGGGCGGGCGAAGCGTGCGCGGCCCAGCGGCGGCTCTTCACCCACCGCCTGTACCTCGGGCTGGCCTCCTTCACCGCGGCCTACCTGCAGCACCAGGAGTTCGAGGAGTTCGAGGTGATGGTGATGCTGTCGCAGCACGTCTCCGCCGAGGAGCTCCGTGCCCTCGACCACGCGATCGTGGCCAGCATCCCCCCGGAGACGATGGCGCAGTCACTGTCGATCATGGTCCCGGCGATGAACATCGAGGACCAGTCGGAGATGTTCGGCGCGGTGCGGGCGAGCGCACCCCCGGAGGTGTTCGCCGGGCTCATGGGGCTGACGGGATCCGTCCTCGAACCGGTGCGCTTCGACGCCCTCACCCAGCGCCTGGGCGACTGACCATCCACGACGACCGTTCTGGTCCCGCGGCGCGCGCCAGTGCTGCGGGATCAGCGCGCGACGAGCCGGGTCACCGCCTCGTGGACGCGCTCGACGTACTGGCCGCGGTCGAGCCCGCGGTCGAACACGAGCATGGCGTAGAGCTCGTGGCTGAAGATCCCCCACAACAGGTCGAGCGTGACGTCGTCGATCGGTTCCCCGAGGATGAGCTCGATGCTGCGCTGCGTGTCGATCCGCCGCCCCTCCTCCCAGTGCACACGCCAGCCGTCGATCTCGGGATCGCTGGCCGCCGCCTCGCCGACGGTCCGCCACACCTTGGCGAGGCGGCCGTGGATGTCGGTGAGCATCTCGATGCCGGCGTCGATGCGCGCATCGCGTGGACCTTCGGCGAGCTTGGTGAAGACCTCTCGTTCGGCGAGGGGCACGGGCTCGGTGTCGCCGACGACGGCGACGTCGATGACCTGGCGCAGCAGCGCCTTCTTCGACCCGAAGCCGCTGTAGATCGTCTCCACCGCGACCCCCGCCCGCTCGGCGATGGCCGCGACCGTGGTGCCCGCCCACCCGGCCTCCTCGAAGCACGCGGCGGCGGCGGCCAGCACCAGCGCCCGCGTCCGGCCGGCCTGCGCGGCGCGCAGCGGTGACGAGTACCGACGCCGCGACGTCGCGGTCGGCTTCGCGGTCGGCTTCCCGGTCGCCTTCGGCATGGCTTGCATTCTAGAACGTTCCATGATTCAATACAACAACGTTCCAGTGAATCTCCGGGAGGGATCATGAAGCTCGAACTGCTACCCACCGAGCCCGAGGCCATCGCCGCCGACACGTGGCTCGTCCCCACCCTGGGCGCCGATCCGGCCGGCGGCTACCTCGGCGCCCACAGCCTGGTCATCCGGGGCACCGAACCGGTGATCGTCGACACCAGCGTGCTCTTCGGTCGTGACCGCTGGCTGGAGAACGTGTTCTCGCTCGTCGAGCCGGAGGACGTCCGCTGGATCTTCCTCTCGCACGACGACCACGACCACCTCGGCAACCTCGAGGTCGTCCTCGAACGGTGCCCCAACGCGACGCTCCTGTCGAACTACGCGACCGTCGCCCGATTGGTGGCCGACGTCGAGCTCCCATTGGAGCGCATGCGCTGGTCGAACGTGGGCGACACGATCGACGTCGGCGACCGGGATCTGGTGGTCGTGCGCCCACCGATGTTCGACTCCCCCGCCACGCGCGGCTTCTTCGACCCCCGCACCGGTGTGCTCTGGGGCGTCGACACCTTCGGCACCAGCTTCCCCGGCGCGGTGTACGACGCCGACGACGTGCCGCCGGAGATGTACGACGAGTCGTTCGTCCTCCTCAACCTGCTGAACACGCCCTGGCTCGAGTGGGCCGACGCCGGGCGATTCGCCGATCACGTCGCCACGACGGAGTCGCTGCCTCTCGAGGTGGTGGCGAGCGCGCACGGTCCGGTCCACCGCGGCGCGCGCATCGCCGACGCGTTCCGGCGCACCCGCGAGCTCGTCGGACGCGTGCCGGCGCCGCAGCCGGGACAGGACGTGCTCGAGCTGCTCAGCGCGATGTTCGCGGTCACGGCGGCCTGAGATGGGCACCATCGCGCGCTCCGCCACCGTCGAGGTCATGGTCGACGCACCTCCCACCGCGGTCTGGGCGGTCGTCGGCGACCCGACCCGCACCGGCGAGTGGAGCCACGAGTGCACGACGGTCGAATTCGTCGACGGCGCAACCACGGCCCGGCCCGGCGCCCGCTTCCGCGGGCGCAACCGGGTCGGGCGCAACCGGTGGTCGCGCACCAGCGAGATCGTCGCCGTCGACGAGGGACGCTCGATCTCCTGGCGCACGATCCCCTCGCCGTTGCACAACGACAGCACGACCTGGACCATCTCGGTGGAACCGGCCGACGGCGGCGGTGCGACCCGCATCGTGCAGCGCTACGAGATCACCAAGCTCTCGCCCGTGATGGACCGGCTCATCTGGCAGTTCGTGCCCGTGCACCGCGACCGGCGGGACGCGCTCAGGGACGACCTCCGCCGGATCGGCGCGGTCGCCGCGACCCTCCCGGCGTAACGCGGACCGCTAGGGTCCTCCCCCTCTCGGCACACCTGGAGGGTTCCACCATGAAGCGCGTCCGGACCGCGTCCGTCGCCCTGCTCGGCCTGGCGGCGGTGACCGTGGGCACGATCGCGGTTGCGCCTCCGGCCGGCGCGGCCAAGAAGCCGACCACGATCACCGTCCTCGTCACCAACGACGACGGCGTGTCGGCGCCCGGCATCGACGCGCTCGTCCAGGCGCTGCGGACGAGCAAGAACACCAAGGTGGTCGTGGTCGCACCGGCCACGAACCAGAGCGGCAGCGGCGGCAAGACCACGCCCGGCACGTTGACCACGCAGCCGGCGACCACCGCGAGCGGCTACGACGGCGACGGCGGTGCAGGGCTACCCCGCCGACACCGTCACCGCCGCCCTCGACCAGCTCGGCGTGAAGCCCAACGTGGTGATGTCGGGCATCAACGCCGGGCAGAACGTCGGGACGCTCACGGACCTCTCGGGCACCATCGGCGCGGCCAAGATGGCCGCCACCCGCGGGATCCCGGCAGTGCCTTCAGCCAGGGCCTCGGCGACGCGCCCCAGTACGACGCCACCGGCCAAGCTCGCGGTCGCGTGGCTGGCGCAGCACCGCGCCGCGCTGGCGAAGAAGCCGAAGACCGCGCCCACCACGATCGACAACTACAACGTGCCGAACTGCCCCTCGGGCAAGTCCCGTGGCGTGCTGAAGGTGCAGACCGCGCCGGACGCCACCAATGCGGTCGCCGGGGTCGACTGCAGCGCGACCGGCCCGAAGCCGACCACCGACATCGAGGCGTTCAACGAGGGCTACGCCGCCCTGGCGACGGTGCCCGCCGGCTGATTCACGATCATTCGGCGAGCACGAGGTCGGCGAGCAGCTCCATCGAACGCAGCCAGCTGTCGGGATCGCTCCGCCACGGCGCGCTCACGACGTGCTGGATGCCCGCGGTCTCGAACTCGTCGCGCTCGCGGCGGATGACGTCGGGCTCCATGCCCTGCGGATCCCAACCGGTGCGCAACGAGATCGTGAACGCGGGGTCGGGGCGCTCGCGACGCAGCCGAGCCACGACCGTCGTCGCGCCGGCCGGATCGAGGCCGATGGCGTGGAACCCGTCACCGCGGGTGACGGCGCGCACGTAGGCCGGCTCGCTGCTTCCGCCGATCCAGATGGGGATGGCGTGGGCAGGCTTCGGCTGCACCTTCATCGCGTCCAGCTGCACGTACTCACCGTCGAAGTCGACCGGATCGGTTCCCCAGCACGCGCGCAGCACGTCGATCATCTCGTCGAAGCGCTTCCCGCGATCGGTGAACGACTGGCCGAGAGCGGCGAACTCGGCCGCCGACCACCCCACCCCGGCGCCGACGGTGAGGCGGCCGCCGGACAACGCGTCGAGGCTGGCGAGCGAGTTGGCCAGCGCCAGCGCGGTGTGCTGCGGCACCACGAGCACGCTGGTCCCGAGACCGACCTGGTCGGTCGCGGCGGCGGCCCAGGCGAGCGTGAGCAACGGGTCGTAGAGGTACGGCGACGGGTAGTCCTGCGCGGCGGGGATCGCGATGTGATCGCTCACCCAGACGTCGGCGAAGCCGAGCGCCTCGGCCGCCTGCGCGGCGCGGGTGATGGCCTCCGGGCTCGCGGCCCGACCGAATTGCGGGAGGTGGATGCCGACCTGCATCGTCGGGAGCGTAGATGCCGCGGCAAACCGTAGGCTCCTCCGCCGTGGGTGATCTGCGCGTCGATCTCGACGCCCACCACGGTCCGTTCGCAGGGGCGTTGGCGCCGGAGTCGATCGCCGTGTATGCGGCCGCGACCAACGACCCGAACCCCCGCGCCCGGGCCGGCGAGGTGGTACCGCCGACCTTTCCGGTCATCCTCGTGTTCGACGCGCAGTACGCGGCCAACGCGGTGGTGCCGAGCGAGGTCTTCGTGTCCGGGCGCAACGGAGTGCACGGCGAGCACGAGGTCCTGCTCCACCGGCCCCTCGTCGCCGGTGAGCAGCTCACCACGTGGTCGGAACCGTTCGCGATCCGCACCACGCGCGCCGGGACGCGCGTCGTGCTCCACATGGAGCAGTACGGCGCCGACGACGGGCTGGCGGTCGAGCAGTGGTGGACCACCTTCTTCCCGGGGAGCGACCTCCTGGCCGACGCCGGGCCCGAACCGCCCGACCACACGTTCCCCGACGCCGCCCGCGCCCACCCGGTGGGGTCGAGGACCGTGCACGTGGACCTCGACCAGCCCCAGCGTTACGCCGAGGTGTCGAACGACTGGTCGGCGCACCACTTCGACCTCGAGAGCGCGCGGCGGGCCGGGTTCGACTACCTGTTCGCGCACGGGCTCTGCACCATGGCGATGTGCACCCATGCCGTGGTCGCGATGGTGGCGGACGGCGACTCGTCACGCGTCCGGCGGGTCGCGGTGCGCTTCGCCTCGCCCACCCGCCTCGACGAGGACCTCACCGTCGACGTCTACGAGATCGACCCGATGAGGTACGGGTTCGAGGCGACGTGCGCAGGTGCGGGCGTGATCAAGCACGGCCGCTTGGAGCTGTTCGCCTGAGTGGTCAGCCCGCTGCGGGCGTGGGCGCGACGTCCTCCTCGGTACCGTCGGCGTGGCGGGCGAAGCGGCCCCGGTCGGCCGCGTGCACCGGATCGTCGCTCGCCCACGGCCACCCGCCGAACCCGGTGCGGCGATAGTCGGCGAACGCCTCGGCGATCTCGTCCTCCTCGTTCATCACGAACGGGCCGTACTGCGCCACCGGCTGGCCGATCGGGCGACCCTGCAGCACCAGCACCTGCGCGCCGTCGTCGCCCGCCGCGACCGGTGCCGACGCGTCCGCGCGCACGACGACACCGATCGGTGCCTCGACGTCGGCCGCGCCGATGCGCGCCGCGCCCTCGTAGAGGTACAGGACGCGCGCCACCGCGTCGTGACGGGCCGCGGGCAGCGTCCACGACGCGTCGGGCTCCAGGTCGACGTGCCAGATCGCGACCTCGGCGTCGGCGTGGGCCGCCCACGAGTCGGGCGGCGGGGGCGGCGGCGCGTGGCCGTCGACCGCACCCGCGATCACCGTGACCCGCCCGGTGCGACCGTGGTCGTCGCGCGTGGTCACGACCGGGACGTCACGCGCCCACAACATCGAGAAGTACGGATCGGCGAGCTTCGACTCGGCCGGGAGGTTCAACCAGATCTGGAACAGCTCGAGCGGGTTCGGCGCGTCGTCGTGCAGCAGCGGGAACATCTCCGAGTGCACGATGCCGCGGCCGGCGGTGAGCCACTGCGTGTCACCGGCGCCGAAGCGGGCCGCGGCACCCAACGAGTCGGCGTGATCGATCACCCCGCGCCGGACGTAGGTGACGGTCTCGAAGCCGCGGTGCGGATGCTGGGGGAAGCCCGGCACCTCGAGCCCGTGGTACATGCGCCAGCCGTCGACGCCGGCGAAGTCGGCGCCGAGCTCGCGACCGGCGAGCGACTGCGCGGGGCCGAACCGACCGTTCCCGGCCGGGTACCGGTCGTCGTGGTGCACGCAGAAGAGGAACGGGTCGATGGTCGGCCAGGGCGTGCCGGTGAGCGGGACCGTCTCGAGCACCAGGTCGGCGACGGTACGGGTGTCATCCACGAGCCAACGGTACGCGCTCGGGAGTAACGTCCCAAACGATGAGTACACCTCCCTGGTTGCCCTACGCCCCCGACGCCTTCGCCTGCTTCGACCGGGCCGAGGCCCTCGCCGCGGGCACGGTGGAGCCCGCGGTGCTCGGTCCCGTCCGGGTCGCGGTGGCCCGCACGTTGGGGCACCCGGAGGAGCTCGAGCGCACCCCCGTCGTCGAGGGTGATGCGACTCCCGACCCCCGCGCCGCGGTGTGCGTGGCATTCGCCGAGCAGTTCGTGGTCGACGTCTCGGGCGTGACCGACGAGCAACGAGCCGCGCTCGGCACCGCCATGGGGGCCGACACGGTCGCGTTCGCGCAGGCGCTCTACGTCGTCGACGTGTTCCAACGCGGTCGCATCGCACTCGAACGGCTCTTCGCCACGCCGTACCCGCCGGCGCTCGCGCCCGCGACGGGCGACCTGTGGGCGACGCTCGAGGAATTCATGCGCGTCGTCGCCCTCGGTCACGCCCTCGACCCCGTCACCACCGAGCTGGTCCGGCTCCGCGGTGCGCGGGCGCACCAGTGCCGCATCTGCCAGTCCCGTCTCAGCTTGCGCGCGGTCGAGGCCGCGGGCAGCGAGGAGCTCTTCACGGCCGACGACGCATCGCTCACCGACCGGCAGCGCGCCGCGCTCGACCTCGCCGATGCGGTGATCTGGCAGCCCTCGACCATCGACGCCGCGCTCGCCGCCCGTCTGCGTGCGCACCTGACCGACGCCGAGATCGTCGAGATCGTCCTCGACCTCGTGCGCAACGCCGCCAACAAGTTCGCGGTGTCGCTCGGAGGCGATGCGGCCGTGGTCACCGACGGCGTCGAGTTCTACGACATCGATCCCACGGGTGAGGTCGTCGCCGACGTCGACCGCGAGCTCGTGCGAGCGGCCACGACCTGATCTGCGCCCCCCCGGGTGCAAGAATCCCCCCTCCATGGCGAAACGCGGGGACGGGTTCGGGCGCTGGACGGTGCGGTGGCTCGCGCTCCTGGGCGTCGCGCTCGTGGTGTTGGGCACGTTCGGGTGGTGGCTGAGCACTCGGGTGCTCGAAGCCGACGGCTTCGCCGACGTCGTCGCCAAGGCGTCGCAGCGCGAGGAGGTCCGCGACTACATCGCCGACCAGGCGACGCTCCGGCTGGCTCGCACCTCGAACTTCGTGTCGGCGGCGCGACCGGTGGTGGCCGACGCGGTCTCCGCCGCCATCGAGACCCCGCCGGTGAAGGCGGCGATCTTCGACTTCGCCCAACGCGCTCACGAGCAGGTGTTCCAGGCGCGCGGCGCCCGGCGAATCGACGTGGACTCGGAGGAGGCGGCCGTCACGGTCCGCAGCGCGCTGCAGACCATCAACCCCTCGCTCGCCAAGAAGCTCCCCGCCAACGTGCTCGATGCAACCACCACGATCTCGCAGTCGAGCACGGTCGACCTCCTGTTCCGCACCAGCCGGTGGGTCGAGGACCTCTACCTCCCGGTCTTCCTCGCCGGGGTGGCGCTGCTCGTCGTCGTGATGGTCAAGGCGCGCGATCGGATCCAGGCCATCCGGGTGGTCGGCGTGGTGCTCGCGGTCGCCGGGGCGTTGCTCCTCGGCGTCGGCGTGGCGTCGCCCGCGCTGTCGTCGGCGGCCGGGACCAACGACCCGCTGCGCGGCGACGCGGTGGCCGCGTTCATCCAGGTGCTGGTCGGGCGGCTCCTGGGTGCCGGTCTGCTGTTCGTCGCCGTCGGCCTCCTCCTCGCCCTTGCCCCGGGCCACGACGGCGGCGACCTCCACCACCGGATGGAGCGGGCGCGGGCGTGGATCGCGGAGAAGCGCACCCGGCCGCGTTGGCGCTTCGCCGGCGGCATCGGGCTCATGGTGCTCGCCCTGTGCGCGATCACGATCACGACGACGCTGTTCCGCACGATCCTGGTCCTGGCGGCCCTGCTCGTCCTCTACCTGGGCATCGTGATCTGCCTGCGCGCCAGCGGACTGCTCGTCACCGACCACACGATCAAGAAGTTGCACAAGCGCCAGGTCGTCGGCGTGTTCGCGGCGATGATCGTGGCGATCGTGTTCACGGGCACCGTCGCCGTCGGCCTCGTCGCCGGCAACACCGACCAACCACGAGCGAATCCCAGCAACCAAGGGTGCAACGGCTACATCGAGCTGTGCGCGCAACCGCTCAACCAGATCGTGTGGCCGGCGAGCCACAACGCGATGTCGTCGGCCGCGTACAACTTCCTCGGTGCCGAGCACACGATCACGATCCCCGAGCAGCTGAACGCGGGCGCCCGGTTCTTCATGCTCGACGCGTACTACGGCTACGACGACAAGGGGCTCGTGCGCACGAACCTCGCCGGCGGCGTGAACCGCGAGCAGCTCCGGAAGGAGCGCGGCGAAGAAGCCGTGCGCGAGCTCGACCGCGTCGGTGCGCTCACCGGCGTGGCCGACACGTCGGGCAAGAAGCAGGACGTGTACTTCTGCCACGACTTCTGCGAGCTCGGCGCGGTGCCGGCGAGCCAGATCTTCCGGAACATCGACGACTTCCTCAACCGCAACCTCACCGACGTCGTGATCATCGACGTCGAGGACTACATCCAACCGAAGGACCTCAAGCACGCGCTCGTGGAGTCGGGGTTGTGGCATCGCGTGTGGCGACCGAGCCCGAAGCAGTACGGGTGGCCCTCGCTGTACGACATGGTCGTGCCGCGCGGGTCGCACACCGAGAAGCCGCGCCGGCTCGTCGTCATGAGCGAGAAGCACGCCGGCGAGCAGCCCTGGCTGCTCGGCACCTACGACGTCTCCCAGGAGACACCGTTCACGTTCTCGACGATCCCGCAATTCAACTGCCAACCGAACCGCGGGGGCACCGACAAGTCGTTCTTCATCGTGAACCACTGGCTCCGGCCGAATGGCCCGCCCGACCCGGTCGAGGCGGCCAGGGTCAACTCGAAGAAGGTGCTCACGGCGCGACTGCAGCAGTGCATCGCGCAACGGCTCCAGATCCCGAACGCGGTCGCGGTCGACTTCACCGCGATCGGCGATCTCTACCGGACCGTCAATCTGTTCAACGCGGCCATCGCGCGCCAGTCCGGCGTCACCGAGACGGTGTCGAAGGCGGTGAGCCAGCTCCGCAGCCGGGAGGACATCACCGACGCCGAGGTCACCGAGCTGAACGCGCTCCACCGCCTCCCGGCGATCTCGGAGACGTCGGCGCGTACGCTGCTCGGCCCGCTCGCGGACGCCATCCCCGCACCGCGCGCGTTGCCGAAGCTCGCCAGCCCGTGCCCGCCCGGCACCCGGCCGCCCACCCACGCCGAGCTGGCCGCCGCCAAGCGCGCCGCCAAGCGCGCCGCCAAGCGCGCCAAGGACTCCCCCACGACCACCACCCCGGCACCGCACCAGGGCTGCGTCCCCGACTGACCTTCACGCCGAGGCGCGCAGCTCCTCGATCCGGCGGCTGAGGTAACGCCGCTCGGCGGCGGTGGTGACGAGCTCGGCGGCGCGCTCGTAGGCGGCTGCGGCTTCGTCACGACGGTCGAGCCGTCGCAACAGGTCGGCGCGCGTTGCGTGCAGGTAGGGGTAGTCGGCGAGCACCGCGCCGGCGTCGAGGGCGTCGACGAGCGTGAGCCCGGCGGCAGGCCCTTGGGCCATTGCGACCGCCACCGCGCGGTTGAGCTCGACCACCGGCGAACCGGTCATGCGTGCCAGCTCCCCGTAGAGCACCGCGATCTCCTGCCAGTCGGTGTCGGCCGGCGTCGCCGCCGTCGCGTGGCACGCGGCGATCGCCGCCTGCACCTGGTACGGACCCGGACGGCCGCGGCGCAGGGCCTGCTCGAGCAGCTCCCGGCCCTCGCCCATCGCGGCCGCGTCCCACCGGGAGCGGTCCTGGTCCTCGAGCAGCACCAGGTCGCCGGCGTCGTCGACCCGGGTCGCGCGTCGGGCGTCCTGCAGCAGCATCAGCGCGAGGAGGCCGAGCGCCTCCGGCTCGTCGGGCATGAGCTCCGCCAACGTGCGCCCGAGCCGGATCGCCTCACCCGAGACGTCGGGCCGCAGCAGGTCGGCACCCGCCGACGCGGAGTAGCCCTCGTTGAAGAGCAGGTAGAGCACCGACAGCACGGCGTTCGTGCGCTCCGGCAGCAGGTGCGCCGGCGGCACCCGGTACGGGATGCCGGCATCGCGGATCTTGCGCTTCGCCCGCACCAGCCGCTGCGCCATCGTCGGCTCGGGCACGAGGAAGGCACGGGCGATCTCGGCGGTGGTGAGGCCGGCCAGCGTGCGGAGGGTCAGCGCGACCTGCGCCTCGACCGACAGCGCCGGGTGACAGCACGTGAAGATGAGCCGGAGCCGGTCGTCGGTGACGCCACTCTCGTCGCCCGGCCGGGGTTCCGGCGTCGGTGGCGAGAGCATCGCGGCCTCCCGGAGCTTGGTGGCGCCCGACTGCTCACGGCGGAGCCGGTCGAGAGCACGGTTGCGTGCGGTGGTGGTGAGCCAGGCACCGGGGACGCGCGGGATGCCGTCCCGGGGCCAGCGTTCCAGCGCCCGGGCAAAGGCATCCTGCGCGCACTCCTCGGCGAGGTCCCAGTCGCCCGTGACCCGGATCAGGGTCGCGACCACACGACCCCAGTCCTCCCGGAACGCACGGGCGACCGCGATCTCCACCGCATCGGACACGGTTCGCCTACATCTCCTGCTCGACGGGTCGATTCCGTTTCGCCGTCCCGCCCTCCGGGCACGGCTCCACTACATCTCCCATCTCGACGGGTCGATTCCGTTTCGCCGTCCCGCCCTCCGGGCACGGCTCCACTACATCTCCCATCTCGACGGGTCGATTCCGTTTCGCCGTCCCGCCCTCCGGGCACGGCTCCACTACATCTCCCAGATCGGCCGGACCTCGATGGATCCGTGGCGGGCGCCGGGGATCTTGGCCGCCACCTCGATGGCCTCGTCGAGGTCCTTGCACTCGACCAGGTAGAAGCCCCCGAGCTGCTCCTTCGTCTCGGCGAAGGGACCGTCGGACGTGACCACCTCGTCGTCGCGGACCCGGACGGTCGTCGCGGTCGTCACCGGCTGAAGGCGCTCACCGCCCTGGAGCACTCCACTCGCGCCCATCTGCTCGCCGAAGGCCATGTAGGCGGCCATCTGGGCCGCGGCCTCGTCCTCCGACATCTCCGCCTGGCGCTTCTCCTCGTCACAGATCAACAGTGCGTACCGCATGGTGCCTCCTCGGCATGGGTCGTTCGGGTGCTTCCGACCCCACGACGAACGGGATCCGGTCGGATCGACACCAGCCTGGCAGGTTCCCGCCCGACCGGACCCGCCGATCGACGCCGATCACGACCGGTCGAGCGCTTCGTCGTCCGGCTCGGCGGCCAGCTCCTCGGCGAGCAGGTCCATGAGCAGCCCGTCGTGCCACGTGCCGTCAGGCCCCCGCTCCGAGCGGCGCGTGATCCCGACCGGCCGGAACCCCACCTTCGAATAGGCGCGGATGGCGGCGTGGTTGTCGGCGGCGGGGTCGATCTCGATGCGGTGGTGCCCGTGCACGGTGAAGAGGTGTCGGGCGAGTGCGCGCACCGCGTCGCTCCCGACCCCGTGGCCCCGGTGGGCCGGGTCGAGGTAGATGTCGATCGACGCGTGGCGGTAGTCCGGCTCCTCCTCCGCCTGCCACTGGATCCAGCCGATGACCGCACCGTCGAGCTCGATCGCGTAGGCGGTCGTGCCCGGCTCGGCGAGGTCCTCTTCCACCGCGGCGACGAGGTCGTCGCCGCCGCGCCAGTACGCGTACACCTCGGGCGTTGCCCGGATGCGCGCCAGGGTCGGGATGTCGTCACGCGCTACGGGGCGGAGCCGCACCGCGCGACTCTCGATGCAGTCGACGTCGCCGTCCACCCGGCGAGGGTATCCCGCTCCTCAGCGCGTCGAGTTCGCCGCCGTCGAGGGCAGGATCATGGAGCGGATCGCGGCGGCGTCGTCGGTGTCGGCGCCGAGCAGCGCGACCAACCGCGCTTCGATCGACTCCGGCGTGTCACCCAGCGACGCGGCGAGCTCCACGAGATCTTCGTGACGGAGCGACGGCGCGGTGACCGGACGACCCGAGCGCATCTCCACCACCATCGAGAGGTACTCCTGGAGCAAGGCTTCGAGGGCGTGCGGCCCGGCGACCTCGCGCGCACCGTCCGGCGTGTCGTGGACGAGGACGCGGAGGCTGTATCCCGGCGGGAGGAGATCGAACACCGACACGTTGCAGCCGTTGGCGAGGGCCCCGAGCTCCGCCTCCGTCGGCATGTCGTCCCCGCGCTCCAGGCTCGCGATCCGTCGCGACGAGAGTCGAGAGGCCCGGGCGAGCCTCCGTTGGGAGAGCCCGGCGCGGTCACGGGCCGCTTCGAGGAAGCGTCCGAACTCTGAATCCGCCTGGGCGGTGGCGCCGTTCGTGTCCATACGGCCGTTTTCATCGTCGATCCAGGTGGCCCGCTTGACCCTTGGATCCGGAAAAAGGAGTCAACCGCGTCCGGCGGTCCGCCGAAGCCAAGATCGTCTGGGAAATACGTCCGCTTCGGGTGGTCTGAGCGAGGCCGGTGAGGGTCCGACATGGGTGCGAAGAAGAAGGCGAGGGAAGCCCACCAGAAGGCCGGCGAGCGCCTCGCGCAGCTCGACGGTCTCGTCGCGGATGCGGCCACCGTCGCCGAGCAGCGTTTGGCCGCGCTCGACCAGCTCGCGAGTCGCACCGGGGACGCGGCCGACCAGGCCCTGGCGACGCTACGAGGAGCCACGCAGGAGGTCGAGCGCGGCCTCGCCCGGCTCGACCGCGTCATCGCCGACGCCGCGGTCGTTGCCGAGCAGCGACTGGCCACGCTCGACCGGCTCGCGAGCCGGAGGGACGACGCGGCCGACCAGGCGCTGGCGGCGCTGCGAGCAGCGGCCCACGAGACCGAGCGCCACCGGACGCTGGCAGAGGAGACGTCGGCAGGGATGCGAGCGTCCGCCGCGGATCTGGAAGCCCGCGCTCAGCAGCAGCTCGGCGCGTTCGACCGTCTTGCCCAGACCGCAGCCGCGCAGCTCGACTCGCGACGAGAGGCGGCCGAGCACGAGATCGCGTCCGCCGTCGACCGTGCGGTCGACCACGCCCGGGCGGAGGTCGACCAGCTCGTCACCTGCCTCGACCAGTCGCGCGTCTCCGCGCTGGCCCACGCGGACGCGTTCGATGCCGAGCTCGAGCGCCGGATGCAGGAGCTCGCCTCGACGCCATCACCTCCTGTGGTCCCCGCGTCCTCTCCCCCGCCGGCGGAGTCGGTCGCGCCGGACCCGGAGCCGGTACCCGTCGTCGCCGAGGTCGTCGAGATCGACGAGGCCGCGGAGGCCGTCGAGAACGACGAGGCCGTCGAGAACGACGAGGCCACCGAGAACGACGAGACCACCGAGAACGACGAGACCACCGAGAACGACGAGACCACCGAGACCATCGAGAACCATCGAGAACGACGAGAACGACGAGACCACGAGAACGACGAGACCACCGAGAACGACGAGACCACCGACGGGCCGGGCGGCGCGCCGCTCGCGTGGGCGCCGACGACGCCACCACCGGCACCCGTCGAGCCGGTACCGGCGGCCGCGGTCCGGACCGAGCGCTCGGCGGTCGCCACCATCGCCACCGAGCCGCCGGGCAGCACCACACCGGTCGTCGTGCAGGCCTCCCGTGCGCAGATGACCGCATCGTTGACCCAGCTGGCGCGCAGCGCGGCCGACGGTTGGGTGCGGGTCGAGGTCGCCCACAGCTCGGAGAGCGGACAGGCCACGAGTGCGATCCGCCTCACCGTCTGTGACGCCTCTGGTTGGTGGGAGTACCACCTGCTCCCCGGCATTGCTTCTGCGCTCGCTCGCCCGTCCGTGGTGGTCGACCTCGCCGAACTGCTCCAGGCCGTCGAGCTCGATCGGCATGCGGGCGATCTGCTCGAGATCGAGGTGGCCGGGAACGTCACCGTCGGTGCGGTGCTCGTGTTGGGGCGAACCTCGCCGATGCCGAGCCTCGCGGGTGAACGCCGCAAGATCGAACGGGTCCACCTCGGCCGTGCCAGCGGCGACGGGCTCGTGCTCGATTCCCAGGTCGGACGGCTGATCGTCCCGTCGCGACTCGCCTCGTTCCTGCGGTCCCGACGAGCGGAAGAGGTCGATCTCATCACGATCGACGGGCGGCCCTGCCTCTCGGCACAGATGCCGAGCCCGACGCCGGGCTACTCGGCGACCGTCGTGGCGCCCCTGAGCGACGACGAAGGCGCGGGCGAGCCGGCGGGCGAGCGCCGCGCCGTGGCCACCAGCCCGATCAGCGAGCTGGTCGGCGCGTTGTCCAGCACGTCATCGGCCGACGAGCTCGCGTCGATCGTCGCGAACGGCGTCGGATACGCACGTCGCCGGGCGGCAGCCCATCCGTCGCTGCCCGCCGGACTCATCGCCGAGATGCTCCGGGAGGGGACCGAGGCGATGCGGAGCGCCGCCGCGTCGAACCCGAGCATCCCGGTCACGTCCATCGAGCGCGCCGCGTCCGACCACGCGCCGGCCGTCCGAGCCGCCATCGCGGGGAATCAGAACGTTCCGCCCGCGATCCTGCTGCGCCTGGCGCGCGACGACGCCAGTCAGGTGCGGGCGCGGGTGGTGGGAAATCCTGCGCTTCCCGCCGAGATGCTGGTGCTGCTCGCCGACGATCCGGACGCCGGCGTACGTGCCGCGGTGGCGGCCCACGAACGTTGCCCCGTCGACACGCTGGTCACGATGGCCCACGATCCCGACCCCGCGGTCTGCGCCGCGGCCGCCCAGAACCCGATCTGCCCGGTCGAGCTGCTCGACCAGCTCCTCGCCGTCGTGCCGGAGGTCGTGCTCGCCAACTCCCGCGCGCCGGAGCACCTCCTCGTCGCCGGGAGCCAGGTCCGTTCCCGACACCTGCGGGCCGCCGTTGCCGCGAACCCGTCCACCCCGGTGCGTCAGCTGCAGCTGCTCGGGCGGGACCCCGACCCGCTCGTCGCCGGCGCGGTCGCCTCGAACCCGAGCACGCCCGCGAACGTGCGGCGTCGAGCGCGACGACGGAGCGAGCGCGCCGAGGCGGAGCTCGGATTCGACACCGACGCGACGGAGACGCACCCCCCGGCCTGACGGGTCGACGGCGGCATCCGGTGGAGTCAGGCGACGGGCCAGGTCGCGTGGACCGTCGACGTCCAGAACGCGACCAGCAGCGTGCCGTCCTCGGCTACGGACGGCTCGAGCCCCGTGGGCGGTCCACCCGCGAGCTCGGCGCGTAGCGCGGCTTCGACCGCTTCGGTGTCGGACTGCTCGGTGTACGCGATCGAGATCGGCATGCGGGTGCTGGCGGTCGCGCCGTAGGTGAGCTCGTGACCTTCCGGGAGCAGACCGACGAGCTCGGACTCGAGGAAGGCGCGACCGTGCGAGGGGTCCAGGCGACGGTGCAGCCCGTCGAAGGTGTCGCGCGCGTCGGCCGACGGCGTGATCAGATCCGAGAGCACCACCCGCCCACCCGGTCGGCACACCCGGGTCATCTCCTCCACCGCCCGGACCGGATCGCCGATGTGGTGCAACGCCGCCAGGCAGTACACGAGGTCGAAGGAGTCGGCGACGAAGGGCAACGCCTCCGCGTTGCCCTCCTGGAGGACGACGTTGCGCACGTTCGCCGCCGAGAGGCGCGCCGCGCCGAGCTCGAGGAGTCGCACGGTCAGGTCGACGCCCACCACCAGTCGTACGTCGGGCGCGACGACCTCGGCCGCGTGGCCGGCGCCACACGCGACATCGAGCGCGACCAGGTCGGGGTCGAGCGGCTCGAGCCGCTCGACGACGGTGCCGCCGGCGCGGCGCACGAACGGTGAATCCGGTCCCGAGAACAGGCCCACCTGGCGGCTGAAGGACGCGCGGACGACGTCGTCGTGGTCGGTCATGGACGCACTGTTACAGTCCCGCGCCGTGCGGGGCACCGCCTCAGCGGCCAAGGATGCGGCCATTCCGGTCGCCATGCGGGCAGGATCACCGGTGCGCGCCGGCGCCTGGCCCGAGGACGGCGACGATCTCGTCGCGATCTGGCACACCCACGAGCTGCACCAGCTGCTGTACGCGTTCGAAGGCGTCGCCGAGGTGGAGAGCGGGGGTTCGCACCATCTGCTCCCGCCGCAGCAGGCGGCATGGATCCCGGCCGGGCTCCCCCACCAGACGACGCTGCGCAAGGTGCGCACGGTCGCGGTGTTCTTCGAGCCGTCGATGGTCGAGGACCGCGGCGACCGGGTGCGCGTGCTCTCCGCCCGCGCGCCGGTGCGGGAGATGATCGTCTACGCGGCGCGCTGGCGCATCGACCGACCGATCAGCGATCCCACCGCCGACGCCTTCTTCGCCGCGCTGGCACTGCTCACCGCCGAGTGGCTCGAGACGGAGGAGATGCCGCTGCGCCTGCCGACGAGCTCGTCGCCGGTCGTGGCCGCGGTCATGGAGTACACGCAGGCGCACCTCGCCGACGTCGACGAGCGGGCGGTGTGCGCTTCGGTCGGCCTCTCGGAGCGGTCGTTGCGCCGCCAGTTCCGGGCCGAGACCGGTACGAGCTGGCAGGACTACCGCACCACCAGCCGGGTGATGCGGGCCATGGCACTGCTCGCCGGGCGCGAGCACACGGTCCTCGACGCGGCGTCGGCGGTCGGATTCGACAGCCTGAGCGGCTTCGACCGGGCGTTCCTCCGTCTCACCGGTGAGCGCCCACGCGAGTACCGCCGCCGCGTGCAGGCCTGAGCTGGTCAGCGAGGACGCCGACGACCAGCACGCACCGAACCGCGCGCGAAGCTCGGCCGGTGCTCCCCGACCGTCTGGCCGCGCAGCTCCTGACCGGGCCGCCGGCGCGCGACCCGGTCGCGGTCGCCGAGCGGCTGCTCGCCATCCAGGCCCAGGACCTGCGCGGCGCCCTGCTCGCGGTGCGGGCCCGGTCGACCGGCCTGACCCGCACCGACGTGGAGGACACGTGCACGCGTGACCGTTCGCTGGTCGTCACGTGGCTGAACCGCGGCACGCTGCACCTGGTGCAGGCCGTCGACTACCCGTGGCTGCACGCGCTGACCGCACCGCGGACGCGCGTCGCCAACGCCCGCCGGCTCCAGCAGGAGGGGGTGGACGAGCGCGCCGCCACGCGCGGGGTGAGGACCATCGTCGACGCGCTCGGGCGCGAGGGGGCCTTGACCCGCGAGCAGCTCCGTGACCGGTTGGACGCGGTCGGGGTGCGCACCGCGGGCCAGGCGCTCGTCCACCTCTTGGTGCGGGCGAGCCTCGACGGCCACGTGGTGCGCGGGCCCTTCGTCGGCGGCACCCAGGCCTACGTCCTCACGAGCGACTGGCTCGGCGGTGTCGACACCGTCCCCCGGGAGGAGGCGCTCGCCCGGCTCGCCCGTCGTTACCTCGCCGGGCACGGGCCCGCCGACGATCGTGACCTGGCGAAGTGGTCCGGCCTCCCGCTGGGCGATGCCCGCGCCGGTCTGCGCGCCATCGCGGCCGAGCTGGTCGAACGACCCGAGGGCGGCGTCGAGCTGCGTCGCAATCGTCGGCGGACCGCCCGGCGGCCTCCGGTCAAGCTCCTGGGTCCGTTCGAACCGTTGCTCCTCGGCTGGCGGTCGCGCACCGAGGTGCTCGGCTCGCACCAGGGTGTGGTCACCGTGAACGGCCTCTTCCGCGCCATCGCGCTGGTCGACGGCGAGGCCGTCGGCACGTGGCGCATCGAGCCCTCGGCGGTGGAGCTCGCGCCGTTCGCGCCGCTGGCCCCGTCGGTGGTGGGCGCGCTCGAGCGCGACGCGGCAGACGTGTTGCGCTACCTCGCGCTGCGGTCGCGACCCTTCGAGATCCGCGAGCCTCAGGGCACGCGCTCGAAGACCGCCGGCCGCCGCCGGCCGTAGATCGCGTCCAACGGCGCGAGCAGGTCGGTCCATGCGTCGGCCGGGCCCGGGACGCCGAGCGCGTCGGGCGGGAGCAGCTCGGCGTCGACCCGGACCGGCACCGCGACCACGACGTC
Organism: uncultured Actinomycetes bacterium; assembly: GCA_963809795.1. GTDB lineage: Bacteria > Actinomycetota > Acidimicrobiia > IMCC26256 > DASPTH01 > DASUAS01. The sequence continues at coordinate 35,982 of CAWELN010000022.1, forward strand.
GGACCCACGGGCGAACGCGCACACGTCGCCGGGCGCCGGGAGCGGCTCGTACCCGAGCCCGGCGAACCCGTCGAGCCGGCGCCGCAACGCGAGCAACGTGGTGGTGACGAAGAGCTTCGCCGAGTACCGCCCCGGGCGCGCGCCGGCCCGCAGCTCGTCGAGGAGCAGGCGCCGGAGCCCCCAGTCGACCGGTCGCCGGTTGTCCGGATCGACCAGCAGCTGGTTCCACAGCTCGTCGCCCTGGTACAGATCGGGCACCCCCGGCGTCGTGCACCGCAGCGCCAGCATCCCGAGGGCACCGCGGTCGGCCGCGGCCATCACCTGGGCGAGGAACGGGAGGAACGACTCCCGGAAGCGCGGGTCCGCGGCCACCCGCCCGGTCGCCTCGAGGACGTCGTGCTCCCACGCCGGATCGCCGTCCACCCAGCTCGTGTGGCGCTTGGCCTCGCGCAGGGCTTTCACCAGGTAGCCGTCGAGGCGCTCGCGCCCGATCGGCCACGCGCCCACGAGCGTCTCGAGCACGAAGAGCTGCTCGTCGTCGTCGGGCGCGCCCGCGCGCCGGTGCTCGTCGAAGAGCGCGCGCCAGTCGGCGACGAGGCGGCGCCAGTCGGCCGCCATCCCCGCGAGTGCGCCGATGCGCGCACGCGTGTCGGCGCTCCGCTTCGTGTCGTGCGTGGTCGCGGCCAGCAGCGTGCGCGGCCAGTCGCGTTGCCGGCGCTCGCACGCGGCGTGGAAGTCGTCGACGGAGAGCCCGAAGCGATCCGGGTCGCCGCCGACCTCGTTGAGCGCGAGCAGGCGCGGGTACCGGTACATCGCGGTGTCCTCGACACCCTTGGCCATGACCGCGCCCGTCGTCTGCTGGAACCGCACGACGAACTCGGGCGGCGCGCCGTCGCGGCGGCGGATCGCGTCGGCGACGTCGTCGGGCAGGCGCGCCAGCGCGCACGCGTCGTCCGTCGAGCACTCGCGCGTCTCCGGGTCGACGTACGTGCGGTACACGGGGAGCGCCGCGAGCGCGGTCTCGAGGTGTGCGAGGTCGGCGAGGCGCCGCAGCCGGCGTACCTCGGGTGCGAACGTCACCCGCACCTGCTCGGTCTTGGCCTCGATGGCGACGGCCGCGAAGTCCGGGTGCGGGCCGGTGGCGGCGTCGAGGTCGTCGCGCCCGGCCGGATCCACGAACAGCGCGTCGGCGTCGATCAGGAACTCGTAGCCGGTGGTCCCCTCGACCGGCCACCGCGCCAGCGGCTCACCCGGTTCCACGATCTTCTCCACCCAGACGTGCCGGACGCCGGCGTCGCGCAACCGCTCCAGGTACCCGCCCGGGTCGGCGAGGCCGTCGACGTGGTCGACCCGCACACCGGCGACGACGCCGGCAGCCACGAGCTCCAGCAGCTTGGCGTGCGTGGTCGCGAACACCTCCGGGTCCTCGACCCGCACCCCGGCCAGGTCGTCGATGTCGAAGAAGCGCCGGTGGCCGCCAGCAGGGTCGAGGTCGAAGAAGCGCGCCCGCAACGACTCGTCGCGCCAGAACGGGTTCTCGTCGCACGCCGCCATGTGGTTGGGCACGATGTCGACGACGAGCGGGAGCCCCTCGGCGGCCAACGCGCGGAGGGCGGCTTCTCCGCCCAGCGCGTCGGAGACGCGCGTCGGGTCGACGACGTCGTAACCGTGGGTCGAGCCTGCGCGCGCCTGCATCACCGGGGACAGGTACAGGTGGCTGACGCCGAGGTCCCGGAGGTACGGCACGAGTCCGCGCGCGTCGTCGAGCGTCAACGTCGGGCCGAGCTGCAACCGGTAGGTCGCGACCAGTGGCGTCATCGACGGCGGCTGAGCACGCGGACGGAGCGCGCCTCGATGGGCACGACCTCGCGCGCGCTGACGATCTGCGGCGACGCGTCGGGATCCGCGGTCGAGAGCTCGAGCTGCCACTGCGACCCGAAGCGGCGGGGCGGGAGCACGAACTGGACCGGTTCGTAGTGGGCGTTGAACAGCAGGAGCAGCGAGTTGTCGTGCACCGGCTCGCCCTTCGGCGTCACCGACCGGATGGCATCGCCGTTCAGGAAGATCCCGACCGGTCCGCCGGGCACCGCCCAGTCGCGCCGCGCCATGCGGCGACCATCGGTACGGAACCACCAGATGTCCGGCAGGCCCCGCTCGTCGGGCTCGCCGCCGAAGAACGTGTCGCGCCGCACGACGGGGTGGTCGCGCCGGAACCGCACCAGCCGCCGGGTGAAGTCGAGCAGCGCCTCGTCGCGTGGCCCGAGGTCCCAGTGGTACCAGGAGATCTCGTTGTCCTGGCAGTACGCGTTGTTGTTGCCCTCCTGGCTCCGGCCCGTCTCGTCGCCGCCGAGCAGCATCGGGACGCCCTGCGACAACAGCAACGTGGTGAGGAAGTTGCGTTGCTGGCGCGCCCGGAGCTCGAGCACCTCGGGATCGTCGGTCGGGCCCTCGACCCCACAGTTCCAGCTGCGGTTGTCGTCGGTGCCGTCGGTGTTGTCCTCGAGGTTCGGCTCGTTGTGCTTGTCGTTGTACGACACCAGATCGCCGAGCGTGAACCCGTCGTGCGCGGTCACGAAGTTGATCGACGCGAACGGCCGGCGACCATCGCGCTCGTAGAGGTCGGCGGACCCCGCGAACCGGGTGGCGAAGTCGCCCACCGGCGCCACCCCGCGCCAGTAGTCGCGCATGGTGTCGCGGTACGGCCCGTTCCACTCCGTCCACAGGACCGGGAAGTTGCCGACCTGGTAGCCGCCTTCTCCGACGTCCCAGGGTTCGGCGATCAGCTTCACCTGCGACAGCACCGGGTCCTGGTGGATGATGTCGAAGAACGCCGAGAGGCGGTTGACCGCGTGGAACTCGCGCGCCAGCGCGGACGCGAGGTCGAAGCGGAAGCCGTCGACGTGGCACTCGACCACGAAGTACCGCAACGAGTCCATGATGAGCCGGAGCACGCTCGGGTGGACGGGGTTGAGGCTGTTGCCGGTGCCGGTGTAGTCGACGTAGTAGCGGCGGTCTTCGGGTGACAGGCGGTAGTACGACGCGTTGTCGATCCCGCGGAACGAGAGCATGGGACCGAGATGGTTGCCCTCGGCGGTGTGGTTGTAGACCACGTCGAGGATGACCTCGATGCCGGCGCGGTGCAGCGCCTTCACCATGCCCTTGAACTCGTCGAGCTGCTGTCCACAACGGCCGGTGGCCGCGTACTGCGAGTGCGGTGCGAGATAGCCGATCGAGCTGTAACCCCAGTAGTTCGACAGGCCCTTGTCGACGAGGTCGGACTCGTCGGCGATGTGGTGCACCGGCAGCAGCTCCACCGCGGTGACGCCCAGCTCCACCAGGTGCCCGACGGCTTCGCTCGACGCCAGCCCTGCGTAGGTGCCGCGCAGTGACTCGTCGATGCCCGGGTGGCAGCGGGTGAAGCCGCGCACGTGGGCTTCGTAGATGATGGTCTCGTCCCACGGCCGGCGCGGGTGACGGTCGCCCTCCCAGTCGAAGCGCTCGTCGACGACCACCGACTTGGGGATGGCGTCCTGGTCGTCCTCGTCGTCGGGGACCAGGTCGGCATCCTCACCGTCGGGCACGTAGGGGAGCACGTTGGCGATGCCGTACGCCACCGGTCCCTCGATCGCCTTGGCGTACGGATCGATCAGGAGCTTGGTCGGGTTGAAGCGATGACCGGCAGCCGGGTCGTAGGGCCCGTACACCCGGTACCCGTACCGCTGGCCCGGGCCCACTCCCGGCAGGTAGCAGTGCCAGTGGAGCGCGGTCCGTTCCCGCACCTCGATGCGGGTCTCGTGGTCGTCGGCGTCGAAGAGGCAGAGCTCGACCGACTCCGCGTTCTCGGAGAACAGGGCGAAGTTGGTGCCCCTGCCGTCCCACCGCGCACCAAGCGGGAACGGCGAGCCGGGCCACAGCGCGGTCATCGGACCGCTCCCGACCACGGCGGGACGCCCTCGCGCTCGTCGGGCGAGAAGTTCATGAGGAGCTCGACGTCGCCGCGCCGCACCCGCAGGAAGCGGGCTTCCTCGTCGACGGTCGTCTCGACCGGGCCCGGCAGGAGGGTGCGGCGCAGCGCGAGCAGCTCGCGGTAGTACTCCCGGTGCTCGAGGTCGCCGACCTCGGGATGGAGGTGCGAGCGCACGAACGTGTCCATCGCGCCGGGATCGGGCACGTCGCCGTCGGCGAAGGCGGTGAAGCGCTCGAACTCGCGGCGCCGGCCCTCGCGCGTCGCACGCGCGATCTCGGGATCGATGTGGTCGGCGAAGAAGAGGAACGGGTTGCCCTCGTCGTACTCCTCCCCCATGAACACGAGCGGCACCCCCGGTGCGAGGATCGCGCAGAACGCGGCCAGGCGCAGCTTGGGGCCGCGCAGGCGGTCGCCGAACGCACGGTTGCCCACCTGGTCGTGATTCTGCGCGCACACGACGAGCCGTGACGCATCGGCCCGTTCGTACTGGCGGGCGAGGTCGGCCACGCTCCCGTAGTCGGCGTAGTAGCCGTCGCGCTCCCCCGTGAGCAGCACGTGCGCCGCGTGGTGCAGCTCGTCACCCCATTGCGCGTCGCACCCCCACTCGCGGATCGGTCGCACGTCGCCGGTCTCCATCTCGGCGATGACCAACGTCCGCGCGCGACGGGCACGGACCCGGGTCCCGAGCTCGGCGACGATGTGCGGCGTGGACTCGTCGAAGATGGCGTGCACCGCGTCGAGCCGGAGGCCGTCGACGTGGTAGTCGCGCACCCAGCCCTCGGCGTTCTGGATCGCCCACTCCCGGACGCCGCGGTGCTGGAACGCGATCGCCGGGCCCCAGAACGTCGAGCGCTCCGGGTCGGTGTACGGCCCGAACGCGGTGATCGCCTCCGCCCCGGGGCCGAGGTGGTTGTAGACCACGTCGAGGACGACCCCGAGCCCGGCGGCGTGGGCCGCGTCGACCAGGCGGGCGAGCGCCTCGGGATCGCCGTACGCGGGATGTGGTGCCGACGGATACAGGCCGTCGTAGCCCCACCCGTGGCGCCCGGGGAACGTTCCCACCGGCATGAGCTCGATCGCCGTCACCCCGAGGTCGCGCAGCTCGTCGAGGCGCGCCCGTGCCGCGTCGAAGGTGCCGGCCGGGGTGAAGGTGCCGACGTGCAGCTCGTAGAGGACCAGCTCGTCCAATGCGACCCCGGTCCACGAGCCGTCCGTCCACGTGAACGTCGACGGGTCGACCACGGCCGACGGTCCCCGCACGCCTTCCGGCTGCGCCCGCGCCATCGGGTCGGGCAGGATCGCGGCGCCGTCGATCCGGAAGCGGTACCGGTCGCCGTGGCCGCCGGCGACGGTGGCACGGAAGATGCCGTGCGGGCCGGGCACCATGGGGACGACGGCGTCGTCGGTCATCACGTCGACGACGCGCGCCGACGGTGCCCAGACCGTGTGCGTCACCGTGCCGTCGTCGACCATCGCGCCCAGCGGCGGGAGCTCGGTGCTGGTGTCGCCGGGGCCCGTCGGCGCCGTCCACCGCAGGCTCACCGACGATCCCCCTCCTCGTGGCCGAGCCAGAGCACCCCCAGCGGCGGCAGGACCAGCCGGGCCACGCCCCCCTCCCCACCGTCACGCGGCTCGGCGACGACCCGCCCGCCGTTGCCCACGTCCGATCCGCCGTAGAACCGGGAGTCGGTGTCGAGGATCTCGGCCCAGGTTCCCGCCTCCGGCAGCCCGACGCGGTATTCGTGACGAGGGACGGGCGAGAGGTTCACGATGCAGGCGACGGTGCGAGCGCCGCCCGGGTCGCGGCGCGCGAACGCGAACACGTTGTGGTCGGCGTCCGTCCCCTCCAACCAGGCGAACGCGGCCGGGTCGTCGTCGCCGGCCCAGAGCGCGGGCTCGGCGCGGTACCGCTCGTTCAAGTCACCGATGAGCCGTTCGATGCCCGCATGGTCGGGCCGCTCGCGCAGCTCCCAGTCGAGCGGGCGGTCATGGTCCCACTCGCGCTCCTGCGCGAACTCACCGCCCATGAAGAGCAGCTTCTTTCCCGGGTGGGCCCACATGTACGCGTAGAGCGCGCGGAGGTTCGCGAGCTGCTGCCACCGGTCGCCCGGCATCCGGCCCAACAACGACCGCTTGCCGTGCACGACCTCGTCGTGCGACAGCGGCAGCACGAACCGCTCGCTGAACGCGTACACCATGCTGAACGTGAGCTCGTCGTGGTGGAAGCGGCGGTGGATCGGTTCGCGCTGGAAGTACTCCAGCGTGTCGTGCATCCAGCCCATGTTCCACTTCATGCCGAACCCGAGACCGCCGTCGCCGGTCGCCGCGGTCACACCGGGCCACGCGGTCGACTCCTCGGCGATGGCGACGGCGCCGGGCGCCTCGGCGCGCACGACGTCGTTGAGCTCCCGCAGGAAGTCGACGGCCTCGAGGTTCTCGCGCCCGCCGCGCGCGTTGGGCAGCCACTGGCCGGGCTCACGGGAGTAGTCGAGGTAGAGCATGGACGCCACCGCGTCGACCCGGAGCGCGTCGACGTGGAAGTCCCGCACCCAGGTGGCCGCGCTCGCGAGCAGGAAGTTGCGCACCTCGGTCCGGCCGTAGTTGAAGATCAGGGTTCCCCAGTCGGGGTGGAACCCGCGACGCGGGTCGTCGTGCTCGTAGAGCGCGGTGCCGTCGAAGCGGGCCAGGGCCCACTCGTCGCGCGGGAAGTGCGCCGGCACCCAGTCGACGATGACGCCGAGACCGCGCCGGTGCAGCGCGTCGACGAGGGCACGGAAGTCGTCGGGATCGCCGAACCGGGCGGTCGGCGCGAAGAAGCCGGTGACCTGGTAGCCCCAGGAACCCGCGAACGGGTGCTCCAGCACGGCCATGAGCTCCACGTGGGTGAACCCGAGCGCGGTGACGTGCTCGGCGAGCGGCTCGGCGAGGTCGCGCCACGACATCGGGCCGCGCCACGAGCCCGGGTGCACCTCGTAGATCGACATCGGGCCGGGCCGGCCCGCCGCGTCGGCGCGGCGCGCCATCCAGTCGTCGTCCTGCCAGCAGTGGTTCCCCTCGAACACGACCGACGCGGTCGCGGGCGGGACCTCGGTGCGCGTGGCCAGCGGATCGGCGTGCTGCCGCAGGCTGCCGTCGGCCCCGTGGACCGCGAACTTGTAGCGCATCCCGGGCTCGACACCGGGGACGAACAGCTCCCACAGCCCCGAGCTGCCCAGCGATCGCATGGGCAGGGTCCGGTCGTCCCACCCGTTGCTGTCCCCGACGACGGTGACGCCGCGGGCGCCCGGGGCCCACACCGAGAACGACGTCCCTCGCACGCCGTCCAGCTCCTTGGGATGTGCACCGACCACGCGGCCCAGCTCCCGGTGCCGCCCCTCACCCAGGAGGTGCAGGTCGAGGTCACCGAGCGACGGCAGGAACCGGTACGGGTCGTCGTACGCGACGTCGGTGCGCGACGCGCGCAGCCGGTAGCTCGCGGTCGTGTCGTGGTCGGCGAGCGCGAGCTCGAAGAGACCGCGCGGATCGACCTCGGTCATCTGGTGGTTCTCACCGTCGACGACGACGCTCGGCGCCGCGGATCCCGGCCGGTACACGCGCACCACGACGCCACCGCCCGGACGCGGATGGATGCCGAGGAGGGAGTGCGGGTCGTGGTGCGAGCGGGCGACGAGCCGGTCGAGGTCGCGTTCGACCGCGGGCGCGAGGGTCCCGGTCATCCGGCATCGCGGTCGAGGAGCGTGGCGATGCTGCGCACGGGGATGTCGACCCAGTCGGGGCGGTGGTCGAGCTCGTAGCGGAGCTCGTAGAACGCCTTCTCGAGCTCGAACATCACCAGCTGGCCGTCCTGCGCCTCCTGAGTGGCCGGGAGCACCGCCACCGCGGGGGTGTCGCGGTAGCCGGTGAGGAACCGGTCGCGCGCCTCCTGCTCCCACGTCGGGGAGAGGGGATGCCCGGCGCGGTCGAGCGTGGCGGCGAGGTACGAGAACGATCGGAGCATGCCCGCGACGTCGCGCAACGCCTGCGTCTTCTGCCGCCGCGTCGCGACCCCGCGTGTGGGCTCGCCCTCGAAGTCGATCACCCGCCAGTCGTCGCCCTGCCACAGCACCTGCCCGAGGTGGAGGTCGCCGTGGGTCCGGATGTTGCGACCGAGCGTCGTCGATTGGGCCAGCATCCCGAGGAGATCGTGGGCGTCGCCGCGTCGCCCGGCGAGCGGCGCGAACTCCTCCCGGTCACCCAGCTCGTCGAAGGTGGAGTCGATCTCCTCGTCGATGCGCGCGGTCACGAGGCCCGCGCTCTCCGGCGGCGGTTCCTCGGGCGCGAACGCGGGATCCGAGGCGTCGGACGCGAGCACGCCGTGCATCTCCCCCACCACGGCGCCGAGGCGGTGCAGCCGGGCGAGGAACGCGTCCGGCGCGTCGCGCGCCTCCGCCGTGCCCAGCGCCCACCCGTCGACCGCATCGGGGAGGAACCGTTGCAGCAGGCCGAGCGTCGCCTGCACGCGCTCGCCCTCGTAGCCGTACCAGCCGACGAGCTCGGGCACGTTCGGGTAGTCGTGCTCGGCGAAGAAGAGCAGCATGTCGAGCTCGGGGTTCACGCCCGCGTGCACGTGGCGGTAGGTCTTCACGAGCAGATCGCCCACCACCACGACCGTGTTCGACTGCTCGCCGCCGAGCGCGCGTGCGTTCGGGACGGCCGGTGCTCGCACCGGCCGGATGGAGCTGAACGAGAGCCGGCCCGCGCCCGTCGCGCGCTCGGCCTGCTCCGACGCCAGCTCCACCAGACGTGTCCCGAGGTCCGGATCGGCGGTGGCGTCGAACAGCTCCCCGCCCTCGTCGCGCAGCAGGAGCTGATAGAGGTCGTGGGCGCCCGCTTCGAAGTGGACGTCGACCAACGCGACCTCCAGCACGGGGTCGTCCGCGAGCAGCACCACGTCGACCAACGAGGCCGAGCTCACCTCGCGCTCGTGCGCGCCGAACCAGCGCTGCTCACGCAGGTACGGCAGCATCACCTCGTCGTCGAGGCGCCCGTCGGCGCCGAGACGAGCGCCGCGGTCAACCATCGTCGCGCCTCAGGCTGAACCAGTAGAACCCGCGGCCCGGCATCGTCAGCAGGTACGGCAGCGTACCGATGCGCGGGAAGCGGCTGCGCCCGAACATCTCCTCCGGCACCATGCCTTCGAACCGCGACAGGTCGAGCTCGACCGCCTGCGCCGAACGCGCCATGTTGTGCACACACAGCACGATGTCGTCGTCGAACGTCCGCAAGTGCGCGAACACTCGCTGGTTCGCCGGGCGCAGTGCCTCGTAGGTACCGCAGCCGAACACCGGGTGCTCCTTGCGCAGCGCGATGAACCGGTGGACCCATCGCAACAGCGACGTCGACGTCCGGAGCTGGGCCTCCACGTTCACCGCCTGGAACCCGTAGACCGGATCCATCAACGGCGGCAGGTACAGGCGCGCGAAGTCGGCGCGCGAGAAGCCGCCGTTGCGGTCCCCCGTCCACTGCATCGGGGTGCGCACGCCGTCACGGTCGCCGAGGTAGATGTTGTCGCCCATGCCGATCTCGTCGCCGTAGTACAGGATCGGGCTCCCCGGCAGGGAGAAGAGCACTGCGGTCGCGAGCTCGATGTCGTCGCGCCCGTTCTCGAGCAGCGGTGCGAGGCGGCGCCGGATGCCGAGGTTGAGCCGCATGAGCGGGTCCTTGGCGTATTCCCCGTACATGTAGTCGCGTTCCTCGTCGGTGACCATCTCGAGCGTGAGCTCGTCGTGGTTGCGGAGGAAGAGGCCCCACTGCGTCGTCTCCGGGATCGCCGGCGTCTGCTCGAGGATCTCGATCATGGGCATCGCCTCCTCTCGGCGCATCGCCATGAACATGCGCGGCATCACCGGGAACTGGAACGCCATGTGGCACTCGTCGCCGTTCCCGAAGTACTCGACGACGTCGGCCGGCCACTGGTTCGCCTCCGCCAGCAACACGCGGTCGGGGTACTCGGCGTCGATCGTGCGCCGCACCTCGCGCAGGAACTCGTGGGTCTCGGGCAGGTTCTCGCAGTCGGTGCCCTCACGCTCGAACAGGTACGGCACCGCGTCGAGCCGCAGGCCGTCGAGCCCGAAGTCGAGCCAGTGGCGCATGACGTCGAGCAGCGCTTCCCGCACCTCGGGGTTGTCGTAGTTGAGGTCGGGCTGGTGCGAGAAGAAGCGGTGCCAGTAGTACTGGCCGGCCACCGGATCCCAACTCCAGTTCGACGTCTCCGTGTCGACGAAGATGATCCGGGCATCCTTGTAGCGGTCCTCGGTGTCGGACCACACGTACCAATCGTGCTTGGGTGAGTCGGGTGAGCGCGCCTCCTGGAACCACTCGTGGTCGCTCGAGGTGTGGTTCATCACCAGGTCGGCGATCACCCGGATGCCCCGCTGGTGCGCCGCCTCGACGAACGCGGCGAAGTGCTCCGTGGTGCCGTAGTCGGGGTGCACGGCGTAGTAGTCGGAGATGTCGTACCCGCCGTCACGGAGCGGCGACGCGTAGAACGGGAGCAGCCAGATGCAGTCGATGCCGAGCCACTCGAGGTAGTCCAGGCGCTCGGTCAGGCCGAGGAAGTCGCCGATGCCGTCGCCGTTGCCGTCGGCGAAGCCGCGGATGTGGATCTCGTAGAACACGGAGCGCTTGAACCACATCGGGTCCGACTCGAACCACCGTGGCGCATCGGTCGCCGACTCCGACGCGCCGAGTTGACGACGGAGGTCACCCAGCTCGTGCCGGGGGATGATGAGCTCGCCCGTCGTCATCGGAGCGCCAGGACGTGGGCGCCCCCGGGCGGAAGGCGCAGGTAGTTGCCGCCGACGCGCCACGTGTGGGTGTCGCCCGAGAGGAGGTCGACCACGTCGAACGCGTCGGGGAGGTCGAGCCCGGTCGGCACGTCGGCGAGGCCCTCGGCCGAGGCGTGCGGATCGAGGTTGACGCACGTGATGACCGCGCCTGGCCCACGACCCTTCACGTAGGCGAGGAGGTGGTCGTTCGCGGTGTCGACGAAGGTGACGTTGTCGACATGGCGGAACACGTCCGACGCGCGTCGGATCTCGTTGCACCGACGGACCAGGGGACCGAGGGTGCCGCCGACCTCACCTGCGCCGCACTCGTACTTCTCGGAGTCGAGGTACTCCTCGCTCCCGGGGCGGAGAGCCACCCCCGCGGCCCGCTCGAAGCCGGAGTACATGCCCCATGACGGCGCCAACGTCGCCGCCAGCACGGTGCGCACCGCGAACGCCGGGCGCCCACCCTCCTGGAGGTACGCGTGGAAGATGTCGGGCGTGTTGACGAAGAAGTTGGGCCGGAACCAGTCGGCCTTCGCGGCCAGCTCGCTCACGTACTCCTCGAGCTCGCGCCGGGAGTTCCGCCACGTGAAGTAGGTGTACGACTGGCTGAAGCCGAGCTTGGCCAGGGTGTCCATCACCGCCGGACGGGTGAACGCCTCGGCGAGGAACACGACCTCGGGGTGGTCGGCGTGCACGGTCTCGATCAGCCACTCCCAGAACGCGAAGGGCTTGGTGTGCGGGTTGTCGACGCGGAACATGTGGACGCCGTGGTCGACCCAGTGCTCGACGACGCCGAGCAGCGCCTCCCACAGCTGCTTCGCCTCCGGGCCGTCGAAGTCGAAGTTGACGATGTCCTGGTAGCGCTTGGGTGGGTTCTCGGCGTACTTGATCGAACCGTCGGGCCGCCAGGAGAACCACTCCGGGTGCTTCTGCAGCCAGGGGTGGTCGGGCGAGGCCTGGACCGCGAAGTCGAGGGCGATCTCGAGCCCGAGCTCGCCGGCGCGCGCCACGAGGCGGTCGAAGTCGTCGAGCGTGCCCAGCTCGGGGTGGACCGCGGTGTGACCACCCTCGGGCCCACCGATCGCCCAGGGGCTGCCCGGATCGGCGGGCGACGCCGAGAGGACGTTGTTGCGCCCCTTCCGGTTGGTGGTGCCGATGGGGTGGATCGGCGGGAGGTACACGACGTCGAAGCCGAGATCGGCGATCTCGGGCAGCACCGCGCGCACGCCGTCGAACCCGCCGAACGACCGCGGGAAGAGCTCGTACCACGCGCCGAACGCGGCCAGGGTCGGCTCGACGACCACGGTCAACGGGCGGGCCAGCGACACCTTCGCGACGCGCACCTCGGTGGTGCTCGCCAGGCCCGCCGCGGGATCGGGGACGTCGATGCCGAGCAGCGCGGCGCCTTCGGAGAGCTCGGCCTCGAGATCGGTCTGGCCGGCATCGACCTTGCGGCGCAGCTCGTCGCGCCACGTGGCGGCGGCGTCGATCCACGCGCCGACGGTGTACTCCCACCGACCGGGTTCGTCGACCCGGAACGTGGCGGCGAACCGGTCGGGTTCCTCCTCGCTCGTGCGCATCGGCACGCGCGCCCAGCGGCGCGCGCCCACGAGGCGGTAGCGCAGCTCGGCCCGCACCTGCACGTGACCGTCGGCCACCACCGTGGCGTGGACCTCTACCGTGTCGCCCACGGTTCGCTTCACCGGGTACCGCATGCAGTCGACGCGCGGCGACACGTCCGCGATGCGGGCGCGCGAGCGCAACTGGGCGTGTTGCGGAGAACGATTGGCCATGACCGGTCCCATGATGCCCGACGCTGACCGCCTCCAATCCGCGCAATCCGCGGCCGGCGTCCCGAATGACAGGGTGACGTCACCATGACGGGTTTCCGCCGATCCAGCGGAATCCTCCTCCCGGTCGCATCGCTGCCCGGTGGCCGGATGGGCGACGCCGCGCTGCGGTTCGTGGACTGGTTGGCCGACGCCGGGCAGACGTGGTGGCAGATCCTGCCCTTCGGCCCTCCGGACGAGTACGGATCGCCGTACGCCGCGTCGTCGGCCTTCGCCGGCGCGCCGACGTGGTTGGCCGCGCCGCACGCGCCGGTCACCGCCGACGAGCTCGAGCGGTTCGTGGCGGCCCATCCCGGCTGGTCGGCGAGTTGGGCCGCGTTCGCGGGGCCGGGCGCGCTGGCCGACCAGGTGCGGTTCCAGCGTGAGTGGTCGCGCGTGCACTCCCATGCGGCCGAGCGGGGCGTGCACATCCTCGGCGACATGTCGTTCGCGGTGGCGTCGGGGAGCGCCGATCATCACGCCTGGCCCGAGCTGTTCCGCGTCGGCGTCGTCGGCGGGGTGCCGCCCGACGACTGGTGCGCCGACGGGCAGCGTTGGGGCACGCCGGTCTACGACTGGGCGATGATCCGCGCCCAGCACTGGCGCTGGTGGATCGACCGGTTCGGCCGGATGCTCGAGCTCGTCGACGCGGTCCGCATCGACCACTTCCGCGGGTTCGTCGCCGCGTGGGTGATTCCGGCCCGGAACCGCACCGCCCGCCGGGGCCGATGGGTGCGCGGGCCGGGTCGGGCGGTGTTCGACGCCGCCCGCGGGGCGCTCGGCGACTTCCCGGTCGTCGCCGAGAACCTCGGGCTCATCACCCCCCCGGTGGAGCGCCTGCGCCACGAGCTGGACATGCCCGGGACCTTCGTCCTCCAGTTCGCGTTCAGCGACGATCTCGTGAACCCGCAGCCTGAACCGCACGACGACGCGACCGTGGTCTACACGGGCACCCACGACAACGACACCACCGTCGGGTGGTGGTCGACCGCGGCGGAGACCGAGCGCGAACGCGTGCGCGCCGCGGTGGCCGACCGGCGGCTCCCCGAGACCGAGCCGCACTGGATGCTGATCCGGCTGGCACTCGAGTCTCGCGGGGTCATGTCGATCGTGCCCGCCCAGGACGTCCTCGGGCTCGACTCGCGCGCCCGCCTCAACGTCCCCGGCCGGGCCGGCGGGAACTGGGCCTGGCGCCTCCACGACGGCCAACTCGACGCCGCACTGGCGGCGCGTCTGCGGGACGCGACCGAGGCGGCGGGGAGGCACTGAGCGGCGTCGATCCGGGTTTCGGGCCCCCGCTCCGGGGTACACGCACGGGATCCCCACCGGTCCACCCGAGGAGTCGCGGCATGCGCCTTCGTTGTCTCTCGGCTTCGCGAACCCTTGACACTTCCTTCACCGAGCCCACGGACTGCCGGGCGAACATCGACCGATGAGCCTCTCCTCGGTCCGGACCTTCCGCTGGGTCATGAGCGGCCTCGCGCTGGGCGCCGGTGTGCTGCTCGTGGCGACCGGTCACACGGTGGTCGGCGCGGTGATCGGCGGTCTCGCCCTGGTGCGGCTGGTCTTCCTGTGCTCGATCGAGGCACGACGCCGCCGGGTCCGCGCCTCCGCTCCGAGCGGTGCCGGCCACGACCCCGTGCTCCGCTCGCTGGTGCGGGGGCAGTTCGAGGTGGCCGCGGGCGCGATCGGCACCAGCCCGTCGGAGGTGCGCATCGACTTCGCCAACGGGAGGTCGCTCGCCGAGATGGCCGCGGCGCGTGGCGTCCCGGTGCAGCGCGTCGTCGACGCGGTCGTCGCCGACGCGGCGGCGAAGCTCGACCGGGCGGTCGCGGACGGGCGCACGTCGTCCACGATGGCGGCGCGGGTCAAGACCCGGCTCCCCCGCTGGGCGACCCGGCTGGTGAACGGGCACCGCGACGACCTGGGCCGGCGACGGGCGGGCGCGTTCGGCTGACCTGTCGTACGCTCCGCCCCGTGCAGGAGCACCACTACGAGATCGAGCTGGACGCGACCCCCGAAGCGGTCTGGGAGGTGTTCTGGTACCGCGGTCCCGACAAGCCGAAGCCCGAGCTGGTCACCATCGACATCCTCCATCCCGGGAACGAGATCGGTGAGGGACTGGTGCGCCACTGCACCTTCCCCGTCCCGAAGATCCTGGGCTCGGGCGGCGTCGGCCAGTCGTGGGAGTGGGTCACCGAGGTGAAGCCCTACGAGTCGTGGAAGTACGACGCCGTCGGCAAGCCGCTCTGGTCGCGCGCCGAGGGCCACATCAACCTCGACGACCTCGGCGGACGCACCCGCGTCCGATTCGTCGAGAGCTACGAGACCTTCAACCCGTGGATGCGGCGGGCGGGGCTCGAGCGCTGGGTGCACGACAAGCTGTCCAGCGACAACGACTCGTTCTTCGCCGCCATCAACCGGGGGCTCGAGTTCCACCGCGCGCGCAGGGCCGCCGCCGCGGCACCCGCGCCCTCGCCGGCCGGCTGAGCGCGCCGGCTGCGATGGTCGACGCGCGCGTGCTCGAGGAGCTGGGTGCGGCGACGCTGGGCGAGTCGGGGGCGCGCCGCATGCACCCGCGCGTCAAGCCCGCGTGGCCGGGCGCGCACGTGGCGGGACCCGCCTACCCCGTCCGCTGCAGTCCCGGTGACAACCTCGGCATCCACGTGGCGGTGACGCGGGCGCCGGCGGGGTCGGTGCTCGTCGCCGACATGGGCGGCGCCCGCGACTTCGGCTACTGGGGCGAGGTGCTGACCACCGGCGCGGAGGCGCGCGGCATCGCCGGCCTGGTCATCGACGGTTGCGTCCGGGACGGCGCCGCGCTGGCCGGTCACGGGTTCCCCGTCTTCTCCACCGGACTCGCGCTCCCCGGCGCCACGAAGGAGCAGCCCGGCTCGGTGGCGCGGCCGGTCACCGTCGGCGACGTCGCGGTCGAGCCCGGCGACTGGGTCGTCGGCGATGTCGACGGCGTCGTCGTGGTCCCCGGTGCCGCCGTCGACGACGTGCTCGCCGCCGGGCGGGCACGGGCCGAGAAGGAACGGGCCCTGTTCGCGGCGCTCCGCGACGGCGCCACCACGGTCGAGCAATTCGGCCTCGACACGAGGTTGATCGACGGCGCCTGACGCGCCGCCGGGTCAGTGGTTCGTGTAGTCGATCTCGCCCGCACCGGCGACTGCCACCGCAAAGCAGAAGCAGTGGATCGGTGCGTGGTCCGACACCGGGCGGAGGCTGTGCACCGCGTCCGGCGGGATGTGCACGAGGTCGCCCTGCCCGATCTCGCGCGTCTCACCCGCGATCGTCATGAGCCCGCGCCCGGAGGTCACGTAGTAGAACTCGTGCGTCGGGTGCGAGTGGGGATCGACCTCCCCGCCGCCCGCCACCTCGAACTCGCTGACCAGCTCGAGGTGACCACCGGCGGTGATCTCCTGCATCTCGCGGGGCGACACCAACCACCAGACGGGTACCGTCCCGTTGTGCTCGACGACCGGCGCGACTTCCTCGATCGAACGCACGTCCATCAGGCCAGCGTAGAGGCCTGCCCGCGAGGAGGACAGCCCCGTGTCTGACGATGCGCTCACCATCACCGCCAACGAATTGACCGTGTCCGCCTGGGCGCCGTTCGGATGGCTGCCGCGCGCCGACACCGATCCGCGCGACGGCGACGACACGCTCCACTTCGAGTGGGCCGACGCGCACCTCAACACGATCGAGCACAGCTCGGACGAGATCGAGCGCGCGGCCGACGGCCTGCGGTGCGCGGTGATGTTCCGTCACGACACGCACACGCAGGCGCTGACCCCGCTCGACACGCGGTCGGTGCTGGCGGTGGCACCGGCGTCGGTCGACTTCTCGGCACCCGCTGACGCGGGAGCGATCCGCGCGTTCGTGGTGGAGCCGGGCGAGACGTTGGTGCTGCACCGCGGCACCTGGCACTGGGGCCCGTTCCCGGTGCACCCGGCGACGTCGGTGCGGCTGCTCAACGTCCAGGGACGTCGGTACGCCGAGGACAACGCGAGCGTCGACGTGACCGGGCGCACCGGCCGGGTCGTGGTGGTGGTCAGCCGGTAGCGTGCGCCGGCGCCGACCGACCGGCGCCGAGTCGGCCTTCGAGGGCCAGCGTCACGAGGTACGACACG
Organism: uncultured Actinomycetes bacterium; assembly: GCA_963809795.1. Lineage (GTDB taxonomy): Bacteria > Actinomycetota > Acidimicrobiia > IMCC26256 > DASPTH01 > DASUAS01. Next base: position 52,726 of record CAWELN010000022.1, read on the forward strand.
ACCACGCCGATGATGATCAGCGGGCCCACACCCAGGCCCGAGCTGATGGTCAGGGACGTGGCGATGATCACCGACGACAACGGCAGCTTGAGGAACGCCACGACCATCACGCCCATCCCGACCGCGACCGCGGGCGCGATCGGGAGCCCGGGCAGGTGGGACGCGGCGACGCCGCCGGCGGCGCCGAGGAAGATGGCCGGGAACGTCGGGCCACCACGGAAGCTGCCGAGACAGGCGCTCCACGCCAACCCCTTGCACAACAACAGCAGTCCCAGCGCACCGACTGACCACGCACCGGCCTGCTCGACGAGGCCGGGCAGCGCCTCCTGACCGGAGAACAGCACCTCGTTGGCGCCATGGGTCGTCGTCTCCGCGAACAGCACCGCGAGCAGCGCCACCACGAGGCCGGCCGCGGGGATGAGCAGCCACGGGTGCCGCGGCACGACCTTCGCCCCGGCCAGGCCGAGCCGCTTGATCACGAACGTGAGCAACGCACCGGCGAACCCCAGCGCCAGGGTCCACCCGATCTCCTCCCAGGTCGGGTGGGCGAAGTGCGGCAGCTCGAGGGGTTGGAGCGCGTACGCGCTGGTGCTCAACGCGGTCCAGTTCGCCATGCCGATGAACACCAGCGAGCCGACGCCCGCCGCGATCAGTCCCGGGATCAGGATGAGCGGGAGCGTCGCGCCACCGAGACCACTCGCCTCGATCACGAGCACCGCCGCCACGATCGGGGAGCCGAAGATCACCGAGATGGCGGCGAAGCTCCCCGCCGCCGCGAGCACGATGAGCAGCTGCGGTGGCGCGTCCCGCTTCGCGAGCTTCACCGCGAAGACGGCCAGGCCACCGCCGAGCGCGATCAACGGTGCTTCGGGACCGAGCACGAGACCGAGGCCGAGGGTCGCCAGCGCGGCGAGGGCGATGCCCGGGACCTCGGCCGGCTGGGTGCTGCCCACCTGCAACCCGTGGGCGGGTACGTGCCCGCCGTTGCCGGGGAGCTTCACGATCGCGAACGCGACCGGGAGCCCCGCGAGCACCAGCACCGGGATCGGCCACCACGTGGGCACGGTGTCGAATCCGAGCGCGTCGGGCAGGTCGCTGAACACCGCGAGCTGGATCTGGTGGACGAGCTCGAGGAAGCCCCACGAGGCGAACGACACGAAGAGACCGACCACCGCGGCGAACACGAGCACCACGACGAAGTTGCGGCTGCGCAGCATCGCCTCGGGATCAAGGGGTGGCGGCGCGGGCGCGGGCGGGTCAGGGGGATGTGTCGTGTCGGCCATCTGGTGCGATCGCGTTCTCCCCGGGCCCGGTGCCCGCGGCGAAAAGTATCAGGGACTCGGCGGAACCGGACGCTTCGTGCACGCGGCCGGTACGACGAGCGCGAAGAACTCGTCGAGCAGAGTGGTGTCATCCTCGTCGATCGCGCACGACTCGGCGATGCCCCAGGTCGCGGCGTCGAGCAGACCGGCGAAGATGTCCGCCGGGATGGTGAGGTCGAAGCCGACCGCGTCGGTCTGCTCGGTGATGAACGCCGCGAGCGTCGTGCGCGTCGTGCGCTGGTGCTCGGCCAGGCGCGCCTTGACCGAAGGGTTCCGCAACGCATAGAGCCGGACCTCCATGTGCAACGCGAGATCGTCGGTGCCACCGATGACCGTCTCGCGCCACAGCGCGGCCAGGTCGGCGGGCTCGAACTTGCCGTGCCGCGCCAGCCGTTCGGAGAGCGTCCGCAGCCGCTCGGCGAAGTCGCGGTCGGCGACCGCGAAGAACAGGTCCTCCTTGCCGGCGAAGTTCTTGTAGATCGCGCCGCGCGTGAAGCCGGCGGCGTCGGCGATCTCCTCCAGCGAGGCGCCCTCGTACCCCCGGCGGGCGAACACCGCGGCCGCCGAGCTCACGAGGGCGTCGCGGGTGAGGGCCCGGCGCCGCTCGGGGGTCCAGCGCTCGACCGGTTGCGTCGGCATGACATTGTTGTACCATGGATACGACAGCGTCTTGTAGATACATTGCTGTATCTGATCGGGAGGAGCCCAGATGCGGACGTGCTGGATCGAACGGCGGCGCACCAGTCCGGCCGGGCGCGTGGCGCCCGTCCCGACCGGCGGCGGTGTCGCCACCCCGCTCGGGCCCGACGCCGCGGCCGAGGTGTTCGCCTGGCTGAACCGTCAGCTGACCTGGCAGTCCCGGCTGGCCGACCTCGAGGGGACGCTCAGGACGCGCCGGCGAGCTCGAACGAGTTGACGTACATGATCCGCAGGGCCGGGTGCACCGCCCACGCCTTGCACTCCGGCGTGTCCCAGGCGCCGAGCCGGGCCTCGAGCATCGGCCGCATGCGCTTGAACGTCACCTCGGCGTCGGGATCGTCGAACTCGTAGAAGTGCAGGTAGCGAGGGTCGCCGCCGCTGGCGTTCTCGTAGGGCGTGATCATCGTGAAGCCCGGGACGCCGGCCTCGACGATGTGGTTGAGGTGCACGAAGTCGCCCCAGTCGCGCAGCGCCTGCGCCTCGGGCGGACTGCTCGGGCTGATGAGCACCAGCGACAGCGACACCGTCGGCTTGCCGGTGAGACGTCCCTGCCCCGGGCGCGGCGTACGCACGAAGTGGTGCCCGGCGATCCCCTCCGGCGTCGACGGGGGGACGAACGTCGGCGTGCACTCGTACACGCCGAGGGTGTCGAACTCGGGCAGCACGCGCGGCAGGTCGGGCCGGTCGCGGTAGACGTTGCGCCACCAGGTGGCGCGCTCGACGCCCGGAAGCGCCCGCACGTCGCCGACCCGTTCCTCGGCGTAGGCGTCGGGCGTGGCTTCGGTCATCTCGAGGTACAGCACGGGGGTCTCGCGGTCTTCCATGCTTCCTCCTCCGCTCAGCCCTCGGGTGCCGCGCACTCCGCCGGGGTGGAGATGCTCCGCAGCTCGGGAGAGCGCTTCGTACCCGGTCCGCGTCGAGACCCTACCGGGCTGCACGGGGCGAGCGCCCCGGCGCGAGTCGTAGGGTGCGGTGACGCCGGACGGGGACGAGGGGAGCGCGCGATGAGCGAGGTCGTGGTGGTCACGGGCATCGGAGGAATGGGCATCGCGTGCGCGCGTCGGCTCGGTGCGGGACGAGAGCTCGTCGTCGCCGACTTCGACGAGAAGAAGCTGGAGCGTGAGCGTGCGGGTCTCGCCGGCGACGGCTTCTCCGTCACCGCGCAGCGGGTCGACGTCTCCGATCCCGGATCGGTCGGCGAGCTGGCTCGGGTCGCCGCCGGCCTCGGTGCCCTGCGCACGCTCGTGCACACCGCCGGCCTCTCGCCGACGCAGGCGAGCGCGGAGCGGGTGCTCGAGGTCGACATGCTCGGCACCGATCACGTGCTCAACGCGTTCCTCGACCAGGTGACCGACGGGACGGTGGCCGTGTGCATCGCGAGCATGGCCGGCTACGTCGCGGGGCTGAGCCCCGAGCGCGAGCACGCGCTCGCGGTCGCGCCGACCGACGAGCTGCTCACCACGCTCGGGCCGGTCGATCTCGACGACTTCGGGTCGACCTACGGCATCGCCAAGCGGATCAACCAGCTGCGGGTGGAGCAGGCGGCGACCCCGTGGGGTCAGCGGGGCGGACGGGTGGTGAGCATCAGCCCCGGCATCATCTCGACCCCCATGGGCCGCCAGGAGCTCGAGGAGGGCGCGAGCGAGCAGATGCAGGGGATGCTCTCGATCTCGCCCCTCCCCCGCATCGGCACCGCCGAGGACATCGCGTCGGCGGTCGAGTGGCTCGCCGGCCCCGCGGCGTCGTTCGTCACCGGCTGCGACCTCCGGGTCGACGGCGGCGTGACCGCCGCCATCCACGGCTTCGGGCCGATCGTCAGCGCGGCCGCGCGCCCCGACTGACCCGGGCGGTCACTCCCACTCGATCGTCGCGGGGGGCTTGCTCGAGATGTCGAGCACGACCCGGTTGACGTCCTCGACCTCGTTGGTGATGCGGGTGGAGATCCGCTCGAGCACCTCGGTCGGGAGGCGCGCCCAGTCGGCGGTCATGGCGTCCTCACTCGTGATCGGCCGCAGCACGATCGGGTGCGCGTAGGTGCGCCCGTCGCCCTGCACACCGACCGAGCGCACGTCGGCGAGCAGCACCACGGGGAACTGCCAGACGTCGCGCTCGAGCCCGGCCGCCTCCAGCTCCTCGCGGGCGATGGCGTCGGCCTCGCGGACGGTGGCGAGCCGCGCCGCGTCGACCGCGCCCACGATGCGGATGGCGAGCCCGGGACCGGGGAAGGGCTGGCGCCACACCATCGACTCGGGCAGGCCGAGCTCGAGCCCCACGGCGCGGACCTCGTCCTTGAACAGCGCCTTCAACGGCTCGATGAGCTCGAACCGGAGGTCGTCGGGCAGGCCGCCGACGTTGTGGTGGCTCTTGATGCTGGCGGTGCCACTGCCGCCGCCGGACTCCACGACGTCGGGATAGAGCGTGCCCTGCACCAGGAACTCGACGTCGCCGTCGCCGTCGGCGGCGATGATCTGCGCCGCGACCTCCTCGAACGTCCGGATGAACTCGGTGCCGATGATCTTGCGCTTCTGCTCGGGATCGGTGACGTCGCGCAGTGCGGTGAGGAACTTCTCGGACGCGTCGACCACCTCGAGCCGAATGCCGGTGGCGGCCACGTAGTCGCGCTCCACCTGCTCGCGCTCGCCCTTGCGCAACAGGCCGTGGTCGACGAACACGCACGTGAGCTGGTCGCCGACCGCGCGGTGCACCAGCGCGGCGGCGACCGCGGAGTCGACACCACCCGAGAGCCCGCACAGCACGTGACGATCGCCGACGCGGGCGCGGATGTCGGCCACCGCGTCGTCGATGATGTTCGCCGTGGTCCACGACGGCTCGATGCCGGCACCGTCGTAGAGGAAGCGCTCCAGCATCGTCTGCCCGTGTGCGGTGTGCATCACCTCGGGGTGCCACTGGAGCCCGAACAGGTGGCGGTCGGGGCGCTCGAAGGCGGCGATCTCGGCACCGGACGTCGCGCCGGTCACCGCGAACCCGGGCGGTGCGACCACGACCGCGTCCCGGTGCGACATCCACACCGGCTGCTTCGCGGGCTGCCCGGCGAAGAGCACCGCGTGCGACTCCACGGTGGCGGTGGTGCGCCCGTACTCGGCGCCCTCGGTGCGCTTCACCGTGCCGCCGAGGGCCTCGGCCATCGCCTGGAAGCCGTAGCAGATCCCGAGGGTCGGCACGCCGGCGTCGAACAGTGCGGGGTCGACGTTGGGCGCACCGTCGGCGTAGACGCTGGCGGGACCACCGGAGAGGATCACCGCCGCCGGGCGCTTGGCGAGCATCTCGGCCACGGGCATCGCGTGGGGGACGATCTCGCTGTAGACGTTCGCTTCGCGCACGCGGCGGGCGATGAGCTGGGCGTACTGGGCCCCGAAGTCCACGACGAGGACGGGTCGCGGGTGCGCCGGATCACCGACACGCTCACTCATGCTTTCGCTCTTGGCGGCTTCGCCGCCGGGCCGCTGGGCCCCGTTCGCTGCTCGGCGGGGTACCCGCCTCGCGCGCGCTCACTCATCCATCGAGACTACACGGCGCAATTCGGCACAGGGTTGTGCGTCGGCCGGGCCGATCACCGCCATCGAGCTCGTCGACGGCGGAGCGTCCCGTACGCTGGATCCACGCAGCCGCCGAGCGGGGAAAGCGAGATCATGGCCAATCCGACGCTGAACGAGAAGCGTTTCGAGGCGATCCAGAAGGACGACGAGGCCGGCTGGGCCGCGCCGGTGGAGCTGGCGCACGCCGAGGCGACCGGTGCGCCGCCGACCACCCGCGTCGCCCACATGACCGCCAACGGCGCCTTCGCCCGCACGTTCGCGCTGTTCCTGCTCGTCATCGCCGGTGGCGTCGTCGGCTGGTCGCAGACCGAGATCTCCAGCACCACCAACCAGGTGAGCATCCCGGGCTGGTCCTGGATCGCGCTGTTCGGCGCCTTCGCGCTGGCCATGGTCTGCGTCTTCCGGCCGAAGGCGGCACCCATCCTGGCTCCGCTGTACGCGCTGACCGAGGGCGTCTTCCTCGGCGTGATCTCGAAGGCGTTCGAGGTCCGGTGGGACGGCATCGTCTTCCAGGCCGTCCTCGCCACGATCGGCGTGTTCTTCGCCACCCTCGCCCTCTACGTGTTCGGCGTGGTGAAGGTCACCCGGCGCTTCCAGATGGTGGTGCTCGGCTCCACCTTCGGGATCTTCTTCCTCTACCTGTTCGGCGCGCTGATGTCCCTCTTCGGCGTCGACGTCGTGTTCTGGAACCAGCCGACCGCGCTCGGGATCATCATCAGCGTCGTGATCTGTGTCGTGGCATCGCTGAACCTGTTCCTCGACTACGAGTTCATCCGCCAGGCGTCGATCAACGGCGCGCCGAAGTACATGGAGTGGTACGGCGCGTTCGGCATCATGGTGACGCTGGTGTGGATCTACCTCGAGATGCTGCGCCTGCTCTCACTCCTGCGGCGCTGAGCCGGCGCTACCCGATCAGCACCGGCAGCTTCTCCCAGCCGCGCACGGTGCTGGTGTGCGCCTGCTCGGCGCGCTCCCAGTCGACGTCCCACTCCGGGAAGCGGTTGAGCACCTCGTCGAGCGCGACGCGGCCCTCGAGCCGGGCCAGCGCGGCACCCAGGCAGAAGTGGATGCCGTAGCCGAACGAGAGGTGGTGGTCGATCTCCCGCTCGATGTCGAAGCGGTCCGGGTCGGGGAAGTGCCGCTCGTCGTGGTTGCCCGCCGCGGTGAGCAGCACCATCACGTTGCCGGCCTCGATCTTCTGCCCGTAGTGCTCGACGTCGTGCGAGATGTACCGGGACTGCACCGGTGACGGCGCCTCGATCCGCAGCAGCTCCTCGACCGTGTTCGGGACGAGGCTGCGATCCTCGACGACCTTCCGGCGCTCGCCGGGGTTCTCGGCGAGCAGCTTGCCCATCCAACCGATCAGGCGCGTCGTCGTCTCGTTGCCGGCGCCGGCCAGCAGACCGACGTACCCGAGGATCTCCTCGCGACTGAGCGTGCGCGTCACGCCGGTGTGGTCCTCGAACTCGGCGTTGAGCAGCTCGGTCATCAGGTCGTCGGACGGGTGCTCGGCGCGCCAGTCGATGTACTCGGCGAAGGCTTCGTCGGCCAGGGACACCAACGTGTCGTTCGGGTCCGGTGGCGCGCCCTCTTTCAGCCGCATGCCGGAGTCGAGGCGGTCGCGCAGCGCCTCCTGATCCTGCTCGGGGATGCCCAGCAGCATGCCGATGGTGCGCATGGGCATCTGTGCGCCGAGGTCGCCGATGAAGTCGAAGCCGCCGGCGCCGACGAGCGGTTCGAGGCTGGCGGCGCAGAACGCCCGCACCTTGGGCTCGATCTCGGCGATCCGCCGGGGCGTGAACACGCGTGAGAGCAACGACCGGTGGATGTCGTGGGTGGGCGGGTCCTCGAAGAGGATGCTGCCGGGCGGGATGTCGACACCCATCTTGATCATCTCGAGCACCGAGCCGCGGCCCGAGAGATAGGTGCGCCAGTCGACCGAGCACCGCTCGACGTCGTCGAACCGGCTCACCGCGTAGAAGTCGTACTTCTCGTTGTAGTAGAGCGGCGCCTCGTCGCGCATCCGCTTCCACACCGGGTACGGGTCGACGTCGATCTCGAAGTCGTAGGGGTCGTAGTAGAGGTCGTCGGGCATCGTTGCTTACTCCCAGGTGAGCATGAGGTCCTTGACGTGCCGCAGCCCGGGCGGATACTCGAGCGCCTCGTGGCCCGGCTTGATTCGGTACTCCGGGATGCGGCGGTGCCACTCCCGCAGGGTCACCCGCAGCTCCCGCCGGGCGAGGTGCGACCCGAGGCACCGGTGCACGCCACCACCGAACGCGATGTGCGGGTTGTCGGTGCGGTCGAACCGCACCTCCATCGGATCACCGAACGTGGCCGGGTCCATGTTGGCAGCACCGTAGTTGGGGACCACCGCGGTGCCCTCGTCGACACGCGTGCCGCTGGGCAGCTCGACGGGACAGGTGGCGAGCCGCGGCACGCCCCCCGCGACCGGTGATTCCCACCGGAGCAGCTCCTCCACCGCCATCGGTATCACCGACGGGTCGTCGACGATCATCCGCCGGTGCTCGGGGTGCTGCGCGAGGAAGGCGTAGGAGCAGGTGAGCGTGTCGCTCACGGTGTCGAGACCGGCGATGAGGAAGAGGAAGCAGATGTCGAGGATGTCGTCGCGCGTCAGCTTCTCGCCGTCGATCTCGTTGTTGACGAACCGGGTGATGATGTCGTCGGCCGGTTCCTTGGTGCGTTGGTCGACGAGGTTCCCGAAGTACTCGTAGATCTGCTCTCCGGTGGCGTTCATCACCTTCATGCGCGCGTCGACGTCGACGATCGCGTCGGGATCCTTCTTCTCGGGGTGCAGGATGCCGTCGCGCATGTCGAGGAACATGCGCATCTGGTCCTCCGGGAGCCCCATGAGCCCGAGGAACACCGACGAGGGGAACAGCTCCGCGAACTCCTCGGTGAAGTTGCACTCGCCGCGGTCGATGAACGTGTCGATGAAGCCGTTCACCCGCCGGGTGATGTCCTCTTCCTGCTCGTCCATGCGCTTCGGCGCGAAGAGGGGGTCGAGCAACTTCCGGTACTTGGAGTGCTGCGGCGGGTCGACGTTCAGCGGGATGAGCGGGCGCACGTTCCCGAGGCTCATCTCGACGCGCGACGAGAACTCGTCGGCGTGGCGCAGCACGTACTCGGTGTTGGCCCGGTTGAAGCTCAACGCGAGGCCCTCCATGGCCTCGACGTAGCCGCCCTGGGCCAGAATCTCGAGGTAGCGCGCCTGCGGTGCGGCGAGGTCGTACATCGCCGCCATCCCGAGCTGAGCGTCGATGCCCGCCCCGTGACCGGTGTCGTCGGTGGCCTGGCTCATGGTGTCCTCCGTGGTCACGTGTACTGCACGCGAACGTGCCGGGCGTACTGGTCGGGATCGATCTCGACGTCTTCGAGCACGTGGAAGAACTCCGACGACGTCATCATCAGACGTGCTCCCTCGAGCTGGAGCACGGGGAGGTCGGCCACCGGCGTACCCGGGAGGTCGCGCAACACGAGCTTCCCGTCGACCCGTTCGCAGGTCTCCGGCTTCATGGTCTGGTGCAGCGTGACCAGGAACGGCCCCGCGTCGAAACCCTCACCCGAGACCGCAGGGAGGAACTTGTACCAGAACTGCAGCACCGGGTAGGGCGCCGGTACCGCGAGGTCGCCGGTGACGTCGCCGATCACCTCGATGATGGTGACGCCCTGGCGCGTCACGCTCGCCTTCACGTGGTCGCCCTGGCGCTCGAACTCCAGCTGCGCGAGCTTCTTCGGTTCGCCGTTGCGCTCCCGGCTCGGTGACACCGCGGTCTCGAGGTCGATGGGCATCACCGCACAGAACTGACCGAGCTCGTCGCCGTACATCGCCTCGAGGAGGAACGAGCACACGATCTCGTGCAGGTGCCCGCCCACCTCGATGCGGGTGAAGTGCACCCGCACCCGGGGCTCCGGCGGCGCCGTGAGCGGGGGCGGCAACACCTGCGCGTGGACGTCCGGATCGGTGAGGTACGTCACCTCGAGGCGCAGGTTGGCCGGGTACGGCACCGCCTCGCCGCCGTGCACCGGTTCGGGCTCCTGGATCCAGCGGTTCTGCGTGGTCATCACGTCCTCACACGTCGGTCAGGAGGGCGCCGGCTTCCTCGCCGGTGAGCCACGGGCGCCCCGCCTTCTTGTACGGCTCCCAGCGCGCCGGATCGGCGGTGTCGGTCTGGCCGAGGTCGGTGGTGGTCGGCCCGATGCGGTCGGCGATCGCCTGGAGCCGCTCGCGGTCGAAGCCGTAGAAGGCGACCTGGTTGAGCCCGAGGATCAGCTCGGTCTCGTCGACGGGGATGTCGTGGAAGCGCTCCCTGAGGAACTCCCGTGTGTACGGCCAGGTCCCTTCGGGGTGAGGGAAGTCGTTGCCCCACATGATGTTGCCGACCCCGATCTCGTAGCGCCGGCCGAGCTCGCGCCGCCGTGTGTTCGACGCGCCGATCTTCACATTGCGGTCGAAGTACTCGCTCGGCAGCATCGTGAGGATGCCGCGCGTGTTCACCATCTTCCGCATGCCGTGCTCGCGCATCGCCATCATGTCGGCGCGCCACAACAGGTCGGCGGCCCAGAAGCACCCGGCTTCGGTGACCGCCATCTTGAGCCGCGGGAACCGTTCGAACACGCCGGTGAGGAGCATGAACCACAGCGGCCGCGCGGTGAAGAACACCGTCTCGTAGCCGTAGACGCTCATCCAACCGCTCACCTCGCCGTAGTCCTCGCGGGGCGCGGGGCCCGAGTGGCAGTGCACCGGCAGCCCGAGCTCCTCGCACACCGACCAGACCGCGTCGTAGCGGTAGCTGGTGTACGACTCGTGGCCCTCCCAGCGGGGCGGGATGATCACGCCCCCGGTGAGGCCGTCGGCGTGGGCGCGGCGGATCTCGGCGATGGCACCGTCGAGGTCGTCGAGGATGGGGGCGACGATCAGCCCGGCCCGGCGCGCCGCACTCGCCCGGCAGAGCTCGGCCGCCCACCGGTTGTACGCCCGCGCACCGGCGAGCAGGTGCTCGGGGCTGTGGGTGACGACGGGGTTGAAGCCGGCACCGAAGGGCGCACCCATCGTGCCGGTGACCGCGTCGGGACCGGGGAACACGACCTCGGCGGCCACGCCGTCGCGGTCGAGCTCACGGTCGCGGGTGGCGGCGTCCCAGCCGCCGCGCAACCCGACCTCGTGCAGGCTGTTGCCTTCCTCGTCCTGGCCGAACCACTCGGTCTGGAACTCCGAGTCACCGGTGAAGTCGCCCGCGGCCACGGCCGCGGCGCGGCGCTCCTCGAGCATCCGCTCGCGTTCGGCGAGCTCGTCGTCGAAATCGGCCCGGAACCCGGGGTCGAGGAAGTCGCGGTACGCAGGCGCGTCCGGGCCGGCGTGGCAGTCCGCCGAGATGACGAGGTAGTGCTTCACGGGCAACCCCCCGGCTCGCCCCGCTCCGGTCAGCTTGCCACAGCGAGCACGAATGGTCGGTTCCGCTCCGCCGTCCCGCGCTCCGCGCACGGCTGCGCTGCACCTCCTGGAAGGGCTCAGACGTTGGCCGGTGCGTGCTGGCGGAACGCCATGCTGGCGGCGCCGTCGGGCACGACGTCGAGGCCCTCCATCACGTCGTCGACCCGCGGCCCGAACCGTTCGGCCAGCGGGGCGAGCTCCTCGAGGTCGAAGCCGTAGACCGCGGCGGCGTTCTCCCCCAGCATCGCCCGCACCTCGGCCTCGGGCAGCCCGCCGAAGGTCATGCGGATGGCCTCGTGCGAGAACGGCGTCGTGCCCTCCAGGTGGGGATAGTCGGCGCCCCACATGATGTGGTCGACACCGATGCGGTCGCGGCGGGCGCAGTCCTCGCGGTGGAGGAAGGAGGCCGCGACCATGCAGTTGCTCTGCCAGTACTCGCTCGGCATGCGCTCGAGCAGCTGGGGGTCCGCGAACCGCATCACGCCGACGTTGCCCTGCGCGATCTGCGCGTAGAAGTTGTCCATCACGTCGAGCGCGTCCCGGATCCAGGCACTCCCCTGCTCGGCGAGCACGAGGCGGAGCGCCGGGAAGCGGTCGAACACCCCGGCCAGGATGAACGTCCACAACGGGCGGTGCGAGAACCAGGCCGTCTCGACGATCCACATCGAGAGCGATGCCGGGTGCTCGCCGTAGTCGGGTGAGCTGCTGCCGCCGTGTGCGTTCACGTTCACGCCGCGCTCCTCGCAGGCGCGCCACACCGGGTCGTACAGGCGTGCGTGCAGCGGCGGGATGGGTGCGTCGGGCGGGACGCCGGGGAGCAGCACGCCGCCGCGCAGGCCGTGGTCGGCGATCCAGTGCACGTCGCGCACCGCTTCGTCGACGTCGTTCAGCAGGATCTGGCCGATGCCGGCGCGCCGCCCGGGGAACTCGGCACACCAGTCGGCGAGCCACCGGTTGTGCGCTCGGAGGCCGGCGAGCCGCAGCTCGAAGTCGTCCGGGGACGGTGCGACGGCGACGAGCGAACCACGTGGATAGAACGGCGGGATCGTGTTGGGGAACACGACCTCGCCGACGACGCCATCGGCCTCGAGCTCCCGCATGCGTCGGGTGCTGTCCCAGTTGCGGTTGGCGTCGGGCTGCACGAGGTCGCCGTAGGGGCTCACGAAGCTCGCCGCCCAGTCGTCGAACGCGTCGTGGTAGCGCGCCTCCAGGAACGGTCGGTAGTCGAGGAGGTCCGCGCCGGCATGGCAGTCGGCGGAGATGACGGTGTACCGATCCACGGGGTTACGGTACCGCCATGCAGGACCTGGCGGGCAAAGTCGCGGTCGTCACCGGTGGCGGGGGCGGGATCGGTCGGGCGTTGGGCGAGCGGTTCCTCGCCGAAGGGATGCGGGTCGTGCTGGCCGACATCGACGAGCCGCTGCTCGACGCCACGGTCGCCGAGCTCGGCGCCCGTCACGACGACGTCGTCGGCGTCGTCACCGACGTCTCCTTGCCCGACTCGGTCGAGCAGCTGCGCGACGCCACGCTCGAGCGCTTCGGCTCGGTGCACCTCGTGTGCAACAACGCCGGCATCCCGTCGGGTTCCGACGGCGCGTTGTGGCAGCACCACGTCAACGACTGGCGGTGGGCCGTCGACGTCAACGTGTTCGGTGTGATCAACGGCATCAACACCTTCGTCCCGGTGCTGCTGGAACAGGGCGGTCCCGGGCACGTCGTGAACACGTCGTCGTCGAACGGAACCTTCGCGCCGCTGTCCAACAGCGCGGTGTACGCGACGACCAAGGCCGCGGTCACCAACATCACGGAATGCCTCTGGGGCCAGATGCGGTCGGCCGACCTCCCGGTCCAGGTGTCGTTGCTGCTCCCGTCGACCCGCACGCCCGGCGCGCTCGACACCGGTATCTGGCGACCCGGGCGCAACCGGCCCGACCGCTACGCGCGACCGGGGCAGGCGCCCGTCGAGGGTCGCGACGCGCTCACGCCGTTCGTGGAGCAGCTCGAGCGGCACGGGCAGGAGCTGACGTTCGCACCACTCGAGGAGGTGGCCGACATCGCGCTCGACGGGATCCTGACCGACCAGTTCTGGATCTACCTGCCGGGCGAGAAGTCGGCCGAGACCATCAACGCGCGCGCGGCGTCGATGCGCGACGCCGCGCCGCCCGAGTACCTCATCGCGCCGTCGCCGTGGAACGTCCCCAAGACGTGAGCGCGTCGGACGGGCGCGCGTTCCAGGACCAGATGCACGACAACTTCTGCTGGGGATGCGGCGCCGACAACCCCGACGGCCTCCACCTCAAGAGTCGGTGGCAGGGCGACGAGTCGGTCGCCACCTGGCAGCCGCACCCCGAGCACGCGGCCGGGCCACGCCACTTCTTGAACGGGGGCATCATCGCCACCCTCCTCGACTGCCACGGTGTCTGCACCGCGATCGCGCGGGCGTACGAGCGCGACGGCCGCGCCATCGGCTCGGCGCCGGAGATCTGGTGCGCCACCGCGGCGATGAGCATCCAGTTCGAACGCCCGTGCCCCATCGACCTCCCGGTGACGCTGCACGGTCGCGAGGTGGCCACCGAGGACCGGTTCACGACCGTCGAGTGCACGCTGGGATCCGACGGCAAGGTGCGAGCACGCGCCTCGGTGCGTGCAGTGCGGGTCCCCGACAGCTGGCGCCACGGGACCGGACGGGCCGGCTGACCCCCGGGCGCCGTCTCCGCCGTTCACGAAGTGGTTACCGGTCGGTCACCTCACCGGCGTACCGTGCGGCCGTGACCATCCACGAGCACCGCTTCGTCGACCTCGAGGGCGCCCACAACTTCCGGGATCTCGGCGGGCTCCCCACCGGGGACGGCGGGACGACCCGGTTCGGCGTGATGTTCCGCAGCGACGCCCTCCACCACCTGAAACCGACCGACGTGGAGCTGCTGACGGAGCTCGGCATGCGCATGGTGATCGACCTGCGGTCGAGCGTCGAGCTCGAGCGCACCGGCCGCGGCCCACTCGAGGACACACCCATCGGTTGGCTGCACGCACCGCTGTCGGACGGTGGCGCGGTGCTCCCACCCGCGCTGGCCGAGGGCGATCTCGGTCGTCACTACGTCGAGAGCCTGGCCGACCGTACGGAGACGCTGACCTCGATCATCACGCAGCTCGCCGGCGTCGGGAACGTCCCGGCGGTCTTCCACTGCACCGCCGGGAAGGACCGCACCGGCATGGTCGCCGCGCTCGTCCTCTCGCTCGTCGGTGTCGACGACGAGGTGATCGTCGAGGACTACACGCTCACCGACGAGCGCATGGTCCTCGTGATGGAGCGGATCCGGGCCGAGGGCGACTTCCCCGAGCCGTTGGCACCGGTCGCGGCGAGCGTGGCCCGCGCCGAGGCTTCGTCGATGGAGACCTTCCTGGCCGCGCTGGCTCGCAGCCACGGTGGCGCCCACGGTTGGGCCCGTGCAGCCGGGCTCGGCGACGACGTCCTCGACGCGTTGCGCGAGGTCCTCGTCGAGGCACCGCGGGCCTGACCACCGCGCGACGCCGACAATTCACGCATCGGGCGGACGGGCGTCGGCCGACGTTCACCTGCGCGGTCTACGGTCACCATGGTCTGCTCGAGGTGGAGGGCTGACGTCATGACCGAAGCGATGCTCGGCAGCGGAACGGTCCGCATCGGCGTGATGCGGTTGCAGCTCGGGCCCTTCGCGTCGGAGCGCACCCTCCTCGGTGCACTCGGTGATGCCCTGGTGCGCAGCGGGCTCGTCGCCGAGACGATCGACCTGGTCGCCACCGACGCCGGCTTCGTGCTCGTCGCCGAATGCGTCGTCCGCGACTCCTCCGAGCTCGTGCACGCGCTGCGCGAGCTCGTGGTGACCGACGAGCGCCGCCGCTGGCCCTGCTCGCTCGCCGGTTGAACGTCGTCCGTCACCCCAGCGGCGTGCGGGTGATCCGACGGGAGACCGCGCACGAGCTGGGACCGTCCGACGACGAGACCGAGCTGCTGGGCCTGCTGGCCGCGGCGATCACGGCCGGGAGCATCAGCGACGTCGAGACGGTCGCGTTCGAGTGGCGGGACGACGGATGCCACCTCGCGGTGCACTGTCAGTCGTTCGTGCTGCTGCGGGAGATCGGCACGCACGGCGCGCCCTCCACAGCCTGTTGACGGCCGCTCACGGAACGTTGACCGCATGTTCACGGTCTCGTCGTTGGCGCGCGGCGCGCCGCCTGCGAGGGTGGTCACTCCATCCGGCGACGGAAGGAGACGACATGCGCTTGGCGTTCACGCTGCCCCGACCGGTCGAAGAGTGCAACGAAACACGCGCCCGCCGTCACGGGTACGTGCTCCGTTGTCGTGAACCGCGGGGGCACGACGGCGCCCACCGGTGGACACCGGAGCTGGAGCGGGAGCGGGACGAGCCGCGACCGGAGCCGGCCGGCCTCCTGCGCGCGCTCGACCGGCGGGTCCGGTCGACGATCCGCATCCGCCGCTCGGCGTGACCGGGGAACGGTCAGAACACCTCGGGAACGAACGTCTGCTCCTCGATCGGGGCCCGGACGTAGGTGTCGGGTCCGCGGGGCGGCAGCTCGAGCGGCGCCGAGGTGACGTCCTCGTAGACCACCTGCGACAGCAGGTGACTGATGCAATTCAGCCGTGCCCGCCGCTTGTCGTCGGCGTTGACCACCCACCAGGGCGAGATCTTGGTGTCGGTGTAGCGGAACATCTCGTCCTTCGCGCGCGAGTAGTCCGCCCAGCGGATGCGGGCCTCGAGGTCCATCGGGCTCAGCTTCCAACGCTTCTCCGGGTCCGCGATGCGACCCTTGAACCGGCGCTCCTGCTCCTCGTCGCTCACCGAGAACCAGTACTTCACGAGGACGATCCCGGAATGGATCAGCATCTCCTCGAAGAGCGGGCAGGAGTGGAGGAACTCGCGGTACTCGTCGTCGGTGCAGAAGCCCATCACGTGCTCGACGCCGGCCCGGTTGTACCAGGACCGGTCGAAGAGCACGATCTCACCACCGGACGGCAGGTGCTGGACGTACCGCTGGAAGTACCACTGCGACTTCTCCTTCTCGGTGGGCGTCCCCAGCGCCGCGACCCGGACCACCCGCGGGTTGGTGCGCTCGACGATGCGCTTGATGGTGCCGCCCTTCCCGGCGGCGTCGCGGCCCTCGAAGAGCACGCAGACCTTCAGCTGCTCGTGGCGCACCCACTCCTGCAGCTTCACGAGCTCGCGCTGCAGGTGCTGCATCCGCTTGTCGTACGCCTTGTCGGAGAGCTTCGCCGATCGCTGCTCCTGCGCCTCGTCCTCGTGCTCGTCGTGGGACATCCGTGACAGGGTACGTGGGAACCGTGCGGCGCGGATCCCGAGCACACGACCGGTCGCCGGTCAATCGGCGAGCTCGATCTTCCGCCGGTGCGGCTCGCGCCCGGGCGGTTGGGACGGCGGCGGCTCGGCCGGCTGGTGTGGGATCGGGAGGGTCACCGGTTCGGCGCCGAGCTCGAACTCGTCGCCGTGGTGGCGCAGCGGGAGCGGGTCACCTGCGAAGAGCCGGTACGTCGCGGTCTCGCCGTCCGTGGTGACGCCGATCCGCCGGTCGCGGTAGCGCACCCGGAACGACAGCCGGGTCAGCGCCGAGGGCAACCGCGGCGAGAACGCCAGCCGGCCGCCGGCCGCGCGCATGCCCCCGAGACCCGCCACGACCGCGGTCCACGTCGAGGCGAGGGAGGCGAGATGGAGCCCGTCGGCGGTGTTGTGGTTCAGGTTGTCGAGATCGATCAGCGCGGTCTCGCCGAGGTAGTCGTGCGCGAGCTCGAGATGGCCGAGCTCGGCGGCGATGACCGCCTGCGGGCCCGACGACAGCGAGGAGTCCCGGACGGTGAGCTGCTCGTAGTAGGCGAAGTTCTGCGCCTTCTGCTGGCGAGTGAAGACGTCGCCGCGCAAGTGCATCGCCAGCACGAGATCGGCCTGCTTCACCACCTGCTTGCGGTACAGGTCGAAGTACGGGAAGTGCAGCAACAAGGGATACTGATCCGGTTGCGTGGCGGCGAAGTTCCAACGCGCGTGATCCGTGTACCCCTCGCTCTGCTGGTGGACGCCCAGGCGCAGGTCGAACGGGACCATCATCCTCGTGGCTGCGTCGCGCCACGACGACGCCTCCTCCTCCTCGACGCCGAGCTCTTCGGCGAGGTCGGGATGGCGCCCGACCATGTCCGCCGCGGCGCGGAGGTTCTGCTCGGCCATGAGGTTCGTGTACACGTTGTTGTCGACGAGCGCGTCGTACTCGTCGGGACCGGTGACGCCGTCGATGCGGAACCGCCCCGTCGCGTCGTGGTGGCCGAGGCCGCGCCAGAGGCGGGCGGTCCCGACGAGGATCGGGAGCGCCACCTCGCGCTCGAACGTGACGTCGCCGGTGGCATCCAGGTAGCGCAGGGCGGCGTCGCTGATGTCGGCGTTCACATGAAACGCCGCGGTGCTCGCGGGCCAGTATCCGGACGACTCCTCTCCGCGGATCGTGCGCCAGGGGAACGCCGCGCCGACCAGGCCCAGGGAACGGGCGTGCTCCACGGCCTGCGGGATCGCCTGCTGGCGCCAACGGAGCGCGTCGGCGGCCACGCCCGGTTCGGTGTAGGTGAGCACGGGGAGCACGAAGGTCTCGGTGTCCCAGAAGGTGTGGCCGTCGTAACCCGGCCCGGTCAGGCCCTTGGCCGCGATCGGCCGACGCTCCGCTCTCGCACTCGCCTGGAACACGGAGAACAGGGCGAAGCGGACGGCCTGCTGCACCTCGGCGTCGCCGTCGATCTCGACGTCGGCGCCCGCCCAGAACTCGTCCAGCCGAGCCCGTTGGTCGGACACCAACGTGTCCCAGCCGGTGAGGGTGGCGCCGGCCAGCGCGGCGACGACCTGGTCGTGCACCGCAGGCCGTGACCGTCGCGACGACCACCCGTACGCGAGGTACTTGACCAGCGTGAGCCGCTGCCCCTTTTGGAGGCGGCCGGCGACGGTCAGGCGGCTGACGTCGGGAAACGACTCCAGGTCGGTGCGCGTGCCCTCCGGCCCGTCGACCTCGTGGTCCATCGCGGCGCCGAGGAGGAGCCCGCTCTGGTGCGTGCGGTGCATGGTGACCGCCCGCAACCCATCGCCGGCGTGCTCCTCGCTCTCCAACGGCGCATCGAGGATCGCCGCGACCCGCGGGTCGTCGGCCGGCCCGGGCAGCGCCTCGTTGGTCACGAGCTCCGATTGCACGACCGCCCGGATCGGGCCGTCGAGCGCTTCGACCTCGTAGTGGACGGCGGCCACCGACCGTTGCGTCAGCGAGACCAGCCGGGTCGACGTCACCCGCACGGATTTCCCCGCCGGCGAGGTCCACTGGGCGGTGCGCACGAGCGTCCCGGCGCGCAGATCGAGCACGCGCTCGTGGGCACGGAGCGTCCCGTAGCGCACGTCGAACGGCTCGTCGTCGACGAAGAGCCGGATCAGCTTCCCGTTGGTGACGTTGATGATCGACTCGGCGAGCGCGGTGTAGCCAAAGCCCTTCTCCGCGTGGCTCAGCGGGCGGAGCTCGCAGAACGAGTTGAGGTACGTCCCCGGCAGGCCGTGGGGTTCACCCTCGTCGAGGTTGCCCCGGAGGCCGATGTGGCCATTGGACAACGCGAAGATCGATTCGCTCTGCGCGATGAGATTGAGGTCCAGGGCCGACTCGCGAATGCACCACGGCTCGATGCCGTACGCCCGTTGCCGGATCACCGTCCGTGCACCACTTCGCCGAGGTCGTCGACGCCGACGGCGGCGAGGAACGACCGGGTGCCGTCGTCACGCGGCCTGCCGTCCAGGTACCGTTCGTAGTCGTCGGGGCCGAACGGCCGCGGCGGCGAGCCGGACCGGACCGTCAGGAACTCGTCGAACATGTCGCGCCAGGCCGCGTCGTGGGCGGTCGCGGTGCGGCTGAGCACACCATCGAGATCGAACCCGTAGGCCAGTACCCTTCCCGGGAGATCCGGCAACCGGCACACGTCGCGAGCAGCCATCGCCGGAGTCTTCCCGATCCGACCGGAGTCCAGACCACGAACAGGCGACGACGAGGTGAACGATCGGTGGCGCGCCCACCACCGCTCGCGTGTTCATCGAAGCGTTGCCCGTCGGTAACTCCTCGGCAAAGGAGGCACGGCCATGCTGAGAGCGGTGCGACTCGATCCGAAGGACGTCACGTCGAACCTCATCTCGCCGGCGCGCCCGTACGTGCTCCTGCTGTTCGGTGCGACCGGTGACCTGGCGCGGCGCAAGCTGCTCCCGGGCCTGTTCCACCTGGCGCAGGCCGGCCTGCTCCCGGAGTGCCGGATCCTCGCCACCTCGCTCGACGAGCACGACGACGCCACCTTCCGTCAGTTCACCCGGGAGGCGCTCGACGAGTTCGCCCACCAGGGCGTCCCGGCGGACGCGTGGGAGGAGTTCGCGTCACGGTTGTCGTTCATCTCCCAGACGGCCGACGCTTCCACGCTCGCCAACCGCGTCGAGGCGCTCGAGCGTGAGCTGGGGAGCGACGCCGCCCGCCTGCACTACCTGAGCATCCCCCCGGTGGCCGCACCCGACGTGGTCGAGCTGCTCGCCAAGGCCGACCTGGCCGAGCGCTCCCGGATCGTGATGGAGAAGCCGTTCGGCACCGACCTCGAGAGCGCGGTGAACCTCAACAACATGCTGCACGCGACCTTCGACGAGGACCAGATCTTCCGGATCGACCACTTCCTCGGCAAGGAAGCGGCGCTGAACATCCTGGCCTTCCGGTTCGCCAACGGCCTGTTCGAGCCGATCTGGAACCGCGATCACATCGCCCACGTGCAGATCGACGTCCCCGAGACGCTGTCGATCGGACAGCGCATCGGGTTCTACGAGACGATCGGCGCGTACCGCGACATGGTGGTGACCCACCTCTTCCAGATCCTCGCGTTCATGGCGATGGAGCCGCCCACCGAGCTCGCTCCGCAACCCATCAGCGAGGAGAAGAACAAGGTGTTCCGGTCGATGAAGCCGATCGACCCCGCCCAGGTGGTCCGCGGGCAGTACGTCGGCTACCTCGACGAACCGGGTGTGCGACCCGACTCGGAGACCGAGACCTTCGTCGCGCTCCGGTGCGAGATCGACAACTGGCGCTGGGCCGGCGTGCCGTTCTACCTCCGCACGGGGAAGCGGATGGCCGAAGGCGCGCGGATCATCTCGATCGCGTTCCACTCACCTCCGAAGAGCATGTTCCCCGCCGGCTCCGGAGTCGGGTCCCACGGTCCCGACCACCTGACCTTCGACCTCGCCGACGCCTCGAAGCTGTCGCTGTCGTTCTACGGGAAGCGCCCGGGCCCGGGGATGCGGCTCGACAAGCAGAGCCTGGAGTTCGCGTTGCACGAGCCGGCAAAGCGCGCCGTCGGTCCTCGAGGCGTACGAACGGCTGATCTACGACGCGATGTGCAACGACCACACGCTGTTCAGCACGGCCGAGGGCATCGAGAGCCTGTGGGAGAAGTCGATGCCGTTGCTCGACGATCCGCCGCCACTGCGCCCGTACCAGCCCGGCTCCTGGGGTCCCAACGCGATGCACCAGCTGGTCGCGCCCGACACGTGGCGACTGCCGTTCGAGCGGGGCTGGCGCAGCTCGTAGCCGGGGAACCGGGGCCCAACCGGGAACTGGTCGCGTCTCACGCCCGGAGCGGGCGCACCGCGTCGCCCATCGCACCCACGATCCGCTCGAGCAGTGCGCGCGACGTCGCGAAGTTCAGGCGTACGTACTGGTCGCAGCCGGGTCCGAACGGCGGTCCGTCGCTGAGCGCCACCCGTGCCTGCTCGAGGAAGAACCGAGCGGGGTCGTCGGTACCGAGGGTCGAGCAGTCGAGCCACGCGAGATACGTCGCCTCCGGCACCGCGCCGACGACTCCGGGAACGTGCTCGGCCAACAGCTCGGCCAATCGACGGCGGTTGCCGTCGAGATACGTGCGGAGATCGGCCAGCCACAGCCGGCCGGCGCGGTACGCCGCCACGGACGCGGCGATCCCGAGCGGCGCCGGACCCGGCGCCTGCAGCAGGGGCAGGGCCCGCCACCGCGTCGAGTCGGCGTGGTTCGTGGTGACGATCTGCGCGCACTTGAGACCCGGGATGTTGAACGCCTTCGACGCCGAGGTGACGGTGACCGTGTGCTCGGCGGCGGCGTCCGACACCGTCGTGTACGGCACGTGCCGTCCCGGTCCGTACACCAACGGCGCGTGGAGCTCGTCCGCGATCACGCGCGCGCCGTACCGATCGACGAGCGCGGCGAGCTCGCGCAGCTCCTCCGCGGTGAACGCGCGCCCGGTCGGGTTGTGCGGGTTGCACAGGAGCACGGCGCCGGCACCCGCCCGCAGCGCCGATTCGACGCGGTCGAGATCCAGGGTCGCTCGGCCGCCCACGGTCGCGAGCGGGGCGGTGACGACCTCGCGACCGGTGAGCGCCACCACCTCGAAGAACGGCGGGTAGGCCGGCGTGGGAACGACGACCTGCGCACCGGGTGGGACGAACACGTCGAGCGCGGTCGCGATGCCGGCGAGCACGTCGGCGACGGCGAAGATCCGGGTCGGCGGGACGACCCACCCGTGCTCGGCGGCGAAGAACTCGGCGCAGGCCGTCGTGAGCTCGGTGAGGTCGCCTTCGACGTAGCCGAAGTCCTCGCGCTCGACGGCCTCGAGGAGCGCCGCCCGCACCACCGGCGCGACGTCGAAGTCCATCTCCGCCACCCAGGCGGCCAGCACCTCGGGCCCGTAGAGGGTCCACTTCACCGTTCGGCGCCGACGGAGCCGCGCCACGTCGACATCGTCGAACACCTCGTTCATCCCGTCCTCTGACACCGGGCGCGCACGACGCAGACCCTCACCGGTGACGCTAGACGGGTGCTGCGCCGGCGGGGCGCCGAACATCGAAGGATGGCGAGGTGACGTCCGGTCACTCGCGGCCGATGGCCTCGAACACCTGGAGGCGCGACGCCCGCCACGCCGGGATCACCGCGGCGACGGCGCCGGCGACGAGGGAGACGACGGCGAGGACGGCGATGCGACCGACCGGGATGGAGAAGCGGAAGAGGTCCTCGGGCTCGAGCGCGGACGCGAACACCCACGCCCACACCACGCCCAGCGCGAGGCCGACCGAACCGCCGATGGCGGCGATGATCACCGACTCCCACCGGACCGACCGCCGGAGCTGCCGGCGCGTCATCCCGACCGCTCGCAGCATCCCGATCTCGTGCGTGCGCTCGTGGACCGACAGCGCCAACGTGTTCACGATGCCGAGCACGGCGATGGCCTCGGAGAGGAACAGGAGCGCGACCAGGATCCCGAGGAACTGGTCGATGAGCTCCGCCTCGGCATCGCGGGACTCGGCGCGGGTGAGCACCTCGAGGTTCGGGAAGTCGGTGCGCAGCTCGTCGGCGACGGCCGCTTTCGCCGCGGTCACCGAGACCCCGGGCGCGACGTTGGCGTAGGCGCGGTAGTCGAGGTCGGCCTCGGGGAACCCGGCCACGAACAGCTCCCGCGGCACGAGGAACGGCCGGCCACCCACCACGTCGTCGCCGGCGTAGACACCTGCGACCCGCACGGCGCGCACGCCGTTCGGGAACTCGAGGGGCACCCGGTCGCCGCGGGTCAGGCCGAAGCGGGCCGCCGCTTCGTCCGAGACGAGCATCTCCGCGCCCGAGAGCCGGGCCGCCGAGCCGCTCCGCATCCCGAGGTCGAACGCCGCCGCGAGGCCGGGCCCGTCGACGGCGACCACCCGTTCCCGCTCGCGTCCTTCGGGCCCGGCCAGGCGCACGGAGCCGAAGCGGAGCCCGACCGCGCTCGCCACCTCGGGCACCGCGCCGACCCGGGCCACGACGTCGGGCGAGAACCCGGTGAACTGGGTGGTGTCGATCACCAGCTCGGCCCGGAGCGCAGAGTCCGACGCGTCGACCTGCGCCTTCGCCGACTCACCGAGGATCGCCACCATGGCGACGAGCGCGAGACCGATGACGAGCGCGCTCGCGGTCGCGGCCGTGCGACGCGGGTTGCGCATCGCGTTGCCGCGCGCGATGGCCCCGGGGACGCCCGCGGCGGCGCGGACGGGTGCGCCGAACACCCGCGCCAGCGACCGCGCGAACGTCGCCAGCAGCACCACGATGCCGAAGAGGAGGAGGACGGCGCCGAGCCCGACCGTCGGGAGCTCCGCGATGGTGTCGGCAGCCGCCCGCGAGCGGACGATGCCCACGATCAGGATCGGCACGCTCGCACCGACCAGTGCGGTACCGAACAGGGCGCGCCGCCGGAAGGTGTCGGCCCGCGCTTCGGGTAGGTCGCCGATGGCGGCCATGGGAGGGATGCGGGCGGCCCGGAGCGCCGGCCACAGCGCCGCGCCGACGGTCACCAGGAGGCCGAGCGCGAACGCGAACCCGACGGTGCGCGGGAGCACGACGACCTCGCCGCTCGGGATGCGGAACCCGAGCGAGTCGACGAGCGACATCAGCAGCCGCGCCACGAGCACGCCGACCGCGAGCCCGGCGGCGGATGCGGTCGCGCCCACGACCGCGGCTTCGAGCACGACCGCGGCGATGACCTGGTGACGCGCCGCGCCCATCGCCCGCAGCAGACCGAGCTCACGCGTGCGTTGCGTCACCAGGATGGTGAACGTGTTGAAGATGATGAACCCGCCGACGACGAGCCCGAGCGCGGAGAACCCGAGCAGGAGGCCGGTGAGCAGATCGACGAACTCACCGACGTCCTGGTTGTTCGTGCGCGCGACGAGGGCGGCATCGGTGACCTCGAATTCGGGACCGAGCGACTCCCGGAGCGACCGGCGCAGCGTGGCGGCGTCGACGCCGGGGTCGCCCTGCACGTAGACCGCGTCGAGGAGCCCGGGCGCGGCGGCGACCCGCTGCGACGTGGGGAGGTCGAACGCGGCGAACGACAGCGGACCGGTGTCGGCACCGTCGCCGACGGTGAAGAGTCCGACGAGCTCGTACGACGCGCGTGGCCCGGCCGAGAGCACGTCGACCGCGTCGCCCACGTGGAAGCCGGCGGCGCGGGCGGTGTCGACATCCATCGCCACCTGGCGGGTGCCGACGGGCGCCCGGCTGCGTCGCCGACCGTCGTCCACGAGCCGCAACGGGCCCGAGGCCCGGCCTCCGACGAAGGTGACACCGACGGCCGGACCGCCCTTGTCGACCGCGTCGCCGTTGTGATCGAGGAACTGCGCGTATCCCTGTACGAAGCCGTTGGCGGTCGCCACGCCGTCGGCGGCGCGCGCCTCGCCGAGGATCGTGTCCGGGACCCGGCGAGGGTCGTCGTCGCCGGCGGCAGGCTCGCCGCGCACCACGACGTCGACGTCGGCGAGGGACTGCGAGAACACCCGTTGGAACGACCGGTCGAGGGTGTCGGTGAGCACGTAGGTCGTGGTCACGAACATGACGCCGAGCAGCACCGCGGTCCCCGTCAGCGCGAGGCGGAATTTGCGGGCCAGCACGCCGCGCAGCGCGACCTTCAGCATGGGCCGCTCAGTAGACCACGCAGACCGGGCTGGATCGCCCGCGCTCCTGGTGCCCATTTGCGCCCCGGAAGGGACGCGAACGTCCTTCCGGCACTCTGAGCCTTTCTCACCAGTTGCGGCATCCGTCACTTCGATAGACTTGTGCCGCGCGAGGCCGACCAGGCGAGGCCCATCCAAGGAGTCGTGATGACTCGTCCCTCCGGCCGTTCTCCCGAGTTGGTCGCGAAGGCGCCGGTGGCCACGACCGCGATCCGCGTGCTCGGCCCGCTCGAAGTGGTCCGGGACGGGCAGGGGATCCGGCTCGGGAGTGCCCAGCGTCGCCTCCTGGCGGTCCTCCTGGCCCACGCCAACGAGATCGTGTCGACCGATCGCCTCCTGGAAGCCTTGTGGGGCGAAGGATCACGAGCTCGCGCAACCGGTGGCCGCAGCACGTCGGTGGCACGGCTCCAGTCATCGGTGTCCCGGCTCCGGTCGGCGCTCGGTCACGCACGCCTCCAGACGCACCCGGCGGGATATCGGTTCGTGGTCGAGAGGGACGAGCTCGATGCGTCCCGCTTCGAGACCCTCGTACGGGTCGGCCTCACCTCGACCGACCGACCGATGACCGCAGTGCAGGCGTTCGATGACGCGCTCGCGTTGTGGCGCGGCTCGCCCTACCCGGAATTCGACGGCGAGGATTTCGCGGCCCCGGAGATCGCCCGGCTCGTCGCGCTCCAGGCTCGGGCCGTCGCCGGACGCGCCGCCGCCCACGCGGCGT
Organism: uncultured Actinomycetes bacterium; assembly: GCA_963809795.1. Lineage (GTDB taxonomy): Bacteria > Actinomycetota > Acidimicrobiia > IMCC26256 > DASPTH01 > DASUAS01. The sequence continues at coordinate 78,030 of CAWELN010000022.1, forward strand.
TGGCGCGGCTGACGCCGGAGACCGACAGCTTCGCCCCACCGCTGCCGCCGACGGGAACTCTGACCTTTCTCTTCACCGATCTCGAGGGTTCCACGCGGCTGTGGGAAGACCATCCACAGGCGATGCAGGGCGCCCTCGCGCGGCACGACGAGCTGCTCCGCGACGCGATCGAGGCTCACGACGGCCGCATCGTCAAGATGAGGGGGGACGGGGTGCACGGCGTGTTCGCCACCGCGCACCGCGCGCTCGAAGCGGCCCTCGCTGCGCAACGGGCGCTCTGCAGCGAGCAGTGGGGAGCGACGGGCGCACTGCGCGTGCGGATCGCCGTGCACACCGGAGAGGCCGAGCACCGCGCCGGCGACTACTACGGGACCGCGGTCAACCGCGCCGCCCGGCTGATGGGCGTCGGCCACGGGCAGCAGGTCCTGGTCTCCCACGCCACCCAGCAGATCGTCGGCGACGCCCTTCCGCCCGGGTTGCAGCTCGTCGATCTCGGCGAACACCGACTGCCCGATCTGGCGACGGTCGAGCGGGTGTTCCAGGTGGTGCATCCCGAGCTCCCGGACCGGTTCCCACCCCTTCGTGCGGTCGACGTCAACGTCTCCCTCGCGGTGCCCGCCACGAGCTTCCACGGACGAGCTCATGAGCTCGACGCCCTCGCCGACCTCGCCTCGCAACCGGGCACCGTCACCCTCGTCGGGCCCGGTGGCGTCGGAAAGACCCGGCTCGCGCTCGAGTTGAGCACCGAGGTCGGTCATCGATTCCGCGACGGCGTGCGGTTCATCGATCTCACGCCGGTCGTCGCGGACGCGGTGCCCGCCACCTTCGCGGCCGGGCTCGGCCTCGTTCGTCGAGGCCGCCGTTCGTTCCACGACAGCATCGTCGGGTGGCTGGGCAGGAAGCACGTCCTCCTGCTCGTCGACAACTGCGAGCACGTGCTCGATCGCGTCGCTCCCCTGCTCCGCGACATCGGCGAGGCGAGCTCCCAGGTGACGGTGCTCTGCACCAGTCGGCAACCCCTCGGGTTCCCCGGGGAGGTGGTGTACCCGGTGGAACCGCTCGCGGTGCCGTCTTCCGACGACCCGAGCGCGATCGAGAGCTCGCCGGCGGTTCGACTGTTCGTGGATCGCGCCTCGGCCGCTCGGTACGACCTGCAGCTCCCGCCCGAAGAGCTCGCGGTGGTGGCGCAGATCTGTCGACGGCTCGACGGCATCCCCCTGGCCGTCGAGCTGGCCGCGGCTCGGGCCGGGTCGATGAGCTCGCAGGACCTCCTCGCCAACCTCGATCCCCGCTCGCCGATCCTGGCCATGCGCACGCCCGACCACCCCCGGCACCGCACGCTGTTCAGCGCGATCGAATGGTCCTACGACCTTCTCTCGCCGGAGAGTCGCGCGCTCTTCGAACGACTCTCGGTATTCGTGGGCTCGTGGACGGTGCAGGCGGCGCGGCGGATCTGTACCGACCGCACGAGCGACAATGACGTCCTGGCCCTTCTCGCCGACCTCGTGGATCGCTCGATGATCGTCGCCGACGTCGGGCAACGAGCGACGCGCTACCGCATGTTGTCGACGCTGCGCGACTTCGCGGCCGATCGACTGCCCGACGACGCGGCCACGGCCGAGCTGACGGCGCGACACGCGCGGTATTACTGCGATCTCGCCGCCGCGGCCGAACCCGGCCTCCGCACGTCCGACGAAGCGCACTGGGTCGCGGAGATCACCGCCGATCTCGGCAACCTCCACGCGGCCCATCGCTGGGCGCTCGACCACGGGGACATCGACCTCGACGCCCGCTTGTTGGCGGCACTGTGGAACTACGGCCTGCAGCACCTGTCGGCCGAATACTTCCGATGGGTCGAAGAGGCACTCGCCGTGCTGTCGTTCGAGGACCATCCCTTGGTCGCCGAGCTCCACGGCATCGCCGCCCTCGGTGCCTGGTTTCGCGGTGATCTACGCCAGAGCATGCGCTCATGCCGCGCCGCGTTCGACGCCGAGCAGCGGCTCGACTCCGGCATGAGCCTCCCGGCGCGCATGGCGATCGTGGTGGCGACGGCGTACGCCCCCGAGGGCTACCCGGCCCGCGAGCCGATCGCGGCGGAAGCACCGACTCGCTTCATGGAGGTGGTCGAATGGAGCCGCGCGGTCGATGAACCGTACTGGGTCGTGTACAGCATGATCACCGGATCGCTCGGACTGGTGATGGCCGGAGACCTCGAGCGAGCCGCGACGCTCGCGGGTCGGGCCGTTGCAGCTGGCCACGCTCTCGGAGTGCCCGTTGTCGATGGCGTGGGCTCGCTTCGCAGCCGCAACCGCGCTCGAGCCTTCGGACGCCGAAGGCGCGGAGCAGTTGCTCGACGACGCGGTGCGCGGCGCGCGGAGTGTCGATGGCCGCCTCGTGCTGGGCCTGGGCATGTCGCTGCAGGCGACGCTGCGGCGCCGGCTCGGCCGGCCGCTCGACGCGGTCCCGCTGCTGCTCGAGCTCATCGATCACTGGGATCGGTTGGGCAATCCTCCCCAGTTGTGGCACACGGTGCGCGAGTCGGCGATGTGCCTCAGCCTGCTGGACGCCGACGACACCGCCGCCCGCTTGCTCGCGTCGGTCGACGGCGCCGAGCTGGTCATGCCACTGCTCCCGGCCGATCGGGCCCACCTGGCCGCGACCCGCGGCGAGCTCCTTCGCCGACTCGGTGAGGCCGCCGCTGCGAAGGCGACCGTGGCCGGGGCCGCGATGAGCCGGGGCGCGGCGATCGAGCTCACGACCCGGACGCTGGTCCGCATCCGGGACCTCGCGGCACCCTCGTACTGAACGAAGAACCGCGGCCTCAGGAGCGCAACCGCGGTCGTATCTCGGAGCCCGTCTGCACACCCCAGCGGTTCGCGATGCGGGGCTCGATGCTGAACCCGCTCGCGGTGCCGCGCGACTGCGAGACGAACACCCGCAGCGCGTACCGCGTGATCGCCTCGGACACCTTGGGAATCGCCAGTCGCGCCAGCCGAGTCGCGCGGGCATGTCTCGCGACTGCCTCGAGCGCACCGGATTGGCGCACGAGGAGCTGCGCGTATCCCCCCGCTCCGAGTTGGAGGGCGTCGGCCTGCGCGTCGCCGACCATGTACCGCACCAGGAAGTCGGGCGCGCCATGGGCGCGATTCGGCAACGGGTACGCGAGCTCCTGCACGAGCGTCTTGGCGAGGCGCGCACCTGCGTCGCTCGGACCCTGGAGGCGTGCCGCCAGGCGGTGCGCCAGGTCGTCCATCTCGTCGAACTCGAGCGGCAGCACCCGGTTGTGAGGCCACGTGGGTCGCGAACCCACCGGGATGTCCCCGACCGACTCGGCGTCACCAATTCCCAGATGCCATCCGATGATGTTCCACAAGTGGTGGAAGGCTCGACGGTCGTCATCGTCGAAGGAGACGGCGAGCTTCTCGAGGGCCATGAACGTCACCGTCGTGAAGGTGCTGAGCGTACCGAGGAGGTCTTCCTGGTTGAGCGGTGCGCTCGGGACGCGGACCTCCCCGATCTGCGCCATGCGGACCTGCCAGGGCGCGGGAGCCTCGAGGCCTTCGAGAGCGAGCAGCGGCAGCTCCGGCCGATAGGGCGCGTCCAGGAGCCAGCGGACGGCGGCGTGACGGAGACGCGTCCGACGCGCGACCCGCGCCGCGAACTGACCGTGGTGCAGTGTCGTCGTCCCGATCGTGTCGGGCTCCCCCTCCGACGAGAGCACGCTGACGAGGAACTGGCCGGTCTCCCGGATCCGCTGGGTCCAATTGCTCACGAGCTCACCGGTCAGGTCGAGGACCTGGACGCCGCGCCGAGCGAGGTACGCCTCGGGCAGCGAGGCGTGGAACAGCGTGGTGACGATGGCCACGCCGTTCTCTTCGAAGAACTCCTGCGCGTGATGGACCAGCTCCTCCTCGATCGAGTCGTCGATCTCCTCACCCGCATCGAGGAACGCGCTGACAACACCTCCTTCGTCGAGCTCGATCGCGCTCATGAGCTCGGGATACGCGGCGCGCCGTTCTTTCCAATCGAGGGCCCGGGCGTCTCGGCCGAGTTGCTCCATCACCTCGTGGACGAGGTCATCGGCCGGGCGGTCGCCGACGTTGGCGAACTGGTCGAGGACCTCATCGGGAAGGAACGTCTCGGTCGGCTCCCCTGCGCCGGTGGTGCTGCCACGGCGAGCGGTCACGGACGACGTCGTCACTGTGGTCGGACGCGTCGGCGCCGGTCGCGGCGGAAGCGCCGAGGGAGTCAGCGTCGGCGTGCCGTAGAGGGCGGTCAGCTGTTGTCGGGAGCGGAACAGATTGGCGAGGAAGCTGAGACGCTCGCCGTACCGCAGCCAATTGTTCGTCGCCGTGCGGGCGCCCTGGCCGACCGATCGATCGTGCCGCTGCCACTCGGCCCACGTCGCGCTGAGGTCCAGGTTGTTCAGGTGGTGTGGAAAGAACGCCCCGGCCGCATACCGGTTGCGGTCGAGCTGGGAATGGCGGTCGCGGAGCTTCGGGTCGGCGGCGGGAGGCAGCGGAAGGTCACGACCGAACCGCACCTCCTCGGTCCCGAGGACCATGGAATAGAAGTTCCGCGTCGCCGAGATCTGGAACGCTTCGACCAGCAGCGCCGTCGCACCGTGCGAGACCGTGACCGGGTGCCGAAGCGCTCGGGCATCCCACCTGTCCCGATGCAAGAGACGGTGGACGACCAGGTCGCGCACCGCATCGGGGATGTAGGCCAGGTTGCGCTCGAGGAGTGGCTGGAGTCGCTTCTGCTCGTAGGCGAGGATCCTGACGTTGGCGAGAAGAATGAGCTCGGCGCGGCGCTTGCGCGCACCATCGTCGACGTCGGGAGCCGAGAGCCCTTCCATCAGGACCTCGAAGTAGGGCAGCACTGCACGTTGCAGGACCGCCAGGTCAGCGGAGTCGAGCCCCTCGGCGTCGTTGCGTCGCGGGTTGAGATACACCGGCATCTCTTTCAACGACGCGGTGTAGCCGTCCCAGAGCGAACGCCATTGGCGCTGGCGCACCTCGGGGTCGGGATCGAACTCTGGAAGCGCGTCGAGGACGACGCGCAACAACTTGTAGACGGCCGATCCGATGTCCTCGAAGATCGCCCCTTGCCCGCGGGCGATGTTGCGAGAGATCGCCCGGTCGACCCCCAAGACGTCCCTCGCCACCCAGTGATACGCCGACCGGGCGGGCCGAAGCAGCGATGCCGGCGAGAATCCCGCGTCGTCGAGGGCCACTTCGGGACGGAGGCTGGCGGCCGCCCACCCGGCGAAGGTGATGAAGGTCGCGTTTTCGGGAACCTTGCCGGCACCGTGCAGGAGCCGGCCGAACGCGTTGGAGAGCGCGTGGTAGCTCCGCATGATGGTGGCATTGGCAAGTGCTGGATCCGTGAGCGCGAGATCGGCAGTCGCCTGCAATGCGCCGAGCTCGGGGATCTCCCGCAGCAGCGCTTCGTAGGAGTCCACGTCAGCCACCACCACGACGTAGATCTCGTTCCGACCGGCGATCGCCTGGAAGCTTCATCCCCGCCACCCGCCACCCGTAACCCAGTGCCCGACTACACAGTACGCCCGCGGTTCGGCGCGCGCTCGGGCCCATGGACGCGTCGACGTTCGACCGCGGCTCGATTGTCGTCGAGCACCGGCCGAGCTACCGTCCCCTCGATGGTCGCAGTCGGCGCGGCACCCGGAGAATTCGCTCACGGTCTCTCCGAGGCCGAGCGGTCCGCGTTGTTCGGCGCCGGCCGTCGGCGCACCTACCCACGCAACGCTCGAGTGTTCTGCGAAGGCGACCGCAGCGATTTCATCGTCGTGATCGTCGAGGGCCGGGTCAAGATCGTCGTCACCACGGCCGACGGTGGCGAGTCGCTGCTGGGTGTGCGCGGCCCCGGGGCTTTGGTTGGCGAGCTCGCGGCGTTCGACGGCGGACCGCGAGTCGCGAGCGCGGTCGCGCTCGAGCCGTTGACCGTCCGGCTGCTCGCCGCCGACCAGTTCCGGGCGTTCATCGCTCAACAGCCGGAGGCCGGTCTCGAGCTCATACGTCTGTTGATCGGTCGCCTGCGCGAAGCGGACCGCCGCCGGGCCGAATACGGGGTCTACGACAGCGTGTCCCGGGTCGCACGCCTGCTCGGCGATCTGATCGACGGGCAGCCTTCCGGGCCCGCCCACATCGAGGTGCGACTGTCGCAGCAGGAGATCGCCGGCCTCGTCGGTGCATCACGCGAGTCGGTGGCGCGGGCGCTCGGCGTCCTCCGGAGCCGGCACCTCGTGGCGACCGGTCGTCGCACGATCACGGTCCTCGACCCGAGGGCGCTCCGCTCCGTCGCCGGCTGACCCGGTGGGACGTGTGACGCGCGTCCCACCAGGAGTGCGTCAGTTGCCACAGACACGTGGGCTCCTCCGTCCCATGCTCCGTGGAGGCAACCGGATGCACGAGGAGGTCGGCCATGAACCGTTCGGGACGGATCGACGATGACCTGACGCAGGTGCCGCTCTTCCAGGGACTCTCGAAGGCGCAACTCCGCGTGGTCTCGAGCCTGGGAACCCGGATCACCGGCGCACCGGGCAAGGTCCTCCTTCGTGAGGGACGACCGGGCAACGAGTTCATCATCCTGCTCGACGGCGAGGTCGAGGTGAGCACTGGAGGTCACGTGCTCGCGACGCGCGAGCACGGCGACTTCCTCGGTGAGATCGCGCTCCTGGGTGCCCGGCCGCGGACGGCGACCGCGGTGGCCACCAGTCCGGTGACCGTCGACGTGATGTCGCGACAGGAATTCTGGAGTCTGCTGAACGAAGCACCGGAGCTCTCGGATCGGCTCTACCGCGCGATGACGGAACGCCTGACCGGGCACGCCGTCACCGACGAGCAGGTCACCCGAGCCTTGTAGCACCACCGTCGCGCACCCGCGCACACCGACGCCGCTGCCCCACGACGACGGGCAGCGGCGCGCGGCCCGAGTCGCAACGACCGAACTTCCGCCGCGGGTCTCCCGGAGAGGAGCGCGTCATGAAGCAGCGCGGCCCGAAGAAGACACGAGGGAGGTGGGCGGCGATCGCGGTGACGACGGGCGCGTTGCTCGTCCTGGTCCCGACCGCCTCCGCCGCCGCGCTGCAGATGCACGCGACGCGCGAGCACGTCACGGCGGCATCGGCGGAGCCGTCTTCGTCCATCGTCACGGGCGTCGCGTACGGGCCACTGCCCGAGCAACTGCTCGACGTGCATCTCCCCGCTGGTCGGCGGGGACCGTTCCCGGTGATCGTCTACGCGCACAGCGGAGGGTGGATCGCCGGGTCCCGCACCAACGTCCCTGACTTCCTCCTCCGCCAGGTCAGCCGCGCCGGCATCGCGGTGGCGTCGATCGACTACCGGTTGGTGACGACCGCCCCGGACGGTTCGTTCGTGAACTCGTTCCCCGCACCCGACGAAGACGTCGATCGCGCGGTGCGATTCGTGAGGGCACACGCCGCCACCTGGAACCTCGACCCGCAGCGTGTCCTGCTCGCCGGCGCCTCCGCCGGCGGCCACCTCGCCGCGCTGGCCGCGGCCGCTCCGGGCGAGTTCGTCGATCCGACGCTCCCCGCCGACCTGATCGGGGTCTCACCGCGCGTCGACGGCGTCCTCGACTTCGTCGGGATCACCGACTTCACGACGTTCGCCGCCGCCGGCGGCTGGGCACCCGGGCTGATGACCGCGTTCCTCGACTGCCCGGTCGCCCAACCCGAGCTCTGCGACCCCGCGGCGATCACCGCGGCGAGCGTGGCGACGCACCTCGACTCCAGCGCACCGCCGGCGTTCTTCGCCTACGGCACACGCGACGGCCTCGTACCGCCCGAGACCCAGGGGACCCCCCTCGCCGCCGCCTGGGCCAACGCGCGCGACGTCACCGGTGACACACCGCTCGCGTCGAGCGGCGTCTCCCTCGTGCTCGCCGACACCGAGCACAACATCGACGCGTCGACGCTCGACATGTCGGCGATGGAAGCCTGGATCGACACGATCATCCGGGCCTCCGCGTCGGGCTCGACTGCTACCTTCGCCCGGAGCTCGAGCGCAACCACACCCGGAGCGCCGCACCCACAGCACCGAGGGTGACCGCTCAGCCGAACGACATCCGTTTCGACGAGGAGCCCCGTGGCCTTCCGATACGACCCGGAGTTGGAGGCGATCCTCGCTCCGGTGGCGCAGGCGATGGCACCGGACGGCAGCAACCGCGAGCGCGGCTGGAAGGAGGTGCGCGAGGAGAGCGAGCTCGGCCTGGCGATGCTGAACGACATGTCGCCGCCGGTCCTCGGAGGTGTCGAGCACCGACTACGAGCTGGTGCGCGACGACGGGGCCCGCATCGGGCTGCGGTGGTACGTGCCTGACGAGAGCGACCGCACCAGCGCGGTCGTGTACCTCCACGGCGGAGGGATGATCTGCGGCTCCGTCGACCTCTACGAGCCCGTGGTCGCGGCGTACGTCGGTGCTTCCGGCGTGCGAATGCTCGCGGTCGACTACCGGGTCGCGCCCGAGTACCCGCACCCGGCCCCGGTCGAGGACTGCTTCGCGGCGCTGGGCTGGCTCCACGAGCACGCGGCGGAGCTCGGGATCGATCCGGGTCGCATCGCGGTCATGGGCGACAGCGGCGGCGGTGGCCTGGCCGCGGGCGTCGCGCTCCTGGCCCGGGACCGGGGGACGCCGCTCGCCCACCAGATCCTCGTCTACCCGATGCTCGACGACCGCAACACCACGCCCGACCCCGAGCTGGTCCCGTTCGCCGCCTGGACGTACGACAGCAACCGGATCGGCTGGACGGCGCTGCTCGGCGCGGCAACCGGCGGCGACGACGTCCCGAGCTACGCCGCGCCCGCGCGCGAGCAGGACCTCGCCCGCGTCGCGCCCGCGTACGTCGAGGTCGGCGAGCTCGACATCTTCCGCGACGAGGACATCGACTACGCACGCCGGCTCGGCGCGGCGGGCGTGTCGGTGGAGCTCCACGTCCACCCGGGCGCGCCGCACGGATTCGACCGCATCGCGCCGCAGTCCGGGCTCGTGCGGCGGGCGATGGCCGATCGCCTCCGCGTGCTGCAGGCGCTCTGAACGGCGCGCCGCACCGGACGCGCCGGGCGCGGCGAGCGCCGACCACCATCGGGCCGCCCGGTTCGGCTGATCTACTGTCGCGGGTCCGCGGACAAGGAGACACGAGATGACGGCAACGACCTCGGCCCCCGTGAGCTATCCCGATCGCTTCTTCATCGGCGGCCAATGGGTGGCGCCGTCGTCCGACGCCACGATCGACGTCATCGACGCCGGCACCGAGGAGCTCTTCTTCAGCGTGGCCGAGGCCCGGGCCGAGGACATGTCCCGAGCCGTCGGGGCGGCCCGTGCCGCGTTCGACGAGGGGCCCTGGCCCGCCATGACGCACGCCGAGCGGGCGGGATACCTCCGCGCCCTCGGTGCCGCGGTCCAGGAGCGGAGTGACGGGATGGCCGAGCTGTGGCCGCGGGAGTCGGGCACCACGCACCTGGTGGCGCAGTACGCGGCGATGATGTGCGCCGGCGCCATGGAGTCGTACGCGGCGCTCGCCGACACCTTCCCGTTCGAGGAGCTCGCGCAGCCGTCGATGGGCGGCGGGTTCGGGCTGTTGGTCCGCGAGCCCGTCGGCGTGGTGGGCGCCATCATCCCCTGGAACGCGCCGCTCCAGCTCATCTCGCACAAGGTCGGGCCGGCGCTGCTGGCCGGCTGCTCGGTGGTGCTGAAGCTCTCGCCGGAGGCGCCCGGCGAGGGCTATCTGGTCGCCGAGGCGGCGGAGCAGATCGGGCTCCCGCCCGGGGTGTTCAACGTCGTGACCGCCGACCGCGAGGTGTCGGAGCTCCTCGTCCGCGATCCCCGGGTCGACAAGATCACCTTCACCGGCTCGACGGTTGCGGGCCGCAAGATCGCGTCGCTGTGCGGCGAACGCATCGCCCGCTGCACCCTCGAGTTGGGCGGGAAGTCGGCGGCGGTCGTCCTCGACGACGCCGACATCGCGACGGTGGCCGCTTCCATCGCGGGGGCCGAGTGCATCATGACCGGCCAGGTGTGCTCGTCGCTCACGCGGATCGTCGTCACCCGTCAGCGGCACGACGAGATGGTCGAGGCGCTGGCCGAGAACTTCGCCCAGGTGCGCGTCGGCGACCCGTTCGACCAGCAGACCCAGATGGGGCCGCTCGCCATGAGCCGGCAGCGGGACCGCGTGGAGGGCTACATCGCCAAGGGGATCGACGAAGGCGCGACGCTCGCCGCGGGTGGCGGACGTCCGAAGGACCTCGAGCGCGGGTGGTTCATCGAGCCGACCGTGTTCGGCAACGTCGACAACTCGTCGACCATCGCCCAGGAGGAGATCTTCGGACCGGTGCTCAGCGTCATCCCGGCCGACGACGAGCGCGACGCGGTCAGGATCGCCAACGACACGATCTACGGGCTCAACTCGTCGGTGTTCACGAACGACGTCGACCGCGCCCGCGAGGTCGCGGGCCAGCTCCGGGCCGGCACCGTCGGCCACAACGCGTTCAAGACCGACTTCGGCATCGCCTTCGGGGGCTTCAAGCAGTCGGGCATCGGCCGCGAGGGCGGCAAGGAAGGGTTGCTCCCGTTCCTCGAGACCAAGACCGTCATCCTCGACGGTCCACCGAGCGGCTACCCGACGCCCGAGGGCTAGTGCACCCGCGCCCTACGGGACGCACGGGTGGCATGTGAGCAGACCGGCGCGGGCTCGTCCGGCTGCTCGAAGTAGATCGCCTCGTACGCGTCGGTGCGCGAGACGAGGAACGCACCGACCCCCACCGCCACCGCCACGACACCGAGGACGGGCGAGCCCAGGACGAACAACAGGACACCGGCCGCCGCGAGCACGATCTGCGTGATCCGCATGAGTCGCAGGAGCCGGAGACGAGTCATCACCGATCCCATCGGCCTCGGCACGGGCTCACTGCACGGCATCGTGCCAAAGGTCTCATTGGCGCGCGAATGGTTGTCATCGCCGTCCCCCCGGTGTACCCGGCGACGGTTACTTTGACACTGAGAGCGTTCGGAGTGGTGCATGGTGCGCGAACCAGCGGGCCCACCCGGGCCGGGGCGAGCAGCTCGACACCAACCGGCAGGAGCGGGAAGATCCCTGGCATGGTGCGACTCGAAGCGAACCACGGGCCCGCCGCGGTCGATGACCACGCCTGGAACCCCGCCTGGGACCTGGGCTCCGACTTCATCCCGAAGGAGCGTTACACCACCCGGGCCTTCACCGAGCTCGAACACACGCGGCTCTGGCCCCGTACCTGGCAGGTCGCGTGCCGCGAGGAGGAGCTGGCGGCGCCCGGCGCCTTCGTGGAGTACCGGATCGCCGATCAGTCGATCCTCGTCGTGCGGTCGGGGCCCGACGAGATCCGCGCCTACTACAACTCGTGTCGTCATCGCGGCACACGACTCGCGCACGGGTGCGGGGCGCTCGCCGACGACCAGATCACGTGTCCGTTCCACGGCTGGCGGTGGAACCTCGACGGCTCGTGCGCGTTCGTGCTCGACCCCGACGACTTCGGCCTGACGTCGCTCGATGCGCCGGTCCTCCGGCTCGGCGAGCTCCGCTGCGAACGACGATGGGGCTTCGTCTGGGTCTGCGCCGATCCCGAGGCGCGCACGCTCGACGAGCACCTCTCCCCGCTCCCGCGGTACTTCGACCCGTACCACCTCGAGGACATGCGGTTCCTCTGGTACCGCACGACCGTGCTCCCGGCGAACTGGAAGGCCGCGCTCGACGCGTTCCACGAGGGGTACCACAACTTCGGAACCCATCCGCAGCTGTTGCAGTGGTCGGACGACACGGCCATGCGCTACGAGCAGTTCCCCAACGGTCACGCCCGCTACGTGACCGTGCGCGGCGCCGGACCGTCGAAGCGCTTCGGGTTGTCGCCTGACCAGTGGGACGATCGCGAGCTCCTCTACCAACAGGTGATGCACCTCGGCCGCTCCTTCGAGGGCGGCCTCTACTCCGAAGCCGACATGGAGGCCGCCGAGCGGTTGCGCACCATGGACATCCCGGAGGGGTCGACTGCGGCGGCGGAGTTCTCCCGGCTGGTGGCCGAGCACGCGGAGCAGGTCGGCATCAGCTTCCCCGAGCTCACGCCCGAGCAGCGGGCGGAGGGCACCGGCGTGTTCTCGGTGTTCCCCAACCTCGTGATGCTGGTGAGCCTGGCCAACTGCTTCATGTACCGGGCGCGTCCCGACGGTGACGACCCCGACTCGTGCATCTTCGACATGTGGGCGCTGCGCCTGTTCCCGCCGTCGGCCGATCCGCCGGCGCTCGTGCGCGAGACCGCGGCATGCGACGATCGGGAGGCCTGGGGTGTCATCCCCAGCCAGGACTTCGCCAACATGGCCGAAGTCCAGGCCGGGTTGCACTCGTGGGGCTGCCGGGGGTTGCGACTCGGTCACCGCCAGGAGATGAACCTGCTGAACATGCAGCAGGAGCTCGACCGCTACGTGAAGCCCTGACCTCGCGCCACGAGCCGCGCGCCGGCGCCTCGGGCACCGACCGCGGTCCTCGACGGAGATGCTTCGGCCGCCTTGACGGCGCCGAATGACAATGATGTCATTCGAGCGCTCGGCCGACCTTCCGTGTGCGACTCCAGGAGGATGCGATGGACATCTCGCTGCACCAGGCGTGGGTCCGCGGGCTCCTGGAGCACCCCGAGGACCACCCCTGGACGATGCAGGACATCGGACTGCTGGGCCTCCGCCTGGACGACCGTCGGGAGTACCGCCTCCACGTGTGGGACCCGAGCTCGTGCGTGGGAGAGCCCCCGATCCACGACCATCCGTTCGACTTCACCTCCACGATCATCGCCGGGGAGATGACCAACGTTCGCTTCGACGAAGACCCGTCAGGGGTCGAGCACCGGCGCGAGCGGTACTCGCCGTCGGATGAGGGTGCCCGCAGGGCCGATACGGTCAGGCTGAGCCGCACGACGACGACCTTCGCGGCCGGCGATCAGTACTCCCAGTTGGCCCACCAGCTGCACGAGAGTCGGCAGCTGCCGGGCACGGTGACGATCATCCGTCGGACGTTCAGCACCGTGCCCGAGCTGACGGTATGTCGACGCGGCGAAGCCGCATGGGTCTCGGGCCACTCGCGTCCTGCTGCTCCGGAGGAGGTACGGCGGATCACCGCCACCGCGCTGGATCTGCTCTAGAGCGACGGTCAGGCCTGCGCGATGCGGACGAGATTGCCCGAGGGGTCACGGAACGCGCAGTCGCGCGCGCCCCAGGGCTGGGACACCGGCTCCTGCAGCACCTCGGCGCCCGACGCCCGGACCTTCTCGAACGTGGTGTCCAGGTCGTCGGCACGGAAGATCGCCGCCTGCAACGACCCCTGCGTCACCAGCGTCAGCAGGGCGTCGCCCTCGGCCTGCGACCGGCCACCGTGCGGCTGGGACAAGACGATGTCGACGTCCTGCCCCGGGGCGCCGACGGTGACCCAGCGGAAGCCGTCGGACGCGACGTCGTTGCGGACCTCGAGGCCGAGCGCGTCGCGATAGAAGACGAGCGCGGCATCGGGATCGTGGACGGGGATGAACATGGTGGAAACGGTGAGTGTCATGCGACGACCATACGAGCGCGGTCCGCCACATGCTTCTCCGATCCTGCTCGGTCTCCGCGCTCAGACCACCTCGGGGGTCCGCCGTGGTCGTGTCGCGACCATGCTCACGCACGGCGGGACGACCTCGAGGCCGCGGTGATCACGCGCACGGTACTGCGAGGGCGTCTCGCCGACGATCTCGGTGAAGCGTGAGCTGAACGAGCCGAGCGACGTACAACCGACGGCGATGCAGGTGTCGGTCACGGACATCCCCTGGCGCAGGAAGGCCTTCGCACGCTCGATGCGTCGCGTCATGAGGTAGGCGTAGGGCGTCTCGCCGTATGCCGCACGGAACTTGCGCGAGAAGTGCGCGGGCGACATGAGCGCCGCACTCGCCATGGCCGGGACATCGAGCGGCTCCGCGTAGTCGCGGTCCATCAGGTCCCGGGCGCGGCGCAGGCACACGAGATCGGCGATCTCCTCCGGTGTCATACCGACGACGGTACGCGATCAGCCCACAGGGAAGACAACGCGTGCCGGCACGGAAGCGCGAAGCCCGCCCTCTCGACCCTGGTACGGGATCGAAGCGTCGGTGTGACGCCGATCAGTCCGTGGCGAGCATCACCTCGGTGGCCTTGACCAGAACGGTCACGGGGGTGCCCGGTTCGAGGCCGAGATCCGTGACCGCCTCGGCGGTGATCGCGGCAGTGATGACCTCACCACCTCCGAGTTGCACCTTGACCGTGGCCATTGCCTCACCGGCGTGGACCTGCTGCACGGTGCCGGCGATTTGATTCCTCGTACTCAACTTCATGACTGGCTCCTCAGCTTGTGGACGTCACCCTTCTAGCGGCACCGTCACGACGCCCGGAAGTCACCGGATGCCGATGCACTCCCGCACGATCGACGGCACCGGTGCCGTGGGCTCGCACATTCGGGCGCGAGTGCGGAGTCGGGCACGCCAGAGCAACCCACGAAGAATCTTCCGGCGTCACCCCGCGCGATCCGGGCTCGCAACGCGGCCGATGATGGCGCGCTCCACCTGAGCGCGATCAGCTCGAGTTGTTGCCACGAGCATCGGAACGGAGAGGCCCGCTCCGAGCACGGAGGTCGACGCGGTCACCCGTCATCCGTACGCCCTCGGCTGCGAGCATGCGGCGCTGTGGTTCGCCCTGGGGGATCGTGCCGTCGGCACGAACAATGCGATGCCAGGGAACGTCGGCCGGAGCGGTGTGCAGCACTCGGCCGACGAGGCGGGGTGCGTCCGGATCGATGTCGCCGAAGCTGGCAACGGAGCCACGAGGAACGCATCGAACGCGGGACAAGATTCGCTCGCGGCGAGAGTCGGCGTGGGAGTGCGGCCCGGGACGGTCGTGGTACCGGTCGCGGAACGGTGCGCTGGCGGCGGGCCCGGCGGTGAACACGAAGTCCGCGCCGTCCACGGGCCGTCCGGACTGACGATCGACGACGACCGGGTCGGCTTCGCTGCCCGTGACGGAGTCGACGAGGATCATGCTCCGATCGTCGGGCGCGAGGCGGGCGTTGCCCCACGCCGCGAGCACCACGATCACCGGCCGCAGTGACCGCCCGAGCTCCGTCAGGACGTACTCGTGGCGCGGTGGGCGCTCCTGGTACTGACGGCGCTCGAGGAGCCCGTTGTCGACGAGTCGCTTCAGTCGGCTCGTGAGCAGGCTCGACGAGATCCCGAGGTTGGCCTGGAACTGGTCGAAGCGCGTGTAGCCGTCGAACGCGTCATGGAGGATGAGCAACGTCCACCATTCGCCGACGAGCCCGAGCGTCGCCGACAGCGGACATTCCCGGTCTTCGAGCCGGATCTTCTCGACCACTTGTCGACCTCCTCGCTCACTGCTAACTTCGAAGTTACTAGCTGCAATGTTAGAAGGTAGTCCAGCACAAGGGAGAGCCGTGCGGCCCCTCGAAAGGATCTTCATGACCGACAGTGCGAACACCTCGGATGGAGATGTCCAGATCCCTCGCGTGATCAGGCAGTACCAAGACGCACACGACCGTCACGACACGAGCCGTGCCCTCGCCGCGTTTGCCGCCGATGCCACGGTGATCGACGAAGATCACGAACACCGAGGCACTGCAGCAATCCGGCAGTGGCTCGACACTGCAGCCCGCGAGTTCACCTACACGCGCACCGGTCTCGGCGCCAGCAGGATCGATCCCGACACCTGGTTGGTCGACAACCGACTCGAAGGAACCTTTCCCGGCGGCGTCGCCGACCTGCAGTACCGATTCGTTCTCCGCGACGGTCGTATTGCCGAGCTCGTCATCGCACCCTGATCACGCGCGATCGACCCGACGGGTGTCGATGCGCGACGGTCAGTGTTGCGCGTTCGTACATCAGCCTGGCCTCGTCCAGACGCGACGGGTCGACGGTTCCGGCGCGGGTGAGCGCTTCCACCAGCCAGAAGGTGCAGATGTGCCGCAGCTACTCACGCAGCGCGTCGCGGCGATGCCGGTACTCGTCCTCGTCGATCTCGCCACGGGCGAAGCGTTGTGCCAGGACTTCCTCCGCGCTGCTCGGAGCCGCTGGCATCGCCGACTGCGCGGGCGGCGCCGAGTAGTGGCGAACGAGTGCGACGACCGCCGCGACGATCAGGGCGATCACGATCCCGGCGACGAGGATCCAGAGGATCGGATGTCCTACGTGACCGCCGTCGAATCGACCGCCGAACCCGACCCGCTCCCGGCGATGGGAGACGCCACGACCGACGAGAAACGCGCCAAACCCCACCACCAGCACCCCGAGTACGACGACCAGCCATACGGGTACGTGAAACCCCTTGCGGGGCTCGGCCGGCACTGATCCAGCGGGCGTGGACATAGCTTCTCCATCGTCTCAAACGACCTACTTCCACTCGAAGGGAACCACGGCGAACCTGAGAGCCACCGAAGCAGACGGACGGCCATCGAAGCGCCATCCGCGCACCGGGCTCGCCGACCACGGTTCTGGTGGGAGCCGCCGCTTTGGGCCATCGGACTTCGGTGTGCCGCGGCGCCCGCGGTGGTACCACAACCTCATGGTCCATCCCGTGGCATCCGTGGAGATCGGTGCCGAGACCTGCACTGGTAGCGCGCGAGTGGCGCACCCGACCGAGCGACGCCAGTGGTGCGATCGCATCGGCCGACTCAGTCCGCAGGTCGCGGCCGTCGTCGAGCGCACACACTGCGAGATCCCAGTCGTCGTCCTCGACCGCATCGACCGCCCGGCATGAGCAGCACCCGGTGGCCTTCTTTGCCGTACGAGGCGTGGCGCGCGACGTGCGACACGCTGCACGCGCACACTCAGGTCCTGGGCAAGCTCGCGGTCGCCCTCGCGCCGCCCGAACCGCAGCTCCAGCACGCTGCGCTCCGCCTCACCGCGCGTGGCTGGGAGACGCTGCCGCTCCCCGCACCCGATCACTCCGGCGCGCTGGTCGCGGCACTCGATCTCCGCCACCATCGCGCCGTAGCCGAGCACAGCGACGGGCGCGCACATGCCGTCGCGCTGAGCCCGGACCGGCCCGTCGCCGAGGTGACGCGCGAGCTGCTGAGCGCAGTGGCCGATCTGGTCGGTCCGGTGCAGATCTACACGACGCCGCAGGAGACACCGTGGACCACGCCGCTCGACCAAGACTTCGAACACGCCACCTACCGTCCGGCTGACGTCGAGCGCTACTTCGCGGCAGCCACTCAGGCCGCCCTGGTCCTCGCCACGCTTCGTGCGCCGTACCGGGGCCGCTCGACGCCGGTCAACGCCTGGTGGGGCACCTTCGATCTCGCGGTCAGCCTCTTCTCGGGTCGGTCGGTCGACGCACCGTCGAACGACTTCATCATGCGCAACTCCGCGAACGCCGAGCAGATCGAGATCGGCTGGTGGCCAGGCGACGCCCGCTACCCCCGTGCCGCGTTCTTCGCATTCGCGTACCCACCCCAAGCAGGCCTCGAGAGCGCCACCGTGTCACCGACGGCCGCGCACTGGGACGCCCAGTTGGGCGAGTACATCCTCGACTGGGATGACGCCCGCAGCGCACCCGACCCCCATGCGGTCGCCGTGGAGTTCGGGCGCTCGATCATCCGCCATGCCTGCGCGGTGTGCAACTGGGACTCGACTCTGGCGGCGAGCGCCGAAGGCGTCCCTCCGCCGATCATTTGAGTCGCCCCACTCTCCCGCTCGTCAGGTGTCGAGGCGTTCTTCGAGCCGAACCGTGATGCGGTCACCTTCCTGCTTCTGGAGGACTCGCCGTAGTTCCGTATTGATGGGCAACTTGTGGCTGCCGTCGCCGAGCGCCATGAACGAACTCCGGAACGGATGACCGTCGACGGTCCCACGCACCTTCACCAGGCCCCGAGTGCCGAAGAACTTCGCTGAGCCAGGCATCACCACGTACGTCCAGCCGCCCTTGTTCGGGCTCTTCTGGAGTGTCGCGGTGAACGTCTTGCGCAAGCTGGACATGCGATCCCTTCTCCCCATCAGAGCGGTGTGCGCTCTCTCCAATGATGACCGGGGACCGTCATCGGATTCATCGCTTTGCTTGACACGAGCGGATCGCTAGGTCGGAATCAGTCGCGACGGTCCAGCAGTACTGACGCTCGATGACACTGCTCGTGGGCGAGGACAGGGCCCGCGGCTCAACGTTGGCGAAGTGCTGGCTGATGTGGTGCTGCTGGCGCCGCTGCCTATCCGTCGGTGGTCGTCGCCGCGAAGGGTCATGGGCAGCTTCGTGGGCGGGTGCGAGCTGCGCCTTTCACCTGCTTGCGCGGAAGAGTCTTCCGGTCCTCGTCCGCCCCATGCAGCATCCCGCGGCCTTGACCGGACGCGGGCGAGTAGCGTGCGAGGCTCTGAC
Source organism: uncultured Actinomycetes bacterium (assembly GCA_963809795.1). Lineage (GTDB taxonomy): Bacteria > Actinomycetota > Acidimicrobiia > IMCC26256 > DASPTH01 > DASUAS01. The sequence goes on from CAWELN010000022.1 coordinate 96,474, forward strand.
CGACACCGAGCGTTACGCCGGCACCATCCCGCCGCCTTCCTCGCTGGGGCGCACCGATGGGTCCGTGACACTGGTCGAAGGTCAGACGTTCTGCGTCTCCGACCGGACGGGCGACGTGTGTCCGAATCAGCCCCACGGCTTGTTCGTGCTTGACACTCGTGTGCTGTCGCGTTGGGAGTTGTTGATTGACGGCCATCCGCTCGAGTCGCTCACCGTCGACGTGCCTGAACCGTTCACGGCGCTGTTCGTGGGCCGGGCCCTCCCACCAGCTGGTCAGGTCGATTCCGACGTGATTGCCTTCCGGGACCGCGCGATCGGCCAGGGCCTCAGGGAGCGGATCGCGGTCACCAACTACGGCACCAGCGCGGTGGACGTGGAGATCGAGCTGCGGTGCGACGTCGACTTCGCCGACCTCTTCGAGGTGAAGGAGCGCCGCGTGGTCGAGCGCATCGGACGGCGACACGAGACCACTGCGCACGGGCTGGTGTTCACATTCCGCGACGGCAGCGTCGACAAGACCGTTGAGCTGCGCACGAACGACGCGCCCACCGTGGTCGACCACACGCTGCGTTGGATGACCAGGCTCGATCCGCACGGGACCTGGACGGTGTGCGTGGAGTGCATCGCCACGCTCGGCGATGAGGTGCTGATCCCGCGCTTCCGTTGCCGCGGTGTCGATACCGACTCCGTCCCGGCGCGGCGGCTCGCGTCGTGGCGGGCGTCGCTCCCGGCGGTGCACACGGACCACGCGGGGCTCGGCGAAGCGGTGCGCCAGGCCGGCGAAGACCTCGGCGCGCTGAGGATCTTCGACCCCGAGCATCCCGACGTACCGATTCTTGCCGCGGGCGCGCCGTGGTTCATGACCGTGTTCGGCCGCGACTCGCTGCTCTCCGCGTGGATGACGCTGCTCGCCGACCCCGCGCTCGCGCGGGGTGTGCTCGAGACGCTGGCCCGCTTCCAGGGTGTCGAGGTGAACGACGCGACCGAGGAGGAACCGGGGAAGATCCTGCACGAGATGCGTTTCGGCGCGTCCGCCCGGGCCGCGCTCGGCTCGGGCGAGGTGTACTACGGCTCGATCGACGCGACACCTCTGTTCGTGATGTTGCTCGGAGAGCTGCGACGCTGGGACCTCGCCGACGACCTCGTCCCGAGGTTGCTCCAACACGCCGACCGGGCCCTCGAATGGATCGAGTGCTTCGGCGACCGCGACGGTGACGGCTACGTCGAGTACGCCCGCGCCAGCTCGACCGGACTGGCGAACCAGGGCTGGAAGGATTCCTGGGACGCGATCCGCTTCGCCGACGGCACGCTCGCTGAGGCGCCGATCGCGCTGTGTGAGGTTCAAGGCTACGTGTACGCGGCCTATGTCGCACGAGCCCACTTCGCTCGTGAGGCCGGCGACGAGGTGACGTTCTCGCGTTACCGCGACAAGGCCCGTCAGCTCTGGCTCCGGTTCAACGAGGATTTCTGGCTCCCTGAGCACGGCTACTACGCGCTCGGCCTCGATGCCGACAAGCGCCCGATTGACGCGCTCGCCTCCAACTTGGGCCACTGCCTGTGGACCGGGATCATCGACCCCGCACGCGCGGGGTTGGTCGTGGAGCGGCTGATGTCTCCGGAGATGTTCTCGGGCTGGGGCGTTCGGACGCTGGCCACCAACATGGCCGCGTTCAACCCGGTGAGCTACCACAACGGCTCGATCTGGCCGCATGACAACGCGATCTGCGCCGCCGGCCTGATGCGCTACGGCTATGTGGAGGAGGCGCACCGCGTGATCGGCGCGCAGCTCGATGTGTCGGAGGCGTTCCGCGGCCACCTCCCTGAGCTCTTCGCCGGCTTTGCGCGCGGCCGCCCGGCGAGCCCGGCGTCGTACCCCACGTCGTGTTCGCCCCAGGCGTGGGCTTCGGCGTCGCCGCTTCTCTGGTTGCGCACCTTGTTGCGGATCGATCCGTGGGCCGCGCACGATGAGGTACGGATCGATCCCGAGCTCCCGCCGTGGATCGAGGCGCTGCGGGTCGAGGGAATCGAGATCGCCGGTGAGCTACTGACCGTCGATGTCGTGAATGGTCGCGTCGACGTGCGCGGCGGCGGTCACCTCGATGTGCTGCGCAACTCCCGTGCCGCGCTCATAGCGGCCCGGGTGCCTGGCGACTTCTGACCCCACCCGACCGATCGGTAGACCGCCTCATAGCCGTCGACCATCGAGTCGGCGGAGAACCTCTGCGCTGCCTGCTCGCGGCACACCTTCGGCGAGAGCGTCGCAACCCGGTCGACGGCCGCGATCATCTCCGTTGTGGTGTCGCACAGGTAGCCGGTGACGCCATGGGAGATGATCTCGGGTGCCGCGCCGACCGGCCGCGTGATGACCGGCGTGCCGCACGCAAGCGACTCCGCGAGCACCAGCCCGAAGGGCTCGGGCCAGTAGATCGGGCACAGCGTGGCGCACGCTCGACCTACGAGGTCGACCTTCATCGCGTGGGGCGGCTGCTCGATCACCCGCACACCGTCGTGCAGCAGCGGCTCGACGACCCCGTTCCAGTACTCCCACTCCGCGGGTTCCGATCGCTTCACCATCATGATGAGCGGACGGCCCGCGGCACGGGCGACTTCGACCGCGATCTCAGGCGCCTTGTCGGCATTCACCCTTCCGACGAACACCAGGAAGTCCTCTTTGGTGTTGCGGTATGGGTGAAGCTGGAGGTCGACGCCGTTGTGCACCATCCCCGCGTAGTCGACTCCGGGGTTCATGGCCGCCTGGGCCTGGCTGATGGCGACGAGGTGCACGAAGTCCTGCACGAGCGCGAGCTTGTTCCGTAGTCCCGCAGTCCACGGCCCGTGCAACGTGTGGACCACCGGAGGGCCGTCGCGCAGCAATGCGGCGAAGGCCGGACCGAGACTCGTGTGGTCGTGGATGACGTCGAAGTCGTCAGCCTCGAGATACGCGTGCAAGGTGTGGAACGCGTCGTCGTCAGGCGCGCCGCCGATGATCTCGGGTGGCTCGCTCAGGGGCGACACCAGCCGGGCCGCGGTGCGCGAGCCCGAGGCGGCGAACAGGGTGACGTCGTGGCCGCGTTCCACGAGGCCATCCGCGAGGAGCGCGATGACCCGCTCGGTGCCGCCGTAGCCCACCGGGGGGACCGGGAGCCACGGGGGTGCCACGAGCGCGATACGCAAGCGACGCCGGGTGAGCTGAGTGACCGTCATCAGGAAGCCCTTCCTTCGACGGACCTCATCTAGGGCGGCCGAACATCAATTACTACTGGTCAGCGGCTGAAACCGGAAGGCACTTCCGCGATCACGCATCCAGCAATCGGCTGCCGGGTGCCGCGCGGCGGGCCAGAATGGGCGGATGACCGTGTGGGAATACCTCGTTGTCGCGCTCCCGGCGTTCGTCGCGCCCACAACCCACCGTGGTGCGTCGGCCGCGGTGCAGACGTTGGACGAACTGGGCGCGGACGGTTGGGAAGCTGTCGGGATGACGCAGCTCGCTGATGGCAGTGTCACTGTGCTCCTCAAGCGATCGAAGACGTGACGGGGATCCCGTCGAGGAAGGTCTGTTCGGGACCGTGCGGCCATCCCCGTACTCATCTCGGAACGACGATGGCCGGTGTCGCCTAGTTGACGGCGCTCCGTCGCCGTTTCGCAGCGGAGCGAGTGGAGTTGCGGGTGATGTCACGACCGCCGAGGAGCTCGAGCACGTCGCCGATCGTGCGTTCCTCACTCGTCGGTTCCGCCAACGGGAGATGGTGTTGCACCTCGTAGCGATTCCGCCGACCGTCGCGTTCCTTGATCACGTAACCCGCCTCGGTGAGGTCCGCGACCACGCCGAACGCGGTGCGCTCGGTGATCCCGAGCGTCGCGGCGATGTCGCGGAGGCGGATACCCGGGTCGCGCGCGATGCACAACAGGACACGAGCATGGTTCGTCAGGAAGCTCCACTCCGACATCGGGGCGATTCTAGTCATAAACAACTGGAAATGAGTTACATGGACGCCGACGAAGCTCGCGACGCGCGCTGGGGCTGATCTGAAGCTGCCGCTCAGCGCCCGGCGAACGCGAACACCAGGCGCTCGCTCCGCACGACGCGCAACGCCCACAGGATCGTGATGACGATCGCGCCGATGGTCACGGCCAGGCAGGTCAGAGTCTTGAACGCCACGAACGTCGCCACTGGCATGCTGACCAACATCCCGAACGTGATGGCCGCGGTCACGATGTGTACGCCGGCCCAGAGCACGGTCAGCCCTCCGAACAGCCGGAGCACCGCCGGGCGAGCCGCCACCTCGGGCGCGAGCGGGCAGAAGTCGTGGGCGAGGCGGGCGATGACCGGACGCCCGATCACGACCGAGCCGAGGAACAGCACCGCCAAAGCCACCGTCGTCGCGATCGGCTGGATGAAGTATGCGAACGTGCTCCCGCTGACGAGACCAACCAGCGTCCGCACCGTCAGGCCAAGCGTCGCGAGCACGAGGATCGCCGGGATCGGTATGGCGCGGACGACGCGACGCAAGATCGCGACGTATGCCCACACCAGCACCGCCGCCATCGCTACCGGCGCGTTGATCGTCTTCACGACCACGAAGAACATGACCGCAGGGATGACCGTTGCTTCAATCAGGTTCGGCAGCCCGCGCCGCGCCACCGCGTGGAGCAACGGAAGCTTCTCGCAGGTCGGGTGCACCTGTGGCCCATCGGCGCCGCCACCGTCCACGAGCATCCACGGCGCTGGTTTGACGGCGATGACCTCGCCCATGTTGGACAACCGATCCGCACTCCCGGCCGGCGAACCATCTGTCCGTCGAGCAAGAACCTGCCTGGAGAGTAGGCGGTGGATCAACCAACGCAAGACATTTCTTGAGATCGAGTGCTATCGTGGCCTCATGACACGCCGCGATGCCTCTCTCGAGCCCGTGCGCAATTCCGACTCCGGACGCCAAGAGCGCTACCGCCTCGACGCCGCGCTCCGCGCCGCCTCAGTCGACGCCGATCAGCTCGACGCCACTACCCGAAGGCTCCTGCTGGCGAGGCTGAGCCAACACTCGGACGACTTCGCCGCCACCAAGGCGTTGCAAGCCTTGAACGTCTTTTCCGCCGGGCAACTCATCGACGCTCCATCGGACGCGCCGGCACGACTGCGAGATGCAGGTCTCTCGGGCCTGGAACGCATGCGACGCCGGCGCACGACTCGAGCGGCATGAGCGTGCATCGAGATGCAGCCGAACGGTCGCTCGTCGACGCGCAACACAACCCCGTCCTGTCGGCCGACCAATCGTTCAGAGCCGCACAGGTGCACGCGCTGTTGGCGATCGAGCAGCAGCTCGGAGAGCTGCTGAGCCTGCTGCGTGCAGACGCGCGCGTCGGGCAGATGTCGTGAACGACCCCCGCATGCGCGTGCACTACCGGAGCCCATTCGCCTCTCCCGCGTGGCTGCCGACCTGGCAAGCGCAGTCGTACCTCGAGGAGGACGGTCGGCGTTGGTCGAAGCTCGAAGAGCTCGGCATGGTGTCGGCGCGGCAGCGCGCAGCCGGTCCACCCCGCATCGAGAGCACCTGAGGCAACGCCGATTCAGATGAACTTGCTCATCGTGGGCCCGCCGGGGTCGGGAAAGGGAACGCAGTCGCTCCGCATATCCAGGGCGCTGGGCATCCCGCACGTCTCGACCGGCGCGTTGCTCCGACACGCGATCCGACTCGGAACGCCTCTGGGCGACAGCGCTTGCGAGTGTGTCGCGGCGGGGCATCTCGTACCCGATGCACTGGTCAACGAACTCGTGCGAGAACGACTCGGACACGGCACCGCCCGAACGCGAGGCTTCCTGATTGATGGTTTCCCGCGCAACCGCGCCCAGCTCGACGCATTGCTCTCATGGCTCCATCCGGAAGCCCTCGACGCGGCCATCGAGCTGGCAGTGCCGAGCGAGGTCGTCGTGCAACGGCTTATGACGCGGGGACGCACCGACGATACCGAAGCCGGGATCGCCGCCCGACTCGGCGCGTACGAAGTCGAGACCTCGCTGATGCTGCGCGACCTCGAGGCGACCGGGCTGCTGATCTCCGTCGACGCTGACCGGCCCATCGACGACGTGACCACGGACATCCTCGCGTCACTCGCCCGACACCGAGCCAAGCAGCCGGCGTGCCTCTCGCAGCCGCATCGGGGTGTGATCGACCAGTGGTAAGGCAGTCGTGCCTGGCGAAGGGTTGCTTCGCCACCTTCGAAGGAAGCCCCCCAAAGACGGGCGCGGTCCGGCACTGCAACCGGGCCGGGCCGGACGGCGGTCATGTGCACCGATGGGACGGGCAGCACTGGCAGGCAGCAGCGGGAGACATGCAGCACGACCGCGGCTGAGAGAATCAGCGCGTACCAGGGCATGAAGGATCGCGAGGCGCCGAGTCGCAGTGCTGGCGAGGGTTCATCGTCATCGTGAGTACCCTGGCAGTGGATGCCGGGCCAGACGAACAAACCAACAGGCAACTGCCCCTGCTGTCATCGTGAGGACATCAGTCACCGTGTGGTGATTGGCGCCTACGAGCGTGTGGCCTGCCGCATGTGTGCCGATGGCTACAAGAGAACGCCGGGCGCCGTGATCGAGGTCATGACTAGTCGTCAGCTCCGGCGCGCTGCCTCGCGCGTTCCCTAGCCTGAACTGCGTCCGCGTCCCGCTTCGGAAGCGTACGAACCTTCTCCTTCGAAGCCGCGGACGCCTCGACATCGCTCGGCTCAGACCTTCGCGGCGTCGGCTTCGATGCAGACACCCGCGGCTTGGTCATCGTGTAGAGGCTACTCGTGGTATTTGATTCGCCGCGTTGGTGAGCAATCCCGCAGGCATTCTGCACCGGGCGACTAGCGAGCCTTGCTGTGCTTCTTCCGGGCCTTGCTCCGCTGCTTCTTCCCCGGAGGTCCCTCGGGACTACCCGAGGGCGTCGTGCTGTCGCCGGGCTTCTTCTGTTTCGCCATCATGTGAGCCTAGGGGCTGGACCAGGCAGCCGTCGTCGAACCGCCGTGGGACCGTCGCGCTGACGGCGGTGCGCGCGTCGTGGTGGTACTGCCATTCCCCGCGAGGTTCTGAGCCTTTGCCGGACGACTGCGCACTCGGGCCGCTGATCACGTAGGTTGGAGTTGCTACAACGTGATGCGTTCGAGTTCTGTTCGCCTTGGGTGGACGGGCCCGATCGGTCGCGAGAGTCCGGCCAGGCGTGTGCCCCGGCCCCACTCGTTGAGCGAGAGGGCGCCTGGGAACCTGATGGCGGGACCGCGACGAGTCGAACGTGATGACGAAGACCTGGTCCGCCTCTATCTGACCGAGGTCGGGCGCCACGAGTTGTTGTCCAAGGACGATGAAGCTCGCCTGGCTCAGCAGATCGAGGAGGCGAGCCGAGCGAACCGGGCGCTCACCGAGCCGGGGAGGGTGTTCACCCCGAACGAGCGGCGGACGTTGCGTCGAACGGCACGGCGGGGCGCCGAGGCCCACGACGTCTTCGTGCAGGCGAACCTGCGGCTGGTGGTCTCGATTGCCAAGAAGTACCAAGCGTCCGGGCTTCCGCTCCTGGACCTGGTCCAGGACGGGAACGTCGGTCTGATCCACGCCGTCGAGAAGTTCGACTGGCGCAAAGGGTTCAAGTTCTCGACGTACGCGACGTGGTGGATCCGTCAGGCGATCTCGCGCGGCATCGCGAACACGGCTCGTACGATTCGCCTGCCGGTTCACGCCAACGACAGGCTTGCTCTGCTCCAACGCATGCGTGCAGAGCTCGAAGCGAAGCTCGGCCGGCCGGCGACGCGGGCCGAACTGGCCGACGCGCTTGACATCCCGGAAGCCAAGGTCGTCGACGTGATGCTGTTCGCGGTTGGACCGCTGTCGTTGTCCGAGCCGCTCGGTGAGGACGCGTCAGCCGAGTTGGGTGATCTGGTCGAAGACCACTCCCAGCCTTCACCCTGTGACGCGGCAATCCTGGCGTTGCTGCCGGCCGAGGTCGCTACGCTGCTCAGCGCCCTTGACGAGCGGGAACAGCGCATCCTCTCGTTGCGGTATGGCTTGGATCGCGGTGAACCGCGCACGCTCGAGGAAGTCGGTGAACATCTTCACCTCACTCGCGAACGCATCCGTCAGATCGAAGCCAAAGCGATGAGCAAGCTCCGCCACCCCGCCAACCCGAACTTTGCCCGCAGCCTCCTCGACACATAAGCGCACGCCGACGCGCCTCCAGCTCCGAACCTTCCAGCATCCGTTGTTCGTCGCCGAAGCGAGACAGCCCCAGCTTGGATCGTCGAAGCGAAGGCGACCGGTGCGGTTGCGATTGGAGGGTCAGCTCTGGGTGCGGTAGCGGAGGTTCACGACACCGTTGCCGAACCGGTGCTCCTCCAGCAGCTCCAACTGGACGCGGGCGTCGCTGGGGAATGCGGGCTTGCCTCCACCGACGAGCACCGGATGGATGAAGAGCTGGCACTCATCGACCAGCCCGGCCTTGAACGCGTGCGCCGCGAGGGTCGGGCCGCCGACGGTCAAATCGCTGGCGGCAGCCGTCTTCATGTCGCGGACCGCATCCGGGTCGAAGCGGCGCTCGAGCCGCGTGTCGGCGGTCGAGACGACGGGCAACGTCGTGGAGTAGACGATCTTGTCGGCCGCCTGCCAGAGGTTCGCGAAGTCGGCCCTGAGCTCCGACTCGGCGGCCAGAGCAGGTTCGGTCTCCCAGACGGCCATCGTTTCGTACATGCGCCGTCCATAGAGGTAGGTGCCGACGGGGCGCACAACGTCAGTGATGAAGGTGAAGTACTCGTCGCTGGGCGCGGTCCATTCGAAGCTGCCGTGGGCGTCCTCGATGTAGCCGTCAAGCGACACATTCGCCACGTAGATCAGCTTGGCCATGCCGCTCCTCGGTCGCCCGCGTGATGGTGCCTGGGACCAAA
>CAWELN010000023.1:0-33336 GCA_963809795.1 uncultured Actinomycetes bacterium
TCAGCCGGGCTCGATCTCGTAGAACTGCTTGGCCCACTTGCGTACCGATCCGTACGGTCGTGCGTCCTGCTTCGCCAGCGCGGGATGCTCGACGTAGTCCTGGTACCGCCAGATCTCGAGGTCGTCCCACAACGTGACGAGGAACTCCTTCTCCAGCCGCTCGCGGAGATCCTCGGGCGGTACCGCCGACTCGTCGCCGGGCAGCTTCGGCCACCAGATGGAATAGAACATGTCGGAGCAGTCGTCGTCGACCGGGGTCGTCGCGAACACCAGGCGGTAGCTCGACGAGCCTTCGAAGGCGCTGATCGCGCCGCCGACCCCGAAGAGCCAACTGTGGATCCGGAGCGCCATCGCGTCGGGATCGTCGCTCCGGGTGTCCGGCCACCCGGTGACGAACCGCCACTCCTGGTCGACCACCTTCCAGTCGACCAACACGGGCGTCACCGTCGCACGGTGCACGTACTGGAAGTGGATGCTGTCGGCCGCGTTCTCGAGCGGGAGCTGCGGGTGGACCGGCTCCCGGTCGTAGCGGACGGACAGCTCGGGATACGGCCGGTAGTACGCCGACGGGTCCGTCTCCATCTGCGGGAACGAGAGGAAGATGTCGGGCATCTCCCAGCGCGGTGGCTCGCCGTCGGGTTGGTGCCAGAGGAAGACGCAGTCGTACTGCTCGAGCACCGGCCACACCCGGAGCTGCTTCGAGACGTTCGGCCGCTCCTCGTAGGGGATGTAGCGGTTCACTCCGTCGGGGCCGTAGCCCCACCCGTGGTAGGGGCACTCGACGCAGTCGCCGTTGACCTTTCCGCCGTGACCGATGTGCGCGCCGAGATGGGGGCAGTGCGCCGACATCACGTGCAGGACACCGTCGTCGTCGCGGTACGCGACGAGGTCCTCACCGAAGTATCGCAGCGGTCGCACCTCGCCGGCCGGGAACTCCGCCGCCCATCCGATCATGAACCAGCCGGTCGGCTTCCAGGTGAACGGGATCTTCATGCTCCACGACCTTCGCGCGGGGTTCGGGCACAAATCTCTAGATGGATTGAAGCACCCGCCGGCGGCCGCCGACAACCCGTCGCGGTCGACGTCGGTAGCCTCTCCCCGCGTGGCGCGCATCGTGCCGGCACTTCCACGATCTCAGGGGAACGTATGACGGAGCTCACCGGCCGCATCGCGGTGGTGACCGGCGCCGGATCCGGTCTCGGGGCGGCGATGGCGCGAGGGTTCGCAGGTGCCGGCATGAAGGTCGGGGTGCTCGACATCGACGAGGAAGCGGCCGCCGCGACCGCCTCCGCGGTCGCCGCGCTGGGAGTCACCGCGACGTCGACGCGCGTCGACATCGGTGACTCGTCGTCGGTGGCCGCCGCCGCCGACCACGTCCGCACCGCGCTCGGCGGCTGCGACGTGCTCTGCTCCAACGTGGGCGTCCAGCAGTTCGGTGCGATCGATCGCCTCACCGAGCAGGACTGGTCGTGGGTGATCAACGTCAACGTGCTCGGGACGGTGCGCACCGTGCGCGAGTTCCTCCCGATGATGCGCGCCGGGAGCGGCCTGCGGCGCATCGTGTTCACCGCGTCGTCGAGCGTGCTGGCGCCGTCGGTGCGGTTGGGCGCGTACCAGACGAGCAAGTTCGCGGTGATGGGCTTCGCCGAGTCGCTGCGCGAGGAGCTCGCGCCCGAAGGCATCGGCGTGACGATCCTCTTCCCCGGTGGGATGATGACCCGTCATCTCGAGAGCAGCGTCCTGGCGCGGCCGTCGGCGTTGGGCGAATCGGTCCTCGACCAGAGCGACGTCGAGGCGATGATGGCCCACCAGCCGATGGGCGACGGCGACCTCGTCACCGCCGAGGACGCGATCCGCAACCTGCTCACCGACCTCGAAGCCGGCGAGCCCTACGTGATCACGCACGGCTCGTTCCGCCCGATCTACGAACAGCGGCGCGCCGCGATGGACGCCGCCTTCGATCGCATGGAGGCCTCATGAGCGAGGCCGCGACCACGCGCCGTTGCGACCTCGCCCGGTTGCTCGCCGACCTCTGAGCAGACCGGCCGGTGATCAGACCGGCCGGTGATCAGACGTCGCGGTCGGGTCCTCACCCGTCTTCGCCCACTGGACGAGGTCGGCCATGGTGTACGGATGTAGGCCGCGCCGACCGAGCAGGTCGCTCATGCTGCCGACCGGCTCGCGCAGGTCCCGGTTGGCCATGACGTCGGGCCAGTGCTCGAGGATGGATTCGGGCGTGGGCAGGTCGTCGGGCGCCTGCCACCCTTCCGTGGTCGCGAGGACGAACCGCGACACGCGGCCGGCACCGGTCTGGATCGCCTCGCCCGAGACGGGACACGACTCGTGGGCGAGCACCGCGACGAGCGGTGAGGTGCGGGCGGCGGCGAAGCTGGTGTCGAGCATCGCCTGGAACTGCTCGTCGGGGACGCGCGGCATCACCGGGGTCTGGGCGGCCGGCATGAACACGTTGACCTTGATGTCGACGTCGGGCGCGTGGCGGCGCCCGCTCGTCAGCTCGTTGGCGAGCACCCGGCTGAAGGCCAGCACGCCGCCCTTGCCGGCGGCGTAGATCCCGGTGCCGGGGATGCCGAGCACGGAACCCGACCCGGTGTTCACGATGCGGCCATACCGCTGCTGCCGGAACCGCGGCATCGCGGCGCGGACCATGTTGATGGTGCCGACGAGGTGGACGCCCAACGTGAGGCGCACGGTGTCCTCGTCGGGAAGGGTCCCGCCGCCGGCGGCCGCGTTGTTCACGACCGCGTCGAGGCGGCCCCAGGTGTCGAGCGCGTCCTGGACGATGCGATCGGTACCGGCGGCGGTCGTGATGTCGCTCGTGTTCTCGATCGCCTCGCCGCCGGCCGCGAGGACCGCGTCCACCGTGTCGGCTGCGCCCTGGATGTCGTTGACCACCACCTGCGCGCCGCGACCGGCCAGGAGGAGCGCGTGCTCGCGCCCGAACCCGTGGTGCGCGCCCGTGATGGCGACGACCCGCCCGTCGAATCGCAGCTCGTCCACCGTCAGCACCTCCTGCGGCCGCCGGCCGTTCACGCCATGTGCGCGCGGATGAAGGCGCCCGCCTCGCGGTACGCCTCCAGGGATTCCGGGATGTCGGGACCGAACACGACCCACATGTGCACGACGTCGGCGAACTCGTGCAGGGTCACGTCGACGCCGGCCCGGCGGGCGCGCTCGACGAGTCGCCGGGCGTCGTCGAGCAGCGCTTCCCGCGTGCCGACCTGCACGAGCAGGGGCGGCAGGCCGGTCAGATCGGCGTAGAGCGGCGACGCGGTGGGGGAAGTGGGGCTGGCGCCGTCGAGGTACATCGATGCCATCATGCGCAGCGCGGCGCCGCTCACGATCGGATCGTCGACGCGTGTCGGCCGAGGCGCCGGTCACCGAGAGATCGGTCCAGGGCGAGATGCTCAACGCCGCGGCCGGGAGCGCGGTGCCGGCGTCGCGCAGCGCGACCAGGCCGGCCACCACCAGGCCACCCCCGGCGGAGTCCCCGGCGAAGGCGATCGCATCGGCCGTGACGCCGTCGTCGAGCAGGCTGCGGTACACGGCGACGAGGTCCTCCACCGGCGCCGGGTAGGGATGTTCCGGCGCGCGGCGGTAGTCGACGCTGACGCACCGGCACCCGCTCGCCCGCACCAGCGACGCTGCGACGAGCAGGTGCGTGCGCGCCGTCATCCAGATGTAGCCGCCGCCGTGCACGAAGACGATGGTTCCGCGCGGCTCGGCGGCTGGCGCTGACACGACGATGCAGGGGACCCCGCCCACGGTCGCGTCCTCGACCCGCATGTCGTCCGGCGCCGGTGGGTCCGCCAGGTGCTCGGACGCCCGCGTCGCCGCCATGACCTCCGGCGTCGGCGGCTCTTCCGGGGTCTGTTGGCCGGTGGCGACGATCTGCGCCACCATCGCCTCGTGGGCGGTGCTGGGCACGGTCACCACGCCCTGGTCGTCATTCGCACTTCCACTCCGGGTCGCGCTTCTCCATGAAGGCGCGGGGGCCTTCGATCGAGTCCTCGGTGTGCAGCACGCGCTCCCGGAACGCTTCGGCGAGGATCTCGGCCTCGTGGAGGGGGAGGTCGAGGCCCTTGCGGATCGCCAGCCGCGTGCCCCGGACCGCGAGCGGCGCGTTGCGGTTGACCAGCTGCGCCAGCTCCCGCGCGCGCGACTGGAGCTCATCGGGTCGGACGAGCTCGGTGATGAAGCCGAGCTCGTAGGCGCGCTGCGCGCTCAGGCGCTCCTGCCGGCCGAGCAGGGCCATCCGCATGGCGACGTTGACCGGAAGGGCGCGGGCGACGCGAACCATCTCGCGTCCGGAGACGAGGCCGATGCTCACGTGGGGGTCGAAGAACGTGGCGTCGTCGGTCGCGATGGTGATGTCACCGGTGGTCACCAGGTCCATCCCGGCGCCGCAGCAGAGTCCGTTGACCGCCACCACGATCGGCTTCGCCATCGTGCGGAACGGCGGCGTCGCCTCCTGGGGCGCCTCCCACTGCTTGTACTGCGAGAGGTACCGCCCTTCGTGCGGAGCCTTGCCGTCCTCGGGGATCTTCTCGACGTCGGCGCCGGCGCAGAACGCCCGGCCGGTCGCGGTGACGATGAGCGTCCAGACGTCGTCGTCGCCCTCGGCGCGGGTGTAGGCGTCGTTGAGCTCGCTGATCATCTGCTCGTTGACCGCGTTCAGCCGCTCCGGCCGGTTGAACGTGATCGTCGCGATCCGGTCGGCGACCTCGTAGAGGATCGTCTCGTACGTCATGGGTGGCAATCCTCTCGTACGCCGGGCGGTCGAGTGCAGTCGAGCGCTCCGCACCGACTCGGGCAAAATGTCAGACATTTGAGCGGACGGTCAAATCGACCGTCGGTCGTCGACGAGAGTCGCCCGACTTCGTCAGATCGCGACCGCGATGAGACGACCGGACGTGCGGACCGTGGTCAGGTCAGCGCGTGGCGAGGCGCGGTGATCGGGAGGTCGAGCGAAGTGACGAGCCCGGACGGTGCGTCGACGACGTAGGGGACCGCGTTCACGACGCGCATCGCCGTGGCGACCATGGCACCGGGGCTCGCGTGCTGTGGGTCGCCGGCGGCCATCTCGCAGATGATGTCGGGGTCGCCCTCGATGGTGATCCGGTAGAGGCCGTCGCGCTCGGCGGTGGGCCACTCCGGCGCGAGGTCGGCGGCCATGCGGTTCACGTGCTCGATGACGATCGCGTCGCGACCGTCGACCACGCCGATGGCCTGCGTGCGGATCGCGCCCACGGTGCCGGCCTCGATGGTGCCGCACGCGACTTCGAAGGTGCGGTCGCTGACCACGCGGTCGAACTCCTCGCGGATCTCGTCGAGCTCGACGCCGAGTGCCGAGGCGATCAGGTTGATGCCAGGCGCCCACGCCGAGAGGATCGATCCCGGGAGTCCGAGCATGGCGTCGTGGTCGGGCGGACGGCCAAAGCCCATGACGTCCATCATCATGAACGTCACCGGGTAGGTGTCGTACATGGCGATCTCCGACGCGCGGATCGACCGGATCGTGTTCGACATCGTCGTGAGCAGGATCGGCAGCTGGTCGGCCGCGAAGCCCGGTTCGATGCCCGAGGCGTACAGCGACGCCGCGCCGTCGGCCGCCGCCGCCTCGAGCTGGGCCCGCCAGGTGGGCTCGTAGGTGGGCGGGTAGAGGAGCGCCCACGAGCTGGTCGTCACGACGTTGACCCCGGCGGAGAGCAGCCGCACGTAGTCGGGGACGGAGCCGGCGTCCTGCTCCGGTCCCTGCGCGGCGTAGACGACGCAGTCGACTCCCTCGGCGAGGATCGCGTTCATGTCGTCGGTGGCGGTGACGCCGATGGGGTCGCCCCCCGCGAGCTCGCCCGCGTCGCGCCCCACCTTCTCGGGGCTGTGCACCCACACGCCGACCAGCTCGAGGTCGGGCCGCCGGTCGACGGCGCGGATGGCGATCGATCCGATGCCCCCGGTGGACCACACGGCGACTCGCACGGGTCGGGTTGGCATGTGGGTCTCCCGGGTCGCGCGGGCGTGACGTGGGACGATGGGCGTGCGGAAAATGTCAGATGTATCGTCGCCCTGTCAAGGCCGAGCCGGGGCGCGTCCCCGGGGTGGAGAGGGGAGCACGTGGGGGATCGGCTGCAGGACAAGGTGTGCATCGTGACCGGTGCGGCGCAGGGGATCGGCGCCGCGTACCGCGCGTGCCATGGCCGCGGAGGGCGCCGACGTCGCCATCATCGACCTGAAGCGCATCGACCAGGCCGGGCCGGTGGCGGACGACATCAAGGGCATGGGCCGCCAGGCGCTCGTGCTCGAGGCCGACGTCACCGACGCCGAGCAGATGGCGGCGATGGGCCGGACGGTCGTCGACAGCTTCGGGCACGTCGACTGCCTCGTGAACAACGCCGGGCTGATGTTCGACCAGCTCACCGCGACCTGGGACGACTTCCTCGCGGTCAACTTCATGGGCATCATCCACGCCTCGAACGGCGTGCTTCCCTACCTCTGGGAGCAACGCCACGGCTCGATCGTGAACATCTCGTCGACCGCGGCGTTCCCGCTCCCCCTCCCGTCGATCTACCAGCTTCCCGACGACGCGCCCGCGCCCACGCTCGCGCCCGAGGGCTACGGCATGACCAAGTGGATGGTCATCCGCCAGTCGCGGGTCATGGCCCAGATGCTCGGGAGCCGGAACATCCGCGTGAACGCGGTCTGCCCCGGCGTGACCATGTCGCCGGCGGCGAAGGCGGTCGTCCCCGAACCGATCATCGAGTCCCTCGTGCAGACCTCCCTGCTGAAGACCACGCTCGAGCCGGAGGACATGACCGGCATCGTGCTGTTCCTCGCCTCGGACGAGAGCTCGAAGATGACCGGCCAGGTGCTCATCAACGACGCCGGGACCTGGTTCTCCGGTTGACCGGTCCCGCGCCGGCTCAGCCCGACGGGATGACGGGCGCGGTGCAGGCCGCGGATCGACCCGATGCCGAGGTGCTCGGCGAGTGGCTGCGCGACGCGCTCGGCTGCCCGGTCACGCGGGTCGTGGTCGAGCAGCTGCCCGGCGGCTACGCCAACGGCGCGTGGCGGCTCGACGTCACCATGGGCGACGACACCCGCCGGATGGTGCTGAAGGCACCGCGCACGCCGAGCGTGGTGTACCGGCTCGACCCGTGCCGTGAGGCCCGCGTCGTCGCCGGCCTCGGACGGCTGGGTGCGCCCGTCCCCGCGGTGCTCGCCGTCGACACCGGCACGCGCGTGATGGGTCGACCCTGCTTCGTGATGGACTTCGTCGACGGCCGCAGCGTGCCCGACGCGGCGCCGGCGGGATACCGCGGTCCGGGCTGGTTCCGGGATGCCGGCGCTCGTGCCCAACGTGCCGTCTGGGACTCCTTCCACGACGCGCTCGGCGCGGTGCACGGGATCGATCCGACGTTGCTGGCGGACGAGTACGACGGTCCCTCCGGCGCGGTCGACGTCCTCGGGTACTGGCGGGACGCGCTGCTCGACGTCGTGACCGCGGAGCAGGCGCCACGCCAGGTCGCGATGTTCGACTGGCTCACTGCCAACATCCCGCCGTCGGCCGAGGAGCCCCTCGCCCTCTGTATGGGTGACGCCCGGCTGGTGAACGGGGTCGTGGTGGGGTCGCAGGTCCGCGCGTTGGTCGACTTCGAGGTCGCCTACGTCGGCAATCCGGTCGCCGACGTCGGATACAGCTTGTTCCTCGAACGGACGCAACGTGGGCGCGACGACGCGCGGTTGCCGGGCGTGCCGCCGGAGCAGGAGACGTGGGCTCGGTGGAGCCGGGCGACCCGTCGGGCGCTCGTCGATCTCGACTACTGGATGGCGTTCGGTGCGGCGGTGATCGTCGTGACCGCGACGCGGGCGATGGTGCAGTGGGGCCTGGTCGACCCATTCGCTGAGGAGGTGAACGCTCTGGTCCCCGCCTGGGAGTCGGTGGTCGACCGGGCGGCGTCGTGAGTCCGGAGCGCGGTGGCCTGGAGGCCGTCGACGAGCAGGTGCATCCGTTCGATCCTGATGTGTGGTCGTGGAACGAGTCCTGGTACTTCTCGTGGATCGACCTCGGCGGCGGCCCCGCCGGCTTCTTCCGGCTCGGGCTCATCCCCAATCAGGGCCGGGCCATGCTCTGGTGCTACGTCCACCGCGACGGCGAGTGGCTGGGGATCGACGAGAGCCGGTTGCGGTACGACGACTTCGACCTCGCCGACGGGTTCGCGTACGACCGATGGGGGCTGCGGTTCTCGTGGCGACCCGGAACGCCCACGGCGATCTTCCGGCTCGAGGGCGTGGCCCGCACCGTGACCGGTCCCGATGCGGGCGCGCTCACCCCGCTGTCGGTGACGCTCGCGGCGACGCCCACCACCGATCGGTTCGGCACCGGCACTGGCGGCGACCTCGGGAGCGACGAGTACCCGGCGAGTCGCTTCGAGCAGTCGCTCGCGGTCTCGGGGACGGTCACCGCCGGCGGCTCGGCGCGACCGGTGCGCGCGGCCGGGCACCGCGACCGGTCCTGGGGCCCGCGCAACTGGCGGGTCGCGTTCACCCTCGGTGACCTCCAGGCCGAGCACGCGCAGCTCTACTTCGTCGGCGCGCCGCAGCCGGGCGAGCGCGGGGCGGCTACCTCCGTGACGCTGTCCGGCGTCCGGCACCTCGTGTGCGTCGGAGGTGCGATCGAGTACGACGACACGGCACGCACGATCACGTCATCGCGCGTGCGCTTCGAAGCCGAGGACGGTGCGCCGCTCGACGTGGAGCTCGACCCCGTCTCGCGCAGCATCAGCTTCGACCTGGCCCACACGTGCGAGGAGCCCGAGCACTGGCTCTACTGGCGCATCCTCGTCGAGGCGCGAGTGTCCGCCTGGCTGGAACCGGTGCGCGGCTGGGTCGAGGCCAGTCGGTACGGCTGCACCTGAGCGCGCCGGCTCAGCCCGACGGGATGATCCCGTCGGCTTCGAGCCGGTCGAGGTCGTCCGCGGTCAGCCCGCAGCGCTCGGCGAGGACCGCGCGGGTGTGCTCGGCGAAGCGGGGCGCCGGGCGCGCACCCCGATCGTCGCCCCGTCGGAACGGAAGGGAGCGCCGGTGACGCGCGCCCCGGTTCCACCTCCACGAAGACGTCGCGCTCGCGCGCCCACGGCGTCTCGGCGAGCTCCTGCACCGTCCGCACCTCGGCGACGAGGAACCCGAACTGCTCGAACCGCGCCTCGAGCGTCGGGAAGTCCGGCACCTGCGCACAGAGATCGGCGAGGATCCGCAGCGCCTCGTCGCGCGACTCCGTGTACGGCACCGGCAGCGTCGGTGAGGGCCGCCGCGACCTCGGGCAGCCGCGAATGCGGGTCGCCCATGAACGCGACCTGGGTGCCGTCGGCGACCACGAAGATCGGGTAGTTCCACGTGTCGGGGATCCGAGGTCCGTCGTACCCGGCGAGATCGGTCGACGTCCACTCGTCGGTGTACACGAGGGCCTCGGCCATGGAGACGTCGAGATGCTGGCCACGACCGGTGCGCTCCCGCTGGAACAAGGCGGCGACGATGCCGCTCACCGCGAGCAGCCCGGGGGTGATGTCCCCGTCGACGTGCGGGCTCTGCTCCGGCGGCGCGTTGCGCAACCGGGCGTCGAGCTCGACCCGCCCGACCTCCGCCTGCACCATCGCCGCGTAGGCGCGCCGCTGCGACCAGGAGTTGTCGTAGCCCCACCCGTTGATGGAGCAGTAGACGAGCTCGGGCTTGCGGGCCAGCAACGTGGCGGCGTCGAGGCCGTACTTCTCCAGCGCGCCGGGCCGGAAGTTCTCGAGCACCACGTCGCTCGACTCGGCCAGCTGCCGGACGAGCGCGACGCCCCGGTCGGTCCGGAGGTCGACCGAGATCGAGCGCTTCCCGGCGTTGGCCCAGGTGAAGTACACGCTGACCGGGACGTCGCCGACCTGCGGCCGCAGGAAGCGGATGACGTCGCCTTTTGGCGGCTCGAGCTTCACGACGTCGGCCCCGAGGTCGGCGAGCATGCGGCCGCAGATCGGCCCCGACACCACCTGGGAGAAGTCGAGCACCCGGATCCCGACGAGGGGCCGGGGGAGCGCCGGATCAGCGTTCGCGTTCACGGGTCCCCCCACCACGCCATCGCCCGGACGATATCCCGCGCGAGCGCGCGCCTGGTCGTGGTCAGTAGTGGTCGAGGAGGTCGATGACCGACTTGGCCTGCTGGCCGATCATCACCTTGCCCACGGCTTCCATGTGTTTGCGCCAGTGGACCTCGGCGTCGATGCTGGCGCCGATGGCGATGAGCTCGATCAGGCGCTCCTGTGACCGGATCCCGCGCTGGCGGGTGGCCAGGGAGTTGCCCCGCGGCTGAGCCTGGCTCACCGCCGTCACCGCCCGGGCGACGATCTCGTTGAGCATCTCGGCCACGATGCTCAACGTCTGGTTCCCGGCCAGCGCGACCAGTCGCTCGTGGAAGCGGGCGTTGGCCCGGCCGAATGCCGCCGGGTCCTCGAGGACGGCGCGTTGCTCCTCGACCAGTGACGTGAGCTCGTCGATCGTCTTGCGCCGCGGGGACGAGGCCAGGATGCGCACCGCCGCCGGCTCGATGACGCTGCGGGCCTGGTGCACGTCGCCCAGGGTCACGTTGCGCGACTGGAGGACGAGCGCGGCCGTCCTCGCGGTCATGCGCTCGCTGGGCTGATGGACGATGACGCCACCGAGCACGCCACGGACGACCGTGATGAGGCCTTCGGCCTCGAGGATGCGGAGCGCCTCCCGGAGCGAAGGGCGCGACACCCCGAAGCGCTCGACGAGGTCCGGTTCCCGGCCCAGCGACTCGCCCTCGGCGAGCTGGCCGCTGACGATCAGGGCGCGCAGCTCGTCGGCGATCTGCTCCGGCTTCTCGCGCGATCGTGTGGTCCTGGTCGTCGCCACGATGCCTCCGTGTCCCTCTCCCGTGCCCCGAAGCGGCCACGGTATCCGGCGACCGCCCGGGGTCCGGCGGGCTGGTGGCCCTGAACGAAACGTTATAACATTTGTCGCCAGTCGTGAGGCGTGGCACCGACGAACGGAGAAGGGCCATGGACATCGGATACCGGGCCGTCGACGCCGACAACCACTACTACGAGGCCATCGACGCGTGCACCCGTCACCTCGACAAGGAGTTCCGCCAGCGCGGCGTGCAGGTCGTGCAGCAGGGGACGCACTCGCTCCTGCTCGTCGGGGGAAAGCTGTTCAAGTTCATCCCCAACCCGACGTTCGACCCGATCATCGTGGCCGGCTGCATGGACCTCATGTTCCGCGGCCAGATCCCCGACGGCGTCGACCCGCGGTCGCTCATGAAGGTCGAACCGCTGCGCGCCGAGTACCAGGACCGTGACGCGCGGCTCGCGGTGATGGACGAGCAGGGCCTCGAAGGCATCCTGCTGTTCCCGACCCTCGCGTGCGGCATCGAGCAGGCGCTGCGCGACGACATCCCGGCGACGGTGGCGACGCTGCGCGCGTTCAACCGGTGGCTCGACGAGGACTGGGGCTTCTCGTACCAGGACCGCATCTTCGCCGTCCCGATGCTGTCGCTCGCCGATCCCGACGCCGCCATCGAAGAGCTGGAGTGGGTGCTCGGTCGGGGCGCGCGCCTGGTCCACCTCCGTCCGGCGCCCGTGCCCACCGAGAACGGGCGCGGCCGTTCGTTCGGCCATCCCGATCACGACCCGGTGTGGGCGCGCCTCGCCGAGGCCGACGTCCCGGTCGCGTTCCACCTGGGTGACAGCGGCTACGAGATGTTCGCCGGCGCCTGGGGCGCGCGCGACTGGTTCGAGCCGTTCCGGGGCGGGGTCGACGTGCTCAGCAAGCTCGTGGTGTCGGACCGGCCCATCCACGACACCATCGGCAGCATGGTCGTCGACGGCGTGTTCGACCGCCACCCGAAGCTGCGCGCCGCGAGCATCGAGAACGGGTCCGACTGGGTGGGGCTGCTGGTGAAGCGGCTGCTGAAGCAGGCCAACCAGACGCCGTGGGTGTTCCCCGAGAGCCCGCTCGACACGATCAGCGAGCACGTGTGGGTCACGCCGTACTACGAGGAGGACATGCGCAAGCTCGCCGACCTCATCGGCACCGGGCAGGTGCTCTTCGGTTCCGACTGGCCTCACGGCGAGGCGCTCGCCAACCCGCTCGACTTCGTCAAGGAGCTCCACGCGTTCTCCGACGACGAGATCCGGATGGTGATGCGTGAGAACGCCCTCGGCCTCCTCGGGCCCGCCGGAGCGTCCGCGTGACCGAGACGGTCGCGGCGCCGGTCGACGACGCCGATCTCCTCGCCGAGGTGACGGCGTGGCTGGACGAGCACTGGGACCCCGACCTCACCGTCGCGCAATGGTGGGATCTCGTCGGACGGTCGGGTTGGACGGCCCCGCACTTCCCTCGGGAGTGGGGCGGGCTCGGCTACTCCCGGCGCTCGGTCGTCGCCGTCCGCGCCGCCTTCCAACGTCACGGCGCGGTGCAACCACCCGGTGGCATGGGCCTGCTCATGGCCGCGCCCACCATCCTCAGCCACGGCACCGAGGAGCAGATCGAACGTCACGTCACGCGCGATCTACGACGGCTCGGTGGCGTGGTGCCAGTTCTTCAGCGAGCCGGGGTCGGGCTCCGACCTCGCCGGCCTTTCCACGCGCGCGACGCGTGACGGCGACCACTGGGTGATCTCGGGCCAGAAGGTCTGGAGCTCCGGGGCCATGGACGCCGACTACGGGATGCTGCTCGCCCGCACCGACGTCGACGTCCCGAAGCACGCGGGGATCTCCTGGTTCGCGTTCCGGGTCGACCAGCCCGGCGTGACCATCCGCCCGCTGGTCGAGATCACCGGCCATGCGCTGTTCAACGAGGTGTTCTTCGACGACGCGGTGGTCGCCGACGCCGACCTGATCGGCGGGCTGAACAACGGCTGGGCGGTCGCGAACACCACGCTCATGTTCGAGCGCGTCGGGATCGGCGCCGGCGGGACCATGAGCTACTTCCCGCCGCCCGGCCCCAAGGGCGGGTTCCTGGAGCTCCGGGCTGGCGACGCCGCGCGGCGCCCTCCGCCGGCCCGCGCGGGCCGGGTCTTGACCATCGAGGAGCTCTTCGAGCTGGCGCGCCGGTACGGGCGTGACCGCGACCCGCTGATCCGCCAGAAGCTGGCGCGGTTGGTGGAGTGCTCACGGACCGGCGAGTGGACCGCCAAGCGGTCGGTGACGGAGGCCGCCCGCGGCCGCGGTGCCGGGCTCGCCAACGTCGGCAAGCTGGCCCAGACCCGCATCGCCAAGCTCTCGGCCGAGATCGGCTGTGAGATCATCGGGCCGGAGGCCACGTTGTGGGATCCCGACGGCCCGCGCGACGGGCGTTACGCCGAAGCCGTCGTGTTCGCCGCCGCGTCGTCGATCTACGGCGGCACCGATCAGATCCAGCGCAACGTCATCGGTGAGCGCGCCCTGGGCCTGCCGAAGGAGCCGGACCCGTACAAGGGTCTCTCCTTCCGGGAGGTCCAGGAGCGGGTGCACGGCGACGGCAACCGCTGACCCCGGACGAGGAGGACACGGACATGGCGGTCGTCGCACGGGCCCACGACCTGTTGGTCAACACCGACATGGGCGACGTGAAGCAGCCGGAGTGGATGGTCCGGGTCAAGGAGGACTACTTCAAGGCCGGCGAGTCGATGTTCACGAGCCGGGAGCTCCCCGAGCTGCTCGACGAGATGGACAGCATGGGCGTCGAGCGCAGCGTGTTGATGACCAACATGCAGAACGTGTCGAAGCGGGTGCTGTCGTTCGTCGACGAGCGACCGGACCGCTTCCACATCGGCCTCGGTGGCCACAACCTGCTCCGGCCGATGGAGAACCTCCGCCGGCTCGAGAGCTTCGTCGCCGACCACCAGGTCGCGTACACGGTGGTCGGCCCCAGCTTCTGGGGCGACGGCATGTACGCGCCGAGCGACGCGGTGTACTACCCGCTCTACACGAAGTGCTGCGAGCTCGAGCTGCCGCTGTGCATGAACACCGGGCTCCCCGGCCCGCCGATCCCGGGTGAGGTGCAGAACCCCATCCACCTCGACCGGGTGTGCGTGCGCTTCCCGGAGCTCAATCTCTGCATGATGCACGGCGCCGACCCGTGGTGGGACGTCGCCATCCGGCTCATGATCAAGTACGCGAACCTCCGGCTCATGACCTCGGCGTGGTCGCCGCGTCACCTGCCGGAGTCGCTGCTGCACTTCATGTCGACCAGGGGGAAGGGGCGCGTGATGTTCGCGTCCGACTCGCCGGTGTTGTCGATCACGAGGTGCATCAAGGAGGCCGCCGCACTGGAGCTGGCGCCAGAGGTGCTCGACGCCTACCTGTACCAGAACGCGCAAGACTTCTTCTTCACCCGCTGACGAGGACATGATGGGTACCACCGAACCGGACACGAGGGTGCAGCTCGATTGTGATCCCGCGGCTCACGTCGCCCGGTTGACGATCGACAACCCGGATCGGCGCAACGCGTACGACCCCGCGATGCGTCGCACCATGGCGGCCTACCTCGAGGAGCTCGCGGTCGACGACGACATCAAGGTCGTCATCGTGCGTGGCAGCAACGGCGTGTTCAGCACCGGCGCCGACATGGCGAACTCGTACTCGTGGTACGGGTCCGAGGAGCCGCGGCGGCGGCCCAGCCAGCGCCGGCGTCTCAGCGTCGACCGGGAGAGCTTCGGCTTCTACCACGAGTTCCTGACCTTCCCGAAGGTCACCGTCGCGCAGGTCGAGACGTACGCGCTCGGCGGTGCGTTCGAGCTCGCGCTGATGGCCGACCTCGCGGTGGTGGGGCGTGACGCCAAGCTCGGCATGCCCGGCGCGCAGCTGCTCGGCCCCGCGCTCGGCAACCTGCACCTCTTCTTCCACCGGCTCGGTCCGGTGATGGCGCGGCGCCTGCTGCTCACCGGCGACGTCGTGACCGCCGGCGAGCTGGAGCACCTCGGGCTGTTCACCGACGTCTGCGACCCGGACGCGGTGGCGGAACGCGCCGAGACGTGGGCCCGGAAGGTGGCCCGGATGCCGGCCGACGGTCTCGCCATCGCCAAGACCAGCTTCTCGCTGGTGGAGCAGACGATGGCGTACGCGGGCGAGGAGGCCACCGGCTACCTGGTGCACGCGTTCGCGACCAACCTCCGCTTCGAGGACGACGAGTTCAACTTCGTGAAGGCCCGGGCGAAGGTCGGTACCAGTGACGCGTTCAAGGAACGCGACCGGCACTTCGGGGTCGACGGCCTGCGGTGAACCCGGTGGATCCTTCGGCGCTGACCGCGGCGTTGGCCGAAGCGAACCTCGCGGTCCTCGTGTCCGCGCTCGCGCACCTCACCGGTGACCTCACCCTGATCGACCGCTATCCCGACCCGCGCCAGTTCGACCACGGACGGGGGCCGGGCACGCTGCCCCCCGCCGAGGCGGAGGCGATCCGGGCGGAGGCCGTCGCGGTGCTCGGCGCGCCGGACGGTCCCGTCGCCCGCCCCGCCGTCGACGAGGCTTCGCTCCACCGGATCATGGAGTTCTGCGCCGGCGAGGAGGTGGCCCCGGAGTACCTCCCGCTCGTCGAGGAGGAGGCCAACTTCGACGGCGACGACCGGCGGCGATTCGTGTGGCGCCGGGTGCCCGACGACGCGGTGCGCCGGAGCTTCCGCGTGGGCATCATCGGCGCCGGCCTGGGCGGCTTGTGCGCGGCGATCCGGCTCGAGCAGGCGGGGATCCCCTACACCGTGTTCGAGAAGAACCCCGACGTCGGTGGTACCTGGTACGAGAACACGTACCCCGACCTGCGGGTCGACGTCCCCAACCACTTCTACTCCTACTCCTTCCGGCCCAATCCCGACTGGTCCCACTACTTCGCCCGCCGCGACGAGCTGGCCGAGTACATCGAGACCTGCGCCAAGGAGTACGGCGTCCTCCCGAACGTCCGCTGCTGCACCGAGGTGCTCGCGGCCGACTACGACGAACGCCGCGGCCGGTGGGCGGTGCAGCTGTGCGGCGCCGACGGCACGGAGGAGCGAATCGAGGTCGACGCGCTGATCAGCGCGGTGGGCATGCTGAGCCGGCCCTCGATCCCCGACCTGCCCGGCCTCGACGCGTTCGCGGGCCCGTGGTTCCACTCGGCGCGCTGGGACCACGACGTCGACCTCAAGGGCCGGCGGGTCGCCGTCGTCGGGACCGGGGCGAGCGCGATGCAGTTCGCGCCCGCCATCGCGCCCGATGTCGAGCAGCTGACGATCTTCCAGCGGTCGCGACACTGGGTGACGCCCAACCCGAACTACCACCGCGCGGTGACCGACGCCGAGAAGTGGCTGTTCCACCACGTGCCCTACTACGAGGGCTGGTACCGCTTCCTCAACTTCTGGAACAGTGCCGACCGCATGTACCCCGCGTTCCGCGTCGACCCCGACTGGCCCGAGCCCGACCGCGCCGTCAGCCGCCCCAACGACAAGCTCCGCCGCGTCATGACGACGCACATCGAGCGCGAGCTCGCGGCGCGGCCGGAGCTGGTCGACGAGGTCCTGCCCGACTACCCGGCGCTGGGCAAGCGCATGTTGCAGGACAACGGCTGGTACCGGGCCCTGTTGCGTGAGAACGTCACGCTCGTGAACGAACGGATCGCCGGCGTGGAACCGGACGCGGTCGTCACCACGTCGGGCCGCTCGTACGCGGCCGACGTCATCGTGCTGGCGACCGGGTTCCTGCCCAACAAGTACCTGTGGCCCATGCGGATCACCGGCCGCGGCGTCGTGCTCGAAGACCTCTGGGGCGAGGACCCGCGGGCGTACCTCGGCATCACCGTGCCCCGGTTCCCGAACCTCTTCTGCCTCTACGGGCCGAACACCAACCCGGTGGTCGGCAGCGTCATCGCGGTCCTGGAGTGCCAAGTGAACTACATCGTCAAAGCGATCGGCGCGCTGCTCGAGGACGGCTACGCCACGATGGAGTGCCGCCAGGACGTGCACGACGCCTACAACGAGCGGGTCGACGCCGAGCACGAGCACCTCGTGTGGCGCCACCCGCGCGTGCACAGCTACTACAACAACAGCAAGGGCCGCGTCACCACGAACATGCCCTGGAAGTTGCTCGACTACTGGCGCATGACGAAGGAACCCGCGCTCGACGACTTCGTCCTGACGAGGAGGCCGGCGTGAGCGGCCGGCTCGACGGCCAGGTCGGCATCGTGACCGGCGCCGCGTCCGGGTTCGGGCGGGCGACCGCGAACCGCTTCGCCGAGGAGGGGGCGCGGGTGGTCATCGTCGACCTCGACGAGCCACGCGGCGCCGTCGTCGTCGACGAGGTCCGCGCCGCGGGGACCGACGCGCGCCTCGTGGTCGGCGACGTCTCGACGCTCGAGGTCGCGCAGGAGGCGGTGACCACCGCGACCGGGGAGTTCGGGCGCCTCGACGTGCTCGTCAACAACGCCGGCATCGTGCAGGGCGACGATCGTGACACCTGGGACACGACCGAGGAGACGTGGGACCGGCTCCTGCGCGTGAACCTGCGGAGCGTGTACGTGTGCTCGAAGGCCGCCATCCCGGTGATGCGCGAGGCGAGAGGCGGCTCGATCGTGAACGTGGCGTCGATCGCGGCCTCCGTGTGCGTGGGCGGCGCCGCCTACGCGGCCGCGAAGGGCGGGATCCTGAGCTACACCCGACACGTCGCGCGCGAGCTCGCCGCCCGCAACGTCCGCGTCAACTGCGTGTCGCCCGGTTTCATGCGCACCCCCATGACGACCGGCGAGCGCCTCGGGCTCGACGAGGAGGCCCAGGAGGCGCGCATCCAGGGCTGGGCCCGCCTCATGCCGACCAAGCGGCTCGGCTCGGTGGACGACATCGCCAACGCGATCGTCTACCTGGCCAGCGCCGAGGCGGGATACGTCACCGGGCAGGAGATCATCGTCGACGGCGCGTACGTGGTGCGATGACCCCGTCCGCGTACGAGACGATCCGGTACGAGGTCGACGCCGACGCGCGCGTCGCGACCGTCACCCTCGACCGCCCGGAGGCGCTCAACGCGTTCGACCGGCAGATGTGCGAAGAGATCCGCGACGCGTGGCACGTGATCAAGGCCGACGACACGGTCAACGCGGTCGTCGTGCGGGCCGCCGGCGACCGCGCGTTCTCCGCCGGGCTCGACACCAAGCAGAGCTTCGGCCAACCCGACCTCGTGTGGAACCACCTCGACCCGGGCGAGTACCTCAGCCCGAAGTGGCAGAAGCTGTGGAAGCCGGTGGTGTGCGCGGTGCACGGGATCTGCACCGCGGGGGCCTTCTACTTCCTCAACGAGGCCGACGTCGTGATCTGCTCCGACGACGCGACGTTCTTCGACTCCCACGTGACGTACGGCTTCGTGTCGGCCATCGAACCGATCGGGTTGATGCGGCGCATCGGGCTCGGCGACACGCTCCGCATGGCCCTGACCGGCAACGCCGAGCGCGTGTCGGCCGAGACCGCGCTGCGGCTCGGCCTCGTCACCGAGGTGGTGGGCCGGGACGAGCTCTGGCCGCACGCGCACGACCTGGCCCGGCTCATCGCGTCGTACCCGGCCGTGGCGACCCAGGGCACGGTGCGCGCGATCTGGGAGTCCCTCGACAAGCCGTACCGCGCCGCGATGGAGCAGGGTCTGATGTACACGCGCCTCGGCAACCCGATCGGCGCCGCCGAGATCGAGCGCACCGGCGTCCTTCGAACTCCAACGCCGAGGGTGCGGTGAACACCCTCTCGGAGCGCCTCCACGCGGTGCTGGCGCTCGATCCGGCCGCGCCCGCGGTGGAGTTCGACGGCGCGTGGTCGACGTGGGGGGAGCTGGCGTCCGCCGCCGACGCGGTCGACGCCGCGCTGCGGGCGACGGGCCTCGGCGCCGGCTCGCCCGTCGGGCTCATGGTGCGCAACCGGCCCGCCGCGCTGGCCGCGTTCGTCGGTCTCCTGCGCGCCGGCGCCTGCGTGGTCACGGTGAACCCGCTCCTCGGCGCCGAGCGGCTGCGTGCCGACCTGCCGTCGCTCGGCCTGCCCCTGCTGCTCGGTGCGGCCGACGACCTCGCCCTCGTCCCGGGCGACGAGCTGCCGTCGACCGCGCGCGGCGCGCTGGGCGCGCTCGGGTCGCCCATCGACCTCCTGGGCGGATCGGGTGCGCCCACCACGGCAACCGCGCCCGGGGTCGCGGTGCGCATGCTCACCAGCGGCACCACCGGGCCGCCGAAGCGCATCGACCTGCGCTACGAGATGCTCGAGCTGGTGATGCGCGGTGCCAAGCACTACGAGACGGGGACCGGGTCCGAGCTCCGGCTGCGCACGGGCGTGGTCATCGTGAACGCGCCGCTCGTGCACGTGAGCGGCGTCTTCCGCGTCGTGCAGGCGGTGCTCGACGGGCGCCGCATCGCGTTGCTCGAGCGCTTCAGCGTCGACGGCTGGGTGCGGGCGGTGCGCGAGCACCGCCCGAAGACGGTGAGCCTCGTCCCGACCGCGCTGCGGATGGTGCTCGACGCCGACGTCGACCGCGACGTCTTCGACAGCGTGCGCTCGGTGGTGTCGGGCACCGCGCCGCTCGACCCCGATCTCGCCGACGCCTTCACCGCGCGCTACGGCGTCCCCGTGCTCACGTCCTACGGCGCCACCGAGTTCGGTGGTGGCGTCGCGGGATGGAACCTGGCCGACCACCAGCAGTACGCGGTGGCGAAGCGGGGCAGCGTCGGACGCGCGCACGCCGGCTGCTCGCTGCGCATCGTCGATCCCGACCGCGGCACCGACCTCGGCACCGATGCGGTCGGGTTGCTCGAGGTCCGCGCCGCCCAGCTCGGGACCGACGAGTGGGTGCGCACCACCGACCTCGCCCGCGTCGACGCCGACGGGTTCCTCTGGATCGTGGGCCGGTCCGACCAGACCATCCTCCGCGGCGGCTACAAGGTGCAGCCCGAGGTGGTGCGCGCCGCGCTCGAGCGGGATGCGGCGGTGGTGGAGGCCGCGGTCGTCGGGGTCCCGGACGCCCGTCTCGGTGCGGTGCCGGTGGCGGCGATCGAGCGGCGGCCCGGACACGACATCGACGAGGAGGCCCTGCTGGCGGAGGCGGGCAGGCACCTCGCCCGGTACGAGGTGCCGGTCGCCGTCACCGTGGTCGACGCGCTGCCGCGCACCGCCTCGGGCAAGGCCGATCTCGCCGCGGTGCGGGCGATGTTCGACGTCGAGGCCGCCGCGGTGGGGCCGTGACGATGGAGCCGTGGACCTTCGGGGAGGCGCCCCTGCCCGCGGTCGTCGAGCTCGCGGAGGTGCTGCGCGACCTCACGAGCACCGTCCTGTCGCTCGAGCGGACCAGCCCGGAGCTCGAGGAGGTGACCCGGGTGCTGCGCGACGCGCAGGCCCGGCTCGCCCTCGGCGCGCCGGCCGATCCCGCGCCCCGCGTCGGCGAGCACCCCACCGAGGACCAACGGGTGTACGTCGACCACTCGCGCGACGTCGGTGAGTACAACCCGTGCTTCCCGCGCTACGAGTTCGCGGTCGACGCCGACGGCAGCACTGGCCGGGGGACGGTCGAGTTCCCGGTCTGCTACGAGGGACCGCCCGGGATCGTGCACGGCGGCTTCCTCGCGGTGTTCTTCGACTGCGTGCTCCAGCAGCTCAATTGCGATCTCGGCCAGGCGGGCAAGACGGCCGAGCTCTCGCTCCGGTTCCGACGGCCGACGCCGCTGGTCACACCCCTCGTCGTGCACGCCGAGCGCACCATCGAGGGCAGCCGGATCCACTCGCAGGCGCGACTCGAGCGCGACGGCACGGTGGTGTGCGAAGCGGAGATGCGCGCCGCCCTGGGGGACCGCGCCGCGCTCCCTGCGGTCTCCCCCCGCCGCGCATGAGCACCCCCACCACGGTCAGCCGCGTCCTGCGCGCGCGCGTCGCCGAGCGTCCCGACGCCGACTACGTCGTCTGCGACGACGCCCGCCTCACCTATGCCGACGCCGAACGCCGCAGCCGGGTGTTGGCGCGGGGGCTGCTGGCGGCGGGCGCGGGTCGCGGCAGCCGGATCGGCCTGCTGTACCCGACCGGCCTCGACTTCGTCGTGGCGTGGCTGGCGACCGCGCGCGTCGGCGCGATCGCGGTGCCCATCAGCACCTTCTCGACGCCGATCGAGCTGCGTGACCTGCTCGCCCGCGCCGACGTCGACCTGCTGCTCGGTGTGCCCGCGTACCGCGGCAACGACTACGTGGCCGGGCTGCACGACGCGTTGGGCGAGGACGTGGCGCGCGCGCCGTCGCCGACGGTGCCGTTCCTGCGGCACGTCTGGCTGGAGGAGGGGTTCGGCACGCTGGCGGCGCTCGCCGTCCGGGTGCCGGACGCGGTGCTCGACGCGGCCGAGGACGACGTCACCCCGGACGACCGGATGGTCATCGTGCACACCTCGGGTTCGACCAGCGCCCCGAAGGGCGTGCTGCACCAGCACGGGTCGCTCCTCGGCCACCTCGAGAGCCTGAACCGGCTGCGCGGCCTCGACCCGGGGGTGCGCCTGTTCTCCAACTCGCCCATGTTCTGGGTCGGTGGGCTCGCCTACAACATCGTCGGCGTGCTCGTCGCCGGCGCCACCCTCCTGTGCTCGGCCTCGCTCGACCCGGCCGAGACGCTCGACTTCATCGAGCGCGAACGACCCGAGCTCACCAACGGGTTCGTCGCGTCGATCGCCGCACTGGTCGCGCACCCGAGCTTCCCCACGCGCGACTTCTCGTCGATCCGTGGTGGGAACCTCCACCCGCTGCTCCCCGACGCCATCCGGCCCGCGGACCCGGAGCTCCGGCACAACATGCTCGGCACGACCGAGACCGCCAGCGTGTGCCTGATGGATCCGGACGAGACCGACCAGCCCGAAGGCCGGCGCGGCTCGTTCGGCCGGCCGGTGCCCGGGCTCGACGCCCGGGTGGTCGACCCCGACAGCCTCGACGACGTCGCGCCGGGGGAGGTGGGTGAGCTCTGGTTCCGGGGCCCCTCCCTGATGGAGGGCTACTACGGGCGCGAGCGCGCCGAGGTGTTCACCGCCGACGGCTGGTACCGGACCGGCGACCTCTTCCGCGTCGACGACGACGGCTACTTCTACTTCCTGGGCCGGCGCGGCGACATGATCAAGACCGCGGGCGCCAACGTGTCCCCGCGCGAGGTCGAGGCCGCGCTGCGCGAGGTCACCGGAGGTCTCGGTGCGCTGGTGCTCGGGCTTCCCGACGCCGAGCGGGGCCAGGTCGTCGGCGCCGTCGTCCTCGCCGAACCGGACGACGCCCCCGACCTCGAACAGGTCCGCCAGGACCTGCGCGCCCGGCTCTCGGCGTACAAGGTGCCGCGGCGCTTCCTCGTCCTCGGGCCCGACGAGCTGCCCATGCTGTCGACCGGCAAGCCCGACCAGCGCCGGATCATCGAGCGGTTCGATGAGCGCTGAGCGCCTCACCGTGCCCGCGTTGGTGCGGCGCCGGGCCGTCGAGCACCCCGAGAAGCCGTTCGTGGTCACCGACGACGACGTGCTGACGTACGGCGAGCTCGACCGGGAGACCGCGGTGGTGGCGTCGCGGTTCGCGGCGGCGGGCGTGGGCAAGGGCACCCGCGTCGGTGTGCTCATGCCCAACGGCACCGCGTGGCCGGTGGTCGCGCTCGGCGCCGCGCGCGCCGGTGGCACCGTCGTGCCGTTGAGCACGTTGTTGCGGCCGCCGGAGCTCGCGGCCCAGCTCCACACCGCGGGGGTCGAGCACCTCGTGGTGGTCCCGACGTTCCGCGGTCGCGACTACCTCGCCGACCTCGCGCTCATCTCCGCGGACCTCGTCCCCGGGACCGGGCTCTTCGTCGACGCGTTGCCCCGGCTCCGTTCGATCGCCGAGTGGGAAGCCGATCGGCGGGTCCCGACCGACGACGACGTCGACCGGGAGGCGGTCGACGCGCGCGACGCTGGCGATCCGGCCCGCCGACGACCTCGCGATCATCTTCACGTCGGGCAGCCGGGGCCGTCCGAAGGGCGTGATCCACACCCACGGCGGCGCGCTGGGTGCCACCGAGGCCGGGCTCGAGGTGCGGCGTCTCGGTGGCGACGACCGCCTCTACATCCCGATGCCGTTCTTCTGGGTGGGCGGCTTCGGGACCGGCCTGCTGTCGGCGCTGGTCGCCGGGGCCACGCTGCTCACCGAAGCGGTGCCCGAACCGGCGCGCACCCTGGCGTTCCTCGAACGGGAGCGGGTCACGCTGTTCCGGGGTTGGCCCGACCAGGCGGCGGCGCTGGCCCGGGATCCTCGGTTCGCCGACGCCGATCTCGACTCGCTGCGCCCCGGCAGCCTCGACGCCGTCCTCCCGGCCGAGCGCCGCGTGCCGGCCCGGGCGCGGGCGAACCTCCTCGGCATGACCGAGTCGTTCGGCCCGTACTGCGGTGACCGCCTCGACCAGCCGCTCCCGCCGGGCAAGGAGGGGAGCTGTGGTCGCGCCTTCGCGGGGATCGAGATCCGCATCGTCGACGTCGACACCGGCACGCCCCTCGGTCCCGACGCGCTGGGCGAGATCCAGCTCCGCGGCCCGAATCTCATGCGCGGGATCTGCGGCCGCCCGCGCACCGACGTCTTCACCGCCGACGAGTTCTACCCGACCGGCGACCTGGGTCGGCTCGACGCCGACGGCTACCTGTACCTCACCGGCCGGCGCGACGACATGTTCAAGGTGCGCGGCGCGACCGTCTATCCGAGCGAGGTCGAGCGCGCGTTGCACAGCATCAGAGGTGTCCGGCGCGCCTTCGTCGTCGACGTCGTGCACGACGGCAGCACCGCGGTCGCCGCCGCGGTGATCGTGACGCCCGACCGCGAGCTCACCGTCGAGGAGCTCGAGCAGGAGGCCCGGGCCCGGCTCAGCGCGTTCAAGGTGCCGACGCACTGGCGGCTCGTCACCGACGACGAGGTGCCCATGGCGGCCACCGGCAAGGTGGACAAGGCGGGCTTGCAGCAGCTGTTCGGCCCCGAGACGCTCCGGGAGCCCGCTCGGCCCGGCTAACCGGCGGCCGTGATCGTCTCGTAGAGCTCCCGGAACGCCTGGGCGAAGTCGGTGCGGCACGGGCCGGTGATGGAGCGGCGCCGGGTCGGGTCCGAGACCGAGCCCGCGGGCGCACCGGGCACGGGCGGGCCGATCACGAGCTTCCCCTCCTTGCCGGAGAGCGCGGCCGCGTCGCGCACCCAGTCCTGCGCGGTGACGACCTCGTCGCCGCACCAGTTGGTGACGAACGCCGGCGTCTCGGCCGCCCCGAGGATCGCCTCGAGCTGGTCCTTCATGTCGTTGACGTGGATCGGGGTGTGCGGGCTGGGATCGTGGGGGGCAACCATGGCGTGGCCGCCGAGCACCGCCTGGATGTGGAAGCCGGGGAACGAGTTCGGGGTGCCCATGAACGTGCTGAGCCGGGCGATGACCACGGGCAGGTCGAACGCCCGGGCGCAGAAGCGGGCGACGGACTGCCGCCCCACCTTGGTGGTCGGGCTGGTCATCGCGGTCTACCCGGTCACGCCCTGGCCGATCGGGTCGTCCTCGGCGTAGGCGTACCAGGGGTCGTCGCGGCCGCTGTACACCGCGGTGCTCGACATGACCAGCGCCGCCTTGGCCCGCCGGCAGTGCTGGAGCACGAACCCGGTACCTTCGACGTTGACCCGCATGGCGTCGTGCAGGTGCGCGAAGTCGGTGCGCATCCACGCCAGGTGCAGGACGTAGGTGAAGTCGTCCGGCACGTCGTCGAACGTGCCCGCGCCGAGGTCGACGGCCCGGGTGGTGATGCCGGCGGCCTCCAGCGCCTCACGGCGCGCGTCACCGTCGCCCGCGAACCGCGCGATGCCCCACACGTCGTTGTCGGTCGCCAGGAACCGGGCCAGTGGTTCGGCAACCGAACCGGTCACCCCGGTGATGAGGATCTTCTCGCCCGCGATCATCCCCGAGCCTCCATCGGGAGCACCGGGTTGGGCAAGCGGGTCGGTCAGGACCGGGCCGCCTCCACGCCGACGCTCGCTGCCAGCGCGGGATCGCGCCGCAGCTCACGCCGGACCGCGGTCTCCCAGTAGCCGACGAAGCGGGTGCCGTCGCTGCGGCCGAAGGTGTCGTGCACGATCTGCGGGACGCCGGGGCCGCCACCGCCCTGCTCGACCAGCCACGCGTTCCGACAGCGCCACTCGAGCGACGCCGCCCGCCAGTACACCGCGTTGACGGTGGCGCCGAGCACGAACACACCGTGGTGGGCGAGCAACGCGAGCTCGGCGTCGCCCATCAACGCGACCGCCTTCGCCGCCGCGTCGACGTTGCTCACGCCGCCGTCGTACTCGTCGACGAGCACGAGCTGCCCACCGCCTCCCGCGCCGCGGTCTGGTCGTGGATCGGCGGCACGCGCTTCATGTCCGACCAGACGGTGCCCCAGCGGGAGTGGTGGTGCAGCGCCCAGCCGATGCCGGGGCGCGCCTTGTGCAGCTCGAGGTGCAGCGGGATGCCGAGGGGCGCCGGCCAGTCGCCCTCGAGCACGTTGCCGTCGAGGTCGATCCGGATGACGTCGTCGGGGCCGAACTCCGCCCACGTGAGCAGCCAGGGGTTGCAGAGCAGGGTGCCGTCGCCCTGGTTCACGGTGATGTGGCCGGCGAGGTGGTCGTCGTACCCCTCGTGCCAGAGCGCCCGGGCGAGGAGCACGATCTGCTCCCGGTCGGTGAGGTCGGGCGCCAGGCGGTCGGGCGTCGGGTGGAAGCTGCATCGCGGTCTCCAGGGTCGTCGAACGCGGGTCGCTCCCAACCCTACGGGTTCGGGTAGGGATGCGGGATGCCCACGCGCCAGCCGGAGTCGGCCACCAAGAAGGAAGCGCGGCTCGAACGACGGCGGGCCGCCCTGGCCGCACGGCCGGGCATGTCGCCCACCGGGCCCGCGGCCGACCGCGTGCGCATCGCGACGTGGAACCTCAACTCGCTGCGGGCCCGGCTCCCCGCGGTGGACCGCTTTCTCGGGCGCGTCGGCGCCCGACGTGCTCTGCCTGCAGGAGACCAAGGCCGGGCAGGTGTCGGCCGACGCCGCGGCCCGATTCGAGCACCGCGGCTACCGCAGCGTGCACGTCGGTCGGGGCGCGTACAACGGCGTCGGCATCGTCGCCCGACATCCGATCCGCGACGTGGTCGCATCAGGAGACTTCGGCGACGAAACGCTGGACCGGGAGCCACGCGTGATCAGCGGGGTCGTCGAGCTCCCGGCTCCGGTGCGGTTCGTCTCGGTGTACGTGCCCCACGGTCGCACCGTCGAGCACTGGCACTACGGGTACAAGCTCGCCTTCGTCGCCGCGTTGACGAATCAGGTGCAGGAGTGGCGGGCCGCGGGTGATGCGGTCGTCGTCGCCGGCGATGTCAACATCGCCGCCACCGACAGCGACGTGTTCCACCCGGACGCGTTCGTCGGATCGACGCACGTGACCCCGGCGGAACGCGACGCGCTGGCCCGCCTCTTCGCATCCGGGCTGGTCGACGCTGACGTCGCCCGTTGGGGGCCGCGGGCACGCCGGTTCACGTGGTGGAACCACGGCATCGGCTACTCGCGCAACCTCGGTATGCGCCTCGACCTCATCGCGGTCGACGATGCGCTCGCTTCCCGACTCGATACGACGTGGATCGACCACGTCGAGCGGGGCGCCGAACGTCCCTCGGACCACGCCGCCCTGGTTGCCGACCTCCGTCTTCCCGGATCCTGAGCCGTAGTGGCGCGACGGGTCGTCACCGAATCCGATGCCGGGGCTACGTTGCCGCCTAGCGCATGACCACGAACGACCTGCCCTTCGCCTCGCCCTACCGCCACGACCTGGTGCGCGTCGCGGCCGCGGTGCCCCTGGTGCGGCTGGGCGACCCGCACGCCGACGCCGAGCACACCGTCGACCTGGCCCGGCAGGCCCACGACGACGATGCGGCCGTGGTCGTGTTCCCGGAGCTCGGATTGGTGGGCTACAGCAACCAGGACCTGTTCCACCAGGACGCCTTGCTGCACGCCGCCCTCGACGCGCTCGGCGAGGTGCGCGACGCGTCGGTCGACCTGCGCCCGGTGCTGGTGGTGGGGTTGCCCCGCGGGTCGGGCACCAGCTGTTCAACGTCGCCGCGGTCGTGCACCGCGGACGGGTCCTCGGCGTGGTGCCGAAGTCGTACCTGCCGAACTACCGCGAGTTCTACGAGAAGCGGCACTTCAGCGCGGCCCGTCAGGCGATCACCGACCACACCGAGCTGCTCGGCGCACCGGTCCCGTTCGGCACCGACCTCCTCTTCGACGTCGTCGACGTGCCCGATCTCGTGCTCGCGGTCGAGCTCTGCGAAGACGTGTGGGTGCCCGTCCCCCCGAGCAGCTACGCGACGATGGCGGGCGCCACCGTGGTGGCCAACCTCTCGGGCAGCAACATCACGATCGGCAAGGCCGGCTACCGCCGCCAGCTCTGCTCCGCACAATCGGCCCGCACGATCTCGGCTTACGTCTACGCGGGGGCCGCGGCCGAGGAATCGACCACCGACCTCGCGTGGGACGGTCACGCCATCGTCGCCGAGAACGGCAACGTGCTGGCGGAGTCGGAGCGGTTCCGGCGGGAGCCCACGCTGCTGAGCGCCGACGTGGACCTCGGCCGACTGGTGGCCGACCGGGTGCGGATGACGAGCTTCGTCGATTGCATGGACGATCACCGCGGCGCGTTGTCGCACCGGCGGGTGACGGTGACGCTCGAGCCGCCGGTCACCGAGCTCTCCCTGCGGCGAGCGGTGCCGCGGTTCCCGTTCGTACCCGGTGACCCGGCCGAACGCGCCGAGCGGTGCGCGGAGGTGTACGACATCCAGCGCGCCGGCCTCGCCACCCGGCTCCGCGCCACCGGGATCGAGAAGGTGGTGATCGGCGTCTCCGGTGGGGTCGACTCCACGCAGGCGTTGCTCGTCGCCGTCGGGTGCATGGACGAGCTGGGGCTGCCGCGCACGAACGTGCTCGGGTACACGATGCCCGGCTTCGCCACCAGCACGCGCACGCTGCGCAACGCGCACCTGCTGATGGAGGGCCTCGGGATCACCGGCGAGGAGATCGACATCAAGCCCGCGGCCACGCAGATGCTGCACGACCTTCGGCACCGCGCCGCCGACCGGCGCCGCCGACTACGACGTCACCTACGAGAACGTCCAGGCCGGCGCGCGCACCTCGTTGCTCTTCCGCCTTGCCAACCTGCACGGCGGCCTGGTGGTCGGCACCGGTGACCTGTCCGAGCTCGCGCTCGGATGGTGCACCTACGGCGTCGGCGACCAGATGTCGCACTACGCGGTCAACGCGTCGGTGCCCAAGACGCTGATCCAGTACCTCGTGCAGTGGGTCAGCGAGCACGAGGACCTCGGACGCGCCACGGTGGGGGCGCTCGATGACGTCCTCGCCACGGGCGTGTCGCCCGAGCTCGTTCCCGCCTCGGGCATTCAGTCGGAGGAACCGACGCAGCTGAGTGAGGACGTGATCGGTCCCTACGAGCTGCAGGACTTCTTCCTGTACCACGTGCTGCGCTTCGGGTACCGGCCGACGAAGGTCGCGTACCTGGCGCACGCCGCCTGGCGTGACCGCACCGTCGGCGCCTGGCCGGCGGCGCGGGCGAGGAGGCGCCCCGCAACGAGTACGACCTGCCCACCATCTGCCGATGGTTGCGCGTGTCCTCCACCGCTTCTTCGCCACCAGCCAGTTCAAGCGGTCGGCCCTGCCCGACGGCCCGAAGGTGGGATCCGGGTGGTTCGCCGTCGCCGCGGCTGGGCGATTCGGCGCGCGCCGAGCGACGCCTCGGCTGCACTGTGGCTCGCCGAGCTCGACGCCCTGGAGCGCGAGCTCGCGACGCCCGGCTGAGCGGCGGCTAGAGGTCGTAGGCGGTCGGGTGCTTCGGCTGGTAGAGCATGAGCGGGTCGGCACCCGGCACCTCAACCAAGGTGGTGAGGCCGAAGCCCTCGTCGGAGATCGGGGTGGTGAAGGTGGCGCCCTTGGCCTCGAGCTCCGCCCGGGTCGCCTCGATGTCGTCGCACATCAACGACAGCTCATGGTGGCGGGGGGCCGAGTACTCCCGGCCCTCCCAGACGGTGTTGGTCGGGTGCACGCCCACCTCGCTCGGCCCGCTCCGGAAGATGAGCCAGCCCGCCTCCGATTCCGGGTGCTCGACGTGGGGCCACCCGAGCACGTCCCGGAGGAAGGCTCGGGTGGCCGCCGGGTCGTCGGAGTAGATCAGCGTGTGCAACGAGGTGATCACTGCGCCGAACCTAGGTCATGCGGCGACGACCTCCACGACGTCGAGGTCGTCCTCCACGACCTCCTCCACCCGCGAGGCGCCGCGGAACCACACGAAGAGGGCGCCGACGACGAGCAGCCCGGCGCCGACCAGCATCGAGAACCGCATGCCGCTGGAGAAGGCGTCGCGCGCCGCGGCGGCGAGCGCGTCGCCGCCCGGGCATCGGCCGGGACAGGGCGACGGCGAGCGCCGGCGCCTGGCGGGCCTGGTGCGGCGACGTCGGCGGGGAAGCGGGACAGGTCGCGCGCGAGGCCGCGGCGGTAGCCGGTGTTGAACATGCTGCCCATGATCGCGATGCCCAGCGCGGTGCCGATCTCGCGGGTGGTGTCGTTGACCGCCGACGCCACGCCCTGCTTGGCGGGGGGCAGCGAGGCGACGATGGCGTTGGTGGCCGGGGTCATGGCCAGGCCGACGCCGACGCCGAGGACGAGCTGGGCGACGAGCAGAGCGGCCGAAGCCGCTGCCGGTCGTCGAGCGTCGCGAACGCGACGAGCCCAGCCGCGCTGATGGCCAGGCCGGCGCCGCCGACCAGCTTCTGCCCGAACCGCACCGAGAGCGGGCGGCGACCGCCGAGATCGGGATCATCACGAACGTCATCGGCAGCAGGGCGACGGCTGCCTTCAGCGCGCTGTACCCGAGGATGAGCTGCAGGTACTGGAGGATCACGAGGAAGATCCCGAACAGGGCGAGGAACAGCACGAGCATCGAGGCCGAGCCGGTGGCGAAGCCGCGGTGGCGGAACAGCCGCGGGTCGAGCAGCGGGTGCTCGGTGCGCAGCTCCCACAGCACGAACGCCACGGCGAGGAGCACGCCGACGACGAGGCCGACGACGGTGAGCGGGTCGGACCAGCCGCGGATCGGGCCCTCGATGATGCCGAGCACCAGTCCACCGATGGCGAGCGCCGAGAGGACCGTTCCCAGCGGGTCGAGGCCGACGTGCTCGCTCGACCGGGTGTCGGGCACGAAGGCGACGATGGCGACGAAGGTGACGCCGAGGCCGCGGCGGTGACGTAGAAGATCGACGTCCAGGAGAAGATGCGAGCATCCAGCCGGCGCCGAGCATGCCGAGCGTGCCGCCGGCGCCGGCGAACCCGGCCCAGATGCCGACGGCCCTGGGCCGCTCCTCGGGCGGGAAGACGCTGGTGATGGTCGACAGGGTGCCCGGCATGATCAGCGCGCCGCCGACGCCGGTGAGCGCGCGGAAGGCGATGAGCTCGCCGCCGGAGGTGGCGAACGCCGAGAGCAGCGAGCCGGTGCCGAAGATGACGATGCCGACGAGCAGCGCCCGCGCCGGCCGAAGCGGTCACCGAGGGCGCCGGCGACGAGGAGCAGCGAGGCCAGGGTC
Organism: uncultured Actinomycetes bacterium; assembly: GCA_963809795.1. Lineage (GTDB taxonomy): Bacteria > Actinomycetota > Acidimicrobiia > IMCC26256 > DASPTH01 > DASUAS01. Next base: position 30,643 of record CAWELN010000023.1, read on the forward strand.
GAGCGCGTAGGCGTCGACCACCCAGGTCTGGTGCTCTGGCTCAGCCCGAGGGCCTCGCTCACGTCGGGCAGGCCGATGGCGAGCATCGAGACGCTGGCGATGACCAGCACGAGGGCGAGGCACATCGCCACGAGGATCCACCCCAGGTTGGCGTACTCGGTCGTGGTGCCGCCGACGACGACGGCGGGGACGGGTGGGCCCAGTGGGGCGACTCGGTGCTCATGGGCGCTCCTGGGGGTCGGACCGCGGGGGAGTGCGGTCGGGGGGTATGCTGACCGATACGGACGGCGCCTCCGGATAGTAAACGGAGGAACCCTCCGTTTGCAAGTGCTTTTGCCGAACCCACCCACGGTCGGGCGGGTCGGGCGGATCGGAACGGAAGGACCGCTCCATGAGCACGCACACCGTCGAGGTCGACACCGCCGAGCAGGGCCCGGCGGGCGGAAGACCCGCGCGCCGACACGCTCCGCAACCGGGCGCGCCTGGTGGAAGCGGCAGTATCACGAGCCGGGGTGCGGACACGTCGATGGAGGAGATCGCCCGCACCGCGGGTGTGGGCATCGGCACGCTCTACCGGCACTTCCCGACCCGCGAGGACCTCGTGGAGGCCGTATTCACGACGGCATCGAGCAGCTCCAGGCCCAGGCCGACGAGCTGCTGGCCTCCGACACGCCGGGGGAGGCCCTGGCCACGTGGTTGTCGGCCCAGCTCGCGCAGGCGGCGACGTGCCGTGGCCTACGCGGCAGAGGCGATGCTCGCCATGCTCGACGCCGGCCCCGGCGAGCCGACCGCCTGTGAGGAGATGCGCCGTTCCGGCGCCGAGCTCCTCGCACACACGCGCAGGCCGCCGGCGACGTACGGGGGCATCGACATCGACGACCTCGTGCGCATGGTGCAGGCGATCGGCCTGGCGGCGGAGGAGAGCGCCGACCCCGACACCGCGAACCGCCTGTTCGATTTCATGCTCGACGGCGTCCACGTGCGCTGATCCAATCGTCGATTCCAGCCGCCGTCCCACCCTCCTCCGTCTCGACCTCCACGCTCCCTTCCGGGTTCCGTGGTGTCACATCGACCGGCTTCGCCGGGTCGGGTCGTCGACACGCCGAAACGAGGAACCGTGACGATGGACGACCAGCAGTTCCTGGCGGAGCAGTTCGAGGCGCACCGGCGCACCGGCGTGCGGTGGCGTACCGGATGCTGGGTTCGGTGTCCGAGGCGGAGGACGCCGTGCAGGAGGTGTGGCTGCGCCTGAGTCGGTCCGGCGACGACGACATCCTCAACGTCGGAGGTTGGCTGACCACCGTGGTCGGGCGGATCTGCATCGACATGCTCCGCGCCCGTCAGGCCGCGGCGTGGGACTTCGTGGGCACGCGCCTGCCCGAGCCGATCGTCAGCGGCGTGACCAGCGTCAGCCTGCTCGGCGGCCAGCCGCAGGTTGACCCTGAGCAGGCAGGTGCTCCTCGCCGACTCGGTCGGCCTGGCCATGCTGGTCGTGCTCGAGAGGCTCACCCCTGCCGAGCGGTTGGCGTTCGTGCTGCACGACATGTTCGAGGTGCCGTTCGACAGGTCGCCGGCGCGATGCTCGACCGCTCACCGGCAGCGGCGCGGCAGACTGGCCAGCCGGGCCCGCCAGCGCGTTCGCGGCGAGGCGGTCGCGCCCGACCCGGACCTGGGTCGCCAGCGGCAGGTGGTCGAGGCCTTCCTCGCCGCCGCCCGGGCCGGCGACTTCGACGGCCTGGTGGCGCTGCTCGCACCCCGACGTCGTCTTCCGGGCCGACACCGGCGGCCGCGACGCCCACTGCTCTCGGCGGTCACGAGCGGCGCCGCCGCGGTCGCGGGTCAGGCGTTGACCTACGCGAACCCGGCCGCCGACCTGCGCCCGGCGTTGGTGAACGGGGCCGCGGGCGTGGTGGTGACCGTCGGTGGACGACCGCAGGCGATCATGGGCTTCACCGTCGTGGACGGGCGGATCGTCGCCATCAACTCCCTCGTCGATCCGGACCGCATCGCCGAGCTCGATCTCGCCGCCTTCACCGAGTAGTTCAGGCGGCGGAATGACGCCGGAGCCGTGCCCGGAGGGCGGGACGGCGGAGCAGAATCGACCATTCAGGGAGAGATGACGGAGCCGTGCCCGGAGGGCGGGACGGCGGAGCAGAATGGACCATTCAGGGAGAGATCGCACGCGCAGCCGTGCCCGGAGGGCGGGACAGCGGACGGATCGACCATTCAGGGAGAAATGACCGCGGAGCCGTGCCCGGAGGGCGGGACGGCGGAGCAGAATGGACCGTTCAGCCGCCGCGGAGCTGGAGCCCGAGCCACTCCACCACGATCTGGTTCCAGCGCCGGGCCACCACCGAGTCCACGAACATCTGCACCCCGTGCGGCGCGCCCGGGAGCACGTGCAGCTCGGTCGGCACGCCGGCCTGGTTCAACCGCAATGCGTACCCGATGTCCTCGTCGCGGAAGCCGTCGGCACCGCCGACGATCACCCACGCGGGCGGCAGCCCGGTCAGGTCGTCGGCGCGTGCCGGCGCCGCGTAGGGAGGGAGATCGGCCGAGCGGCCGTAGAGATCGCCGAGATAGCTGCGCCACCCGAACTGGTTCGACTCGCGGCTCCAGATCGGCAGCCCGTCCAGCCGGCTCGACGACGTGGTCTGGCGGTCGTCGATCATGGCACTCGAGCAGCTGGATTCG
>CAWELN010000024.1:0-38770 GCA_963809795.1 uncultured Actinomycetes bacterium
GGTCATCGCCGGTCGTCGAGTGTTCGTGGACGCCAACCCGAACGCGGGCGATGTTCTGGATGCGGGCGTACAGCGAATGCCGATCGCCCTCGCGATGCGACGTGACCCGCATCGATGGGAAGTACGTACCCGGTTCGTCGAAGGCGTGCGTCGTGGTGAACGAGACTGACGTCAGCGGGCCGTCGCCACCGGGCGTGGGACGGTGGTGCTCGGGGAACTCACCCGAGCCGTCGAAGTCGAACTCGGCTTCCACGATCACGCCCGCCCCCGGCGGCATGTCCGCACGGCCGACGAACGTCACCGCTTCGCCGACGCCGACGTCGATGTGGTCCGCGCCGTCGACGGTGAGCGTCGGGACCGGTTGCACGCCTTTGCGCTCGGCCGCGGTCACGGGGACGACGACCTGGCCTCCCGAGATCTCGAAGGGCGTGCTCTCGGGTGGGGCGACGCCGTGCTCGACCCAGTTGACGAGGTCGCGCAGACCTTGGTGGAGGACACCCAGGTAGCTGACGACCCTCGTCGTGCGGACCGGCCGCGGATCGCCCGGTTCGACCACCGGCGTCGTGTGCATCGCGTTGTCGACGAACCAGAGTCGGTACTGGTCGTCGAGGCGATCACCGAGGTGCTCGGCGATCCGGCGTCGATACCACTCGGCCTGGATCGGGACGGCCGCTTCGTCCATCAACGCCTGGACCACGATCATCTTGCACGCGAAGCGACCGGTCTGGGTCTCCGGCCAGGTGCCGGTGTGCACCGAGCGCTGCGGGTACACGGGCCGGCCGCCGATGTGGAGGTGGTCCCAGTTGGGGTAGTCCGTGTCCACGACGTGCCGGTGGTAGGTCTGCGCGGCGAGGTACACCGAGTTGTCGAGCTCGACCACATCACCGGCCGCCACGTCGGTGAGCCCTTCGCTGCCACCCGCGCCGTACCCGATGAGGACGAGGTCATCGAGTGAGTCCACGACGTACAGGACGCGACCCGCGGCGGCTCCCGACTTGAAGGTCATCGCCGCGCCCCGCAGGTCGACCGCGGCCAAGCCGTCGAGGCGTACCGCGGCGGGTGCGTCGGCCCATTCCTCGACCAGCATCGACAGCGGCAGCCGGAGCCCGGTCTTGACGACCTCGCTCCGGCCGACGAGCCCGCTGACGGTGACGTCCTGCTTGACTCGCGCCTTCGCCACGGACGACGCCTCGTCGGCGCCGAGGTAGCCGGGAAGCCTCCAGAAGTCGTCGAAGTAGCCCGGGTCGGCGCGGCGGATGCCGTCCACGAGCATCGACCAGACGCCGCCCTGGTACTGCGCGGCGATGCGATCGACGTCGAACCAGATGCGAGGGGAGTACCCCAGCCGCGTGATCTCGGCGAGCGCATCGCGTTCGCTCGCGCTCAGGCCCTCGAACATGTCGCCGCTGCCGCCCGGCTCGAGCGCGTCGACGACGCGTGACAGCCGGTCTCCGACGACCCGCATGACGTGACTCGGCGCGATGAGGAGGACCGGGATGCTCTTGGGCGTGCCGTGCACATACGGCAGCGCGCCGTCCCAGACGCCGAGATGGTTCTCGACGCAGCTGATCGTCTTGTAGGCGCCGCCACTCCCGCCGTAGACGTAGCCGAAGGGTCGATGATCGCCGTACATCTCGGCGGCGACCTGCCGTGAGTAGCGGGCGACGGCCGCGCTCGTCCGATTCAAGGTCAGATCCGGGCCCGCTCCGGGGAACGGCATGAGGCTGCCGAGGTTCGACTCGACGAGATAGCCGCCGTTGTCGGAGCAGAACCCGATGTACCCGCCGAGCCCCGCGACGTGGCTCAGTGCGCCGCTGGCCGCTCCGTACTCGGTACCGGAGACCGGCATCAGCGGCTGGAAGAAACGACCCTGGTACCGCGCCGGCGGCGGGAAGTACATGGCGAACCGGGCATCGGTGCCCTCGAAGCCACCGTGCACGAACCGGTGGCGCACCGGCTCGTCACGCCACTCGTCGACGTCGATGTACGGCGTGTCGAACAAGGGATCACGCGATCCCCGATCCCCGACCCCCAAACCCATGCGTCGCTCCTCCCGCTCGACGGTGACGCGCCGCGGCCGCGGCGACCGGTGCGACGTGCTCCGATCCCCGGCAAGAGATTGCCAGAGTTCGGCGCGGCTCGTTCCGTGCGTCCCGTCTGGTCACCGCCGATCGGAGATCCACGCTTCCTTGAGCTGACGGCGCAACGCCTTCCCCGACGGCAGCCGCGGGATCGCGTCGACCATCACGACGTGGCGCACGCGCTTGTAGCCCGCGAGCCGGTCGGCGATCACCGCTTGGAGCTCCTCGGGCGAGACCTGCGTGCCCGGGGCCAGGACGACGGCGGCGACGATCGCCTCACCGAGCTCCGCGTCGTCGACGCCGAACACCGCGCAGTCGTGGACGCGCGGGTCGCCGTGCAGCACCGCCTCCAGCTCCGCCGGCGCCACCTGGAACCCCCGGACCTTGATCATCTCCTTGAGCCGGTCGGTGATGTGCAACCAGCCCTCCGGCTCCAGCCACCCGATGTCACCGGTGCGGTACCAGCCGTCGTGGAAGGCGGCCGCGGTCTCCGAGTCGGGGAGGTACCCGGCCATCGCCGACCGGCTCCGCACCTCGATCTCGCCGGTGGACCCGGGGTCGAGCACCGCGCCGGTCTCGGGATCGGCGATGCGGATCTCGACCCCCGGCGCGGCCAGCCCGGCGCTGTCGAGCCGCCAGCGCTCCGGGTCCTGCACCGGGTTGGCGGCGATGACGGGGACCTCGCTGGTGCCGTAGGCGGGGAGCCAGCGCACGCCGGTCCGCCGGCTGACCGTCCGGGCGACCTCCTCGGCCACCGGCGTCGCCCCCCACATGATGTAGCGCAGCGAGCTGAGGTCGAAGTCCTCGAGGTGCGGGTGGTTCGCCATCCCCAGCGCGATCGGCGCCACCGCCATCTCGAGCGTCATGCGCTCCTCGGCGATGGCGCGCAACGACGCGTCGAGATCGAAGCGCGGGTGGAGGCGGATCCGCGATCCTGCGGCGACCGCGGTCACGATGTTGAGCAGACCGAGGATGTGCACCGGAGGTGTCGCGACCTGGAAGTGGTCGCGGTCGGTGAGCCCGAGCGACGCGATCCAGTGCTCCACCCCGTGGCCGAGCGAGCGGTGGGTGTGGCGGACGGCCTTCGGCAGGCCGGTCGTACCGGAGCTGAACACGAGCACCGCGTCGGCGTCGACGTCGTCGACGAACGCGCCCGGATCGCCCGCCGCCGCCGGCGCCGCATCATCGAGGCGGACGACCGGTGCCGACGGGAGCGCGGCCGCCAGCGCGGCGCACCCGGCCTCGTCACCGAGCACGAACTGCGGGGAGACCACCGCGCACGCGTGCTGCACCTCCAGGGCCTTCCACGCCGGGCTGAACATCACGACCGCGGCACCCAGCTGCAGGGCGCCGTAGACCGCGAACACGAACTCCGGCCGGTTGGCCGACATGAGGGCCAGGCGCGCGCCGCGGGTGACCCCGGCGCCGGCCAACGCCCCGGCCCAGTCGACGGCGTGGGACTGCAGGTCGCCGAACGTGAACGAGCGGTCCTCGAAGTCGAGCGCGGCACGGTCGCGGTCGCTCGCCGCCCGGCGGCGCAGCACCTCGCTGAGCGTTCGTGCGCCGTCGCCCACGGCTACAGGTCCAGCAAACGGGGGAGCTGCCGGGTCGCGAGGAGCGTGACGCCGAGCTCCCGCGGCAGGCGGGTCGACGACCCGAGCAGGCCGTCGAGCAGCAGCGTGCGCTTCACGTACCGGTGCAGCGGGTGCTCCTCGGTGAACCCGATGCCGGCCAGCACCTGCTGGCTGTGGGTGGCGGCGATCCGCGCGCCGCGCCCGGCGAGCGACTTGGCGAGCATCGCCGTCATCGGGTCGGGCGCGTCCCACGCGGCAGCGACCGCGGCGTCGCCCGCCTCGAGCGCGACGTAGGCCTCGGCCAGGCGGTGCCGCACCGCCTGGAACTGGGCGATCGGACGGCCGAACTGCTCGCGGGTGAGCGCGTGGTCGCGGGCGAGACGGAGCATGGCGCGCCCGACGGCGACGAGCTCGGTGGCGAGCGCCCGCCGGCCGGCGAGCAGGGCGTCGTCCCACGCATCCGGCGCGAGGGTCTCGATGGCGGCCGGCTGCACCGCGGCCGCCTGGAGCCGTGACATCCCGACCTCGGGGGCGATGCCCTCGATCACCGTGCGTTCGATCGCCTCGATGGTCACGACGGCCACGATCACCTGATCGCCGTCGCGCGCGGGAACCGCGACCGTGTCGCGCCGGGCACTCCGCGCGAACGCCAGACCGTCGACCGCGAGCGCACCGCCGGACACGACACCGGGAGGGTCCCAGCCGCCGAAGGCCGGCAGCACGACCGCCGCGCCGGACCCGGCGGTCACGCCCAGGGCGTCGAGCAGCACGTCGTCGAGCGACGACGCGACCGCGTTCAGGTCGCCCAGGGCACCGAACACCACCGACACCGCGTCACGCGGTTCGGCCGCGAGCACGTCGGGCCATCCGATGGCGTCGAGCGCGTCGTCGGCGTCGGGCGCCGACACCAGCGCGTGCCGCACGCTCTTGTCGAGCAGCTCGAGCTCGTCGGCCTCCACCTACGCCTCCGCCCCGAGGTCGAGCAACCGCCGGGCCACGATGTTGCGCTGGATCTCGGCCGAGCCGCCGTAGATCGTCGCCGCACGCGAGTAGAGGTACTCGGAGCGCCACCGCTCCCCGTCGGGACTGTCGTCGAGCTCCACCAGTCCGGGCAGCAGCTCGCGGGCCGCGTCGAACAGCTGCTGTTCGGCGGTGGCCACCAGGATCTTGTCGATCGACGTCTCCGCGCCCAGCGCGCCCTGCTCGGCGAGGCGGTACTGGGTGAGCCGCGAGCGGGCGCGCATCGCGTAGAGCATCTGGAACGCCTCGCCCAGCACCGTCGCGCTGTGCACGTCGTCGGGCGCCCGCTCGAGGAGCTGCTGCATCCGGTTGGCGAGGTAGGCGGTCCGGTGCCAGAAGCTCGTCGACCGCTCGAACGGGAGGATGTTCATCGCCACCGCCCAACCGCCGTTCACGTCGCCCAGGACGCGGTCGGCGGGGACGACGACGTCGTCGAAGAACACCTCCGCGAACTCGGGCGCCCCGTTCATGAGCGCGAACGGCCGCACCGTGATGCCGGGCGTGTCCATGTCGACGAAGAACGCGGTGATGCCCCGATGCCGCGACTCGGCCGAGCCGGTACGGGTGAGCAGCACACAGCGCGACGCGTACTGCGAGAGGCTGGTCCACAGCTTCTGGCCGTTCACGACCCAGTGACCGTCGCGCTCGGTCGCGCGGCAGGACAGCGATGACAGGTCGCTCCCGGTGCCGGGCTCCGAGAAGCCCTGGCACCACATCGCCTCGCCGCGGAGCAGCTTCGGGATCTCCTCGCGCGCCAGCTCGGGGGCGGCGAACTCGGCCAACGTGGGGGCGAGGATCTCCGTCATCGAGAAGAACCCGGGCACCACGAGGTCGCGCCCGGTGACCTCCTCGCCCAGCACCGCGCGCAGCATCGGCGGGCCGCCGAGCCCGCCGACCGACTCGGGCCAGCCCCACCGCATCCACCCGGCGTCGAACAGCGCCCGCTTCACCCGCGACAGCTGCTCCATCTGCTCGCCCAGGGTGCCCTCGCCGACGTAGGGCGGTTCGAGCTCGGTGAGGTGCTCGTCGAGCCAGCGGACCAGCCCGGCGCGGAACTCCGCGGTCTCCACGTTGTCGCGTGCCCCCCGGGCCGGTGCGGACGGTCCGGATACGATACCAAGCCGATCTGGGGGGATTCTGGTGCGGTACCGCGTCGTGCAATGGGCCACGGGGAACATCGGTCGACGGTCGCTGCGCGCGTCGCTCGCGCACCCGGACCTCGAGGTCGTGGGCGTGCGCGTGTTCGGCCCCGACAAGGTCGGCGTCGACGCCGGCGAGCTCGCGGGGACCGGTGCGAACACCGGTGTCACGGCCACCGACGACGTCGACGCGCTCGTCGCGCTCGAGGCCGACTGCGTCCTGCACATGCCGAGCCGCCTCGACGTCGACGAGCTGTGCCGGCTCCTGGCGTCGGGCAAGAACGTCGTGAGCACCTGTGCGGAGCTCGTCCACGTGCGGCGCGCCCTCCCGGCCGAGGTGGCCGACCGGCTCGAGGCCGCGTGCCAGGAGGGTGGCGTCTCGCTCTTCGCCACCGGGAGCAGCCCCGGCTTCATCAGCGACGTCGCCCCGATCGCGCTGCTGTTCCTGGAGCGCTCGCTCGACACGCTGTTGATCGAGGAGTTCGCCGACCTCTCGCAGCGCGACTCGCCCAAGTTGCTCTTCGAGGTGATGGGGATGGGTCGGCGCCCGGGCGCGGTCGACGAGCGCCGGGCCGAGCACATGCGCGCCAGCTTCGGCCCCCCGCTCGAGGCGCTGGCCGAGCGCATCGGGGTGGCGATCGACCGGGTCGAGGCCAAGACGGAGGTCGCGGTCGCGAGCCGCCGGGTCACCATCGCCGCCGGCGACATCGAGGCCGGATGCATCGCCGCGCAGCGGACGACGGTGGACGCGCTGGCGGGCGACGACGCCCGGCTCTCGTTCCGTGCCACCTGGTACTGCACCGACGCGCTCGACGCCGACTGGCCGCTCGGCACCACCGGCTGGCGGGTGACCGTCGAGGGCGATGCGCCCCTGAAGGTCGACGTGGCGTTCCCGATCGAACCCGATCAGCTGGGCGCGATGACCCCGGGATTGACCGCGCATCCCGCGGTCAACTCGGTGGTGGCGGTCTGCGCCGCGCGACCAGGCGTGCTGACCAGCGCCGACCTCGGCGTGATCGTCCCTCGCCTGGCGTGACCTCGCGTCAGCTGAGGTCCATCTTGATCTCGACCAGGTTCTTCTTGTTGCAGTCGAAGGTGCCGGGCTTCTTCGGGTAGGTGCGGACCAGCTTGCCGTTCTTCACCTGCGTCATCACGATGCAGCCGGGCGGGATGTGGTTGGCGACGTCGGCGGGGCCCATGATCCCGTCGGCCTTGAACGCGTGCTCCTGCTTCAGCGCGTCGAAGAGCGACTGTCGGGAGAGCGCGCCGCCGTTGGCCGTCGCCTTCCCGACCGCGTCCTGGAAGAGCAGCGCCGAGAGCCACGAGGCCACCGCGTTGCTGTCGACCTTGTCGATGCCACCCGCCGCGGCGACGAGCTTCTTCAGCGTCGGGTTGAGCTTGTACTCGGTGTAGAACGGCAACGTCGTGATCACGCTCTGGGTGCCCTCGACGTCGGCGCCGCCCTGGTCGACGAAGTCCTGGGAGTAGCACGCCTGGGTGCAGCCCCACACCTTCACCGACGTGACGCCCTGCAGGGTGGCCTCCTTGCGGAGGTCCAGCATCTTGTTGCTGCCGCTGTAGGCGAAGGTCGAGTTGTCCTGCTTGATGGCCTGCACGATGGGAGTCATCGCACTCTGCGGGTCGCGCTGGAAGACGTCGTAGATGCCCTTCCCGTCGGGCTTGACGCCGAGGTCCTGAGCCGCCTGGTAGGTGGGGAGCAACGAGTCCTTCGTCGACTTGAGGTCGCCCGGGGCCGTCCAGATGCCGTGCAGGTCCTTGTTGTTCTTCAGGTAGTACAGGGCGTCACCCTGTGGCGCGACGTAGGTCTGCGGATTCTCGTTCTTGGTCGCGCAGTACGGCCCGCGTCCGATGATCACGTACGAGACCGGTGAGCACTGCTCGGCGGGGTCGAGGGCCAGCCCGGGGACGTCGGGGATCCCGATCGGCTTCCCGGCGATGTCCTTGCAGGCCACCATGTCGTCGACGTTGCTGACGAAGAGCGCCTCGCCGCCCACCATCGCGAAGTCGTTGGCGCAGGCCGTGATGATGGCGTTGCGGGTCTCGTTCGGGTTGAGCTTCGAGTCGATGAAGTCGATGACGAGCTTGCGGCCGGCGATGCCGCCGCCCTTGTTGACGACCGAGGCCCATGCCTTCATGGCGTCGACCGACTTCTGGAACAGGCCCGGTTGCACGGGGGTGTCGACGTCGGCGATCACCGCGAGCCGGATCTGGGAGGTGCTGATGCCGACGTCGTCGGCCTTGGGCGTGGCGCTCTGCGCGCCGGCGACCGTGACGGTCGACCCGATCAGCGCGACGACGGCGACCGCGATCGCCAGTACCCGTGAGAATCGCAAGGTCCCCCCCAACGCAGGCCCGCCGGTTCGTTCGACCGGTCGGTACAAAGGCTCGGGAGGATGGTAACCACCGCCCACGCCGCATTCCAGTCAGCGCCCGCCCCCCGGGATCGGCGCGTTCGCGGCAAGTTGATACGATATCCCGGTCGGGTGGGCACGAGTGGCCCGGCGGCCGCCGTGGGTGCAAGATCTGCACCCGCCTGCGGCCGGCCCCGCACGGTGACCCCTTGGGCGCCAAGCGGCGCGACGGGCAGTCCGAATGACCACGATGCGGCGACCAACACCCTCCAGCCCGACGGCGTACGCCGAGGGTGACGACGTGCACCCCGTGCGCCCGGCGCCGGTCCCGAGCACGCGCGACGCGTCCGCCCGCCTCGGCGTTGCACCCCTCGCCGGTGCGCTCGGGGCCGAGATCAGCGGCGTCGACCTCGCCACCGACCTCACCGACGACGTCGTGGCCGAGCTCCGGCGGATCTGGCTGGAGCACCTCGTCGTCTTCTTCCGCGACCAGACCCTCGGGCCCGACGAGTTCCTGGCCTTCGCGCGTCGGCTCGGCGAACCGGTGGAGTACCCGTTCATCCGGGGGATCGACGGCTACCCGGAGATCATCTCCGTCACCAAGCTGCCGCACGAGACGGTCAACTTCGGCGGCATCTGGCACAGCGACACCGTGTACCTCGAACGCCCGCCGATGGCCACGATGCTCATCGCCCGCGAAGTCCCGCCCTCGGGCGGCGACACCATGTGGGCGAACATGTACGCGGCGTACGAGTCGCTCTCGCCCGGGATGCAGCAACTGCTCGGGAGCCTGACCGCGGTGAACAGCTCGGCCCTCGCCGACGTCTCGAAGACGAGAGAGGACCGCATCCGCGAGCACGGCGACGGCAACGACCGCGAGTACGTGGCCGAGCACCCGGTGGTGCGCACGCACCCCGAGACCGGGCGCCGGGCCCTCTACGTGAACCCCGCGCACACCGCCCGCTTCGTGGGCATGACCGAGGAGGAGAGCCGGCCACTGCTGCGATACCTCTTCGAGCACCAGTGCCGGGCGGAATTCACGTGCCGCTTCCGGTGGCGGCCCGGTTCGCTCGCGCTGTGGGACAACCGCTGCACCATGCACAATCCGATCAACGACTACCACGGTCACACGAGGAAGATGCAACGCATCACCCTCGCCGGTGACGTGCCTCGCTGACCTCCCCGCGCGAGGCTGGGGCGTCCGCCGACGCAGGAGCCACGGGATGACGGCCACCGACCTGTACTACGACCCGTACGACTACGCCATCGACGCCGATCCGTACCCGATCTGGCGGCGGCTGCGCGACGAGGCGCCGGTCTACCGCAACGAACAGCACGGCTTCTACGCGCTGAGCCGCTACGACGACGTGCTCACCGGCCTGCTCGACCAGGAGACGTACCGATCGGGCCACGGCATCGTGCTGGAGATGATCACCGACGAGCCGTACCAGGACATCCCGATGATGATCATGAAGGACCCGCCCGAGCACACGCGGCTGCGCAAGCTCGTGAGCCGGGCCTTCACCCCCCGCCGCATCGCCGAGCTGGAGCGGAATGTCGCCACGATCGCCAACGACTTCCTCGACACCGTCGAGGGCCAGGACGAGTTCGACTACATCGAGGCGTTCGCCGGCCTGCTCCCGCCCACCGTGATCCTCGCCCTCGTCGGGTACCCGGAGGGCTACGCGGCGGAGTTCCGCGCCCGGGCCGACGAGGGCCTGCACGTCGAGGACGGTGGCACGATGCTGCCCGAACGTGGACCCGCGCGCCCGTTGGTCTCGGAGAACGGCGAGATCGACAACGAGGCCTTCGCCATCCTCCCCGAGCTGATGGAGCAGCGGCGCAAGGACCCGCAGGACGACCTCATCACCGGTCTCGTGCACGCGGAGATCGACGAGGACGGCGTGTCGCGCACCCTGACGCTGGAGGAGATCGTCGGCTTCGTGCAGCTCATCTCGTCGGCGGGGACGGAGACGGTGGCGCGACTGCTCGGGTTCGCGGCGGTCACGCTGGCCCAGCACCCGGATCAGCGGCAGCTGCTGGTCGACGACCCGTCGCTGGTGCCCAACGCGATCGAGGAGCTGTTGCGCTACGAGGCGCCGTCGCCGATCCAGTCGCGCTGGGTGTCGCGCGACGTCGAGCTGCACGGCACCGTCATCCCGCGGGGATCGAAGCTGGCGTTGCTGAATGGCTCGGGTGACCGCGACGAACGCCACTTCGAGGATCCCGACCGCTTCGACGTGCGGCGCGTGATCGACCGGCACCTGGCGTTCGGGTACGGCACGCACTTCTGCATCGGGGCCGCGCTGGCGCGGCTCGAAGGCAGGGTCGGGCTGGCGGAGACGCTGCGGCGCTTCCCCACCTGGGAGGTCGACGAGCGCCGGCTCGATTGGGTGCACACCAGCACGGTGCGCGGTTACACCTCGGTGCCGATGCGAGTGAGCTGAGGCTCGGTCGCCCGGTTCAGACGGCTTCGGTGGCCTGCTCGCTGGTCGCGCGCGCCCACTGGTAGTTCGCCTTCCCGCTCGGATGGCGCTCGACCCGCTCGACGAACACGAACGCCCGGGGTGCCTTGTACCGAGCGAGCCGGGCGCTGCACCAGGCGCGGAGCTCGCCGGGTTGCGGCACGCACTCCGCCCGGAGCTGCACGATCGCGGTGACCTCCTGGCCGAAGCGTTCGCTCGGCCGGCCGACCACGAGCACGTCGACGACGTCGTCGTGCCGCTTCAGCACGTCCTCCACCTCTTCGACGAAGACCTTCTCCCCGCCGGTGTTCACCACCAGCGAGTCACGGCCGAGGAGGACGACATGGCCGTCCGGGGTGTAGCGGGCCCGGTCGCCCGGGATCGCCACCCGCGCCCCGTCGACCAGCGGGAACGTCGATTCGGTCGCCGCTTCGTCGTCGAGGTAGCCGAGCGGCACGTGGCCGGTGCGGGCGACCCACCCGATCTCGTCCTCGCCGACGGCGAGGAACCGGGTCCGGTCGGCCGACAGCAGCCGCGCCGAGTCGGACGGGGTGAAGGTCTGGGGCGTCGACGCATCGGCCGCGGTCTCGCCCGACGCCATCACCCCGATCTCGGACGCGCCGTAGCCGTCGCGGATGGTGACGTGGGGGAGGAGCTCGAGGAGCGCGCGCTTGGCTTCGTAGCTCGTGGGTGTGCCGCCGGTGCCGAGCACCGCCAGGCTGGAGAGGTCGTAGGGCTCCTTCCGGAGCTCTTCGATCATCGGCCGCGCGTACGCGTCGCCGACGATCGTCATCATGTTGGCGCGCTCGCGGGCGGCAGTGGCGAGGATGGTGCGGACGTCGAACGGGCGGGCGTCGTCGTGGAGCACGACGGTCGCCCCCATGTTCGTCGCCAGCAGGGCGGTCCACTGGGCGGCGACGTGCATCAGCGGTGACGTCGGGAACCAGGTGCCCGCGCCCTGGCGCGCCCGCGCCCGGAGCCTGGCTTCGTCCATGTCGTCGGCGCCACCCATCCCGGCCACGAAGATGTCGCCCTGTCGCCACATCACCGCCTTCGGGTGGCCGGTGGTCCCGCCGGTGCACGCCATGTACAGGTCGTCGGGGGAGCTCGCGACGGTGACGGGGGAGGCCGCGCCCAGGGTCAGGGCCTCCTCCGCGTCGAGCGCGCCCGCGAGGCGCGTTCGCCCGCCCTCGCCCCCGAGCTCGATCAGGAGGTCGAGGTCGTCGACGATGCCGCTGAGCTTGTCGTGCAGGCGGTGGTCGTACACCACGCCCCGCGCCCCGATGCGGCGGAGCAGATCGGCGACCTCGCCCGCGGTGTAGTGGTAGTTCACGTTGCACGGCACGACCCGCGCCTTCCAGCAACCGAGGAGCGCCTCGACGTGCTCGGGCGTGTTGTACGCCAGGATCGCGATGCGGTCCTGGCCGGCCTCCCACCGCTCGAGCTCGTCACGCTCGCGGAACGCGCCGAACCCGCGTCCGGTGAGGAACGACGCCAACGCCCGGGCGTGGTCGTTCACCTGCCGGTAGGTGCGCCGTTCCCCGCCGTGCACGAGCATGACGCGGTCGGGGATCTCCGCGCTCACGACGTCGTGCACGTCGCCCAGCGCCCACTCGAGACTCATGCCCGGTCGACTCCTACTGGCCCTTGAAGTTCGGAGTGCGGCGCTCCATGTAGGCGGTCATCGCTTCGGCCATGTCGTCGGTGCGCGTGTTCACGTTCTGGGCGAGGGCCTCGGCCTCGAGCGCCTGGGCGAGCGAGCCGGCCGCCGCGTTGTCGAGCTCGCGCTTGGTCATGGAGAGGGCGATGGGTGGACCGGCGGCGATCGTCTCGGCGACCGCGGCGACGGCGCGCATCGAGCTCGGACGCCGGCGCGACCGCGTTGACGAAGCCGAGCTCGAGCGCCCGCTCGCCGCTCACCATCTCGGCGGTGAAGGCCAGCTGCTTGGCGACGTGCGCACCGACCCGCTGGCGGAGGAGCCACGACGTCCCGAAGTCGAGGCTCAGGCCCCGCTTGGCGAAGATGGCGGAGAACCGGGCCCGGTCGGAGCACCAGGTCAGGTCGGCCGCCAACGCGAGCCCGAGCCCGGCCCCGACGGCCACACCGTCGACCTTGGCGATGACCGGCACCGGGCAGTCGTGCACGGCCAGGACGACGTCGCCGAGGACGCGCATCGCGTCGAGGTGATTGCCGCCGGAACGACCGGCGCCGTTGTCGCCTCCGCCCCCGCCCCCTCCGAGATCGGCACCGGCGCAGAACTCGCCCCCCGCACCGGTCAGGACCACGACGCGGGCGCCGGAGTAGGCGATCTCGCGGAACGCGGCTCCGATCGCCACCCACATGTCACCGGTGCACGCGTTCTTCGCCGCCGGCCGGTCGATCGTGACGGTGGTGACGTGACCGTCACGCGCGACATCCAGGTCGGGGTGGTAGATCCTCGACTGCTCCTGCGATCCACCCATCTGTCACCCCTTCGGTCACCGGCTGCCCGTCCCGACCCTAGCCAAGAGGTCTGACCTTTCGACGGGGTCGCCGATCTGGGCTCCGCGGGCGCGGGTGTGAGTGCGTCGATCGGACCATTGGTCGACGAGGCACGGCCGTGGCCTGGGAGCGTTTGGGGGGAACCCGCCAGGCCACCGCCGTGCGATCCGGTAGCGCCGCCTTCGTCGCGGCCTAAAGGTATGGATTTTTCGACGCGTCGTCAACGCCGGCGGCGCGGGTGCGTCAGCGCTCGCCGAGCACGAACCGGCGCCAGCGACCCGGGTGCCAGACGTCCTGGTCCTCGCCCCAGCACCGGACGCCGTTCACGTCCCACTCGGTGAGGCTCGCCCAGCAGAACATGTGCGGGTACGCGTTGAACACGCACCGACTCACCGGCCGTCCCGTGGCGTGGAGGGCGCGACCGAGCTCGTCGACCGCCTCGATCTCGATCCGTGCCGGACGATGCTCGGCGTCGCGCACGACCGTGCGGTGCCCGTCGGCGAGGTTCGACCAGACCCCGTCCCGCAGCAGGTAGCCGAGGCCGATCCGGTCGTCGCCGCGGCGGTCGACCGAGATGGAGAGGAAGCCGTCGTCGCCCGACGCGGTGCCGTGGTCGTAGCCCACCTTGGGTTGGCGGCCGGCGCGGCGCACGCCCCACGACCGGTCGCGCATGGCGATGCAGTCGACGTCCATCTGCTCGCCGTGGAGGGTGAAGCTGCCGGTGACGTGACCGGGCTGGTCGATGTGGGCGCCGTGGTTGAACGGCGGCTCCTGCCGGGTCAGCAGCGGTCGGCAGACGGCCTCGAACGTGAGGTCGAACGCGACGTCGTCGTTCTCGCAGCCGAAGCGGAACACGCGACCGGGCTCGACGCACCGCAGCCACATCCCTCCGTGGAGGTTCCTGCTGTCGAGCAGGTCGGGCGGGGTGTCGAGCGGCTCGTGCCAGCTCCACTCGAAGGCCGGCAGCTCCCACGGCACCACCGCGCTGTCGTCGACCACCAGCACCCCGCCGAACTGGATGCCCATGTTGGCGCGGAACGCCGGGTAGAAGTACCCGAGCAGGTTGCGCTCGGGCACCATCCACGAGAACCAGACGGTCTCGGTCCACCACGGGTCGTCGGTCTCGGGTGGGTGGAACTGGTCGTCCTCGGGCAGCAGACCCCAGTCGTCGCTGCGTGCGTCGGTCACGGTCCCTCCTCGTGCAGCTGGCGTACCGGTGTGAAGTGGCGGTCGGCGAGCGAGCCCATCGCCGTCCGCGTGACCGCGGTGTCCCGCGCCGACTGGCGGAGGCAGTAGGGGAGCACGGTGCGGGCGGCCACCGCGCCGCCTTCGATCGCCGCGCACAGGGCGAGGCGTCCGGCCTCGACGTCGTCGACCGGCTGCCCGAGCAGCTCGCCGAGCTCCGCCCGCTCGACCGCGACCAACCCGGGCCCGAGGCGGTCCGCCTCCCGGAGGAACTTGAGGAGGCGCGCGACGCCCTTGGCGCGGGTGGCGGCGAAGTCGTCGGCGAGCGCCGGGACCACCACGTCGCGCAGGTCGTCGAGCGCGACGTCGTAGGCCCACGACCGCTCGCCGTCGTCGGACTCGGGTTCGAGCGGCGGCTCGGGCGCCAGCCCCTCCGCCTCGGCGAGCGCCTCGGTGAGCAACCGGGTGTGCAACGTGTTGTAGATCAGCTGCCACGCGATCTCGCCGCGCGCGTCGCGGGAACGGAGGCCGGCGAGTGTGCCGATGGTCGAGCGGCACTGGGCGAGCACGCGGAAGTAGCGCAGTCGCGCGGGTTCGATGGTGAAGCCGCTCACCCGCTCGTAGTCGGCGAAGCGCGCCTCGAGATCAGGGAACCGTTCGAGCGTGTCGCGCACCAGCACCCACGCGAGGTCGTCGTGCACGTCGCCCCAGTGCGCGAGCTCCCAGTCGGTCACCGCGACGAGCCGGTCGTCGTCGAACATGAAGTTGCCGGGACCGGTGTCGCCCTGCACCAGCACGACCGGCCACCCGTCGGCGGCGGGGACGTTGGCGCGCAACCACGCACAGGCGAGCGAGATCACCGGCACCCCGCCCCCGGCGGCCGTGTACTGCTGCTCCCACTCGGCGATCTCGTCGAGCACGTGGCCGAGGAGGGCGCCGGGCGCACCCAGCTCCGGGAGGTCGAGAGCCGACGCATCGAGTCGGTGCAGCGTCGCGAGCTGGTCCACGAACTGCCGGGCGATCGACTCCTGCGTCACCGCGTCGGCGATCTGCGCGAAGCGACTCTCGCCCCGCACTCGCTGCAGCAGGAACGCGGGGAGGTCGGGGTGCACGGCGACCAGCTCGGCGACCAGCATCGGGGTGGGTCCGAGCGCGCGGTACACCCCGGCCTCGCGGCGCAGGCTGTAGCGCGTCGCCGACTGCGGCCCGAAGCCGGGGTCGGTGCGCAACCACAGTTCCCGCGTCGTGCCGTCGGGCAGGCGTGCGTCGACTGCGTAGCCGGCGCGGGACGCGCCACCGGTGTGCCGGGTGATCTCCAGCGCGTCGGTACCGGTGACCTCGCCCAGCCACGTGACGAGTCGGGGGTCGAGCTCGTCGGTGGTGCCCGATGTGTCGGTCATGCCGCAGTGTTCGCCCGCGGGATCGAGGACGCCTCCGGTGCGCGGGCGCGGCGTCGAGCCGTCTCCGAGAACGGGCCGAGGACCCTCAGCAGCAGGTGGTAGTCGACGGCGCTGTAGGGCCACTGCGTCACGACCTTGCCCGCGGCGTTGGTGAAGTAGTTGTTGCTCACCGCCCACGCGGTCCCGGTCATCTTCGACTGGAGCCACGCGTGGTAGCGGTCGGCCCACGAGCGCCGGACCTCGAGCGCGGTGACACGCTCGCGGATCATGCGCTTGATCGCGCGGCGCGCGTACTCCGCCTGGTGCCTGAGGTTCGACGCGATCTCACCGCCGTTGGTGCCCGGCCCGTACAGGATGTAGAGGTTCGGGAAGTCGGGCACGGTGATGCCGAGGAACGCGCTCGGCTCGCCGTCCCAGTGCTCGCGCAGCGTGCGGCCGTCGCGGCCGACGATCTCGATCCGGGCCAGGTAGTTGGTGGGTTGGAAGCCGGTCGCGAGCACGAGGACGTCGGCCTCGCGCTCGACGCCGTCGGCGTCGACCACGCCATGGGGGGTCACCGATTCGACCGCCCGGGGCACCAGCTCGACGTTCGGGAGCTTGAGGGCCCGGTAGAAGGTGGAGTTGAAGATCGGCCGCTTGCCCCAGAACGGGTAGGTCGGCGTGACCGCGGCGGCGAGATCGGGCCGGTCGGAGAACTCGCGGGCGATGAACGTGCGCGCCGCCTCCTCCGCGGCGACGTTCTGGGGCGCACCCGGCCGGTACGTGCCCGCGTTCCAGAGGCGCTTCTCCGTCTCCCAGAACCAGCGGGCCCGGGCCAGCCGGTGCCGGAGCGGGTGGCCGAGGCGGGCGCGCTCCTCGGCGGTGTAGTCGCGGTCGCCCTTCGGGATCACCCACCCGGGCTCCCGCTGGAAGAGGATCAGCTTCCGCACCCGGGGCGCGAGCTCGGGCACGATCTGGGACGCGGTGGAGCCGGTGCCCACGATGGCGACGGTCCTGCCGGTGAGGTCGTGGTCGTGCTCCCACCGCGCCGTGTGGAAGCACGGCCCCCGGAAGGTCTCGAGCCCCGGCCAGGTCGGGATGTTCGGGACGTTGAGGAACCCGGTCGCGCAGATCAGCACGTGGCACCGGAGCTCCTCCCCGGTGCTCAGCGACAGGCGATAGACGTGCGTCGCGTCGTCCCACACCGCGCGCTCCACACCGACGCCGAGCCGGAGATGCGCTCGGAGCCCGAAGTCGTCGACCGTCTCCTCGAGGTAGCGGTGCAGGTCGGGCTGCCGGGCGTGCGTCCGGGGCCAGTCGTAACGCTTGAACGGGAACGAGTACACGTAGGAGTCGACGTCGACCTCGCAGCCCGGGTACTGGTTGTCCCACCAGGTGCCGCCGACGCGCTCGGAACGCTCGAAGATCGTGAAGGTCTCGATGCCCGCCCGCTTCAGTGCGACGCCGGTGGCGATGCCGCCGAAGCCGGCGCCCACGACGGCGACGGTCGGCGTCCCCCCGGGCCCGAAGAGGTCGGCGGCGCGGCTCGACGTCATGCCAGGCCTCGCGCTGGCAGGCCGGTGCTCGGCATGCTCGTCCTCCCTGGGTTGCCGCCGGGGCGTCCGGGAACTATAGGTATATAGGTTTCTGCCTGCCCAGACCGACGCCCTCGAGCACATCGAACCATCCGCACGAGGAGGACCGGACATGACCACGCGTGCCGTAGCCGCGACCGCCACCGACGTCATGGAGGGCATCGCGATCATCGATGCCGACACGCACCTGACCGAGCCGCACGACCTGTGGACGTCGCGCGCGCCCCGGGAGTACGCGGACCGCGTGCCGCAGGTCCGCGAGGTCAAGGGCCGGTCGATGTGGACGATCGACGGCGAGGTGTTCGGCAACGCCGTCGGCGCCTCGGTGATCCTCCCCGACGGGTCGAAGACGTTCGGCACCGGTTTCATGGCGCTCGGGATCGACGACGTCCATGCCGGCGCCTCGGCGGTGGCGCCGCGGCTCGCGGTCATGGACGAGCAGGGCATCTACGCCCAGATCGTCTACCCCAACGTGGTGGGCTTCGGCGGTCAGCGCTTCGTCGACGTGGTCGACCCGACCCTGAAGTCGCTCTGCGCCACGATCTACAACGACGCCATGGCCGAGCTCCAGGAGGAGTCCGGCGGCCGCATGTACCCGATGGCGATCCTGCCCTGGTGGGACATCGACGCCGCGGTGGCCGAGGTGGCGCGGGTGCACGCGCTCGGGCTGCGGGGCATCAACACCAACTCCGACCCGCAGAACCAGGGGTTCCCGGACCTGGCGGACCGGCACTGGGATCCACTCTGGGCGGCGTGCGCGGACCTCGGCATGCCGGTGAACTTCCACATCGGGGCGAGCGCGACCTCGATGAGCTGGCTCGGCAGCATGCCGTGGCCCTCGTTCGACGACGAGCGGAAGCTCGCCCTCGGCTCGCTCGGCGTGATGATCTCCAACTTCCGGACCATCGGGAACCTGCTGCTGTCGGGGGTGCTCGAGCGGCATCCGACGCTGCACGTCGTGTCGGTCGAGAGCGGGCTCGGGTGGATCCCGTTCCTGCTCGAAGGCCTCGACTACGAGATCGGCGAGTGCGCACCCCACATCAGCGAGCACCTGTCGATGCTCCCGTCGGAGTACTTCCGGCGCCAGGTGCACGCGTGCTACTGGTTCGAGCGCGACAACCTGCAGGGCGCGCTCGACGCGTTGGGGAGCGACAACATCCTCTTCGAGACCGACTTCCCGCACCCGACGTGCCTCTACCCCGACAGCTTGTCGCGCGCCGCGGAACCGCTCCGCGCGATCCAGCCCGCGGTGCGGCGCAAGATCCTGAGCACCAACGCGGCCACGCTGTACCGGATCCCGGTGCCGGACGCCAGCGCGTGACCGCCGCCGTCCTCCGCGCCTACGGCGACGTCGTCACATCGTGAAGGTCTGCACCTCGTCGAAGTCGAGGCCGAGCGCGACCATCGCCTTGTCGCTGCTGAAACCCATGAGCTTCAGCACCACCTCGACGATCTGCGCCGGCGCGAGGTGGGCCGCGATCTCTGCCCGCGCCGCGTCGGTCATCGCGGCCGGCGCGATCAGGTAGCCGTCGGCGAGGCGGAGCGCGGCGCGCTGCTCCGCCGACAGGTCGCTGTCCTCGTAGTGGTCGACCTTGTCCAACATCTGCTCGTCGACACCCTGCTGCTGCGCAACTGCGCCGCGGGCGCTCATTCAGAAGAAGCAGGTCTGGTGGCGCGCGTTGCGGATCCGCACCAGTTCGGTGGTGACCGGATCGACGCTCCGCATCCGGAACGCGGCGCGGCGCAGCTGGTCGCGGGCGGCGCCCAACCTCGGCGCGAGGGTGGACGTGTCGGGCAGGCCCAACGCGTTGAGCTCGGCGGACGGGAGCGGGATCCGTGGTGTCACCGGGGCACCTCCTGGGACTCGTCGGGCGAGGGTCTCGTGATGTCGTCGACGTCGGGAACCGACTCGATGCCGAGCGTCAGGCAGGCGCGCTGGAAGGTCTCGACGACCGAGAGCGCCTGGACGAACGCGTAGCAGCCCTGCGGCCCGAGGTGGGCGGTGACGTCGGCGACCTGTTCGTCGGTGACGCCGTTGGCGTCGATGACGAACTGCTCCGCCAGCGCCAGGCACGCACGCTCACGGGCGTCGAAACGGGGTGAGGTGGGCCAGCGCGGGAGCTCCGCGACCTTCGCCTCGTCGAGCCCGGCGGCGGCGGCGCGCCCGGTGCGGCGCGCCTGCTCCGCGGGGGACGTCAGCAGCGCAGCCATGCGCAGCCGGCACAGCTCCAGGAGCACGGGATCGGTCTCGTCCCACGCCGCGACGACGACGTCGGCCAGCGCGCCGAACGGTACCGGCCACGCCGCCGCGAACCGGTCCCAGTCGGTGTCGCCGGGCGGCAGCCCGTGGAGTCCCATCGCGGTCACCGTCCGATTCTCGCGCGGGCCGGGGCCCGCCCACGGGCTCACGGGGTGAGGTCGAGCTGGAGCATGCGGATCGCGTTCCCGCGCACGATCTTGCGCACCGCGGCGTCGTCGACGCCGGCGAGCAGCTCGCCCGCGATCTCCTTGGTGTCGGGCCAGGTCGAGTCGGTGTGCGGGTAGTCGGTCTCGAAGGTGATGTTGTCCTCGCCCACCTCCGACAGCGACGCGATCCCGTGCTCGTCGCGGAAGAAGCACCCGTAGACGGACCGGTAGTAGTAGGTGCTGGGCGGTTCGGGCACGGTCTCCCGGACACCGGCCCAGGCGCGGTGCTGCTCCCATACGTCGTCGGCCCGTTCGAGCACGTAGGGGAGCCAACCGATCTGCCCTTCGCTGTACGCGAGCCGCAGGTTCGGGAACTGCACGAGCTTCCCGCTGAAGAGCCAATCGGTCAGCGACGCCATCGCGTTGCCGAAGGTCAGGGTCAGCGCGACCGCGGGCGGCGCGTCGGGCCCGGTCGCCGGCATCTTCGACGACGACCCCACGTGCATGTTGACGACCGTGCCGGTGTCGTCGCACGCCCGGAAGAACGGGTCCCACTCGCCGGAGTGGATCGAGGGCAGCCCGAGGTTGGGCGGGATCTCGCAGAACGTCACCGCCCGCACGCCCCGCTCGGCGTTGCGCCGGATCTCGTCGGCCGCGAGCTCCGCGTCCCAGAGCGGCACGATGATCAACGGCACGAGACGACCACCGGAGTCACCGCACCACTCCTCGACCATCCAGTCGTTGTACGCGCGCACGGAGGCGAGGGCGAGCTCGCGGTCGTTCGCCTCGAGGAACGTCTGCCCGCAGAAGCGAGGGAACGTGGGGAAGCACAGCGAGGCCTCCACCCAGTTGACGTCCATGTCGTCGAGCCGAGCCTTGGGTTCGTAACAGCCGGGCCGCATGTCCTCGTACGTCATCGGCAGCGGTTCCATCTCGTCACGCGGGTAGCCGACCGCCGCGAACATGCGCCGGTGCACGTGCACGAGGCGGTCCTCGTAGATCCAACAGTCGACCGGCGTGCCCTCGTCGGACCAGACCGGCGCGAACGCGCCGCCGCCGACGTGCTTCTGCCCGCTCGTGTGCCGGCGCTCGATGCGCGGGCCGAGGGCGCGGTGCTTCTCGGGCAGCCACGTCTGCCACACGTGCGCAGGTTCGACGACGTGGTCGTCGACGCTGACGATCTTGGGGAGCTCGTGGTCCATGGGGTTCTCCTCGGTCACTGGAACAGCTCGCCGGCGTTCACGTCGAGCGTCGCCCCGGTGATGCCCGACGCGAGGTCGGAGGCCAGGAACAGCACCGCGTTGGCGACCTCGTCCTCGGTGGCGATGCGGCGCAACGCCATGCTCTGGGTCTGACGCGCGAGCTGGTCGTCGTAGGTCACGCCGTTGGCCTGTGCGTTGCCCTCGATCCACCGGCGCACGCCGTCGCCGAGGATGGCGCCCGGCGCGACCGCGTTCACCCGGATGCCGTGTGGGCCGAGCTCGTCGGCGAGGGCCCACCCGAGCCGGTGCATGGCGGCCTTGCCTGCGGCGTAGTCGCTGCGGCCGCCGTGCGCGAGGCGGCTGGTCATCGACGTCACGTTCACGATCGATCCCTTGCCGGCCGCGATCATGGACGGTGCCACGAACCGGCACGTCAACAGCGTGCCGTACGCTCCCGCGTCCACGCTGCGGCGCCAGGCGTCCATCGCGTCGTCGTCCATGTCGACCACGGGGCCGCCGGGCGCGGGTGGGAACGCGGCGTTCACGAGGACGTCGACGCGACCGAACTCTCCGAGGGCGGCGTCGGCGAGCGCCCGCACCTGGTCGCGGTCGGAGACGTCGGTCGCCCGCGCCAGGACCCGTCGGCCGCGGGCGCGGACGTCGGCCGCGATCTGCTCCAGCGTGCCCGTGGTCCGTGCCGCGAGGACGAGGTCGGCGCCGTCGTCCGCGCAACGCCGCGCCAAGGTGGCGCCGAGACCGGGGCCGGCGCCGACGATCATCACGACCAGCCCGTCGACGAACATCTCGCCTCCTCTTGCGGACGACGCCCGAGCGTCTCAGGCGGTGCCGTGTCCCGTCGACTCGGCCGTGGCGGTCATGGTGTCGGTGCTGCCGGTGAGCGGCGCCGGTGAACGCAGGAACACCGTCTCCATCCCGACGGTCGGGTTGGGCAGCAAGGTGGCGAACAGCCCGACGACGACGTCGGCGACCTCGTCGATCCGCATGTACTCGGACGCCGCCTTGCCCTGCGCGGCCCAGATCGGGAACGCGGCCGCCATCTCGGCGGGGTCGAAATTGTTGGCGAACTCGGTGGGCACGGTCGTGCCCACGACCATGGTGACGAAGCGGGCGTCGGGATGCTCGATGCGCCACGCCCGCATGGTGTCCTCCACCGCCGACTTGGTCGCCGCGTAGGACCCGAGGGCATAGAAGGGCTGGCCGGCGGCTTCCGACGACATCACCGAGACGACGCCGCGGTGCGCCACGTGCGGCACCAGCGCGCTGATGGCGAGGTTGGTGCCGACGAGGTTGGTGGCGACGGTCTGGATCCACTCCTCGTGGGTCAGCTCCCGCAGCGTGCGCAACCGCGCGATCGCGGCGGTGAAGAGCACCACGTCGATCGTGCCCAGCGCGCGCGCCGCCTCCTCGCCGATCCGCGCGCAGTCGTCGGGCGAGGTGAGGTCGGCGGTGATCACCGACGCCCGTTCCGCCGCGCGCGAGCTCCTCCAGCGGCTCCCGCCGGCGGGCGACCAGCGCGAGCTCGGCGCCCTCCTCCGCCGCCCGCAGTGCCACCGCCCGGCCGATGCCCGCCGAGGCGCCGACCACGACGATCTTCTTCCCCGCGAGTCCCCCGGTCATCGCGAGGATGCTATCCCCCCAAAGGTCTACACATCTCCGGGGCGGCGCTACAGTGCGCTCGAGCCTTCCTGGGGGGAGACACGATGAGCGACCTCTACTGGGACCCGTTCACGCCGGAGCTGCGCAACGATCCCTACCCGTTGTGGAAGCGGATGCGCGACGAGGCGCCGGTCTGGCACAACGACCGCTACGACTTCTGGGCGCTGACGCGGTTCCACGACATCGAGCGGGCGCACAAGGACTACGCCACGTTCAGCTCGGCCTACGGCACGACCGTGGAGACCATGGCGTCGGAGCCGACCGACACCGGCATGATCATCTGGACCGATCCGCCCAAGCACACGAGGCTGCGCAACCTCGTGTCCCGGGCGTTCACCGCCCGACGCGTGTCGTCGCTCGAAGCGCGCATGCGCGAGGTCTGCGGCGAGCTCCTCGATCCGCACCTGGGCGAGCAGTCGTTCGACTACGTGCAGGAGTTCTCGGCGGTCCTCCCGCCGACGATGATCTCGACGCTCCTCGGCGTCCCCGAGCAGGACCGCGAGTACCTGCGGGGCGTCGTCGACGACATCTTCCACATCGAGGAGGGTGCCGTCGGGATGGTGAACGACGTGGCGACCAAGGCCCTGGTGGACATGAACCGCTACCTGTCGGACCAGTTCGAGGACCGCAAGCAGCATCCGCGTGACGACATGTTCACCGACCTGCTCCACGCCGAGATCGTCGACGAGGACGGCACGACGCGGCGCCTCACCGACTCCGAGCTCAGCGAGTTCGTCACCGTGTTGTTCGCCGCCGGGACCGAGACCGTCGCCCGACACCTCGGGTGGGCGGTCGACCTGCTCGAACGGCACCCGGACCAGCGCGCCGAGCTCGCGGCCGACGTGTCGCTGGTGCCCAACGCCATCGAGGAGATCCTCCGGTACGAGCCGCCGTCGCCGGTCAACGCCCGTTTCGTCACCCGCGACGTCGAGGTCGAGGGCACGACCATCCCGGCGCGGTCCAGGGTGGTCCTGGTGACCGGGGCCGCCGGTCGCGACGAGCGCATGTACCCGGATCCCGACGTGTTCGACATCCACCGGCACTTCGACCTGCACGTCACCCTCGGGTACGGGATCCACTTCTGCCTCGGCGCGGCATTGGCGCGCATGGAGGGTCGGATCGGTCTGGAGGAGACGCTCCGGCGCTGGCCGGAATGGACCCTCGACCGTGAGCACGCGGTGCCGCTCTACACGAGCACCGTCCGCGGCTACCTCAACCTGCCGTTCGCCGCCTGATCGAGACCCCCGAGGCTCACCACACCTTGGGTTCGCGGAGGTGCCCGCGAAGGTGGGTCTTCATGGGATCGGTGTCGTCGAACTGGCGCGCCACCAGGTACCCCGTCCCCATCCAGCCCCGGCGGGTCCACTTGCCGTAGGAGATGCGGGTGCCGGGCGCGCCGCTGGCGGCCGGGAGCATCTTGACCCGCTCGAGCGCGTCGCGCACGCCCCGCGGCGACAGCGGCTTGGCGTCGGCCAGCGCCTGCACCACGATCGTGGCGAAGTCGCGGGAGAGACCCGGCGTGTAGTACTCGGGGCGCCGGCCGTACCGCTGCTCGAAGCGATCGAGGAAGTCGGCGCCCACCGGGTTCTGCTCGTCGAAGACGTCGAGGCCGATCCAGCCCAGGTACGCCTCGCGCACCGACCGCGAGATGAACGCGTCCTGCCAGGCGGTACCGGTGTAGCGCGGCGGTGACCAGTCGAGCGCGGCCAACGACTCGTTGAGGCGCATCACGCCGAAGCCGAAGCCGAGGCTGACGAGGGCGTCGGGCGTCGCCGCGTGCAGCCGGGACGCGGTGGCCGACAGGTCGTGGTCGGTGGTGGGGATGCGCTCCTCGCTCACGATGGTGAGCCCCTCCACCTTGGCGGCCCGGCGGAAGGAGGCGAGGTACTGCTCGCCGATGAGCGACTCCTCGACCAGCACCCCGATGTTCCGGTGGCCGTCGTGCGCCATGAGGTTGGCGAGCACGTAGGGCTCGTCGGGGAGCGACCCGGACGACAGGCCGAAGCTCCACTTCCCGAGCCAGTCGTCGCTGCCGCACCAGGAGATGGCCGGGGTGCGGCCGGCGCGCTCGAGGTACTCGCGGATCGGGATGGCGTTCTCGGAGACCATCGGGCCGATGACGACGAGGCAACCGTCGTCGACGAGCGCGCGCGTCGCGTCGATCGCCGATTTGACCGAGCCGCGGGGCAGGCCCTCGCCACTGCGGTGGACCACCTCGATCGGACGGTCGAGCAGGCCCGACGACTCGGCGTCGTCGAAGACGAGCTGGATCGAGTCGAAGAAGTCGCGTTCGAAGTCCCACTCGTCCGGAGCGGGCGGGAACACGAAGTCGAACAGGACCCCGACCTTGATCGGCTGCTGGGCGGCGGCGATCGACATCGTCAGGTCCTTCCTCGCGACGGTGTGATCACTCGGCGGCCGGCGCCGCGACGCAGTCGGCCAGGTACGCGGTGTCGAGGAACTCCCACGCCTCGGCGATGCGATCGCCCTCGATGCGGAACAACATGTGGTACGAGCCGTGGTAGTCGTGCCCGGCGCGCGTCCGCGTGTGCAGCTGGCAGTGCAGGGTCACCAGGTCGTCCTCGGCGACGACGTGCAGGACGTCCATGCTGCCGCCGGGCTCGTACACGCCGGTGGCGGCGGTGAAGATCGCGCGGGCGGCGTCACCCCGGAGGTCCTGCACCCCGCCGAAGGTGCGCTGCGCGATGGACGTCGGCAGGTGCCACACCGCGTCGTCGGTGAGGAACGCGGCCTGGTCCTTCGGGCGCGACTGCCAGAACCTCTGGACCAGCTCCTTGTTGCGTTCGGTGTCGGCCACGGCTGCCTCCTCTGCGGGTCAGGTGGTGACGCCGACGGCCTCACCGAAGAGCAGGACCGGGTGCGCGATCGCCTCCTCGGGCAGCGCGCTCCAGATGTTCCCGGCGCACTCGTCGGCGTCGAGCATGTTGCCGGTCTCGACCGCTTCGGCGATCCCCGCGATCCCGGGATGGGTGTCGACCGGGAGCTCGGCCTCGCGGCGTGCCGCGGGGGTGTCGACGAAACCGGGTCGGATGGCCGTGACCCACGGGCCCGTGCCGCGGTCCTTGCGCTCGGCGCGCACGGCGCGGACCCATTGCTCCATCGATGCCTTGGCCGCGCCGTAGATCGCCAGGCCGGGATAGGCGATGCGGGCGGACGCCGACGAGATCTGCACCAGACCGACGTCGACTCCCGCGTCGACCGCCGGCCGCGCGGCCCGGAGGAACAGGTCGCCCAGCACGAGCGGCGACATCACGTTGGCGATGATCTCGTCGCGGTGGTTCCGCGGATCGCCCTCACCCTGGTAGGCGCGGCCGCCCCAGTAGTACAGCGCGTTGTGGATGAAGACCGCCCGCTCCCCGCGGAAGGTGGCGAGGACCTCGGTCAGGTGGTCGCCGACCGCGTCCCACGAGTCCATGTCGGTGAGGTCGAACAGGACCGTCTCGTGCTCGGGGTGCTCACGGCGGGAGATGCTGATGATCCTGGTGTCCGGCCACGGGCAGGTGCGCGCCAGCGCCTCGCCGATGCCGGACGTCGCGCCGGTGATCCAGACGATGCTCTCCGATTGCTCGCCCATGCGGTCTCCTCGGTCGTGGTCCGTGGGCCGATCCTCCGCGCCCCGAAACATCTAGACTTTATTGCGATCTGGCCACGATGCAACCGGTGAGGTGCCAGTGCTGGGCGACGACGAGGACGCAACCGAGCTCGCGGGGTGGGTCGAGCGCACGGTGGGCGGGACGGTGACGCGCGTCGAGCGCGTGCCCCGGTGGCGACCGGCGTGGGACGTCGATGTCGAGGTCGACGGGCGTAGCCTGCCGCTCCACGCGCGCGGCGAGCGCGAGCCGAGGATCGTGATGCCGTACCGCATCGCTGACGAGGTCCCGGTCCACGACCTCCTGGAAGCGCACGAGCCTCCCGGTGCCGCACGCCTACGGACTGTGCGACAACCCGTACGCGCTGGTGATGGATCGGCTGCCGGGGCTGGTCGACCTCTCGTTCGCGACCGACGACGACGAGCGCGAGCACCTCGTCGACGACTACCTCGAGCTGCTCGCGCGGATCTACGCGATCCCGCTGGAGGCGGCGGAGGCCGCCGGCTTCGCGATCCCCGCCGATTCCGCCACCACCGGCCTCTCGTTCCTCCGGCGGATGGAAGAGCGTTACGACCGGTCGATGGACGGTCTCCCGCGCGACCCGATCGCGGTGTTCCTCCGCCGCTGGTTGGCGGAGAACGTCCCGCAACACCGCCGCGCCGAGGCGCGGTTCATCACGTACGACTCGTTCCAGTTCATGTTCGCCGACGGCCGGATCACCGGCCTGCTCGACTTCGAGCACGCGCACGTCGGCGACCCGATGATGGACCTCGCCGCGCTGAGGATCCGGGACACGCTCAAGAACCTCGGCGACCTCGCCGAGACCGGCGCCCGGTACGAGGCGGCGACGGGTGTCGTCATCGACCACGACGTCGTCGACTACCACACCGTCCTGTACAACGCGCTCTCGGTCATCTCGGTGGGCCCGCCGCTGGCCGATCCGGTGCGCGGGACCGATTGGCTGTCGTACCTCGCGTGGTACGTGAACGGCGCCCGCTGGGCGTTCGAGGTCATCGCGGAGATGCGCGGGTACCAGCTCGAACCGGTCGCGATCCCGGACCCGCGGCCGACCCGCCACGCGCCGGCCTACCGGCACCTGGTGGAGAGCCTCCGCGCCGCGGGTTCGTCCGGCTTCCTCGACGACTACGAGCGCGTCGGGCTCGGTCGGGTCGCGAACCACCTCCGGCGCGTCGACGAGATCGGAGCGGCACTGGACGCCGCCGACCTCGACGACCTGGCCGCGCTGCTCGGGCACCGTCCGGACCCGGCGGAGGCCGACGCCGAGCTCGTCGAATTCGTGGCGCGCGCGGGTCCGGAGCACGAGGAGGCCCTCGTCCGCCTCCTCGACGCGCGGGCGCAGCGGATGCACCTCAGCATGGCGTCGCCGCAGTCGTTGATGCTGCGCCATCCACGGTTGCGCAGCCTGCGCCCCGATCGCGCCACCGCGCGCGTGGCGGAGGAGAGCTGGCCCGCGGGCGCGATCCCGGGCACCCGCTGACCGCCGTCCGGATTCACTTGTCAGCGCAGATCTCCATGCGGGCGAGATGGGCGCCGAGGCAGAAGTGCCGGCCGAAGCCGAACGCGAGGTGGCTCGACGCGTTCTCGCGGCGTTGCGTGGAAAGTGTAGGTACTTGGATCTACGATCCGAGCCGATGAGCGCGCCGACGATGCACCGCACGTTCTGTCGCATCTGCATCGCGGCGTGCGGGCTGCTGGTCACGACCGACGGCGACCAGGTGCTGGAGGTCAAGGGCGATCTCGACCATCCCCTGTCAGCCGGCTACACGTGCTCGAAAGGCCGCGCCCTCCCGTCGGCGCACCACGACCGCCGCCGTCTGCGTAACTGTCTCGTGCGTCACGACGGTGTGCTGATGCCAGTGTCGTGGCGAGCGTGTTTCGACGACGTCGCGAATGTGCTCACCGACGTCGTTGCGGAGCACGGCACGGATGCGGTTGGGTTCTTCCTGGGCGGTGGTGGCTACCAGGACGCCGCGGCGTACTGGGCGGCGAGGCGGTTGCAGGCGCGTCTCGGCACGACGCAGCGATACAGCGACGTCACCGTCGACTCTGCGGCCAAGTCGCTGGTCACCGAGCTGATGGCGGGCACCCCGTCGCTCATCCCGCACGTCTCCTCCGACGTGGAGCTGCTGTTGCTCGTGGGGACGAATCCGGTCGTGTCGCACGGTCAGTCGACCACCTATACGGATCCGGTCGAGCGACTGCGGGCGGCACGCCGGCGCGGCGAGGTGTGGGTGCTCGACCCGCGCGTCACCGAGTCGTCCCGGCTCGCCGATCGTCACCTTGCGCTGCGCGCGGGCACCGATCACGCCGTGCTCGCGTTCCTGGTGCGCGAGCAGTTCCGCCGGGGGCTCGATCGCGATCTCCTGAGCGGGCGCGCCCACCATGCCGAGGTCCTGGAGGCGACCGTCGCGCCGTTCGATCGCGACCGCGTCGCGACCGTCACCGGGGTTTCTCCCGACGCGCTCGAGGACCTCGCCGACGCGGTGCGCCGGACCGGACGGCTCGCGATCGTCACCGGCACCGGGGTCACGATGTCGGCGGGCGGAAACGCAGTCGAGTGGTTGGCGTGGGCGCTCATGGTGCTCACCGGTTCGTTCGACCATCCCGCGGGCATGTGGTTCAACCCGGGATACTTCGCGCAGCTCGATCAGCGCGAGCGGCTCCCCGCGAGCGCGCCGCCCGCACCGGGGCCCCCGTCTCGTCCCGACATCCCGCGCTTGCTGGGGGAGTGGCCAGCCGCGCTCCTGGCCGACGAGATCGAGGCCGGCCGGCTCCGGGTACTGGTTGTCCTGGGCGGCAACGTGGTCACGGCGCTGCCCGACACCGGCCGGCTGCTGGCTGCCCTCGACCGGCTCGACGCGCTGGTGGTCCTCGAGACGATGCACACGGAGACGGTCGAGGTCGCGACCCATGTCGTCGCGTGTCCCGACCAACTCGAACGAAGTGATCTGCCGACCCTCGACCTGTTCTCGTCCGCGGTGTCGACGCAGTACACCGCCCCGGTGGTGCCGTGCCCACCACGGTTGGTCTCCATGTGGCGCTCGGTCGCCGAGATCGGGCGGGCCCTCGGCACCGACCTCTTTGGCGACGGTACCGATCCGGACGAAGTGGCTGATGACGATGTCCTGGCGCGCATCGCGCGCAGCCGCGACTTCGACGGACTGCGCGCGGCGAATGCACCGGTCGTGGCGCGAGCCGAGGTGCACGGCTGGGCCGAGGCACGGCTGCCGTACGGCCGATGGGATCTCGCCCCCGCCCCGCTGGTGGAGCAGTTCGCCTCGCTCGTATCGGCATCCGAGGGCGCCCCCGCGCTCGTCGTCACGCCGCGTCGCCAGCCGCGTCACATGAACGGCCAGCATTTCCGCGACGGCGACGAGCCCACCGCGCTCGTGCACCCGGCCGACGCCGCCGAGAGCGCCGTGAACGACGGCGACCTGATCGACATCGTCTCCGCGGCCGGAGTGCTGCGGGTGCGAGCCGTCGTCACCGACGCGATCGCACGCGGTGCGGTGTCGGTGCCGCACGGTTGGGGCACCACCAATGTCAACCAGCTGACGAGCTCCGTTGACCTCGACTCGCTCACCGGGATGCCGCGCCTGTCAGGAACGCCGGTGACCCTCCGACCTTGCGAGAGGACATGACCGCATTGCGGACCAGCGTCTTGGGCGACACCGGTGCCGACGTCACGAAGCTCGGCTTCGGTGCCATGGAGCTGCGCGCGAACATGGGCGAGGACGCCGCGGCCCGGTTGCTCAACGCGGTGCTCGACGCCGGCATCACGATGATCGACACCTCACCCGACTACGGGCTGTCGGAGGAGTTCATCGGGGCCGGGATCGCGCACCGGCGTGACGAGTACTTCCTCGCCAGCAAGTGCGGTTGCCAGGTCGAACCACCGCCTCCGCCCGACCGCTTTCCGGACCACACCTTCACTCGCGTGAACTTCCGGGCAGGCGTCGAGCAGAGCTTGCGCCGCATGCGGACCGACCATCTCGATCTGGTGCAGGTCCATCTCAGCCCGTCACGGGCGCAGCTCGAGGAAGACGACTCCATCGCCGAGCTGCTCGCGTTGCGGGACGAGGGCAAGGTGCGCTTCATCGGGATGTCGGGAACCCTCCCGCACCTCGTCGAGCACCTCGAGATGGGTGTCTTCGAGGTGTTCCAGATCCCGTACTCGGCGCTCGAACGAGAGCACGAGCAGCTCATCACGGACGCGGCCAAAGCCGGCGCCGGGACGATCATCCGCGGTGGGGTCGCGCGCGCGGTTCCCGACGCGCTGCCCGCGCATTACTCCCGGTTGTCCGAGGAGATGCGCTCGAGGCTCGAGCGCTCACTGCACGAACGCCAGACACGGTGGCAGGCGGCCGAGCGCAACCTCGCTGACGTCCTCGACGGCATGCCGCGCATGGAGTTCCTCCTTCGCTTCACGCTGTCGCACCCTGACGTGCACACCGTCATCGTCGGCACGTCGAACCCGGCACATCTCGACGACAACATCGCGGCCGCGCGCAAAGGTGAGCTCCCGCCGGCGGTGTACGAGGAGGCACTCGCGCGCCTCGAGTAGCCGTGCAGGCGCTCCCAGGCGTCAGCCGGGCTCGATCTCGTAGAACTGCTTGGCCCACTTGCGTACCGATCCGTACGGTCGTGCGTCCTGCTTCGCCAGCGCGGGATGCTCGACGTAGTCCTGGTACCGCCAGATCTCGAGGTCGTCCCACAACGTGACGAGGAACTCCTTCTCCAGCCGCTCGCGGAGATCCTCGGGCGGTACCGCCGACTCGTCGCCGGGCAGCTTCGGCCACCAGATGGAATAGAACATGTCGGAGCAGTTGTCGTCGACCGGGGTCGTCGCGAACACCAGGCGGTAGCTCGACGAGCCTTCGAAGGCGCTGATCGCGCCGCCGACCCCGAAGAGCCAACTGTGGATCCGGAGCGCCATCGCGTCGGGATCGTCGCTCCGGGTGTCCGGCCACCCAGTGACGAACCGCCACTCCTGGTCGACCACCTTCCAGTCGACCAACACGGGCGTCACCGTCGCACGGTGCACGTACTGGAAGTGGATGCTGTCGGCCGCGTTCTCGAGCGGGAGCTGCGGGTGGACCGGCTCCCGGTCGTAGCGGACGGACAGCTCGGGATACGGCCGGTAGTACGCCGACGGGTCCGTCTCCATCTGCGGGAACGAGAGGAAGATGTCGGGCATCTCCCAGCGCGGTGGCTCGCCGTCGGGTTGGTGCCAGAGGAAGACGCAGTCGTACTGCTCGAGCACCGGCCACACCCGGAGCTGCTTCGAGACGTTCGGCCGCTCCTCGTAGGGGATGTAGCGGTTCACTCCGTCGGGGCCGTAGCCCCACCCGTGGTAGGGGCACTCGACGCAGTCGCCGTTGACCTTTCCGCCGTGACCGATGTGCGCGCCGAGATGGGGGCAGTGCGCCGACATCACGTGCAGGACACCGTCGTCGTCGCGGTACGCGACGAGGTCCTCACCGAAGTATCGCAGCGGTCGCACCTCGCCGGCCGGGAACTCCGCCGCCCATCCGATCATGAACCAGCCGGTCGGCTTCCAGGTGAACGGGATCTTCATGCTCCACGACCTTCGCGCGCGGGGTTCGGGCACAAATCTCTAGATGGATTGAAGCACCCGCCGGCGGCCGCCGACAACCCGTCGCGGTCGACGTCGGTAGCCTCTCCCCGCGTGGCGCGCATCGTCGTGCCGGCACTTCCACGATCTCGGGGGAACGTATGACGGAGCTCACCGGCCGCATCGCGGTGGTGACCGGCGCCGGATCCGGTCTCGGGGCGGCGATGGCGCGAGCGTTCGCAGGTGCCGGCATGAAGGTCGGGGTGCTCGACATCGACGAGGAAGCGGCCGCGGCGACCGCCTCCGCGGTCGCCGCGCTGGGAGTCACCGCGACGTCGACGCGCGTCGACATCGGTGACTCGTCGTCGGTGGCCGCCGCCGCCGACCACGTCCGCACCGCGCTCGGCGGCTGCGACGTGCTCTGCTCCAACGTGGGCGTCCAGCAGTTCGGTGCGATCGATCGCCTGACCGAGCAGGACTGGTCGTGGGTGATCAACGTCAACGTGCTCGGGACGGTCCGCACCGTGCGCGAGTTCCTCCCGATGATGCGCGCCGGGAGCGGCTTCCGGCGCATCGTGTTCACCGCGTCGTCGAGCGTGCTGGCGCCGTCGGTGCGGTTGGGCGCGTACCAGACGAGCAAGTTCGCGGTGATGGGCTTCGCCGAGTCGCTGCGCGAGGAGCTCGCGCCCGAAGGCATCGGCGTGACGATCCTCTTCCCCGGTGGGATGATGACCCGTCATCTCGAGAGCAGCGTCCTGGCGCGGCCGTCGGCGTTGGGCGAATCGGTCCTCGACCAGAGCGACGTCGAGGCGATGATGGCCCACCAGCCGATGGGCGACGGCGACCTCGTCACCGCCGAGGACGCGATCCGGAACCTGCTCACCGACCTCGAAGCCGGCGAGCCCTACGTGATCACGCACGGCTCGTTCCGCCCGATCTACGAGCAGCGGCGCGCCGCGATGGACGCCGCCTTCGATCGCATGGAGGCCTCATGAGCGAGGTCGCGACCACGCGCGGTCGCGACCTCGCCCCGTTGCTCGCCGACCTCTGAGCAGACCGGCCGGTGATCAGACCGGCCGGTGATCAGACGTCTCGGTCGGGTCCTCACCCGTCTTCGCCCACTGGACGAGGTCGGCCATGGTGTACGGATGCAGGCCGCGCCGACCGAGCAGGTCGCTCATGCTGCCGACCGGCTCGCGCAGGTCCCGGTTGGCCATGACCTCGGGCCAGTGCTCGAGGATGGATTCGGGCGTGGGCAGGTCGTCGGGCGCCTGCCACCCTTCGGTGGTCGCGAGGACGAACCGCGACACGCGGCCGGCACCGGTCTGGATCGCCTCGCCCGAGACGGGACACGACTCGTGGGCGAGCACCGCGACGAGCGGTGAGGTGCGGGCGGCGGCGAAGCTGGTGTCGAGCATCGCCTGGAACTGCTCGTCGGGGACGCGCGGCATCACCGGGGTCTGGGCGGCCGGCATGAACACGTTGACCTTGATGTCGAGGTCGGGCGCGTGGCGGCGCTCGCTCGTCAGCTCGTTGGCGAGCACCCGGCTGAAGGCCAGCACGCCGCCCTTGCCGGCGGCGTAGATCCCGGTGCCGGGGATGCCGAGCACGGAGCCCGACCCGGTGTTCACGATGCGGCCGTACCGCTGCTGCCGGAACCGCGGCATCGCGGCGCGGACCATGTTGATGGTGCCGACGAGGTGGACGCCCAACGTGAGGCGCACGGTGTCCTCGTCGGGAAGGGTGCCGCCGCCGGCGGCCGCGTTGTTCACGACCGCGTCGAGGCGGCCCCAGGTGTCGAGCGCGTCCTGGACGATGCGATCGGTACCGGCGGCGGTCGTGATGTCGCTCGTGTTCTCGATCGCCTCGCCGCCGGCCGCGAGGACCGCGTCCACCGTGTCGGCTGCGCCCTGGATGTCGTTGACCACCACCTGCGCGCCGCGACCGGCCAGGAGGAGCGCGTGTTCGCGCCCCAACCCGTGGTGCGCGCCCGTGATGGCGACGACCCGCCCGTCGAATCGCAGCTCGTCCACCGTCAGCACCTCCTGCGGCCGTCGGCCGTTCACGCCATGTGCGCGCGGATGAAGGCGCCGGCCTCGCGGTACGCCTCCAGGGATTCCGGGATGTCGGGACCGAACACGACCCACATGTGCACGACGTCGGCGAACTCGTGCAGGGTCGACGTCGACGCCGGCCCGGCGGGCGCGCTCGACGAGTCGCCGGGCGTCGTCGAGCAGCGCTTCCCGCGTGCCGACCTGCACGAGCAGGGGCGGCAGGCCGGTCAGATCGGCGTAGAGCGGCGACGCGGTGGGGGAGGTGGGGCTGGCGCCGTCGAGGTACATCGATGCCATCATGCGCAGCGCGGCGCCGCTCACGATCGGATCGTCGCGCGTGTCGGCCGAGGCGCCGGTCACCGAGAGATCGGTCCAGGGCGAGATGCTCAACGCCGCGGCCGGGAGCGCGGTGCCGGCGTCGCGCAGCGCGACCAGGCCGGCCACCACCAGGCCACCGCCGGCGGAGTCCCCGGCGAAGGCGATCTCATCGGCCGTGACGCCGTCGTCGAGCAGGCTGCGGTACACGGCGACGAGGTCCTCCACCGGCGCCGGGTAGGGATGCTCCGGCGCGCGGCGGTAGTCGACGCTGACGCACCGGCACCCGCTCGCCCGCACCAGCGCCGCCGCGACGAGGAGGTGCGTGCGCGCCGTCATCCAGATGTAGCCGCCACCGTGCACGAAGACGATGGTTCCGTCCGGCTCGCCCGCGGCCGGTGACACGACCATGCAGGGGACCCCGCCCACGGTCGCGTCCTCGACCCGCATGTCGTCCGGCGCCGGTGGGTCCGCCAGGTGCTCGGACGCGCGCGTCGCCGCCATGACCTCCGGCGTCGGCGTCTCTTCCGGGGTCTGTTGGCCGGTGGCGACGATCTGCGCCACCATCGCCTCGTGCGCGGTGCTGGGCACGGTCACCACGCCCTGGTCGTCATTCGCACTTCCACTCCGGCTCGCGCTTCTCCATGAAGGCGCGGGGGCCTTCGATCGAGTCCTCGGTGTGCAGCACGCGCTCCCGGAACGCTTCGGCGAGGATCTCGGCCTCGTGGAGGGGGAGGTCGAGGCCCTTGCGGATCGCCAGCCGCGTGCCCCGGACCGCGAGCGGCGCGTTGCGGTTGACCAGCTGCGCCAGCTCCCGCGCGCGACTGGAGCTCATCGGGTCGGACGAGCTCGGTGATGAAGCCGAGCTCGTAGGCTCGCTGCGCGCTCAGGCGCTCCTGCCGGCCGAGCAGCGCCATCCGCATGGCGACGTTGACCGGAAGGGCGCGGGCGACGCGAACCATCTCGCGTCCGGAGACGAGGCCGATGCTCACGTGGGGGTCGAAGAACGTGGCGTCGTCGGTCGCGATGGTGATGTCACCGGTGGTCACCAGGTCCATCCCGGCGCCGCAGCAGAGGCCGTTGACCGCCACCACGATCGGCTTCGCCATCGTGCGGAACGGCGGCGTCGCCTCCTGGGGCGCCTCCCACTGCTTGTACTGCGAGAGGTACCGACCTTCGTGCGGAGCCTTGCCGTCCTCGGGGATCTTCTCGACGTCGGCGCCGGCGCAGAACGCCCGCCCGGTCGCGGTGACGATGAGCGTCCAGACGTCGTCGTCGCCCTCGGCGCGGGTGTAGGCGTCGTTGAGCTCGCTGATCATCTGCTCGTTGACCGCGTTCAGCCGCTCCGGCCGGTTGAACGTGATCGTCGCGATCCGGTCGGCGACCTCGTAGAGGATCGTCTCGTACGTCATGGGTGGCAATCCTCTCGCACGCCGGGCGGTCGAGTGCAGTCGAGCGCTCCGCACCGACTCGGGCAAAATGTCAGACATTTGAGCGGACGGTCAAATCGACCGTCGGTCGTCGACGAGAGTCGCCCGACTTCGTCAGATCGCGGCCGCGACGAGACGACCGGACGTGCGGACCGTGGTCAGGTCAGTGCGTGGCGAGGCGCGGTGATCGGGAGGTCGAGCGAAGTGACGAGCCCGGACGGTGCGTCGACGACGTAGGGGACCGCGTTCACCACGCGCATCGCGGTCGCGACCATGGCACCGGGGCTCGCGTGCTCGGGATCGCCGGCGGCCATCTCACACACGATGTCGGGGTCACCCTCGATGGTGATCCGGTAGAGCCCGTCGCGGTCGGCGGTGGGCCACTCCGGCGCGAGGTCGGCAGCCATGCGGTTCACGTGCTCGATGACGATCGCGTCGCGACCGTCGACCACCCCGATCGCCTGCGTCCGGATCGCGCCCACGGTGCCGGCCTCGATGGTGCCGCATGCGACCTCGAAGGTGCGGTCGCTGACCACGCGGTCGAACTCCTCGCGGATCTCGTCGAGCTCGACTCCGAGCGCCGAGGCGATCAGGTTGATGCCGGGCGCCCACGCCGAGAGGATCGATCCCGGGAGCCCGAGCATGGCGTCGTGGTCGGGGGGACGGCCGAAGCCCATGACGTCCATCATCATGAACGTCACCGGGTAGGTGTCGTACATGGCGATCTCCGACGAGCGGATCGACCGGATCGTGTTCGACATCGTCGTGAGCAGGATCGGCAGCTGGTCGGCCGCGAAGCCCGGTTCGATGCCCGAGGCGTACAGCGACGCCGCGCCGTCGGCCGCCGCCGCCTCGAGCTGGGCCCGCCAGGTGGGCTCGTAGGTGGGCGGGTAGAGGAGCGCCCACGAGCTGGTCGTCACGACGTTGACCCCGGCGGAGAGCAGCCGCACGTAGTCGGGGACGGAGCCGGCGTCCTGCTCCGGTCCCTGCGCGGCGTAGACGACGCAATCGACTCCCTCGGCGAGGATCGCGTTCATGTCGTCGGTGGCGGTGACGCCGATGGGGTCGCCCCCCGCGAGCTCGCCCGCGTCGCGCCCCACCTTCTCGGGGCTGTGCACCCACACACCGACCAGCTCGAGGTCGGGCCGCCGGTCGACGGCGCGGATGGCGATCGATCCGATGCCCCCGGTGGACCACACGGCGACTCGCACGGGTCGGGTTGGCATGTGGGTCTCCCGGGTCGCGCCCCGGCGGTGGGTGGGACGGTGGGCGCCCGGAAAATGTCAGATGTATCGTCGCCCTGTCAAGGCCGGCCGGGGCGCGTTCCCGGGGTCGAGAGGGGAGCACGTGGGGGATCGGCTGCAGGACAAGGTGTGCATCGTGACCGGTGCGGCGCAGGGGATCGGTGCCGCGTACGCGCGGGCCATGGCGGCCGAGGGTGCCGACGTGGCGATCGTCGACCTGACGCGCATCGACCAGGCCGGGCCGGTGGCGGACGACATCACGGGCATGGGCCGCCAGGCGCTCGTGCTCGAGGCCGATGTCACCGACGCCGAGCAGATGGCGGCGATGGGCCGGACGGTCGTCGATCGACTCGGGCACGTCGACTGCCTCGTGAACAACGCCGGGCTGATGTTCGACCAGCTCACCGCGACCTGGGACGACTTCCTCGCGGTCAACTTCATGGGCATCATCCACGCCTCGAACGCGGTGCTTCCCTACTTCTGGGAGCAGCGCCGCGGTTCGATCGTGAACATCTCGTCGACTGCCGCGTTCCCGCTCCCACTCCCGGCGATGTTCGCGCTCGGCGACGACGCCCCCGCGCCCACGATCGCGCCCGAGGGCTACGGCATGACCAAGTGGATGATCATCCGCCAGTCGCGGGTCATGGCCCAGATGCTCGGGAGCCGGAACATCCGCGTGAACGCCGTCTGCCCCGGCGTGACCATGTCGCCGGCGGCGAAGGCGGTCGTCCCCGAGTCGATCATCGAGTCGCTCGTGCAGACCTCCCTCCTGAAGACGACGCTCGAGCCGGAGGACATGACCGGCATCGTGCTGTTCCTGGCGTCGGACGAGAGCTCGAAGATGACCGGCCAGGTGCTCATCAACGACGCCGGGACCTGGTTCTCCGGTTGACCGGTCCCGCGCGCGGCGACGGGATGACGGGCGCGGTGCAGGCTGCGGAACGACCCGATGCGGAGGTGCTCGGTGAGTGGCTGCGCGACGCGCTCGGATGCGCGGTCACGCGCGTCGTGGTCGAGCAGCTGCCCGGCGGCCACGCCAACGGCGCGTGGCGGCTCGACGTCGCCGTGGGGGACGCCACCCGCCGGATGGTGCTGAAGGCGCCGCGCACGCCGAGCGTCGTGTACCGGCTCGACCCGTGCCGTGAGGCCCGCGTCGTCGCCGGGCTCGGACGTCTGGGCGCGCCGGTCCCCGCGGTGCTCGCCATCGACCCCGGCACGCGCGTGATGGGTCGACCGTGCTTCGTGATGGACTTCGTGGACGGCCGCAGCGTGCCTGACGCCGCTCCGGGCGGGTACCACGGCCCGGGCTGGTTCAGGGACGCCGACGCCGGCGCGCAGCGTGCGGTCTGGGACTCCTTCCACGACGCGCTCGGCGCGGTGCATCGGATCGATCCGACGTTGCTGGCGGACGCGTACGACGGTCCGTCCGGTGCCGTCCACGTGCTCGGGTACTGGCGGGACGCGCTGCTCGACGTCGTGACCGCGGAGCAGGCGCCACGCCAGGTCGCGATGTTCGACTGGCTCGTCGCCCACATCCCACCGTCGGCCGAGCAGCCGCCCGCCCTCTGCATGGGCGACGCCCGGCTGGTGAACGGGATCGTGGTGGGGTCGGAGGTTCGCGTGCTGGTCGACTTCGAGGTCGCGTACGTCGGCAATCCCACTGCCGACGTCGGCTACAGCTTGTTTCTCGAACGGACCCAACGCCGGCGAGACGACACCCGGTTGCCGGGCGTGCCCCCCGAGGAGGAGACGTGGGCGCGCTGGAGCCGGGCAACCGGTCGGGCGCTCGTCGACCTCGACTACTGGATGGCGTTCGGCGCGGCCGTCATCGTCGTGACCGCGACGTGGGCGATGGTGCAGTGGGGTCTGGTCGACCCGTTCGACGAGGAGGTGAACGCCCTGGTCCCCGCGTGGGAGTCGGTCGTCGACCGGGCAGCGTCATG
>CAWELN010000025.1:0-136491 GCA_963809795.1 uncultured Actinomycetes bacterium
AGCGTGAACGCCCGATTGAGATAGTGGGTCATCGGACGCCAGGCACCCACGACTTGGTGATGCCCTCTGAAGTTCAGTCACCACACGATCAGGATCGGCTGCCG
The DNA here is from genome assembly GCA_963809795.1 of uncultured Actinomycetes bacterium. Lineage (GTDB taxonomy): Bacteria > Actinomycetota > Acidimicrobiia > IMCC26256 > DASPTH01 > DASUAS01. Next base: position 105 of record CAWELN010000025.1, read on the forward strand.
CGCCACCGAAGAACTGCAACTCTTCATGTTCGTCTTGATGGTCAATCGGAGTTCGTGCCGACGGGTGTGCAACAGTCCGCCTCGCTGCCCGACGGCAATCCGATTCTCCAAGACACCCTCAGCGTGCACGATCCAGCTTCCTTGCTGGCGCTCGCCAACGCACCTCCACGTCGACGATCAGACTGTCGGGTCCCTTGGTGCTCCCTCGAAGCTCGACGCCAGTGTCTGCGCCGCCCTCGCTAAGCCCGGCGAGAAGGTCTTGGATCGAGGCGAACGTCATAAAGCAATGCTCGCGCCACATCCGCCCACCCCGAGCACAATTGCCGACCCCTAAGGGCGACGCACCAGTTGCGTCCGCGCTGTTCGGCTAGCGCCTATTCGGCAGCTCTGGCCGCCGGCGAGGGCCTAATCAACTGAAGGCCACTCCGACGGAGCGCCCCCGCCGTCGACCCAGAAGGTCTTCAAGGAGAACAGTCGACCCCCACGCACCGAGAGAACGACCGCTTGCAAGTGCTCTGCGGTGTCCAGTCCCCGCGTCGACCGACAGGTCCGGAAGTGAGGCAGGCGCGAACGTCGGGCGACACGGCGAGGATGACGTTCGGGCAACCGCATGGACAGAGACCAACGACCTCCGTCTTCGGCACTTGCGCCCGAAGTTCTGCCGCGGAAAGTCGGTTTCAAGGAGTGCGCTCAGAATGTTTCGTTCCGGGTCAGATAGCGGCCGCGGTGTGGAGCCCGCTCGTTCGTCGACGTGAAAGGCTCTCGATGGTCAGATCTCTCGTCTCTGGCCACTTCCGCTTCAGCCAGTCCACGGAACGCATAATGCCCGCTCTGGCGCACATACGCGGCCTGCTTTCGCCGGGCTGCGTCGCGTTGAGGTCGGGATGTTGCGGACCTCGCGGCAGCAGTTGATCGGCGAGCACCCGGCACTCCGGGTCGTCGACCTCGAGCGCCTTCTCGGCGGCGTCGATCAGCGACCGTCTGACACCAGGAATGCCGAAGGTCGGTGTCAGGTCGCGGCAGTCGGCGGATCTCGGCGGCGAGGGCCTCAGGAGGCACGTCTATGAAGGTATTTGAACCACACGCATGAGATTCGCCGTGATCGGTCGCAGGTCAGGTTTTCTTGGCCTTCTCCGTGCGATTGCTAGGCATCTGCACCCCGCTTACGGTTTTGAAGATTCATCACCCGTGGATGGGGCGGGTCGACCAGAGGTAGGAACCATGGCTTCTGTCCCTTCTCCTGTGACCATCCCGACGCCGCCGATCGCCGGCACAGACATCGCACCCACTCTGACCACACTTCTCCAGGATCTGCTGGTCCTACCTGATCCTGCAGCGGAGCCGAAGTCCGGAACCTTCTTTGGGTCAGATCAGACCGCCGCAATCATCGAATCCACGGCTACTGCGCTAGCGAAGCGGCTGGTCGGTAGCCATCGCCGTGCTCGGTGGGGGTGCAGCAGTCGCAGCGGGCGTGACGAGCTTTTGGAACGGTGAGCGCGGCGGAGTCCGCATCGCTATGGTGGCTTCGAGCGGAGCCATCATCGCCGCCGCGCTGATCGCGTTGGCGATCATCATCAGCTCAGATGTACGCGGCCGCGGGTTAGGCGCAACTGGTGTCACGCAGCTCGCGGATCTGTCACGAAGAGCTACCTCGACCTGCTCTCTGTTGCTCCGCGTGGTGAAACGGAAAACGACTACCTGAAAGCGCTCCATCTGGCGTGGGACCTGAAAGGGCATTCCAGCCTCGGATGGCAAGGCGCTCCTCAATGACACGGAGTGGACGGCCCTAAAGAAGAGCCTCGGGACGAAGCTCGGTTTCGACGCGAGCTCGAGCTGAGAGCGAGGCGGCCGGCCCGCAAAGAAGCGGCGGCCGATTCATGACGGGGCCCCGGGTTCGGCCCGGGGCTTTGTCGGCTCTACGCGTCTGAGTGGGGAGCACGGGTTCGGATCCGTGGTGGTGATGGTCGGTCGGGCCAGGTGACACCGCCGGCGTGGAGCAGGACGCGGAGGCGGTAGTGCTCGAAGGTGCGGAACCCGTGCCCGCAGCGTTTGACTTTCTTCACGCAGAGGTTCAGGCCCTCGGTGGGACCGTTCGACGCGCCGGTCTCGTGGTGAGCGAGGATCTCGCTGCGCCACGCTGCGAGTGTCCGCCCGAGCGACTGGATCTCGGCAACGTCGTCGTTCGTGCACGCGACGATCGCCTTGTCGAGCAGCAACGCCGCGTCGTCGGGATCGTCGGTGAGATACACCTCGCGGACCGATTCTTTGGCGAGCCACGCGCCGAGGACCTCGTCGTGGGGGTCACCAACGCGTAGCCCGAGCAGGAGACGATCTTGTCCGCGTTCATCGAGCCGTTCGGATCCTGCGAGCAACAGCTTGCGGATCCGATACAACGGATCGGCTTTGCGGCCGCGATGACCGAGCGTCTCGTTCTGCACCCGACGACGCACCTTGTCGAGGCAACGGTTCCCGACGCGCACCACATGAAACGGATCCGCCACGCGGGTCGTGTGGTCGAGATGCGGTGACAGACCCGCCCGGAAGCTCTCGGCCAGATCGGTGGCGACAACCTCGATGCCCCCAAGCCATCCCGGGTCCGCCTTGGCGGTCCATCGCCGCAGGTCAGCGGCCCGGTTGCCGTGCACCAGGTCGATCACGACCCGGGCCTCGAGATCCACGAGGCCAGTCGCGTAGATCGTCGAATGGGCACGGTTCGCGGCGAGGAACGACGTCTCGTCGATCCCGAGCTGGCAGACCGGCCCGACACGATCGGGATCATCGACGAGAGGGGTGCCGTGCTCGACCACCGCGTTCATGATCGTCCACCAACACACCCCGAACTCGTCGGCGACTTGTGACACCGGCCGGGCGTTCTCACCGACCTGGCGACACGCCTCCATCCCCGCCCGACGCGTGATCACCGCCTGCGCGTCGACATGCTCCGAGTCCTCGGTCCAGGTCTTCGCACCACAGCGCTCCTCGCGGCAACGCCAACGTCGCTTGCGCCACATCAACCGTGCCGGCCGCCCGAAACAGGCCAGGTCACGGATCTGCACCGTCATGCGATCGTGTGCCTCCGCGTGCGTGTCGCGCAAGTCGCGCACCACGCGATCGCGTCCATCGACTCGATCGCAATCACGAGCTCGTCTGGACTCTCCATCACCTCGAGCACCCGGAACCCGTCCAGTCCCAGCAACGCTTCCGCCAGCCCGATACCGTCACTCACGTCAGGGGTCTCCGTCTCCTCGCAGCCTTCGAACAGCCGCAAGGATGACGAGGCCCCTGACCCCGAACGCGGACCCTCAGCTCACGCCACGCAACAACCCACTCCCCACCTCAACGCGAAGAGCCGCTTTGTCATGGCCTCATCGCGGCGCCACACCGAAGAACATGGCTCCCACATCCCCCCCGAGCCTCTCTGCGACGGCACTAACCTCCGCCCACAGCGCGTCGAGATATGTGATCCAACTCGCAGAGGCCGGCGAGCACCAGGGCGAGTTCGTGGTCGTCGAACTCCACGTCCACTAAGACGCTTCCCTCGACTCGTGGTCACACCCTCGTGACACGATCGTGTCATGACCAACGAAGAGGTACTCGACGAGGCACGGTGCCACGGCTTCGAGCTCATCGAGCAGATGAGCGCCGGCCAGTGGGCGGTCGGCTGGGCGCTGTGGGGAAGACGACCGCTGGCCGTACTTCCTCGAGGAGCGCCAGGCGGTCAACTGGATGCGAGACCGACGGAGTTGTGCCCGGGTGTTCGTCTGAGCAGCTGATCGCCGCCACAGCGGCAGTCAGTTCTGGCGCGAGTCCGAGTGGGTTAGTGGATCAGATCTTGCCGGACTTCGATGCTTCGGTTCGGCGCTTGTCCACCAAGCCCCTTAGCCTCGTCAGAGGTTCGGGGGACGCGCCCGGTGGCCCCCATCTCGATCACGAAGTCGGTCGCTGCTTTGACTCCGTTGATAAAGAGGGCATCTTGCTGTTCCTTCGTGAGGTGGAAGTCTGTTGCGTGCAGACCGGCGTTATCTACGAAGATCGTCCGAGCAGCGGTTTGCTCGTCAACGGCATAAGCGTCCCACTCACCCATCATTGTATGGAGGCACCGGATGCCGACCCCCAGGGCAGATCGGCACGCTTCGGTCGCCCCGAAATCGGTCTCTAACTTCGACAACTTGATCCCGATCGTCGGCCAGCGCGGCTCTTGCCCGTCGACACGGTCGAAGGCGTGGATCGGGAAGTTTTGCAGCATGCCACCGTCGACCCAAGTCACGGTGCCGCCTTCGTACGTCAGTGTGGTCGTGCCGCCGCTCGGGTTCGGGATCGGATGCTGGACCGTCGTGGTTTGGAAAGTCACGGGTTCGAAAAAAAAGGGAATAGACATCGAAGCCCGGACGGCATCGACCGGGTCATAGCTGTCCGTTGGGTCGGAGCCGTAGAGGGGATAGTCCCACGGTAAGCGCACCAAAGCGCCTTCGTGTTATGTCCGAAGTGTGAACGACTAACCGGTATTCGCGACCCTTAGCGAGACTTAGCCCGGGGTCTTGCTCCTTGGTCAACTTCAGGTCGCCGAATGTCCGTACGTTGAGCTTGTCGTGAAGAATCGGTGCAAGCCATGTCCGCAGATAGTCGCCGGTGTAAATCCCCATCTGGTGAGTAAGGACCTCGGCGTCCGCAAAAAGGCTCCCGGCGTGACCACCGTGATGGTCGAGGAAATCGTGCACCCTTCCCTGGGGCATGAACTTACTGAAATCGAGGTCGTTCATGTATTGCAGCGCCGTCGTCATGGGCAAGTCGCCTTTCGACAGTCCCGCAATGAGACTCGCTGCAATTGCGCCGGCGCTAGTACCCGCAACACCTCGAAATGTATATCCGGCCTCGCTGAGCACAAGCACAGCTCCAACCAGACCGATCCCCTTGACGCCGCCGCCTTCGAGGGCCAGGTCGGCTCGCAACTCCTTCTTGTCACCGTTTTGAGGGTTGGGCCAGCCATCAGTCTCCAGCAAGCCCTTTGCCGCCTGCTCGAAAGCACCCTGCGGAGTGCGTCACTTCCGTGCTTGTATCCGTTCAGCGATTCTGATTGCGGTACTGCCGTGATCAACTCTGCCTCCTCCATTGGTCTGCCATCACTTATGGGCAAAGCTCGAACACCATCGCATTCACACTTTCGCAGGTGCATACTTTCGGGCCACGTTGTGTCCTTCGACATCCGCTTGCGCCCTGTGCTTTGAGCGTTTGACAGGCCATGTCTTCCAGTTCGCGCCGGTTGACGAAATCGCGTCCCGGGCCCCGATCCGACTGGCGACCCCGACAGAGAGGTCAGTCGATCGGCGGGTCAGGTGCCGGTGGTGGCCCGGGCTCCCGCCGTGCCGGGTCGGCGGCGAGTCTAACTGCCTCGGGAACCCCTGGCCTGCACGGCCCGCTGCAGCCACTGGTCAGCCTCCTCCCGGAGCACCTTGTGGATCTGGAAGGCATGGTCACCAATGGCCTCGTCGATCGGTCCTCCTGCCGGCCGGAACGCCGATTCCGCCCCGACGATGTCATCGAACTTGTCCTTCAACAACCAGCCCAGCTGCCAGGAGGCGTGCTTATGACCAGCCGAGATCGCTTTCTCGTACCACGCCTTGGCCTCGGGAGCTTTCCCCCACTCCCAGGCCATGACCTCGCCGATCTTGAACGCGGCCCTTGTAGTCGAAATCGGCGTCTCCTTCGGCCGCCATCGTCCAGTAGTCGACCGCAGCCACCAGGTCGTCCTCGTCCCGGCTCAGGTCGCCCATCCTCGAGGCGGCGGTACGATGACCGGCCCTCGCGGCGGTGCTCCACCAGAGCTGGGCCACAGCTGGGTCGGCAGGGTCCTCGCCAAGCGCCATCTCACCCAAGTGGTACGCGGCGTCCAGACGGCCACCGTCAGCGGCCTGTTCTAGGTATTTCTTCCTGGCGAGTGCCGGGGTCTCGTCCTCGAGGAGACGCTCGAGCTGGTAGGCAGATTCCAGATGGCCTTTCGCCGCCGCCAATGCAAACCACGAGCGGGCCTCCGAGGGGTCGGTGAGCAACATGGCGCGCTGGAATGCCGCGTCAGTGCTGCCAGCTTCGCTGGCCAGTCGGTACCAGTCTGAGCCGGCCGACACATCCTCGTCCTTCACGTGCCGCTCGCCGATGCGCGCCAGGACGGCCTGAGCTGTGGCTCGCTGTTCGTCGGAAGCCACCTCGAGGAGATCCTCAACTTGCAGGAGATCCTGAGCACGGCTTTTTTCGACGAGTCGTTCGCCTATCCGATCGGGTTGGTCGGATCGGTCCCCAGAAGTGGTCGGGCACTGGATAGAGCTCATGAAGCCAGTCGGCCACCTCATACTGGAGCTCTGGGACCTTGTTGACCAGAGGCACCGCCGTCAAGACCCTTCGCGCCGCGATGACGTCCTCCGCACCGACGAGCGCAGCACTGGCCACTGCCGCTCGCAAGAGCTTCGACTTCGAGGGCTGCCCGAGGCCACGGGCGGCGGCCGTGTCGTCCCAATAGATCTGCTCGTGATCGAGGAGCAAGTCCTCCAAGCGATGGTCGTTCTCCGAGGCGATCCGGGTCGGTCCGACCTGGAGGAGCGCGGTCAGCGCCGCGAGATGGAGCGTGAGGATTGATCCGTAGTCTCCTGGCAGGAGGTCCGGAGTCGGCAGCTCGAGCACGAGCCGGCGCCACTCGACCTCGGGATAGCTTTGCCCCAGCAGCTTCGGCGAAGGCGTGTTGGGCCTCCCGGTACGCCGCGGAGACGCCACCGGGCCCGAATGCGACTGGCTGAAGCTCATCCACGGCCGCCTCTCCGAAGGCGGCACGATGGCGGCGCCGATGGTCATCCCACCACTCGCCGTTCGATCGGGCGAGCAATAGGAGGCGAACCGGCGCTTGACCCTCGTGCCCCAGATTGAATCCGCCAGGCGCGCAACCTGGCCCGGTCCGTCTCGGCATAATCGACGACCAGCAGCACTGGGGCCTCAGTGTTCTTGAGCGAGGTTATGACCTCATCGGCTGCGCTGGGCGCCACGAACCCCGTCACCCATCGATGATCGGTACGTACGTCGGCGGAATCTTGCAGCACCTGGCACAGCTCCAGAGCCAGGCGGGTCTTGCCCTGGCCACCCGGACCGACGAACAGGCGCGCCGCATTGAGCTCGTCCGAGCGGCACCATCTGATTAGACCCGTGAGATCATCGTCTCGACCTCGGAACGGCACGGCCTGGGCATCAGCACCGAGGAGTCGAGCAGACGATCCGGTGTCGCGGTCGACCACCCGGCGAGACATCAGGCCGTCGAGCTCGACTGACTCGACATCCAGGGGCACCGCCGCGCCCCCAACACCGATGAACGTCTGGTCCTCCAGACGGTTGACGAAATCGCGATCGGCCAGTAGATCGACGCCCAGCTCGATGATCAGTTGGCTGGCACCGGCCGCGGACTCGTGCAGGATGATGACACCGACGAACAGGTCCCCTGCGAACACGCCAGCACCCGACATACCGGACCGATTCGATGACTCGGGTCCGCCGTGGCGCGATCGCCGTCGTCGCCATTGAAGAGCAGCCGCCGGGGCTGGCCTGGGGCTCTCGGCAGCAAAGCCCCGGGATTCACGTGACCCGTGGCATGCAGACTCGCGTGCTGACCATCGGCCCCGACCACGGCTCGCGGAAAGCCGATCGCCTCGCAGGGCACCCCTCCAACTCTGCCCGTGAACCGCCCCCAGCGGAGCGTGCCGATAACTGATCGGGTCCAGCGCTCGTCGTCGATCCACACGACCGCCACATCGGTCAAGCCTCGCTCCGCGGGCCACAGGACCTTGGCGCTCATGAACTCGGGATCGTTCAACCCTCGCACCAGCACCTCGCTCGCCGACCCATCGTCCGCGAAGACCACATGCGCGGCGGTGATGACGACCCGCTCGCTGAGCAGCAGGCCGGACCCGGCATAGAGCGTGTCGCCCGGCCCGGAGCCCCGGACTTCGACGACCCGAGCGAAGGGCGGAGCCATCAGGCGCCACCAGCGAGTGGGTCGCACTGGCTGGTCCGAAGGCGCGGCGGCGAGATCACGACCGCCAGACGCACGACGGTGACCGACGCGAGACCACCCACGGCCGGCTACTCACCAAAACCGGGCGGAGGAATCTTGTGAGCTGTCAGGTCGGTCGGCCCCTCCGGCTGATGTAGGACCTCGTCGGCGATCTCAGCAGGCCGCCCATCGACCTTCGGCGTGAGGTGAAGCAGGATACGATGGCGCTAGAGCCTCGGTGGTCGGCATGGGCCCCGATCGAAACGACCCAGAACCGGATCCCAGCATCAGCTCCCTCGGTCTTTTCGATGGCGACGAGGAACTCCATCTCCACCTCGCCCATCTCGAATCGCACGGCCTCCCCCGCAGCCCTTTTAATGGCGACGTTAAGCTCTGCACGCAGCGCCTTGACAGCGTCGGCCAAGCCGATCGACGCCTCGGCCATGATCGACCTCCCTGCCGTCCGCGCACTCGTAGGGTCCACCACGGCCGAGCGAACACGATGGCGAGGTGGAGGCGCCCAAGGACACGCCATTTCGTCGCCTGCACGGTAGACGGCGAGGGCAATCCCGTCAATGGGAATCAGTGCGACAGCAAGCGCGCTCCTCGTTGATTCCCAGTCGGGCGACGACGTGGCTGTGTCCAGTCGGACTGAGCGTCACGAAGACACCGTCAACCCAACGGACGACAGGACCTGACCAGCACAAACAGATGCGTCCGGACAAGCCGTCACGAGGTTGACGGGAGTTCGAATCCCACTCCGGGCACCGGAACTCGAAGAGAGTTGCCGCTAGACGCGATCCCCGGGGCTAAGACGCCGATGGGCATGGCGAGCCCGCTCATCGGCGGCGGAGGCCCCGTAGCGCTGGAGCATTTGCCGGGAGCGCCAGCCGACGAGGCGCATCAGGTCGCCTTCGCCGCCGCCGCCCGCGAGCCAGTGGTGAGCGAATGTGTGTCGGAACTGGTGTGGATGGATCGGCCCGAGCCCAGCCTGCTCTCCGCGACGGCGGAGTATTTGCGCAACGCCGGACTCGCTCGTCGGCCCCTTTCCGCCGAGCCAAAGCGCGTCGAGTGCGCCGTGGCCCATGGGTGGGAGCGCCGGGCGCGGAGGTACCGATCTAGGGCCTGAGCGGTCTTAGCACCGAACGGGCACGAGCGGGGGCGAGCACCCTTGCCGACGACGAGTGCCACGTCGTCGTCCCAGTCGATGTCTTCGACTCGCAGGTTGGCGGCCTCGGCGCGACGCATGCCGGCGTCGAGCAAGAGTCTGATCAGAGCTTGGTCACGTCGCTCATCGAACTCGCGGCCGTCGCAGGTCTTCAGAAGCCGCTTTAGCTCGATGTCGTCGAGAATGGGCACCGGTGTCTCCGGGACCGTCGGCGGCTTCATGTTCCGCATCGGCGACTCGGTGATCTCGCCTTCTTCGATGAGCCACTTGAAGAACTGCTGGAGGCCCCGGTACCGCGTCGCGACCGTGCTGGCGGATCTGGACTCACCCAGGTAGATCAGGAACGCCTCAACGTGCTCACGGTGGACCCCAGCCGCGATGGTCGGCATGCCCGCCTGCTTGAGGTAAGCAACAAGCTGGCGGCCGGCGTCCCCATAGTTCTTGATCGTCTTCGGTGACCGTCGAGTCGCCCGTAGCGACCGCTCCCACGAGGCGATCAGCATGTCGAGCTTGTCACCGTCCGCGCGGGCTGGTGCTCGTACTTCAGTTGTCACAGGGAAGAGTTATCAGCTGTCTGAGCGCTGTACAAAGACGCCTGACCGAAAGAAGCCCCTACAACCCTTGCGGCGTAACAGTGGAGCCGGAGAAGGGACTTGAACCCTTGGCCTGCTCATTACGAGTGAGCTGCTCTGCCGTCTGAGCTACTCCGGCGCGGCGGCGAGTGTACCGGGCGCGGTGCGGGGCCCGTGACGGACATCGAGACCCTCACCCGCAGCCGGCAGGTGCAAGAGGAGTCGCTCGATCAACAGCGTCTCGTTGGGGTTGAACTCGGCGATCGCCTGGCGTGCCTCGCGGCACGCGTCGAGCGCCGCCGCCGCGCCCCGGGGCGACAGCGCCAGGACCTCGCGGTCGAGGTTGAGCGGCTCGGCACCGGGACCGGCCAGGGCGTCGCGGTACACCGTCTCCAGGGCGATGATGCCCTCGAGCAACGCGTCGGTGCGCGCCCGCCGGTGCGCGCGCTTGTGCCGCTCCTCGAGTCGTCGCAACTGCGCCCGCTGCGTGCGTTCGGGATACCCCGCCGCCTCCAGCTGCTCGGCGAGCTGCTCCGTCTCCGCGGCCTGCGCAGCCTCGAGCTCCGTGACCGCGCCCTGGAGCGCGTCCTGGACCAGGGCCGCCTGGACCGCGACCGCGCCCCCGCTGCCGTCGACAGCGCCGGCCGCGTCGACGAACGCCTGGCGCACCGGCCCGAGGCGCCCGTCGAGCGCGCGCGCCCGGTCGAGCCGTCCGCCGGCGAGGCGCGCCAGGAGCTCGGCCCGCTCGGGGGCGACGCCGTCGGCGCGGAGCGCGGCCGCAATCGACTCCGCGCCGAGGAACGCGAAGTCGACGCGCTGGCAGGCGCGAGCGGATCGTCGGCAGGAGCTGGTCGGCGCCCGACGTGACGAGGACGATCATCGCCCGGGGCGGCGGTTCCTCGAGCGTCTTCAGCAGCTTGTTGGCGGCGGCCTCGTTGAGCCGGAGCCGCTCGGCGTCGAACAGGAGGATCACCTTCCGTTCGCCCTCGATCGGGCTGCGCGACGCCTCCTCGACGATCAGCTGCGCGTCCTCCACCCGGATCTGGGTCGCGGGCGGGTCGACCTCCACCACGTCGGGGTGCACACCCCGCAGCACGAGGTCCCAGGAGCGGTCGTTGCCGTCCGGCGCCACCACCGCGGCCGCGAAGCAACGCGCCGCCTCCTCGATGCCGGAGCCCCGCGGGCCGACCAGGAGGTACGCGTGCACCGGGCGCTCGGCGGCGCGCTGCAGCTGCGCCACCGCCCGGTCCTGACCGACCACCTGTGCCCACCGCTCGGATGCCACTGTGCTCGTCATCCTGCCAGCACTGGCCCGAGCGCGTCACGGACGCGCCCGGCAACCTCGTCGACGGTCCCGTTCGCGTCGACGACCACCCAGCCGTACTGCGGTGCCAGGTCGCGGTAGGCGCGCCGGACCGCGGTGTGGAAGTCGTCGCCTTCGCGTTCGAGCCGGTCGGGTTCGGAACCCTGACGCGCCGCCGCGATCTCGTCGTCCACGTCGAACACGAGCACGACATCGGGCGTGAGGCCCTGGGTGGCGACGTCGCTGAGCGCGGCGACGTGCTCGACGCCGAGCCCGCGCACGACGCCCTGGTACACCAGAGAGGAGGGCACGTAGCGGTCGCACACGACCCAGTCGCCGCGCGCGAGCGCCGGCTCGATCTCGGTGGCGACGTGCTGCGCGCGGTCGGCGGCCATGAGCAGCGCCTCGGTGACGGGTGTGACCGGCTCGGTGCCGTGGAGGAGCAATTCGCGGATCACCGCACCGATCGCGCCGGCGCCCGGTTCGAAGGTCTCGCACACGGTCAGGCCGCGCTCACGCAGCCAGGCGGCCAGCCGCGCCGCCTGCGTGCTCTTGCCGCTGCCGTCACCGCCCTCGAACACCACGAACCGGCCGCGCGTCACGGTGCCGCACCGGCTTCCGGTGCGTCGTCGGTGGTGTCGCCCTCGGTCGGCGGGGCATCGGTGGGGACGGCCTCGGTGGTCCCGATCGCGTCAGTGGTCTCGGCGTCGTCGGAGGTCCCGGCGTCGTCGGTGGTCCCGTCGTCGATCGGCTCCGCCACCGGCGACGGCTCGACCAGGCCCAGAGGACGGAACTCGATCGGCCCGTGCTCCGGCACCACTGGTTCACCCGTCTCCACCGCCTCCCGTTCCGCGCGCCGGATCGACCGCCACGCGACCACCCCGGCGACGATCGTGATCAGACCACCTCCCCAGAGCGCGATCCGCACTCCGGCGAAGGAATAGGTGTACGGCCCGATGCTCACCGCCTGGTCGGTGAGCAGCTTCTCGGTCACCCAGTCCCAGAAGTCCGCCCACAGCGGCGAGATGGTGAGCGAGATCAGCAGACACAGACGGACGACGGTGTACAGCGTGGCGAACGTACGCCCGCGCAACTCGTCACTCACGCTCTCCTGCAACACGGTGAACCCGGTCACGTAGGTGGTGCCGGCGCACGCACCGACGCCGCCGACCATCAACGCCGCCGGCGCGAGGGCGGAGAACGACGCCGCCAGCACGAGGAACCCGCCGGTGCCGATCACCGCGAAGCAGAACACCGTGATGCGCGGCAATCGGCCCTGCAGCCACAGCAGCGTGACCACGCCGATCGCCGCGCCGAAGCCGAGCGCGGTCATCAGCACGCCGAACGCCGCGCTCCCGCCGTCGAGCACCTCCTTGGCGAAGCTCGGGCCGAGCGGGATCATCGCGCCCGCGCCGATCAGGCCGAAGCCGAGGCCGAGCATCACGCCGCGCACGAGCGCGTGCTGCGACACGAACCGCAGCCCCTCCTTGATCTCGCGGAAGGTCTCGGTCCAGTCGATCCGTTTTTCGTTCGCCTTGTCCCGGCGGGGGATGGGGAGGCGCCAGACGATCGCCGCCGACACGAGGAACGTCGTCGCGTCGAAGATCAACGCGAGCGCTTCCTGGTCGACCTTGAACGCGGAGATCACGTCGAGGTCGCCGAGGAGCGTCGCCAACCCGGCGAGCAACGAGAAGATGATCGACGCGATCGGGAACGTGCCGTAGCTCGCGGCCAGCGACAGCGAGTTCGCCGACGACAGCTGCTCCTCGGGCACGAGGTTGGGTACCGACGCGGCCTGCGCCGGCCCCCACAGGAGGGTCAGGATCTCGAGCCCCAGCGAGATCAGCAGCAGGCCGGCGAGGTTGTCGACGAAGGGCAGCATCACCAGGAGGCTGGCGCGCCCGATGTCGCACAGCACCATCACCATGCGCCGGTCGAACCGGTCGATGATCACCCCGCCGACGGTGCCCAGCAGGAAGCCCGGCAGCACGCGGGTCGTCATCACCAGGCTGACCGCGGCGCCTGAGTTGTCGGACACCCGCGCCGCGATGGCGAGGATGGCGATGAGTCCGATCCAGTCCCCGAGGCTGGAGACGAACTGCGCCGACCAGAGCCGGAAGAACGCCTTGGTGCCGAAGACCCGCCACGGCGCCTCCGGCATCGGCGGCTCCGACGAGTCGGACGGGATGAATGGTGCCTCGCGCTGAACCGGCGGCTCGTCGGTCATCCGCGTCTACGTACCCGGAGCGGGAGGTTTCGTCGCGGAACGGGTGGAGGTGGACGGGGCCTTCTTGGCGGTGGCCTTCTTGGCGGCCCGCTTCTTGACCGTGCGCGTGGTCGTGGACTTCGGCGGCGAGGCCTTCTTGGTCGCCTTCTTCGCCGCCCGCTTGGCCGGCGCCTTCTTCGTGGCGGGGGCACGCGCAGCCCGTTCGCGCAGCAGCTCGACCGCCTGCTCGAGCGAGACGGTCTCGGGATCGGTACCGCGTGGCACCGAGGCGTTGATGGTGCCGTCGGTGATGTAGGGCCCGAAGCGCCCGTCGAGCACCCGGACCGGTGCGCCGGACTCCGGGTGCGCGCCGAGCTCGGCGAGCGGAGGCTTCGCCGCGCCGCGGCCCCGCCGCTGCTTCGGTTGGGCGAAGATCGCCCTTCGCCTGCTCCATCGTCACCGAGAAGAGGTCGTCCTCGGAGCCCAGGCTCCGGCTGTCGGTGCCCTTCTTCAGGTAGGGACCGTAGCGACCGTTCTGCGCGGTGATCTCCTGGCCGTCGTCGTCGACCCCGACCAGGCGCGGCAGCGAGAGGAGCGCCAGGGCCTGCTCGAGCGTGACCGCCGCCGGATCCATCGACGCGAACAACGACGCCCGCTTGGGCTTCTCCTTGGAGCCAGGCTCCTGCTCCCCCAGCTGCACGAACGGACCGAAGCGACCGGTGAGCACGAGCACGGTGAGGCCGGTCTCGGGATCGGTGCCCACCTCGCGGGGGCCGGTGGGCACGGCGAGGAGCTCGTCGGCCTTCTCGGGGGTCAGCTCGTCGGGCGCGAGGTCGGCCGGCACCGGGCCCTTCTCGTCGCCCCGCTCGATGTTGGCACCGTTGGGCCACACGCGGACGACGAGCTCGCGGCCGTCACCGTCGACCCCGATGTGCACGGCGTTGACCTCGGCCTTGTCGATCTGCGCGAGGTGCTCCTCCGCCACGAGGTCGCGCAAGCCGACCTGGCCGTTGCCGAAGTAGAAGGAGTGGAGCCACTTCTCGGCTTCGCCCTCGCCGCGAGCGATCGCGTCGAGCGCCTCCTCCATGGTCGCGGTGAACTCGTAGTCGATGAGGTGGGAGAAGTAGCGCTCCAGCAGCTGCACCTTGGCGAACGCGGTCCACGTGGGGACGAGCGCGCTCCCCTTCTTGAACACGTAGTCGCGGCGGAGGATGGTCTCGATCACCGACGCGTACGTGGACGGGCGTCCGATGCCGCGGTCCTCGAGCTCCTTCACCAGGCTCGCCTCGGTGTAGCGCGCCGGCGGTTGGGTGGTGTGACCGGACGGCTTCAGCTCGCGGCACGCGACCGTCGCGCCCTCCTCGAGCGGCGGGAGAATCGCCTCGCGGTCCTCGAGCTCGGCGTCCGGGTCGTCGGCGCCCTCGACGTAGGCACGCAGGTAACCGGGGAACTCGATGGTGCGGCCGGTCGCTTGGAACACGGCCGCCTCGCCGCCGGTGGAGGTGGCGGCGAGCCGGAGGGTGACCCGCCGGATGCGGGCGTCGGCCATCTGCGACGCGACCGTGCGCTTCCAGATGAGGTCGTAGAGGCGACGCTCGTCGGTACCGCTGAGCTCGCGGGCGACGTCGTCGACGGTGCGCATGCGGTCGCCGGCGGGCCGGATCGCCTCGTGCGCCTCCTGTGCGTTCTTCACCTTGCTGCGGTACTGGCGCGGCTGGTCGGGGAGGTAGGCCTCGCCGTACATGCTGCGGATCTGGTTGCGGGCGGCGCTGACCGCCTGCGCGGAGAGCGAGGTGGAGTCGGTCCGCATGTACGTGATGAGCCCACGCTCGTAGAGCCCCTGGGCCACGTGCATCGTGCGCGCCGAGCTGAAGCCGAGCTTTCGGCCGGCCTCCTGCTGCAGGGTCGACGTGATGAACGGCGCCTTGGGGCGTTCGGAGTGAGCTCGGGTCTCGACCGAGGCGACCGTGAACGGCTGGTCCTGCAGGCGCGTCGCCAGCGCGGTCGCGCCGGCCTCGTCGAGCAGCGCGACGTCGGCGTTCGGGTTCAACCGACCCGTGTCGGCGTTGAAGTCGCGGCCCGACGCGAGGCGCTTGCCGTCGAGCGTGACGAGCGTCGCGGGGAACCCGGGCTCGTCGTCGCCGAACGCGCCCTCGAGGTCCCAGTACGAACCGCTGTGGAACGCCATGCGGGCGCGCTCGCGGTCGACGACGAGACGCGTCGCGACGCTCTGCACCCGTCCCGCCGACGTGCCCGGGCCGATGCGTCGGAACGCGACGTTCGAGACCTCGAAGCCGTACAGCCGGTCGAGGGTGCGGCGACCTTCCTGCGCCTCGACCAACTTCATGTCGAGGTCGCGCCAGTTGTCGATGGCCTCCTCGATCGCCTCGCTGGTGATCTCGTGGAACACCATGCGCTTCACCGGAACGCGTCGGCTTCAGCACCTCGAGGAGGTGCCACGAGATCGCCTCGCCCTCGCGGTCCTCGTCGGTGGCGAGGTACAGCTCGCTGGCGTCCTTCAGTGCCGCCTTCAACTGGGAGACGACCTGCTTCTTGTCGTCGGGCACCACGTAGATAGGCGTGAAGTGGTCGTCGACGTCGATGCCGAGGCGGCGCACCTCGGGCTTGGTGACGTTCTTCGGCGCGTACTTGGCGCCGCGGGGGAGGTCACGGATGTGGCCCACGCTCGCCATCACCGTGTACCGGTCCGCGCCGAGGAAGCCCGCGATGGTCTTGGCCTTCGCGCCGGATTCCACGATCACGAGTGGTTTTGCCACGTGCGTTCCTAGGGTCCTTCGGGGCTGGGGCCGGGTGCGGGCCGTCCAGTCTGGTCGGCGGGCGGGGTCGGGGGACGTATCGGCGCCGGACAGTGCTGCGATGAGCGGCCCCTGTCAACTCCCGACGTTCGGTGGAGCGCCGGGTCGGGGGGTCTATCCTGCGCCGTCGTGCACCTGCTCTCGACGATTCTCGCGCTCAGCTTGGATCCCAAGACGATCCTCAACGACCTGAGCCCCTACGGCGAGATCGGGCTGATGCTCATCATCTTCGCCGAAACCGGGCTGCTGATCGGATTCTTCCTCCCCGGCGACTCGCTCCTCTTCACCGCCGGGATCCTGGCCAACCAGGGCAAGCTCAACCTGGCGGCCGTCCTCTTCGGGTGCTTCGCGGCCGCCGTGCTCGGCGACCAGGTCGGGTTCACGATCGGGCAGCGGATGGGCCCGAGGCTCCTCCGCCGCCCCGATTCGAGGTTGTTCAAACGGGAGTACATCGACCGCACCGAGGACTTCTTCGACCGGCACGGGGCCAAGACCATCGTCCTGGCCCGCTTCGTGCCCGTGGTGCGGACGTTCGCGCCGGTCGTCGCCGGCATCGGGAAGATGAGCCGCAAGACGTTCATCAGCTTCAACGTGATCGGCGCGTTCATCTGGGTGTTCGGGGTCACGCTGGCCGGCTACTGGCTGGCCGACGCGATCGGGGACTCGATCGACACCTATCTGTACCCGCTCATCGCGGCGATCATCATCATCTCGTTGATCCCGCCGTTCCTCGAGTGGCGCAAGGCCAAGAAGCAGGGACCCCGCGGCTACACCCAGGCCCAGGCCGAAGCGGAGGCCGCCGCCCTCCACGAGGTCGTCGAGGAAGACTGACCGGGTCGGCGAGGGGCTACTCGCCCGCGGAGGCACCTTCGGGGAGACCGTGCTCGGCCATGGCCTCGGCGACGATCTCGGACTCCTCACCGAAGGCGCCGGTCTTGCGCTTCGAGAAGAGCACCGCGGCGATCAGCACGATGAGGCAGCCGCCGGCGATGACGTACCGGATGTCGTCGTTGCGCAGGCTGATGATCGCCGGCAGCACCAGCAGCGACACCAGGTTCATCACCTTGATGAGCGGGTTGAGCGCGGGCCCGGCGGTGTCCTTGAACGGGTCGCCGACGGTGTCACCGATCACGGCCGCCTTGTGCGCCTCGGACCCCTTGCCGCCCTCATTCCCGTCCTCGATGTACTTCTTGGCGTTGTCCCACGCACCACCCGCGTTGCTCAGGTAGTTGGCCATGAGCTGACCGGTGAGGATCACGCCGGCGAGGAAGGCGCCGAGGGCGTAGAAGTTCACGCCGAAGCCGATGATGAGCGGGGTGAGCACCGCGAGCAACGCAGGCGTGGCCAGCTCGCGCAGCGACGCCGCGGTGCAGATGTCGATCACCGGGCCGTAGTCGGGCTTCTTCGTGCCGGCCATGATCCCGCCGTCACGGAACTGGCTGCGCACCTCCTGCACGACGACGCCGGCGGTACGGCCGACGGCGCGGATGGCGAGCGCCGAGAACAGGAACGACACCGAACCGCCGATCAGCAGGCCGATGAGCACCTTCGGGTTCGCCAGGTTGATCTGAGTGAGGATGTTGTTGAAGAGCGGATTGCCGACGAGCACCTTTGCAGCGGCGCCTTCAGACCGAGCTCGCTGCCGATCGTCTCGACGTAGGAGGCGAACAGCGCCACCGACGCGATCACCGCGGAACCGATGGCGAAGCCCTTGGTGACGGCCTTGGTGGTGTTGCCCACCGCGTCGAGGCTCACCATGATGCGCTCGGGCTCACCCTCGAACTCACCCGACATCTCGGCGATGCCCGCCGCGTTGTCGGCGACCGGCCCGAAGGTGTCCTCGGACACGATGACGCCGGTGGTGGCGAGCATGCCCATGCCGGTGAGGGCGACCATGTAGAAGGTGAACTGGATGTTGCCGTCGCCGAGCCAGATGCCGACGCCGAGAGCCAGCGCGATGCAGATGATGGCGTAGACGCTCGACTCGAGACCGGAGCTGGTGCCCGAGAGCACGACCGTGGCCGGGCCGGTGCGCGTCGCCTCGGCGATCTCGCGGACCGGCGCGGTCTCGGTCGATGGTGAAGTACTCGGTGAGCCGGCTGAGCACCTGCGCGAGCACGAGCCCGGTGATGACCGCGCCGAAGCACTTCCAGCCGGCGTCGAAGCGTTGTCGTTGCCGACATAGCCGAACGCGACGATCGCGGTACCGACGACGGTCAGCAGCCCGGCGGTGATGAACCCGCGGTTGATCGGCGCCATGGCCGACTTGTCCTTGTCGGTCGCCCGTACCGCGAACACCCCGCAGATCGACGCGAGCACGCCGATGGCGCGGGCGGCGAGCGGGAAGATGAGCCCGAGTGCCGGGTTGAGGCCGATCGACTTGAACGCGGCGACGCCGAGGATGATCGAGGCGACGAGGGTGACCTCGTAGCTCTCGAAGAGGTCGGCGGCCATGCCGGCGCAGTCGCCGACGTTGTCACCGACGTTGTCGGCGATGGTGGCCGGGTTGCGCGGGTCGTCCTCGGGGATCCCCGCCTCGACCTTGCCGACGAGGTCGGCGCCGACATCGGCCGCCTTGGTGAAGATGCCGCCGCCGACGCGCAGGAACAGGGCGAGCAGCGACCCACCGAATCCGAACCCGATGAGGATCGCGGACGCGGTGTTCTGGAAGATCATGATGATGACGGTCGCGCCGAGCAGACCCAGGCCCACGGTGAACATGCCGGCGACGCCACCGGTGCGGAAGGCGACCCTCAACGCCCCGGGCAGCGAGCCCGAGCGAGCCGCGGCGGCCGTGCGGACGTTGCCGCGCACCGCGAGGCTCATGCCGATGAACCCGGTGAGGCCGGAGAGGAAGCAGCCGGCGACGAACGCCAGGGTCCGGAACAGCCCCGACTGCGCGAACGAGAGGCCCGAAGACGCGTTCGGCGACGCCAGCAGCGGCTTCGTGACCTCGGTCGACGTCACGAACACGACGACCGCGAGCGGGATGAGGATCACCGCGATCGTCTTGAACTGGCGCCGCAGGTAGGCCATCGCGCCCTCTTGGATCGCCCGTGCGATCTCGATCATCGACGGCGTCCCCTCGTCGGCGGCGAGGACACCCCGCATGAGGTAGAAGCCGACAGCGAGGGCCAGCAGAGCGGTCACGGCGGAGAAGATGAGCCAGAACCAGGCTTCCCCATTGAGGGTGAAGACCTGGTAGCCGCCTTCCGCAGCCAAGCTGATCATGGAGTCCATTCCTGTCCGGGGGTAGGTGTGAAGCGGCGCACGGGTCGATCGACCGGCGCAGAGAGGCTAGGGAAAAGTAGGGGCCGGGACTCGTCTGAGTCCAATCTGTCGCCGAATTCCGCGGCTCAGCGCCCTCACTCGAGGTGGTACGGCAGCGACGTCACGACCGTCCCCTTGCGGAAGAGCAACCGCCCTTTGAGCAGGAGCGCCGTCTGGTTGTGGAGCACGTTGCCCCACCAGTGCCGGACGACGAACTCCGGGAGCAGCACCGTGATCACGTCGTTCTCCCACCGGGCGTCGAGCTCGTCGATGTACCGCAGGATCGGCCGGGTCAGCTCCCGGTACGGCGAGTAGACGATCTCGAGCGGTATTTCGATGTGGAACTCCTCCCACGCTTGCTCGAGGCGCTCCTGATCCTCCTCGTCGGACACCACGGACACCGCGATCAGGTGGCTCGGCGACAGCGACCGGGCGTAGGCCAGCGCCTCCAGCACACCCCGGTGCACACCCCCCACGAGCACCACGACGGTGTGGTTCATGTTGCGTGGCTTGTAGTCGGGCGTGACCCGCAGGCCCTCGGCCACCGTGCGGTAGTGGCGTTTGATCGCCTTGAACCCGACCACGATGACCGGGATGACGACGAGCGGCACCCACGCGCCACTGGTGAACTTCGTCGTTGCCACGATCAGCAACACGATGGCCGTCGCGACCGAGCCGACGGCGTTGATCACGATGTTGCGCTTGTACCCGGTCTCCTGTTCCTTCTGATGGTGACGCACCATTCCCGCCTGCGACAGCGTGAACGACAGGAACACGCCCACGGCATACAGCGGGATCAGGGCGTTGGTGGTACCGCCGAACGCGATGATGAGCGCGCCGGCCGCGGTCGCGAGCACGATCACACCGTTCGAGAACACGAGGCGATCCCCACGGTTCGCGAGCTGGCGCGGCAGATAGCCGTCGTGGGCGATGATCGACGACAACCGCGGGAAGTCGGCGTACGCGGTGTTGGCCGCGAGGGTGAGGATCGCGGCGGTCGCGAACTGCAGGATCACGTAGAGCACCGTGCCGCTGCCGAACACTGCCGCCCCCAGCTGCGACATCACCGTCGACTTCTCGGTCGGGTACGGACCGAGGTGGTGGGCCAGGATCTGCACGCCCATGAACAGGGTCCCGAGGATGACTCCCATCCAGACCAGGGTGGCGGCGGCGTTCTTCGACTCCGGGCGGCGGAACGCGGGAACCCCGTTGGAGATCGCCTCCACCCCGGTGAGTGCGACCGCGCCCGACGAGAAGCCCTTCAACAGGATGAAGATGCCGAGCGTGCCACCCACGAGGTTGTTCCCCGCCTCCTTGAAGGCGATCGGATTGATCTTGTGGATGTCATCGAGCACGAAGCTGCGGAACAGGCCGTAGCTCACCAGTGCGCCGAGGATCGCGATGTAGATGTAGGTGGGCACCGCGAAGATCCGGCCCGACTCCTTGATGCCGCGCAGGTTGGCCAGGCTGATGCCCAGGATGAGGATCAGCCCCGAGCGCGACGCGGTGCTTCTGCAGGTCCTGGAACGCCGGGATCGACACGATGGCGGCGACACCGGCCGAGATCGACACTGCGACGGTGAGGATGTAGTCGACCAGCAGCGACGCACCCGCGATGAGCGACGGGTTCTCACCGAGGTTCTCGCGGCTGACGACGTAGCTGCCGCCACCGCTCGGATAGGCGAAGATCGTCTGGCGGTACGACGTGACGACGATCGTGAGCAGGATCGCGACGGCGACGCCGATCGGGATGAGCGTGTTCAGCCCGAGCGCGAGGCTCGAGCCGCCGACCGCGACGACGAAGAGGATCTCCTCGGTCGCGTACGCGGTCGACGAGATCGCGTCCGACGAGAACACCGCGAGCGCGATGGTCTTCGGAATCCGTTGGTGTTCCATCTCGGTCGTCGCCAGCGGTCGACCGACGAGTACCCGTTTGACGAATGCCACGTCGTCGGATCCTCCGAGCCCCTGGGAACGACCGGCAGCCGACAGCTTGCCATCCCGCCCGGTAGGACACCGACCCGTAAGCCCAATTGCTCTGCTCCGTCAGACGGCCGTCAGCGATTCGAATCGGCGAGATAAGACCGGTACCCTTCGTCGGTTCGGGCGTCGGAGGGAGTCATCCGTGCACGTCGTCGTAGTCGGTTGTGGGCGGGTGGGCAGCGAGCTCGCCCTGAGCCTCGAGCGGAGCGGGCACTCGGTCGCGGTGATCGACAAGAACGCCGACGCGTTTCGCAAGCGCCTCCCCGAGGACTTCTCCGGGCAGAAGGTGGTCGGTTTCGGCTTCGACCGCGACCATCTCATCCAGGCGGGCATCGAGCGGGCGGGTGCGGTCGCCGCGGTCACGAGCGGCGACAACTCGAACATCCTCACCGCTCGCATCGCACGCGAGAACTTCGCCATCGATCGGGTCGTCGCACGCATCTACGACCCCCGGCGGGCGCTGATCTACCAGCGGCTCGGCATCCCGACCGTCGCCACCGTCTCCTGGACCACCGACCAGGTGATGCGGCGCCTCCTGCCGACCGAGGACCAGCCTCACGAGTGGCTCGACCCGAGCGGCAAGGTGTGCCTGCTCGACTACCCCATCCCGGCCAAGTGGGCAGGCAAGAAGTTGGCGGCGTTGAGCGAACCCGGCGTCTTCTGGCTGGTGGCCATCACCCGGCTGGGGGCGGCGCAGGTGAGCACGCCGAGCGCGATCGGCCAGGACGGCGACATCCTGCACTTCGCCGCCGACGTCTCGGCGCTGGAGATGCTGCGGGAGCGCTTGGAGCACGGAGAGGGGCACTGATGCGGGTAGCGATCGCCGGCGCGGGCAACGTCGGGCTCTTCATCGCCAACGACCTGCGCGCCGCCGCCCACGACGTGCTCATCATCGAGCAGAACCCTGCGGTGGTGCGGCGGTCCCAGACCGAGAACGACGGCATCGAGTGGCACGTGGCCGACGCCTGCGAGGTCAACTCGCTGCGGGCCGCCGGGCTCGACTCCTGCGACGTGGTCGTCGCCGCGACCGGCGACGACGAGGACAACCTGGTCATCTCGCTGCTCGCCAAGCAGGAGTTCGCGGTGCCCCGGGTGATCGCCCGGGTGAACCACCCCAAGAACGAGTGGCTGTTCAACGAGAACTGGGGCGTCGACCTCTCGGTGTCGACGCCGCACCTCATCACCGCCCTGGTGGAGGAGGCCGTCACCGTCGGCCGCCTGGTCCGCATCCTCCAGTTCGAGGGCGGCCAGGCCCGCCTGGTCGAGGTCACCCTCGCCGGCGACTCCCCCGTCATCGACCGCGCCCTCCGCGACGTCGACGTGCCCCGGAACGCCACCATCGTGGCCATCGTGCGCGACGAGCACGTCGTGATGCCCAGGGGCGACTCGGTGTTCGAGGCCGGCGACGAGGTCCTGGCCATGGTCACCCCGGAGTCGGAGGACGAGGTCCGCCGGATCCTCACCGGTGCCGCGGCCTGAGCCTGCCCGAGTAGTCCTACGACAGCGAGCTAGGCCAGCAGCTCGTAGATCGGGTTGAACACCAGGAACCGCTTGCCGTCGCGGGCGGTGACGCCCTCGAAGGCGACCCGGCGTCCCGGCGACAGCCCCGCGATCTTGCGCCGCCCGAGGAAGACGCCCACGACCGCGCCGCGCCCGTCGCTCACCGTGACCTCGAGGGCGGGCGCCCCCGCCCGGGGCACGATGCGGACCGAGCGCACCTCGCCGCCGACCCGGACCCGCTCGCGCGCGTGGATGGCGTCCATCGCGGAGAGGAGGCGGGCGTCGCAGAACGCGGTGAGCTGCTCGCGATCGATCTCCTCGACCGGCTTGGTGAGGCGTTCGACCATCTTCTTGAAGGCCATGACTTCATGTTATGGCCGGCCCGTGACCACGATCGGCGGGCCCCCTCTCCTAACCTAAGTCGCCGATGGACGACCCTGGATCCCCTTCCGCGCGGCCTTCGCGCCCTCGTCGGCGTTGCCGGATCGGCGTCGCGGCCGGCCTCGTCACACTCGTCGCGGTGCTCGGGCTCGCCGGCTGCTCCGGCGGTGGCGACTCCTCGGCGGCACCGACGACCACGATCTCCCACGGCACGAAGGTGGACCTGCCGCTCGGCGACGTGTCGGCCGCGAGCTCGGGGCCACCCGCGACGGTGACCCCGGAGCAGTCGCAAGCGGTGCTCGACGTGGTGAGCACCTACATCAAGGACGCCACCGTGCAACCGCTGCGGTCGGCGAAGCCGGCGACGGCCGACCTCGCCGCCGTCTTCGACCCCACCACCCTCACCCCGGCGACCACCACCGACCGGGGCGTGGTGTTCGACGAAGGCCTCCCCAAGGTCACCGGTGACCTCGACGTGGTCAGCCAGCCGATCGCGATCGTCGGCCTGGGCGACCAGAGCGGCAACCTCGCCCTGGTGAGCGCGGCCGTGCTCGTCGACGTGAAGGGCCAGACCGCCACCAAGACCGACCCGATCCACATCGTGCGGCGAGCCGACCTCGTGCTCGCCCCCGACGCCGGCGGCGCCTGGAAGGTCAACGCCTACAGCATGGTCGTGACCCGCGAGGGTGGCGGTCTCGGCACCCCGACCACGACCACCTCGTCCACCGCGACCACGGGAGCAGCCAAGTGACCCGCCAGAGCACCAGGGGTCGGACGCCGGCGCGCCGCCGGGCCATCACGCTGCTCGTGGTGGCACCGCTCGTGTGCGGACTGCTCGTCGCCGGCATCGTCACCACCGCGTGGCTGCTGGTCGGCCGGCCGGTCCCGGCGCAGGGCGCCACGTGGCTCCAGGTGGCCAAGGTCGGGACCGCGCAGGTCACCGGTGGACCGCAGCAGCCGTTCTTCGCCCTCGTCCTCGGGACGGGCGCGCGCTCCGACGACCCGTCGCAGTCACCCGACGATCCCGGCCTCGCCGATGCCATCCACGTGATCGGCGTGAATCCCGCGCTCAAGTCGGCGACGCTGATCGACATCCCGCGCGACACCGAGGGGCCGGGCGGGGCCAAGCTCAACTCGTACATCGTCAACAACCCCGGCGGCAACGACCTGCGGGCGGAAGCCGACGCGGTGTCGTCGGTCGTGAACGTGCCCATCACCTGGGTGATCCGCGCCAACTTCCCCAACTTCCAGCAAATGGTCGACGAGATCGGCGGGATCGACGTGAACATCCCGACGCCGATGAACGACGACTTCTCCGGCGCGCACTTCAACGCCGGGCCTGCGCACCTGAATGGCCAGCAGGCATTGCAGTTCGCCCGCGACCGGCACTCGTTCGACAACGGTGACCTCACCCGCACGAGCAACCAGGGGCTGCTGATCGTGTCGGCGCTCCAGACGTTGCAGGCGAAGCACCCGAGCGCGGGCGACACCATCCGCCTCGTCGCCACGCTGGGGCAGCACACCAAGCTCGACGGCGTCGGCATCAGCGACCTGTTCCACATGGGCGACCTCGCGCTGACGTTCAATCCCGCGAACATCAAGAACGTCGTCCTGCCGGTCGGTGCGGGCCCCGGCAGCAACCTGGTCAAGACCGGCGACGCCGACTCGTTGCTCGCCGACTTCGCCGACGACGGGGTGCTCCAGAGCCATTAGCGCCGCCACGAAGCCGTCGGCCGGTCGTGAGACCGACGCCTGCGTCACGCTCGGCACCCTCGCGCACGAGCACTTCGACCGGGTCGTCAGCAACAAGGTGCTCCCGGCGCGGGCCGCCAGTCCCGCCGCGGCCGAGTCCACCCTCTCGCCCCTCGTGGACTCCCGCCTGCGCGGCCGGGGCGTCGACGCCCTCTGGTCGCACCAGGCTCAGGCCATCGACGCACTTCGCCACCGGCGCCACGTCGCGGTCGCCACCGGCACGGCTTCGGGCAAGTCGCTCTGCTACCAGGTGCCGATCGTCGAGTCGATCGCCGGCGGTGGGCGCGACACGGCGCTGCTGATCTTCCCCACCAAGGCCCTCGCCCAGGACCAGCTACGCACCTTCCGCGAGTGGCTGGTCCCCGACCTCGTGGCGGCGACGTACGACGGCGACACCCCGTTCGACGAGCGGACGTGGATCCGCAACCACGCCAACGTCATCCTCACCAACCCCGAGATGCTCCACATGGGGATCCTGCCGTCGCACGACGCGCTGGGCGACGTTCCTCCTGCGCTTGCGCTACGTCGTCGTCGACGAGCTGCACACCCTGCGGGGGGTGTTCGGCAGCCACGTGGCGCACGTGCTGCGGCGGCTCCGTCGTTTGTGCGAGCACTACGGCTCCGAGCCCACCTTCTGCTTCACCAGCGCCACGATCGGCAACCCGGCCGAGCTCGCGTCGCGACTGTGCGGGCTCCCGGTCGACGCGATCGACGGCGACGGCTCACCGCAGGCGGAGCGCAGCTTCGCGGTGTGGCAGCGACCGTTGATCGACGCGCGCACGGGGACGCGCGCATCGGCAAACGTCGAGACCGCGATGCTGCTGTCGCGCTTCGTCGCCGACGGGCACCAGACGCTCGCGTTCACCCGCAGCCGCAAGGGGGCCGAGCTCGTCGCCACGCATGCGCGCGGCATGCTGGCCGAGCACCGCGCCCCCGATTCGTCGCCGTCGCAGTCGCCGGCAGTCGCCGCGTACCGCGCCGGCTATCTCGCCGACGAGCGGCGCGAGCTCGAAGCGCAGCTGGCAGGCGGCGAGCTCGGCGGTGTCGTGGCAACGAGCGCGCTCGAGCTCGGCATCGACGTCGGTTCGCTCGACGCGGTGGTGCTCAACGGCTTCCCGGGCACGCTCTCGTCGATGCGCCAGCAGGTGGGGCGGGCGGGGCGTACGACGCGACGGGCGGCCGCGGTGCTCGTCGCCGGCGACGACCAGCTCGACCAGTGGTACGCGCGTCATCCCGATGAGCTGCTCACGCGCCCGGCCGAGGCCGCGGTCGTGAACCCCGACAACCCGTTCGTCGCCCGGGCGCAGATCTCCTGCGCCGCGCACGAGCTCCCCCTCACCCACGCGGACGAGCGCTACTTCGGAGACGCGCTCGACGACGCGGTGCGCGACCTCGTGGTCGACGACCTGCTCAAGCCCCGCGGCGACCGGATGTACTGGGCCGGCCGAGAGCCACCCGCGGCGCGCGTCGGGCTACGGACCGGGTCCTCGCTCGAGGTCCAGCTGGTCGACACCGAGGGACGACTCGTGGGCACGGTCGACGCGGCGCGCGTGTTCCACGTCGCCCACCCCGGTGCCATCTACCTGCACCAGGGCCGCCAGTACCGGGTGCGCGACCTGGAGGCGGAACACCAGGTCGCGGTGCTCGAGCCCGCCGACGACGCCGACGAGCACACCCAACCGCGCGAGGAGACCGACATCGCGGTGATCGCGTCGGAGCGGTCGGTGCCGGTCGGTCACGGCGAGGCGCACCTCGGTGCGGTGACCGTGCGCCACGATCTCGTCGCGTACCAGCGTCGGCGGACGTCGACCAACGAGGTGTTCGAGGTCGTGCCCCTCGACTTCCCGCCCCGGGAGCTCACGACGCGCGCGTGCTGGTACACGGTGCCGCTCGACGTGCTGATGGGCGCGGGCGTGGAGGCGGCGCGCATCACCGGCGGGGTGCACGCCGCCGAGCACGCGCTCATCGGCCTCCTGCCGCTCTTCGCGATCTGCGACCGATGGGACGTCGGCGGCGTGTCGATGGCGTTGCACCCCCAAACCGGAGAGCCGACGATCTTCGTGTACGACGGGTACCCGGGCGGCGCCGGCATCGCCGAGCTCGCCTTCGCCGACGTGCACGCGCTGCTGCGCGCCGCGCACGAGCTGGTGTCGGGCTGCCCGTGCGACGATGGGTGCCCCTCGTGTGTGCAGTCGCCGAAGTGCGGGAACTGGAACGAGTACCTCGACAAGCACGCTGCGATCACCGTGCTCGAGGTGCTCGGCGCGACGGCATCCCGCGTCGTCGACCTCCGCCAGCCCTGAGAAGCTCGCGGTGACGGTCACGAAGTAGCTCAGCAGCCGGCCAGGTCCACCACGCACTCGGGCCTGACCTCGGCCTGGGCCCGACCGCGAGCCGGGCCCACGAGCGCACCCCAGGCCGGGACGTCGACCTCGACGACGACTTCGGCCGTGGTGCCCGAGCAGTCGCACGAGACGAGTCGGGCGTCATTGCTCGTCGCGGTGTGGGCGGCTGCGGCCCGGGCTGCGCCGGCACCGTCGCCGAGCGCGAGCCGGTCGGCGGCGGCCAGCGCGGCGGCATCCGCCGCGGACTCGGCCCGGGCGCGACCGACGAGCGCGCCCCCGAGTCGGGCCGCACCCGTGGTCAGGACGAGACCGATCACGAGCACCGCCAGCATCAGGACGGTCACCGCGCCGCGCTCGCGGCGCCTCACTTCTCCACCCGCATCACCGAGGTGGCGTGGAGGTCGGGATCGGGAAAGAGGACGCCGACCAGCGGGAGATCGGTGACCGAGGTGTAGTGCACGGTGACACTGACCTCGCCACCTACCTTCGGTCGCGCACCGACGTCGACGTCGGCGCCCGGCAACGTGCGGTGCGCGGCCCGGACGGCGCGTCCGGGATCGGGATCGACGCTCGCGGCGCGCGCCGCTTCCCGCGCCGCGTGCACGACACCGAGTTGGTCGCGTACGACGAGGCCGACCTGGATGACCGCGAGGACGGCCAGGATCACGAGCGGCAGGAGGAAGGCGAACTCGACCGTGGCCTGGCCGCGTTCGCGGTCGCGACCGCGGTGGCGCCGGGTCCCCCCGCGCGGGGCACGGGGGAACCAACGACGCCCGTTCACGACGGGAGCACCTTGCTGATCACGCTGTCGAACAGCTGCGAGATCGCGTGGCTGCCGGTCGCCCAGGTGATGAGCAGGGTCGCGATCGCGACCGCGCCCAGGATCACCAGCGCGTACTCGGCGGTCGACTGACCGGCCTCACCGGCGCCGATCTGCGCGGACCGCACCCGAGTGACGATGCGTCGAAACATGAGCTACCTCCTCTCGTGGTGGAAACGGGGGAAAGAGGGGAAGTGCGCGCGACCGGTACCACCGCCGCGGTCAGAGCCGTCCGAGGCCGCTCGCCAGCCCGGGGATCACCGTGAGCAACACGAACGCGGGGAGTACCAGGAACACGAGCGGGAACAGCAGCCGGACCGGGATGCGACGGGCGTGGGCCTCGGCCCGCCGCCGCAACGCGGTCCGCTCCTCGTCGGCGAGACGAGCGAGGGTCGGCGCCACCGGGGCACCCAACCGGTCGGACGCCAGGAGCGCTTCGGCGAGCGGGCGGAGCGCGGGGGTGGCCCGGGCAGTGGCGTCGAGGGCGCTCGCGAACCCCATCCCGAGGGCGCACGAGCGGAGCACGCCGGCGAGCGGCGCGGCCACCATCGCCGGCGACCAGTGGGCCGCCACCTCGACCGCGAGGTACGGCGTGCAGCCGGCACCGACCGCGACGCCCAGGAGATCGACGACGACCGGCAGCGCCCGCGCCAGGGCGTCGTCGTCGACCCGGGCCCGCCGGCGCGCGTGCAGGGCTCCGAGCACACGTCGGACGGGCCCCGAGCGATGGGTCACCTTGGCCCGGATCCCCGCCACGAACCCGGCTCGGCGCGGCGCCCGGTCGGACGGCGGCGCCAGCGCGGCAATTCGTGCGGCCGGTGCCGCCCGGCGTGCCCGCCGCACGATCGGCAGGGCCAGCAGCGTGCCCCAGGCGAGGCCGAGCAGCCACGACGGCGCCATCGGCGAGCTCACCCCGCCGAGCCGAGGATGCGACGGATCCAGAGCCCGGCCAGCGCCTCCAGGCCGAGGCCCAGCACGAGGCACACCCGTCCGACTCCGGTGTCGACCAGCGCGGTCACCGCCGCGGGGTCGACGAGCGCTGAGAACGCCAGGTACCCGAGCGGGGCCGCGCCGACCACGAGCGCCGAGAGCCGCGCCTGGGCCGAGAGGGCGCGGGCCTCGGCCATCGCGTCGAGCCGGGACCGTAGCGACCTGGCCAGCCCGTCGATGGCGTCGGCGGCCTTCCCGCCCATCGCCGCCGCCACCGAGAGCGCGCCGGCCGCGGCTCGGACACCGGGCGCGTCGTGCTCCTGCGGCCACCCGGCGAGCGCGTCCTCGAGTGGCAGGCCGAGCTGGGTGCGCACGTGCACGCGGTGGAGATCGCGACCGACCGCTCCCCCGGCGTAGGCCAGCCGTTCGACCGCCGCCGCCACCGTGCCGCCACCCCGCAGCTCGGCCGCCACCCCCTCGAGCGCGGCGGGCAGCTCCGTGGCGAAGCGCCGCTCACGGCGTGACCGAGCGGCCCGGAGCGCCACCGGCCCGGCCAGCGCAACCGCGAGCGCGGCGGGCATCGCGAGAGTCGGCGCGAACGCGGCCGCCAGCAGGCCGACCGCAGCCACGCCGATCGCCCAGTGCTCGACCGCCTGCTCGGGCGTCCACGGCACGTCGGCATCGTGCAGGGCGCGGGACAGTGGACCGCGCCACCGCGTCGGGATCCGCCAGCGTGACCGGGTGCCGAGGTCCCGCACCCGATCGGCGGCCGCGGCACGGCTGCCGGCGCGCGACGAGGCGCGCGCACGCGATCGGCCCGACGACGGCGAGCACCAGGGTCAGCACGGCACCGCCACCCCGCTCAGGCCGGTCGGTACCGACACCTCCGGCCGTCGGGCGGGGCGCGTCGGGCGCCCCACGGGCACGAGCCCCTCGTCGCGACGTTCGAACAACGCCCGCACCCCACCGGCCAGGCGGCCGTCGACCTCCGCGATCGACTCGACGCGGCGCACGCCGTGCGGGCGTCGGGCCACGAAGACGACCGCATCGATGCACGACGCCATCTGCGCGCGCACCGCGGCGAGTGGGAGCCCGCTGTCGGCCATGAGCACCAGGGTCTCGAGGCGCGTCAGCGCGTCGGCCGTGCCGTTGGCATGGATGGTCGACATCGACCCGTCGTGACCGGTGTTGAGCGCCTGCAACATGTCGAGCGCCTCGCCGCCGCGCACCTCGCCCACGACGAGGCGGTCGGGACGCATCCGCAGCGCGGCGCGGACGAGCTCACGCACGGAGACCGCGCCGATGCCTTCGGCATTCGCCGGACGAGCCTCGAGCCGGACGAGGTGCGGTTGTGCGAGGCGGAGCTCCGCGGTCTCCTCGATCGTGACCACACGCTCGGCGTGCGGGATGGCGTGCGAGAGCGTGTTCAGCAACGTGGTCTTGCCCGCGCTGGTGGCGCCGGCCACGAGCAGGTTCCACCCGGCGCGCACCGATCGCTGCACGAACCGGGCCGCCGCGCCGTCGAGGCCGAAGTCGTCGAGCTCGACCATCCGGGCGCCGAACCGACGGATGGTCACGCAGGGACCGTCGACCGCGAGCGGTGGGATCACGGCGTGGAGGCGAGAGCCGTCGGGGAGCCGGGCGTCGACCATCGGGGACGAGCGATCGAGCCGCAGGCCGAGAGGCGCGACGACGCGCTCGACCAGGTGCACGATGCCGGCGGCGTCGAGCCCGAGCGCGATCGGCTCGAGCCGCCCACGGCGCTCGACGTACGCGCGCCCGGGCCCGTTCACCATCACCTCGGTCACCGTCGGGTCGGCCAGCAGCGGCTCCAACGGCCCGAGGCCGGCGACCTCGTGGGTCAACGCGTCGAGCAGCGCGTCGTACCGCGCCGCAGAGAGCAGGGGTTGCTCGTCGCGGAGCAGCTCGGACAGACGTCGCCGGAGCGCGCCCTCCCCGGGGGCGGCGAGCTCGTCGGCACCCTCGGCGATCAGCCGACGATGGACGCGGTGACGGAGCTCGGCGTCGCCGTCGGTCGCGACCTCGGGCTCGCCCACGATCGTCACGCCGCGGCTCCGTTCCGATCGGTGCGGGAGCCGATCCGGTCGAGGAGATCGGAGGCCGCCCGGGCCAACGGATCGGGGAGGCGTCCCGCCAGCACCCCGGCGTCGACCGATCTCGCGATGAGCGACTTGACCGGCACCCGGGCGAGCACCGGCAGGTCGAACACCTCGCTCACCTCCCGGGCCGACAACGCCCGGCCCGACTCTTCCAGCAGCACCGCGCCCGCGGTCGCCGCGAGCGCCGGTTCGTGGACCGCGCGTCGTAGCGCCAGGTAGCAGCCCCGGAGCACGACGAGCGACACGTCGGCGACCTCGACCACCGCCCGGCTCGCCGGATCGCGTGCCGTGCCGCAGTCGACGAGCGTGGTCACGGAGCCGTGGCCGAGCGCGACCGCGAGCGCGGCGCCGGCCTCCGCCGCGGGCACCGCGGCCGGGTCGCGGCCACCCCACGGCAGCAACCCGATCCCGGCGGCCACCTCGACGAGCAGCCGGTCGAGCGCATCGGTCGGTGCCTCGGGACCGGCGGCGAGCCAGTCGGCCAGGCCCAGCTCGGGATCGGTGCCGAGGTTGAAGATCGCGGGCTGGTCGCCGGCGAGATCGGCGATGCGCACGCCGTGGGGACGATCGGTGTCGTGCGCGTCGCGCGCCAGGACGAGCGCGCAGGCGGCGGTGAAGACGGACGTACCGGAACCGCCCTTGGCGGACCACAGGGCAACGAGCACGGAGGTGACCTCCCTCCCGGGGCACGCGTGACGCGCGCCGGCGACAGGAGGAAGTGCCAAGGAAGCGGACTGGCACCGTACGACGAGGCGCGACGGCCGTCAAGAGGCAACTTCGCCGGCGAGCCGACTCGTAGGATTCGCCGGTCGTCGATCCTGTGTCCCCGCTCTCCGTCCGCACCGTCGTCCGCGACACGGTCCGCCTGTCGCGGCGTCACGCGCGCTTGCTCGTGCTCCTGGCCGCGATCTTGTGGCTGCCGCTCGCCGTACTCGAGCTCGCCGGCGCGGCACGCGGTCTCCACCTCGACCCCGACCACTTCGACCACGGCGAGGCGCTGGTGGGCTTCGCGGTCGTGTTGGTCTTCGAGCTGCTCACCACCGAGCTGCTCGCCGCGGCGTCGGAGAAGTTGGTCGGGAGCGACGTGCGCGGCACGCACGTCCCGACGTTCGGCGAGTTCCTCCGGAACGTCCCCTGGGTCGGGCTCCTCATCGGCGCGCTCGTCTACGAGCTCGGCGTGGCGATCGGGCTGCTGTTGTTCATCGTGCCCGGCGTGCTGATGTTCGTGTGGGGTGTGGTGTCGGGACCGGTCATCACGGCGGAGGGCTGCTCACCGATCCGAGCGCCGTGGCGCAGCCGCGAGCTCGTACGCGGCTCGTTCCGGACCGTGTTGCTGGTCGCGTTCCTCGGTTTCGTGCTCACCGAGGTGATCGCCGGCGCGGTGGCGGCGGCGCTCGACGCGCTCCCCCACGACTGGGCGCTCATCACCGGCGAGTACTTCGTGCACGTCGTCACGACGCCGGTGCTCGGCATGGGCACCGCGGTGCTCTACTACGCGCTGCTCGACCGCGAACCGGCGCGGACGCGTGACGAGCCCGCCGGAGCGGGCTCGTCGTAACCCTGGTGGAGCGGGATCAGGCCTCGCGGACCTTCTTGGCCACGGCGATGCCGATCGCAACCAGGATGAGGACGACGAGCAGCTTCTTCATGGAACTTCCCCTTCTGGTGGCCCTGTCGTTCGCCGGCGGCGGAGAACGGCTGAATCGTAGGCGTTCGCACATCCGGGAGCAATCAACGGTCGAGGTGCCACACTGGCGCCGGAGGTGAACGGGGTCTGGTGGCCCCCCTCGTCTTCAAAACGAGTGGGACGGGTGTTCCCCGTCCGGTGGGTTCGATTCCTGCCACCTCCGCCAAGAACACGTCGACGGGAGGGGTCGATGATCATCTCTACTTGGGTTGGCGCGGCTCGACGGAGGACGTCGGGCCGACGATTCCGAGCATGTCGACGAACGCGGTAGTCACACGGTGCTCCCCTACCGCCGGCCGAAGAACTTCGCCGTCGTGACGGCCGGGTTCAGGCCGGGACGACCTCGACCGGGATGCCGTTCACCGCGTGGTTGTTCGACAGCGTGTCGAAGAAGTGCGTCGGCGCCAGGAGGTTGCTGTTCACGCCCGCGTGCTCCCTCGCCACCGAGAGCCGGGCACCCGGCCGGTCGTGACCCCAGCCGTGGGGCAACGACACCACCCCCGGCATCATCTCGTCGCTGATCTCGACCGGCACCTCGATCGTGCCGGCCTCGGAGCTGACGCGGGCGCGACCGCCGTCGACGAGTCCGCTGTCGGCGGCGTCGTCCGGGTGGACGAGCAGCGTGCAGCGGTCCTTGCCCTTCACCAGCACCTTGACGTTGTGCATCCACGAGTTCTTCGACCGGAGGTGCCGGCGGCTGACCAGCCGGAGGCCGTCGTCGGACTCGGCGATCCGTGCCCGCAGACGCGGGGCGTCGCCGACGATGTACTCCGGCGCGAGGTCGATCATGCCGTCGGGCGTGCAGACCATCTCGCGGGCCCGGGGCACCATCGGTCCCATGTCGATGCCGTGTGGCTGCGCCTTGATCTTCTCCAGCGTCAGCCCGTCGGGCACCTCGCCGTAGCGATCGCCCCACGGTCCGGTGCGGATGGTGAGGTCGACGATGCGCTCCGGACCGCCCTCGTCGTAGCGGGCGATCGTCTCCTGGGCGTCGAGCCCCTGCGATCGGCACAGCGCGGCGAACCAGGCGTCGTCGAGCGACTCGAAGTCGAAGTCGACGTTCGTGCCGCCCGTGCAGAGCCACCCGAGCCGGGCGACGATCTGGCCCTCGTGCGGGCGATCGGCCGGCATCGGGAAGACGGGATCGCTCCAGTTACCACCGCTGCGCGCCGCCCAGCCCCAGAGCAACTCGTCGTAGTGGGGCGTCTCGAGCGGCGACGGCCCCGGCAGCAACACGTGCGCGAACCGCGTGGTCTCGTTGAGGTAGTTGTCGACGCTGATCATGCACTCGAGCTCGGGGAGCGCCGCCTCGAGGCGCGCCGAATCGGGGACGCTGATCACCGGGTTGCCCGCGACGGTGAACAGCGCCTTGAGCTGGCCGTCACCGGGTGTCGCGATCTCCTCGGCGAGCAGGGCGGCCGGTACCTGGCCGAGCACCTCGGGCACGCCCGACACCCGTGACCTCCAGCGGCCGAAGCGCGGCAGGCCGTCGCGCGCGGTGGAGCTCATCCAGGCCATCGGCCAGTTGACGGGCTTGCCCCACATGAGGCCACCGGGACGGTCGAACTTCCCGACGATGATGTTCACCACGTCGACGAGCCACGACGCGAGCGTGCCGAACTCCTGGTTGCACAGCCCGATGCGGCCGTAGAGCGCGCCGGTGGGCGCGGCCGCGAACTCGCGGGCGATGCGCCGGATCGTGTCGGCAGGAACGCGGCAGAAGTCGGCGACCGCTTCGGGCGGGAAGTCGGCGCAAAGCGCACGCACGTCGTCGAAGCCCTTCACCAGGTCGGCGAGCTCGCCGAGCGTGGTGAGCCCTTCGGTGAACAGCACGTTGCACATCGCGAGGAGGAAGGCGGCGTCGGTGCCGGGGAGGATCGGCACCCACTCGTCGGCGCGATCTGCGGTACCCGTGCGACGGGGGTCGACGACGACGACCTTCCCACCGCGCGCCCTGATGGCGTCGAGCTCGCTCAGGACGTCAGGGCACGCGAGCAATGACCCGCCGGACGCCTGCGGGTTGCCGCCCATGCAGATGAGGTAGTCCGTGCGCTGGATGTCGGGCGACGGGATCTTCCACATGTTCCCGTACATGAGGACGCTCGACACGTTCTTCGGCCACTGGTCGACGGTGCCCGACGAGTAGATGTGCGGCATGCCCGACTGGCCGATGAACAGCGGCATGTAGCGACCGAGCGTGTAGCTGTGACCGACCGGGTTCCCGATGAACGCGGTGAACGCAGCGATGCCGTACCGCTCGCGCACGCCGTGGATCAGCTCCTCGCAACGCGCGAACGCCTCGTCCCAGGTGACCTCGCGCCACGTGTCGCCGTCGCGCACCATCGGCTGACGGATGCGATCGGGGTCGTCGTGCAGGTAGCCGAGCGTCGTGCCCTTCGGGCACAGGTATCCCTTCGACCACACGTCCTCGCGGTCGCCACGGATCAGCTTGACGTGATCATCCTCGACGTCGACCTGCAGGCCGCACATGCACTCGCACAGCGGACACGTCACGAAATGTCGTTGCACCGGTCAAGTATTTCACGACGTCCCGCGGCGCCCAGACCGCGTGGCGATCCGCTCGGCGATCAGCGTCGGCGCGTGGTCGCCCTCCGACCAACGTTCGAGCCTGCCGGAATCGTCGAACGCCAGGATCGACGTCCCTCCGGTGTCGCTCGCCACCGGATCGCCGCAGCAGAAACCGGCACGTCGGTGCGCCCGTCTCCGCGTCGAACTCCCACACCTGCCTCAGCCCGGTCACCGTGAACCGGAGGCCGAACAGCCGGTCCCCGATCCGAGGTATCCGGTGATGCGGCTGCCGTCGCCGATGAGGATCCGGTGCGCGTCGTTCAACGACGTCGCCGTACGGATGTCGAGCGAGTACGGATACGTACTCCCGATCTCCCACACGAACAGCAACCGGTCACCATCCGGTGACCACGCGAGGTCCTGCACGGCGCCCGTCGTGCCGTACGGGACGCTCGCGGCCTCCAGGCGCCGGTCCTGCTTCGGTCGCGAGTCGAGGTCCCGGTGGTCAAGAGTTCGATGCACTGGCACCCCGGGCACGCACACCGATCGCGTACTCACGTCGAAGCCGTAGACGGCGAGAGCTCGGCACCGCCGCGGCGCCCGCATCACGGGCCACCGCCTCACGGGACTCCGAGGCGGCGCGACCTGCGCTGCAAGTAGCCCCGGTAGCGAGGGAGCACGTGGCGCCCGACAAAGGCGTCACCGAGCGCAGGCGTCGATCCTCGCGTTCAGCCGTCGAGACCGACGGGCGCCGCGTCGGCATCAAGCTCGACGCGTTGCCAGACGTCGCGAGGCGGAGCAACCTGCGAGCGGATACAAGGTTCGATCGACGTCTCCTGGGCCCGAGCGCATCCCTTCGGGCTGCGTGCGTAGCATGACCGTCGCGACTCCGCGCTCGGTCAGCCCGACGAGTTGTTCAGCCGTCGTCGACAACCACGCCGACACGTCACGATCAGGCGCGCCGAGGTCGGAGTGCCGTCGACGAAGCCTCCGCAGGATGCGAGCGCCGCGAGCGACGAGGACCGCGAGGAGGCGGTGCGCAGACCTCGGCGGGCCGGGGGCGGAGCTAGACGGCGAGGAGATCCCGCGCGCCGGTGTCGGCCGACGGGTGGCGCAGCTTGCTCATGGCGCGGGCCTCGATCTGACGGATGCGCTCCCGCGTGAGGTTGAAGTGCTCCCCCACCTCTTCGAGCGTCCGCGGCTCACCACGATCGAGCCCGAAGCGGAGGGCCAGGATCTGCCGCTCCCGCTCGTCGAGCGGTGCGAGCAGCTTCTCGATCTCGTCGGGTAGCAGCGCGGTGGCCGCCACCTCGAATGGCGACTCGGCCGAGCGGTCCTCGACGATGTCGCCCAGCTCGGCGTCGCCGTCCTCGCGGAGAGGCTCCGACAACGACAGCGGCTCGGCCGCGAAGCGGAGGGCCTCGGTGACCTTGTCCTCGGGCATCTCGACCTCGGCCGAGAGCTCGGAGAGCGTCGCCGGACGCCCGAGCTTCAGCTCCAGGCGCGACCGGGCCTTCTGCAGCCGGGCCAACGTGTCGCCGGCATGGACCGGGAGCCGGATGGTGCGCCCGGTGTTGGCGATGCCGCGGGTGATGGCCTGGCGGATCCACCACGTGGCGTACGTGGAGAACTTGAACCCCTTGCGCCAGTCGAACTTCTCGACCGCGTGCATGAGGCCGAGGTTCCCCTCCTGGATCAGGTCGAGGAGCGGAAGCCCGGACGCCTGGTACTTCTTCGCGATCGACACCACGAGCCGGAGGTTCGACTGCACGAACGTGCGCTGCGCATCGTCGCCCAGGCGGGCGGTGCGCCGCAGCTCGCGCTTCTTCGTCGGAGTGAGTGCCTTGGCCCCGTCGACCAGCTCCGCGCGGGCCGTGTTGCCTTGTTCGATCTGTTGGGCGAGGCGGACCTCATCGTCCTTCGTCAGCAGCGGATACTGGCCGATGTCGGTGAGATAGAGCCGGACGAGATCTTCTTCGTCGCGCTCGACACGCTCCTTCGCCACTCAGTGACCCCTTGCTCGATGAGCTGAGCTCGTGGACTCGGACGGCCGCATCCGGGCACGTGCGTGCAGGCCACGAATGTTGCTGCTGTTGCCCATTCACGATACCGGCCGCGTCAAGCCATCGGGAACGCTGCCGGGTCGCCTCAACCCCGCGAGAAGAGGTCGTGGCCCTCCTGGGCGTCGAAGTCGAGGTCGTGGAGCACCAGGTCGAGCGCCCGCATGAGGGGACGCTCGGCGATCGGCGTGGCCTCACCCGACCAGGCCCGGTAGGTGGCGACGACGAGGGGTAGGACGTCGTCGTAGAGGGCCTTCGGCTCGGTGACCGCGGTGAGTGCCGTCGAGGCCTCGCGCAGTCGCTCGTCGGTGATCGCCGACCCTTCCGGGTGGTCGTGGAGGACCGGAACCAGGCCGTCCCACAGCTCCGCGTGCCAGGCGAAGTGGCGGCTGTGGCGGGCCAGCAGCAGCTTGGCGCCGGCCGGGGCGACCCGCGGCACCCAGCCGCCGAGCCTCGCCGCGAGCTGCATCTCGAGCGCCCGGGCGCTCGTGGTGCGCCCCGCCCACTCGACGATCCCCACCTGCGTCTGCGTCTCGCTCACGTCACCTCCTGCGACGGCAGCACCTTGTCACCTCCGGCACCGTCCGCGGGTACCGCACCGCGCGGCCAGAACTCCGACACCACGATGCCCAGGAGGATGGCGGCGCCACCGGCGAGCCGGCCGGGGCCGAGGCGTTCACCGTCGACGTATCCCGCGATCCCGGCGAAGACCGGCTCGGCCAGCAGGATCAGCGCCGCACGCGTCGCCGGGATCCGACGCTGACCCCACAGCTGCAGCGGCAGCGCGAGCGCCGAGCATGCGAGGCCGGTGAACACCACCGCGACGACCGCGAGGGTGCTGAGCGTGCCGACGCCCTGCTCGGCGGCGGGCGCGACCGACAGGAGCGCCACCGCGCCGATCTGCAGCGCGGTGAACTGCGTCGGCGCCAACCGGTTCGCGTAGGCGCCGATGTAGACGATGTGGAACGCGAACAGCACCGCGCACGCAAGCGTGAAGAGCTCGCCCCGCCCGAGGTGCACGTCGGCGCCGGTGAGCAGGTAGAGCCCCGCGGTTGCGATGACGATCCCCGCCAGCACCGGAGGGCGCGGCACCCGACGACTGATGGCGGATTCGATCACCGGCGTGATCACGACGTACAGCCCGGTGATGAACGCCGACGTCGACGGTGAGGTGTACTGCAGACCGACGGTCTGGGTCGCGTAGCCACCGAAGAGGATCACCCCCGCGGTCAGGCCGGCCCGCACCAGCGTCCGGCGTTCCCGCCCCGGCGTGCGCAACGCGGGCAGCGCGAACGGCAGCAGCACCAGCGTGGCGATGCCGAACCGGCCGAGCAGGTACGCGAACGGCGTGATGTCGCCGAGCGCGTCGTGCACGAGCGGGAACGTGACCCCGTAGAGCAGCGCCGCGGCCACGAGCGCGGCTTCGGCCGAGAAGCGCTTGCTCAACGGTCGATTCCGCTCCGCCGCCCCGCCCTCCGGGCACGGCTCCGCTTCATCTCCACACCACGGTCGATTCCGCTCCGCCGCCCCGCCCTCCGGGCACGGCTCCGCTTCATCTCCACACCACGGTCGATTCCGCTCCGCCGCCCCGCCCTCCGGGCACGGCTCCGCTTCATCTCCTAGCCGGGCCAGCGGTTGGTGATCGGCAGCCGCCGATCCTTCCCGAACGCCTTGGGCGACACCCGGACCCCGGGCGGTGCCTGGCGACGCTTGTACTCGTTGCGATCCACGAGCTGCGCGACGCGCCGGACCGTCTCGGCGTCGAAGCCGGCCGCCTCCAGCTCGGCC
Source organism: uncultured Actinomycetes bacterium (assembly GCA_963809795.1). Classification (GTDB taxonomy): domain Bacteria; phylum Actinomycetota; class Acidimicrobiia; order IMCC26256; family DASPTH01; genus DASUAS01. Next base: position 39,361 of record CAWELN010000025.1, read on the forward strand.
GCGGACAGGTCATGCTCCACATAGCCCTCGATGATCGGGTCGAGGACCTCGTACGCGGGCAAGGAGTCGGAGTCCTGCTGGTCGGGCCGCAGCTCCGCGCTGGGCGGCTTCTCGAGGACCGACGTCGGGCACGACCGGGCGGGGCGCGCGGTCGTTGCGATCGCGGGCGAGGGCGTACACCAGCATCTTGGGCACGTCCTTGATGACGGCGAAGCCGCCCGCCATGTCGCCGTAGAGCGTCGAGTACCCGGTGGCGATCTCGCTCTTGTTGCCGGTGGTGAGGACGAGCCAACCGAACTTGTTCGACATCGTCATCAGGACCGTGCCCCGGATCCGCGCCTGCAGGTTCTCCTCCGCCAACCCGGGTTCGAGGCCGACGAACGTCGGGGCGAGCATGTCGAGGAAGGCGCCGTGCGCGTCCTCGATGGGCACGGTCACGGTCTCGATCCCGAGGTTGGCCGCGAGCGCCTCGGCGTCGGCGACGCTCCCCTCGCTGGAGAAGCGCGAGGGCATGAGCACCCCGACGACGTGCTCGGACCCGAGCGCGTCGACCGCGATGGCGGCCACGAGCGACGAGTCGATGCCGCCCGACAGGCCGATGACGACACGGGTGAAGCCGTTCTTGACCACGTAGTCGCGCGTGCCGAGCACGAGGGCCTCGTAGACCTCGCGCACCGGTGACAGCAACGGCTCGACGCGCGCCTCCTCGTGGTGCTCGCCGAGTCGGGCCTCGCTCACCTCCACCTCGGGCATCGCGGGTGCGTTCGAGCGGCCGCGCGGATCGAGCAGGCGGCGACGAAACGCCGGACGCACCTCGACGTCGGCGACAAGGAGATCCTCGGCGAACTGCGCGGCGCGCGCGACCAGCCGACCGGTCTCGTCGAACAGCATCGAAGCACCGTCGAAGACGAGCTCGTCCTGCCCTCCGACGAGGTTCACGTACAGCACCGGCACCGCGGCATCGGCCGCTCGCGTCGACAGCATCGCTTCGCGCTCGTGGATGCGGCCGGCGTAGTAGGGCGAAGCGTTGATGTTCACCACCAACTCGGCCCCACCCGCCGCTTGCGTTGCGATGGGACCGGTCGGGCTCCATGCGTCTTCGCACACGGTGATCGCGACCCGCACACCACCGACCACGAACAGTGGCCCGTCGTCGGTGGACGGCGTGAAGTACCGCGGTTCGTCGAAGACGGCGTAGTTCGGGAGCAGGTGCTTGCGGTAGACCCCCTGCACGCGACCGTGCGCGCAGACCGCCGCCGCGTTGGCGAGGTCCCGAGTCGCCTCGGGAAAGCCGACCACGGCCGCGGTGCGGCCGGTGTGGGCGGCGAACTTGTCGAGCGCCTCACCGCAGCGCGCCACGAACGCCGGCCGGAGGAGCAGATCTTCCGGCGGGTACCCGGTGAGCGCGAGCTCCGGGAACGCGACCAGGTCACAACCGGCGGCGTCGGCGCGCTCGTAGGCAACGAGCATGCGCTCCACGTTGCCGTCGAGATCGCCCACGACGAGGTCGAGCTGCGCGGCAGCGAGACGGAGGCGGGCCACCTCGTCAGGATACGCGACACTGCGTGGATGCCTGGCGGGACCACGTTGCACGAGACGCCCGCCCTCGCGACCGCGATCGAGCGCTCGGCCGACGCCCGCACCGCGCGCATGCTCCTGGAACGGGCGGTCGAGGAGCACGCTGGGCTCGCCGACGAGCTCGTGACCGATCCGTTGGTGCGCGACGGGCTCATCGCGCTCGCATGCGCCTCCCGCTCGCTCTCCTCCGCCGTCGTCGCCGATGACTCGCTGCTCGAGCCGCTACGCGATCCCGACGACTTCGCGCGCGAACGCACGGTCGAGTCGTACCGCACGTCGTGGTCCGCGGTGCCCGAGCACGATGCGCAGGCGCTCCGCCGCTGGAAGCGGCGCGAGCTGCTCCGAGTCGCGGTGCGCGACCTGCTCGGGACGGCCGACATGCCCGCAGTCGGACGGGAGCTTGCCGCGCTCGCCGCGGTGTGCCTGGAGGCTGCACTCGCGATCGTCGATCCCGCAGTGCGCTTCGCGGTGATCGGCATGGGCAAGCTCGGTGGCCGGGAGCTGAACTACGCGTCGGACGTCGACGTGCTGTTCGTCCACGACGGCGACGCCGACGCGGCGGAGCACACCGCGCGCGCCGTGCTGAGCACGATGACGTCGTCGAACGAGTACGGCATCGTCTTCCGCACGGACGCGAACCTGCGGCCCGAGGGACGGCAGGGGCCGCTCACCCGGACGCTCGAGAGCTATGCGAGCTACTACGACGGGTGGGCGCGCACGTGGGAATTCCAGGCGCTGCTCAAGGCCCGACCGGTCGCCGGCGACCGCGCCCTGGGCGCCGAGTTCATGGCCCTCACCACGCCCCGCGTCTGGCCCGATCGGCTCGAGCCCGACGCCCTGCGCGAGATCCGGGCGATGAAGGAACGGGCGGAGGAGATCACGGAGCGCAAGGGCCTCGCCGAGCGCGAGCTCAAACGTGGGCGCGGCGGCATCCGCGACATCGAGTTCGCGGTGCAGTTGCTGCAACTGGTACACGGCCGCGAGGACGAGAGCGTGCGGTCACCGACGACGCTCGACGCGCTGCAGGAGCTCGCGGCCGGCGGCTACGTCGACCGTCCCGACGCCGACCGACTCGACCGCGCGTACCGGTTCCTCCGGACGGTCGAGCACCGCATCCAGCTCTACGACGAGCAACAGACGCACGTGATCCCGTCCGACGAGCACGCGCGCATCCGCCTGGCGCGGGTGCTCGGGTACCGCGACAGCCCCGAACGGACCGCGCTCGAGCGCTTCGAAGCGGAGCACCGGGAGCACCAGCGCGCGGTCCGGGGCATCCACGAGCGCCTGTTCTTCGCTCCGCTCCTCGAGACCCTCGCGGGCACCGGCGCGCTCTCCCCCGAGGCGGCCGAGGAACGCCTCGCCGCATTCGGCTTCACCGACGTCGAGCGCACGCGAGCGGCGGTGCGGGAGCTCGCCGACGGGCTCACGCGGCGCTCCCGCGTCATGCGCGAGATGCTCCCCGTCATCCTCGAGTGGCTGTCGGAGACACCCGACCCCGACCTCGGGCTCCTCCAGCTGCGGCGACTGGTCGAGGGACCGGCGCGGTCGGCCTCCCTGGCGGTGACCTTCCGCGACGCGCCCGGGGCGGCCGAGCGCGCGTGCCACCTCCTGGGTGCCAGCCGGGTCGTCGGCGAGGCCCTGCGGCGGCACCCGGAGTTCGTCGACACCCTCGACGACGACGAGACCCTCGCGGTCGAGAGCACGCGCGCCGACCTCGTCGCCGACGCCTTCGACACGCTCGAGTGGCGGGGCGACCAGGAGCAGCGTCGTGAAGGGCTCCGGCGCTTCAAGCGACGCGAGCTGCTCCGGATCGCGACCCGCGACCTCCTCGGGTACGCGCGGCTCGAAGCGACCGAGCGCGAGCTGACGGTGCTGGCGGAGGCGTCGCTCGAGGCCGCACTGGCATCGCTCCGCCCGACGCTCCCGTTCGCGGTGATCGGCATGGGCCGCCTCGGCGCGGGCGAGCTGTCGTACGCGTCCGACATCGACGTGCTGTTCGTGTACGAGGGGGAGAGCGCCGCCGACTACCACGACGCCGAGCAGATCGCCGCGCAGCTCGTCAAGGAGATCGGCGCGACCACCGCGGAGGGCCAGACCTTCCGCATCGACGCCCGGCTGCGCCCCGAGGGCAACCAGGGGCCGCTGGCGCGGTCGATCGACGGCTTCCGGGCGTACTACGAGCAGTGGGGCCTGCCGTGGGAACGCCAGGCGCTCACCAAGGCCCGGTTCGTCGCGGGCGACGCCGCACTGGGCGGGCGATTCCGCGCCCTCGCCGAGGAGTTCGTGTACGAACGGCCGATGACCGAGGACGACGTCCGCGAGATCCGCCGCATGAAGGCGCGCATCGAGCGCGAGCGCATCCCACCCGGCGAGGACCCGCAGTTCCACCTGAAGCTGGGCCGCGGCTCGATGTCGGACGTCGAGTTCACCGTGCAGCTGCTCCAGCTCGTCCACGGCGGCGAGCATCCCGAGCTCCGGGTACCGGGCACGATCGACGCGCTGGCCCGCCTGCGCGCCGGCGGGTTCCTCGACGACGCGGACGCAGACGTGCTCGAGGAGTCGTACCGGTTCTGCGAGCGGGCGCGGAACGCTCGCTACCTGCAGACCGGCCAGCCGTCCGACGCCCTTCCCGGCGATCCCGTGGAGCTCGAGCGTCTCGCGCTGCTGCTCGGGTACGTGCACCAGCCCAACATCACGCTGCGCGACGACTACCGCCGCGTCACCCGCCGCGCCCGCCGCGTCGTCGAACGCGTCTTCTACGGCACCTGATGCCCGCCTCGCTCTGGAAGCGGTGGGCGATGCCGGCTGCGGTCGCGCTGGCGCTCGTGCCGCTGGTCGCGTCCGCGATCGCGCTGATCGTCCGGGTCGGCGACGACTACCTGCCGTCGGCCGACCAGGCCTGGATCGAGCTGCAGGTCCGCGACATCGGCCGGCGCTCGGTGCTCCTGGGGCCGTACTCGCGCTTCGGATGGTTCCACCCGGGCCCGATCCTCTACTACCTGCTCTGGCTCCCGTACCGGATCACGGGCAGCACCTCGTTGAGCCTGTGCTTCGCGGCGCTGACGTTGAACGCGGTCGCGCTGGTCGGCATCGCCCTCGTCGCCAAGCGCCGGGGCGGGTTGCCACTCGTGCTGCTCACGTTGTTCCTCACCGGACTGTTGATGTCGTCGCTCGGCGCACAGTTCTTCCGTGACGTCTGGAACCCGAGCATCACGATCCTGCCGTTCGTGCTCGTCGTGCTGCTGGCCTGGTCGATCAGCTGCGGCGAGGCGTGGGCGCTCCCCGTCGGCGCCGGCGTCGGCACCTTCCTCGTGCAGACGCACGTGAGCTACGGCTTCACGACCGCGACCGTCCTCGCCGCCGGGCTCGTGGGTGCCGCGATCACGCTGTGGCGCCGACGCACTGACGACGAACACCGCGAACGCCTCCGCTGGTGGCGCCGCATGACCGGCGTCACCGTGGTCGTCGTCGCCGTGTTGTGGCTGCCCGTCGTGATCCAACAGCTCACGAGTGACGACGGCAATCTCGCGGCGTTGGTGCGCTTCTTCCGCGACCACGGCCGCGAGCACAGCTACGGCGACGCGTGGCACGTGCTGGCGTCCCAGCTCAGCGTCTGGCCGGACTGGCTCCGGGGCAGCATCGTGCGCAACATCTACAGCGGCGCCCTCGATCTGAGCGGTCCGACACCGGTCGCGGTCGCGGCGCTGCTCCTCGTCGGCGCCGCCGCCATCACCTGGAGACGCGCCAAGGGCGCGTTCCGGCTCGACGTCGTGGTCGGCCTGGCGATCGTCGCCGGCTTCGTGTCGGTGTCGCGCATCGTCGGCGAGATCTTCCCGTACCTCGTGATCTGGACGTGGGCGCTCGGGATGCTCACGTGGCTCGCCATCTCGTGGTCGGTGGTGTGGTGGTGGCGGACGCGCCCGGCTCCCGATCCCCGGGTCGGCCGGATCGCGCTCGGCGCGGTGGCCGTCGCGCTCGTCGTCGTCTCGGTGGTGAGCACCGTCGACGCGGCGCGTGCGGGCAACCCCGACGTGCCGGGGTCCCGCTGGGTACGCGGCCTCACCGCCAAGGTGCGCGACGAGCTGCCGGACGGGCGCGGCGTCGTCGAGATCCGGTCGTCGGGCGGTGCCGGCTCCACCTGGATCGGTGCCGGCATCGCCGACGAGCTCGAGCACCACGGCATCGACACCCGCGTCCCGCCCGACCTCGCGTTCGCCTACGGGCCCGACCGCGTGCTCGACGGCGAGCGCGTGCGTCTCGTCGTGCTCCCCGCTGAAGATGCCGAGCTCGCGGCCGCGCGCCGGCTCCCGTGCTTCCGCGACGTCGGGCGGGTCGGCAAGTTCACGCTGTTCGTCCGCCGTGCCGCGTGCCCCGCGGGCACCTGACCCGGGCGGCAGGTACCGTCGCCGGATGACCGACCTCCCCCCGTTCGATCTGGACGGCGCCGCCGCGTTCGTCACCGGCGCCGGCAGCGGCATCGGGCGCGCCATCGCCCGTGAGCTCGCCGGGCGCGGTGCCCGGGTCCTCGTGACCGACGTCGACGAACAGCGCGCCGACGTCGTCGCGGGCGAGATCACCACCGCGGGTGGCTCCGCGTGCGCGCAGCGCTGCGACGTCGCCCGGGATGCCGAGTTCGAGGCCGCCCGCGAGCGGGTGCTGGCGGAGTTCGGCCGCATCGACGTGGTGGTGAACAACGTCGGGGTGATGGTGGCCGGGCGGCCCGAGGCCATCCCGGTCGACGAGTGGCGCCGCGTGCTCGATCTCAACGTGCTCGGAACCGTGCGCAGCAACCGCGTCTTCCTCCCCATGCTGATGGAGCAGGGTTCGGGCCACGTGGTCAACACCGCGTCGGCCTCCGGCATCCTCAACTACGCGTACGACCGCACGCCGTACGCGGCGAGCAAGGCCGCGGTCGTGATGCTCTCCGAAGCGCTGTTCATGTACCTGCGCCCGCACGGCGTCGGGGTCTCGTGCCTCTGCCCGGCGGGCGTGGCCACCAACATCCTCGAGCAGATCCGCTTCGTCGGCGAGCAGCTCCCGCTCCGCGCACCCGACCTCCCGGTCGTCGACGCCGAGGTCGCCGGCGAGCGCGTCGCCGACGCCATCGAGCGCCGCGCCTTCCTCGTCCTGACCGCCGACGAGGTCGGCGAGGAGCTCCGCCGCAAGGGTGCCGACCTCGACGAGTACCTCCGGGGGCAGGAGGAGTGGATCCACGGCACCGGTACCGATGCCTGATCCCGTGGAGCTCGACGCCCGGCTCGACGAGCTCTTCACCGCGCCGGCGGGCGAGTTCGTGAAGGCGCGCGAGGCGTTGGTGCGCGACCTGAAGCGTGAGCAGCGGAGCGAGGAGGCCGCCGAAGTGCACGAGCTCCGACGTCCCACGGTGGCGGTGTGGGGCGTCAACCAGATGGCCCACGCGCGCCGCGATCGCGTCGCCGCGCTGGTCGAGGCCGGTCGCGAGCTCGAAGCACTGCAACAGGAGGGCGCGGGCGCCCGCGACGAGCTGCGCGCCGCCACCCGCACCCGCCGCGCGTTGCTCGACCAGCTCACCGACGTCGCCGCCTCGTACACCGAGCGGCCCGACACGAGTCGCAGCGCCATCGCGGCCACGCTCGACGCCGCGTCCCTCGACCCCGAGCTGCGCGACGACCTGGCCCGAGGTCGACTCACGACCGAGCTGTCTCCCGCGGTGCGCTTCCTCGGCGACCTCGGCGACCTCGGCGATGGCGACGACGACGGCGCACCAGCCCCGCGCCGACGTGCCCCGGCCCGTTCGCCGCGGAAGTCGTCGACGCCTCCGCCCCGCGACGACCTCGCGGTTCGGCGGGCCGAGACTGCGCTGAACGAGGCACGAGCCCGGGCGACCGCGACCGACGACGAGCTCCGCGATGTGGAAGCGGAGACCCGTGACGCCGAGGACGCGCTCGACGCCGCGCACCGCGGCGTCGCCGACCTGGAAGCGGCGCTGGCGGACGCGCGCGCCGAGGTCAAGGGCCTGCAGCGGCGGGCGACGGAGTCGAAGCGCGCCGAGACCCGCGCTCGCGCCGCCCAGCAGCGCGCCCGGACCGCGGTCGACGTCGCGGAACGCAAGGTGGAGGAGGCGAAGCGCACGTGACCGGCGATGACACCGCGACCGACGCCGGCGCGGGATTGATCACGCGGGCGGCGTGACCTCAATCATTCATCGACCGAGGAGCTTCGCCCTGACGGGGCGCCGAGGTCCGTCCTTTCGTCCGCGCGAGGGCGCCCTCCTCGTTCCGGGGACGTAACGTCGCGAGGCGCCATCACGTACCTCTCGGCCAACGAGCTGAACGAGCGCATTGCGTGATCGTCCATGGGACCGGTAGGAGCCTGATGCCCGAGCCGAGACGAGCACCGATCAACGCCGGCGACGTCGATCTCCCCAAGGGGAGCTCGGCCGCGCGCGCGAGACGGCATACCGCGGTCGGTGGCGCAGTCGCGCTCGTCGTCGCCATCGTGTCGCTCGGTCTCGACGTGGTCCAGCCGGTACCGACGTCGGCCGTGACCCCGACCGGGGCGGGCGCCACGGTTCCCGCGGCGACGGGGACCGCCGAGGAGGAGGGAGGCACGGTCCGACTGTTCGACCCGACGTCGTTGTGGAACACCGACAAGGTGCCGACCGAGTTCGCGGAAGCGGCGGACCCCGTCCTCTCGCGGCGGAACTATCTGATCAACAACGACACGTTCTCGCGGCCGGTGTTCTTCGCGGCCGCGACCGACCCGACCTGGACGGTCGCCGCCGGGGAGGGCTGGGGGAAGCCGGCCCGCACGGTGGAGTTCCAGGCTCCGGCGGACATCCGTGCGGCCTCGGGTTCCGACGCGGTGCTCAACGTCCTCGCTCCGGACGGCACGCTCTGGGACGCGTACGGGGTGACGAACCTCGACCCGACGGCGCACACCTTCTCGGCCACGGTCCTGGTCGACTCGGACGGGATCAACGGCACGGGATTCGGTGTGCAGCCGTACACCCCGAGCGGCACGACCGCAGTCGGCGCACCACAAGCCGGCGGGGTCATCACCGCGGGTGATGTCGCCGCTCGCCGCATCGACCATGCGGCCACCATGGCGTTCGACTACAACGACGAAGGCGGCGCGACGACGGGTGCGGGACCACAGGTGCCGCCCGCGGTGGCGAACGACGACGGCGGCGGGCCGGGTCCGATCCCCCAAGGTGCCCTCCTCGTCGCAAGCGGGAGGATGCCGTCCGGTCTCAACAAGATGGAGCGGGCGTTGTGGGCCGCGGCGAAGACCAAAGGCGTGTTCGTCACCGACCGGCTCACCGGCGAACCGCGTTTCTACGGCGACGGTTCGCGAGCGGTCGGCAAGGCGTTCACCGGGAAGGGGCTGACGAAGATCGGACGGCGGCTTCGGCTGGTCAAGACGTGGTGATCACCGGGACGACGTGACGCGAGGTGAACCAACCGCGCGTAACCTGACGTCGGACGTTCTCCCCCCTGGAGGCATCGTCGGTGACAAGCCCGCCGGAACCGACTGTCATCGCGGCGCGCCGCGGTCAGTTCGCGCAGCCCAGCGTGGCCGAGATGGTCGCCGACGTCATTCGAGCGCGCATCGTCGCCGGAACGCTGCCCGACGGGAGCATGCTCCCGAAGCAGGATCAGCTCATCAGCGAATTCCAGGTCTCGCGTCCATCGTTCCGGGAGGCGCTCAGGATCCTGGAGAGCGAGGGCCTCATCTCCGTCCGGAGAGGCAACATCGGGGGCGCGCAGGTCCACGCGCCCACTCCTGGGAACGCCGCTCGCACGCTCGGGCTCGTCCTGCAGGCTCGTGAGGTCGCGCTCGACGATCTCGCGGCGGCGCTGGCCGTCATCGAACCGGCGTGCGCGGCGCATTGCGCGCAGCGAGCCGATCGGAACATGACGCTCGTTCCGCACTTGCGCGAGCTGAACGTCCGGTGCCGGGCCATCGAACCTCAGGACATGGCCGGGGCTGCACGGATGTTCGAACAGTTCCATCAGGCGATCATCGACGGATGCGGCAACGCGACGCTCGTGATCGTCATCGGTGCACTCGAGAGCCTGTGGTCGCTCCACAAGAAGGCGTGGGCCGACTACGCCGATGCAGTCGGGAGTGAGCCGATCCCCGACCTGCGGGCGAGCGTCGTCGCCGCGCACGAAGAGATCACGGACGCGATCGAGGCGGGTGACGCCGGTCGAGCCCAGAACCTGGCGGCGGCGCACCTCGCCAAGGTCTCACCGTTCGTCCTCGACCATCGAGCGCCGCGAATCGACGTGACCGGCGCCGAGTCCCGGTCCCGTCGTTCGGTCGGCGACTAGCAGCCGTAGACGCGTTCGGCGTTGCCGGCGAAGAGCTGGTCGCGGGTCGACTCGTCGAGGTCGGCGGTCAGCTCGTCGTAGGCGCCGTAGAGGTCGTCGAAGGTCCCGTGCATGCCGTCGACCGGGAAGTTGCTCGCGAACATGCAACGGTCGGCGCCGAAGCGCTCGATCGCGTGGTGGACCCACGGCGCGAACGCCGCCGCGTCCATCGACTGCATCGGCATCGCGAGGCCCGACAGCTTGCACGTCACGTTCGCCCGGAGATCGGCCAGGGCCGCCACCCCGGTCTTCCACAGGTCGTACTCGTCGGGGTCGTTCGACCGCGGCCACCCGGTGTGCTCCACCACCACCGGCAGCTCCCAACCGTCGAGCGCCCGGGCCGCCGGGACGAGCTGGTCGGGGTGGACCATCAGCTCGAAGATGAGACCGCGGTCCTGCAGCGCCTCGAGGATCGCCGAGGTGGGAAGCGCCTCGTCGCCCTCGCCCATGATCCGGACACCGCGAAAGCGCTTCGACGCCATCTGCTCGTCGAGCCGACGCTCGATCTCGGCGGTGTCGTCGCTCGGGACGAGGCCACCGATGAGCACGTCAGGATGACCCGTCGCGTCGGCTTGCGCGTCGAGCTCGCGTGTCTCCTCGACGAGCACGTGCGGCGCCGCGGCCGCGACGTGGACGAATTTCTGCACGTTCCACGCGGCCGCTTCCGAGAAGTAGATGAGCTGGTCGAACCGGCGGCACATGCCGGAGATGTCACCCATGTCGAGCTCCTGCATGCCGGCCAGGTACGGATACCAGTCGGCCCGCGCCGGGTCCCAGAGGTGGACGTGGGCGTCGACCACTCGTTCGACCGTCATGCTCCGCTCCTCGCGCTCGACTCGTCCAGGATGCCGCGCAGGGTCCCGTCGACCCACGAGGGCAGCTCGGGGCCGCCGAAGGAGATCGACGTCTCGGGGTGCGGGTGGCCGCGCACCCCGATCCACTCCGCCGTCGCGACCAGCTCGGCACCGGACAGGTCCCGGGCGTCGTCGACGCCGACCAGGTACCCCACGAGCTCGCCGACGGTCGAGTAGCGCGACTCGTCACCGGTCTCCACACCGATCGCGAACCCATCCGCTTGGAGGTCGGCGACGAGATGCGCGGCCCGGGAGAGCTGCGCCGCCGCCTGCGCTCGACTTCGCCCGCCCGAAGTCGTGGCGTCGGTCACGGTGGCGACGCGCATCCCTCGACCGGACTCGCGTGCGTGGTCGCTCACCGCCCGCACCCACGCGACGTCGCTGCGGATGGCGTCGGTGAGCCCCTCATGGTGCGCGAGCACCTGCTGCCAGGGTTCCCCCGTGCCGGTCGACCCCGACCCGGCTCGTGCGACCACGACTGCGTCGATCCCACCTGCGTCGCGCGCCGCCCGGCCGAGCTGCTCGGCCGCGCCCGCGAAGTCCGTCGCCGGCGGCGCCGAGCCGATCCCGACGCACTTGACGCCCCGCGACGCCAACGCGTCGCACAGCGCCGACTCCCACCGCGCGTCGTCGGTGACGACCAGGCACGAACGCGCTCCGCTCGCACCCGGCCCGGGCGTCGGCGCACTCTCGTCGAACACCCCGGCGAACCGGCCGTTGCTGGCGCCATTCGTCTCCTGCGCGGCCTCGGCCGGCACGAACGCCGCCGGGATGACGGTGTCGAGCACATGAGCGAGCGCGGCGACGTCGGCAGTCCGCGCGACCTCGAGCAAGCGCGGCGGCGCGATCGGCGCCAACTCGGAGCCGTTGGAGAAGATGATGTTCCCCGAGCTCCACGAGAACGCGTCGCTGCCGAGGTACGCGCCGACGGGGCCGAGCTGCTCGGGTGACGGCATCGATGCGAGAGCAAGTGAGAGGCCGCCGGTCTGGCTCTGGTCGCCACCACCGGCCGCCGGGGCCTGCTGCCGCAGACCTGAGGTCACCATGCGCGTCGCCGCGATCGGTGACAGTGCGTTGACCGTCACCCCCGGCGGTGCCACCTTCCCGAGCTGCCAGGTGAGCGCGGCAACCGCTCGCTTCGCGCAGCTGTACGCGCCCGCGTTGGCGGGTCGCCACCCGGAGCCCGAGGTGACACCGAGGATGCGACCTCGCCCGGCCGCCGTCATGATCGGCAGGGCCGACCGCAGTACGTTCAGGTAGCCGTCCAGGTGCACGCTGAGCACCGACGCCCACGCCGCTTCGTCGCCCTCGGCAAAGCCCGAGGCGCGGCTGATGCCCGCGACGTTGATGACCGCGTCGAGCCCGCCGAACTCGTCGACCAGCCCGGTGAAGAGCGCGTCGATGGCGGCCGCGTCCGTGACCGATGCGTTCGAGGCCCGCGCCGCGCCGCCGGCCGCCACGATGCGGTCGGCGGTCGTCTCGGTAGGGGCTTGGTCCTGCGCGAGACCGTCGACCGTCACCCCCGGGTCGACGGTGACGACGTACGCGCCGGTGCGCCCGACCGCTTCGGCGATGGCGGCGCCGATCCCGGCCCCACCCCCCGTCACGACGACGACCTCCTGCCGATCCACTGCATTGCGGTCTGCTGCCACGATCTCCCCTTTCGACGTGGCCACGACGCCGTCGCTCAAGGCGCGGCTTCGGAGCCCTGCTCGATCCGCAGGCCGGCGAAGTCGCCCCGTGCCCGCCAGTCGCGGAGCAACTTCTGGTACGCGAAGAAGTCACCCAAGCCGCCCCGGTAGGTACCGGCGCGCGGATTCGCCCGGCTGACATCACCTTCGAAGTTCAACCGGGACGGCGTGCACGCGGCCATGAAGCTGCTGGAGTCGAGGAAGGTGCTCACGATCTCCGCCGTCCACTCCTCTTCGGCCTCGGGGGTGACGTCGGCGACCCGGACGCCGCGCTGCTCCAGCATCGCAATCGTCTCGGCGATGTGCTCCGCGCCTTCGACCGCCAGGTGGGTGTAGTTGACGGTGACCACCGACTGGAGTCCCGGCGCGGGCATGAGGAACAGGTTCGGGAAGCCGCCGGTCATGAGGCCGTGCAGCGTGATCGGCCCGTCGGCGAACTTCTCGGCGATCGTCATCCCGCCCCGCCCGACGATGGGGTGCGTCGCCCGGCGCGGGAAGGGCGTGAGCTCCGCCTCGAAGCCGGTCGCATAGATGATGCAGTCGAGGGCGATCTCCTCGCCGTCGACGACCACTCCCCGCGCCGTGATCCGCTCGATGCCGGCGGGGCTGTCGACGAGGGTCACGTCGCCGCGGTTGAACGTCGGCAGGTACTCGTCGTGGAAGCACGGTCGTTTGCACATGTAGCGGTAGTACGGCTTGAGGCTCTCGGCCACGCGCTCGTCGCGGACGGTTTCACTCACCCGTGAGCGGTGCTCCTCCATCACCGAGTAGTCGAACTCCTCCGCCATCAGCATGATCTCGTCGAGCGACATGCCCTCCGGGATCTCAGGGTTCGTGACCCTCGCCATGTGGTGGGTCCAGCCATCGTCGGTGAGGTCGCGCGGCACCGGTACGCCGGTCATGACCGCCGAGAAGTTCTCCATGCGCTGCCGCTGCCAACCGGGTTCGAGGCCGTCGGTGAAGTCGTCCGGGGTCGGGCGGTTGCCGCGTACGCCGATGGCCGACGGTGTGCGTTGGAACACGTACAGGTGCTTCGCCGACTCTGCGAGCGCGGGCACCGCCTGGATGGCGCTCGCCCCGGTGCCGATGATCCCGACGACCTTGTCGCCGAGCCGGTCGAGGTGCGGATCGTCCGGTGCGCCACCCGTGTAGCCGTAGTCCCATCGGGCGCTGTGGAAGGAGCGCCCGCGGAACTCCTCCATGCCCGCGATGGCCGGGAGCTTCATCAGGTTGAGGATCCCGGGCGCGACGACCAGGTAGTGGGCGCGGATCGTGTCACCCCGGTCGGTGGTCAGGATCCAGCGCGCGCGCTCCTCGTCCCATTCGCTGAGTTGGACGGTCGTGTGGAACAGCGCGTCGTCGACGAGCTCGTAACGCTGCGCGATCGCGTCGAGGTGGCGCCGGATCTCGCCGCCGAAGGCGTAGCGAGTGGTGGGCACATGCCCCATCTCCTCGAGCTTCGGCATGTAGACGTAGGACTCCACGTCGCACATCACGCCCGGGTACCGGTTCCAGTACCAGGTGCCGCCGATCCCTCCTGCGCCGTCGATGAGCCGGATGCGCTCGATCCCGTTGGCGCGCAGATCGGCGCCCGCGAGCACACCGGCGAGTCCGGCGCCGATGATCGCGACGTCGACCTCGTCGTCGATCGGATCCCGCTCGATGTACGGAGTGAACGGATCGTCGCGGTACGAGGAGAAGTGCTCGTCCACGTTCAGGTCGCGCGTGGCGGCCCGACCTTCGAGCGCGCGCTTGCTGCGCTCCTCCGCGTACTTGCGGTTCACGGCGTCCCGGTCGAAGGAGATCGTGTCGGGATCGGTCATCGTCACCTCGTGGAACGTCGATCGGTCGATTGGTCGCGGGTCCCGGAGAGGTACGTCGCCTCGATCTCGTCGATGCGTCCGTGGACCTCCTCCCCGGTCCCGCTCATCACGATGCGCCCGCGCTGCATCACGTAGACGCGGTCGGCGATGTGGAGCGCCTGGCGAACGTGCTGTTCGACCAACAGGATGCCGGTCGATCGCTCGCTCGCGACCCGCCGCACCGTCTGGAGCAGGCGCCTCACCACGACCGGCGCGAGGCCGAGCGACAGCTCGTCGGCGAGGAGCAGCTCGGGCCCGCGCGCGACCGCGCGCGCGAGCGTCAGCATCTGCTGCTCCCCGCCCGACAGCAGACCGGCGGTCCGGCCCATGAGGGGGTCGAGCTCCGGGAAGAGGTCGAGGGCATCGGCTCGGGAGACGCCCGCGATGCGGAGGTTCTCCTCGGCGGTGAGCGACATGAAGACGGAGCGCTCTTCGGTGACGAAGCCCATCCCCTGACGGGCCCGCCGGAACAGGGGCGCCTTCGTGACCGCGCCGTGGAACACGACCTCGCCGGCGATCGTGGGGAGCTCGCCGGCGAGCGTCAACAGCGTGGTCGTCTTCCCGGCGCCGTTCGGTCCGATGAGCGCCACGACCTCACCGGGCTCGACGCGCAGATCGACGTCGCGCACCACCGCGACCGCGCCGTAGCCCGCGGAAAGGCCACGGCACTCGAGCAGCGGGCCTGATCGTTCGCTCACGACGACGACTCCTCGGTCGCCAGCTGGCCGACACGGGGCGCGACGTCGGTGGTCGGGAGGTCTTCACCGAGGTACGCGGCGATGACGGCGGGGTCGCTCCGGATCTCCGCCGGCGTGCCCTCGGCGATCTTGCGCCCGAAGTCGACCACCACGATCCGGTCACAGACCCGCAGCACGAGGTCGACGTCGTGCTCGATGAGCAGCACGGCCATGCCGTACTGATCGGCGAAGCGCCGGACGAGATCACCGAGCTCGCTCGTCTCGCCGTCGTCGAGCCCGGCGGCGGGCTCGTCGAGCAGCAGCACCGACGGTGCCGACGCGATCGCGCGTGCGATCCCCACGAGTCGTCGCCGACCGTAGGGAAGCTCACTCGGGAGGCGGTCGAGGTCGTGTTCGAGCCCGAGCTCGCGTGCGCTGCTGACCGCGGTCGGCGGCAGGACCGGTCGCGCCGGCCAGACCAGGTCGCGCAGGCCGGAGAACCGCGTGCGCGACCCGGCTCCGGCGTGCAGGTTCTCCGCGACCGACAGCTCCTCGAAGAGCTCGAGCGACTGGAAGGAACGCCGGACGCCCGCGCGCGCCCGCCGGGCGGGAACCCAGGATCGCCCCCGCATCGGGGTGTCGTTGAGGAGCACTCGACCCACGCTCGGCCTCGTGAAGCCGGTCAGCGCGTCGACGATGGTCGTCTTCCCGGCGCCGTTCGGCCCGATCAGCCCGACCACCTCCCGCGGGGTCACTCGGAAGCTCACGTCGTCGACCGCGACGACCGCGCCGAATCGCACCGTCAGGTCCGCGATCTCGAGGGTTGCCGGCACGACCGCGCTGGGTGCGGCGTCGACCAGGTGCTCGCGGGGTGGGGAACGGCGAAGCCGGAGCCGGAGCTTGCCGATGCCCCGCTCGTCGTTCAGCACCACACTCGCGATCCCGTTCGGGTTCAACACCACGATGAGGATGAGCGTGACCCCGCCGATCGTGATGAGCCACGAGCCGAGATCGATCCAGTCGAGGGGGATCGAGCCCACGCCGCCGGGAGCGAGGTTCCCACCGAAGACGGCGCCGAGCACCCATCCCACACCACCGGCAACCGCGTTGCCGACCGTGTTGATCGACTGGAACGGGTCGTAGCGGGTGTAGACGACGGTCGAGTCCTTGAACGCCAGCAGGATCCCGGCGAACGCCGCGATCGCCGCCCCGACGCTGAAGGCATAGAGCTTGGCGCCGAAGACGCTGATCCCGAGCGACGCCGCGGCACGCTCGTTGTTCCGCACCGCGATGAGACGTCGTCCCGACCCGGAGCGGCGAAGGTTTGCCACCATGAGCGCGGCGATCACGAACACGCCGAGGCACACGACGAGATAGCGATCCGGGTGGTCGGCCGCGCTGACGTCCCACCCGAACACCTTGATCCGCCCGATCGTCGTCACCGATCCGAAGTCACCGGTGAAGTACTGGTTGCTGAACACCACCTGCTGGACGGCGAACCCCAGCCCGAGGGTGACGACGGCGAGGTTCACGCCCCGGGTGCGGAGGGCAGGGATGGCGAAGATGGTGCCGACGAGGATGGCGAACACCACACCCGCGACGAACGCGAGCTCGGCCGGCCAGTGCTCCTGTCCCACGAGCCGGGACGCGACGAGGGCGCCGAGCCCTCCGATCGCGTACTGCGCGAGGGACAGCTGACCCGCATACCCGGTGAGCACGACGATCGAGAGGATGAACACGCCGACGATCAGGGTCGTGTACACGGCGGTCGACCATGTCGCATCGAAGGCGAAGCTGTTGAGGAGCAGGAGCGCGCCGACGGTGACGACGAGGAACCAGCGCGTCACGACGCCGCTGCCGAGGTCCGGGAGTCGCTCGAGGACGTGGCTGCGCAGCGGCAGCGCCTTGCCGCGGACCACGAGGACGACGACGATGATGAGGAACGGCAACGCCCGTTGGAGACCGGTGGCGCCGTTCTCGATCCCGAGGGTGTCGTGCAGGAACGTCGAGATGTCGTTCGAGTAGGTCAAGACCTCGGTCTCGGCGATCCCGAGTGCGATCCCACCGAGCAGGGTCAGCGGGAACGAGCTGAACCCACCGACCAGCGCGACGGCGAGGGCCGAGACCGTCACGACGATGGTGAACACGGTCAGGCTCAGCCCGGCGTTGGGGGCGAGGAGGATGCCTGCGAATCCTGCGGTGGCGCCACCGATCGCCCACGTGACCGTGGCCAGGAGGTTCGGTGACCATCCCAGCGCGGCCACCGCCCGCTCGTTCTCCGCGCTCGCGGAGATCGCCAATCCGATCCGGGTGAACCGGGTGAAGGCCCACAGCGAGAACGTGAGCACGATCGCGATCCCGAGCAGGATCAGGCGGTCCTCCTGGACGACGACGCGTCCCAGCGCCCCGTTGAACCCGAACCATCCGTGCAACGTGTAGTTGTGGGTGGGCAGGAACTGGTCGACCTGGTGGAAGTCGTTGTCCCAGAGCTTCTGCCCGGCGAGCCCCTGGAGCACGATCAGCACTCCGAGCGTCGCGACGAGGCGGACGAGGGGGGCGGCCGCGCGCATGAAGCGGAGGATGCCGTTCTGGATGACGACACCGAGGAGCGCGGCGAGCAGCACTGCGACCGGGATCGCCGCCCCAACCGGCCAGCCGTGGTCCTCGACGAGCGTCAGGAAGCAGAAGAAGGCGCCGAACATCGCGATGGCGCCGTGCGCGAAGTTGACGATCCCCGAACCGCGGTAGATGAGGACGATGCCCTGTGCGAGCAGCGTGTACGCCGCACCGGCGCCGAGTCCGAGGATCGCGAACTGAACTGCTTGGGCCACGACTCCCTCAGGCGGTCGTCAACGCGCCGTCACTCGAGAGATCACTTGATGTATTGCGTGACGTCCACCGGTGTCTTGTTCGTGACGATGTTCTTGCCGTCGAATCGAGAGATGTACACGTAGTGGTTCGAGCTCGACTTGAACACGCTGAACCCTGGCGTCGACGGCGTCCAGGGTGGGGTCAGCCCCAGGAGATCGACGTCCTTCGCGCTCTTGAGTGCTCCGACGACGGTCGCGGGCGTGAACGAGTCGAGCGCCTTGGTGACGTTCACGAAGGCGAGCGTAGAGATCCAGGGCCCGAAGTCGGAGGTCTTGAGGTTGGCCTGGCTGAGGCTGCTCTTGCCCGACGCCTTCATGTCGGCGAAGTACTGCTTGAGCCCGGGGAAGGCCTTGGTGTTCGCCTGGTTCGGGTACGGGAACGAATCCGAGAGCACCGTGCCCTTGGTGATGTCCTTGTACTTCTTCAGGGTGTCCAGCGTGAACGATCCCGGGTTCCCGCCCAGCGGGACCTTCGCGTTCAGCTGCGCCATCGCCGCGATCAACTGGGTGGTGACGCTGTCGGTGTGGGAGATCAGCACCGCGTCGGGGTTCTCCTGCTGGATCTGCGCGATGTACGGCGCGTAGTCGGTGGCACCGGTCGCGACCGCCACGTCACACTTGATGTCGACCCCGATCGCGGTGAACGACGGGGCGAGGAAGCCCTTGAACGTCGCGCCGGTCGGCGCGTCGGTCCGCATGAGGCAGATCTTGGTGTTGCCGTCCTGCTTGAACCCGACCGCGGTACCGAGGTACGCGGCGATGACCCCGGCCGAGATCGGATACGAGACCGGCGACCCGAACTCGGAGATGTCCGTCCCGCCGATGCCGATGCGCGGGATCCCGGCGGCTTGGAGGACGTCGTTCACACCGGCCGGGTTGTTGAACGTCAGGTCGTTGAACGTGGCGGCGACACCGTCGTCGACCATCTGACGGGCGCACGCCACCTCACCGTTGGCGTCGCTCTTGCTGTCGCACACGTCCGCTTGGAGCTTGGCGTGAGCGGTACCGACGCCGCCGCGCTTGTTGAACGCCGCGATCGACGCGAGCAACGCATCCTTCACCTCCGGAGTCGACGCGAGCGGGCCGGTCAGCGAATAGATCATGCCGACCTTCACGACCGGTCCGGATGCGCTCGCCGACCGCGTGGACGCCGTCGCCGCGTTCAAGGGCATCGCGACGGCAGCGACGAGCGCGACCAACACGACGATCTGCATGCACCGCGGCGAGCGACCGACTGCGTGCGACGAGCGCACTCCCCCTCGACCCTTCGCGCCCATGGTTCCCCCCACCGTGACGGCCGCATGTGCGGACTCGGACGGGCGGGACTTTATGGTCGGTGCCGACGGAGTGTCAAAGATACTAAAGATGAGGGTCTCGCCCGACGTTCACCGCGCGATCGACGTTCACCGCGCGGCGTCAGCTCGTCCCTGTCATCGCCGCCGTGATCGCGGCGTCGGTCTTCGCCAACTCGTCGGCAGGGCTGAACATGACGAACTCGGTGCCCGACTCGGCCGCGGGCGTGTGCCCGGGCGGCATGTAGAACGCGTCACCGGGTTCGTACACCTCCTGGTGATCGGGGTACGTGACGGTCAACCGGCCGGCGAGCACATAGCCCCAGTGCGGGCACGAGCAGTTGCCGCCCGGCAGGCCCGCGAGCATCGGGGCGAGGTCGTGGCCCTCCCGGATGCTCACGAAGTTGATGGTGTAGCCCTCGACGTCCTGTTTCCACTCTTCGCCCATGCCGAAGTCCTGCACGTTCGCCGTCTCCCTCGACACCTTGCCCATCGGGCTCTCCTCTCGTCGTCGTCTCGCCTTTCGAGCAACGTACGGAACGGGAGGCGGCGCGTCATGGGGCACCTGCCCCATTCTCAGACGACATCGGGGATCAGGCCGTGCTGGACGGCGAACAGGCTCGCGGTCACCCGGTTCGTCGCGTCGATCTTCGTGTAGATGTGCTCGATGTGGTTGCGCACGGTCTTGGGTGCGATCACCAGCTCCTTGGCGATCTCCTTGCTCGACCAGCCGAGCGCCACGAGTCGCAGCACGTCGATCTCGCGCGCCGTGAGGCCGGACGGTCCCTCGCGTCGTCGCCCGACGCGATGGCCGGCGACGAACAGCACCGCGTCGACCGCGTCACGATCGAGGCGTCCCTCGGTGACCTCGCGCCGCAGCTCGGAGGCCGCGGCCGCCGGCGTGAGCGCGGCGCGGTACGGGCGTCGCTCGCGCATCGAGTCGTACGCGTCGGCGGCGCCCAGGATGCGCGCCGGCAGGGAGATCGCCGCGCCCGACAGCCCGGCCGGGTACCCCGAGCCGTCGAGCCGCTCACGACATTGTGCGGCGATCGCGCCGAGCGGCGCGAGTGCGGACGACTGCCGGAGCATTCGTTGCGTCAGGTAGGGGTGCATGCGGACGCGCTCCCACTCGCCGACGCCCAACGGTCCCGGCTTGTCCCAGATGGCGTTGGAGACGCCGAGGCGTCCGAGGCCGTGGACGAGCGCGGCGCGCCGAAGGGTCACGACGCCGACGTCCGCCATCCCCAGGTGCTCGCCGGCGGCGGCCGCGAGGGCGGCGACGGCGCGAGCATGGCCCAGCGTGTAGGGCGACTTCAGGTCGACGAAGTCGGCCACCGCCTCCAGTGCCTGGTCGAACTGCTCTGGGGTGAGGTACACGCCGAGCGCGGGTTCGGCCCCGATGACCGCGTCCCACGACTCGGCGGCGTCGACCCGGCCGAAGATGGACGGCGCATCGGCGCACAGCAGGGCCGAGAGCTCGGGATCGAACTGCGAACCGGCACGCTTGTCGGCCAGCACGGTGGCAGCTTCCACGCCGCCGATCCGGTGCGCGACCTCGGTGAACTCGGCCAGCTGCGCCAGCCTCGACGCGATCGGCACCGCGTCGGCCCCGCGTTCGCCGGGCCAGCCCTTGCCGTCCCACTGCTCGTACGAGGCGCCGACCGAGTCCTGCACCGCGTCCGGGAGTCCCAGCTGCTGTGCGAGGCCGCGCGCGAGCGCGGCGTGCTGCTCGATCATCCCGTCGAGGTCACGGTGGCCGTACAGCGCGAACTCGAGCCCGACGCGGACGCGGTGCAGCGGTGGGTTCCCGCTCCCCACCAAGCCCATGGTCGCCACTACGCCCCGCAGGCTCCCGAACTCGTGGTCGTACTTCCCCGACTTCAGCACGATGTCGTCGCCGAACCACTTGGCCTGCTCGTGGGCATCGGCGTGGCACCCGACGTTCACGAGGAGCGCGGTGTAGTAGACGACCGCCCGTTCGTCCTCGTCGAGGCCGGCGCGATCCGCCAGCTCCAGGGCGATGATGCACTGGCGCAGCACGTGCTCCATCGGCTGGCCGAAGCCGAGATCGACGCCGAGCGACAGGCCCGCGACCAGCTCGGCCAACCGGATCCGCTCCGGTTCCACTGCACCGGCGTGCGCCATGCTCGACTGTACCGCCGCGGCAAATCAGCCGGTTGTCGACACCATGCGTCACGGTCAAGCATTGACTCGTTCGGGGGGGTGACATGCAACGGAGCCGTCGGCGACAACCCGGTGCGCGGGCCCGGTCTGCGTGTACGGCCATCGCGGCCGCAGTGCTGGTGGTGTGGCTGGTGCCCGTGGCCGCGGCATCAGACCGGGCGGCACCGCAGGCGCGTCTGCTGTCCAAGCAGGCGATCCCCGTGCTCTACAACCAAGGCATCGCGCGCGTGCGCGGGGGTTGGATCCTCTCGGGCACCCTCTCGCCGATTCCCGATACCGACGCGCTCGTGCGCACCGACGAGCACTTCAACGTCCTGGTCACGAACAAGCCGGCGATCCCGCCCGAGTGGCGGGCGCGTGGCTACGACCACATCGGGGACATCGACGTGGTCGGCAACGTCGTCTACGTGCCATTCGAGCAACCCGACTACACGAAGGGTCAGCAGGTCACGGCCCGCTACGACGCGCGGACGCTTCGATTCCTGGCTGCCGTCGTCGTGCCCCAGCACGAGAACTCCTTCGTCGCCGTCGACCCGGCGACCCGGATCGCGTGGTCGATGGACCATTTCGACGGCAACGAGCTGCTCCGCTACGACGTCGCCCGCGGCTGGAAGCGGCTCCCACCGCTGCGGCTCTCCACCGTCCTCCACCACACCCAGGGGGCCGACGTCACCGCCGGTGCGGTCTGGATCTCGACCTCCGATCCCCGCAACGACCTGTACCGGGTGAGCATGAAGACGGGCCACGTGGACCGCATCGCCCAGATCGTGGATCCCCTCGGCGAGGGCGAGGGCATCGACGCGACACCGCTCCCGTCCGGCGGACTCCACGCCATGGTCCTCGATCCCGACCTGACCAAGGTCTGGGTCGAGCACTTCTCCCGACCCTCGGCACCGCGGTAGGACCCGGCGCTTCGACTCTCATGCGCCGGTCATGAACCGAGGTGCACGGTCGGTTGGTGGCAGAGCGGTCCGAGAGCTACGGAGGCCTGATCGCCATCGCGATCTTCCTGTGCGCGGCCGTGCTCTTCGGCATGTTGATGTTCGCGATCGATTCGAATCGGTTCGAGAAGGGAACGGGTTCGGCGCAAGAGGTGCGGGCACGGACGACCTCGGTGACCCCGTCCACCCACTAGACCTTCCGGGCCACGGTCGAGCATCACCGCCCTTATGCCTCTCCGACGACCTCACACACGTCGACGCTGATGAAGGTCGCGGGTGCCTCGGGCATGTCGCGGAGCGTGGCGAACGTCGCTTCGGCAGCTCGCGCGTTCTCTTCGGTGTCGAAGAGCCAGAACGAATGCTGAATGAGATCACCGTCTTCGGCGCTTCGACACCAGTAGCCGCCCGATGAGCCGGCCATGCCGCGAATCATCGCGATGCCGTGGTCGCCGATCATCGCCCGCGTCTCGTCCTCGTGGCCCGGCTTGATCCTCACGCGTCCGATGACAGCATGCATGACGTGCCTCCAGTCGTGCGCCGACCTTCGGGTTGGCTGCTCGTGACCTGCGGCCGAGCGCAACCCAGGGCTGGCACGGGTGGATCAGTGATGGCCGGATTCCCCGGCGAGCAGGGCGTCGAGCCAGGTTTCCATGGTGTGGTAGTCGAAGTTCGTCATGTCGAGGTTGTGCCCGGCGTTCTCGGCGAGCTCGAAGTACACGCCGTGGGAGGACGGTGGCTTGCCTGAAGTGTCACCGCGCACCGCGGCCCATGGTTGCGCAATGGCGAGACCCTGGGTGTCGGCGGGGATCATCGTGTCCTGACCCCCGTACGCGAAGTATGCGGGAGGCGTCTTACGCCGGTGCAGGTAGGTCTGCGGCGATGCTTCCTTGGCGAGCGTTTCGCTGCACGTGTCGAGGCGCATCTCCGGGCATCCGAGATAGGCGATGACCCCGGTCTCGGCGAACCCGATGGCATTGTGGATGAGCCACACGAGATCTGACGGACCGACGAAGTCCATCACCCCTTCCACGTTCGGTGACACCCTGCGCAGCTCTCTTGGCAACGACGGGGAGACGAAGTGGCCGGGATCTGCCCCTGCCATCGATGCCAGATGTCCGCCCGCGGACGCACCCGAGACCACGAACATCTTCGGATCGAGGTTCCAGGTCGCCGCGTGCTCACGCACGAAGCGGATCGCTTCATCCACATCCTCGTTCGGCACTGGGAACACGTTCACCGATGAGCCGTCGGCGGCAAAGGTGGACAGGCGATAGTCGACCGACACCAACGCGACCTTGGCCCGATCGATCTGTGCCCACAAGAAGTCGGGGATGAACTCGTTCGCACCCGCCACCCAGCCGCCCGAGTGGAGATACAGGAGCACCGGGTATGGACCGGGGCCTCCCGGGAAGTACATGTTCACGAACTGGGCCGGATCGTCGCCGTACCTGTAGTCGAGGACCTCATAGGGCTGCTCGCTGCCTGCGGGCGGCACCGAAGCAGCCGGCTCGGCCCGAACCTCCGGGGATGTCGCCGACCCCGGGCGCGCGGACACCAACACCGCGCTGCACGCCACTACCACCACCGCGAGGCACGACCGTCGACACACCCCCCTGCGTCCACGAGTAGCCCTGTGCATCCGCGCCGAACCCGCCTTCCTTCGCGCCTGCGCGCCTGCGCGCCGGGCAAATACTGGCCCAGAACGCGACGCTCCCAGGTGATGCAAACCCTGGTGCGTGAGCGTGAGCAGGCGAGAGCCAGACGGATGGCGCGGGCCGTGCCTGAAGCTGGTGGCGTCGCGCGACTAGGCCTGGTAACCCGCCGGCCACTCCTGCAGCGCCCACATGTTGCCGTCCGGATCGTTGAAATACGAGTAGAGGACCCCGCCCATGTCGTCGACGTCGCTGAGCTCGACGCCGCGCTCCGTCAGGGCGGCCCGGGTCGCGGCCATGTCCTCGACAACCAGGTGGACGCCTTTGACCGAGCCGGGCTCCATGTCGGTGATCGGGCCCATCCCGGTGCCGAAGACGATGGCGCAGCTCGACCCTGGCGGGGTGAGCTGCACGACTCGCATGGTGTCGCTGACCTGGGTGTCGTGCACGTTTCCGAAGCCGACCTGCTCATAGAACGCCTTCGCCCGGTCGACATCGGAAACCGGGATCGGAACGAGTTCCAACCGCATGTCGGGCACCGCGGTGGTACCTGCCATTGAGCCGACCTCCTCGACGATCGGAGTACGTCGCTCGCGCTCGAGCCGCGGTCTCCATACTGCCTCCTCTTTCGCACCGTTTGGTGTTGAGACGCCGTAGAGGAGGAAGAGGATCTGAGACGTCGGAGGACCGCCCGCGGCAGGCGATGGAGGCCGCTTTTCAGATGTCGTAGTAGAGGTAGAACTCCCACGGGTGCGGACGGAGCCGCAGCGCGTCGACTTCGTTCTCGCGCTTGTACTCGACCCAGGTGTCGATGACGTCAGGCGTGAACACGCCGCCGGCGAGCAGGTACTCGTGGTCGGTCTCGAGCGCGTCGAGCACCTCGGGCAGCGAGCCCGGCACCTGCGGTACCTTCGCCAGCTCCTCGGGCGGGAGGTCGTAGAGGTCGCGGTCGAGCGGCGCCGGCGGCTCGATGCGGTTCTGGATGCCGTCGAGACCGGCCATCAGCAACGCCGAGAAGGCCAGGTACGGGTTGCAGGACGGGTCGGGGCACCGGAACTCGATGCGCTTCGCCTTCGGGCTCTTCGAGTACAGCGGGATGCGCACCGCCGCCGACCGGTTGCGCTGCGAGTACACCAGGTTCACCGGCGCCTCGTACCCGGGCACGAGCCGCTTGTAGGAGTTGACGGTCGGGTTGGTGAAGGCGAGCAGCGACGGTGCGTGCGTGAGCAGCCCACCGATGTACCAGCGGGCGATGTCCGACAGCCCCGCGTAGCCCTTCTCGTCGAAGAACAGCGGCTCGCCCCCCTTCCAGAGCGACTGGTGGACGTGCATGCCCGAGCCGTTGTCCTGGAACAGCGGCTTGGGCATGAAGGTGACGGTCTTGCCCGCGGCATGCGCCACGTTCTTCACGACGTACTTGTAGAGCATCAGCTTGTCGGCCATCGTCGACAGCGTGTCGAAGCGCATGTCGATCTCGGCCTGCCCGGCGGTGCCCACCTCGTGGTGCTGCACCTCGATCGGGATGCCCACGCGCTCCAGTGTCATCAGCATCTGCGAGCGGAGATCCTGGTACTGGTCCATGGGCGCGACGGGGAAGTACCCCTCCTTGTAGCGGACCTTGTAGCCGAGGTTCGCGGTGCCATCGAGCTCCGACTCGCGCCCCGAGTTCCACACGCCCTCGATCGAGTCCAGGAAGTAGTAGCCCGAGTACTGGTTCTGGTCGAAGCGCGCCGAGTCGAAGATGTAGAACTCGGCCTCGGGCCCGAAGTACGCGGTGTCGGCGATGCCGGTGCCGCGCAGGTAGTCCTCCGCCTTCTTGGCGATGTACCGCGGGTCGCGGCTGTAGGACTCGCCGGTGACCGGGTCCTGCACGAAGCAGTTGATGTTGAGCGTCTTGTGCTGCGTGAAGGGGTCGATGACCGCGGTGTCCGGGTCGGGGATCAGGAGCATGTCCGACTCCTGGATCTCCTGGAACCCCCGGATCGAGGAGCCGTCGAAGCCCAGGCCGTCCTCGAACACGTCCTCGGTGAGCTCGTGGGCCGGGATCGAGAAGTGCTGCATGAGCCCGGGGAGGTCGCAGAACCGGATGTCGACGATGTCGACCTCCTCGTCCGTGAGGGTCTTCAGGACGTCACCAGGAGTCGCCACGGGTCATCCGCCTTTCGTCTGAGAACGACAAGGGCCCGGCGCACGGGCCAGGAGATCCTGGCCGCGAACCGGGACCCGTGTCGAGTGCTCCGCTTCCTCTCCTACGCCAGCGCGCTGCAGACCGTGTCGGTGATGAGCCGTGTCACCACGTACGGGTCCATGTTCGCGTTGGGGCGCCGGTCCTCGATGTAGCCCTTCTTGTCGATCTCCACCTGCCACGGGATGCGCACCGAGGCGCCGCGGTTCGAGACCCCGTAGCTGAACTCCGACCAGGGCGCGGTCTCGTGGCTCCCGGTGAGCCGGTGCTCGATGTCGGCGCCGTACCCGGCGACATGGTCCTGCGCCTTCTTCCCCAGCGCCTCGCACGCGGCGATGATCGGGTCGTAGCCCTCGCGCATGGCCGCGGTCGAGAAGTTGGTGTGCGCACCGGCGCCGTTCCAGTCACCCTTGACCGGCTTCGGGTCGAGGGTGGCGGACACGTTGAAGTTCTCCGCGATCCGGTAGAGCAGCCAGCGGGCCACCCACAGCTGGTCGGAGACGTCGAGCGGGCTCAGCGGCCCGACCTGGAACTCCCACTGCCCCGGCATGACCTCGGCATTGATGCCCGAGATGCCGAGGCCGGCGTCGAGGCACGCCTCGAGGTGCGCCTCGACCACGTCACGGCCGAACACCTCGTCGGCGCCGACGCCGCAGTAGTAGAAGGCCTGCGGCGCGGGGAACCCGTTGGGCGGGAAGCCGAGCGGGCGGCCCTCCCTGAAGAACGTGTACTCCTGCTCGATGCCGAAGATCGGCTCCTGGTCGGCGAATTGCTCGGCGACCGGGCGCAGCAACGCCCGCGTGTTCGTCTCGTGCGGCGTCATGTCGGGCAGCAGCACCTCGGACATCACGAGCACGTCGTCGCCGCCCCGGATCGGGTCCGGGTACGACGCCACCGGCTGGAGCACGCAGTCCGAGTTGCTCCCCGGCGCCTGGTTGGTGCTCGACCCGTCGAAGCCCCAGATCGGGAGCTCCTTGCCGTCGGCGAGGATCTTGGTCTTCGAACGGAGCCGGGGTGTCGGCTCGGTCCCGTCGATCCAGATGTACTCGGCCTTGTAGGTCACGCTCAGCTCCTGTTTCGTCGTCGTGCGGGCATTCGGCGCCCGGCCCTACTTCGAGCGGTGAAGGATCCAGCCTCATGGCCGGCGATTTCCCCGCCGTTGCCCGAACATGAACGCTCTGTTTCTGGCCGGACCCGGCCTGCGGGATGGTACGGCGACCTTCGTAGACTGCTCGTATGCAGCAGCAGCTCGACTACGTCCTGCGGACGGTCGAAGAGCGCGGTGTCCGGTTCGTCCGCCTCTGGTTCACCGACGTCCTCGGGACTCTGAAGAGCTTCGCCATCACTCCCGCCGAGCTGGAGACGGCGCTCGAGGAGGGCATGACCTTCGACGGCTCCGCGATCGAGGGCTACAGCCGGGTCCAGGAATCCGACATGCTCGCCGTGCCCGACCCGAGCACGTTCGAGATCGTCCCGTGGCGCGGTGAGGACGCCCCCGTCGCCCGCATGTTCTGCGACATCAAGCACCTCTCGGAGGAGCCGTTCGAGGGCGACCCCCGATACGTGCTCAAGCGCAACCTCGAGCGCGCCCGCGACAAGGGCTTCACCTTCTACACCGCGCCGGAGATGGAGTTCTTCATCTTCGAGTCGGCCAAGACCCCGCCGGTGCCGCTGGACACCGCGGGCTTCTTCGATCTCACCCAGCTCGACATGGTGAGCGAGCTGCGCCGCCAGACGATCGTCACCCTCGAGGCCATGGGCATCCCGGTCGAGTACAGCTTCCACGAGCTCGGCCCGAGTCAGCACGAGATCGACCTGCGCTACACCGATGCGCTCACGATGGCCGACAACGTCATGACGTTCCGCCAGGTCGTGAAGCAGGTGGCCACCGAGCTCGGGGTGTACGCGACGTTCATGCCCAAGCCGATCGAAGGCGCCTTCGGCTCGGGGATGCACACGCAGGTGTCGCTGTTCGAGGGCGACGTCAACGCCTTCCACGACCCGGGCGACGAGTTCGGATTGTCGAAGGTCGGCCGGTGCTTCATCGCCGGGCTGCTCCACCACGCGCGGGAGATCACCGCGGTCACCAACCAGACGGTGAACTCCTACAAGCGGCTCATCGCGGGCTACGAGGCACCGGTCCACATCTGTTGGGCGCGCAACAACGAATCGGCGCTCGTGCGGCTGCCCGCCCCGAAGAAGGGCAAGGAGAGCTCGACCCGCATCGAGTTCCGCTCCCCCGACCCTGCCGCCAATCCGTACCTGGCCTTCTCGGTGATGCTGGCCGCCGGCCTGAAGGGTGTCGAGGAGGGCTACGACCTGCCGCCCGAGGCCACGAACAACATCTACGAGATGACGCCCGAGGAGCGGGCGGCGGAGGGCATCGGCTCGCTGCCGCAGAGTCTCACCGAAGCCATCTCGGCCATGGAAGAATCCGAGCTCGTGGCCGAGGCACTGGGGGAGCACGTGTTCGACTACTTCATCCGCAACAAGCGGAAAGAGTGGCTCGACTACAAGGCACACGTCACCCCCTGGGAGCTGGACCGGTACCTGGGATCCCTGTGATGGCGCCCGAACCCCTGTTGGTCTTCCCCGACCCGCCTCCCCCCCTGCTCGCCCAGACCCTCGACCTCGCGGGCTACCCGTGGAAGGCGGTCACCAACGCGTCGATCGCCACCCAGTCCGAGCCGGCCGACGGCTGGGCGGGCGCGGTCGTCTGCGCCGACGAGGACCCGGAGGGTGCGTTCGGGATCTGCCGGGCGCTGCGCAAGCGCGACAGCACGCTCGAGCCGGTGCTCCTCCTGGTCTCAGGTGCACAGCTCGCAGAGCTGGAGATGCGCGAGGACCTCTTCGACGACTTCTGCCTGGCGCCGTTCCACCAGAAGGAGCTGGAGGCGCGCCTGCGCCACTTGTTCTGGCGGACGGGCCGCGGCGCCCGTCCCGAGATCGTCGAGTACGGCGACCTCGTGCTCAACCTGGAGACGTACCAGGCCGCGCTCGGCGGTCGCCCGCTCGACCTCACCTACATGGAGTACGAGCTCCTCAAGTTCTTCGCCACCCACTCGAGCAAGGTGTTCACGCGCGAGCAGCTGCTGTCGCGCGTGTGGGGCTACGAGTACTACGGCGGCGCTCGCACGGTCGACGTCCACGTGCGGCGGCTGCGGGCGAAGCTCGGTGAGGAGCACGCGAGCCTGATCCAGACGGTCCGCTCGGTCGGCTACCGCTTCGGTTCGCCGCGCTGGTCGCCCGGCGAGTAGCGCGCGCCCGGGTCAGGCGGTCCCGGGCTGCTCGGGCGCGGCGCGGCGCTCGGCGTCGTCGACGAGCAGCCAGCCGAGCAGCGCGCTCCAGATCGCGCCGCCCAGCATCACCGCGATCGGCAGGATCAGCAGCATGACGACGGCGATGACGATGCCTCCGGCAACCACGCGCTGAGCCTAGGAGATGTAGCGGAGCCGTGCCCGGAGGGCGGGACGGCGAAGCGGAATCGACCGTCGTGTGGAGATGAAGCGGAGCCGTGCCCGGAGGGCGGGACGGCAGCGCCGCAGCGAATCGGACAATGCTTGCAAAGGGCTCCGGCAGGGAGCACCATCCACGGGGGCAGCTCCACTGAGAGGGGGACTCGTGGACGACCGCAGGTCCGATCGTTCGCTGGCACTCGCCGGCGTCGTGTTCGTGGTGCTGATGCTGATCGCCGGCTTCCTCCCGGGAAGCCCGCCCAAGCCGAACGACTCCGCGGCCAAGATCGTGAAGTTCGTGACCGACAAGAACGACCAGCTCCGCTGGGCCGGGTTCGTGGGCGTGCTCGCGTCGATCGTGCTGCTCGGCTGGCTGGGTGCGGTGTGGCGGCTGCTCCGCCGGGCCGAGGGCGGCGTGGTCCGGCTCGCCGTCGGCGCCGCGCTCGGAGCGGCCATGGCCGCCGCGCTCTTCAACGCCGCCGGCGTGCTGATGAGCACCGTCGCCATCGTCGGCGCGCCGAGCATCGGCCCGAGCGGTACCCGGTTCTTCTACCTGCTGTTCGGCGGCCTCGGTGCCGCCGGCGGCATCGGGCTGGCGCTGTTCGTGGGTGCGACGTCCACCGTGATCATCCAGACCGGCGTGCTGCCACGCGCGTTGGGCTGGTTCGGCGCGCTGATCGCGGTGGTGCTGCTCGTCGGGGGCGGCACCATCGCGTCGACGCGCGACGTGTTCTTCGTCTGCGGCTTCGTCGGCTTCATCGGGTTCGCGCTCTGGACGCTCATCGCCAGCGTCTTGATGTACCGACTCCCGAGCGAGGAACGCTCGCCCGCGATGTCAACGGCGTAGCGCGCTCGCGGCGCGGGTGTCACGGGCGGGGAACGCCTCCGGTCGCGCGCCCTCGGCGTCGGTGATGGCGTTCCACGTCGCCGCCGCGACCGCGGCGAACACCGCATCGGACGACTGCGCACGCGCACGGCCGGCGTCGTCGACGAGGTCGACGCGGATCGGCGGCGTGTCCTTGGCGCGCAGGATGCCGAACGACCGGATGGTGAGGTCGCGCACGTCGCCGGTCTCAGGATCCACGGCCAGACCTTCGGTCAACACCCACCCCAGCGCCATGTGCGCGGCGCCGATCGCATAGGCGCGGAGCACGACCCGGTCGAGCGGATCACCGGCGGCGACGCGCACGTGCACCCCGGTGATCCGCCCGGCCTCGTCGCACTCGACGCGTGCCCCGCGAGCGCGCCGGTCGGCGCCGCGACACACGATGCGAGCGACACCGCGCGCGCGCGAGGGTCGACGAGGAGCATGGCGCGGTCCACTCCGGCCGCGTGCAGCGCGCCCTCGAGCAACACCGCGCGTTCGGCCAGGCCGACCGCCCGCGGCGCGCTCGACGTCGGCGGACCGATCACCGGGTGACTCGCCCAGTCGCCGCGCTCCTCGAGGTCGTAGGGCCACGCCACCGGCGCGACGAACGGGGCGATGTCCCCGGCGACGCTTCCGTGCACGACCACCGCGCCGTCGTCCCACCGGGCCACCGCGGCGATCGGCGGCCGCTTCGGCCCGAGCCGCACGACGTCTTCGCGCGAGTAGACGACGCGCACCGGACGACCGGTGGCGTCGGCGAGCTCGCGGGCCGCGGCCGGCGCCGGCGACCCCGTCTTGCCGCCGAAGGCGCCGCCGTTGGCCAGCGGCGTGGCGGGCTCGCCGCCGGGCGCGCACCAGGACGCGTCGGGCTCGAGGTAGGCGGGCTCGACCCAGCCGGTGGCGAGGCGCACGCCGCCCGGCACCGCCTCCGGGAGCTCGAGCGGCGGCACGGGATCCACGGTGGTGCGGCGACCCTGGACCTTGCCCGCGAGCGCCCGCGCCTCCAACAGGGTCTCGGCCACGACCCAGTCCAGGCCGCCCACGCTCGTCGCCGGGGCCTGGGAGCCGGGCGGGCGAGGGACCGCGACCAGCGCGTCGCGGGGTGCGGCGTCGTCGGCGAACCCGCCGTCGCCCAGGGGCACGCCGGGACCGACCCGCTGGCGGGCACCTCCCTCGAGCACGGCCCTCGTGGCGGCGGCGTCGAGATCGCGTTCGCCGAGCACCGCGCCCGGAGCACCTTCGATCGCTTCGTACACGGTCTGCCATCCCGTGCACCGGCACAGGTGCGCGGCCAGAGCACGGTCGAAGTCGACGCGCCGTGTCTTCCCCCGGGCCTCCGCGGCCGCGACCCGCACGAGGATGCCGGGCGTGCAGAACCCGCACTGCGAACCGCCGCTCGCCACGAACCGGGCCGCGAGGTCGTCGCGCACCGCGGCGTCGATCCCGTCGACGGTCGTCACCGCCCGGCCGTCGACGCGCGCCGCGGGCGTGACGCAGGCGACGCGCGGTTCGCCGTCGACCAGGACCGTGCAGCACCCGCACTGGCCCTGGGGCGCGCACCCGTCCTTCACCGAGAGCACGCCCAATCGCTCGCGCAGCACCGAGAGCAACGACTCCCCCGGGACGGCGTCGACCTCGACCTGCTCACCGTCGCAGGAGAACTGCACCCGATGCCCAGATCCGGTCACGGCCAGGCAGGATAGGGGGGTGGCTCTCGACCCCTCCCTCGAGCGCGCGCTCTCCCGCCGGCGATTCCTCGGTCGCGGTCTCGCGGCGGCCGGGGGGCTCGCACTGAGCGGGGTGGCGGGCGGGGCGCTGGCGGAGGCGGCGGGCGCCGCCCCGAACCCGAAGACCTACTTCCCGCTCGTCCTCTCCAGCGACCTGTACGCGGCGGCGGCACCGCAACGGCTGGTGTTCGCGCTGTCGCACGGTGGTCCCAAGGGCATCCAGTACGCGAGCGGGCCTGCGGTCTCGGTCCGGTTCCGCGGTCCCGGCGGCGCGTGGTCGCCGCTGACGCCCACGGCCTACGACCGCGCCGGGCTCCCCAAGGGCAGGGGTGTCTACGTGGCGCGGCCGACCTTCGACCAGCCCGGCGTGTGGCGGGTCGAGGCCCGGGCCCAGGGGCAGAAGGTGCCCTTCACGCTGGAGGTCAACGACGCCCCGGTGACGGTCGTGCCCGGGATGCCGGCGCCGCGGGCGGCGTCACCGACCACGACCGCCTCGCTCGGCGTCGACCCGATCTGCACCCGCGATCCCGCGTGCCCGCTGCACACGCTGTCACTGTCGACGGTGATCGGCGCGGGCAAGCCGGTGGCCGCGTTGTTCGCGACGCCGGCGCGCTGCCAGTCGATGTACTGCGCACCGGTCCTCGACGAGTTCCTCGACGTGATCAAGGGCTACGGCGACCGGATCGTGCCCGTGCACACCGAGATCTACCGGGCACCGACCGGAACCGCCCTTGTGCCGACCCTCGACGCCTGGCACATCGAGAGCGAGCCGTGGTTGTTCGGCGTCGACGGCGCCGGCACCATCCAGTCGCGCATCGACGGCGCGTTCGGCGGCAACGAGATGAAGGCGCTCCTCGACGCGCTCGTCGAGAAGACGTAGGTGGCGAGCAGTGAGCGCCGGAGCGCGAGTCGCTAGCTGAAGCTCTGGCCGCAGCCGCAGCTGCGCTGCGCGTTCGGGTTGTTGATGCTGAACCCGGCGCCCTGGAGCCCGTCCTTGAAGTCGAGCGAGGCACCACCGAGGTGCGGAGCGCTGGCCGGGTCGATGACCACGGTCACGCCGCCCTGCTCCGACTTCACGTCGTCGTCGGCGACGTCGGCGTCGAAGAACATCTCGTAGCTCAGGCCGGAGCAACCACCGGGACGGACGGCCACCCGCAGTACGAGGTCGGGGTTGCCCTCCGCCGCGATCAGGCTCTTCACCTTGTCGCTCGCCGCGTCGGTCAGGGTGAACACGGTGCTGGCGTCCTGGACGGTGAACATCGGACCTCGCTAACTCGTTGAAGACGAACGGGGATCAGGATATCCGACTCCTACCGTGACGTGGCACGGCTCAGCGTCGTACAACGTCGAGAACTCCTCGACTGTTCCCCCGCCCACCGCGTCGACCACGCCCTCGCAGAGGCCCCGATGGAGGTTGCACACCAGCTCCGGGTAGGCCTCGGCGAGCTCCCGGAAGGGACAGTGCAGGAACTCGATGCGGGCCGCATCCTCACCGCCGCCCGACTCCAGCGCCGGCTCGAACCCGAGCTTGGCCAGCTCCACCTCGAGCGCATCGAGGCAGGTGCGCGACCGGGTCCGCCGGCCGGCGTCGCTCCCCCACACCCGACCGGTCTCGGCGGCCTCGTCGGCGTCGGCGCCCACCCGTTCGGCGAGTGCGGCGAGCAGTCCGGCGAGCAACGCGTGCGCCGGCGGGTCGAACCCGAGCCCGGGCGCACCGGCACTCAGGAAGTAGAGGTGCTGGGGACGCCCCACCGTCCCCCGGTGGACCGCCTCCACGTCGACCAGGCCGACCTCGCGCAGCCGCTCGAGGTGCAGGCGCACGGTGTTGGGGTGGATGCCGAGGCGCTCGGCGAGGTCCGACGCCGACAGCGCGGCGGTCGAGCGGGCCAACTCCTCGTACATCGCATAGCGGGTCTCGTCGCCGAGGGCCTTCAGGATCGCGAGCTGTCGGTCCGAATCGCGCTGGTTCACGATCTTGACGGTACCTTCCGTCCGGCATATTTTCAAGATGTAGCCTGTATTTATCAACAGCATGATGCGCACTCCTGACCCCGACGACCCGGGCGCCCCGGTCCACGACCCCCTCCCGGGACCACCGCCGTCGCCCGACGACGTCCGCGGCATGCTGGCCGGGGTCATCGACCCCGAGCTGCACGCCAGCATCGTCGACCTGGGCATGGTCGACGACGTCCGGGTCGGCCCCGACGGGGGCGTGATGGTCAAGGTGGCCCTGACCACCGCCGGGTGCCCACTCCGGGCGCAGATCCGCCAGGACGTCGAGTCCAAGGTGCGCGGCCTCCGCGGCGTCACCGCGGTGAAGGTCGAGTACGGCGAGATGACCCGTGAGCAGAAGTCGGCCGCCATGCAGCGCGCCCGGTTCAACGCCCGCGAGCAGGCCGGCCCTACCGAGGTGCCGTCGACCACCCGGGTGCTGGCGGTGGCCAGCGGCAAGGGCGGCGTGGGCAAGTCGTCGGTGACGGTGAACCTCGCCGCCGCGCTCGCGGCGCGCGGAATGACCGTGGGCGTGCTCGACGCCGACATCTGGGGCTTCAGCGTCCCCCGCATGCTCGGGGTCGAGGGTCGCCTCGGCGGCAGCGACGGCAAGATCGCCCCGAACGTCGTGTCGGTGCCGGCCACGAACGGCGGGCCCGCCGGCACGATCAAGGTCGTGTCGATGGGGTTCCTCGTCGACGACGAGAGCACCGCTTTGATGTGGCGCGGCTTGATCCTCACCAAGGCCCTGGAGCAGTTCCTCACCGACGTCCGGTGGGGTGACATGGACTACCTGCTCATCGACATGCCGCCCGGCACGGGCGACGTGCAGATGGGGCTGGCGCGCATGTTGCCGCAAGCCGAGATGCTGGTGGTCACCACTCCGGCCCTCGCCGCGCAGAAGGTCGCGACCCGGGTCGCCGACATGGCGCGCCGCTCGTACATGAAGGTCGTCGGGGTGGTCGAGAACATGAGCGAGTTCGTGGCCCCCGACGGCTCCCGTCACGCGGTCTTCGGCCGCGGTGGCGGCGAGGCGCTCGCGGCCGAGATCGGGATACCGCTCGTCGCCCGCATCCCGATCGAGCTGGGGGTGTCGAGCGGCGGCGACGCCGGCGCGCCGGTCGTGCTCACCGACGCCGATGGTCCCGCCGGTCGCGCCTTCACCGAGCTCGCCGCCCTCGTGGTCGACGAGCTGCTCCCCCCGATCGAGATGGCCGGGTGCACCGCCCGCCTGCTCGACCTCGTGGGCCAGATCGAGTCCTGATCGCCGCCCGGACGCGAACGAGCCCGGGCCGAAGCCCGGGCTCGAACCGGCGATCAGGGGCGACGACTACTTGACGTCGAATTCGCCCTTGAGGCCCTTCGTGTAGTCGTCGTCCGGCGCGTTGCCCTGCGTGCTGACGTACCCGTAGTGACCCGCCTCCAGCGTCTGCTCGAGATACGCGTCGGTCCCCGGGTTGAGCGAGGAGATGCCACCGACGAGCTCGCCCGGCGGGTCACCCGCCGGCGCCTGGCCATTGAAGAAGGCGTCGAAGTAGGTCTTCACGTCGTCGAGCGTCTTGCCGTCGGCGACCTTGACCAGAGTGAAGCTGTGCACGGCGGAGCCGCTGTTCGTCACCTTGAGGGTGACGTTCCGTCCGATGTTGTCGGTCGGGAACGTGATCGCGCTGTCGCTGATGCTCACGTCGGTCACGCCACTGGTCGGCGGCTTCAGGCTCGACTTCGACTTCGCCACGTCGAACGTCTTGATCATCCCGTGCTCGAGGTGCGACTTGCCGTCGGGCGCCGGGACGAAGCACAGCATGCCGTAGTGGCCGGCGGGGAGCTCGGTGATCGTGGTGGTCTTCTGACTCGGGCCGATGAGGTCGGGGAGACCCGAGACACCGTTGGGGTCGGCGTTCGGCGCGGCGATCTTCTCGAGCGCGCTCTGGTCCTGCGACAGCGCCGCCGTCTTCAGCTGCTTCGCCGTGACGCCCGGCTTGAGCTCGAAGACCGCCATCATGTGGTTCTCCACGCCCGCGTTGTCGAAGTTGACCTGCGTCCAGCCCGCCTTCGGGCTCCCGGACAGCTTGTACACGTACTCGCCGGCCTTCACCGTGAGGGTGTTCGAGCCGGCCGCCCCGGCGCTGCTGACCGCCGCGCCGATCGTCGCGGGCACGATGAGCACCGCCATCAGCCCCGCCCAGAACCTGACGCCGCGCGCGCGACGCGTGTGCTTACGCAATGGTCTCCCTTTCTCGAGTCCGGAGCCTGCCGTCGGGCTCCGGGCTGATCGTCTACGCGCCCGCTGGGCGCGTACAGCTTGCTGGCACCATCCGCGGTGGGTGTGTTCCCACGCCCCCGGCGGTGCGCAAGTCTCGCGCTCGGGCTGCGCAGAGCTCGATCGGGGCGACGCGCGTCACGCGAGCTTCCACGCCGACTTCACCGAAGTCCCCGCGACCTTCCCTTCGGCCTTGAGCTTGAGCAGGTGCGCGTGGAGCTGCCACCCGGCGGCTTCGATCAGCTTCGGGTGCAATTCCCGATCGGCGTACAGCGTCCCCACCATGTCGGGGATGCGGGCCGGGCCCGCCTTGAGGAGCTTCAACACCTGCCGCTCGCGGTCGTTGCGGTGGGCGACGTACTCCTGGACGCGGGGCCGGGGCTCGTCGATGACGTCGCCGTGTCCCGGCGCGAGCCGTGACACCCGCAGCTTCTCGAGGCGCGCGAGCGTCGCCAGGTACTGCGCCATGTCGCCGCCGCGATTCGGGCTGACCACCGAGAACATGCCGTCGAGCACGGTGTCGCCGGTGAACAGGACCCGTTCCTCCTCGAGGAGGAAGCAGAGGTGGTTCGGCGCGTGCCCGGGGGTGTGCAGCACCTGGAGCCCGAACTCGGTGCCCTCGATGGAGTCGCCGTCGCCGATGACGCGGTCGGGCACGATCGTGGAGTCCTTGTCGAGGCGCTTGCCGTAGGCGAGGACCTCGGCGCCGGTGGCCTTCACCAGCCGGGCGGTGCCGGGGGCGTGGTCGGGATGGGTGTGCGTGAGCAGCACCCAGCGCACCCGCTCGCGCATGGAGGCGCCGATGATGGCGTCGATGTGGCGCTTGTCGTCGGGCCCCGGGTCGATCACCGCGACCTCGTCGATGCCCACGAGGTAGGTGTTCGTCCCCGGTCCGGTGAACGGGCCCGGGTTCGGAGCGACGATCCGGCGGACGAGCGGCGACAGGGCGCTGGGCACGCCGGGGCTCAGGTCCGGCATGTCAGTCCCACTCCCTCCCGTACGGGGACCTCGCACATACCTTCACCTTCATATTGTAGGTGGGCCTATGGACCCCCGGCGTGCCCTTCCCTCGGTCGACCGGATCGTGAGCAGGCTCACCGGCCTCCCCCACGCGCTGCTCGCCGATGCCGCGCGCGACGCGATCGCGGACGCCCGGGTGACGATCGCGACCGGCGGCGACGTCGACGAGGAAGCCGTCGTCCGTGACGCGGCGCGCCGGGTCGAGCGGCTGCAGGGCGCCCGGCTCCGCCCCGTCGTGAACGCGACCGGCGTGCTGCTGCACACCAACCTCGGGCGCGCGCCGGTCGCCGCCGACGCGCTGGCCGACGCCGCACGCGTCGGCGGCTCGTATTCGAACCTGGAGTTCGATCTGGCGACCGGCAGGCGCGGGTCGCGGGACGCTCACGCAGGCGCGCTGCTCGCGCGCGCGTGCGGGGCCGAGGCGGGGCTGGTCGTGAACAACAACGCCGCGGCGGTGCTGCTGGCGCTCGCCGCGCTCGCACGCGGCCGGGACGTCGTGGTGTCGCGGGGCGAGCTGGTCGAGATCGGCGGCGGCTTCCGCGTGCCGGAGATCATGGCCGAGTCGGGCTGTCGGCTGGTCGAGGTCGGCACCACCAACCGCACGCGTCTCGCCGACTACGAACGCGCGCTGGGCGCCGACGTCGCGCTGGTCCTCAAGGTGCACGCGTCGAACTACCGGATGATCGGGTTCACCGA
This sequence comes from uncultured Actinomycetes bacterium, assembly GCA_963809795.1. GTDB lineage: Bacteria > Actinomycetota > Acidimicrobiia > IMCC26256 > DASPTH01 > DASUAS01. The sequence goes on from CAWELN010000025.1 coordinate 77,519, forward strand.
GACCACCCCGGTGGCGGCTCTCGCCGGGCTCGGGCCGCCGGTGATGGTCGACGCCGGCTCGGGCCTGCTCGACGAGTCGACGCCCTGGCTGCCGCACCGGCCGGAGTGGCTGCGGGACGAGCCCGGCGTCCGCCAGGCCATCGACGCCGGCGCCGCCATCGTCACCTTCTCGGGCGACAAGCTGCTCGGCGGCCCCCAGGCCGGCATCGTCGTCGGACGCCGCGACCTGGTTGCCGCGGTCGCGCGGCACCCCCTCGCACGTGCGACGCGCGCCGACAAGATCACCCTCGCCGCGCTCCAGACCGTCGCCGAGGCCTATCTCGCCGGCGACGCGACCCGTCTCCCGCTCTGGCGCATGGCGACGCTGTCGCTCACAACGCTCCGCGACCGCGCGCAGGCCGTTGCCGACGCGGTCGGCAACGGCAAGGTGGTCGACACCGAGGCGGTCGCCGGAGGCGGCTCGCTGCCCGGCCTCGGGATCCCTTCGGTCGGCGTCACGCTCGACGCCGGCGACGCCGACGACACCGCGGCGCGGCTGCGGGAGCACGGCGTGGTGGCACGGGTCGCCGACGGCGTGGTCGTCTGCGACCTGCGCACCGTCGAGCCCGGCGACGACGCCACGCTGGTCACCGCGCTGCGCGCGGCATCGGGCCGCGCCGACGAGTGAGGGTCGTCGCCACCGCCGGCCACGTCGACCACGGCAAGTCGTCGTTGGTCCTCGCGCTCACCGGCACCGATCCCGACCGGTTCGTGGAGGAGAAGGAGCGAGGGCTCACCATCGACCTGGGCTTCGCCTTCACCGACCTACCCTCGGGCCGAACGGTCGGTTTCGTCGACGTGCCCGGCCACGAGCGCTTTGTCAAGAACATGCTCGCCGGAGTGGGGGCCGTCGACGTCGCGCTGTTCGTCGTCGCCGCCAACGAAGGGTGGATGCCGCAGAGCGAGGAGCACCTTCGCATCCTCGACGTGCTCGGGGTGCGCCACGGGATCGTGGCCCTCACCAAGGCCGACACCGTGAGCGCCGACGCGCTCGACGACGCCCGGCGCTCCGTGGTCGAGCACCTGGCGAGCTCGTCGCTCCGGGACGCCCAGGTGGTGGTGTGCGACTCGGTCTCCGGGCGCGGGCTCGACGACCTGCGACGCGCCCTCGATGCCGCCCTCGCCGCCACCCCCGCGGCGGAGGATCTCGGTCGGCCTCGGCTCTGGATCGATCGGGTCTTCGCGCCGCGCGGCGCCGGCACGGTGGTGACGGGGACGCTGCTGGGCGGCTCGGTCGCGGTCGACGACACGCTGCGGGTCGTGCGGCTCGACCGTGCCGCGCGCGTCCGCGGCATCGAGAGTGCGCACGCGGCGGTCGAGGAGGTGAAGCCCGGGGCGCGCGTCGCGTTCAACCTCGTCGGGATCGAGCGTCAGGCGTTGACGCGGGGGGATGCACTCGTGCGCGCGGGCCAGTGGTTCGATGCCACCGAGGTGGATGTTGCGATCACGCTGATCCCCGGAGCTCCGTCCCGGCTGCCGGCACAGCTCCGGGCGGCGGTGGGCTCAGGCGAGCAGGAGACCCGAGCCCGTGTCCTGGGCGGCGACCACCGCTTCGCCCGCCTCCGGTTCGACGTGCCCGTCCCGCTCGTAGTCGGCGACCGCATGGTGCTGCGCGACCCGGCGCGCTCGCGCACGATCGCCGGCGCGGAGGTGCTCGACGTGGGGTCGCTGGTTCCGGCTCGTCGCGCCGCGTCCGTGCTGGCCCGGCCCACCGTCGTCCGTCTGCTCGAGGGGCACGGGTGGCTGCAGCGCGACGACCTGGCTCGACTGGTCGGCCTCGACGAACGCGGTCTCGATGCGTTGCTGCGCGACGCGGTCGACCGCGGTGACGCGGTCGTCGTCGGCGAGTGGTGGGCGCTTCCCGATGACGTCGAGGCTCTGCGCGGCCGCGCCCGCGGTGCGGTGCTCGAGCATCACGCCGCGGACGCGCTGTCGCCTGGGCTCGAGCTCGGTGTGCTCGCCGCCACGCTGGGCCGACCGACGCAGCAGGTGCGCGCCGCGTTCGAGGGTTGGGACACCCTCGTCGTGACCCGCGGGGTTGTGCACACGCCGGAGCACGCGGTGAGCGCGGCGGGGAGCGACGCCGGGCGCGCCCTGCTGGCCGAGCTCGACGCCACGCCGTTCTCGCCACCGGCGCCGGCCGACGCCGCGCTCGCACGCGCGCTGGTACGCGAAGGCGCGCTCGTCGACGTCGACGGCATCGTGTTCACCAGTGATGCGATCGGCCACGCCCGCGCGCTCCTGCGGGCCGCGCTCGTCGACGGCGGGTCGATCACGGTCGGCAACGCGCGCGAGCTCCTCGGCAGCACGCGGAAGTTCGTGGTCCCGCTGCTCGAGCGGTTCGACCGCGAGGGCTTCACCCGGCGGCGCGGCGACGTGAGGATCGCCGGACCTCGGCTCGATGCCGCGGGAGACGATCAGCCGTAGCTCGCCTCGAGCAACCCTCGGCGCTCGTGCTCGTTCAGACCGCCCCAGATCCCGTGCGACTCTCCCACCCGCAGTGCGTGGTCGAGGCACTCGCTGCGCACCGGGCACTGGCGGCAGATCGCCTTCGCCCGCGACTCACGGACGTCGCGGTCTTCGCGCCGCTCGCTGCTCGAGGGCGGGAAGAACAGGGCGGTCTCCGGCCCCCGGCACGCGGCACGCGTGCGCCACGGTTGCAATGTGTGGACGGTCACGGACCCCCTCCCCCTTCGAGTGCCTCGCGGCGCGGAACCTACTCCGGTCGCGCCCGGGCTCACAAGGGGCCGGCCCGCAGCCGCCGTCCCGGGCCGGTCAGGTGCGGGGCTTGGCCTTCCGGTTCCGGGCCCGTTCGCGGTAGTCCTGCGCCCCGCCCTCGGGCGGCTCGACCTCGAGCACGAGGCCCTCGACGGCCACCACCTTCACCGGGTCGCCGGCCCGGATCGGTGTGGCCCGGTTGGTCCGGGCCCGCCAGCGGGCGCCTCGGATCAGCACCACGCCGTCGGGGTCCACCGCGACCTCGGCGGTGCCGTCCTCGCCGATCATTCCCTCGCGGCCCACCGTCGGCGTCGAGAAGCGCGCCCGGATCATGGCGGTCATGCCGCCGAGCATGAACAACAACGTCCCCACGATGACCACGAGGAACACCCACCACGCCGGGCGGAGTTGCGAGGCCCCGCTGTACAGGAACCAGGAGCCGGTGACGAGCGAGGCCGTCCCGATGAACGTCCACGGCCCGAGACCGCCCGCCTGCACGTCGATGGCGAAACCGAACATCGAGAGGAAGAGGAGCGCGAGCGCCCACCAGTGCACCGGGAGGTGGGAGAAGCCCACGAACGCGCCGACGACGCACAGCGCGCCGACCAGTCCGGCCAGGCCGATGGACGCGGTGTAGAACTCGAACACGATCAGCGCCAGGCCCGCCACGACCAGGAAGTACGCGATCGACGGACTGATCAGGCGGTGCAACAGCGAGTCGCCGAGTCCGAGCCGGTTGAACACCACGTCCTGGTTGGGCTGGCGCCGGCGGCCCGTGCCGGTGCCGATCACCTTCGCCGTCGAGAGCTTCACCGGACCCGCGGCGGTGGTCACGGTCTTGCCGTCGAGCTGCACGATGACCTCGCCGACGGTCGGCCGGACGCCGTTCGTGGCACCGACGGAGCTCGCCGCGGCCGAGCCGAGCCGCGCGCCGGCGAGCTTCCGGGCGCCGTCGGGGTCGCGACCGTTGCGAGCGGCCAGCACGGCCAGGCGGTCGGCCACGCCGGCGCGGGTGCCGGCGTCCGGGTCGTCCAGGCGCACCGGGTGACCGGGCCCGGCGCCGGAACCCGGCGACACGTAGGCGACGTGGGCGGCCTCGAGGAGGATGGTGGCGGCGCCCTTGGCGTCGGCGCCCGACGGGCCGACCCACACCGCGATCGGCACGCGCGAGCGGTTGATGGCGCGGACGACGGTCTCGATGTTCGTGTCGATCGCGCCCGACGAGTCCAGCTGCAGGATCAGCAGCGTGGCCCGACTGTCGTTCGCTTCGTGGATGGCGTCGAGGACGAGCGAGACGTTGGGCGCGTCGAGGTAGCCCTCGACCTGGACGACGTCGATGCCGCGCCGGCCGACCGGCTTCGTCGCCGCGCCCGCCACCGCGTCGAGGGCGAGGAGCGAGCACGCGACCACGAGGACGAGCAACGCGATGCGGCGTCGCATCCGGTGCGCGATGAGGACTCCCGTAGCATCGATGGACATGGACCTCGAGCGCTTCTGCGCGACCTCCCGGGTCGTGATCGTGGCGGGCAAGGGTGGGGTCGGAAAGACGACGGTGACCGCCGCGCTGGCCACCGCAGCGGCCCGCACGGGCATGAGCGTGCTGATCGTCGAGGTCGAGGGCAAATCGGGGCTCGCATCCTGTTTCGGCGAGTCGGCGCTCACCTACGAGGAAGCGGAGCTCCGGCCGGGGGTGCGGGCGCGCACCCTCACTCCCGACGACGCCCTGCTCGAGTACCTCGACGACCACGGTATGCGACGGATCTCGAAACGGCTCAGTCGGTCGGGGGTGCTCGACGTGGTCGCCACCGCCGTCCCCGGTATGCGCGACATCCTCGTGCTGGGCAAGGTGAAGCAGCTGGAGCGGGCCAACGCCGCCGACCTGATCATCCTCGACGCGCCCGCCGCCGGGCACGCGGTCAGCTTCCTCCTCTCGGCGCGGGGGCTGCTCGACGCGGTGCGCGTCGGTGCGATCAACCGCCAGGCGGCCGAGGTGGTGGAGCTCCTCAGCGACCCTGCCCGCTGCCAGGTCATGCTCGTCACCCTGCCCGAGGAAACCCCGGTCAACGAGCTGATCGAGACCGCCTACGCGGTCGAGGACCGCGCCGGCGTCGCGCTCGGCCCCATCGCGGTGAACTGCTGCGTGCCGCCGCTCGGCCCCGCCGGCGGCGCGCTCCGTGACGAAGACGGCGTGCGTGCCGATGCGGTCGCAGCGGGGCTCACGCTCGACGACGGCGAGGTGCGGGCGCTCGCCGACGCGGCCGCGTTCCGCGACGATCTCGCTCGACGGCAAGCCGACCAGTGCGCGCGGCTCGCCGAGCGGCTCCCGCTCCCCCAGCTCCGGCTGCCCTTCTTCTTCACCGCCGACGTCGGGCCGGCCGAGATCGAGATCCTGGCCGACGAGCTGACCGCGGGCATCACCAGTCTCGACGACGTGGCGGCCCGATGACCGCCATCGCCGACCTCGTCGACCAGCGCCACATCCTGATCTGCTGCGGGACCGGTGGCGTGGGCAAGACGACGACCGCGGCGACGCTCGCCATCGAGGGCGCGCGGCGCGGGCGTGACAGCGTCGTCGTCACCATCGACCCCGCCAAGCGGCTCGCCAACACCCTCGGGCTCGAGCACCTCTCCAACTCTCCGCACGAGATCCCGCGCGACATCTGGGATCCCGAGCGGGACGCCACTCCGGGTGGGCATCTGCACGCGCTGATGCTCGACACCGAGACCACGTTCGACCAGCTCATCCTGACCTACGCGCTCGACGACGAGCAGGCACAACGCATCCTCGAGAACCGCTTCTACCGCAACATCGCCGGCGCCCTCTCGGGCACGCAGGAGTACATGGCGATGGAGAAGCTGTACGAGCTCCACGACCGCGGCGGGTTCGACCTCATCGTGGTCGACACGCCGCCGACCCGTCACGCGCTCGACTTCCTCGACGCGCCCCGCCGGCTCACACGGATGCTCGACAACCGCGTCTTCCGCTTCCTCATGGTGCCGACCCGTACCACGCTGCGGGTGGGCACGGTGGCGGCCCAGGCGTTCCTCCGCACCATCTCGCGTGTCGTCGGCACGGAGCCGGTCGACGACGTCGTCGCCTTCTTCCGCGCGTTCGAGGGGATGGAAGAAGGCTTCCGCGACCGGGCCGCGGAGGTGATGCAGCTCCTCGCCGCCGACGAGACCGCCTTCGTCTTGATCACGTCGCCGCGGCGGGACGCGGTGGAAGAGGCGGAGTACTTCGCGCAACGGCTCGCCGACGGGGAGTTCGCGGTCGACGCGCTCGTGGTCAACCGGGTGCACGGCCAGTACTCCGGCGTGGCGCCGGACGTGCTGCGGACACGCGCGCTCGAGCTCGGCGCGGAGCCCGGCGACGCCGCGGCGCGGCTCGCACTGCGCTACGAGAACCTCGCCGAATTCGAGGACGTCGCGGGCCGGGAACGGCGCGAGCTCTCCGGGCTCGAGGAGCGGATCGGCGACGCGTCGGTGGCGCACGTGCCCGAGCTCGGCCACGACGTGCACGACTTCACCGCGCTCCGGGCAGTTGCCGACCATCTGCTGGCCGCGGGCTGAGCCCGCGGCCGAGACCCGTCGTCCACCTCCGGTGACGGCGTTGCCGACGGCTAGCGTTCGCCGGATGAGCACGATCGTCGTCGCCGCCGACGCCCGGTGGGTCCGGGACCTGGTCAAGTCTTCGTGCACCGGCCCCGGCCAGGAGGTCCTCGAGGTCACCCGGGGCCAGGACGTGCGGACCGTCGTCGGCGAGCACAGCCCCGACCTGGTGATCCTCGACATGCAGATCGCCAACATGGGCGGCCTGGCGGTGACCATCGACCTTCGTCTCGAGAGCTCGGCCGGGCGGATCCCCGACGTGTCGATCCTGCTCCTGCTCGACCGGGAGGCCGACCGCTTCCTGGCCAAGCGGGTCGACGCCGACGCCGAGCTGGTGAAGCCGGTCGACCCCGGCACCTTGCGCCGCACCGTCGACCGACTACTGGCTCGGGAACCGGAATCGACCGTCGGATAGGAGATGCAGCGCAGCCGTGCCCGGACGGGCGGGACGGCGGAGCGGAATCGACCGTCGGATAGCATCACTGGTCCCCTTCGGGATGTAGCGCAGTTTGGTTAGCGCGCAGCGTTCGGGACGCTGAGGTCCCGGGTTCAAATCCCGGCATCCCGACCATCGAAGGTGCAGGTCAGCGGGGGTTCGCGCCCCCGCTACTGCTTTCTCAGGCCGATTCCATCGCGCGCGTCCGGCTTGTGAGTCCGAGGACTCTTGCGGTCCTCGTGGTAAACGACGAACGTCTGTGACATCCCGTCAGCGGCGAGGAAGGCTCCTGTGGATCGCACGGGGCATTGCTGCCCGGAGGAGGTTGCCTGATGCAACGCCAAGCGACACCGCGGAGCAATCGTCGGACCACCCGGGTGATCGTGCTGCTCGCCATCGCGGTCGTCGGCTTCGTCGCCTACGTCTACAAGGAGTCTTCGCCGTCACCGCCGCCGCCGACGCCAGTGCCCGTGCCGACCGTCGCCCCGGCCGCGCCGTGAGGGCGGGCGATGGCTGAGCCTGGCCTCATCCTGGTGACCGGTGCCGGCGGCGGCGTCGCCGACGTGGGCGGCAAGGTGGTGGCGTTCCTGCGTGAGCGCGACCGCGCCGTACGAGCGATGGTGCACCACGATGGCGACGGCGCCGATGCCCTGCGCGCGCTCGGCGCCGACGTGGTCGTCGGTGACCTGACGCGCCCAGGAGATGTCGCGACGGCCCTCGACTCGGTCCAACGGATGTTCTTCAGCATGAGCGTGTCGCCGTCGTACCTCGAGGCCGCCGCCACCGTTGCGACGGTGGCCCGTGCCGTCGGCGACCTGGATGCACTCGTCGCCATCTCCCAGTTGACCGTGTCCCAGATGGACGCGCTCAGCATGAGCGAGTCACACCATCAGCGGCAGCACTTCCTGGCGGAGCAGGTGCTGAACTGGTCTGGGCTTCCGGTCGTGGTCGTTCGCCCGACGATCTTCTTGGACACTCCGTTGTTCACGACCATCGCCGCGGCGACCATCGCCGACAGCGGCACCATCCGGCTGCCATTCGGGACCGGTCGCACGTCGCCGATCGTGTCCGACGACGTGGCGCGGGTGGTCGCGACGATCCTGGCCGACCCGGGGCCGTATCTCGGCCGGGTCGTCGAGCTGACCGGCCCCCGGTCGCAGGACATGAACGGCGTCGCCGAGGAATACGCCCGCGCGCTGGGCCGACCGGTTTCCTACGTCGACGTCCCGTGGGAGACCTGGGCCGAGCACGTGCTCGCACACGCCGGGTTCCCACCGTACGTCGAGGAGCACATCGCGACCGTGGCCCGGCTCCATCGCGAGAATCGGTACGACCGCCAGACCGACACGGTCGAGGAAATCACCGGCCAACCCGCCGAGTCCGTCGAGCACTTCGTCGCGCGGCGACGCGACCTGTTCGCCGAGTGATGTGGGAACACCCGGAGGAGATTGTCTCAGCCGATGTTCTCTGACATCATCCCGGGCCTGTGACCACCAAGCCGGTCGTGGTGCTGTTCGACGTCGACGAGACGTTGGTGCACACCGGCGGCGCCGGGGCACGCAGCTGGAACGCCGCGTTCGAAGGCGTCTACGGGCTGCCGGCCGACATCGGGCAGCACACCTCCGCCGGCGAGACCGATCCGCAGGTCGCACGCGAGACATTCCGGGGTGTGCTCGGTCGCGAGCCGGTCGGCGACGAGCTCGATCCGCTCTACGCCCGGTACCTCCTGCACATGAGCGACGACATCTGGGATTCGCCGCAGTATCGGATGCTGCCCGGAGCGGATGAGGTCCTCCAGCGCCTCGTCGACGCCGGCGTCATCCTCGGGATCGTCTCCGGTGCCATGGAAGGCGCGGCGCGAACCAAGTTGATGCCGGCGAAGTTGAATCGGTTCTTCTTGTTCGGGGCCTACGGCTCGGACTCACCGGATCGGCCTGAACTGACGCGCATCGCCATAGAAAAAGCTGCGCACCTGCACGTCGATCTGTCAGCCACGGACGTGTTCGTCGTGGGCGACACGCCCCTCGACATCGCCGCCGCGCATGCTGCGGGCGCGGTGTCGGTTGGCGTCGCAACCGGCAAGTACAGCAAGGCCGAGCTCGAGAGCGCAGGCGCGATGCACGTGCTCGGTTCCCTGGAGGATCCGTTCCCCGGCATCTGAAGCTGCACGCGGACCCTTGCCTCAAGGAGCGACCCATGCCTGACGACCCAGGGTCAACGGATCTCCCGTCCGGGAGACCGGGCCTCATCCGCTCGATCGTCCACCGCCTCGCGGGGGAGGACGTCGCGCTCCCGGTCGAAGGTCGGCTTCCGTCGTTCGAGGGCGCGACGGGATGGCTCAACTCCGATCCGTTGACACCGGAAGGTCTTCGCGGCCGGGTCGTGCTCGTCGACTTCTGGACGTACACCTGCGTCAATTGGCTGCGCACGCTCCCCTACCTGCGCGCCTGGGCAGCCAAGTACCGGGACGACGGCCTGACGGTGATCGGCGTGCACACGCCCGAGTTCGACTTCGAGGGAGACATCGACAACGTCATCACGCAGTCGAGCCGCCTCGGTGTGGAGTACCCGATCGCGGTCGACAGCCGCTACGACGTTTGGCGCGCCTTCGCGAACCAATTCTGGCCGGCGCTGTACATCGCCGACGGGGAAGGCCGAATCCGGTTCCATCACTTCGGCGAGGGCGAGTACCCGATGACCGAGATGGTCATCCAGCGGTTGCTGGTCGGCGACGGCGCCGACGGGGTCGAACAGGACCTGGTCATGGTCGAACCTCACGGTCTGGAAGTGGCTGCTGACTGGCAGACGCTGCGGTCGCCGGAGACGTATGTCGGCTATCGCCAGAGCACCGGGTTCGTCCAGGAAGGTGTCGCGAGCTTCGACGAGCCTCGCGTCTACACGCTCCCGGGACCGCTTGCGCCTCAATGAGTGGGGACTCTCGGGGAACTGGTCGGTGGCCGGGAACGCCGCGGTCTCGACCGAGCCTGGCGGACGAATCGCCTTCCGATTCCACGCGCGCGACCTCAACCTCGTGATGGGTCCGACATCCCACGGCGCCTCGATCCCGTTCCGCGTGTACCTCGACGGTCAGCTCGCGAAGGACGAGCGCGGGAACGACGTGGATCCGGACGGCCGCGGCACGGTCAGCGACCAGCGCACCTACCAACTGATCCGCCAACCCGGAGCGATTGCCGACCGCCTCTTCGAGGTCGAGTTTCTCGACGCCGGCGCCGAGGCGTACTGCTTCACCTTCGGCTGACCCCGGGCCGCACCGACCCTCGCCGAACCGGTCACGAGCAGCCGAGCGCGCTCCGGAGCTTGACCAGGTTGTCGTCCATCACGCTGACGTAGGTCGCGCCGTGGCGGAGCTCGGTGTCGGTGAGCCCCTCGAGCGGGTTCAGCGTCTCGGTCTTGACTCCTGCTTCCCGAGCCAGGGTGTCGGCGATCCGGGGCGAGACGAGCGCCTCGGTGAACACGACCGTGACACCCAGGCGCTTCACCAGGTCGGAGAGCTGCCCGAGCCGCTTCGCGTCCGGCTCGGCGTCGGGCGAGAGCCCGGCCACACCCTCCTGGCGCAACCCGTAGCGCGCGGCCAGGTAGCCGAACGCCTCGTGCCCGGTCACGACGACCTTCCGCTTGCACGCCGCGAGACCGTTCGCGTAGCGCGTGTTCAGCGCCGCGAGCTCGGCGAGGAATTGCTGCGCGTTGCGCGCGTACACCGCTCGCCCCTTCGGATCCACCCGCGTGAGCTCACGCTGGACGGTGCGCACGATCCCCTCCATTCGCACCGGGTCGAGCCAGATGTGCGGATCCTTGGTGCCGGGGCGCAGCAGGGACACCGTGGGACCGTCGCGTTGTTCCGCCGCCTTCTCGACCGCGGGCTGGAACCCCTGACCGAGGTCGACGACGAGGTCGGCGTCGAGGACCTTGTCGATCTGGTCGGGATTGAGCTCGAGGTCGTGCGGCTCGGCGCCCGCCGGGGTGAGGTTGGTGACGTCGACCCGGTCACCTCCGATGCGCTGCGCCGCGTACGCGACCGGATAGAAGGCGGCGACCACCGACCGCTTCGAGGCCGCCGCCGCGACTCCGGGCACGAGCCCGAGCACGAGCGCGGCCGCCACCACCGTCGCGATCCCCGTCGCCAACCCGCGGCCTGCCTTCCTGAGAACCATTCTCAGTAGACTAGACGATGCTCAGGCGCGCACGTCCAGCGACGACTCGGAGCGGAACTGACGACGTGTGCAAGGCTGCTCCGATGCCCGATGAAGTCTTCACGGCGGACCCCGGACCGTTCGCCGACGTCGCGAGCCGCCACACGACTGACTACTTCCTGCTCGGGTTGCAGCAGGAGATGGTGCAGCTCACGGGCCAGGCCGACCTCAAGGGCAGCATTGTCATCACCGCGGCGTCGATCGTCGTCAGCGTGAGCGCCACGCAGTTCAGCGACTCCGAGCTGCGCTGGAGCCTGGTCACGTTGGTGGCGTTCTCGCTGCTCGCGCTGCTGAGCTCGATCCTGGCCGTGTTCCCCAAGTTCAAGATCCACCCCGACCCCGGGGACCAGCTCCCGGACGGCTTCAACCCCTTCTTCTTCGGTCACTTCTCGCAGATCAGCAAGGAGCGGCATCGTGAGGTGATGGCCGACGTGCTCCGCAACGAGCACACGACGTACCGGATCATGGTCGAAGACATCTACGACCAGGGCGTGTACCTGCTCAAGAGCAAGTACCGGTTCCTCCGCTTCAGCTACGCCGCCTTCCTCGTCGGATTCGTCGCGGCCGCGACGCAGTTGACCATCACCGTCATCGTCACGTAGGGGCGCGAGCATCGTCGGATGCCCGACTCGCCCGCCGAGCGACGACGCCACCTCAACCGACAGGACTATGCCGAGCGCTTCGCACGCGGCGACAGCTACGGCCTGCTGCTGAGCCTGCTCGGGGTGCTCTACCTGGTCATCGCCCTGGCCGACCACCGCAGCCTCTGGGGTCGTTTCTTCATCAGCGTGCTGCTCGGAGCCGTGCTGCTCCTCGCGTTCCACACCTCGCACGTCCGGTCCCGGGGCTTGGCGATCGGAGTGGTGCTCGTCGTCCTCGCCGACACGTCGAACCTGCTCCAGGCGCTGTTCAACCGCCACGGCAGCGACGGTTCCACCTTCATCATGTTCGTGCTCGTGCTGGTGGCGCCGGTCGTCATCCTCAACCGGATCATCCGGCACGAGACGGTCGGGTTGGAGACCATCCTCGGCGCGATCTGCGTCTACGTGCTGATCGCCATCGCCTTCGCCGGCATCTACGCCGGGATCAACGACAGCGAGCCGACCGGGTTCTTCGCCCAACAGGTGACGCCCAACAACGTCGACTACCTCTACTTCTCGTTCGTGACCATCACGACCGTCGGCTACGGCGACCTCACCGCGGGCACCAGCACCGGGCGGGTCCTGGTGACGTTCGAGGCCCTGATCGGGCAGATCTTCCTCGTCACCCTGGTGGCGCGCCTGGTCAGCATGTACGGCGTGAGCCGCCGGCCGACGCGCGCCGGCCCCGACGACCCGGACTCAGACGAGGAGTAGCTCGGCGAGCTGCACCGCGTTGAGGGCCGCGCCCTTGCGCAGGTTGTCGCCGGTGACCCAGAGGTCGAGGGTGTCGGCCTGCGACGGGTCCTCGCGCAGCCGACCGACCAGCACCGGGTCGATGCCGGCGCCCTCGAGCGGCGTGGGGTGGCCGTCGCCGCCGTCGACGAGCTGCACGCCGGGTGCAGCACTCAGGAGGTCGACCGCGTCGCGGCGCGAGAGCGGCTGCGCGAACTGCACGTTGGCGGTCATGGCGTGCCCGACGTAGACCGGCACGCGCACGCAGGTCGCGGTGGCGCGGAGCTCGGGCGCGTGGAGGATCTTGCGACTCTCGCGCACCAGCTTCCACTCCTCGCTCGTGTAGCCGGCGTCCTTGACCGACCCGGCGAGCGGGATGACGTTGCCGGCGATCGGGCGGTCCCACACGTCGCCCGGCTCGAGCGCGCCGGCATGGGTCGCCGCCCGTGCGTAGCGATCCATCTGGCCCGCGCCCTTCGTCCACTGCTCGTCGAGCTCGTGCATGCCGGGCTGCCCGGCACCCGAGACCGACTGGTACGTGGACACCACCATGCGCTCGATGCCGGCGGCGCGGTGCAACGGCGCCAGCGCGGTGACGAGCACCATGGTGGTGCAGTTGGGACACGACACGATGCCCTTGGGCAGGTCGCGCACGTCGTCGGGGTTGACCTCGCTCACCACCAGCGGCACGTCGTCGTCGGCGCGGAAGGCGGCGGAGTTGTCGACGACGCGCGCGCCGCTCGCGACCGCCCGTGGGGCCCACTCCAGGGCCAGCGGATCGTCGACGTCGATCACGACGAGGTCGAGCCCGTCGAAGCAGCCGTCGGTGAGCACCTCGCACACGACCTCGCGGTCGCCGAACGGCAACGCACGCCCTTCCGAACGGGGCGAGGCGTAGACGCGCAGCTCGGTGACGGGGAACGCCCGCTCCTCGAGCAGCCGCAGCATCTCGGTACCGACCAGGCCGGTGGCCCCGACCACTCCCACTCTCATGGCGCGGTGGCTTCGAGCTCGAACGCGGTGTGCAGCGCGCGTACCGCGCGCTCGACGTCGTCCTCGTGCACGACGCAGGAGATGCGGATGGTCGAGGTGGAGATCATCTCGATGTTGACCTGCTCGGTGGCGAGGGTCTCGAACATCTGTGCCGCGACGCCGGGGTTGGTCTTCATGCCCGCGCCCACCACCGACACCCGACCGATGGCGTCGTCGAAGTTGGCGCCGCCGGCATCGATCTCGACGACCATCTTGTCGACGATCTCCATCGTGCGGGTGAGCTCGTCACGAGGGATCGTGAACGAGATGTCGGTGTGGCCGTCGGTCGACACGTTCTGCTCGATCATGTCGACGTTCACGTTCTCGTTGGCCAGCGCCCGGAACAGCTTCGCCGCGATGCCGGGACGGTCGGGCACCCGGAAGATGGTGACCTTCGCCTCCGACGTGTCGTGGGTGACCCCCGAGATGATCGGCGCTTCCATACCTCGCTCCTCTTCCTTCACCCAGGTACCGGTCTCCCACGTGAAGCTCGACCGCACGTGGACCGGCACGCCGTAGTTGCGCGCGAACTCGACCGACCGGAGCGCGAGCACGCGCCCACCGGTCGCCGACATCTCCAGCATCTCGTCGTAGGACAGGCGCTCCAGCCGACGGGCGTCGGGCACGATGCGGGGATCGGCGGTGTACACCCCGGCGACGTCGGTGTAGATCTCGCAGACGTCGGCCTCGAGGGCCGCCGCCAGCGCGACGGCGGTGGTGTCGGAGCCGCCGCGGCCGAGGGTGGTGATGGCCCGCTCGGTGGAGACGCCCTGGAACCCGGCGACGACCGCGACGTTGCCGTCGGCCAGCGCCTCGCGCAGCCGGTCGCCGCGGATCTCCAGGATCTTGGCCTTGCGGTGGGCGGTGTCGGTGACGATCCCGGCCTGGGAACCGGTGAACGAGACCGCCGCCTCGCCCCCGTCGATGATGGCCATGCACAACAGCGCGATCGAGATGCGCTCCCCCGAGGTGAGCAGCATGTCCATCTCTCGCGCGGTCGGGTCGCGCGACACCTCGTGGGCGAGCCGCTCGAGGTCGTCCGTGGTCTTGCCCATCGCCGAGACGACGACCACGACGTCGTCGCCGGCGCGACGGGTGCGCACGATGTGCTCCGCCACGGCGCGGATCCGGTCGGGGTCGGCGACGGAGGTGCCGCCGAACTTCTGCACGAGCAGGCTCACGACGGGCCATGGTACCGGGAGGCTCGCCTGATCCTGCCTCCGCATTCCACGTCGGTAGACTCCCCCGCCGTGCCCAAGGCGACCAAGCGCGAGCGCCAGCGCCAGAACCGTGACGCCCGCCGGCAGGCCATGCAGGAGGCGGAGAAGCGCAAGAAGCGCAACCGCACGATCCGCAACCTCTCGCTGCTCCTCATCCCTTTCGTCATCCTCTTCGTCATCCTCCAGGTGACGAACAGCGACGACAGCAGCAGCAACTCGGCCAACGACAAGCGCACGTTCTCCAAGGCCCCGGCGCAGACCATCGACCCTGCGGCCACGTACACGGCGACGATCGACACCTCGGAGGGCACCATCGTCGTCGACCTCGACGCGGCCACCTACCCCACGTCGGTGAACAACTTCGTCTTCCTCGCCCGACAGAAGTTCTACGACGGCCTGCTCGTGAACCGTGCCGCGAAGGACTTCGTGTTCCAGACCGGGAGCCCGTCGAACACGCAGGACGGTGGCCCCGGGTACACCGTGAAGGGTGAGGTACCGACCACGACACCCGCCTATCCAGTGGGTTCGGTAGCGTTCGGCAAGACCGGCGCCGACCCCGCAGGCACCGCGGGCTCCCAGTTCTTCGTGGTCACCGGCTCGGGCAACGCGGACCTCCCCGCCGACTACGCGTTCCTCGGCACGGTGACCCAGGGCCTCGACGTCGCCCAGAAGATCTCCGACCTCGCCCCGGCCAGCGGCGACGGCCCGCCCACGAAGAAGGTCACGGTGAAGAAGGTGACCATCACCGAGGGGTCGGCGGCCACGAGCACGACCGCGGCGCCCACCACGGCCGCGCCGTGACCCCCGTCGGCCGACTTGACGACGAGGTTAGGTTCCCTTAACCTTGCGGTCGTGTACGTGTGCCACTGCCGAGCCGTGACCGACCACGAGATCGAGGACGAGGTCGCACAGGGCGCCACTTCGATCGAGGAGCTGACCATCCGCTGCGGCGCGGGCGCCGAGTGCGGCGGGTGCTGGCCGGCGTTGCAAGAGCTGCTCGAGCACCACTCGCTGCTCCACCGATCCCGTGAGCTCGTCGACGTTCACCGCTAGCCTCGGCGCATGCGACGAGACGCTGAGATCACCGAGCTGCTGAACGAGGTCCTCACCGCCGAGCTCACGTCCGTGAACCAGTACTTCGTCGACTACAAGATGCTCGACAACTGGGGCTACGAGCCGCTCGCGCAGCACTACCGCGACGAGTCGATCGACGAGATGAAGGACGCCGACGAGCTGATCGGCCGCATCCTCTTCCTCGAGGGCGTCCCCAACCTCCAGCGGCTCGCCACCGTGCGCGTCGGTGAGTCGGTCCCGGAGAAGCTGCAGCTCGCGCTCGACCTCGAGTACGAGTCGATCGAACGGCTCAACCGTGGCATCGCCCGCTGCCTCGAGCTCGGCGACAACGGTTCCCGGGAGCTGCTGGAGAACATCCTGGAGGGCGAGGAGGCGCACGCCGACTGGCTCGAGACGCAGCTCGGTCTCGTGGCGAAGCTCGGCGAGACGCACTACCTCGCGCAGAACATGCGGAGCTAGCGGGCGACCCGTGGATCAGGCCGGGAGGCCCGCGACCGCGTCGCCGGTGGTGTAGGTCGGCGTCCCCTCGATGCCATAGAGCGTGACCGCGCCGGCGCCGGCGACGTTCCAACCGTCGGCCCCTTTGATCAGCGCGGTCTCCTCGTCGACGCCGGCGAGCACGGCCGAGTGCGGGAGCAGGTCGATCGAGCGTTCGCGCAGGTGGTCGGCGGCGGTCCCGTGGTACGGGAACACCGCGAGGTTCTTCACCACCCCGAGGCCGACGGTGTACGCGCCCCCGCGGGGATCGACCATCGGATCGCACAGCAACGTCGCGCCCGCGCCCGATGCCGCCAGCACCCCACCGCCCTCATAGGCGGCGACCAGCGCGTCGAAGAGCATCGAGCCCTTGAGCACCGAGCGCAGGTGCAACGGTGAACCGTCGGCCAGGTACACGAACCGGGCCGCGCGCACCTGCTCGGCGAGGTCGGCGTCCTCGGCCTCGGCGCGGTGCAGCACGGGCAGGGTGCGGGCGGTCGCGCCCAAGCCGCCGAAGTACTCGGCGGCGCGCGCCTCGATCCGCTCCGGGTGCTCGAAGGCGGCCGCGGTGGGGAGGACCAGCACCTCGTCGCCTCCGCTCCGGGCCAGGAGGTCGGCGTCGAATTCGCGTGCCCCGGGGCTCCACTCCCCGCCGCCCACCAGCGCGAGCGAACCGGCGGCACGGCGCGGGGTCATGGCGGCGGAGCCTACTGGCGCGGCCCGAAGCGCCCGATGAGGCCGGGGAAGTTACCGCGCGGTAACCTGGCTCCCTTTCCGGACGGGGGGACGTGATGGGCGTGAAGCGGATCGGTGTGGTCGGCTCCGGGATCATGGGCGCGGGGGTGGCCGAGGTCGCGGCGAGATGCGGCTTCGAGGTGGTGCTCCGCAGCCGCACACAGGCGGGCGCCGACGCCATGCTCGGTGGTCTCGACGCGTCGCTCGCCCGCCAGGTGAAGAAGGGTCGGCTGGAGGAGTCCGTCGCCACCGAGGTGCGCGACCGGGTCAGCGGGGTCAGCGAGCTCGCCATGCTCGCCGCCTGCGACCTCGTGTTGGAGTCCGTCGTCGAGGACCTCGCGGTCAAGCAGGACCTCTTCGCCGAGCTCGACCGGGTGTGCGCGCCCGACGCCATCCTCGCCACCAACACGTCGACCCTGCCGGTCGTCGAGCTGGCGATGGTGACCCAGCGGCCCGATCGGGTGTGTGGCATCCACTTCTTCAACCCCGCGCCGGCGATGTCCCTCGTCGAGGTGATCCCCGCGATCACGACGTCCGACGCCACGCTCGACGAGGCCCGCGCGTTCGTCGTCGCGTGTGGCAAGACCGCGGTGACGGTGAAGGACCAGGCCGGGTTCGTGGTGAACGCGTTGCTGTTCCCGTACCTCAACAACGCAGTGAAGCTGTTCGACGCCGGCGTCGCCTCGCGTGACGACATCGACACCGCCATGAAGGGCGGGTGCAACTTCCCGATGGGGCCACTCGAGCTGCTCGACCTCGTCGGCCTCGACACCAGCCTCTCCATCCTCGACGCGCTGTACGCCGAGTTCCGGGACCCGAACTTCGCGCCGGCGGCGCTGCTGAAGCGCATGGTCGCCGCCGAGCGCCTCGGGCGGAAGTCGGGCGGGGGCTTCTACGACTACGGGGGCTGAGAGGTTTCGGTCCGCCATCCCGGGTGGGGGAGAATGTGACCGTGCGGGACAAGCCCTGGTTGATGCGGACGTACTCCGGGCATTCGTCCGCGCGCGCGTCCAACGAGCTCTACCGGTCCAACCTGGCCCGGGGTCAGACCGGCCTCTCGGTCGCGTTCGACCTGCCCACCCAGACGGGGTACGACGCCGACCACCCCCTCGCGGCGGGCGAGGTCGGGAAGGTCGGCGTCCCGGTTCCGTACCTCGGCGCCCTGCGGACGCTGTTCGAGGGCATCCCGCTCGACGAGATGAACACGTCGATGACCATCAACGCGACTGCGATGTGGCTCTTCGGCATGTACGTCGCGCTCGCCGAGGAGCGCGGCGTCGACCCGGCGCGGTTGGCGGGCACCACGCAGAACGACATCGTGAAGGAGTACCTGTCGCGCGGCACCTACATCTTCGGCCCCGAACCGTCGCGCCGGCTCACCGTCGACCTCGTGTGCCACGCGGTGCGTCACGTGCCGAAGTGGAACCCGATCAACGTCTGCTCGTACCACCTGCAGGAAGCCGGCGCCACGCCGGTCGAGGAAGTCGCGTACGCGCTCGCCACCGCGATCGACGTGCTCGACGCGGTGCGCGAGTCGGGCCAGGTGAGCGACGAGGAATTTCCCGAGGTCGTCGGGCGCATCTCGTTCTTCGTGAACGCGGGCATCCGCTTCGTCGAGGAGATGTGCAAGCTGCGCGCCTTCGGCGTGCTGTGGGACCGAATCACGGCCGAGCGCTACGGCGTGAGCGACGACAAGCTCCGCCGCTTCCGCTACGGCGTGCAGGTGAACTCGCTCGGGCTCACAGAGGCGCAGCCGGAGAACAACGTGCAACGCATCGTGCTGGAGACGCTCGGGGTCACCCTGTCGAAAGGCGCCCGCGCCCGCGCGGTGCAGCTCCCCGCGTGGAACGAGGCGCTGGGGCTGCCGCGGCCATGGGACCAGCAGTGGTCGCTGCGGATCCAGCAGGTCCTCGCGTTCGAGACCGACCTGCTCGAGTACGACGACATCTTCGCGGGGTCGCACGTCGTCGAGGCCACGACCGCCGAGCTCGCGGAGCTGGCGGAGGTCGAGCTGGCGTGGGTGCTCGACGGCGGCGGGGCGTTCGCCATGATCGACGCCATGAAGCAGCGACTGGTGCAGAGCAACGCCGAGCGGGTGCGCCGCATCGAATCGGGCGAGATCACCGTCGTGGGAGTCAACCAATTCGTCGAATCCGCCGATTCACCTCTCGTGGAGTCGCTGGACGGAGAGAGCACCATCCTGGTGGTCGACGAGGAGGTCGAGCGGGAGCAGCTCGCGCTCCTGGAAGAGTGGCGCGCCGCCCGTGACGCCGACGCCGTCGCCCGCGCCCTCGACGCGGTGCGCGAGACCGCACGCGGCACCGACAACCTCACGCCGGCGACGATCGAGCTGGCACGTGCCGGCGGCACCGTGGGCGAGTGGGCCGGAGCGCTCCGCGACGTGTTCGGCGAGTACCGCGCCCCCACCGGGGTCGGTGGTGTGCGGGCGCCGGTGGGCGAGGCGATGGTCGCGGCTCGTGCGCGGGTCGGCGCGCGCGCCCAGGCGCTCGGCCGTCCGATCCGGATCCTGGTCGGCAAGCCGGGGCTCGACGGCCACTCCAACGGTGCCGAGCAGATCGCGGTCGCGGCGCGCGACGCGGGCATGGAGGTCGTCTACCAGGGCATCCGGCTGACGCCCGAGCAGATCGCGGCCGCCGCACGCGACGAAGACGTCGACCTGGTCGGCCTCTCCGTGCTCTCCGGATCGCACCGCAAGCTCGTACCCGAGACGTTGGCGCATCTCCGGGCCAATGGCGTCGACGCACCCGTCGTCGTCGGCGGCATCATCCCCGAAGCCGACCGCGACGCGCTCCTCGCCGCCGGGGTGGCCCGCGTCTACACGCCGAAGGACTTCCGGGTGAGCGACATCGTCGCCGAGCTGGCCGAGCTGGTGACCGTTCCCTCGTGATGCAGGCACCGACGCAGGGCAACGACCACCGCGGCGTCGCCGCGTGCGCGGTGCTGGCCGTGGTCGCGGTCATCCTCGGGATCACCGCGGTCGTCGCCGACGAAGCGACGCTCGGGCTCGCCGCGGCGGTGGTGGGCGTCGCCGCTGCCGGCGTCGGCGCGCTCGTCGACGTCCGCCGCAGCCGCGCCGAGGACTCGCTCTGGGAGGCGCGGTCGCAGGCCCGTCGCCTGCGCCGGCAGCTGGAGACGTTGCAGGTCGCGGTGGCCGAGGAGCATCGGCTGGCGTCCGCACGGGCGGCGCAGGTCGAGCTCCCCGAGGGGACCGACACCGCCGACTGGGAGATCGACCCGGTGTCGGGACTGATCCGCGAGCGTCACCTCCCCGTCCTGCTCCAGCAGGTGGTGGCCGCCGCCCGGCGCAAGGTGCTACCGGTGTCGGTCGTGTTCTGGGAGCTCGACGGCCTGGAGACGGCGCCGCTCGAGGTGCGAGAGCAGGCACTCACCGCCCTCGGCGCGGTGGCGTGGCGGACCCTGCGCGAGAGCGACACCGTGTTCCGGCTGGGCGACGCCGTCGCGGTCGCGGTCCTCGTCGACACCGCCGAGCCCGGCGCGCGGATGGTCGCCGATCGGGTGCGGGAGGCGCTGCGCGCCAGCCCGGTGGGCGACTCGCTGACCGCGTCGGCCGGCATCGCCTGCTACCCCAGTCACGCGCTCGATGCGGCCGAGCTCGTCGCCCGCGCCGGTCATGCGCTCGAGCAGGCGCGCGAAGCCGGGCACGCGCGCGACTACATCGCGGTCGCCGACCAGGGAGCCTGAGCTACTCGCGGTAGAAGGCCGCGATCTCGTTCGCGTACTTGGCCGCGATGCCGCGGCGCTTCAGCTTCATCGTCGGAGTGAGCTCCTCGGAGTCGGGCAGCCACTCGTGCGGGAGCACGGTGAACGCGCGCACTGCCTCCGCGTGGGAGAAGCGCTCGTTGGCGACGTCGACCTCGCGCGCGACCTCCGCCCGGACCACCGGGTCCTCCGCCAGCTCGGCCAGCGTCGAGCCGGTCGCACCGTGGCCGAGCGCCCACGCGGGCGCGACGTCGGGATCGAGCACGAGCAGCGCGGCGATGAAGGGCTCACCGTCGCCCACGACGCACGCCTGGCCGATGAGCGGTTGTGCCTTCAGCGCGGCCTCGACGTTCGCCGGTGACACGTTCTTGCCGCCCGCGGTGATGATGAGCTCCTTCTTGCGGTCGACGATGCGCAGGTAGCCCTCGCCGTCCAGCGTGCCGATGTCGCCGGTGTGGAGCCAGCCGTCGGCGTCGAGCGCCTCCGCGGTGCGCTCGGGATCGTCGAGGTACCCGCGGAAGACGTTGCCGCCGCGGCCGAGCACCTCGCCGTCGTCGGCGAGCCGCAGCTCCATGCCGGGGATGGCGCGCCCCACGGTGCCCGGCTTCACCCGCACCGGGTCCCACGTCATCGGCCCCGTCGACTCGGACAGGCCGTACAGCTCCGACAGCGGCACCCCGGCGCTGCGGAAGAACTGGAGCACCTCGACGGGGATGGGCGCGGCCGCGGTCACCGCGATCCGCAGCTCGTCGAGCCCGAGCAGCTGCCGGGCCGGCCGCAGCGACTCGGCGTCGACGCGTTCGTACTCCGCGGTCAGTTGCACGGACAGCGCCTCACCGCGCGCGCGATGCTCCGCGACCCGCGCGCCGACCTCGAGCGCCTGCGCGAACACCTCGGCGCGACCGGCATCGGCGGCGAGCACGGCCTGCACCGCGCTGTGGATCTTCTCGAACGTGCGCGGCACACCGAAGAGGATCTGCGGTCGCGTCTCGGCGAGCAGCGCGCCGAGGAGACGGATGTCGGCGCACGTCGTCACTTCGTAGGCGAACGCGATCCCGCCGTAGTGGGTGGTGATGCGCTCGGCGATGTGGGCCATCGGGAGGTACGACACGATGCGTGAGCGGTCGAGCGCGAAGCCGAGTGCCGCGCGGAGGCTGTCGACCGTCCAGCAGATGTTGTGGTGATCGAGCATCACGCCCTTGGGCGGTCCCGTGGTGCCCGACGTGTAGATGATCGTGGCGAGGTCGTCGGGCGCGGCGGTGGCGGCCGCCCGCTCGAGGTCGAGGGGCGCGCCGGCGAGCAGGTCGTCCCACTGCTCGACACCGGGATGGTCGACGGGTTCGATGACGACGACGTGACGCAGGCCGGGCAGGTCGGCCCGCGCCTCGAGGATCCGGGCCAGGTACCCGGCGTCCTCCACGATGGCCACCGACGCCCGGGCGTGGCCGGCGAGGTACCGGATCTGGTCCGGCGACGACGAGTTGTAGATCGAGATCGGCGTCGCCCCCAGCAGCAGGACCCCCATGTCGGCGACGTGGAACTCGGGCCGGTTGCCGATGAGCATCACGACCCGGTCCCCGTGGGCCACGCCCAGCGCCCCGAGGGCCGCGGCGAGCCGGGTGGCCCGGTCGGCGTACTCGCCGAAGGTCAGCTGGCGGAATTCGTCGCCGGCCTTCTCGCGGATCGCCACCTCGCCGGCCCACTGGTCGACGGTGGCGAGGAACCGGGCCGGGATCGTGTCTTCCACGGGCGTCACGTTATCCACAAGTGGAGGTGGAGAACTGGCCTGCGTGGGTGGAAAACCTCGCGGAGATGGGGAATACTGGCGGGCAGCTCGTCCCGAGGAGATCGTTGGGGCGCCGCCACCGTGCGGGCTTCTCTACGCCGACTCTCCTCGGGACGAACTCTCGTGCGGGCTCAACAATCCCGCACCCCCCGCCGATAGACGGGCATGCAGTTGCGCCGCGCACTCGTCGCGGGTGCGCTGGTCACTGCTTTCCTCGTCCCGGCCACCGCGGGATTCGCCCAGGAGTCGCCGTCGACCACCACCTCGTCGACGACCACCACCACGTCGACGACCACCACCACCACGACCACCACCCCGCCGTCCACGAGCGCGCCCGGCTCGACGACGCCGAAGCCCGATCCCGACGCCTTCGCCGCCCTGGCCAACCAGGTCAGCCAGAACCAGGCGATGCTCACGCAGCTCACCGCCCAGGTCGCGGCGGCCACCCAGAAGCTGGCCGCGCTCGGCGCCGAGATCGACGCCACGCAGCAGAAGCTCGACGCCACCCGCGCCGAGATGGAACGGCTCAGGCAGATCGTGCGCGACCGCGCCGCGTACATGTACCAGCACGCCGACACGCCGAGCACCGCGGTGGTCGACATCCAGCACGTCGTCGACATCTCGGCAGGCAAGAAGTACGCGGAGTCGGCGACCCAGACCGACGGCACGAGGATCAGCGACCTCGCGCGAGCGTCCGCACAGCTCGACCAGCACCGCGCGGAGCTGGAGAACGCGCGCGCGCAGCAGGAACAGGAGAAGGCTCGGCTCGACGAGGCGACGGCCGCGCTCGAGGCGTTGACCGCGCACCAGAAGAAGTTGCTCGACCAGGCCGGCGCGGTGCCGGTGATGGGCGACGCCGAGCTCACCGCGGCCGAGATCACCGCGTGGTTCGAGGCGCGCGGCGCGAAGTACCGGCTCGCCGGTGGCATGCCGATCGGCGACCTCGTGCAGATCTACATGGACGAGGGCAAGGCCGAGCACGTCCGCCCGGAGCTCGCCTTCGCCCAGTCGATCATCGAAACCGGCTCGTTCGGCAACGCCCTCGACAACAACTACGCCGGCATCGGCGCCTGCGACAGCTGCCAGGGCGAACCCGCGTTCCCCACCCCGCGCGACGGGGTCCGGGGCCAGATCCAGCTGCTGCGCAACTACGCCGACCCGGCCTCACGGGCGGCGAACCTGGCCAACCCGCCGTCGCCCACGATCTACGGCAGCGATCCGGTGCGCGCCGCGCAGTCCTACGACACCTTCTTCGCCAAGGGCCGCACCCCGACGTGGAACGTCATGGGCAACGGCAACTGGGCCACCGACCCGGGGTACGCGCAGAAGGTGCTCACGGTGTACTTCCAGATGGTGAGCTACGCCGCGAAGCACAGCTGACCGTCATCGGCGCCGACGGCTGCCTCCCGGCCGAAGCTGCTGACGCAGTCGCGCACGTGGACGACGGGGTGGGGTGACACTGTTGGAGTCGCGTGGCGACGTGCGCCCGAACACCCGGTGACCGCCGATCGCGTGGGGCAGGGCGTCGCGGCCGTGCTGGGTGAGGGCGTAGAGGCGGCGGCGCGGGCGGCCGTTCGCGGTGGCGATGTCCTGGTCCTCCCACCAGCGGTCGACGAGGCCGAGCTCGGTCAGCCGGCGCAACGACCGGTACACGGTGATCTTCGGGACCCGCAGGCGATCGGCGAGCTGCAGCCCGTAGAACGACGCCTCGCCGGACCGGTGCCGGCGCGAGCCCTCGGAGAGGACGCGGGCGTCGAGCTCGAAGACGTACCCCGGCCTCGGCTTCGCCATGACGCCCTCCCGAAGATTCCGTCGCGTTGTTCGCTCCTAGGAACCGATAAGACGACGGAATTCTCGAGGTGTCTCGGGCTCGCTCAAAAGAGCTGGGTGAAGCAGCGGTCGTCGATGGTGCCGAGCACGAGGTCGCGATAGATGCCCTGGATCATGGTGCGTCCGAGCTCCGACCACTCCCGCGCCGCCGGCGCGGCCACGCGGCGCATCACCTGCGTGTAGCCCCCCTCGTAGACGCGGTACTCGGCCCACGCGCCGGGATAGTCCTTGGTGCAGGCCACCTCGACGCAGGGCACCTCGCGCGCCCGCGGGTCGCGCACCACGTGGTTGCTGTGGGTGTGGCCGCTGAGGTAGCCGACGATGTTCTCGCGCCGGGCGATGAGCGCGAGCAGCGCCTCGTGGTCGGCAGGCGACAGGCCGTAGTTCGGATCCGGGTTGAAGCTCGGATGGTGCGCGAACACGAGCACCGGGTCGGGGGTCCCGGCGGCCAGCTCGTCGAGCCAGGCGCGCTGCGCGAGCGGCAGCACGCCACCGACGTGCCCCGGCATCGTCGTGTCGAGCACCGCGAGCATCACTCCCTCGAGCCGGACCGCGTACGGCGCGTCGCATCGCGCCAGCTGCGGGTCGCGGATGGCGTCGTGGTTCCCGCGGACGTGGTGCATCCGCGCGCCGAGCCGCCCGTAGCAGGCGCGGAACGCGTCGTACTGCTCCTCGCGCCCGGAGTCGGTGAGGTCGCCCTTGACCACGACCGCGTCGGGGTCGAGGGCCAGCATCTCGTCGACGACGGCGCCGTTCATGACCTCCGGATACGGGCGGGCGCCGGGCGCGCTGCGCAGGATGGGGCCGATGGCGTCGGTCGCGGGGTCGCCGGTGCGGCCGCACTCCGTCTCGCCGAAGTGCACGTCGTTGGCGGTCGCGAGGGTGGCGAGGAGCCGCCCCGCAGGCTGCACCAACGTGCGCACCCGGGCCGGGAGCCAGCGGTCGGCCGGCGTGCCGTCGACCCGAGCGGGTACTCGGTGTCGGCGGCGAGACCGGTGACCCGGGCGGTGTGGTGCGGCCCGGTGGTCACCACCTCGGCGTCGCCGACGCGCGTGCGCACCTCGGCACCCGGCTCGGTGGTGAACGTCACCACCACTTCGTCGGGGCCCACGCTCATGAGCTCGGCGTGGGCCACCGCCATGGTCAGGCGCGACTGCGGCGGCCGATGCGACCGGACAGTCGCCACGGGCCCCGCTGCAGGCCCGCGCGGTGGGACCGCAGGCGGGCGGCGCGCACCCATTCGTGCAGCGTGTCGTCGCCGCCGTCGTCACTGACGACCGGCGGCTCGAGCGAGGCGATGGCGGCCAGGATGGCGGCGATCTCCTCGGGGGTCGCGTCCGGCGACACCGAGCGGAGGCGGGCGGACACTAGAGCGGCACGTTCCCGTGCTTGCGCGACGGCATCTGCTCGCGCTTGGTGCGCAGCATCGCCAACGACCGGGCGAGCACCCTGCGCGTCTCACGCGGATCGATCACGTCGTCGACGTAGCCGCGCTCGGCCGCCACGTAGGGATTCGCGAAGCGCTCCTCGTACTCCGCGATGAGCTCGGTCCGCTTGGTCTCGACGTCGTCGGCGGCCTCGAGCTCCTTCCGGTGGATCAGGTTGACCGCGCCCGGCGCGCCCATCACCGCCACCTCGGCCGAGGGCCAGGCGAACGCGAGGTCGGCACCGATCGACTTCGAGTTCATGACGACGTATGCGCCGCCGTAGGCCTTCCGGGTGATGATCTGCACCCGGGGAACGGTGGATTCGCAGTACGCGTACAGCAGCTTGGCGCCGTGACGGATGATCCCGCCGTACTCCTGGTCGGTGCCGGGCAGGAACCCGGGCACGTCGACGAAGGTCACGAGCGGAACGTTGAACGCATCGCACGTGCGCACGAAACGGGCCGCCTTCTCGGACGCGTCGATGTCGAGTGTGCCTGCGAGGTTCGACGGCTGGTTCCCGACGATGCCGATCGCGTGGCCGTCGATGCGCGCGAAACCGCAGACGATGTTCATCGCCCACAGCGCGTTCACCTCGAAGAACTCGCCGTCGTCGACGACCTCGGCGATGACCTTCTTCATGTCGTAGGGCTTGTTCGGCGCGTCGGGGATCAGATCGATGATGCCGTCGCACGAACGGTCGGGCGGATCCTCCGATTCGTAGTACGGCGGGTCCTCCAGATTGTTGGCGGGGAGGAACGAGAGCAGGTAGCGCACCTGGGCGAGCGCGGTGGCCTCGTCGTCGTAGACGAAGGCGGCCACACCCGACTTCGCCGCGTGGGTGAGCGCGCCGCCGAGCTCCTCCTGGGTGACGTCCTCGCCGGTGACCGTCTTCACGACGTCGGGCCCCGTGATGAACATGTGCGAGGTGCCCTTCACCATCACCACGAAGTCGGTGAGCGCGGGCGAGTACACCGCCCCGCCGGCGCAGGGCCCGAGGATCACGCTGATCTGCGGGATCACCCCGGACGCCTTCACGTTGCGGGAGAAGATGCCGCCGTAGGCGTCGAGCGACACGACGCCCTCCTGGATGCGGGCACCGGCGCCGTCGTTGAGCCCGACCATGGGGGCGCCGACCGACTCGGCGAGGTCCATGACCTTGTGGATCTTCTCGGCGAACACCTCGCCGAGCGCGCCGCCGAACACGGTGAAGTCCTGGCTGAACACGAACACCTTGCGGCCGTCGACGGTGCCCCAGCCGGTGACGACGCCGTCGGTGAGCGGCCGGGTCGCCTCGATGCCGAACCCGTGCGCCCGATGGCGGGCGAGCATGTCGAGCTCCACGAACGAGCCGGGATCGAGCAGCAGGTCGATGCGCTCGCGAGCGGTGAGCTTGCCCCGCTTGTGCTGGCGCTCGACCGCCGCGTCGCTCCCCGCGTGGAGCGCCTGCTCCCGCAGCGCCGCGAGCTGCTCCAGCCGCTCCTCGATCGGGTGCGGCACCGGTCGCGGGCTCGGCGGCTCGTCGCCGTGCGGCGCCTCGGCCTCCACTTGGGTCTGCAGCGCTTCTTCCTCGGCAGCCATATGCGCCGAGGTTACCGGCGCGCGGGACGGCCCCGCCGGAGCGGCGGGGCCGTCGTCACGGGTGCGGCAGAGGTCAGTTGGTGGCGCCGGCCTCGATCGGCTCGGGGGCACCGACGTGGATCTCGACCTTGCGGGGCTTCGCCTGCTCGGCCACCGGGATGGTGAGGGTCAGGACACCGGCGTCGTAGGACGCCTCGAGCCGGTCGGTGTCGAGCGACTCGCCGAGGGTCACCTGGCGGGTGACCGCGCCCTGCGCGCGCTCGCGGACGAGGACCTCGGCACCCTCGGCCGGTGCCCACGACCGCTCGGCCCGCACGGTGAGGACGTTGCGCTCGACTTCGACGTCGATCGACTCGGGCGAGACGCCGGGCAGATCGAAGCGGAGCTCGACGTTCTGGTCGTGGCGGACGGCGTCCATCGGCATCCAGCTGCGACGGGCAGCAGGACGGTCGAACGTGCGGAAGGGGTCGTAACGGACGAGCATGGCAAACCTCCAGGTGTGTGGATCTCGCACAACCGGTGGTGCCGACGGGCCTATTCCTCGATTGACAGAAAAGTTGAGCGCAGTCCGCTCAAGTCACTCCTGGACCAGCTCGACCAGGGTGCCGAAGGCCCCCTTGGGGTGCACGAACGCCACCGTCGTGCCCCGGCTCCCCGGCCGCGGCTCCTCGTCGATCAGCCGACCGCCCTCGGCCCGGACCCGCTCGACCGCGGCGGCGCAGTCGTCGACCCGGTAGCCCACGTGGTGGAGGCCCTCCCCCTTGTTCTGGAGGAACTTGGCGACGGTCGAGTCGTCGCGGATCGGCGTGAGCAGCTGGACGTACGAGTCGGCCACCTTCAGCAGGGCCTCCTCGACACCGTCGCGCTCGACGACCTCACGATGCTCGACCTCGACGCCGTAGGTGTCGCGGTAGTACTCGATCGCGGCCTCGAGGTCGTTGACGGCGATGGCGATGTGGTCGATCTCGGTGAGCATCAGGGGTTCCTCCGAAAGAGCGTGATCTGGTCGAGGTGCCGCTCGCGGAGCTCGGGGTCGGTCACGCCGAGGCCCTCCTCGGGCGCCAGCACCAGCACTCCGAGCTTGCCCTCGTGCAGGTTGTGGTGCACCTGGTTGACCGCCTCGGCGACCTCGTCGAAGGGGAAGACGGCCGAGAGGACCGGATGGATCCGGCCCTCCCCGATGAGCCGGTTCGCCTCCCACGCCTCGCGGTAGTTGGCGAAGTGGCAGCCCTTGAGCGTCTTCTGGTTCATCCAGAGGTAGCGGTTGTCGTACTCGATCATGAATCCGCTCGTCGCCGCGCAGGTGACGATGGTGCCGCCCCGCGTGCACACGAACACCGACGCGCCCATGGTCGAACGACCAGGGTGCTCGAACACGATGTCGGGATCGCGGCCGACGAGCTCCCGGATCCGCTTGCCGAGCCGTCGCCACTCGGCCGGGTCCTGGGTCTGCTCGTCCTTCCAGAACTCGAAGCCCTCGGCCTTGCGGTCGATCACGTGCTCCACGCCCAGTGCGTGGAGCAGCTCGGCCCGCTCGGGGCTCGACACGACGCCGATCGGCGTGCCGCCGCCGTTGAGCACGTATTGGCACGCGTACGCGCCGATCCCGCCGCTGGCGCCCCAGATGAGGACGGTCTGGCCCTGTGCCATCTGGGCGCCGTTCGGGCTCACGAGCATCCGGTAGCTGGTCGAATTGGTGAGCGCGTTGACCGCCGCCTCCTCCCAGGTGAGGTGCGCCGGCTTCGGCATCAGCTGGTTGGCCTTCACCAGGGCGAGCTCGCCGAGCCCGCCGTAGTTGGTCTCGTAGCCCCAGATGCGCTGGTTGGTGGCGAGCATCGAGTCGTCGTGCGCGCTCGGGTCCTGGTCGTCGACGTGGTTGCAGTGCACGGTGACCGGGTCGCCGGGTTGCCAGACCCGCACCGCCGAGCCGACCCGCAGCACGACGCCGGCGGCGTCGCTGCCGACGACGTGGAACGGCTGGTCGTGCCGGGCGCCCCAGACGCTCTCGCGCCCGAGTCGTTGCAGGAAGCCGAAGGTGGGCAGCGGCTCGAAGATCGACGTCCAGACGGTGTTGAAGTTGATCGACGACGCCATCACCGCGACCAGCGCCTCGTCGGGTGCCAGCTCCGGCAACGGGACGTCGTCGAGGTGGAGCGACTTCCGGGGGTCCTTCTGGTCCGACGGCACGCCCGCGAACATCTCCTGCTCGTCGGCCCGCACCACCGCACCGCGGTACGAGAGGGGGAGCGGGAGCCCGCCGAGCTCCTCGGCCGTGGCGCCCCGGACGATTGCGTCCCGGATGGCGGCGATCTCCGTCATGGCGGGCGACGGTACCATCGCGGGTCGATTGCCACTCTTTCGGGGGGTTTCCCATGCCCGGTTCGGTCATCGTCTCGTCCGCCCGCACTCCCATCGGCAAGCTCTCCGGCGCGCTGGCCTCGTTCGAGGCCACCGACCTCGGTGGACACGCCATCGCGGCCGCGCTCGAGCGGGCCGGAATCAGCGGCGACCAGGTCGACTACGTGCTGCTCGGGCAGGTGCTGCAGGCCGGCGCGGGGCAGATGCCCGCCCGCCAGGCGGCGGTGAAGGGCGGCATCCCACTGTCGGTGCCGTCGATGACGGTCAACAAGGTGTGCCTCTCCGGGATCGACGCGATCTACCTCGCCGACCAGATGATCCAGGCGGGCGACGCCGAGGTCGTGGTCGCCGGCGGCATGGAGTCGATGACGAAGGCGCCGTACCTCTTGAAGCGGGCGCGCGAGGGCTACCGGATGGGCAACGGCGAGCTGCTCGACTCGATGATCGACGACGGCCTGTGGTGCGCGTTCGACGCCGTCCACATGGGCGCCGGCACCGAGCGCTACACGGGTGAGATGGGTGGCATCACGCGCGACATGCAGGACGACGTCGCGGCGAAGAGCCACGAGCGCGCCGCGGCCGCCATGAAGGAAGGCCGGCTCGCGGAGGAGATCGCGCCGATCGAGATCCCGCAGCGCAAGGGCGACCCGATCCTCGTCGACACCGACGAGGGTGTGCGGCCCGGTACGACGAGCGAGTCGCTCGGCAACCTGCGCCCGGCGTTCGCGAAGGACGGCACCATCACCGCCGGCAACGCGTCGCAGATCTCCGACGGGGCGGCGGCGGTCGTGGTCACGTCGGCGGCCAAGGCCGAGCAGCTCGGCCTCTCGCCCCTTGCCGAGCTGGTGAGCTTCGGGATGGTGGCGGGTCCCGACCCGTCACTGCTGACCCAGCCGTCCGCGCGCGATCAACCGCGCGCTCGATCGGGCCGGACATGAAGGTCTCGGACCTCGACCTGTTCGAGCTCAACGAGGCGTTCGCCGCCGTCGGCCTGGCCTCGATGCGCGACCTGGGCATCACCGACGACGTCGTCAACGTCAACGGCGGCGCCATCGCTCTCGGGCACCCGATCGGGATGTCGGGCACGCGCGTGGTGCTCACGCTGGTCAACGAGCTCCGTCGTCGCGGCGGCGGGCTCGGAGCCGCGGCCCTCTGCGGCGGTGGCGGCCAGGGCGAGGCGGCGATCGTCCGCGCCCTGTAGCCGGCCGTGCCCTCGTGCCCGTTGCGCGCCCTCACCGGTGTGCCGTGCCCCTTCTGCGGGATGACCCGGGGCACGATCGCCCTCGTCCACGGTGACGTGCTCCACTCGCTCGCGCTGAACCCGGGCGTCCTGCTGGCCGTGGCGACCGCGGCCGTCCTGCTGTGGCGACGTCCGCGAGTGTCCCTCCCCACCTGGGTACCGTGGGCCGTCGTCGGCGCGCTCTGGGCCTTCCAGCTGCTCAAGTACGCGACGGGCCGCCCCCTCTGACCGAAAGGGAGAGTCCATGTCGATGGAACAGCCCCCGCCGCCCCCGCCGCCCCCGCCCGGCTCCGGAGGGTACGGCGCGACGTCGCCCGCCAACTTCGCGATGGGCGACGCGCTCAGCTACGGCTGGAACGCGTACTGGAAGAACATCGGTCCCATGCTGGTCATCGCGGTGGTCGTGGTCCTCATCCAGATCGCGTTCAGCGCCGTCGCGAGCTCCATCGACGCCACGGTGCCACGGGTCCTGGTGCAGATCATCGGCAACCTGGTGGGGCTGCTCATCACCCTGGGGTGGCTGCGGGTCGCGCTCGGGATCACCAACGGCGTGAAACCCGAGCTCGCCGACGTCTTCAAGGCGGAGGGCTACGGGGTCTTCCTGCTCGCGTCCATCCTCTTCTACATCGGCGTGGTGATCGGCCTGATCCTGCTGATCATCCCCGGCATCATCTTCATCGCGACGTTCGGGTTCTACGGCTTCGTGATCGCGGAGCGCGGCGAGGGTGTGGCCGTGCTCGAGTCGCTCCAGCGGTCGGCCGAGCTCACGCGCGGCCACCGCTGGACGCTCTTCGGGATGGCGATCGTGCTGTTCCTCGTGAACATCGTGGGCCTGATCGCGTGCTTCGTGGGCGTGGTCTTCACGCTCGGCATCACGCTGATCACCTGGGCGTACCTCTACCGCGCCCTCAACGGCCAGACCGTGACCCCCTGGCAGTAGCGCCGGAGGGCTACTGCAGGCTGAACGGCGGGTACTCGTCGGTGAGGAACAAGATGTACGCGTACACCCTCGTGTACCAGCGGGCGTAGCCGACGACGAAGTCGCGCATCCCCTCGGGCCACTTACCGGTGAACAGCACCGCGAAGAAGCCGATGACCACCACGACGAACGCGGCGATGCCGAGCAGCCACAGCACGATGTAGTGCGGGATGGCCAGGAGCCACTTCACCAGCGGCAGCCAGCGGTTCATCTCGCCGGGGTCGTCGACGTCGACGACCGCGGCGTCGGGGACCACCGCCGCCGGGTCGGTGGCGAAGTCGAACGGCGGGTACTCGTCGCGCATGAAGGCCACGAAGCTGGAGACCCGCCAGTTGTACCGGAGGTACATCGTCTGGAACCGGAGGAACGGGTTCCGCCGGGTGAACAGGACGGTGAAGAACGACACGACCCAGAGCACGAAGGCGGCGATGCCCAGGACGTAGAGCACGATCCACTGCGGGATCGCCAGCAGCCAGTTGACCAGCGGTCGCCAGTTCTGCTCGTCGTAGCCGCGCTCGAGCTCCAGCCGGACCGGGTACCCGCCGCCGCCGCCGTCGCCGAACCCCCCGGACGACGGCGCGGGCGGCGGCGCCGGCGGTGGTGAGGCGGGCGGTGGCGCGGGCGTCTGGTCGGACATCGGTCGACTCCTCCCCTCCCGGCGTCACGCCGGAGTCCGGTACAGGCTCGCGCGAATTCGGGGAGGATGGGCGGATCGCCGCTCAGGCGTCGACTTCGCGGCGCCCCTCGAGCGCCCGTCCCAGCGTGACCTCGTCGGCGTACTCGAGGTCGCCGCCGACCGGGAGCCCGCTGGCGATGCGGGTCGTCCGCATGCCGAGGGGCTTGAGCAGCCGGGCGAGGTACATGGCCGTGGCCTCTCCCTCGATGTTGGGGTTGGTGGCCAGGATCACCTCGGTGACGCCCTCGGCGTCGACCCGGGCGAGCAGCTCCTTCACCCGCAGCTGCTCGGGCCCGATGCCCTCGATCGGGGAGATCGCGCCCTGGAGCACGTGGTAGCGGCCACCGAACTCGTGGGTCCGCTCGACGGCGACGATGTCGCGCGGCTCCTCCACCACGCACAGCAGCGCGGAGTCGCGCCGCTCGTCGAGGCAGTACCCGCACAGCTCGCCCTCGGCGATGTTGAAGCACCGGCGACACCAGGTGACGCGCTCCTTCGCCTCGGTGATGACCCGGGCGAGGCGGTTGGCGTCCTCGGGCGCGGCCTTGAGGAGGTAGAACGCGATCCGCTGCGCCGACTTCGGCCCGACCCCGGGGAGGCGGCCCAACTCGTCGATCAGGGCTTGGACGGACGCGGCGTACGGGCTGCTCACGCGTCAGCCGAGCAGACCACCGAGGTCGCCCAGGCTGCCGAGGTCGAGTCCGCCGGTGACGCCACCGAGGCTCTCGCTCTGCATCTCCTGAGCACGCCGCAGGCCGTCGCCCACGGCGGCGAGGACGAGGTCCTCGAGCATCTCGACGTCGTCGGGGTCGACGACCTCGGGCGCGATGTGCACCGACTGCACCTCACCGGAGCCCGTCACCACGACCTTCACCATGCCGCCACCGGCCGAGCCCTCGACCGTCGCCGCGGCCAGCGCATCCTGCGCCGCGGCCATGTCGGCCTGCATCTTCTGCATCTGCTTCATCATCTGGTTCAGTCCCTGACCACCGCCGCCGCCACCCGGCATCGGTGGTCGGCCGCCTTGACCCTTCGGCATGGTTTTCCTCGTCTCAGTCGCGGGGGACTTCCTCGACGACCGTGGCGCCGAGGCTCTGGGTGATGAGGCTCACCGAATCTACCGCCGGCACCTCCGTGGCATCGTCGACCATCTCGGAGAGATCGAGCATCTCGTCGTCGGGAGGCTCCTCGTCGAGGGGCGCGGACGCCGTGACCGGGTCGGCGTCGAAGCCGTCGTGCGCGACCGGCTTGAACATCATGCGCCGGCCCAGCTTCTGCGACAGCGCGGCGCGGATGTTGTCGGCCTCCTTGCGGAAGCGCGGCAGCGCGGTCTCGTAGTGCGCCTTCGGTACCCCGAACGTGATGACGCCGTCGTCCACCGCCAGGGGTTGCGCCTCCCGCACCGCGGCGCGCGTCGCCGGCGGCAGCTCCGGGAGGATCTCGGCCCACGCGACGATGACGTCGTCGATGTCGACCTCGCCCGCCGGCGCCTCGACCGCGGGAGCGTCGGCAGCGTCGGCAGGGGCGTCGGCAGGGGTGTCGGCGGATGCCGCGACCGGTGGGGCGGGCGGCGGCGACTCGGCGGGAGGCGCCGGGTCGGTCGGGCCTCGACGGCGACGCAGCTCCGCGAACGACCGGCCACTCCGTGCCCCGGGCGCATCCTCGCCGGAGGCGTCGGGCGCCGGGGCGGCGGCGCCGCTCGCGGTCGTGCCGCGGCTCCGTTCGAGCCGGTCGACGCGCTCAGCCAGCGCCTGCACCGGCGTCCCCGCCTCCCGGCGGGCCAGCCGCACCAGCGCGATCTCCAGCACGAGGCGCGGGTCGGCGGCGTCGGTGCCCCGCATGTCGACGACCGCCTGACCGAGCGTCTCGAGCGTGCGGACGAGCGTCGGCGCGCCCAGCTGCTCCCCCAGCGCGCCCAGGGCCTCCTGGTCGTCGGCGGGCAGGTCGACGCGCACCCGCCCACGCGCCGACGTGAGGAGGAACGCATCGCGCACCGTCACGAGCAGGTCCTCGGTGAGACGGCGGGGCTCGTGCCCGGCGTCGAGGAGCTCACCGAGCGCGACCAGGGCGCCGGCGACGTCCTCGTCGGCCACCGCCCGGAGCACCGCCAGGCGACCGGCGAACGCGGTGCCCCCGAACAGCGCGTTCACCTGCTCGACGTCGATCCGCCCGTGCGCGATGGCCTGGTCGAGCAGCGACAGCGAGTCACGCATCGAGCCCGCGCCCGCCCGGGCGATGACGGTGAGCGCCTCACGGTCGGCCTCGACGCCCTCCCGCTCGCACACGTCGGCCAGGTGACCGACGATCTCGTCGACGGTGTAGAGCGTGAACTCGTAGTGCTGGGTGCGGGAACGGATGGTGGGCGCGACCTTGAGCGGGTCGGTCGTGGCGAGCACGAAGACCACGTGCTCGGGGGCCTCCTCGAGCGTCTTCAGCAGTGCGGCCTCCGCGCCGGTGCTCAGCATGTGGACCTCGTCGAGGATGTAGACCTTCTTGGCGCCGCCGGCGCTCAGGTAGGCCACCCGCTCGAGCAGATCGCGCATGTCGTCGACCTTGCTCTTCGACGCCGCGTCGACCTCGATCACGTCCAGCGACGAGCCCTCGGCGATGGCGACGCAGCTCTCGCAGACGCCGCACGGATCGCCGTCGTCCGCCCGATTCGTGCAGTTCAGGGCCTTGGCCAGGAGGCGGGCGGTGGTGGTCTTCCCGGTGCCCCGGGGCCCGGAGAACAGGTAGGCGTGCCCGACCCTCCCGTCGCGCACGGCGTTCCGGAGCGCGGTGGTGACGTGCTCCTGCCCGACGAGCTCGGAGAATCGCTGTGGGCGGTACTTGCGGTACAGCGACTGGTAGGCCACGGGCCGACTGTAGCGAGCGTGAACTCCCGGATTCGGGGGTCGGAGCACAGGTGGGGTCAGGCCGCGGCCGGGAGCTCCCGGTAGCGGCGCAGCGCGATCCCCGACCAGATCAGCTCGACCACCCCGAAGGGCCAGGCCCCCGAGAGGAACCCGTACGCGCTCGAGAGCACGCAACCCAACGCGAACAGGAGCACGAACCGCCGCCCGCGCCCTTCGAGCGCGTACATCACCATCATGAAGGTGAGCGCGGCGACGCCGTAGAGGGTGACCGCCATGGGACCAAGTCTGCTCGACGGTTGACAGGCAACTATTTGGTTGCCTATGGTGGACCGGTGGACACGGTGTTCAAGGCCCTCGCCGATCCCCACCGCCGGCAGCTGCTGGACCGCCTCAACGCCCGCAACGGCCAGACCCTCCAGGAGCTCTGCGCCGACCTCGACATGAGCCGCCAGGCGGTCAGCAAGCACCTCGCGGTGCTGGAGGGCGCGCTGCTGGTGACGACGGTGCGGCGGGGTCGGGAGAAGTTGCACTACCTCAACGCCGCGCCCATCCACGAGATCGCCGACCGGTGGATCCACACCTACGACCGGGCGCGGGTCGCCGCCCTGGCCGACCTCAAGCGAGCACTGGAGACCCCCGCCATGGACAAGCCCGAGTTCGTGTACACCACCTACATCCGCACCACGCCGGAGCGGCTCTGGGCCGCGCTGACCGAGCCCGCGTTCACCGCGCGCTACTGGGGCACCGAGATCGAGACCGACTGGAAGACCGGTTCGCCGATGGCGTGGGGCCAGGGCGCCATCGTCGTGCGCGACGCCGAGCAGGTCGTGCTCGAGTCCGACCCCCCTCGCCGGCTGTCGTACACCTGGCACACGTTCTCGGAGGAGTGGGCCCGCGCCATGGACATCGACGAGGAGCTGCGCGCCCGCATCGCCGCCGAGCCACGGTCGCGGGTCACCTTCGAGCTCGAGCCCGACGGCCCGCTGGTCAGGCTCACGGTCGTCCACGACGGCTTCGAGCCCGGCAGCACGGTCGCCGAGATGGTGAGCGGCGGTTGGCCGCGGGTGCTGGCAGACATGAAGTCCCTGCTCGAAGGGGCCACGAGCGACGGGTTCTCGACGACCGAGGTCGCCCACACGCCGGCCGACGCGGTCTACGCCGCCCTCACGACGCTCGACGGGCTCGCGGGATGGTGGATGCCCGACGTCGTCGGTGATCCGGAGCCCGGGGGCGAGATCACGTTCCCGTTCGACGGTGAGCACGTCACCATGCAGGTGGTGTACGCCGAGCGCCCGTCACTCGTCGTGTGGCGGTGCACCGAATCGACCAGGTTCCCGGAGTGGGTCGGCCACAGCCTCTGGTTCGACCTGCAGCCGCGCGATGCCTCGTCGACGTCGGTCGCGTTCAGCCAGGTGGGCCTCGTGCCCAGCTGCGACTGCTACGACATCTGCTCGCGGGGCTGGGACCACTACGTGCGGAGCTTGGCCGACGTCGCCGCCGGCGAGCGCGGGCGCCCGTACGGCGCAGTGCGCTGATTGGCGCGTTCCTGAGGAATTGCTGTGGGAGGCGTCCCGGGTATCGGCGCGCGACCGCCTACTTTTCCTGCTGGGAGGGCCCGAGCGATCGAGGGCTTCATGGGCAACCCACCACCTGGGCCGTCGTGGTGGCAACGACTGCGGCGCCCCTGGGTGATCATCCCAGCGGTCTTGGTGCTGGCAACGGGCATCTGGTGGTTCGGTTTCCGCTCGAGCGGCACCTCCGCCTCCGCCGCGTCGCCGACGCAGCAGCTCGTCGCCGTCACCAAGGGCCCGATCGGGAGCACCGTCTCCGCGGAAGGGACGATCGCCGCGGCCCAGACCGCCGACCTGAGCTTCACCTCCGCGGGCACCGTGAACGCGGTCAACGTGAAGGCGGGCGACACGGTGACCGCCGGCGAGGTGCTGGCGACCCTCGACTCGGCCCAGCTCGCGGCCGCCCAGGCGAGCGCGCAGTCGACCGTCGCCACCGCGCAGGCGAAGCTCTCCGACGACCAGGCGTCCGGCGCGTCGGCCGACCAGATCGCGGCCGACCAGACCAGCCTCGACTCCGCGGGAGACAACCTCACGAACGCCCAGCAGGCGCTGGCGGGCGCGTCGCTCGTCGCGACCTTCGACGGGACGGTGGCGCAGGTGAACGTCACCGTGGGCGAGAACCTGGCGAGCGGCGGGACCGGCGGCACGTCGACGACCGGTACCCGCACCGGTTCCGGCCAGTCGTCGTCGACCCTCGGCTCCGGCACCGGCACCGGTGCGGCCGGCGGGTTCGGTAGCGGCGCGGCGTCGAGCTCCTCGAGCTCGTCGAGCTCCTCGTCGCCCGACATCCAGGTCGTGAGCCAGGGCCAGTACACGGTGTCCCTGTCGGTGGGCGCGAGCGACATCGCCCGCGTCGCGGTCGGCCAGAGCGCGACGGTCACCGTCACCACCTCGAGCGCGACCGGCGGGCGCGGCGGGTTCTTCGCCCAGCTGTTCGGGGGCGCGGGCGGCCGCGCCGGCGGGACGGGAGGCACGGGCGGCGCCGGTGCGGCGGCACCGGTGCCGGCGGTGCAGGCGGCGCAGGCGGCGCCGCGGGCGCGAGCGGCGCGGCGTCGGCGACGGGTGCGGTGACCTCGGTGAGCCAGGTCGCGTCCGCGAGCTCGGGCGTCGCCGGCTACCCGGTCGTGATCTCGTTCAACGCCGACTCCAAGTCGTTCTACCCGGGCACCACGGTCACCGGCGCGATCGCCACCGAGGCGAAGGACGACGTCATCCAGGTACCGACCCGGGCCGTGTCGACGGAGAACGGCAAGTCGGTGGTGACCGTGGCGACGAGCGGCAAGCTCGGCGGCCCCACCGAGACGCGCACCGTCACCACCGGCGTCACCGCCGGCGGTCAGACCGAGATCACGTCGGGTCTGAAGCCAGGCGAGCAGGTGGTGCTCACGCTCCCGGCCGCGCTCGGCGGGTTCAGCCGCACCGGGTCCGGCGGCGGCGGGTCCGGCGGCGGCGGCTTCGGCGGGTTCGGCGGCGGCGGCTTCGGCGGCGGCGCGGGCGGTACCGGCGGCAGCACGCGCACCGGCGGGAGCGGCGGATGAGCCGGTCGGCGGTGATGGACCTCGACCGGGTGGGCAAGGTCTACCAGCTCGGCGAGATGGAGGTCGTGGCCGTGCACGACCTGTCGTTGACCATCGACGAAGGCGAGTTCGTGGCCATCACGGGCCCGTCGGGCTCGGGCAAGTCGACGCTGATGCACATCCTCGGCTGCCTCGACGTGCCGACGAGCGGCGTGTACCGGCTCGCGGGACACGACGTGTCGTCGTTCGACGAGAACCTCCTCGCCGACGTGCGCAACCTCTTCATCGGGTTCGTGTTCCAGCAGTTCAACCTGCTCGCCTACCTCGAGGCGTGGCGCAACGTCGAGCTGCCGCTCGTCTACGGCGGCGTGCCCCCCGCCGAACGTCACGACCGCGCGCTCGACGCCCTCGCCCGGGTCGGTTTGGCCGATCGGGCGCACCATCGGCCGGGCGAGATGTCCGGCGGTCAGCAGCAGCGGGTCGCCATCGCGCGCGCGCTGGTGACCCAACCCGCGGTCATCCTCGCCGACGAGCCGACCGGGAACCTCGACTCGACCTCCACCGCCGACGTGCTGGAGCTGCTGGGCGCGCTCAACGAGGAGGGCAGCACCATCGTTCTCATCACGCACGAGCACGACATCGCCGCGCGCGCGGAGCGAAGGATCGAGATGCGTGACGGCGGCCTGGGCGCGCCGCTCGACGCGATGACGCGCGACGACACCGTCTGGATGCGCCCATGACCTGGCGCGACACGCTCCGCACCGCGACCGAAGCGGTCCGCACGCACCGGCTGCGCTCGGCGCTGACCACGCTCGGCATCCTCATCGGCATCACCGCCGTGGTCCTGACCGTCGGCATCGGGAACGGGGCGAAGGCCAAGGTGCAGGACCAGATCAACGAGCTCGGCACCAACATCCTCGTCGTCTCGCCCGGCAGCTCCACCTCGACCACCGGAACCCGAGGCGGCTTCGGCTCCGCGTCGACGCTGACGCAGCAGGACGCCGACGCCCTGGCGGCGCCCGCCACCGCTCCCGACGTGCAGTCGGTGGCGCCGACGTCGACCACCTCGGCGTCGCTCGTGGTCGGCTCGACCAACTGGACCACCACCCTGACCGGGACCACGCCGAGCTGGTCGGCGGTGCGCTCACGAGGCGTCACCTCGGGCCGGTTCCTCTCCTCCGCCGACCTGACGAACGCCTCGGCGGTGGTGGTCCTCGGCCCCGACACCGTGCAGGAGCTGTTCGGGGCGGCCAACCCGATCGGTCAGACGGTGGCGGACAACGGAGTGCGCCTCGAGGTGATCGGCGTGCTCACGCCGCTCAGCTCCTCCGAGCAGACGTCGAACAACGACGTCGCGATCGTGCCGCTGTCGACGTACACCCAGAAGCTCGTCGGCGGTGTGAACCGCAACGCGGTGAGCTCGATCTACGTGAAGGCGACGTCGTCCGGCGCGCTGTCGGCTGCGTACCAGGAGACGAACGCGCTGCTCCTGAACACGCACAAGGTGACCAACCCGGCCAACGCCGACTTCTCGATCGCGACCCAGCAGTCGATCCTCGCCGCATCGACATCGGTCGACGACACGCTCACCGTCATGCTGGCCGGCATCGCGGTGATCGCGCTGCTGGTCGGCGGCATCGGCGTGATGAACATCATGCTGGTGTCGGTGACCGAGCGCTACCGCGAGATCGGCGTGCGCAAGGCGATCGGCGCGCGACCGAGCCTCATCCGCCGGCAGTTCCTGCTGGAGGCATCGGTCCTCGGCCTCATCGGCGGCATGCTCGGCGTGGCGCTCGGTGTGCTCGGCGCGGTGCTGATCCCCGCGTTCAGCAGCTCGCGCGTGATCATCTCGATCCCCGCCGCGCTCGGGGCGATCGTGGTGGCGATCGGCATCGGCGTCGTGTTCGGTGTGTATCCCGCGTCGCGCGCCGCTCGCCTCGCGCCGATCGACGCCCTGAGGAGCGAGTGATGGTCGACGCGCCCCGCCCGTCGAGCGCCGACCGCCGTCTCGCCGCGCTGTTCCCCGACGAGTCGGCGCCCACGACCGCGGCACCCTGGTGGCGGCGTCGGAGGACGGCGATCGTGCTCGCGGTGGTCGTGGCGCTCGTGGTCACGAGCCTGGCCGCCGCGAACGCGTTCGGATCCTCGGGCGACCGCTACCGCACGGCGACGGTGGCGACCCGGAGCGTCGACTCGGTGTGGCACGGGGTGGCCACGATCGAGCCGGTGGCGCAGGCGACCGTGGCCTTCCCGGTGAGCGGGACGGTGGCGTCGGTCAACGTCCAGGTCGGCCAACCGGTCGAGGCGAGCGGGACGCTGGCGTCGCTCGACACCCAGGCGCTGACGCAGGCCCTCCACACCAAGCAGGCCGCGCTGGCGCAGGCGCAGCTCACGCTGTCGAAGGCGCTGGCCGGTGAGAGCGTCGGCGGGATCGGCGGCGGGTCGAGCGGGTCGAGCGGCTCGAGCGGCGTCGGGCGGCAGCGGGTCCGGCGGCGCCACGACGAGCCCGGCCAGCGCGTCGGCCACCGCGACGTCATCCCGGAGCGCGAGCGCGGGCGCGGGCGACCGCATCGTGCTCAGCGCCGCGATCACCGATCCGCAGCTCGCGGCGGACCAGCAAGCGGTGCTCGCCGCGCAACAGCAGGTCGACGCCGCGCTCGCCGCCGCCGCCACCGCGTTGGCCAACGAGACCTCGGTGTGCGCCGCGTTCACCGCGCCGGCGCCCGCCGGCACCACCGATCCCGGGACGACGGCGAGCCCCCCGCCGGACGTGAGCGCGTGCCAACAGGCGATCACCGCGGTGGGCGACGCGCAGAACGCGGTGGACGCGGCGCAGAAGACCCTCGCCACCGCGTCGAGCACCCTCGACGCGCGGCTCGGACAGATCGCGGCCACGCCGCCGAGCGCACCGCCCACCACCACGCCGCCCACCACCGCACCGGCGCCCGCGACGCCGAGCAGCCGCGGCGGCGGAGCCGGCTCGCAGTCGGGCTCGGCCGGCTCGGGTTCGGGCGCGGGTTCCGGCTCGGGTTCGGGCTCGGGTTCCGGCTCGGGTTCAGGCTCGTCGCGGACGGGCGGCACCGGGAGCTCGACG
The DNA here is from genome assembly GCA_963809795.1 of uncultured Actinomycetes bacterium. Classification (GTDB taxonomy): domain Bacteria; phylum Actinomycetota; class Acidimicrobiia; order IMCC26256; family DASPTH01; genus DASUAS01. The sequence continues at coordinate 119,095 of CAWELN010000025.1, forward strand.
TCGCCATCGGCCGCGGATCTCGTCGCCTACCAGAGTGAGGTCGACGCCGCGTCGGCCGCGGTCGCGATGGCGCAGCAGTCGCTCGACCAGGCGACGATCTCCAGCCCGCTCGCCGGCACCGTGGTCGCCGTCAACATGAAGATCGGCGACCAGGTGACCGCCGCCTCGTCGACCGAGAACATCGTCGTGCAGGGCGCGGGCGGCTACGAGGTCACCACGTCGGTGTCGGTCGACGAGATCCCGTCGATCTCGGTGGGCCAGGCCGCCAGCGTCGTCCCGGACGGGACGCACACCCCACTGAGCGGCAAGGTCGTCGCCATCTCGGTGGCGCCCGCGTCGACTTCGACGACGAGCACCCTCTACCGCGTGACGATCGGGCTCACCAACCCGGACGCGAAGCTCCTCAACGGTGCCACCGGCACCGTCTCGATCGTCACCGACCGGGCGAACGCCGCGCTCGCGGTGCCCTCGTCTGCCGTCACGACGGCCGGCACGCGCCACTTCGTGAACCTCATGTCAGCCGGGTCCGTGACCCGCGTCCCGGTACAAGTCGGCGTGGTCGGCACGACGTGGACCGCGATCACGAGCGGCCTGCGCAAGGGACAGCAGGTGGTGCTCGCCGACGAGTCGGCGCCCCTCCCGAGCTCGGCGACCGCGTCGGCCGCCGCGACCGGCGGCACCGGCACCACGGGTGGCGGCGGACGCTTCGGCGGCTTCGGGGCGGCTTCGGTGGCGGCTTCGGCGGCGGCCTTGGCGGCGGGGGCGGCGGCACCGGACGAACGAACCGCACCGGATGAACCAGCGAAGGAGCGCACTGATGGCCGTGTACCGAACTCTCACCCGGGGACGAGGTCTCGTCGCCGCGACGGCGGGCGTGCTCGTCGCCGTCGCGTTGGCGGCGTCGCCCGCGGTCGCCCAGACCGCAGGCACCGCCCCGCAGTTCGCGTCCGGCGCGGTGACGAGCGTCCACGGCGACGCCGTGCAGGTGACGAATCAGACGCAGAACAGCGAGTCGACCGTCGTGCTGTCGCCGACGACGCAGGTCACCAAGCGCGTGACGGCGAGCACCTCGGCGATCACGGTCGGCGCGTGCGTGCGCGTCACCGGCACCGGCAGCGCCACCAAGGGCATCACCGCGCGGTCCGTCGCGCTCAGCGCGGCCACCTCGAGCGGATGCAACGCTGCGCCGGGCGGCGCGGCAGCCGGAGGGAGCGGGGGCGGAGGGTTCCGCTTCGGCAACGGGCAACGCCCCCGGAACTTCGGCAACGGCAACGGCAAGGCAACGGGTTCGGGAACCGGGGCGGCGCCCGGACCGCGAACTTCGCGCTCGCCTCCGGACCGGTGGTCTCGGTGAAGGGCGACAAGATCGTCGTCAAGTCGACGACCTTCCAGCGACCCTCCACGACGAGCACGACGAGCGGCAAGAAGAAGAGCACGTCGAAGGGCACGAGGACGGCCACGCCCACGATGAAGACGAGCAACGTGACGGTGACGCTTCCGAGCGCGGTCGCGATCACCGAGACCGTCGCGGGGACGACGGCCGACGTCGCGGTCGGCTCGTGCGTGACCGCGACCGGCACGAACAGCGCGGGGAGCGTCACCGCCAACCGGGTGGTGGTCTCGCAACCGGTGAGTGGCTCGTGCACCGCCGGCTTCGGCTTCGGCGGCGGCCCGCGTCCGGGTGCCGGTGGTGGCAACGGCACGAACGGATCCGTGTAGCTGCGCCGCGAGCCGAGGCACGCATCCGCGCGTCGAACCGGCACGGACCGCGGATCGTGATGAGACCTAGGATCGGTTGCGCGTGAGCGACGGTGTCGCGGAGGAGCGAGCGATGGTGCAACTGGCCGAGGGCATCCGAATCGTCGATGCCGACGCTCACATGACCGAGCGTCACGATCTCTTCACCGAGCGAGCTCCGAAGGGTTACGAGGACCGCGTGCCACACGTCGTGAAGATCGACGGGATGGACACGTGGGTCATCGACGGCCACACCTTCGGCAAGGCGGGCTCGGGTGGCACCATCGACCACGACGGCAAGAAGCACCCGTACATCGAGTCCCAGGGCGGGTCGTGGAGCATCGACGACGTGCACCGCGCGGCGTGGGACCCCGCCGAGCGATTGAAGGTGATGGACGCGTTCGGCATCGACTCCCAGGTCATCTACCCCAACGCGATCGGCATCGGCGGGCAGAACCTCGTCAACACGGTGAAGGATCCTTCCCTGGTGCTGCTCTGCGTGCAGCTGTACAACGACGCCCTGGCCGAGGTGCAGGAGGAGTCGAACCATCGCCTCCTCCCGATGCCGATCATGCCGGCGTGGAGCATCGACGACTGCGTGCGCGAGGCGCAGCGCTGCGCGGCGATGGGATACCGCGGTGTGAACATGACGTCGGATCCGCAGGATTCGGGGTCCCCCGACCTCGGGAGCCCGGCCTGGGATCCGTTCTGGGACGTGTGCGAGGACCTGCGGCTGCCCGTGCACTTCCACATCGGCGCCAGCCAGACGTCGCTGAGCTACTTCGGCACCACCTTCTGGCCGAGCCAGGACGACTACGTCAAGCCTGCGATCGGTGGCGCGTCGTTGTTCCAGAACAACTCCCGGCTCCTCCTCAACAGCGCGTACTCGGGGATGTTCGATCGTCACCCGAACCTGAAGATGGTGTCGGTGGAGAGCGGCATCGGCTGGATCCCCTTCATGCTCGAGGCGATGGACTACGAGCTGGAGGAGAACGCCCCCGAGCACGCCAAGAAGCTCCAGAAGCTGCCGTCGGAGTACTTCCGCGACCACTGGTACGCGACGGTCTGGTTCGAGAACGGCCGCGGCAACCTGCAACAGCTCATCGACAACGTCGGTGAGGACAACGTCATGTTCGAAACCGACTTCCCGCACCCCACCTGCCTCTACCCGAGCCCGCTCGCGGCCGTCGGGGAGAAGATCGGTGCGCTCCGACCCGAGACCCAGCGCAAGGTGATGGGAGACAACGCGGTCGACCTGTACCGCATCGACGACTGAGCCGAGCGCGCCAGACCGATCAGGCGATCCGCGCCACCACGATCTGGCGCGATGCCGCGACGAAGGCGTCAGCGCGATGCGCGACACCCCGGGGGTCATCGGCGTCGCCCAGCACGTCGAGCGCGTGCAGGTCATCGGCCGAGAGGCGGTCTTCCAACTGGTGTCGGGCGCGACTGATGCGCCGCACGACGACGTCACGCGCGGTCTCCGAGAGCGGCGGGTCGAAGCGCTCGCGCGCGACCCGTGTCCCGACCACGTCGAATCCGGCTGCGGCGAGCAGCGCCCCGAGCTCCGTCGAGGGCGCACTGCCGGCCAGGCCGGCGCGCATGGCCGCGAACCACTCGGACTCGGCCCGGTCGAGCCGGTCGGCAAGTCCCGGTTCACCGACGTCGAGGTCGTCGGGCAGGACTCGCATCGGTTCGGCGATCTCGGCGACGGCAAGCAGCCCGGACGGTTCGAGCCGGCCGCGAAGCTCTCGGAGCGCGCCGGTCTCGTCGCCGATGTGGTGGAGCGACATCGACGCCCAGATCACGTCGGCGGGATCGAGATCGTCGAGGCCGTCGGGCAGTTCCGCGAGGTGGGTGCTGACCCGTCCGGCGAGGCCGTGCGCAGCGGCGCGTCGTGTCGCGCGCTCGAGCATGGCGGGCGATCCGTCGACTGCGATCACGTGCGCGTCGGGGAACCGCCGGGCCAGCTCGCACGTGCCGACACCGGGTCCGCTGCCGATGTCGAGCACGCGCCGGACGGGCGGCGCATCCGGTCCGCGCAGCTCGTCGATCCAGCGGGCGGTGTCGGTGACGAAGCTGAGCAGCAGCTCGCCTTCGAGCTCGGCGTCCACGGCCAGCGCTTCCCAGTCGGCTTCGTCGAGGTGGACGTGTCCGTGGCCGTGCGGTTGGTGTGCTCCCACGATCGTGATGGTAGGTAGGTCCATCCCGGACGCGACTGGTTCGTAGCGTCGCGGAGCCCGCGAGCATCTGGTCGAAGCGGGCCAGGCCGCCGAATTCGACACCATGACACCGCACTGGATCGCCGGGCACGGCGCGCCGGTCGAGATCCTGACCATCTTCGATCGCGACGGCGAGCACGCGCATCTCCGGGCCGCGCCGCCTCACCGCCCGCGGAAGTAGCGGAGACGGCGACCGCGCCGCGACGAGGGGTCTCTCCGTGCTCCTGGCCGGCCACACGACCCTTCGGCATGGAGGGCAGCCGGTAGCAGGAAGGGGGGCTGCCCGGGCAGACAACGCCCGCGGTGGACCGCGAGGATCACTCAGAGCGGCGCGCATCGTTGGTGACCATGACTTGGTGACCAGGAGAGGGGAGCGAGACGATGGCGAAGTACGAGATGGTGTACGGGGACGACGAACAAGTCGTCCGCGAGACGTTCGAAGACGTCCGATTGGAACGCGAGGACGGTTGGGTCGTGGTGTTTCGAGGGAAGGAAGCGATCCTTCGGGTGAGCGACGACCACGTGCACTCGCTGAAGCGCCTCTGAGCCGTGGAGTGCGCGCCGCGAGAGACCGCGTGCACGGTCGGGGACATTCCGGTGCTCGACGATGGGGTCACCCATCCCGTGGCGGCCACGCTCAGTGACTTCTCGATCTTCCGGCGTGTGGTGAACGGGTGCCTCATCCTGCGCGTCACGGGTGAGCTCGACCTGGCCACCGTCCCGTTGCTCGACCGGGCACTGCACGCGACGTCCGAGCACGTCACGATCGACGCCCGTGACCTGACGTTCATCGACGCCCACGGGATCGGTGCCCTGATCGCCGCACACGCACGGACCGGTGTGTCGGTTCGACACGCCCGTCCCGGTTGCAGACGTGTGTTCGCGCTCTGTGCGCTCGGTCACCTGCTCGACGACAGACCGCCACGATCCTGAACGCGTTGCCGAAGCCACGCGAGCGAGCGGAACTTGTAGGACGTCTCGAACCCAACGTGTGCCGATCGGCTGAAGGCCTTGTTCTCCTTGTCGCCGCCCGCGTGACGTCGTCGCCGCTGCCTGCTTGAATTGGGCCCCGCGGGTGGGCGCGGAGATGAGGGGCCATTGACCGGATTGCCTTCGGGAACGGTCACGTTCTTGTTCACCGATCTGGTTGGTTCGACGCGTCTGTGGGAGGACCATCCCGAGGCGATGCAGGAAGCGCTGGCGCGTCACGACGCGATCTTGCGCACCGCGATCGAGGTGCACGACGGGCACGTGGTGAAGATGACGGGCGACGGCGCGCACGCGGCGTTCGTCACTGCTGACGCGGCGGCCGGTGCTGCCGTCGACGCCCAGCTCGCGCTCGCGGCCGAGGCATGGGGTGAGACCGGTGAGCTCCGAGTGCGTATGGGCTTGCACACCGGCCCCGCCGAACAGCGCGATGGCGACTATTTCGGCACGGCCGTGAACCGCGCGGCCCGGATCATGAGCGCGGCGCACGGCGGTCAGATTGTGGTGTCGCTGGCGTGCGAGGAACTCCTCCGCGACGCGATGCCGGACGAGTACACGCTGGTCGATCTCGGCGAGCACCGCCTGCGGGACCTGTCCCGAGCGGAGCGAGCGTTCCAACTCGAAGGTCCCGGGCTCGCGACGACGTTCCCCCATTTGCAGTCGCTCGATGCGTTCCCGGGGAACCTGCCGGTGCAGTTGACCTCGTTCGTGGGCCGTGACGACGATGTCGCAGGGTTGGCGAAGGCACTCGCCGAGTCGCGGCTGGTCACGCTCACGGGTGTGGGTGGTGTGGGCAAGACCCGCCTCGCGCTCCAGGTCGCGGCGGAAGTGCTCCCGCGGTTCGCGGACGGCGTGTGGTTGTGTGAGCTGGCTGCGACCAACGACGCTGACCTGCTCGCGCAGGTGGTCGTCGCGGCGTTGGCGGTGCAGTCACGGCCGGGGCGATCGCTGGCGGAGAGTGTGTGCGACTATCTCTCGGGGAAGCAGGCGTTGATCGTGCTCGACAACTGCGAGCACCTTCTGGACGAGGCGGCGGCGCTCGCCGAGGCGATGTTGCGTGCCGCGCTGGGGGTGCGAGTGCTCGCAACGAGCCGCGAGCCGCTCGGCGTGGCGGGGGAGCGGCTGTTGGGGGTGCCGTCGCTCGACGTTGCGTCCGCGTCGGAGTCGAACCTGGAGGCGATCGCGGCGTGTGAGGCGGTGCAGTTGTTCATGGATCGCGCTGCGGCGACCCGGTCGGGTCTGGAGCTCGACGGGACGAACGCGGAGCAGATCGTGGAGATCTGTCGACGACTCGACGCGATCCCATTGGCGATCGAGCTGGCGGCGGCGCGCGTCACGAGCATGAGTCCGGGCGAGATCGCGGGGCTGCTCGACGAACGGTTCCGGCTCCTCACCGGCGGGCGCCGTCGCGGAGTCGAGCGGCATCAGACGTTGCGGGCGACCGTCGAATGGTCCTATTCGCTCCTCGACGAACGCGAGCGCATCGTCTTCGATCGTGTCGGCGTCTTCGCCGGGAGCTTCGACGCAGATGCCGCCACCGCGGTGGCAGGAGACGACGAGCTCGAAGCCTGGGACGTCCGAGACGGCCTCGACGACCTGGCCGCCAAGTCGATGATCCAACTCGACGACGGACCCGACGCCACCACGCGCTTTCGTCTCCTCGAAACCCTGCGCCAATACGCACTCGAACGCCTCGACGACACCGGTCAGACCGAGGAACACCGCCGCCGCCACGCCGAGCACTACGCCGGCTTCGCGGAAGCTGCCGGCCCCGGCCTGGAAGGACCCGACGAGGCCGCGTGGTTCCTCCGCTTCGACGCCGAGCTCGACGATCTGCGCGCCGCGGTCGCCTGGGCGCTCGACGCCCCAACCCAGGCCGACGCCGAGCTTGGTCTGCGGATCGTCGCCCCGCTCGTCGGCCAGTCCTTCTATCGTCCGTCGGCCGGCCTGGGCGAGTGGGCCGAAGCCGCCCTCGCGCGCGCAGAAACCTCGACCCCCGGCCGGCGCTGCGCAGTGCTCGCAGCCGCGGCCTGGAAAGCGGTGCTCGAAGGAGACCTCGACCTCGCGCGCACGCGTGCGTCCGAGGCGTTGCGTGACGGGCTCCCCCCGGACACGCCTTCCCCCGCATGGGCGCACAGCGCGGCTCGCGACTGCCGACTTCTTTGCCGGGGACCATCCGGCCGCGTGGCAAACGCTCGCGGCCGGCCGGCGAGCTCTCGACGCCATCGGTGCCCCCGACTACGCCCTCCTCGAGCTCGACCTCAACGGCCTCATGGGTCGCTCTGTGGCCGGTCAACTCGAGGAGGCCCGCACGCCGGCCGAGGAGGCCCTCCGGCGGGCCCGTATGCTCGCCAACCCGAGCCAGCTCATCGTTGCGCTCCGGTGGTTCGCAGGGACGCGTCGACCCGACGAGTCGGACGAAACGATCGAGGCGCTCGAAGAATGCCTGGCCCACAGCCGCGCCGTCGTCACCCCCGACGCACCCGATGTGCTGCAACCTCTCGGGTTGCTCGCACAGCTCCGTGCTCGTCGCCGCGAACGCGCGCCAGCCATCGAGGCGCTACGCGAAGGGGTCGTCCGCGCCCACGACACCGGACAGTCAGTCATGTTGGCCTTCGTGCTCAGCTGCGGCGTGAGCGTTGCCGCCAATCTCGATGCTCCGGAGCTCGCGACGACGGTTGGCGGTGCCGTCACCGACAGCGGTCCTGCTGCTCACACAGCGCGGCGAGGTCTTCGAACTGCAAATAGTCCAGCAGATGAATGCCCAGCGCGTTCATGGCGAGCACGTGCACCGGAAAGTCGACTCCGTCGACCGTGCTGGGCGCGGTGTCGTTGTTCCCGTCGCTGCCCAGCGCGGCGATCTTTCGCTCGGCGACGAACTCGAGCGCGGTCGGATGCAACCCGGCCCGTGCGTGCGCCACGTCCCAGGCTCCGAGCTGCTTTCGCCGGGCACTGTGGCCGACGCGCACGAACAGCAAATCACCCTGCCCGACACGAAGATGCTGCGCGGCTTCAGCGGCGCGGAGATCTTCGATCGTGACGCTGTCGCCCGGCTCGAGCCACGGCTGTCCGCGAGTCGGGGGATGTCGAGAAGCACACCGCGACCGACGATTCCGTCTCGGATCACCTCAATCGAGAGCGAGGCAGCGCCGGTCGGAGTGATGGCGTCGACCGGCACGTCGTTGTACAGCTTCGAGTCGTCGGGGCGGAACTTGTGCGACGCCTTTCGAACCCGGCGCCTCAGTGGGCTGAACTCGTTGCCACGCTGGGTGCCCCTACCGCTGGCTGAAGGTGTCGGGTGAGGACCGTCGTGCAAGTACGTGCCAGGTGGGGGCGTTCGGATCACGGCCCGGGCCGGCCACGGACTCGACCTCGCGGCTGGGCACCGTGGGGGTGCCCTTCGGGACGAGCGCGGCTACGAGGGGCCTGCGGTCGCGTTTGCGTCGCGCGAGCGTCGGTGGCTTGTCGCACAAGTACTTGTCGCCCCATTGCCGGAGACCGACGAGGACGACGTGGAGGTCGAGGCCCATGCGCGTGAGCTGATAGTCGTAGCGATCTTGGCGGGTGCCGTACGGGATGGCCTCGAAGATCCCTTCTTCGACCAGTCGGTTGAGGCGATCGGTGAGGACGTTGCGCGAGATGCCGAGGCTCTCGTGGAACTCGTCGAAGCGTCGAAGCCCCAAGAAGGCGTCCCGAATGATGAGGAGGGTCCACCGCTCGCCCACCAGCTCGAGTGCACGCGCGATGGAGCAGTTCTGCGCTTGGTACTCGCGGTTCAGCACCCTCGTCACGCTACCGCATGGGTCGCGTGAAAGGACTCATCCGGGTGCTGCCGCGAGGCGGGAGTATCCCCGGCGTGGTGGTTTCAGCGGTTGACGGCAAGCGCGTCGCTGGCCATCTCCGTGAGCCGAATGACGTCCTTGGGATGCGAGACCATGGCGAGATGGCTGGATGGCACGTCGATCGTCGTTGCCCCCATCCGCTCGGCGAACATCTGCTGCGCCGGCGGTGGGATCGCTTCGTCCTCGGTCGCGACCAGATACCACGAAGGCAGCGACCGCCAGGCCGGAACACCCATTGTCTTGCCGAAGATGTTGGACGCGATCGGCTGTTGCACCGCGAACATGACCTTCGAGGTGACCGGGTCGACATCGGACGCGAAATGATCGAAGGCATCTGCTGCGAGCCAGACGAAACCCGCGTCGTCGACGGACTGGTGGACCAGCGCCGGCGGCACGGGCCCCTGTGCGAGCAGCGCGCCGAGCGACTCACCTTCGTCGAGAGCGAAGGCTGCGACGTAGACCAGGCCGACGACGCCGGGAGCGTCGGTGCCCAGGGCGGTGATGACCTGGCCGCCGTAGGAGTGGCCGACGACAATCGTCGGACCGGCCTGCCGCGCGAGGACCTGGCGCAGACGCGCGACGTCGTCATCCAGTGACGTGAGGGGGAACTGCGGCGCGATGACGTCGTAGCCCTGTGACTGCAGACCTTCAATGACTCCGCGCCAACTCGAGCCGTCGGCCCAGGCGCCATGAACCAGGACGACGTGGGGGCGAGTGTTCATCGCACACCTCCGATTCGTTTGTTACCTCGACGTGGACCGCGACCCGGACCCGCAGCCGTACCGTGAGTCCTATCACACAACTCAGCAGAGGGCAATGGGTGCTACGTTCAAGCATGACCACACAGCAAGGGTGGGAGTGCGTGCAGTGCCCGTGATTGACCTGGATCGACGAATGGCGGAGTGAGGTGTAGGAGGACGCGATGGCTAATGACGTGATCATCGGTCACGACGGGAAACCGCGCTGTTCCTGGGCCGGAGCCACCGAAACTGCGCTCGGCAGTTACCACGACGAGGTGTGGGGTACGCGCACCTACGACGCGTCGGCGATGTTCGAAGCGCTGACCCTGGGTGTGTTCGAGGTCGGGCTCAGCTGGTCGGTCGTGTTCGGCAAGCGGGACGCGTTCCGAAGGGCCTTCCACGGCTTCGACGTCGCCAAGGTCGCGGCAATCACCGATCGGGACGTCGACCGGCTGCTGCAGGACCCGTCGATCATCCGAAACCGCGCCAAGATCCAGGCCACGATCGACAACGCGCACGCGATCAGGGCGGCATCGCCGAGCCTTGGCGCGCTCGCCAAGTCATATGCAAGCACGCGTACGCGTGCACCACGCTCTCTCGCGGACCTCCCCACGTCGACGGCGCACGCCGAAGCGTTCGCCAAGCAGCTGAAGACTCAGGGGTACCGCTTCGTCGGGCCCACGAGCGTGTACGCCTTCATGCAGAACGTCGGCGTGGTGAACGATCACATCCGAGGGTGCTTCCGAGCGACCGACTACCGCCCGGGCACAGCGCCAAGACCGCCGCGGTGAAGATCGCTCGAGGAAGAGCTGATACACGCAGGTCTCTACACCTCGGCAACGCGCCGTCGCCTCAGACGCCGGCGGGTGCCTTCAGGGCGGAGATGTCTATCCCGTAGAGTGCAGCCGCCGTGTCCCGGACGATGAATGCTGCGTCCTCATCGCTGAATCCATTCGCCAGGATCCTTCTGACGAGGTCGCGATCCTCAGGGTAGAAGCAGTCCATGTGCGGATAGTCGCTGGCCCACATGAAGCGATCGGCGCCGCATTCTTCGACGGCGAGCCTGAGCGTGTTGCTTTCGAACTGGACCGTGGCGTAGACGTTGTTCTTGAAATAGTCACCAGTGGGCCGTTGTTGGGGACCTGTCGGCTTGGATTTGGTTGGGGAACTCTTATCGTCCCCACGCAAATGGTTCAACCGGTAAATGAAGTGAGGCCACCACCCGACGTCGGTCTCGGCCAACACGATCTTCAGGTTCGGGTGTCGATCGAAGACCCCTGAGGCGATCATGTTCCCTAGGGACACCTGAACCTCCACGACAACTCGCGTGAGGTAGTGGACAGATCCAAATTCCTGAACTGGCAGGCCATCCTCCCGTTCATCGGAGGAGTACCTCAGCATCCCCTTGCCTTTGGCTCCGGTCAGAATGTGCATGGTAAGCGGCAATTCGAGTTCCGCCGCGGCCCTCCAGATAGGGTCGTAGAAGTCGAAGTAATAGGGACGCTCGTCCACCGGCGAGCTATGGATGAGCGCACCGTTGAGACCCAAGCGCTTGATTTGCTCGAGGTGCTGGATAGCCGTGGCCACGTCGGTCACGTCGCACATTCCGATGCCCTTCAGGCGGTTCGGATAATCCGAGCAGTATTCACCGGCCCAGTCATTAAAGGCGGTGAAGCATTCGGCCCGTAGCTCGTCATCCTCCATGCCGAAGAGGAACAGGCCCCACGACGAGTAGAGGACCTCGGCGGATACCGTGTCCCTGTCTTGCTCCTTGAGTCGCTCGGCCGGGTCCCACACGCTCTTCGGCGCGCCGTCATAGCCCTTCTTGATGGCCGTTGCGAAGTCATCCGATCGACATCCTCCCGTGCTGCCCGCTACCGGGTTCTTGAGGTTCGGCCCGCTGATCCAGAACTCACCTTCTGGTGTCTTGATGGTGTGCGGGGACTTATCCCGTAAGCGCCGCGGCAGCCTCGTCTGAAACAGGTCGGCGGGCTCCGCGAAATGCGCATCTCCCGAGATGATGATCTGGTCACCTATGACTGCCATAACTTCCTCCCCGTTCGCGTTCAAAGGCTATAGCGCGTCGTCCGGCACGGTTCACGCGGGCAGTGGCCTGGAGCTCAGTCGCCGTGGACTGTCCTGGACGCGCTCGAGTGAACCGGTCTTCCAAGTGCCCTCGTCCGCGATCGACGTGGTCGAACTGACCTCAGATCGAGGCCTCGTCTCACGATGTCAGACCCGTGTGGCGACAACCGCTGGTGAAGCGAAGACTCTGTTGGCTACGGCGGACTGCGATGGGCTTCGAGCTCTTCTCGTCGAATGTGGAGAGCGATGCGGGTACACAATTCGCGGATTCGACCCGCTTGGGAAGGGCGCGCTCTGTGGAACCGTGGCCTTGGTATCGGCTTCGAAGGACTGGACCACTCATCGACCAAGCGGCGGGACGTCTGCCGTAGCTGTTGGGCGAAGTGACGAGGAGTCGCGGGGAACCGCGGGAGAAACCCGTCTGCGACAAACGCCCCGACGTGCTGATCGGGGTCGCCGCCCTCGCGAGGCTTCGAACGGGGTTCGAAAGAGATTCGTTCGCTCTGCCAGAGACCGGACACCCGCTCGGCACGCTGACCAGCGAGAACGTTGTGAATCTGGCAACGAGCGGAGGGAGTGGGATTCGAACCCACGGTTCGAGGGATGCCTCTCTGCGTGGTGGCAAGTGAGGGTCGTGTTTCGCGTCTGCGCAGGTCAGACGAAATATCGTCTGACCTGGTAGGTACCGTTGGTGACCACCGAGAACCGTTCGTTGTGTCACGTGGGTGTCACGCCACACCTCGGATCGGCGAGCCGAGGCGGCACTTGAGTGATGAGACCATCCTCCACGCGTTCAACCACCCGGTCCGCGTCGAAGACCTCGAGGAAGGGCTCGTGATGCTCGTGGGACCCGACCACGCCGGCAACCTCGTCGAGATTGGCGTCGTGACCTCCGAGGAAGGACCGGTCATCGTCCACGCCATGCCCGCCCGGCCGCAGTACCGAAGGTGACGCTCATGCCCCGCACCGTCGCGGAGATCCTCGACCAAGCTGACGAACTCGCAGCACGCTTCGAAGCACACGAGCCGCACGCGACCGATGTCAGCGACGCTGCAGCACTGCGCGCTGTCCGCCACGCGTTCCAGGCCCGAGCCGAAGCCGAACGCAAGCTCGCCGACGCAGTCTCGGTCGCGCGCGCCGAAGGACACTCCTGGGCCGCGATCGGCGCCATGGTCGGCACCTCAGGCGAAGCCGCACGCCAGCGTTACGAACGCCCGATTCCCAAGGCGTGAAACCACGACAGCGCAGAGCGCCGATCGGCAGTTCTGCGGCAACCCCTAGCTGGCCCGAGCAAGCGTGACGATGCCAGCGTCGATCACAAGGTTCACGCGCGAGAACCGCATGTCAGAACGAAGTGGAAACGAGCGCCCGTCTCGTCGTGCAATACGGACCGTGATTCCGAGCGCCTCGGCCGCTTGTAGCGCGTCCTCTTCTCGTTGGCCGACGAGTGTCTCGGCGAACTGCTCGGTCCGCTCCAGCGTGGTCCGGGCTGAGTCTGGAAGCGACCCACGGGTCTCATCGTCCACGCACGCATAATGCCCGCTCCGGCCCGGTTATGGCACTGGTCCTACGGTCGGAGCTTGACGTGCCGGGAGGCTCCTGGGCCGTCGGTGCGGGTGTGTCCCCGGCGAAATGCTGGAGGTCGTGGATGACTTCTTCGACGGATGAGACCCGTGCTCTAGATCGCCAGACCGAAGTATTCACACAGCAGGAGGAGCTCGCGCTGGTCGGGTTCCCCGCCGGGTACAGCGGCCTGACCCTTGAGGCGTATCGGCTCGACCTACGCCAGGCGTCGAATGGTGCGCAGAACGACGCGTCCCGCTGTTCGGTGCCCGACGCGCCGACATCGAGAAGTTCGGTCGCCACCTCGAGACACTCGGACGAGCTCGCTCGACCATCGCCCGTCGGCTCTGCACGGTGGCGTGCTTCTACCGCTACGCCGAACAAGAAGACTTCCTAGCGAAGTCGCCGGCCACGCACGTACGCCGTCCCCGACTCGACTACGAATCCCACGCCACCGGACTCGACCGCAACGAAGTCGGCGCCATGCTCGTCGCCGCCGGCCTCGGCCGAGCACAAGACCACGCCCTCATCAGCTTGCTCGCACTCAATGGGCTACGCGTCTCCGAAGCAACCGGAGCGAACATCCAAGCGCTCGGCCTCGAGCGTGGACACCGCACGCTGACAATCCTGCGCAAGGGCGGCAAGACCGTACTCATCCCTCTCGCTCCACGAACAGCTCGCGCTGTCGACCTCGCCGTCGGTGAACGCTGAGAAGGACCGCTCTTCCTAGGCATCGACGGCCGACGACTCGATCGCCACGCCGCCGCCCGCACCGTTGCCCGCATCGCTCGCCGCGCCGGCATTACCAAGTCCGTCGGACCGCACACGCTCCGTCACGCGTTCATCACCGCCGCGCTCGACGCAGGCGTGCCGCTACGAGACGTCCAAGAAGCCGCCAGCCACGCCGACCCGCGAACCACAATGCGGTACGACCGAGCCAGGGTCTCCCTCGACCGCCACGCCACCTACATCGTTGCCACCTTCATCGCCGGCGCCGCTCGCTGACCATCCCAGGCAGACGCCCAACCGGGCCGGAGCGGGCATTCTGCGTGCGTCCGGGTGAGGGCTGTTGGCTACGGGGTCGCTATTTCCCGGAGCGTCACGAACGGACGCGGATGACTGTTTTCCCCTTGGGTCGCTCGGTCGGGTTGAGGGCGGCGACGGCGTGGTCGAGGGTCGCGACGTTGCCGATGTTCGTTCGGAGACGTCCGTCGCGCACCCGTTGGACGATCTCACTCAGTTGGGCACGATCGGACTCGACGACGAAGTCGATTGCCAGGCCGTCAGAGGGCCGCGCTTCGGGCGGACCGACGATGGTCACCAGTGTTCCTCCGGATCGAATCAGGTCTGCGGACCGCTTCTGGATTTCGCCGCCGATAACGTCGAAGACCAGATCGACTCCGCCGATGTCTTCGAGCGCGTCGTTGTCGAGGTCGACGAACTCTTGCGCGCCGAAGTCGAGCGCCTTTTGACGGTCGGCGGCGCGTCCGGTGCCGATGACGTATGTACCGGCCTCGTGTGCGAGTTGCGTCACCATCGCCCCGACTGCACCGGCCGCGCCGTGCGCGAGGACGGTCTGCCCCGCCTCAACGCGACCGTGCTCGAACAGTCCCTGCCATGCGGTCAGTCCCGAAATCGGCAGACTCGCGCCGACGGTGAAGTCGACGTCGCCCGGCAACGGCGCGAGGTTGCGTGCCTCGATCGCCACGTACTCCGCCAGGGTGCCGTCGCGGTGCCAGTCCGCGAGGCCGAACACCCGCTGTCCCACCGACACTCCCGTCGTGCCGTAGCCGAGGGCGGTGACCACTCCGGCCAGCTCGTGCCCGGGAATCGACGGTGTTCGGTCACGGTCGGCGCGATCGGTCCAGGTCGAGGGCCATTCCATCTCCGTCGGGACGAATCCCGACGCATGAATCTCAACGACGACATCGTTTATCGCTGCGTGCGGCCCGGGCCGTTCCACCAGCGTCATCCCGGCCGTTCCCGCAGCCTCATCCGTCACCACAATCGCTTTCATCTGGACACCTCCCTCTATTGGTCCTCGCCTAAACGCGTACCGCTTTACCCGCCTGGCCTAACCCCGCACAGAACTGCCGCACTGGTTCGCCCGACGAGGCAAGCTGTAGCGATGGTTGAGGTACCGGAGCTTCCGTTCCCGTCGCACTTCAACGACCAATGGATCGCGCTCATGAAGGCGCACGGCGGTCCAATACTCAAGGGGGGCGGGTACGGGCAGAGGGCCCTCGATCTTGGTCTCGCGTGGATGGTGATCTACGACCGATGGGACGACGCCAAGGTCGCAGTTGATGGCGGCGTAATGCAGAGCATGGAGATCGACAAGAGATTCCTCGCCGCCGTCATCGCTGACTATGGGAGCGCGACAAACGCTCGCCTTGGCGCAAAGCATCTTGGAATCGATCTCGATCGGCGAGATGCCGTGTGGATCGCAAGTCCCGTCGCCCTGTACTACGTCGCTCCGCGGTTGCGGTCGGCCGAGCGTATGGAGTGGGCGCGGCTCTCCGTCCGAGAGATCAAGGTAGGTCGACTGTCTGCCCGCGTCGGACTGCACCCTGAGTGGTCCGACCACGAAATCGAAGTGGCACTCTCCGCAGACGGGTTTGCCAACCTCCGAGCCATCGCGTCCTTTTACAACGCATCGCCGTCTGGGCCGGAAGGCAACGGCGCATAACTGTCGCTCTGCGCTCGCTGGATCGGGCAGTCTGTAGGTGCATGACCGACGATGCGGGTTACGACACCTACGGCTGGCAGTACGACAGTCGCTCATACAAGGACCACGCTGGGGACGCGCAGTGGCTCATGAAGGAGGCTCTGCGCAGAGCGGTCGACATTCGCGAACAAGGCACCGGGCGGGGCACGATGCTCGTCGACGTGCTGAACATGCTCAGCGATGCCTTGGGCTACGACACCTACTCGGAACTCTGGCTCGGGTGGGACTCGTAGCTGGGTCCGGCCAGAACTGCTGTGGTCTCAGGTGGTCATCGCAACGCGGCGTCGAGTGCTTGGGATGGTGACAGCCAGCCGAGGGTTTGTCGAGGTCGGCCGTTGAGCTCGGCGGCAACATCGTCAAGGTCATCTTGCGAGTACGGCGCAAGATCGCTGCGTTTCGGGAAGCATTGGCGGAGCAGCCCATTGGCGTTTTCGTTGCTGCCGCGTTGCCAAGGGCTGCGCGGGTCGCAGAAGTAGACGGGCACGTGCGTGTCGATAGTGAAGCGAGCGTGCGCGGCCATCTCTTTGCCTTGATCCCAGGTCAACGAGCGACGCAGCTGTTCGGGCAGCGCGCGGATGCGGTTGGCGAGCGCGTCGGCGACGATGTCGGCGCTGTGGCCGTCGGGAAGCGCGAAGAGCATCACGAAGCGGCTGTGACGTTCCACGAGGGTCGCGACCGCGGTCATGCGTTTGCCGCACAACAGGTCGCCTTCCCAGTGCCCGGGCACGGCCCGGTCCGCGGCTTCCGCCGGACGTTCGCTGATGTGCAACGTGCCCCGGAGTTGGCCTTGTCCATTGCTGATCGAATGTCCTCGAGGCCGTCGAGTGGCGTGACCGCGACGCAGATAACGAGTGAGCTCCTTGCGCAACGCACCGCGGGTCTGCACGAACAACGACAGGTAGATCGTCTCGTGCGACACTCGCATCTCCGCATTGCCAGGGAACGCCAAGGGCAGCCACCCAGCGATCTGCTCGGGCGACCATCGCAACTCCAGTTTGGTCTCCACCACCCGACGCAGTCGCTCACAATCCGCGAGTTTCGCCACCTTCGGTCGCCACGCCCGAGCGAGCGCGTCGCGATCCGCTCGACACGCCCGATAGCCCCGCCGGCCTCGATTGCGGGCCACCTCCCGAGACACCGTCGACGGAGCCCGACCCAGTCGGCGAGCGATACCCCGCAACGATTCGCCCGCGGCCACACCACGCGAGATCTCCTCGCGTTCGACCAACGACAACCGCAACCGCGACCGGACCCGCTCCCGCGGCAGCGGCTGACGCAACTTCACGACATAGGACCACACCGCCCGGTGACTCCGGCCCAACTCCCTGCCGATCAGCCGGCTCGGCAGCCCCGTCGCCGCCAGCTCCGCAATTCGCGCTTGCTCCTCAACCGTCAGCCGAGACCCATGCGCCACAACACACCTCCACGTCGACGGACCATCATCGACGAGGTGTTGCGTTCACCCCTTGAGACCAAGCCCGTTCTGGATTCAA
>CAWELN010000026.1:0-117139 GCA_963809795.1 uncultured Actinomycetes bacterium
CGTCGTCGCCGTGTTGGGCTGACTTTCTTCGCTCGATCAGCCAGTGGAGCTCGTGGGTGTCGGGGTGACGCCACTCGCGGATCCGGTACTCGAAACCCGGGAGCAGCACGATCGGGATCGGATCCGGCGACGCCGGAGCGACCGCCCCCACGACGATCTTCGCGTCCACGGGGATAAACGGGGACTTGGCGGGGATCGGGGCCGTCACGAGCTCCACCGGCTCTCCATAGGGGCGTGCCATCCGACGAAAAGTAGCAGGTTCGGGCCACGCAGCGTGTCATAGGACACGCTTAGTCGCTCAATAGTGTTGGGTTGGAACTCACTGAACACCCTGAGCGTTACTCCATACGTGTCGGAAGTCGGTAGGACAGCCGGGCATCGACCCTCACCTCGGCGTGATGCCCGGCCCCATCTGGCTCGCCGCCGTCGCCGCGTTTCCTGCTCCCGGCCGCCGTGGCATTCATCGTCTACGAGATCGTGCGATCCCGCCGGGAGCAGTCCACCAACCAACCCGAAACGGAGACCCAGCGATGAATGACCAACTCCCAGAGCCCAAGGCCCCGAAGCAGCAGAGCGCACGCAAGAAGCTGATCATCGGCCTCAGCATCACCGCCGTCGCCGCCATCGCCGTGATCGGCTCCGCCGCCAGCGGTAGCAGCGACAGCAAGTCCGCGGCCACGACGCACCACTCGTCCAGCTGGACGCAGGACGGCAAGTCCCCCGCCACGTCCGCAGCGGACCAGACCCAGGCAGCCCCTGCGCCGCCGACGGATCCCCCGACAACTGTGCCGCCCACGACGACGGCTCCCGTCCGCCTCCGGCTCCGACGCTTCCTCCGCCTCCGCCCGCCCCGGTCGAGACGCCTGGGCAGTCCAACGCACGACGGAGTGCTGAGCAGTACCTGAGCATGGGCAACGGCTTCTCGCGAGCCGGTCGATCGAGCAACTCTCGTCTTCGTACGGTGAGGGCTTCTCGCTGGAAGATGCGACGTACGGGGTCGACGCCACCCAGACCGACTGGAACGCCCAGGCGTGCCTGTCAGCCAAGGGGTACCTCAACATGGAGGCGTTTTGCACGAGGCCTCGTTGAACAGCTTTCGTCTTCGTACGGTGCAGGATTCACCCCGGACGAGGCCGAGTACGGCGTGACGTGCGCGGGCATTTGACCATGCGCCATATCACCATCCTCGTCGCCGTCACCGTCATGGGGATCCTCATGACGGCGGCGGTGGCGACACCCGCCTTCGGGGTCAGCAAGGCCTCCGAGATCAAGAACGAAGCCGCCAGCATCGTCCAGTCCCTACCGACCGTGGTGATGAACGGCGAGCGTGCAGCCGACGCAGCCACGTATCGGCTCGCTGCTTCCGATCTGCGAACCCTCGCCCGCCAGGCGAAGCGTGCTCACCAACCTGCGCTCGCCCACCGCCTCGCCTCGATCGCCTCGGCGGTCTCCGCGACCGGCAACTGCTCCGGGGGATCGAGCCTGCTCTACCTGAACGACCCGACCGGATTGCGCTACGTCAACGACAGCGACGCATGCGGAACCCCGTTCCAACAGATCCTCGATCGATCGGCCGTCGACCTGAGCGAGTCTCGTCATGAGCGAGGAGAGCCAAGGCCTGCTGTTCGACATCGTGGTCGGCTGGCTGGCAGGCAGCATCCTCGTCGGGCTGCTCCTCAGCAGCGTCATCGGAGAGAGCCCGCGGTGCTGATCGGCACCGGGCTCGGCATCTGGTTCATGCGCCGTCGCCGGGCCAAGGAAGACGCCGAATAAGGAGGCAGAGATGTGCGGGTTCGGAGTCGGTTTTAGCCGTCCTGGGGGCGGGGAGCACTGGGGTTACGAAAACCGCGGTACGGCGATGGTGTGCGGACCCGCGTCGGACGGCCGGGATCGCTGGCACGCCGCTTGACGCGTGCGGAACGCGCGGGGTCTGTTCGCATTTGACGAACCTACGCGACCGACTTCTTGGGCGTCGGTCATCTGGGCCTTGAACAGCGACTGATTCGCGTCGAGCATCCGTTCCGCAACCTGAGCGAAGCACCTACCCGGCCGATTTCTCGTGCGAGGTCGTCGTTGTGCTGCGCCCCCGCGGAAGTGCGCCCGAGCGACGCTCCTATGTGTTGTCAAGGGTCGACGCCGAGGTGCTGGCAGACCAGTGATCGGCCACTCGCGAGGGCAGACTCTTATTAGGCCATGCGGTTCGGCGTCGGTGACGGTGACGGGACGGCAGGTCGCTGAAGGACAACCCGGAGGGTGTCACGGCAATCTTGGGCCAGGTCCTTCACCGCGACCCGATCTGGTCGGTTGCGGTCAGGCGGAAGCTGCTGGAAGATCTCGCGGGCGACGTAGCGCTCGAGGGACCGGATGGTCGGGTTCGGTGCGACCTTCGGCGAGGCGGCGTTGCATGTAGGCGACGGTTCGCGGTTCGCCTTGGCCTAACCGGGTGAGCACGATCCGCCAGGCGCGTCGTTTCGCTTGACGGTTCCCGCCGAGTTGAGGCGACGACGCGTGTTGGTTTGCCGGAGCCGGCGGGATGGGTGCGACACCGCAAGGTGCGCCCAGCGGCTTGGTTGCGGATGCGGTGCCGCGTTGTCACCGGCCGCGACCAACAGGATCGCGGCGGTGTCGACACCGACCCCGTAGACCTCAGGCAGCTGAGCACACGGTCGTTCGCACGAGCCACTCGAGTTGGCGATCGAGAGCAGCGGTTCGGCGTTGGTCGTCTGCACGCGGCGGGCAGACGTGACTCATCGCGGGTTCTGGTGGCATGACCGATCGACTTGCCCGCCCGAGGTCGAAGGGCAGCGGCTCGGCTCACCACGCTTTGGTGGTATTCCTGCCGGGGCTGGACCGCGCCAGGTCGTCCGGTGCGGTGATCGCGAAGATGACGGAGCTTCGGCCTGTCGTTCCTGATCCGGATCGACCTCGCCAAGCGTTTCGCCACCAGCACACGCGGATCCCCTCGACGGGACCCGTGCCGCTTTTCGCGTGACCAGCGCACGACCCCGAGATGCCGCCGCTCGGCTTCGACGCGTCGAGCTCGTCCGACTTGCCATTGCGTCGCCGTTCTTGGCGGTTCGGGCGATCAACCTGACCACCGCCACCCGACCACGGCGAGGTCGCGTGCCAGGCCTTCGCCGTAGGTGCCAGTGCCTTTCACCCCGACTCGCTCGAGCATCCCGAAGGAGCCAAGCCAGCCCGACGACTCGTGACAGCCATCCGGCGTCGTCGCGAACGACTGCACTCCCAACAAGGCGCCGTTGAGATCGACCGCAGCCGCAACATGCACATCGAGGTGCGTGTCAACACCACCGACGATCGGACGCGAGGTCTCTACGATGGTCATCGCCGTCCCTTCTCTCGTTGAACAGGTCAAGGGGTGGCACGCACGTCCCGGGAAGGAGACCGTGGACGAGCAGGCTGTTGGCGCAGCCAGCTCGATCACCCTCCGGAACGGGGCGTGCCTCGTTCGGAAGCCGAGCAACCTACCCACCGTCAACACCACCACGGTGGACCCACCTCGTTGCCGTCAGCATTCTCACTGGGCAATCTGGCGCGCTGGGATAGTCAGCAGAATCTGACCTGGACGCTGTTCCGCAAGCTTGGCGAGTTGTGGACACTCGGGGATATGGGCGACCGACCAGAATTAGGGACTGGTGGAGGGCGTCGTCACATACAGGGGCGGCTGGACGTTTGTCTTGCAGAGCGTCTGTGTGATCGTCTTCGCCGGGATCGCAGTGGTCGCTCGAAGCTTCACTGGCTTTGTGCTCTGCGGGGGATTGGCCGTATTCATGGGGGCCTTGGCCTCGTCTCATTGTCGCCGGGTTGAGTTGCACGCCGATGGCGCACTGATCGTCCGCTATTTCGTGCGACGACCGGTGGTAACACGAGCGGACGCGGTTCGCAGAATCGAGCGCGACAACGAAGATGGCGAGTGGACTATCACCTTTGAGCGCGGCAAGTTCAGACTGTCGTCGAATCGGAGCGCGAGGTGGCTCGTTCATGCGCTCGTTCGTCAGAATCCGAGGATCCGGCTGTCGGGCTACACCATCCCCCCGATCTAGGTCTTCCAGTTCACGAGTTGAGGTTGCAGGTCCACCATTTGGTGGCCACGGCGATGGACTCTTTGGTTCCTTCCACAGAGCCAGAGGAGCCCATCACCGTGACCCCGGATCAGATCATCTATCACCGGCGTGTGCGTGTCATGGAACATGCCCGGGAACGAGCGTGTCGGAGGCGTGTCGCACGTTCGGGGTGAGCCGCACGACGTTCTATCGGTGGCAACGCCGGGTCGAGACTGGCGGTCTCGAGGCGTTGATGCCCAAAGGCCGTCGACCGCCGGCGATGCCGAATCAGACCCCGGCGTGGGTGGTCGATGAACTCCTCGCGGAGGCGGTGGTGCGCCCGACGTTGGGAGCTCGTCGTTACGCCGACGACTGGGCCGCGAGGGTTCGAGATCTCGGCGAGTGGGGTGCAGAAGATCCTGGGTCGTCACGAGCTCGGCCGGCGTCGTCAACGCGTCGGGGCGCTCGCCCAGTTGACTGCCGCGACCACCGGTCTGCTCACCGACGACGCTCGAGACGGCCCGTTCGGGTTCTGTCACTTCGCGGCCCGTCCTGGTGACCTGGTCGCCCTGGACAGCTTCTACATCGGGAACCTCAAAGGGGTCGGGAAGGTCTGGCAACTCACCGCGGTCGACACCGCGACCCGTTGGGCGATCTGCGACGTGTTTCTCGGACCGTCGAACACCGAGATCGCGACACGGTTCCTCGACCGCGTCCGCCGCAAGCTCCGTCGCCTCGGTGTCACCGTCACCGGGGTGCTTTCCGACAACGGGCCCGAGTTCAGCGCGCCCTTCGACACGCATCTCGACAAGCTCGAGATCACCCACCACCGGACCCCGCCACGGTCGCCGAACTACAACGCGGTGTGCGAACGGTTCCAAGGCACCGCGCTGCAGGAGTGCTGGCGGCCGCGTTCCACCGACGACGCTTCGATCGTCTCGGCCAACTCCGCGGCCGAGATCGACACCTGGCGTCGTCGACTACAACAACCACCGACCCAACCACAGCGACTTCATGCCGGCAGAACACCACAACACGTCCTCGACGAACACCGCACAAGCGAGCATCATGACCACAACCCACAGGGTCCATCTGTCACCTCGACCCGTGAACCGGAAGCTCTAGCTGAAGGTGAGGTGTCTCCGAAGAAGACGACCGGCATGGCTGGCTCCGCAAGCGGTGTGCCGCCAGAACTGCCGATCTGTGCTGTACGGGGCCGGGCCGAAGCGGGGTCCGGCGACGTCCGGACAGAGCGCTAGTTGGGTCCGCCGGCGGCTGGCAGATCGGCTCCCGTCATCTCTACGACGAAGACCGCTACGGCGAAGGCCGGAAGCAGCAGACCAAGCGTGGAGAGCACCTGCGACGCTGAACGTTCTACTCGGCGGGGATCTCGATTCGCTCGACGAAGTTCGCGAGCGCGGCACCGTGGATCCTGCGAGCCAGTCCGGTCTGTCGAGATACTGCGTGCATTCGTACGCAGACCACGATACGATGACTGCGTACATTCGAACGCATGCCCTCTGAGGAATCTTTCGCAGATAGCGTCGGCCGCTCGATGGGACGCAAAGTGGACGTGGATCAGCTCGTAGGAGCCAGAGAGATCGCCAACCGCCTCGGCGTGCGACGCTCAGGCGTCGTGCACGACTGGCACCACCGACACCCCGAGTTCCCGGAACCGGTCACGCAGCTCGAGAAGGCCCTGGTCTGGTACTGGCCTGATGTCGAGCGGTGGGCGCGGAAGACGGGTCGCTACCCGAAGCCGGCGAACTAGGAGACTGTTGTCGCATCGATCGATCGACGTAAGACCAAGGCCGGCGAGAACGTGCCGGGAGGTCCGCTACCGGACACCAGACGGCACAGAGCGCTCGAAGACGTTCGCCATCAAGAAGAGGGCAGAGACCTACGCCGCCATCGTGGAAGCCGACAAGGCGCGCGGCGTGTGGATCGATCCGTGGAACCAGGAGCCTCACCTTCCGCGGCGTCTCCGACCGGTGGCTGGCGTCGAATCCGACGAAACGACCGACGACACAGGCAACCGACGAGATCATGCTCCGGGTGCACATCGTCCCGACCTTCGGAGACAGACGAGTCGGCGGGATCACACGCGCCGACGTGCAGGCGCTCGTGAACACCTGGGCTGAGAACGCCGCTCCCCGCACCGTCCGACGCCGGTTCGGTGTGCTCTCGTCGGTGTTCATCTTCGCGGCCGAGTCCGATTGGGTCGGCCGCTCCCCCGCCCGCGGGCGAAGCTCCCCGCGATCACCTCAACTCGCTCACAGAACCTCGAGCCCGCCCAGGTCGCGGCGATTGCGGACGCCACCGCCCTCGAGTACCGCCCGATGATCTGGCTCGGAGCGATGCTCGGCCTGCGCTGGTCTGAGGTCGCAGGGCTACGCGTCGGACGCCTGGACGTCCTCAGACGATCCCTAGCCGTCGTTGAGGCTGTGACCAGAGACGCCAAGGGCCGCCCCGTGTTCACCGCTCCGAAGTCGACGGCTGGCACACGGACCCTCTCGATGCCTCAGGCGCTCGCCGAGATGGTCGCCGAGCACCTGACCAGGCTCGGGACGACCGCAGCAGACCCCGACGAGCTGGTGTTCCCCGCACCCGAGGGCGGCCCACTTCGGTACACGAACTGACGCAAACGGATCTGGCAGCCCGTGTGCATCGCCGCCGGCGCCGGGAAGCTCATCGAGGACCAGGCGACGAAGAAAGAGCGCTACGAAGGTGCGGGCTTCCACGATCTCCGCCGCTCAATGCAACCGGACTCGTCCTCGCGCGACTCATCTGAAGACCGCGCGAGACCCGTCTCGGGCACTCCGACTCCGCGCTCGATGCCGCTGTCTACGCGGAGGCTTCGAGCGCCGCGGACAAGGACGCCGCGGAGGCTCTCGGAGCCCATTTTCGACCCCTTCGGCGGGATGCTCGCGGGATCGAAGGCACTGCAACCTGAGCCCGATCCGGACGCGACGTCGCTGACCTGCGCTTTTGGGAGTGGAGGTGATGGTCTGAGGTCCCAGGGTTTGTGGGACAGCATGTCTCAGGGTTTCTGGGACACCTGATGGTGAGGTGTCCCGATGGATCTCGCGCTCTACGCGGTGAACGCGGTGCTGGTCGAGGGTCGCTCAGTCCGCGAGGTGGCGGCCGCGACGGGCCGATCGAAGTCATGGGTGCACCGTCACGTCATGCTGTTCCGTGCCGGCGGGCAAGCCGCGCTCGCACCAGCGAAACGTGGCCCGAAAGTGGCCATGAACCAGACGCCTGTGTCACTGGAAGACACGATCGTCTCGCTGCGCAAACACCTCGGGGAGCTCGGCCTCGATGCCGGCGCCTCGACGATCGCCTACCACCTCCGCGTCGACGGTCTGACCCCTCCAGCACGGGCGACGATCCACCGGATCCTGGTCCGGCGAGGGTTCGTCACTCCCCAACCCCAGAAACGTCCACGTTCGAGCTGGCAACGTTTCGAAGCAGCGCTCCCCAACGAGTGCTGGCAGTCCGACATGACGCACTGGCATCTCGACGACGATGTCCACTGCGAGATCATCAACTTCATCGACGACTACAGCCGAGCCGTACTCGCCTCCGTCGCCGTCACCACCGCCACCGCCACTGACGTCGTGCGCGTCTTCTTCAATGCAGCCGCCACCTACGGCCTCCCCCAAAGCGTGCTCAGCGACAACGGCGCCATCTACACCGCCGCGTACCGCGGCGCAGCCACCGGCCTCGAGATCGAACTCGCCGCGCTCGGCGTCACCTTCAAACACGGCAAGCCCTACCACCCCCAAACCCAAGGCAAGATCGAGCGTTACCACCGCACCCTCAAGACCTACCTCCGGCGCCGGCCACCCGCCCGGAACCTGAGCGCACTCCAAACCCAACTCGACCGCTTCGTGCACCTCTACAACGAAGAACGACCCCACCAAGCACGAGGCTGCCCACCCATGCACGCCTGGCGCACCCTCGACAAAGCCACACCAATCATCGAAGGCCAACCGATCCTTGCGAACACCAAAGTCCGCCACGACAAAGTCGACACCACCGGCTGCGTCACCCTCCGCCACCGCTCCCGCCTTCACCACATCGGGATCGGCAGAACTCACCGCGGTCGACGAGTACTCATCCTCGTCTGCGACCTCGACATCCGAGTCATCGCCGCCGACGGCGAACAACTCCGACACCTCACCCTCGACCCAACCCGCGACTACCAAGCCCGCTCGAGGGATACCGTCTGAGGGTTCGTCTGTCCCAGAAACTCCGAGACAGAACAGAGTGGAGGTGATGGGACTTGAACCCACGACTTCTACGTTGCGAACGTAGCGCTCTACCGGGCTGAGCTACACCCCCGCGGGACCCGAGAGAGTACCACTGCGCCCTTCGATCGCCGACCGTCAAACAAGCTTGGCGAGCAGTCGCACCAAGGTCGTGCGCTCGGTCGGCGTGAGGGGCGCGAGCACGGCGGTCTGTACGTCGTCGACCACACCATCGAGACGCTGGAGGGTGCTCAGGCCCCGGCTCGTGATGGTGACGACGTTGCGACGACCATCGGTTGGGTCGGGCTCGCGCCGGGCCAGTCCCCCCTCGACGAGGTCGTTGAGCGCCGCCACCACATCGCTCCGGTCGATGCCCGTGCCGCGACCGAGCTCGGCCTGGCTGCTCGGCCCGTACTGGTCGAGCGCCGCCAGCAGCCGGAAGTGGTACCCGCGCAGACCTTGGCTCGAGAAGGCATCCGTCAGCAGCGCCTGTGACCGGGCGTTGGCCCGGCTCAGGAGCCAGGTGGGACGTCCTGCGACTCGCTGCAACGCCGGCATGGTCACAGCCTAGGACGATCGTTGGTATGACCAACGAGATGGTATCGTTGGTATGACCAACGATGTCGACCAGATGGAGGCGACCATGTCCACGCCCTTCGGACCCCAGCTCATCGGCGAGACCGAGAAGACCCTCAACGCGCTGCTGCTCCGCCACCTCGACGGGACCGGGCTGACCGAGCCCCAGTGGGTCACGCTCCGACTGTCCGACCAATTCGACGGCACCGTCGACACCGACGGACTCGTCGCCGTGGTCGGCGACCGCGCCCACTTCCCGGATGCCGATCGTTTGGTCCTCGAGCTCACCGGTCGCGGGTTGCTGAGCGACGGCCGACCGACCGTCGCGGGCCGCGAGTTGCTCACCGCGGTGCAGGCCGCCGTCGCCACCGACGTGGCATCGGTCTTCGGCGACCTCGCGACCGACGACGTCGCCGCCGCCACCCGCGTGCTCAACGAGGTGGTCGGCCGCGCCCGCGTTGCCTTGGCCCCGCCGGCCTAGAAGCCCGCGGGATCGGCGCGCGGCGCGCCGCGCGCCTCGATCGCGCCCTGGAGACGGGCGGCGACGATCGCGGTGGTCACGTCGCCGCGGGTGCGCTCCAGTACGGCGCGCAGCGCGTCGGTCGAGCGTCGGAGCCCTCCGGTCAGCGTGTCGGGATAGTCGATCGTGACGAGCAGGCCGTACACCTCGTCCATCAGCGAGAGCAGCCGCTCCGCCTCCTCCCGCTCGTCGGCGCGCAGGCAATCGAGGACCTGCCGGCGCAGCTCGCTCGCGGCCTCGGCCATGCCGTTGAGGTAGGGCTGGACGTCGACCCCGAGCTCGGCGGCGGTGGGCAACGGGTGGTCCGCCACGAACGCCAGGGTCAGGTTGGCCTCGGCGAATTCCTTCTTGGCGTCCTGGAGGAACCCGCCGTAGCGCACGTCGTTGTGCCCGGCGAGCACGTTCTCCGCCTCGGCCAGGTACGCGGCTGCCTCCGCGATGAGCGCACGCGCTTCGCGGAACTCTTGCCGGTGCACCGCGCGGATCGCCGACGCGCACGAGCGGATGGCGCGCCGGGACGCCGCGAGCGTGACCTCGCGGGCCTCGTGCTTCCCCTCGAGGACCTCCTGCGCCTGCGCGCCTGCGGCCGCGATCTGACCCGAGTGCTCCAAGGGTCGGACCCGCCGACTAGTGGGAGGCCGTTTGCTGGAGCGGGACGAGCCGTGGACCGTTCTGCTCCCGCGGTGCCGGCACGTACCGGGCGTTCAGGTACGGCGACGGGTCGCGGTACGCGGCGCCGAGGTAACGGACCTTCGACCGCTGGTCCTGGGTCCGGTGCTTGTACTGGATCAACAGGTACACGTACCCGGCAAGCGCGATGTCGGCCAGGAGCTGCAGCGCGATGAAGGGCATGGAACGCGTGAGCACCGCGAGGAAGAACGTCGCGGCCACCACGCCGAGCAGCACGAACAGCACGTCCCGCCGACGCTTCTGCGTCGCGCTCATCGTCGCGGGCCCGGAGCCGCCGGGCACGAAGATGGGCTGCTGCGACGACATGCGGGTCGGACGCGTCCGGTGACCGTTCGCCCGACCGAGTGAAGAGAGCTTGTGGTGGAAGTCCCCCACCGAGTCTGATCGGCTCTGCTGCCCGCGAGCCCGGAGGATCGGCGGCACGAGCACCGCGATCCAGAGAACGCCCAGAACCAGGATGACCGCAATCGTCAAGGCAAACGCCCCCGTTTGTGTCGCCCGAAGAGTGAATGTAACCGGCTGTTGGCGACCCGTTGTGGATCTCAGCCTCCGACCGCCCGCTTCGCGGCCGTGAGCACCTTAGCCAAGTGCCCCGGCGCGGGTCGAGGCCGGGCCTCGGCCCGGGTCAGAGATCGAGGTCGCCGTCGAGGCCCCCGCCGGGCCGGCGGTAGGTGCCGGAACGCCCGCCGGTCTTCTCCCAGAGCGCCAGTTCGCCGATGGTCATGCTCCGGTCGAGCGACTTGCACATGTCGTAGATCGTCAGCGCGGCCACCGCACAGGCGGTGAGGGCCTCCATCTCCACGCCGGTCCGGTCGACCGTGTCGACCTGGGCCTCCACCTCCACGTGGGCGTCCTCGATGCGGAAATTCACGTACACCGAGCCCACCAGGAGGGGGTGGCAGAGCGGCAGGAGGTTGGGCGTCTGCTTGGCGGCCTGGATGCCGGCGACCCGGGCGACGGCCAGGACGTCGCCCTTGCTGATGGCCCCGGAGGCGATCTTGGCCGCAGTGTCGGCCTCCATGTGCACCCGGCAGCGGGCGACGGCCCGCCGGTGGGTGGCGTCCTTGGCCGTGACGTCGACCATGCGGGCGCGTCCGAGCGGGTCGAGATGCGTGAATTCCGAGGCCGACATGGCGGGAAGTCTACGTTCCCGCAGGTCGGGATCTGCTCCCGACTACCCGCCGATCTGGCTCATCGACCTCGCCGGGCGGACGAAATCGACCCGCCCGATGTGGTGCCCGGCCCACTTGGTGCCGACGGCCCGGGTGATCTCGGCCGCGAGCAGGTCGTCGAGGGCGACGTCGTCGTCGGCGCCACCTCGCAGCACCGCTCGCAGGTCGGACTCGTCCAGTGCGAACAGGCAGGTGCGGAGCTTGCCCTCGGCGGTGACCCGGATCCGGTCGCACTGCTCGCAGAACGGCTCGGTGACGCTGGCGATCACCCCGACGTCGCCGATGCCGTCGGCGTACCGGAAGCGCTCGGCCGGCTCCACGTGCTCACTGTGATGGGCCCCCGCCACCGGGAGGCGCTCGAGCGGGAAGACCGCGTCGATGCGTTCCAGGATCTCCTGCGCGGGGACGACGTCGTCCCGACGCCAGGCGCCGTCGGCGTCGAGGGGCATGAACTCGATGAAGCGGACGCCGACGCCCCGCTCGCGACCGAAGGCGGCGAGGTCGACGACCTCGTCGTCGTTGACGCCCCGTATCACCACGCAGTTGACCTTCACCGGATCGAGCCCGGCCTCGACGGCGGCGTCGATGCCGGCGATGACCCGGTCGAGATCGTCGCGCCGGGTGAGCTCCCGGAAGACCTCCGGGCGCAGGGAGTCCAGCGACACGTTGATGCGCCGGAGGCCGGCCTGCGCCAGGTCGTGCGCCATCTCCGGCAGCCGGACGCCGTTGCTCGTCATCGCGATGTCGACACCCAACGGGGACAGCATGCCGATGAGCCGCGGCAGGTGCGCGCGCACGGTCGGCTCACCGCCGGTGATCCGCACCGACTCGAAACCGAAGCGCTCCACGCACACCCGCACGATGCGGGCTTGCTCCTCGTAGGTGAGCAGCTCCTGGCGGTCGAGCCAGGCCATGCCCTCCTGGGGCATGCAGTAGGTGCAGCGGAAATTGCACCGGTCGGTGATCGACAGCCGGAGGTCGGTGACTCGCCGTCCGAAGGGGTCGATCAGGGGCTCCACCCTCTCAGCGTATGCGACATCCGCCACAGGCCACCCGGGAGGGTTGACGGCCGACCACTTTCTGTGGTTGGATAGCCACTGCTTGTAGCCGGGCTGGGAACCCAACGAGGAGCAACGTAGCACCAGGGACTCGAGCAACCATCGCCACCACCACGGGGAGGCATCGATCCGCAAGCGCTGAACTGGTCGCTTGAGCTTGCGGGGAGCCAGAGCGAAACCGGCCCCTACCCAATCAGGGATTGGGGGGCCGGTTGTTTGTTTCCGGGAGAGGAAACGCCCAGATGGTAGGCAGTGGCAGCAGGATCCATGGTCAACGTTGGCGAATCCTCGTTGGCTCCGTGGCGCTCGTCGCCGCCCCGCTCGTGCTCTCGAGCGGCGGCTTCGCGGCGGCCACGGCGGCGACAGACAGTCCGTCAGGCACGGCGGTCGTGGAGTGCTCCAGCGGCATCGTCACGCAGGGTGACGTGCAAACCTCGTCACGCTTCGTGGCGAGGGTTCCCGCTGGTGAGCAACCCGACATCCCCGGGGGCTGCACCGTGCAGACGGGCTGAATCGTCCGGTCCGACGGGTCGCGCGCACGTGGGGGCAGCGCGATCCGTCCTGGGGCGGGCTGGGAGACGGGCGCCCGGGGACAACCCGGGCGTCCGTTCTCCCCTCACCTTCGGGCGGGCGGGTCCGAGGGTCAGGCGAGAGCGGGCTCCGCCCGTCTCGCCGGTTGGGACGGAGTGAGCGGACGCGAGCGACGGGGGCGTGTCAGGCGAGAGCGGGCTCCGCCCGTCTCGCCGGTTGGGACGGAGTGAGCGGACGCGAGCGACGGGGGCGTGTCAGTCGAGCAACATGACGGTGATGTCGTCGCCGGCGGCGACGCCCTCGCCGTCGGGCACCAGGGCGAGCGCATTGGCCGCGGCGGACGCGGCCAGTGCATTGCTCTCCTGGGAGCGCACCGCGGCCGCGACGTAGCGCCCGTCGACCACGTCGACGACGACCCGGTCGAGATGGAGCTTCCCGTCGATCTTCCGGGGCATCGCGTCGGCGGCGGTGGCACGGACCTGCGGCCGCGACGTCTGCCGGTGGCCCATCATCTGGCGCAACGCCGGTCGCGCGAACAGCTCGAAGCTGACGAACGACGACACCGGGTTGCCGGGGAGCCCGAACACGGGGGTGCCCTGCACCATCGCGAAGCAGAGCGGCTTCGCGGGCTTGATCGCCACCTGGTACCAGTCGACGCGCGAGTCGCCGCGTCGGATCGTCGGCCGCGATGCGCTCCAGTGCGTCGCTCACGTAGTCGAAGTCGCCCACCGACACCCCGCCGCTCGTGATGACCGCGTCGCAGCGGTCCACCGCGTCGCGCAGCGTCGTGGTCATGAACGCCTCGTCGTCGTGCGCCGAGCCGAGATCGACCGCGTCGGCGCCGGCACCGGCGAGCTGCGCGAGGAGCATCGGCCGATTGGAGTCGCGGATCTTCCCCGGCGCGAGCGGCCCCGACTCGACGAGCTCGTCGCCGGTCGAGAGCACGCCCACGCGCGCACGCGGATAGGCGCGCACGCGGCGGGCGTCGACCGTCGCCAGCACCCCGATGCGTGCGGCGGTCAGCACCTCCCCGGGCTCGAACACCACGTCGCCGGCCTCGAGGTCGCCGCCGGCGCGGCGCACGTGCCGACCGGGCTCGACCTCCAGGGTCACGGAGACGCCGTCGTCGCCGTCGCGCGCGGTGCGCTCCACCATCACGATGCTGTCGGCACCATCGGGCATCGGGGCGCCGGTCATGATCCGGATCGCCTGTCCCGGTCCGACCGCGACGGTGGGCGCGTGCCCGGCGGCGAGCTCCCCCACCACCTGGAGCCGCACCGGGTGCTCCTCGCTGGCACCGCTGGTGTCGGTGGCCTGCACCGCGTAGCCGTCCATCGCGGTGTTGGGGAACGGCGGAACCGCCTCGGGCGCGGTCACCCGCTCGGCGAGGACGAGCCCGAGGGCGTCGGCCAGGCCGGCCTCGATCGGCTCGAGGCGGGGCACCGCCGCGAGGACCGCGGCCTGGACCTCGGCCAGAGGCTTCACGACAGGCGGTCGCGCACGAGGGCGCGGAGGTAGTCGCCCAGGTCGGGGCCGAGGTCGGGCCGGTCGAGGGCGAGCTCGATGTTGGCCCGCAGGAAGTCGAGCTTCTGCCCGATGTCGTAGCGACCGTGCGTGAAGACGCGGCCGTACACCGGCTCGCGGTCGAGCAGTAGGCCGATCGCGTCGGTGAGCTGCAGCTCGCCGCCGACGCCGGGCGTGATGTGATCGAGCGCGTCGAAGATCCCGGGCGTGAACACGTAGCGGCCGATCACGGCCAGGTTCGACGCGGCATCCTCGGGACGCGGCTTCTCGACCACGCCGCGCACGCGCCGCAGCCCGTCGCCCACGTCATCGCACTCGGCGCAGCCGTAGGCGGAGATGTCCTGCGGCGCGACCTCGAGCAGCGCGAGCACCGACGCGTTCTCGCGGTCGTGCACGTCGATCATGGAGCGGAGCAGCTCGCCGTCGTCGACCATGATGTCGTCGCCCAGGATCACCGCGAAGGGCTCGTGACCCACGTGCTCGCGGGCGACGCCGACCGCGTGCCCGAGGCCCAGCGGGTCGCGCTGGCGGATGTAGTGGATGTCGGCGAGCTCGTTGATGTCCTGGACCTCGGCGAGCAGGTCGAGCTTCTCCGACCGCTCGAGCGAGTGCTCCAGCTCGAAGTTCCGGTCGAAGTGGTCCTCGATCGTGTGCTTGCCCCGGCCGGTGATGATGAGGATGTCGGTGAGCCCGGCGGCCACCGCCTCCTCCACCACGTACTGGATCGACGGTTTGTCGACGACCGGCAACATCTCCTTGGGCTGGCTCTTCGTGGCGGGGAGGAACCGGGTCCCGAGGCCCGCGGCGGGGATGACCGCCTTCTTGACGTGGTTGGTCACGGCGTTGACGCTACCCGTCAGCTCGCGGCGCGCTCGTCGCCGACGTCCGGCGGCTCGTCGGACTGTCGGCCGCCCTCGAGCCCGAGCTCTCGGCCCGTCACCAGCCGGCGGAGGTTCGACAGGTGCCGGCCGACGACGAGCAGCGCCATCACCGTGATGACGAGCACGTCACCGGCTTCGTGGCCCGCCAGCGCGACCGCGATCGGAAACGCGATCGCCACCGTGATCGAGGCGATCGACGCCTTGTGCGTCAGCCTGGCCAGCACGATCCAGAGCGCGGTCAGCGCCAGCGTGAGCAGCGGGAAGATGACGAGCATCACGCCCCCGCCGGTGGCCACGCCGCGACCACCCTTGAACCGACGGGTCACCGGGAACACGTGCCCGAGCACCGCGGCGACGCCGAGGATGTAGGCGCCCCGGTGGCCGTCCACCGCGAGGCCGAGACCGGCGGCGAGCGCGCCCTTCAGCACGTCCAGGGCGAAGACCAGCACGCCCGCCTTCCAGCCCAGGAGCCGGAACGTGTTCGACGCGCCGGGGTTGCCGGAGCCCGCGGCGGTGACGTCGACCCCACGCCGACGCGCGACCAGGGAGGCGCTCGGGAACGTCCCGAGCAGGTAGGCGACGGGCACCAGGAGGCCCACTTCGACGCCGACGTTCATCGCAGCCCATTCAACTGCCATCAGGGGTGGGAGCGCACTCCGTACCGGAATATGCGCCGGTGAGGTACCGTTGGCAGTCGCGTCGTTCGAGTGCTAACCCGCGGCGGTGCCGTCAGCGAGAGGTCCGCAATGCCCACCTACGTCTACGAGTGCGCCAAGTGCGGCGACGAGTTCGAGCTCTACCAGTCGTTCTCCGAGGATCCGTTGAAGAAGCACCCGGGGTGCGGCGGCAAGGTCGCCAAGGTCTTCCAGCCCGTCGGCATCGTGCTCAAGGGCTCGGGCTTCTACAAGAACGACAGCCGCAACGGGGGCGGGAAGCGACCCAAGGGCGGCGACGCCTCGAAGTCCGAGACCACGAAGGCCGACACGCCGGCGAAGTCCGACAACGGCTCGGGTGACTCGAAGTCGACGGCATCGAAGAGCGACGCCAAGCCCTCGACCCCGGCGGCGAAGTCCACCTAGTCTCGGCCCGCGCCACCCCCCGCGCCGCCCCTGCTTCCCCGTCCTTCCCCGCATCCGGCTGCGGCCGTCCACGGCCGCCCCGCGGAAGGACCCGCCATGCCCCGACGTTCCGCTCGCGCGCTCGCGCTCTGGGGCGCCGCGCTCGCCGTCGCGGTGGTGACCGCGGTCGTCGTGGGTGGCGACCTCGCTGCTCTGCACCGGCGAGCCGCCGGGCTCGGCCCCCGGGTCGACGCGGTCGTCGCCGCCCGCGACCTGCCCCTGGGCCACCACGTCACGCCCGGCGACCTCGAGGCGCGCACCGTGTATCGCTCGCAGGTGCCCGCCACCGTCGCGACGCAGCGCAGTGCTCTCGTCGGCCGGGTGGTCGCGGTGCCGGTGGTGGAGGGCGCGTACGTCGTCACCGGCAACCTCGCACCCCGTCGCCGGACCGGCCTCGACGGCGTCGTGCCCCGCGGCATGCGGGCGATGCGGATCGTGGTCACCGATGCGCTGCGACCACGGCCCGGGGCCGCGGTCGACGTGCTCGCCAGCTTCGATCCCGGTGGTGCCGGCGAGCGTGACGACGGCACGGTGGTCGTGGCCGCCGGCGTCACGGTCGTCGGCAGCGACCGGCGGAGCGGGAGCGGTGCCGGACGGACCGGCGCCGCGGGAGTGACGCTGCTGGTCGATCCGCACCAGGCGCAGGCGCTCGCCGACGCGCAGGCCAACGGCGTGGTCACGCTCGCGCTCGTGCCACCCGAGGACGCGGCGCACCTCTAGCATCGGGCGCTTGCCCGTCCTCCACGCCATCATCCTCGGCATCGTTCAAGGCCTTTCCGAGTTCCTCCCGATCTCGTCGAGCGGCCACCTGATCCTCGTCCCCGAGCTCTTCGGTTGGACCGAGCTCACGTCGAACGACTCGTTGAACAAGACGTTCGACGTCGCGCTGCACGTCGGCACGTTGATCGCGGTGCTCGCATACTTTCGGCGCGAGGTGTGGTCGTACGTCGCGGCCGCATGGCACTCGTTGCGCACGCGCTCGATCACGACGGTCGACCAGCGGATCGCCTGGCTGCTCCTCGTGACCGCGATCCCCGGTGCTCTCGTCGGTGCGCTCTTCACCAGCGTCATCGAGGACAACCTCGGGGACCCGATCCTCATCGGCATCAACCTGATCTTGTTCGGTCTCGTGCTGCAGTGGGCCGACGGCCTCGCCGGGGCCCGGCCGACCGACGACTTCCAGGGCCGCGACGCGGTCCTCATGGGCGCGGCACAGGCGCTGGCCCTCGCGCCGGGGGTGTCACGTTCGGGCGCCACCATCACGATGGCCCGCTGGCTCCGCTTCGACCGGGCGTCGGCGGCCAAGCTCTCCTTCCTCATGAGCATCCCGATCACCGGCGGCGCCGCGATCTACAAGGGCGCCGAGATGTTCCGCGACGGTGGGATCCCGCCCGGCTTCGGCGGCGCCTTCTTCTGGGGCATCGTCGCCTCGATGGTGAGCGGCTTCCTCGCCATCGCGCTCCTGCTCCGGTACGTCCGGTCGCACTCGTTCCTGCCGTTCGTGATCTACCGCGTGGTGCTCGGCGTCGTGGTGATCATCGTGTTCGCCACCGGCATCCGCTGACCACAACCCGTCCGGTTCGGGCGGTGGTCAGGCGCCGCTGATCGACATGTCGCCCACCAGCAGGGTCATCCCCGCGGCGCCGCCGGGCAGCCAGGTGAGGTCGGCGCCGACCTGCAGGACGTCGTGCAGCATGCGCTGCAGGGTCGACGCGATCGTGACCTCGCGCACCGGTTCGGCCAGCGCGCCGTCGCGCACGACGAGGCCGACCGCGCCGACCGAGAAGTCGCCGCTCACCGGGTTGGTGCCGGAGTGGAGCCCGCTGACCGACTGCACGTAGAGGCCGTGCCCGACCGACGCCAGGATGTCCTCCGCGCTCAGCTCACCCGGCACGAGGTGCAACGCGCGCGCGCCGACGCCGGGCGGCGACTTGAACCCGCCGCGCACGGCGGACCCGGTCGTGCGCCCGCCGGCCCGGCGTGCGGTGTACACGTTGTGCAGCACCGCGTCGAAGCGGCCCCCGGCGATGAGCTCCACCCGGCGCGTCGGGACGCCCTCCGCGTCGTGGGTGGCGGCACCGAATGCGTCGGCGAGCGTCGGGTCGTCGACGAGAGTGATGCCGGGGCCGGCGACCTCCTCACCGTCGCGGCCGACGAACAGGGAACGGCCCTTCACGATCGCCTCGCCCGAGAGCGCGCCACCGAGCAACGCGAGCACCGAGCGGGTGACCAGCGGGTCGAAGACCACCGGCAGGTGCGCCGACGGGATCTGCTTCGCCCCGAGGAGGCGGACGGCCCGCTCGGCGGCGTCGTGCGCCGCGACGTGCGCGTCGATCTCGGCGAAGCTCCGCCCGGCCGAGAAGCCGCTGCCGGTCTGGGTGGCGGTGCCCTCCCCCGCCATCGCGAACGCCGAGCACGAGCACACCGTGCGACGGGTCGACGCCTCGAGGCCGAGCGAGTTCGCCACCGCGGCTTCGACCGCGGCGTCGCCGTAGGACGCCGATTCCACCCCCCGGACGCGCGGGTCGGCGTCGCGGGTCGCCGACTCGAGATCGAGCGCGAGGGCCACCTTGTCGGCGGTCGGGGTGCGGAGCACGTCGTCGCGCCAGAGGTCGAGCGTGGGCGGGTCCACGCCCTCGGCGTCGGCGGGCGTCGCCAGCGCGTAGGACTCGTCGGGGGCGCCGAAGGCGGCGTTGTCGCGCGCTTCGGCGACGGTCTCGGCGATGACGTCGGCGTCGAGCGAGCCGGCCCACGCGTAGCCCTGGCGGGCGTCGGCGATCACCCGGATCCCGACGCCCTCGACCTCGGCGACCGACAGCGACTCGACCTCGCCGCCGAACACCTTCACGTCGACGTCGCGGGTGCGCAGCACGTAGGCCTCGACCTGTTCGCCCGCACGGGCGTCACCGGCCACGCGCCGGGCGAGGCCCAGGAGGTCGACGTCAGTCACCGGCGGTGCCGCCCACCGTGAGCTCCGCCACCCGCAGGGTCGGCTGCCCCGACGAGACCGGGACGCCCTGGCCGTCCTTCCCGCAGGTGCCGGCCCAGGTGTCGAAGTCGTTGCCGACGGCGTCGACCAGCCGCAGGGTCTCGGGCCCGTTGCCGATGAGCTGGGCGGCGCGCACCGGCTCGGTGATCTCGCCGTGCTCGATCATGTACGCCTCGGTGATCCCGAACACGAAGTCGCCGGTGGCGGTGTCGACCTGGCCGCCGCCGAGCGCGACGCAGTAGAGGCCGCGCTCGGTGTCGCGGATGATGTCGTCGGGCTCGTCGGCGCCCGCGAGCAGGAACGTGTTGGTCATGCGCACCATCGGCAGGTGCTGGTAGGTCTCGCGCCGGCCGTTGCCACTGCTCGCGCGTCCGTGCTTGCGTGCCCGAACGAGGTCCCACATGTAGTCGGTCAGCACCCCGTTCTCGATGAGCACGTTGCGCTGCGCGGGCGAGCCCTCGTCGTCGATCGCGTAGGTGCCCCACTCGCTCCCGTAGGTGCCGTCGTCGACCAGCGTGACCAGCGGCGAGGCGACGAGATCGCCCACGTGCCCGCGGAACACGGAGGCGTCCTTGTCGACCAGGTCGGCCTCGAGGCCGTGGCCGCACGCCTCGTGGAACAACACCCCGCCCGCGCCGCGCCGCAGCACGACGGGCAGCTTCCCCCGCGGCGCCGGCCGGGCCCGCAGCATGGTGAGGGCGCGTTCGGCCGCGGTGCGCGCCACGTCCTCCGGGTCGATCTCGTCGAAGATCTCGAAGCCGAGCGTGCGACCGGGGGCCTCGAAGCCGGTCTGCATGCCGGTGTCGCCCACCGCCACGCAGTTGACCCCGAACCGCGTGCGGACCCGGTCGTCCTCCACCAGCAGGCCGTCGGAGTTGGCGATGAGCACCCGGCGCCGGCCGTCCGCGTACGACGCGCTGACCTGCCGGATCGAGTCGTTCACCGAGCGGGCGGCGTGGTCGGCGCGTTCGAGCACCTCGGCCTTGCGGGCCTTGGCCACCGTCTCCGGCAACAGCAGGATCTCGTGTGCCGGGCGGGTCTCGCGCCGCTCGAGGGTCGCGACGCGGGTCTCACCTTCCGAGCCCTGCGCCGCGGCCGCGGCGGCGTCAGCGGCGTCGCGCAGCCCGGCCTCACTGAGGTCGGCGGTGTGGGCGAATCCGGTCGACTCGCCACGCACGACGCGGATGCCCGCGCCGCGCTCGCGGCCCGACACGAATTCCTCGATCTTGCCGTCGTCGAGGCGCGCCGTCGCGGTGCGACGGTCCTCCGCGAACACCTCGGCGAAGTCACCGCCGTGGCGCAGCGCGGTCTGGAGCGTTCGTTGGAGTACCGCTTCTTCGATCAAGTCGCCTCCTGCGGGGGTTGTCTATCGTAGGCCGATGCCTCTGCGCCCCGGTCTGTCGGCTGCCGTCGAGCTCGTCGTCACCGAGGGCGACACCGCGCTCGCGCTCAAGACCGGCGACGTCCCCGTGCTGGCGACACCGCGCGTCGTGACCCTGGCCGAGGAAGCGACGGTCCGCGCGGTCGACGGCGAGCTCGCCGAGGGCACGACGAGCGTCGGCTACCGGGTGCAGCTCGACCACCTCGCACCCACTGCGGTCGGCGGTCACGTGCACGCCGAGGCGACGCTCGAGGCCATCGAGGGCCGCCGGCTCAACTTCCGGGTGTCGGTGAGCGACGGCCACGGCCTCGTCGCCGCCGGCCGCATCACCCGCGTCATCGTCGAGCGGACGCGCTTCATGGAGAAGGCCGCCGGCGACTGACTCGCGGCCGGCCGGCACCGCTCAGCGCGGGACGAGGGCCAGGAAGCTCTCCATCGCCTTCAGCCAGATCGGCGGGTTCTCGAACTGCGGCGAGTGGCCGGCACCGGGCACGACCACGAGCTCGGCGCCCGGCACGGTCGCCACGATGTCGCGCATCGGCTGGAGGAAGGTGGTGTCCTCGTCGCCCACGATCCCGAGCACGGGAACGTGCAGCGCCGCCAGCTCCGCGAGCTGGTCGGGCTGCCCGACGATGTCCTCGATCAACTGTGCCCACATCACCGGTGACTGGGCGCTCCACTTGTAGTCGGCGTACTCCCGGAACCCGGGCCGCTCGGCCAGCACCCGCTGGTACGAGGGGGAGCCCAACAGGTCGAGCTCGTCGGACAGCTCCTTCAGCACTGCGAGCCCGCGGGTCCGGGCGACCTCCACCCCGAAGGCCACGAGCTCGCGGTCGAGGCCGGGTGGTGGTCCGGCCGAGGTGTCCATGAACACGATGGCGGCGACCCGCTCCGGCGCCGCCAGCACGAACCGCCGCACCACCATCCCGCCCATCGAGTGGCCGAGCACCCGCAGATCGTGGAGGCCGGTGGCATCGACGACGGCCTGCACGTCGGCAGCCAACCGGTCGAGGGAGTAGGCGTGGGCGTCGTCGGGATGGTCGCTCTCGCCGTGCCCGCGGTGGTCGAACGTGACCACGCGGTGGTCGCGCGCGAAGACGTCGACATGGTCGGCGAAGTCCTCTTTGGCACCCCCGATCCCGTGCACCAGGAGCAGGCCGGGCGCCTCCACCGGGCCCGCGACGAGGGTCGAGAGGCCCACGCCGTCGTCGGTCGTGACGCGCACCGGGCCAATCTAGGGCGGAGCGAACAGCCGGTGAACGAACCCGTAACATGAGGGGATGGCGGCTCCCGACACGGCTGGCGCGCCCGCCGGGCGGCGCCACCTGAGGCTCTCGGGCGCGACCAAGCTCGGCCTCCGGATCGTCGTCAGCGCCGCGCTGCTGGCGGTGCTCGTCACCAAGATCCCCGCCGACGACATCCAGCCGAAGGACACCCACTTCGGCACGTTGGCGTTCCTCGCCGCCGGGCTGGCGTTCACCTTCGTCGGGTTCGTGCTGTCGGCGTGGCGCTGGCAACGCGTGTTCGAGGTGTTCGACATCCACATCCCGCTCCGCACGCTGCTCGGGCACTACCTCGCCGGCCAATTCGTGGGCAACGTCCTGCCGTCGACCATCGGCGGCGACGTGCTGCGCGTCAGCCGCGCCGCCAAGACCACCGGCGCCGGTGACGTCGCCTTCGCGTCGGTGATCATCGAGCGACTGAGCGGCTTCGTCGCGCTCCCGCTCCTCACGTTCATCGGCTTCGCGCTCGAGCCGTCGCTCTTCGGTCTCGACCACGCCTGGGTCGCGCTGGTCATCGCCGGCGCCACCGTCGCCGCCCTGGTCGTGATCCTCGCCGTCGCCGGCAGCCCGCACCTCGCCGGGCGCTTCGCCAAGCGGCAGAACTGGATGCGCTTCATCGGGGCGGTCCACATCGGCGTCGACCGCATCCGGCACGAGCCCCGCCAGGCCCTGCGGGTGCTCGTGGCCGCGATCGCGTACCAGGCCTCGGTCCTCGTCGCCGTCTACTGCGCCATCCACGCGCTCGGTGTCTCGGTACCGAACGGCGCGGTGCTCGCGTTCCTGCCCGCGGTCGCGGCGGCGCAGGCACTCCCGATCTCGCTCTCGGGGCTGGGCATCCGGGAGGGCCTCCTGGTGTTGCTGCTCCGCCCGCTCGACGTGCCCACCGGCAAGGCGATCGGGGTCGGGCTCCTCTGGTACGGCATGACGCTGGTGGTCAGCCTCCTCGGCGCGCCGGCGTTCGCGGTCGGGCAGCGCCACGACCACGAGCAGGCTCCCGTCGACGCCGACGACGACGTCAACCCCACGCAAGGGTCGGAGACGGCCAGACGCGCATCATGAGCGTCGTCGAAGAGGACGCGTCCGCCCCCGACGAACCATCCCGCCCGGCGGTCGTCGTGCCGCTGCACCGGCGGCTGCCCGGCGGTCGGACCCTGCGCGACGGTCACCGCCTCTACTGGTGGGGCGAGCTGCTGGCGGTCCTGATCTTCTACGGCGTCTACTCGTTCATCCGGAACCTGCACCACGGCAACGAAGCCCAGGCCTACCAGCACGCCAAGGACCTCATCGACGTGCAGAAGGCGCTCGGCATCAACCACGAGCAGGCGATCCAGGCGTGGGCGCTCGGCTCGCGCGCGTTCATCATCGCGTGCAACTACTTCTACGGCTCGCTGCACTTCATCGTGACCGCGCGGCGTCATGATCTACCTGTACCGGCGCTGGACCGACGACTACCCCCGGTGGCGCAACACCCTCGGCATCGCCACCGGCCTCGCGCTCATCGGCTTCGCCTTCTTCCCGCTGCTCCCGCCGCGGCTCCTCGACGCCCCAGTCGTACAGGTTCACCACCACCACTACGGCTTCGTCGACACCCTGGCCAAGGACCCCGCGTTCTGGTCGTTCAACTCCGGCGCGGTGAACAAGATCTCGAACCAGTTCGCGGCCATGCCCAGCGTCCACTGCGCCTGGGCGCTGTGGTGCGCGTGCGCGCTGGTGCCGCGGCGTCAAGCACGTCTGGGCGAAGGTCCTCGCGGCGATCTACCCGGTGACGACGGTGACCGTCATCGTGGTGACGGCCAACCACTACTTCCTCGACGCGGTGGGCGGGTTCTTCGTGTTCGGGGTGGGGTACGTGCTCGCCCGCATCTTCACCCGCGCCGGACGAGGACCGGTCCTCGCGCCCGCGCGCGCGCCCGCCCACGGACCCGCACCGACCTGACGGTCAGTCGTTGCGCGCCGCCAGATGGCTGCGCACGATGAACCCGATCGCGAAGCCCAGTAGGGCCGAGATCGCGATCACGAGGATCATCGGTGCACTGACGGTGTCGAAGAGCCAGTCGACCCCCACCTCGTGCGTGTTCAACAGTGCGAACACCACGAGCAGCGCAACGAACAGTCCGACGACGATGAGCTTGACGTTGACCTTGCGGCCGTCGTCGCGCGGCGGGTTCGCTGCCATCGACCTACCCCCTCTTCGTGCGCGACCGTACTTTCTTCGCGGGCTGCTCGCGCGAACGCACGTGCTTCTCGACCAGGTTGCGCACGCTGTCGCGCACGGCCTGGTCGGCGAGCGACAGCTGCGCGTCGCGCGCGCTCACCATTGCCAACCGACGCGGGGGCAGGCCGGCGATGG
Source organism: uncultured Actinomycetes bacterium (assembly GCA_963809795.1). Lineage (GTDB taxonomy): Bacteria > Actinomycetota > Acidimicrobiia > IMCC26256 > DASPTH01 > DASUAS01. The sequence goes on from CAWELN010000026.1 coordinate 24,391, forward strand.
TGACCGTCCGCACGCGGCGCAGCTCGGGCGGGATGGCGGTCTCAGGGAGGATCGACGCGTAGTTGCCGGCCACCACGAGGTCGGCGATGAGCCGGATGCCTTCGACCTCGACCGGTACGGTCAGGCTGATCCCGATCGCTTCGGCGGCGCGGTCGACCTCGATGCGCAGCGGGTTGGGATCCGGCGGCAGCACCAGCGGGAACTTGGCGAACTCCGCCAGCGGCACCGGCTCGCGCGGCAGCTCGACATCGCGGCCGACGAGACCGATGAGCTCCTCCTCGAGCAGGTGCTCGACGACGAGTCGGCGGTCGTCGACCGGCTCGGTGACGACGGCCTGCGCGAGCTCGCCGTCGACGAGCTCGGTGAAGAGCCGCTCCGACGCACCCTCGTTGACGCGGAGGCGCACTCCCGGCGCGCGGTCGCGCAGGTCGGCGACCAGCGCGGGAACCAGCCAACGACTCGCGGTACCGACCACACCGAGGCGCGCGTAGCCCGCGTCGAGCCCCTGCAGCAGCGCGAGATCGGCGCGCATCGCCTCGAGCTCGCGGTTGACCCGACGCGCGCGGTCGAGCACGAGGACGCCGAACTCCGTGGGCTCGGCCCCCTTGCGGCTGCGCACGAGCAGCGGCACGCCGAGCTCGGCTTCGAGCTGGCGCACCTGGTCGGACACGTTCGACTGGACGGTCGCGAGCGCATCCGCGGCGGCCGTGAACGACCCTTCCTCGGCGATGGCGAGCAGCGTGTCGAGATGCCGGAGCTCCATGGGACCCTCCTGACGCCCATCGTTGAATCCGATGGATACCATCGAGTCTAACTGTTGGACAGATTCAGAACGACCGGGCAACATGGTGGGCGCAGGACGACTCGGGGAGTCGGTTCCCCCCACCGGCTCCCCGAATCTCCCGCCTTCCACGCACTCACGGGGGTTCCTGGTGTCCGTAACCGAAACTGTCTCGAACCTGATCTTCACCGGCCCACTGACGTGGACCGGGACCGCCGCCTGCCGGGGCCAGAACGACCTCTTCTTCGCGCCGGCCGGGGAGCGGCCCGAGACCCGCAACGTGCGCGAGGCCAAGGCCCGCGCCGTCTGCACCAACTGTGCGGTCCTGGAGCCCTGCCGCGAATGGGCCCGTGAGCACCGCGAGTACGGCTTCTGGGGTGGCGAGTCCGAAGAGGAGCGCGCCGCCGCCGGCTACCGCGTCGACATGCCCGTCGGCCGCGTCGCCCGGTACCCCAAGGGGAACGGCACCCCCGTCGAGCCCCGCACGCCCCGCGTCGCCTGAGCCACCCCCACGGTCGACTCCGCTCCGCCCACCGCGGCGGACCGGATCGACACCGGCCGGCTCCGCTTCGTCTCCACCCCCACGGTCGACTCCGCTCCGCCCACCGCGGCGGACCGGATCGACACCGGCCGGCTCCGCTTCGTCTCCACCCCCACGGTCGACTCCGCTACACGTGGCGGCTGATGTAGCCCCGCTTGCGGAAGGTCGCGAGCATCGCCACGAGGAACCAGATCGCACCGGCCACGAGCACCACGGTCTCGGCGGCGGCGATCCCCACTTGTGCCCACGACAGCCCGTCACCCGCAAGGACGCCCCGGGCCGCTTCGAACACGTGCGTCGTGGGGAGCGCCTGCGCGACGGGCTGCAACGCGTCCGGCAGCGCGCTCACCGGGTAGAAGATCCCCGAGAGCGGCATGATCAACGCGATCGCACCCCACGCCAGGATCTCGGCGCCCTGGCCGACGCGCAGGATGAGCCCGATCACGAACAACACGATGGCCCACCCGACCACCAGCAGGATGGCGACCAGCGGGATCAGCGCGAGGCCGAGGCTGGTGACGTCGAACGCGAACAGCGCCAGCGCCACCAGCGACACGGTGGTGACGCCCATCGCCAGCTTGGCCAGGCCGAACAGCATCACTCCCGCGCCGTACTCCACCTCCCGGAGCGGGGTGGTGAGCAGGTTCAGCAGGTTGCTGGACCACGTCTCCTCCATGAACCCGGTCGAGAGGCTGATCTCGGCCTGGAAGAGGACGTGGAACAGGATGATGCCGGCGAGCAGGAACCCGGCTGCCTGCTCCCCGTTGCCCCCGCTCTGGGTGCCGAAGTAGAGGCCGATGGAGCCGAAGAGGACGGCGTCGACCACCGGCCACACCACGACGTCGAACCAGCGTTGCGGCGCGCGGAGCAGCACGTACCAGTGCCGTCGGGCGATGGCCTTGACCCGGACCCATCTCACAGCCGTTCCTCCGCCGCCCGTTCCGCCGCCCGTTCGGCCAGGTGCAGGAACACCGCTTCGAGGTCGTCGCGACCGAACGCGGCGGCGACCTCGGCCGGCTTCCCGTCGGCGACGACCTGACCGCCGGACACGAAGACCACCCGCTCGCACAGGCGCTCGACCTCGATCATGTTGTGGCTGGTGACGAGCAGCGCCGTGCCCTCGTCGGCACAGAGCCGCTCGAGGCCGTTGCGCACCCGCAGCGCGACATCGGGATCGAGCGACGCGGTGGGCTCGTCGAGCACCAGCAGGCGGGGTTGGTGCAGCGTGGCCTTCACGATGCCGACGAGCGTCCGTTGCCCCGATGACAGCTCGTTGCCCATCGCACTCCCGAGGTGCGTGATGTCGAACCGGGCCAGGCCGAGCTCCACCTTCGCCGCGGGATCGCGCATGCCGTAGAGCTGGCCGAACAGGTGCAGGAACTCGCGCACCCGCAGGCGCTCGGGCAACGGCAGGTACCCGGCGGCGAAGCCGACGTGCTCCATCGCCTCGCTGCGATGACGCGGGAGCCGGAAGCCGCACACCTCGACCCACCCGGAGTCGGGTGAGACGACGCCGAGCAGCATCATCAACGTCGTCGTCTTGCCCGCGCCGTTCGGCCCCAGGAGCGCGACGCGCTCACCGGCGGCGACGTCGAGCTCGACGCCGTCGACGGCGCGGACGCGTTTGTACTGCTTCACCAGACCGCGTGCGCGCAGCACGAGGTCCCCGGCGACTTCGGGCATGCGACGAGTCTCGCAGACCGGCCTGGCGGCGGGTCGAGTGATTCTCGGCCCGCGCGGTCAGGCGAGAGCGGGCTCCGCCCGTCTCGCCGGTTGGGACGGAGTGAGCGGACGCGAGCGACGGGGAGGTGTCAGGCGAGAGCGGGCTCCGCCCGTCTCGCCGGTTGGGACGGAGTGAGCGGACGCGAGCGACGGGGACGTGTCAGTCGAGCCCGGCGAGCTGCTTCGCGTACGCGATCGCCCGGCCGGGTTCGTAGGCACGGTAGATCTGCATCTTCTCCGCCTCGATCGAACCCTCGGCGTGCACCGCGAGCACCGCGTGGTATCCCCCGAAGTCGCGCGCGGTGAGGTCGCTGATCGTGTTGAGGAGGCGCAACCGCTCCTCGGCGGGCGCCTTGGCCCGGTAGAACTTCTCGAGCACCGCACGAACGTCGGGGTTGGCCCAGTCGGCGCCGCCGGGGCCGGTCACGAGCAGGCCACCCGAGCAGTCCTGTACCAGCTCCAACGCCTCGTGGTAGCGGGTGGCGAAGGTGAACTTGGCCAGGTTGGTGGTGAGCGGGTCGGGATACGCGATGTCGTGCTCGCCCATCTGGGCCCGCAGCCCCGCCATCTCGGTGAGGGCGCGCACCGTCTCGGCGTAGACGATCAGCTGCGTGACCTTCTCCCGGATGTGGCCGGCGCGGGCCACGCCGTTCATCTCCGCGATCAGCGCCGCGGTACCGACGAGGGCGTCGAGCAGCGGGAGCTTGTACGACACCGCGGTGAAGCGGTGGAACTCGACGAACGCGTTGGAGACCGTTCCCGCGAGCTCGGGTTGGCGGCACACGAAGACGCGTTCCCACGGCACGAACACGTCGTCGAACACGGTGAGGGTCTCGAGCATCTTGTGCTTCGACGAGATGGGGAACTCGAACGCGTCGTGGTCGCGGGCGCCGTACGCCGACACGTAGAGGGAGAGCCCCGGGGTGTCGACCGGGGTCGCGAACGAGACCGCGTAGTCGGTGTCGTCGGGGCCCATCGCCCGCGTGGGCAGCACGATGATCTCGTGCGCGTTCGCGCTGATGCTGGTGTGGCACTTCGCGCCCCGGACGACGATGCCGTCGGCGCGCTCCTCGACGACGTGGACGTAGAGGTCGGGATCGGCCTGCGCGTGCGGCGGGAGGGAGCGGTCACCCTTGACGTCGGTCTGCGCGACCGCGACCGACAGATCGTGGTCGCGGCAGTGCTCGTAGTAGGTGACGGCCCGCTCGCGCGCCTCGCCCTCGAGCACCCGGAGCAGGCCGAACAACGCGTCGGAGCCGATCTCCTTCACCAGCGTCACCATCGTGCCACCGAGGCCGGTGACCGTCTCGATCAGCCGCGAGCGCGCCAACAGGTCGTCCGCCGAGTGGGGGATCGCGTAGTACGCGCTGTGTTCGCACCCGGTGTCGGGATCCTTCGCCACCGCCAGGTCGCGATAGAGCGGGTCGTGCCCGATCTCGTAGTCGAGCGCGGCGTGGTCGACCGCGACACGGAGGTCGGGCTCCTCGAGGATGTCGGGCACCCGCCGCCCGCGATACCAGAGGGTGCGACCGTCGCGGAGCGAGGCGCGGTACTGATCGGCGGTCGACAGGCCCATCGCGGCACTCTAGACGGCGGTCATAAGCTGACTCGATGACCGATGGCCTGGTCTGGGAGCAGCGTCCGGTGCTCCGTCGGCCCCTTCTCGTCGCCGCCTTCTCCGGTTGGAACGACGCCGGCGACGCCGCGACCGGCGCCGCCGACTGGCTCATCCGCCAGCGCGACCCGCGCCGGATCGCCTCCATCGAACCCGACGAGCACCTCGACTACCAGTCCCACCGCCCGCAGGTCGAGCTGATCAACGGTGTGACGCGCGCGATCACCTGGCCGGCCAACGACTGCTTCGTGGTCACGTTCGGCGAGCGCGACCTCGTGGTGCTGCGCGGCATCGAGCCGAACATGCGGTGGAAGTCGTTCTGCAATGCCGTGCTCGCGGTCGCGTCGGAGACGGGTTGCGAGATGGTCGTGACCCTCGGTGCTCTGCTCGGCGACGTGCCCCACACGCGGGCCGTGCGCGTCACCGGCACCGCCTCTGACCCGCAGCTGATCAACGGGCTCGAGCTCACCCGCTCGCAGTACCAGGGCCCCACCGGCATCGTCGGCGTGCTGCACGACGCATGCCGCGCCGGCGGATTGCGCTCGGCGTCGTTGTGGGCGCCCGTGCCGCACTACGTGGCCACGCCGCCGAACCCGCCGGCGACGCGCGCGCTGCTCGAGCGCTTCGCTCAGCTCGCCGATCTGCCGCTCGACCTGCACGGTCTCGACCAGCTCGTCGATCTGTGGCGGGTGCAGGTCGACCACGCGATCCGCGACAACGACGAGGTCACCGACTACGTGCGCGAGCTCGAGGGCCGCGTCGACGCCGAAGATGCCAGCGAGCGCGGCATCGTGCTCGGCGGCCATCCCGCGGGGGGCGGCTCGGTCCCCAACGCCGACGACCTCGCCGCTGAGGTGGAACGCTTCCTCCGCGAGCAGGACGGCGAGGGCTGAACCCATTCGCGCGGCGGCTGCTCAGCCCGCGCACCCACGGCGGCGCGGCCTGGTGCACCACCGTGGTGCGGGTGGTCACCGGCGTCCTGTTCGTGACCTTCTCGCTGGGCAAGTTCGCCGACCACGCGGCCGAGGCGGCCGACTTCGAGCATTACGGCATCCCCGCGCCCGAGGTCGCCACCTACCTCGTCGGGACGCTCGAGCTGGTCGGGGGTGCGTTGCTGGTGGTCGGGCTGCTCACCCGCCCGGCGGCCGCTGCCCTCGCCGCGAACCTGGTCGGCGCCATCGCCACCGCCGGACGTGTCGACGGCGGGAGCTTCCACCTGGGGGTGGGTCCGACCCTGCTGGTGGCGATGCTGTACCTGGTGTGGGCCGGGCCCGGCGTCCTCGCCGTCGACCGGATGCTGCTCCTGCGCGCCGCCGCCTGACGCAGTCCCGTCACCCGACGAGGTCGCGCGCGACCGCCTCCCACAACTGCGTCGACAACGCGAGGGACTCCTGGTCGACCCGCTCGTCGTTGCCGTGGAACATGGTGGCGAAGTCGTCGTAGGGCAAGCGCTTCGAGAACAGCCCGAAGCCGTAGCCCACGGCACCGGCGCGCCGGAAGAACCGGTTGTCGGTGCCAGCCGACCATGAGCGACGGCACCAGCGCGGAGCCCTCGCACAGGCGTGCGCTGATGCGAGCCAGCGAGTCCCACAACGGCGTGTCGGTCGGCGACGACGTGGCCGGGTCGTCGTTCGACTCGATCTCGACCGCGGTCCGCGAGGTCGCCGAGGGCCTCGCGCAGCAGCGCGTCGGCGTCGGCGCCGCTCTGGCCCGGCAACGTGCGGATGTCGACCTCGAGGTCGACGCGGTCCGGGATGACGTTGGTCTTGGTGCCCCCGTGGGCGACCGTCGGCGCGAAGGTGGTGTGCGTGCAGGCGTGGTAATGGCGGGCGACCCCGAGCGGCAGCTCGGCCAACACGCCGTCGAAGTCGTCGGGGCTCAGGAGCGCCCGGGTGATCTCGGGATCGAAGTGCATGCCCTCGACGAACTGGCGCCACGACTCGTGGATCTGCGTCTGGGGGCGGAACTCGGCGATCCGGCGGACCACCTCGGCCGCAGTGACCAGCGCGTTGTCGGTGCGGAAGGGCTGCGAGCCGTGCCCCGGCGTGCCCCGGACCCGGATCTTGGTCCAGAACGTGCCCTTCTCCGCCACGAGAACCGGGAGGCGAGGGCCCACCGGCGACGGGATCTGGAAGCCGCCGGACTCGGTCAGCACGTAGTCGGCGTAGATCGCGTCGCGCTCGTGGTCGAGCAGCCAATCGGCGCCCCACCGGCCCAGGGCCTCCTCGTCGGCGACCGCGAAGTAGATCAGGGTGCCGCGGGGCCGGAACCCGCTGTCGGCGAGGCGACGGAAGGCGACCGCCTGTGATGCGGTGAGGTTGAGCATGTCGATCGCACCGCGCCCCCACACGAAGCCGTCGACGAGTTCGGCGCCGAACGGGTCGCGGCTCCAGCCGTCAGGGTTCACCGGCACGACATCGGTGTGACCCATGAGCATGAGCGTCGGCGCGTCGGGGTCGGTGCCCTCGAGCTTCACCACCAGGCTCTGGCGTCCCGGTTGCGGCTCGTAGACCTCGTGATCCCCCGCGCCGGCGAGGTAGCCGGCGAGCAGGTCGACGCTGCGGGTCTCCTCCCCGGATGCCACCGTGCCGTCGTTGACGCAGCGGTTGCGGATCAGCTGCCGCAGGACGTCGGTGACCTCGGCCGTGGGGTCGTCGGATCGGCTCACGTCGCCACGCTAGACCTCGAGCGCGGCGAGGGCGCCCAGCTCCGCGAACGCGTCCTCGATCCCACCGGCGACGACCTCGAGGTCGCGACCGGCGGCGCCGTCGCCGACCAGGCCGAAGTGCAGCTGGCCGCAGTACGACAGGATCGCCACGTTGAGGGTGAGGTTCCGCGACAGCGGGACGACCGGGTACACCTCGAGCATCCGTGCCCCCAGGCAGTACAGGGGCACCTGCGGGCCGGGGATGTTGGTGATCATGAGGTTGGCGAAGCGTTGTGCGTGCGCGGCACGCGCGGCGAGACCGAGCATGGTCGGCGCCGCGTACTCGGACAGGCCGAGGAGCGCGGCCGCGCCGACCGCCTGGCGGCGTTCCTTGAGGTCCGCGGTGGTGCGCCGCACCGCGGCCAGGCGCACGAGCGGATCCGGTTCCCCGACCGCGAGCGGCACGAGCATCGCGGAGATGCGGTTCCCGAGCTGCATGCGCTGGTCGTCGTCGCGCACCGACACCGGGCAGAAGACCTTGAGGGTCAGCTCGGGCCGGAGCTCGCCCCGGAGGTCGAGCAGCCGCGCCACCGCGCTCCCGACCCCGGCGAGGATGACGTCGTTGATCGTGCCGCCGAACGCGGCGCGCACGCGCTTCACGTCGTCGACGGAGATGCGCACGGTCTCGAAGCGGCGACCGAACCCGACCGGCGCGTTGAGCGACAGCCGCGGCGCCACGACCTGGGCGTCGACGAGCGACCCGATCGAGCGCCCGAGGTCGGCGGCGCGCGCCAGCGCCTCGCGCGGGGCGTCGGCCAGGTGGCGCGCGGTGCCGACGAGTTCGCTGGGGCGGGTGAGCCGCTCCCGCGCGCTGTCGAGCATGAGCCGGGTGGGATCAGGCGCGGGCGCCGCCACCCACTCGTCGGGCGGCAGCACGGTCGGTTCGGCGCTGAAGTCGAGCAGCACGGTGGCGATGTCGACGCCGGAGATGCCGTCGGTGAGGGTGTGGTGCGACTTGTGCACGAGGCCGACGTGCTCGCCGTGGTCGACACCCTCGACGAACCACAGCTCCCACAGCGGTCGGCGACGGTCGAGCACCTGCATCGTGAGGCGCTCGGCGAGCTCGCGCAGCTGCCGCCGGGTTCCCGGCGCGGGCAGCGCGGTGACGCGCACGTGATCGGCGATGTCGAAGCCCTCATGGTCGACCCACACCGGCCGGCCCTGCCCGAGTGGCACCGCCATGACCCGCTTGCGGAATCGGGGGATGAGCTGCAGGCGAGAAGCAACGAGGGCCCGCACCGCGTCGAGACGGAACCGACCCCGCGCGTCGTAGAACGGCTCGCGTTCGAGCACCGCCATCGCGCCGACGTGCATCGGCGTCTCGGGGCGCTCCAGGTGGAGGAAGCTCTCGTCGAGCCCGGAGAGCCGGTCGTAGACCGCGGCAGGTGCCATCAGGCCGAGCGTACGAGGTCGGTCGTGAGCTCCGGTCCTCGACACGACGTCATCCCCCGCGCCCGCACCAGCACCTGCGCCCGGCCGAGGAGGTCAGAGGCCTTCTCCCCGTACGCCGCGGCATCGACCGCCCGCCCCGCGGCGAGGGCATCACGCATGAGCTGCAGCTCGTCGGTGGCCTGGTCGAGCAGCGCGATCCACCGTTCGGGAAGCGTCCCGAACCCCTGCGGCGAGCGCAGGCCGCGCAGGCCGTTGATCGACGACCGTTGGATCTCCACGACGTGGACGAGCGCGCGCTCGGCCGCCGCGCGCTCCCCCAGGGGCGGGATCGTGACGTGCGCGACCGCGAGGTTGGCGTGGACGCAGATGCGACTGGCGCGCTGGACGTAGTCCGGCGCCGACAGTCGCCCGGCGCCGCCACCGCAGCCCGCGGTCACCACGATCACCAGCACGCACCAGACGGTGCCGATCCTCGCCGTCGTCCGCACCCCACCCCTCCGAGCGAGGGCAGGGTACCGCGACCAGGAGCGTTCGGTACGCTGCGCGCATGCCCCGCACGGCCACCTGCGTCTGGCGCGCCGACGCCGCGCTGGTGCTCGCGCTGGACGAGCACCTGGGGCCGCCGGTCGACAGCTACCTCAACGGCTCGCAGACCTGGATCACCGACGACGGTCCGGGCGATGAGAGCCTCGAGTGGCGCCTCCATCCGGTCGCCGGGTACCGGTTGCCGCGTGACCTCTCGCACTACGACCTGTGGGAGCAGGTGGTGGGGGCGCTCTCGGCGGGGGTCGATCCCGATGCGCTGACCCTCGGGTCCGAGCGCCGGACGCTCCGCTCGGTGTGGGACGGGCTCGAGTGCTTCGCGGCGTACGGCGACGACCTGGAGCCGGCTCCACTCGCGCAGGCGGCGACCGCCGCCATCGAGCGACCGCCCGACGCGGTCGGCCTCGTCGACCACGAGCGCATCGGGACCGCGTGGGAGGATGCGCGCGGCACGACGTCGATCGTCGAGATGGTGTTCGCCGAGCTGAAGTCCGCGACCTGAGAGGAACCACCCGATGACCACGACCACCGACCGGTCCGCGCTCGCCCGCGCCGTCTACGCGACGTCGCACATCACCGGCGAGTTCGTGCTGCGGTCCGGCGTGGTCAGCAACGAGTACTTCGACAAGTACCGGTTCGAGGCCGATCCCGCGCTGCTGCGCGACATCGCGAGTGCGCTGGTCCCGCTCGTGCCCGACGGCACCGAGGCGCTCGCGGGCCTGGAGCTCGGTGGCGTCCCCATCGCCACCGTGCTGTCGCAGCTCACCGGCATCCCCGCGCTCTTCGTGCGCAAGGAGGCGAAGACCTACGGCACCTGCCAGCTGGCCGAGGGGGGCGTGATCGACGGCACGCGGCTGACCGTCGTCGAGGACGTCGTGACGTCGGGCGGCCAGGTGATCACGTCGTGCGGCGACCTGCGCGACCGGGGCGCGATCGTGGAGCACGCGCTCTGCGTCATCGACCGCGAGTCGGGCGGCCCGGAGGGCCTGGCCGGCATCGCCGTGGAGCTCCACCCCCTGTTCACGATGACGGAGCTGAAGGCGGCGGGGGGCTGACCGACCGGCCGACAGTCACTCCCCGCCCCGCCAGGGCGGGGTCCGGGGCGGGTCGAAGTCGCAGGGCCGCACCTCGCCGTCGATGGCGGCGAAGGCGAGCTCGCCCCAACGGTCGATGCCGGCCACCGGCCAGGGCAGGTTGTGCCGGTCGAAGAACCCGACCGCCCGGGTCTCGAGCGGGTGGCCGTGCAGCTCGCCGCCGATCATCCGGCAGTGGAAGAGCAGCGAGTAGAGCGGCAGCCGGGCGAACCCGAGACGCAGACCGTCGAGCACCGCGATGAGGGACAGCGGCTCGACCTCGATGCCGGTCTCCTCGTAGACCTCCTTGACCGCGATCTCGCTCGGCGAGTAGCCGACGTCGGCGTAGCCGACCGGGTAGAGCCACACCCCGGAGTCGGCCCGCTGGGTGAGCAGGAGCTCGCCGCGGTCGTTGGCGACGATCGCCGCCACCGCGACCTTGGGGGTCACGTAGCCCTGCACTCCCTCGCCCACGCTGCTCAGCCACTCGTCGAACAGCGCGTCGGGCTCAGCTTCCTCGACCGCGACGGCGCGGATGTCGGCCGCGACCTTCAGGACCTCCTCGAACCGCTCCTTCTCGTAGAGGCTCTGGGTGAACCCGAGGCCGGTGCGGGCGACGGCGGACAGGGTCTCCGCCCAGCGCAGCAGGTCGACGGCGGAGGGGCTGAACGGCTCGGTCACGGCCGTGAGACTAACCGTCCGGTCCGAGGCGCTCGTCGAGCGTCACGGCCGCGGTGAGGCGGCTCAGCAGCGTCGCCCGGAGTGCCTCGACCGCGTGGCGGCGGGCGAAGCGCGCGCCCGATACGTCGTCGAGGTAGAAGACGTCGACCACGCGCTCGCCGGTGGTCGCGACGATCGCCTGATCGACGTCGAGATCCAGGTCGACGAACACGGCCGCCACGCGCGCGAGGAGACCGACATCGTCGGGGGCGTGCACCTCGACGACGGTCGCGTGGTCGGACGCGTCGGTGTCGACGAGCACCCGGACGTCACGGTCGACGGTCGGCGCCGCCGGTCGGTAGCGGCGCGACCGCTCGCGCAGCTCCTGGTCGAGTGCGAGGGTCCCGTCGAGCGCGGCGCGCAAGGTCGCGGTGGCGCGTGCCCGGTCGTCTGCCGAGGCCAGCCGCCCGAAGCGGTCGTGGCCGGTGAAGACCTCGAGCGCGTACCCGCTCGGGTGCGAGGCCACGACCGCGCCCTCGATGTCGAACCCGACGAGCGCCAACGCCGCGGCCGCGGTGGCGAGGAGTCCGGTGCGATCGGGCTCCACGATGGTGCAGCGCCACAGATCACCGGGGAGCTCCGCCCAGTCGACGGCCCGCTCCCGGGCGAGCAGGAGGTCGCGGTGTCGGGCCAGCTCCGGCGCACCGAACGCGCGCGCGTAGGACGCCGGCATCGCGCCGAGGTACTCGGCGGCGGCCTCCTCGCCCACCGTCGCGGCCAGGTCGCGGTGAGCGTCGTCGACGGCCGGGACGTCGGCTTCCACCGCCCGCAACACGGCGTCCGTCTCGACGTAGAGCGTCCGCACCAACGACGCCTTGCCGGAGTTCCACGCCGCCGGGCCGGTGGCGCGCGAGTCGCCGATGGTGAGCGCGTACAGCAGCGCGTTGCGCTCGGTGTCGCCAACCGCTTCCGCGAAGCGGCTGATCGTGCGGGCGTCTCCGAGGTCGCGTCTCGTCGCGGTGTCGGCGAGCAGCAGGTGCTGCCGGACCGCCCACGCCAACTCGTCGGTCCCGGCCGGGTCGAGACCGATGCGACCCGCGACCGCGCGCGCGACCTCGACCCCCACGACCGAGTGGTCGCCGTCGCGGCCCTTGGCAATGTCGTGGAGCAGCGCGGCGAGGAGCAGCACGTCGCGCCGCGCGCTCCGGGCCACCTCGCCGTCGAAGCCGGCACCCAGCGGGTCGTTCGGGTCGAGGAGCGCCGCGCACTCGGCCACGGCCTCGAGCGAGTGCCGGTCGACGGTGAAGCGGTGATAGGCGTTGCGTTGGGGCCGTGCCCGCACGTGCTCCCACTCGGGCAGCAGTCGCACGAGGAGGCCGACGTGGTCGAGGCTCTCGAACACCGGGATGGCCCCGCGCCCGGCGGCCAGCAACGCCACCAGCTCGGCGCGGGCAGCTTCGTCCCACCGCACCTCCGGTAGCTCGGCGAGCCGGGTCAGCGCGGGCCGTTCGAACGGCACGCGCAGCTCGGCGGCGCGCGCGGCCGCGCGCACGACGGTCGTCGTGTCGACCGGCGCGTCGGAGAGGAGCGCGATGCGACCGTCACGCAGCACGATGCCGTCACCGAGGTCGCGGCTGGCACTGTGGGACAGGGTCGGGCCCGCCTCCGCCGCCCGCAACCGCGCCCACTGCTCGCGGGTGATCCAGACGACGGCGCGTGCCGCTGCCCCGAGCGCGCGCATCAGCGCGTCGGCGTCGGGCATCACCAGCAGCCGGCTGACCGCGTCCTGCTCCTGCAACGGCAGCCGGTCGGAACGGCCGCCGGTGATCCGGTGGAGCGCGACGCGGGCGTCGAGCAGCAGGGCGCGCGCTTCGCGCAGTCGCTCGGGATCGCCCGCCTGCAGGTACCCGCGCTCGACGAGGATGGCGATACCGCGGTCCCACGCCCGACCGTCGTGCGGCCCCACGGTCGCGGCCGGGGTCGGCAGGCTCCAGCCCGCCCACCCCGGGGTCTGCAGGTCGCGCAGACCCCCGGCACCGGACTTCAGGTCGGGCTCGAGCATCTCGGCGATGGGGCCCGGGTGGTGAAGGCGTGCCGCCGCGGCGTCGGCCAGCGCGTCGACGAGACGATCCCGCCGCCGCGGCGCCAACTGCCGTACCCGCTGCACGAGCTCGTCGACCAACGCCGTGTCACCGGCGACGAGCCGCACGTCGAGGAGCGCGGTCAGCGCGTCGAGGTCCTCGTCGGCCACCGCCAACGCCTCTTTGACCGACCGAACCGACTGCCCGAGGACGAACCCGGCGTCCCAGAGCGGGTACCAGAGCCCGCCGGCGGCGTCGGCATCCGGAGCACTCCGCCGGCTACCGCGATGCAGGAGCATCACGTCGACGTCGGACCCGGGGCACAGCTCCTGGCGCGCGTACGAGCCGAGCGCCACGACGGCCCACGCCGAGGAGCCGTCGATCCCGCGCGCCGCCGTCCGCAGGGTGTCGTCGACGACGGCGGCGAGGGCGCGCCCGAACGCCTCGCCCCGGAGGTCGTGGTCGTCGACCAGCCGCTCGCGCGCGCGGCGCGCGGCGGCGCTCATCGCGGCCTACAACGCGTCCGGGCCCGACTCTCCGGTGCGGATCCGCCACACGTTCTCCAGCGGGACCACCCACACCTTGCCGTCACCGATCTTGCCGGTGTTCGCGGTGGTGAGCAGCTGTTGCACGACGCGTTCGACATCACCGTCGCCGACGAGGATCTCGATGCGCACCTTCGGCACGAAGTCGATGGTGTACTCGGCCCCGCGGTACACCTCGGTGTGGCCCCGCTGACGTCCGAATCCCTGCACGTCGGACACCGTGAGGCCCTGGATCCCGAGCTCCTTGATCGCATCCTTCACGTCGTCCAGCTTGAAGGGCTTGATGATCCCGACGATCAGCTTCATCCTGCTGCTCCCATCATGTCGCACCGCGCCGGCGTCCGGCGCGCCGCCGCGGTCAGACCCGGTCGAGTGAGTAGCCCACCTCGGAGTGCTGGGTGAGGTCGAGACCGGTCTCCTCGTCCTCCTCGGAGACGCGCAGCCCGCCGGGGATCACGAGCTGGAGCACCTTCAGGATCACGAACGTGAGCACGCCCGACCAGACGCAGCGTCGCGCCGACGGCGACGAGCTGGTCGCCCATGAGCTCCCAGCTGCCGTTCACGAACACGCCCTGGTGCACGACCGCGGGATTGAACGCCCGGTCGGCGAACAGCCCGAGGAGCAGTGAGCCGGCGAGCCCGCCGACGAGGTGCACGCCGACGACGTCGAGCGCGTCGTCGTAGCCGAAGCGGAACTTCATGCTCACCGCGAAGTAGCAGAGCGCGCCCGCGATCAGCCCGATCCAGATCGCGGCCATGCCGCCGACGTACCCGGCGCACGGCGTGATGGCAACGAGCCCGGCGACCGCGCCCGACGCCGCGCCCAGCGTCGTCGCGTGCCCGCCGCGGAGCCGTTCGAACAGCAGCCAGCTGAGGAGGGCGGCGGCGGCGGCCATGTGGGTGTTGATGAGCGCCTGCGCGGCGATGCCGTTGGCCGCCAGCGCCGATCCGGCGTTGAAGCCGAACCAACCGAACCAGAGGATGCCGGTACCGAGCAGGGTGAGCGGCAGCGAGTGCGGCGGTGACGGGTGTTCCGGCCACCCGCGCCGACGGCCGAGCACCAGCACCGCGGCGAGCGCGGCGATTCCCGCGTTGATGTGGACGACGGTGCCGCCGGCGAAGTCGAGGGCGCCGCGACGGAACAGCCAACCCGCCGGCGAGAACACCCAGTGCGCGACGGGCGTGTACACCACCAGCGCCCAGAGCCCGAGGAACCAGAACCACGCCGAGAACTTCATGCGGTCGGCGATCGCACCGGTGATGAGCGCGGGCGTGATCACCGCGAACATCAGCTGGAACGCCGAGAACGACAGCGGCGGGATCGGCACCTGCCCGAAGCCGGTCGCGGGGATGACGTTGGCGTGGTGGAGAAAGGCGAGGTCGAAGTCGCCGATCCACTTGCCGGTGCCGTGGAACGCCAGCGAGTACATGCACACGGCCCAGAGCACGCTGATCAGCCCGAGGCAGAAGAAGTTCTGCATCAGCATGGCCAGCACGTTCTTGGCCCGGACCATCCCCCCGTAGAACAGGGACAGGCCCGGTGTCATGAACATCACCAGCGCGGTGCTCACCAGCACCCACGCGGTGTCGCCCGCGTTGATCCGCATCGAGACCCCCTCCCCACGCCGGCCCGGCTCCGCCGGCTCCGTGCGGTCAGGGAGCATACAGAGAAGTCAGGCGTGCGTCACAGATCGGTCACGGGAGCGTCAGCGCGGGCGCGGAGCACCCCCGCCTTGGCCATGCCCCACGCGAAATGCAGTGGCGCGAGCTCCTCGTCACCCAGGGCTCCGAGGTCGTGGATCACGAGGCCGTAGCGGTCGTCGGGCCACGCCCGCTCGTCGAACTCGCTGCGCTCGACGGGCGGGATCCCGGCCGCCTCCAGCACTGCAGTGGGCTCGCGGTACGCACTCCGCACGATCTGCAACGGCGTGGCGCGCTGCTCGCCGGCATCGAGGGCGAAGAGTGCGTGCAGCTCCTGCTCGACCCGGTCGGCTGCGGCCCGCCCCGCGCTCACCGCGTCGCGTTCCGCCCGTGCGCGTGTCGCCGCGTCGGCGCGACCCCACGCGCCGAGGATGGCGCTCACCTGCCGCTCGACCCAGCCGGGGAGCTCGCGGGTCACGCCGGCGAGGATGGCGGCGCCCGACTCGGCGAGCAGTCGCAGATGGCGCGTCTCCTCCGGCGACGGCGTCATCCCTCGATGACGTCGCCTTCCATGGTGTTGACGGTGCAGCCCACCTCTTCGAGGTAGGCGATCGCGGCCTCGAGGTGGTCCCGGGCTCCGTTGAGCTCGAGGATCACCCAGCCGGAATGGTCCTCGACGTTGGCGCGCCGGATGTTGGGCACGACGTCGAAGCGCTTCACGACCTCGTAGATCATCGGCCGGTCGACGAGCGACTCGGGGAACGACACGAACAGGCGCACGTGCTCGGACACGATTGCTCCCCTCTGCGCCGCGCTCAGAGCCCGACGCGGCGCACGGCTTCGGCGGGCTCGAGCAGCAGACCGGTGACGAACGGACCGAAGTCCGCGTACTCGGCCGACACCGGGTCGAACCGCATCTCGTAGACGATCTCCTTGAGCGCGACCGGGTCGTCGGCAAGCAGCGTCACACCCCACTCCCAGTCGTCGAGCCCGGTGGAGCCGGTGATCAGCTGCAGCACGCGGCCGGCGTAGGTCCGGCCCACGCGGGCGTGGCCGCCCATCAGGCGCTTCCGCTCCGAGAAGGGCAGGGAATACCAGTTCGCCGCCGTCTCCCGGCGCTTCGACATCGGGTAGAAGCAGATGGTCTGCTTCCGTGGCAGCTGCGGGTGGATCCGCTGCTCCTGGTAGTGGGCCATGCGGTCGCGCCAGGCCGCCAGCCGGGCCTCGGCCGCAGGCCCCTCGAGCTGCTCCTCGGTGGCCAGTCGGGCACGCTCGTCGTCCTCGGTCGAGGTGTACTCGGAGAGCTCGGTGAGCGACACGTACGAGTCGACCAGCGTGAGGGGGGTGCCCGTCAGCTCGTGCTGGAACGCCTGGAGCCGGGCGAGGTCGGGCCCGAGGGCCATGACGCCCAGCTCGGCCTTGTGGCCGAGCACGACGAACAGCAGCGCCTGGTGGCCGTCGTCGACGAGCGACTGCACCGCGTCGGTGACGCGCTTCCCGGCCTCCGGGTCGCGCTCCGCGCGGTCGCGGTCGACGCGGTAGAAGAGGTGGAGGACGCCCCACCCGACCGACGGTTGCACCGGGTCCATGAGGACCACGGTACCGCCCGGGTCAGGTGCTGACGTCGGTGAGCGAGGACAGATCCGTGGTCTGGTCGGCGGGCGGTGCCTGCACGTCGACCGGGACGCCGAAGTCGGTGATCTCCATGGTGAGCTCGGCGGTACCGGCCGAGGCGCCGAGGGAACCGGCGTCGACCACGAGGTGCATCTTCACGACCCGGTCGTCGTCGTTGATCCACACGTCGGCCGGTACCTTGCCCAACTTCGACAGCTCCTCACGTTGGCTTGCGGCCGAGTCGGGCAGCTTGGCGGCGACCTTGGCGTAGTCGATCGACGCGCGGTAGTGCGTGGCGTGCTGGCCCGCGACCGTGTCGTCGCCGACCTTGACCACGTCACCGGAGAGTCCCTGGAGGTACTCGAGACCCTGCTGGGGCCCGGTCGACTGCGCCTGGTCGGCGAGACCACCGAAGTCGGCACCGCTGCGCTGCTGCAACTCGTCGAGGCTCACGCGCACCCATGGCGTCGCGCCGAGCTTGGACGCGAACGGGAGGTCGCCGAAGTTGGCGTAGACGGTGCCGTCGACGATCCGCTCCTCGATGGAACCGAGCGAGGACAGCGAGAGCGTGATCTGGCCGGTCTTGCCGTCGCCGGCGACGATGCCCTGGCCGTGGATGGTGACGCTCTGGCCGGACGCGTTCACGTCCATGTCCATCACGAACCGGCTCGACGGCGCGGCCTGCGTGTTGCTCACCGCGGCCTGGAGCGTCTTGATCGACACCGCCGCGTCGTTGCCGCCACCACCACCGCCGCATGCGGCGGCGGTCAGCGCGAGCGCGACCACCACCCCACCGAGCGCCAGCCGTCGTCTCATCGTGCCCTCCGCCCTGGAATCCGCCCACCGTACGCTCGGTGGAGCGCCCTCGGAGGGCGCCCCGATGTGATCGGCGCCTCCGCCGGTCGGGTTGAGCGGTGCGCCGCGAACGCGACGGACGGCGGCGGGAATTGCGTGGGGCGCCCCGAAGGGCGCCCCACGGACTTCGACGTTCGGTGGTTCGGACTAGAAGTCGCCCATGCCACCCATGTCGGGCATGCCACCGGGCATGCCACCGGGGGCGGCAGCCGGCTCCGGCTTGTCGGAGATGACGGCCTCGGTGGTGAGGAACAGGGCCGCGATCGATGCCGCGTTCTGCAGCGCCGAGCGGGTCACCTTGGCGGCGTCGATGACGCCGGCCTTCACGAGGTCCTCGTACTCGCCGGTGGCCGCGTTCAGGCCGTTGGCGCCCTTGAGGCTCCGCACCTTCTCCACGATCACACCACCCTCGAGACCGGCGTTGACCGCGATCTGCTTGAGCGGCTCCTCGAGCGCACGGGCGACGATCTTGGCGCCGGTGGACTCGTCACCGTCGAGCGAACCGGCGAGGGTCAGGACGTTGGCCTGCGCACGGAGCAGCGCCACGCCACCACCGGGCACCACGCCCTCCTCGACCGCCGCCTTGGTGGTCTGGACCGCGTCCTCGATGCGGTGCTTCTTCTCCTTGAGCTCCACCTCGGTGGCCGCACCGACCTTGATGATCGCGACACCGCCGGCCAGCTTGGCGAGACGCTCCTGGAGCTTCTCGCGGTCGTAGTCGGAGTCGGTGTTGTCGATCTCGTTGCGGATCTGCTGGATGCGCCCCTGCACCTCCTGCTTCGAACCCGCGCCCTCGACGATCGTGGTCTCGTCCTTGGTCACCACGACGCGCCGGGCCCGGCCGAGCAGCTCGAGGCCGATGTTCTCCAGCTTGAGACCGATCTCCTCGGAGACCACCTGGCCGCCGGTGAGGATCGCCACGTCCTGCAGCATCGCCTTGCGGCGCTCGCCGAAGCCGGGAGCCTTCACCGCGGACGACTTGAACGTGCCCCGGATCTTGTTCACGACCAGCGTGGCCAGCGCCTCGCCCTCGACGTCCTCGGCGATGATCGCCAGCGGACGACCCGACTGCATGACCTTCTCCAGCACGGGGAGGAGGTCCTTGACCGCGGAGATCTTGCTCGAGACGAGCAGGATGTACGCGTCCTCGAGCACCGCCTCCATGCGGTCGGTGTCGGTGACGAAGTACGGGGAGATGTAGCCCTTGTCGAAGCGCATGCCCTCGACGAGGTCGAGCTCCATCCCGAAGGTCTGGCTCTCCTCGACGGTGATGACGCCGTCGGTGCCGACCTTCTCGAGCGCCTCGGCGATCATCGAGCCGACTTCCTTGTCGGCCGCCGAGATGGCCGCCACGTTCGCGATCTGCGCGTGGTCGGTCTTCACGCTCTTCGATTCCTTCTTGATCGCGTCGACCGCGGTCTCGACCGCCTTCTCGATGCCGCCCTTGAGCACCATCGGGTTCGCGCCGGCGGCCACGTTGCGGAGGCCCTCACGCACCATCGCCCACGCCAGCACCGTGGCGGTGGTGGTGCCGTCGCCGGCGACGTCGTCGGTCTTCTTGGCGACCTCCTTCACCAGCTCGGCGCCGACCTTCTCGTACGGGTCCTCGAGGTCGATCTCCTTGGCGATGGAGACGCCGTCGTTGGTGATGGTGGGTGCGCCCCACTTCTTCTCGAGCACGACGTTGCGGCCCTTCGGGCCGAGGGTGACGCGCACTGCGTCGGCGAGCTTGTTCATGCCCGCCTCGAGCGAGCGGCGCGCCTGCTCCGCGTAAGCGATCTGCTTCGGCATCTGGTGGTACCCCCTGGGAGTGGGTGAGTGGTCGGGTAGGGATGGTCGGGACCGGACCGTGCGTCGTTAGCACTCACAGGCACCGAGTGCTAACCATGTTGGCACTCGCGGCCCGAGAGTGCAAATTGCGTCCGCGTCCACGCTCGCGTCCGGCCCGTCCGCCCGGGCGTAGGCTTGGCGGGTGACGACGGCGGCGCCCAGCACCCGGGACACGATCCTCGTGGTGGCCCGCCAGCGCTTCGCCGACCGGGGCTTCTCCGGGACCAGTCTCGCCGACATCGCCGACGAGGTCGGCATCCGGCCGCCGAGCCTCTTCCACCACTTCCCGTCGAAGGTCGCGCTCTACCGGGCGGTGCTGCTCGACGCGTTCGACGACTGGTTCGCCCTGATGGACGAGACCATGGCGGCCGAGCCGGCCGAGGGCTGGCCCCAGGTGGAGCGGGTCATCCGCACCGCCTTCCGTTTCTTCGTGGAGCGCCCCGACTTCGTCCGCCTCGCCCGCTGGGAGGCGCTCGAGGGCGGTCCCATCCTCGTGGAGGAGCTGGCCACCGTGCTCCGGCCACTGTTCGAGCGAGGGGCGGGCTTCCTCGAGAAGGAGATGGACGCCGGCCGGGTCCGGCGCTGCGACGCCCGGCGGCTCGTGATCACCGGCTACGGCGCGGTGCTCTCGTACCTCTCCGACGCCCCGCTGGTCGGCTCGCTGCTCGGCGAGGACCCGACCAGCCCGGTGGCGCTCGAGACCGAGCAGGAGCACATCCTCGACCTGTTCCGCCACGCGCTGGTACCCGGTGCGCCCGAACCCGGCCCCGGGTCGGGAGCCGCGTAGCTCTACCTATCGATCGGTAGGCTGGAGGCCCATGACCGACGTCGACACCACGGCCCGGATCACCGACCCCGAGTTCGCCTCGCTGCTGATGGCCGATCTCCTCTTCACCCGGCGGGCGTCGGAGCGGTTCTGGAACCTGCAGCGCCAGGGGCGCCTCGCCACGGTGGCGCCGCTGACCGGCCAGGAGGCCGCGGTGGTGGGCGCGGTGCGTGCCCTCGACCTCGAGACCGACTGGTTGGTGCCCTACTACCGCGACGTCACCGGCTTCGGTGCCCTCGGCGACGAGTTCATGGAGCAGCTGGTCGTCTACTGGCGGGGCCATCCGGACGGCGGTCGCATCCCCGAGGGCGTGCGCTGCCTCCCGGTCCAGATCTCCCTCGGCACCCAGCTCCCCCATGCCGCCGGGCTCGCGTGGGGACTGGCGTTGCGCGGCGACCCCGGCGTCGTGTGCACGTTCCTCGGCGACGGCGCCACGTCGGAGGGCGACTTCTACGAGGCCATCAACCTCGCCGGTGTCCAGCGGGCACCGCTGATCGTCGTGTGCATCAACAACGGCTGGGCGATCTCCACCCCCGCCGCCCGCCAGACCGCAGCGCCGACCTTCGCGGCCAAGGCCGACGCCGCCGGCATCCCGGGCGTGCGGGTCGACGGCAACGACGTGCTCGCGGTGCTCGATGCCACTCGCATCGCGCGCCGGCGGGCCGCGGCCGGCGACGGGCCCACCTTGATCGAGGCCGTCACCTACCGCATGGGCGCCCACACCAACTCCGACGACCCCACCCGCTACGTCCCCGACGACGAGCTGCAGGACTGGCGGCGGCGCGATCCGATCGAACGGTTCCGCACCGAGCTGCAGCGCTCGGGCCTCTGGGACGACGAACGTCACGCCGCGACCGCGGCGAGCGTCGAAGCGCGGCTCGAGGGCATCATCGACCGCGGCACTCGCGCGCGAGCTCGAGCCCGCGGCGGCACTCGACCACGTCACCGCCGCCGGCGACGCGCGCACAGCCGCGCAACGCGCCGAGATCGTCGCTCGGAGCGCGCCCGCCGACGTGCCCGACGACGCGTCCGGTGCCCACGACGCGCCCGACGGCGACACCGGGGTGGTGTCGTGGCGAGCATGACCATGCTCGCGGCGATCCGCGAGACGATCGTCGACGAGATGGCGCGCGACGAACGTGTGGTGTTGCTGGGCGAGGACGTCGGCGCGAACGGCGGCGTCTTCCGCGCCACCGACGGTGTCCTCGAACACTTCGGCCCGCGTCGCGTGTTCGACACGCCGCTCGCGGAGGCGGTGATCGTCGGCGCGAGCGTCGGCCTCTCCGCCGCCGGACTGGTGCCGGTGGCGGAGATCCAGTTCGCCGGCTTCAGCTTGCAGGCGTACCACCAGATCGTGGGCCAGCTCGCCCGCATGCGGTACCGCAGCCGTGGGCGCTTCCACTGCCCGGTCACCGTGCGCGCTCCGTACGGCGGCGGCGTCCGCACCCCCGAGTTCCACCCCGACTCGGTCGAAGGGCCCTACGCACACGCGCCGGGGCTCACCGTCGTGGTCCCGTCGAACGCGGGCGACGCACGCGGGTTGCTCACCAGCGCCATCCGGAGCGAGGACCCCGTCCTCTTCTTCGAGCCGATCCCCTGCTACCGCACGACGGGCGACGTTCCCGACGGCGAGCACGTGGTGCCGCTCGGCCGCGCCGAGGTCGTTCGTGGCGGTGACGACGCGGTCGTGATCGCGTGGGGTGCGATGGTCGACGTCGCGCGCGCGGCGTCGGACGCCGCCCGCGACGCACGCGGCGCGAGTGTCGGTGTGGTCGACCTGCGCACGCTCCGGCCGTTCGACACGGAGACCATCGTGCGCGCCGCTGAACACGCCGGGCGGGTCGTCGTCGTGCACGAGGCCCCGCTCACGGCTGGCTTCGGTGCCGAGGTGGTCGCGACCCTGCAGGAAGAGGCGTTCTACTCGCTCGAGGCACCGATCAAGCGCGTCGCGGGATACGACGTCGGCTCGCCACCACCGCTGGTCGAGGACTGGTGCCGCCCCGACGTGGCGCGCGTCGTCGCCGCGCTCGACGCGTCCCTCGATGCCTGAGTCGATGCAGTACCTCCTCCCCGATCTGGGGGAGGGCATGACGGAGGCCGAGCTGGTGCAGTGGCGCGTCACCGTGGGTGAGCACGTGACGCGCGACCAGATCGTCGCCCACGTGCAGACCGACAAGGCCGAGGTCGAGCTGCCGGTGCCCGCGTCGGGCACCGTGGTGGCGCTCGGCGCCGAGGTCGGCGATCTCGTTCCCGTGGGCGCGCCCTTGCTGGAGCTGGTCCCCGACGCCGGGTCCGCGATCGGCGGCACGCCCGTGCGCGGCCGCGCCACCGCGAGCACCGCGGGCCCGAGCAGCCCGGCGTCGGCCCGGCGCGCGCAGGGCCCGAGCACCGCGCCCGCCGGCACGGGCCCGGTGCAGGCGGCACCGCCGGTCCGCAAGCTGGCGAAGGAGCTCGGCATCGACCTCGCGACCGTCACCGGTACCGGGCCCGGCGGTCGGGTGACCGCGTCCGATCTCCGCGTGCACCACGAGACCGATGGCCGGCGGGAGCCGCTGCGCGGCGTCCGGCGCGCGATGGCACACAACATGGCGGAGGCGTGGCGCGCGGTGCCGCACATCTCGTTGTTCGACGAGATCGACGCCCGCCCGCTCCTCGACGCGTACGCCACCGTGCGCGCCCAGCACGGTGCCGACATCACCCTCACCGCGTTCTTCGTGCGCGCCGCGGTCGTCGCCCTCGGCGAGTGGCCCGTCCTCAACGCGAGCTACGACCCCGACACCGACGAGCTGGTGCACCACGACACGTACAACATCGGTATCGCGGTGGCGAGCGACGACGGTCTCGTCGTTCCCGTCGTGCACGACGCGCAAGACCTCTCGTTGGTGGAGGTCGGCGAGGCGATCGCCCGCGCCACGGAGACTGGGCGCGCCGGCCACCTCACACCCGAGGCGATCCGCGGCGCAACGTTCACCGTGACCAACTTCGGCACCGAGGGCGGTCGGTTCGCGACCCCGATCGTGCGGCCACCGCAGGCCGCCATCCTCGGTTTCGGCGCGGTGCGGGTGCGGCCGGTGGTCGACGGCGACGCGGTCGTGGCCGCGCCCGCCCTGCCGATCTCGCTCTCCGCCGATCACCGCATCGTCGACGGACGCGCCGCCACCGGCTTCCTCGAAGCGGTCGCCGCGCAGCTCGCGCACGCTTCGGAGCTGATCAGGAGCAGCGCGGCGCGCTGACGTACAGGTTTGCCGTGACGACGTGCCAGGCTCGCGCCCGCGCGCGACGGCACCTCGGAAAAGCCGGACCACCGGGTAGCGTGGACGCACCGACAGCGGGAGCACCACGTGGCCGAATGGCACGACACGACCGAGGAGTACCTCGAAGCCATCCTCGAGATCGAAGAGGAGGGCATCGTGCCGATCCGGGCACGGCTGGTGGAGCGGCTCGGGCTCTCCGCCCCCGCGGTGTCGGAGACGGTGAACCGCCTCGTCGACCACGGGTACGCGCGAGCTGCTCGACGATCGCAGCCTCCGGCTCACCGACAAGGGCCGCAAGGTGGCGACCTCGATCGTGCGGCGCCACCGCCTCGCCGAGCGGCTCCTCGTCGACGTGATCGGGCTCGAGTGGGAGAAGGTCCACAAGGAGGCCGACCGCTGGGAGCACGCCATCTCCGCCGATGTCGAGGAGAAGCTGGTCCTGCTGCTGGGCGACCCGGCCACGTGCCCCCACGGCAACCCGATCCCCGGCTCGAGCCACAAGGTCGAGGGTCCGGCATCCGTGCCGCTCACCCAGATGCAGCCGGGCCCGGTCGTCGTCCGCCGCATCAGCGAGAAGGTCGAGATCGACGAGGACGCCATCAACTTCCTCGCCGGCGCCGAGCTCACCCCGGGGTCGAACGCGGAGGTCGTCGGTACGAGCGCGGACGGCGTGCAGGTGAAGAGCGCGACCGGCGACCAGACGGTCCCCCGCAAGCTCGCGCAGCTGATCTACGCGATCCCTGCCTGATTCGCTCGCTCGTTGCGGCGCAGGGTACCTGCGCCGCGGCCACTCGCTCGCTGGCGAGCAGCCTGCGCTCGCTCCGCTCGTCTCCGGCTGCCGCGAGTACTACCCCCCTGCGACGGCGGGGACGATGCTCACGGTCGAGCCGTCGGCGACGTCGGTGTTCACCCCGTCGAGGAAGCGGATGTCCTCGTCGGCCACGAACACGTTCACGAAGCGGCGCAGCTCGCCCTGCTCGTCGAAGAGCCGCTCGGAGAACCCCGCGTGCTTGGCCTCCAGGTCCTTGAGCACGTCGGCCACGGTCGCGCCTTCGGCGCCGACCTCGGCGGCGCCGCCGGTGAGCTCGCGCAGCTGGGTGGGGATGCGGACGGTGACAGCCATGCTCACTCCTTGTCGACGGGTCGCTGCTCGCTCACGCTCGCTCGCCGATGGTGTCGGGTGGGAACGCGTCGTGGAAGGCGTCGAGCGTCGGCGGGATCACCGCGGTCGGGCCCACCGACGGCTCGACCGCGTCGAGCGTCTTCAACCCGTGCCCGGTGACGTACGCGACCACGCGCTCGTCGGGGCGCACGATGCCCTCGGCGGCCAGCCGCTTCAGCGTGGCGATGGTGACGCCCCCGGCGGTCTCGGCGAAGATCCCCTCGGTCCGCGCCAGCAGCTTCATCGCGTCGACGATCTCGTCGTCGGTGACCGCGGCGAGCCCGCCACCGGTCTGGCGCACGGCATCGAGCGCGAAGTAGCCGTCGGCCGGGTTGCCGATGGCGAGCGACTTGGCGATGGTGTCGGGCTTCACCGGCTTGATCGTGTCGGCGCCGTCGAGCCACGCCCGCGCCACCGGTGAGCACCCTTCGGCCTGCGCGCCGGACACCCGCAGCTCGGGCTCGCGGTCGAGCAGCCCCACCTTGTACAGCTCGTCGAAGCCCTTGCGGATCTTGGTGAGCAGCGAGCCGCTGGCGATCGGCACCACCACGTGGTCGGGCGCCTCCCAGCCGAGCTGCTCGGCCGTCTCGAACGCGAGGGTCTTCGAGCCCTCGGCGTAGTACGTGCGTACGTTCACATTGACGAACGCCCACGGGTAGGTCCCGGCCAGCTCCGCGCACAGCCGGTTGACCGCGTCGTAGTTCCCGTCGATGGCGACGACGTTGCCGCCGTAGACCGCGGTGGTGACGACCTTGCCCTGCTCGAGGTTGGCGGGGATGAACACGAAGCTGCGCAGCCCGGCGTGCGCCGCGTGCGCGGCCACCGAGTTGGCGAGGTTGCCGGTGGACGCGCACGCCGCCACCTTGAAGCCGAACTCGAGCGCCTTCGACAGCGCGACCGAGGTCACCCGGTCCTTGAACGAGTTGGTCGGGTTCACGGTGTCGTTCTTGATCCACACCTCGCCGAGGCCGAGCGCGGACGCGAGGCGGTCCGCCCGCACCAGCGGTGTGAACCCGGCGCCGAGATCGACCGCCGGGTTGCGGTCGGACGGCAGGAGGTCGGCGTAGCGCCAGATCGAGAGCGGACCGGCGGCGATCTTCTCGCGGCTGACCGCCGCCCGGATCGCGTCGTAGTCGTACGCCACCTCGAGCGGGCCGAAGCACCACTCACAGGTGAAGACGGGCGCGACCTCGTATTCGCGTCCGCACTCCCGGCATCGCAGGGCGTGTACATGGGCCATCGGCGTCTCCTCCGTCCGGCCGGCGGGTACCGGCGCTGTCCTCGACGCGCTCTCGAGCGCCTCGAGCGGAGGACCGCTCTCGGACTGCTCATCGTTCAGGCATTGGCACCTGGCATCCGCCCGTCCCCATGGCCGGGTGTGATGCTGGTTGCCGCGGTGTCGTCGGGCCTGTCCCTCAACCGCTCTGGATGAACGCGTTCGGCGAAGACGGTAGCACGGGCCCCCGCCCGGTTGCGCAGCACTTCCGGTCGTGGACCACGCTCGGTGGCCGCGTGGGTGCCCGATCGGACGGCCTACCCTGCACCGCATGAGAGGCGCGCTCGAGCCCGAAGCCGACGCCCTCGCCGTGGCCAAGCGGGCCGCCGACCTCTCCGTCTCGGTCTGCCTGCCGGCGCGCGACGAGGAGGCGACCGTGGGCCAGATCGTGGCGACGGTCCGCCGCAACCTGGTCGAGCACGTCCCGCTCGTCGACGAGGTGGTGGTCGTCGACGACGGGTCGACCGACGCCACCGCCGAGGTGGCCGCCTGGGAGGGCGCCACCGTCCTCGCCGTCTCCGAGATCCTGCCCGAGCTGCCGCCCGGCACGGGCAAGGGCAACGCGCTGTGGAAGTCCCTGTACGCCTGCAGCGGCGACATCGTCTGCTGGCTCGACGCCGACGTCCGGAACTTCGGCTCCCACTTCGTCACCCGGCTGCTGCAGCCGCTGCTCACCGATGCCGCGATCGGCTTCGTGAAGGGCTACTACCGCCGCCCGCTGTACGGCGAGGCGACGGGTGGCGGCCGGGTCACCGAGCTCATGGCCCGTCCGGTGATCTCGGCGCTGTTCCCACACCTCGCGGGGTTCGTGCAGCCGCTGGCGGGTGAGTACGCCGGCCGGCGGGCGCTGCTCGAGACGGTGCCGTTCGTCGAGGGCTGGGGCGTCGAGATCGGGCTGTTGATCGATCTCGTCGCCAACTTCGGCCTCGACGCCATCGCCCAGGTCGACCTCGACGTGCGGGACCACCGGAACCGACCGCTCGAGGAGCTCGGGCCCCAGGCGATGGCGATCCTGGTGACGGGGCTGCGCCGGGCGGGGGTCCCCGTCGACAAGCGGCTGGCGGAGCTGGTCCGCTACGACGACGACCAGCACGCGCAGCGGATCGGGGTCGAGATCCGCGAGCGCCCGCCGATCGTGTCGGTGCCTTCCTACCGGGCGAAGTTCGGGCGCGAGCTCTCGGCCTGAGCCGTACGCTGCCACCGTGCTGCGTGATTCGCCCCTCGTCGCCTTCGTGGCCACCACCGACCTCGAGCGCGCCCGCACGTTCTACGAGTCGGTGCTCGGGCTCGACGTCGTGCACGCGGACGGGTTCGCGTGCGTGGTCGACGCCCACGGCACCACCGTGCGGGTCACCGCGGTGCCCGAGCGCGCCGCGGCCGCGTACACGGTGCTCGGCTGGGACGTGGCCGACCTCGACCGCGAGGTGGACGCCCTCGTGGCGCGCGGCATCCGGTTCTCGCGCTTCGACGGGATGGACCAGGACGACCGCGCCATCTGGACCGCGCCCGACGGCACCCGCGTGGCCTGGTTCGCCGACCCCGACGGCAACACCCTCTCGCTCAGCGCCGCGCCGGCCGCCGGCTGACGGGAGCGCTCAGGCGTCGGGCTTCCCCTTGGCGTCGGGCTTCCCCTTGGCGTCGGCCTCGTCGTCGGCGCCCTGCTCGATCCCCTTGCGGAACTCCTTCGACGCCTGCCCCATCGAACGGGCCAGCTTGGGGAGCTGCGAGCCCCCGAACAGCAGGGCGATCACCGCGAGCACGACCAGGAACTCCCAACCGACGATCTCGCCGAGCACGGGCGTCACGGGAATCATGGGCGCTCACCTCCCGGATCGAGGGCGACCCGATCCCGTCAGCTTACGACCGCCTACCCGTCCTCCAGCACGCGGCGACCCGCCTCGAGCGTGGCTTCCTCCACCAGCGTCGCCGCCCGCGCGAACGCCTCGCCCGCCTGCCAGACCCGGTCGGTGAGCGCGAGGAGCCGGGCCCCGGCGTGGAGCGCGAGCTCGTCACGGCCCTCGGGCGCCACCTGGCCCGCCACCACCGCCAAGTTCGGGACGCCGGCGTCGGTCGCCCACTCGAGCACCCCGCCGACCACCTTGCCGTCGAAGCTGGAAGCATCGAGCCGACCCTCACCGGTCACGACCAGGTCGACGCCCTCGAGCGCGGTCTCCAGCCCGGCGGCGCCGGCGACGACGTCGAAGCCCGGTTCGAGCTCGGCCCCGATCGCGGCGAGGCCCCCGGCGAGCCCACCCGCCGCACCGGCTCCCGGCAGCGCGCGCACGTCGACCCCCGTCCGCTGCTCGTACTGGTCGGCGAGCCGCGCGAGGCGTCGGGTGAGCAGCGCGACCTGCGCCTCGCTCGCGCCCTTCTGCGGGGCGAAGACCGTCGCCGCGTCGAGGAAGGCGGTCGAGACGTCGTACGCCACCGTCACCGGGATCGAGCCGAACGACCACCCGAGCGCTTCGAGCGCCGCCAGCCCACCGTCGGTCGTCGCGCTCCCGCCGACGCCGACGATGACCCGACGGGCCCCGGCGCGGAGGGCGGCGGCGATCAGCTCACCGGTGCCGCGCGTCGACGCGCGTAACGGGTCCTTCTGGCGCGGCACCAGCGCGAGGCCGCTGGCGCGCGCCATCTCCACGACCGCGACACCACCGGGGAGCAGCGCCCACTCGGCCTGGACCGGATCCCCGAGCGGCCCGGTGACCGTCACCTGCCGGCGCGATCCGCCCCGCGCCGCGAGCAACGCGTCGAGCGTGCCCTCGCCGCCGTCGGCCAACGGCAGCTCCGCCACGTCCTCGAAGCCCGCGCGCCGCGCGCCGGCAGCCATCGCCGTCGCCGCGGAGGCGGCGCTGAGCGTGCCCTTGAACTTGTCGGGGCACACGAGTGCAGCAACCATCAGTCGATAGATTGACCGAGTCCCAGTCGCTCTGCACCACCGGAGACTCCGTGCTCGACCGTGTCCCGCTGCTCGAAAAGAACCTCGACGACTACGCGGGCGTCGTCGGGAGTGATGTCGTCGAACGGATCCGGGAGCTCGCCGCACCCCTGCGTGAGGCGCGGGTGCTCCACCTCAACGCGACCGCGTACGGCGGCGGCGTCGCCGAGCTGCTGGCGACCCACGTCCCCCTGCTCCGCAGCGCCGGCATCGACGCCGACTGGCAGGTGATGCACGGCAGCGACGAGTTCTTCGCGGTCACGAAAGCCGTGCACAACGGCTTGCAGGGCGCCGACATCGACTGGACCCCGGCGATGCAGCGCATCTACCTGGAGAAGGTCCTCGACAACGCGCTGCTGCTCGAAGGCCACTACGACTTCGTGGTCATCCACGACCCCCAGCCCGCAGCCATGCTCAGCTTCCTGCGCGAGCGCCTCGGCGGCCAGATGGGCGACACCACGTGGATCTGGCGCTGCCACATCGACCTCACCGACGCCAACCCCGCGGTGTGGGAGTTCTTCCGTCCGTTCGTCGAGCTGCACGACGCGTCGGTCTGGACCATGCCCGAGTTCGTGCCGAAGTCGCTCGAGATGGCGCACGTGCTGCACGCGCCGCCGTGCATCGACCCGCTCTCGGTGAAGAACCTCGAGCTGGCGATGCCGTTCTGCCAGGAGCTCACCCGCCAGTACGGCGTCGACGTGCACCGCCCGATCGTCTGCCAGGTCAGCCGCTTCGATCCGTGGAAGGACCCGGTCGGCGTGATCCAGGCCTTCCGCCTCGTGCGCGAGCGGGTCCCCGACGCGCAGCTCGTGCTCGCGGGCTCGATGGCGACCGACGACCCGGAAGGGTTCCGGGTGTGGGACGAGACCGAGGCCGCACGCGCCGGTGACCGCGACATCTACCTGCTGTCGAACCTGCACCAGGTCGGTTCGGTGCAGATCAACGCGTTTCAACGGATCGCCGACGTGGTGCTCCAGAAGTCGCTGCGGGAGGGCTTCGGCCTCACCGTGAGCGAGGGGCTCTGGAAGGGACGACCCGTGATCGGTGGGCGTGCCGGCGGGATCAAGCTCCAGATCCGCGAGGGCTACGACGGCTACCTGGTCGACTCGGTCGAGGAGTGCGCGCAGCGCACCATCGATTTGCTCGCCGACCCCGTCGGCGCCGATGCACTCGGCGCGCAGGGCAAAGAACACGTGCGCGAGCACTTCCTCTCGACGCGCGAGCTCGAGGACTGGCTGACCCTGTTCGGGGCCCTGCGCGCATGATGCTCGTCACGCACCGGGGCCCCTACCGGTTCTCGGTGCAAGACGATGGTTCGTTCGCGTCCACGCGTGGAGCGGGGGGAATCGTCAGCGCACTCCTGCCGCTCGTGAGCGGCAACGACACCGGCGAACGGCAGGCGTGGGTGGCGGCCGCGATCGACGACGACGACCGGGCCGCGATCGCGGCCGATGCGGTCGAGGTGCCCGGCATCGACCTCCACCTGCTCGACCTCGAACCCGGTCTGCACCGCCAGCACTACGACGTGATCTCGAACGCGGTGCTGTGGTTCCTGCATCATGGGCTGTTCGACCTCGCCCGCCGGCCCCGCTTCGACCGCTACCTGCGTGACGCGTGGGACGGCTACGTCGCGGTGAACGCCGCGTTCGCCAAGGCCATCACCGACGACGCCAAGGACGGCGAGCGGGTACTGGTGCACGACTACCAGCTGGCCCTGGTGCCCGGCATCGTGCGGGCGGACCGCCCCGACCTGAAGATCACGCATTTCACCCACACGCCCTTCTGCGGCCCCAACTCGATCCGGGTGCTGCCGACCGACATGGCCGAGGCGTTGTGTGCCTCCATGGCTGTGGTGCCGAGCGGGTTCCACACCGAGCGGTGGGCACGCGCCTACGTGGCATCGGCGACCGAGGTGCTCGGGAAGCCCCCGATGGAGCCGTACGCAACGCCGCTGGGCCCGGACCCCGCCGCGCTCGCCGCGCTGGCTGCGTCGCCCGCGGCCAGGCGCGCCGCCCTCGAGCTCGACGAGCTGGTGGGCGACCGCAAGCTGGTGCTGCGCAGCGACCGCATCGACCTGTCGAAGAACATCGTGCGCGGGTTCCACGTGTACGACGAGCTCCTCGCCACCCACCCCGAATGGCGCGACCGCGTCGTGTTCGTCGCCATGCTCAACCGGTCGCGCGAGAACCTGGCCGAGTACCTCGCCTACGAGCAGGAGGTCCACCAGGCGGCGGCGCGGGTGAACGACCGCTGGGGCACCGACGACTGGCAACCCGTCGTGGTCCACACACGTGACGACTACGAGCAGACCATCGCCGGCTTCACCCGCTTCGACGCCCTCCTGGTGAACCCGGTGAAGGACGGCCTGAACCTCGTGGCCAAGGAAGGCCCGCTGCTCAATCGCCGCGACGGCGTGGTGCTCCTCTCGCCGGAGGCGGGTGCGTACGAGGAGCTCGCCGACGCGGCGCTGGCCATCCACCCGTACGACATCGAACAGGGCGCGCACGCCCTGCACACCGCGCTCGCCATGCCCGACGACGAACGCGCCGCGCGCGCGACGCGGCTGTGCGAGCTCGCCGAGGTGCACACGCCGCAGAGCTGGTTGCGCGAGCTGCTCAACCAGGCGCGCTGAGCGCGTCGCCGAGCGACTCCAGCACTTCCGCCAGGCCGGCCGGACCGTCGACCACGACGTCGGCCCGGTGCACCTCGGGAGGGCTCTCGGGCGACGCCACGCCGATGCTCACGCCGTGGCGGAGTACACCGTCGCGTTCGAGCGCGTGCAGCGCCGCGAAGGCGGGGAGATCGCCGGCGTCGTCCCCCGCGAACGCGGCCACCGATGCGCCGCGGGCGAGGTCGGCGACGGTGGTGCCCTTGTCGACGGGAACCGGCGGCCGCAGCTCGACCGCCATCCGTCCCCGCAGCGGTCCCTCCAGCCGCAGGCGCGCCGCCGCCTCGTCGGCCCACGCCAACGCCTCGGCCCCGCGGTCGGGCTGGGTGCGCCAGTGGATGGTGACGGCCACACTCCCCTTGCGCTCCACCAGCAGCCCGGGCAGTGCCTCGTCGGCCTCGTCGGCGGCACGCGCGATCGCGCCCACCCAGGGCCGGACGCGGTCGTCGACCACCACCTCGCCGTCGACGATCCGTTCGAGGCCGTAGGCGCCGACGTAGCCCAGCCCGTCGATGTCGAGCGCATCCCGCAGGAACGCGGCGGGTCGGCCGCTCACCACGACCACCGTCCGCAACACCGGCACGAGCCGGGCCAGCGCGGCGCGGGCCGCGGGGAGCACCGCGGCCGCGCCGGGGTCGCGGACGATCGGCGCGAGAGAACCGTCGAAGTCGGCGAAGAACGCGCTGGCGGCGGGATCGTCGACGAACGGTCGCAGCGCGGGCGGCAGGGCCACGACGCTTCCCCCTCCGGTGGCTACGCCGTGCCGATGATCACGAGGCAGTCGGCCTCCGACGCGCCCGCGGGCGGATTGGAGGGATACGGCTGCACCTGCGCGCCGTTCGGCACCCCGTACAGCGCGAGCAGGGCGCCCTCACGGTCGAACCCCTTGAGGCACTCGACCACGGTGCCGGCGCGCTCGCGGCTCAGGTTCGCGGGCGTCTGCATGTTGTACCCGGTGCTCTTGAGCTGGTCGGTCAGGATCTGGGCCCGGCCCTGCACCCCTGACGCGTTGTAGACCTTGACCCGCACCTGCGCCGCCGGGCGCAGGCCGCTCGTCGTCGACGAGCTCCCGGGCCGACTGGTGGGTGTGGTCCTGCTGGTGACGGTGGCGACGCTCGTGCTGGGCCCGCTGTCGTCGAGGATCTGCAACCCGACGATCCCGAGGATCACGGCCAGGCCGACGACGATCGCCCCGCGCGCCCCCGGGGACGTCCCCGGAACCCGTGAGGAACCGCCGCCACGCGAGGCGGTCACCGCGACCCCGGATCCGCCTGACGGCCTTCGAGGCGCTCACGCCTGCGTCGGTCGCGTTCTCGGCGGACCCGTTTCACGGTGAGAGGGTCGTAGTCGTACGCCTCGGGCACCTCGACGAGGTGCCGGAGGATCTCGTAGTACCGGGTCGCAGAGACCCCGAGCTCGGTGCGGATCGCCGCCTCCTTCGGTCCGGGGCGACTCCACCAGCCCCGCTCGAAGTCGAGAATGGCACGATCGCGCCGCGAGAGGCCCATCAGGCCCGGATCCTCGTCCCCCGACCATCCAGGGTCAAGCATTTCGGGTTTCTGACGGTCCGATTCCGGGGGTTCTGTCCGGTCCGGAGCGGCGCCCGGGTCAGACGATGACGCTGCGGATGACCTCGCCCGCCTCCATGGCCCGGAAGGCGTCGTTCACCTCGTCGAGGGAGATGTGGCGCGAGACCATCGAGCCGACGTCGAGGCGTCCGGTCTCGACCAGTTGCACGAAGCGCGGGAAGTCGCGCCGCACCTGGGCCGAGCCGTACATGCACCCGAGGAGCTGCTTGTTGCCGGCGAAGAGCGACATGGCCGGGAAGGTCACCTGGGCGTCGAAGCGGGCCATGCCGACGACGACCGCGGTACCGCCCCGGCGGGCGACCTCGTAGGCCTGCAGGATCGTCTCGGGGAGCCCGATCACCTCGAACGCGTAGTCGGTGCCACGACCGCCGGTGGCGGCGCGGATCTGCTCCACCGGGTCGCCCTCGGTGGGGTCGATCAGGTCGGTGGCGCCGAACTGCTCCGCGGTCTTGCGCTTCATCTCCACCGGGTCGACCGCGAAGATCCGTGACGCGCCGGCGATGCGAGCGCCCTGGAGCACCGACTGGCCCACACCCCCGCACCCGATCACCGTCACCGTCGACCCGGGCCGGATCTGCGCGGTGTTGAGCGCGGCGCCGACACCGGTGGTGACGCCGCATCCGATGAGCGCGAGCTGTTCAGCGGGGAGATCGCTCTCCACCTTCACCAGCATCGACTCGTCGACGGTCATCTCGTCGGCAAAGGTGCCGAGCCCACTCATCCCGATCACGCTGCTGCCGTCGGCGCGCGTCCCCTTGGACACCATCGAATGCGCCCCCATCTGCTCACACAGCTGCGACTGGTCACGCAGGCAGAAGAAGCAGTTGCCGCACGCGGGGACGAAGGATGCGATCACACGGTCGCCCTTGCCCACGCGGCTGACCTCGCTGCCCACCGCCAGCACCGTGCCCGCCCCCTCGTGCCCGAGGATGGCGGGCGGTGGCAGCGGCACGTTGCCGTTGGCCATGCTCAGGTCGGAGTGGCAGACACCGCTCGCGTCGATGTGCACGAGGACGTCGCGCGGGCCCATCGCCGCCGCGGCCACCTCCTCGACGACCATCGGCTCGTTGTATCCGGTGAGGATCGCGGCTCTCATGGTTCCCCCTCGTCGACGTTGCGGTTCGGACTCGCGAGCCGGGTGTCGGAATCGAACCGACGACATCTTCTTTACAAGAGAAGTGCTCTACCAACTGAGCTAACCCGGCGAACCGCGAAAGGCTATCCCGCGCGTCGACGCGCGATCTCGGTACATGCGACCGCGGCGGCCGCGCTGACGTTCAGCGACGCGATGTGACCGTGCATCGGGATCGATGCGACCACGTCGCAGCGTGCCCGCGCGAGGCGCGACAGTCCGCGACCCTCGGCACCGAGGACGAGCACGAGAGGTGCATCGGCGACGGTCAGCTCGAACAGCGACTGCTCACCGTCGGCGTCGAGACCGGCGCACCAGACGCCGGCGCGGCGAGCGCGGTCGAGCGCGCCCGGGATGCCGGACACGAACGCGATGGGCAGGTACTCGATCGCGCCGGCCGCCGCCTTCGCCACCGCGGGTGTGAGCCCGACGGCGCGATGGGTGGCGAGCACCAGCCCCGTCGCGCCCGCGGTCTCGGCGCTGCGCATCACCGCGCCCAGGTTCTGCGGGTCGGTGACGCCGTCGAGCGCGACGAGGAAGGCGCGCGGGTCGCCGAGGAGATCGTCCAGCTCCGAGGTCGGCACCGGCGCCGCGAACGCGACGACCCCTTGGGGCGCGCCGGTGCGGGCCCGGCGCTCGATCTGGTCGGTGGGCACCCGCCGGATCCGCACCCCGGCACCCTCGGCGAGGGCTGCGATCTCGGCGACGACCGGGGCATCGCCGGCGTCGCTGGAGAGCCAGAGGTCGTGGACCCGCCGCCGTCGGGCAACCAGGAGCTCCCGTACCGCCTGACGCCCCTCGACCTGCTGCCCGAGATCACGCCGCTCCCGCTTGGGCTCGGCCGGACGCCGTCGGGCGTCGCGGTGGCCGCGGCCGCTCATCGGTGCCAGATGGTGCCGCCGGGCGTGTCCTCCAGCTTGATGCCGCGGGCCGCGAGCTCGTCGCGGATCTGGTCGGCCCGCGCGAAGTCGCGCGCGGCGCGGGCCTCGTCGCGCTCGCGCACCAACGCATCGATCGCCGCGTCGTCATCCTCGGCCGGGGCGGCGTCGTCGGCGAGGTCGAGGCCGAGGACCGCGCTCAGCTCCCGGATCGCGGTCACCAGCCTCCCCGCCCGGGCGTCGTCGCCCTCGTCGATGAGACGGTTCGCATCCCGCGCCGCCTCGAAGAGCACCGCCAGCGCGTGCGCGGTGTCGAAGTCGTCGTCCATCGCCGCCCGGAACCGGTCCAGCGTCTCGGCATCGGCGGTCGAGCCCGTGGCGGCCCCCGAGGCGTCGGCACGCCGGAACAGCGCGTCCAGGCGCTCGATCGCCTTGGCCGCGGCGGTCAGCTCCGCGGGACCGAGATCGGCGGCGCGCCGGTAGTGCGTCTGGAGCATGGCCAGCCGGACGGCGCGGGCGTCGAAGTCGGCCAGCGCCTCGTCGACGGTGGTGAAGTTCCCGAGCGACTTCGACATCTTCTCGCCGCCGATCGTCACCATGCCCGAGTGGATCCAGTGCCGGGCGAAGTCGTGGCCGGCGGCTCCCGCCTGCGCCCGCTCGTTCTCGTGGTGCGGGAACGTGAGGTCCTCGCCACCGCCGTGGAGGTCGAAGCCCTCGCCGAGCAGGTCGAGCGCCATCGCCGAGCACTCGATGTGCCATCCCGGCCGGCCGCGGCCCCAGGGCGAGTCCCACGCCGGCTCGCCGGGCTTGGCCGCCTTCCAGAGCGCGAAGTCCATGGGGCTGCGCTTCGCCTCGTCGACGTCGACCCGTGCGCCGGCCGACTCCCGGAGCTCCGCCAAGGAACGGTGCGGCAGCGCGCCGTACCCCTCGAAGCTCTCGACGTCGAAGTAGACGCCTTGACCCGGCACCTCGTACGCGTGCCCCCGGTCGACCAGCTCACCGATGAGCCGGAGCATGCGGTCGATGTAGTCGGTGGCGTGGGGACGGTAGTCGGCCTCCCGCACGCCGAGGCGGGCCATCTGGTCGAAGTACACCGTCTCGTACTCGCGGGCGACGTCCGACTCGGTCCGGCCTTCGCGTGCGGCCCGGGCGATGATCTTGTCCTCGACGTCGGTCACGTTGCTCACGTACGTCACCTCGAACCCCGCCCACTCGAGGTAGCGGCGGATGGTGTCGAAGGCGACCGCGGTGCGCGCGTTGCCGATGTGCGGCGAGTCGTAGACCGTCGGGCCGCAGACGTACATCGACACCCGACCCGGATCGCGCGTCTTCAGCTCGACGGTGTCGCGGAGGAGCGTGTCGCGGATGCGAACCATGGCGGATCGAGGGTAGTGGTCGGCCGCGCCCGGCTCAGTCGGTTTCCAACAGCGCGACGGCCCAACACGCGATGCCTTCGGCGCGCCCGACCGCGCCGATGCCCTCACCCCGCTTGGGCGTCACCGAGACGAACGCGCCGTCGAGCGCCGCCGTGAGGTTGGCGGCCATGGCGGCGAGGTGGGGCGCGAGACGCGGCCGCTCGGCATTGATCACGACGTCGACGTTCACGACCCGCCAACCGGCGGTACGGGTGCGCTGCACCACGTCGCGGAGCAGCTCGATCGACGAGGCGTCGCGGTAGGCGTCGTCCGACGCCGGGAACAGGGCGCCGAGGTCGGGCAGGCCGGCCGGCCCGAGCAGGGCGTCGGCGACCGCGTGGCACACCGCGTCGGCGTCGGAGTGCCCGGCCAGCCCGAAGCCGGGACCGTCGATGGTGACGCCGCCGAGCACGAGTGGCCGCGGCGTCGCGCCCGGGTCGGCGAACGGGTGCACGTCGTACCCGAGGCCCACGCGGATGCTCACGGTCACGACCCACACCATTGGTCGCTCGCTACTCGCCGGGATACCCGGCTCGCTCACGCTCACGACCCAACCATCCATTGGTCGCTCGCTACTCGCCGGGATACCCGGCTCGCTCACGCTCACGACCCAACCATTGGTCGCTCGCTACTCGCCGGGATACCCGGCTCGCTCACGCTCACGACACCTCGAGCAGCGCGGCGGCGATCATGAGGTCGGCGGGCCCGGTCACCTTGAGGTTCCGCGGGTCACCGGGCACCACCACGACGGTGCCGCCGATCGCCTCCACCAACGCGGCGTCGTCGGTGGCGTCGCTGCCGGACGCGTGCGCGGCGCGCAGGGTGGCGGCATCGAAGGCCTGGGGCGTCTGCACCGTCACCAGCCCCACCCGGTCGACGGTGGCGGTGACGCGCACGTCCTCGACGCGCTTCAGGGTGTCGGCCACCGCCAGGCCCGGGACCGCGCCGTCGGCACCACCGCGTACCGCGCCGATCACCGCGCCGAACAGGTCGACGGTCGCCAGTGGGCGGGCGGCGTCGTGCACGACGACGATCTCCGCCGTCGTCGGCACCGCGGCGAGACCGGCACGCACCGACTCGGCGCGGGTCGCGCCGCCGGTGGTCAACGCATCGACCTCGGCGCCCTCCCACTCGCTCGCATCGGGCACGACGAGCACCACCGCGTCACACGCCTCCGACGCGGTGGCGACCGCGTGGTCGACCAGGCGCGCGCCGCCCAGATCCGAGAACTGCTTGGGGCCGCCGAAGCGCTCGCCCCACCCGGCGGCGACGATCACCGCCCACACCTGAGCCCCAGGCATCCGCAGGCGCCGCTACTTCTTCGCGGCGGCCTTCTTGGCCGGCTTCTTGGCCGGCTCGTCCTCGCCCTTGAGCACCGCGTCGAGACGGGCCTCGGCGGCCTCCTCGTCGACGTTGAGCGCGAACGTGAGCTCGGACACCAGGATCTGGCGCGCCCGCGCCAACATGCGCTTCTCGCCCGCCGACAGGCCCTTGTCGGCCTCCCGGATGGAGAGGTTCCGCACGACCTCGGCCACCTGGTAGATGTCGCCGCTCTTCAGCTTCTCGACGTGGTTCTTGAACCGTCGCGACCAGTTCGTGGGCATGCGGGCCTCCTTCTTGCGAAGGACCGCGAACACCTCTTCGACCTCTTCGTCGTTGATGACCTCGCGGAGGCCGATCTCCTCGGCGTTGTCGGCGGGCACCATGAGCGTCAGATCGCCGTAGGCGAGACGCAGCACCAGGTAGTCGCGCTTCTCCCCGAACGCTTCCTTCTTCTCCCGGCGCTCGATCGTCGCCGCGCCGTGGTGGGGGTAGACGACCTTGTCGCCGACGTCGAACGTCATAGCTCTCCTCGCGGCTGCAGTGAACCCTGGGCAGGGGACGGCCCGTGGACACGAGCCGGAAATCGACCGAAGAGCCAGGATACCAGAGGCCCGCAGCAGCACTCCCGCCGGCACCGGCCGGCGGCGGTGCATGCTCACCCACCTCCCCAGCCGCCGTGACTACGCTCTGCGGGCACCATGCCGGAACGCCGCATCCTCGAGACGACGCAGTTGCTCGGAGCGCTGCCGCCCGACACGCTCGAGACGCTCCGTCAGCAGGCCACGATCCGCACGGTGGCCCGCAACGAGGTCCTCTTCCGCCAGGGCGAGGACTCGTCCGAGCTCTACGGCATCGTCAACGGCCGCATCGCCATCCTCACCCGTTCACCCGACGGACGCGAGTCGCTCGTGGCCGTGCTCGACGAGGGTTCGTTGTTCGGCGAGCTCGGACTGTTCGACGAAGGTCCGCGGTCCGCCGACGCCCGCGCGCTCGAGGAGAGCGACGTCCTCGTGCTCGGCTACGAGCCGGTCCGGAGCGCGATCGACGAGCACCCGACGCTGCTGTGGGTGATCGTGCGCCTGCTGGCGCGGCGGCTGCGCAACACCGACGAGTCGCTGGCTGACGCGGTGTTCCTCGACGTGCCCGCGCGCACCGCCAAGCGCCTGCTCGAGATCGCGGGCGACGCCGACCAGTTCCGGCTGCCGATGACCCAGGAGGACCTCGCCGGCCTCGTGGGCGCCAGCCGCGAGCGCGTGAACAAGGCGCTGTCGCTGTTCACCCGCCTCGGCTGGATCGAGGTCGAGGGCCGCAACCGCTACAAGATCCTCGACCGCCAGGCGCTGCACGAGCGGGCCACCCTCTGACCTCTGACCCCTGGCCCCTGATCTGCGGTCAGTCGGGCAGCAGGAAGGCGAGGACGCGCCGCCACGCGTCGGCCGCGTCGTCGGCCCGGTGCGCCGGCCGCTCGGGCGCGTGCACGAACCCGTGGTCGGCCTCGGGGTACACGACGATCTCGCAGTCGGGCCGGTTCGCCCACGCGGCACGAAGCGCCTCGATGTCGGCCTCCGGCGTGTACGGATCCCGGCCGCCGAAGATGGCGAGCGTCGGGCAGACGTCGGCCGCAGTGTCGAGCGGTTGGTGCGTGTGCGGGCCGACCCAGTCCTCCGGGACCCGGATCATCCCGTAGAACGCCACCGCACGGTCGAAACGCCCGGTCGCCGCCGCCTTGAGCACCTGCATCCCGCCCATGCAGAACCCGAGCACGCCGACCTCGCGCACGTCGTCGTTCACGACGAGGTAGTCGGCCGCGGCCTCGAGGTCGCCGATCTGCAGGTCGTCGTCGAGCTGCGCCACGTACGCCATGCGCGCCGACGGGTCCGCCTCGGCCCGCACCTCGACCGGCGCCCGGGCGAACGGCTCGGGCGCGCACACCGCGAACCCGCGGGTGGCGAGACGAAGGCAGAGGTCGTCGAACAGCGGGCGGACCCCCATGATGTCGGGGTGCACCACGAGCCCGGCGACGGGCATGCCGTCGGGCCGGGCGTGGATGGCGTCGACGGACGTGCCGTCGGGCCCCTTGATCACGATGTGCTCGACGTCGACTTCCTGCGTTCCGGGCTTCAGCTCCGCCATGTCACACGTACCGTTCCAGGATCGAGGTCTCGGCCAGCCGGGACAGGCCTTCCTTGATGGCGCGGGCACGGACATCGCCCACGCCGTCGACCTCGGTGAGGTCGGCCAGTCCCGCCCGCATGATCTTCTGCAGGTTCGAGAAGCGCCCGACGACGTGGTCGGACACGAGCTCCGGCAGCCGCGGGATCTTGTGCAGCAGCCGGAAGCCGCGCGGTTGGAGCGCGCCGTCGATCCCGATCTCGGGGTCGAGGTGCAGCACCGACGCCACCTGGTTGAGGTCGAGGAGGTCCTCGTCCTCCAGCTCGGACAGGAGGCGCATCACGTTGACCAGCTCGAACTCGTCGGTCGACTGGAAGTAGTCCTTGGCGACCAGGCGCCGGTCCTCCTCGACTCCCACCACGAGCTCCTCGAGCTGCAGCATCACCAGGCGCCCGTCGGCACCGAGCTCGATGACGTAGCCCTCGATCTCCTCCGCGATGCGACGCACCATCTCCGCCCGCTGCAACACGGTGGCGACGTCGCGCACGGTCACCAGGTCCTCCACCTCGAGCGCCGACAAGGAGCTGCTCACGGCATCGAGCCGGGACTTGTACCGGCCCAGGATCTGGAGCGCCTGGTCGGCGCGTGCCAGCACGCGCGGGATGGGCTCGAGCGTGTGCTTCTCGCCCCGCCGGTGGATGGCGACCAGCGACATGTCCTCCGACACCGTGAGCACCGGCACGTCGAGCTGGCGGGCGACGCGCTCGGCGGTGCGGTGGCGGGTGCCGGTCTCCGAGGTGGGCACGTTGGGGTCGGGGACGAGGTGCACGTTGGCGCGGGCGACGCGCGACGTGTCGGACGCGAGGATGATCGCGCCGTCCATCTTCGCCAGCTCCGACAGACGTTGCGGTGTGAACTCGGCATCGAGCAGGAAGCCGCCGGAGCACACCGAGAGCACGTCGGGCCCGTCGCCCACGACGATCAGCGCGCCCATGCGCGCCTGCAGGATGCGGTCGAGGCCCTCGCGCAGCTGCGTCCCCGGCGCCACCAATCGGAGGGCGCGCATCATGGCTTCCGATCGCGGTGGGGCGGGCACGACGTCTACCTCTACCTCTCGGCTCTCGGTGCTCGGCGAGGCGACCAAGATAGCCGAGGCCACGCCAGGTTCCCCGGGTGTCACCCGGCGGGGATCAACGCCTGCTCCACTGCGTGACCCACGCTGCTGACCGGCACCACCTCCAGGCCGGGCGCGCGCAGGACGTCGCGCGCGCCCTTCGGGACGACCGCCCGCGTGAAACCCAGCCGCGTCGCCTCGAGGAGGCGATGCTCCAACTGCGGCACCGACCGGACCTCACCCCCCAGGCCGAGCTCGCCGATGACCACCGTGTCGCGCGTGACGGCCGCCCCGAGCTGAGCCCCGGCGACCGCGAGCGCGAGCGCGAGGTCGAGGCCACGCTCGGTGACACGCAAGCCGCCGGCCACGCTCGCGTACACGTCGGCGCTGGTGGACTTCACGCCCGCGTGCCGCTCGAGCACGGCGAGGAGCATCGCCAAGCGCCCGGACTCCATGCCCGATGCCGACCGGCGCGGCACCGGCGCGCCGGTGCGCATGACGAGCGCCTGCACCTCCACCAGGATGGGCCGCGCCCCCTCGAGCACCGCGGCGACGGCGGAGCCGGGCACGCCGGGGCGGCGGTCGACGAGGAAGCGCGCCGACGCGTCGGGCACGTCGACCAGGCCCCGCTCGGTCATCTCGAACAGCCCCACCTCGCGCGTGCCACCGAACCGGTGCTTCAGCGCGTGCACCGCACGCAGCGAGTGGCCGCGGTCGCCGTCGACCGAGAGGACGGTGTCGACCATGTGCTCGAGCACGCGCGGGCCGGCGACGGTGCCCTCCTTGGTGACGTGCCCGACGAGGACGGTGGACAGCGCGCGCTCCTTCGCCTGCTGCACGAGCCGGTACGCGCAGTCGCGCACCTGGGTGACCGACCCGGGCGCGCCGGGGAGGTCGGGATCGACGACGGTCTGGATGGAGTCGAGCGCCAGCACCTCGGGCCCGACCGCGTCGACGTGGGCGAGGACGTGGGGCAACGACGTCTCCGCCACCACGAGCAGGTCGCCTGCGAGCGCGCCCACGCGCTCGGCCCGCATCCGTACCTGCGCGCACGACTCCTCCGCGGTGACCAGGAGGCAGGTGGCGCCGGCCCCGGCCATCCGCCCGAGCGCCTGCAGCAGGAGCGTGCTCTTGCCCATGCCGGGCTCCCCCGCGAGCAGGGACACCGACCCCGGCACCAGCCCGCCTTCGAGCACGCGGTCGAGCTCGTCGACCCCGGTGGGGACGGGCACCGCGACGCTGGCGTCGACGTCGCCGATGGGCAGCGGGCCGCCGGCCGCGGCGCGGACCGGCGCCGACCGGACGCCGGCCGTCGCTCGCGCCACGTCGACCTCCTCCACCAGCGTGCCCCAGGCGTCGCATGCCGGGCACCGCCCCAGCCACCGGGGCGACTCGCCCCCGCATTCCGAGCACCGGTGCACCGTTCGCGTCCTCATGACCGGACCGTACGACGGGGGTACGACACTCAACCCACCCCGCCACCCCGTTCGAACGGGTGACGCTCGGCCACCGCCGCCGGTGGCGAACCGTCACCCGTTCGGTGGGTTCGGAGTCGCGGCGGTCGTTCCCACGCCGGGTCGCCGACCACGCGTCGCACCACGACGCCGTCGCCGGCCCGGCCACAGCATCACCAGCACCGCGAGTGCGACCAGCACCACCGCGACGACGACCAGCACGACGCGCTGCGTGTCGAGCACCGAGCTCGACGTGTCGACCTCGGTCGTCTTGCCGCTGACGCCCTGCACCGTGGTCGCCCGCCCCGGGAGGTCGATCGCCAGCTTCAACCCGAACGAGTCGCGGACGGCGGCGAGCAAGGACTGGTCGATCGCGTTCACGTCGACGTGCTGGTTGGCGAGCGCGGCGACCACGTCGGGATCGGTGGTCAGGCCGGTCTTGAGGGTCTGGAGGTCGAGCGTGCCGCCGGCCGAGTAGGTGGTGGAGAAGAGGCCCCGGTCGCGGGTGACGGTGACGTCACGCAACGGGCCGGTGGTGCCGCTGATCTCGCGCATGATGCCGGCGACCTGCGCCGGCGTGCTGAACGGCTTGGTGAGCACGAGCTGGGCGGAGCCGTCGGCGGCCCGGACCCAGGGATGCACCGTCCACCCCGCCTGGGTGAGGTCACCGAGGCGCACCCGGTCCTCGAGCTTGCCGCCGCCCGCCTCGGCCGCCGCGACCGCGTCGGGATCGAGGACCGCGCTGAGGGTGACGACCCCGCTCCCGTTGTCGTGCACCTTGATCGACACCGTCGTGTCGACCTTGCACGCGACGGCGAGGAACGCCACGGCCAACGCGACGAGGACCAGCCGCACCCGGCTGGTCCTCGAACGTGTGACGAGGGAAGGAGAGGTGCTCAGCCTTCCGAACCGCTACCGGCGAGCTCGACCGGTGGC
The DNA here is from genome assembly GCA_963809795.1 of uncultured Actinomycetes bacterium. GTDB lineage: Bacteria > Actinomycetota > Acidimicrobiia > IMCC26256 > DASPTH01 > DASUAS01. The sequence goes on from CAWELN010000026.1 coordinate 68,068, forward strand.
GGCTCGATCCCCTCGATCGCCCGGAAGACGATCTCGTCGTCGAGGGTGTCGACCACGATCGTCTCGCCGGCGTGGAATTCCTTCCACAGGATCTTCTCCGAGAGCGGGTCCTCGATCATGCGCTGGATCGCCCGGCGCAGCGGCCGCGCCCCGAGCGAAGGGTCGTAGCCCCTCGCCGCGAGCAGCAGCTTGGCGTCGGTGGTGAGCTCCAGGCCGAGGCCCTGGCTCTCCAGCTGCGAGACGACCCGCTTGATCAGCAGGTCGACGATCTCGGTGACCTCTTCCCGGGTGAGCTCGTTGAAGACGATCACCTCGTCGATGCGGTTCAGGAACTCGGGCCGGAAGCTGCGCTTCAGGTCCTCGTGCACCTTCTCCTTCATCTTCTCGTAGGTGACGGCCTCGTCGGCCTTGCCGAACCCGACCGCGGCCTTGCGCAGGTCGGCGGTGCCGAGGTTCGAGGTCATGATGATCACGGTGTTCTTGAAGTCGACCGTGCGGCCCTGGGCGTCGGTCAACCGGCCGTCCTCCAGGATCTGGAGGAGCGTGTTGAAGACGTCCGGGTGGGCCTTCTCGATCTCGTCGAAGAGCACCACCGAGAACGGCTTGCGCCGCACGGCCTCGGTGAGCTGACCACCTTCGTCGTAGCCGACGTAGCCCGGGGGCGAACCGACCAGCCGCGACACCGTGTGCTTCTCCATGTACTCGCTCATGTCGAGCTGGATCAGCGCGCTCTCGTCACCGAAGAGGAACTCGGCGAGCGTCTTGGCGGTCTCGGTCTTCCCGACCCCCGAGGGGCCGAGGAAGATGAACGAGCCCGACGGGCGCTTGGGGTCCTTGAGGCCGGCCCGGGTGCGCCGGATCGACTGCGACACCGCCTTGATCGCGGGCTCCTGGCCGACGATCCGCTTGTGCAGCTCGTCCTCCATGCGGAGCAGCTTGGCGGTCTCCTCCTCGGTGAGCTTGTAGACGGGGATGCCCGTCCACAGCGCCAGCACCTCGGCGATCGACTCCTCGGTGACCTCGTTGAAGAGATCGACACCCTCGGCGCGCCACTCGCTCTCCTTGGCCTCCCGCTGCTCGAGGAGCGCCTTCTCGTCGTCGCGGAGCTTCGCGGCGCGTTCGAACTGCTGCGCCTCGATGGCGGACTCCTTCTCGCGACGTGTGTTCGCGATCTGGTCCTCGAGCTCCCGGTAGTCGGGCGGTGCCTGCATGCGACGGATGCGCAGGCGCGAACCCGCCTCGTCGATGAGGTCGATCGCCTTGTCGGGGAGGTGGCGGTCGGAGATGTAGCGGTCGGCGAGGTTCGCCGCGGCCACGAGCGCCTGGTCGGTGATGGTGACCCGGTGGTGCTGCTCGTAGCGGTCGCGCAGACCCTTGAGGATCTCGATGGTGTGCGCGACGGTCGGCTCCTCGACCTTGATGGGCTGGAAGCGGCGCTCGAGCGCGGCGTCCTTCTCGAGGTGCTTGCGGTACTCGTCGAGCGTGGTCGCGCCGATGGTCTGGAGCTCACCGCGGGCGAGCATCGGCTTGAGGATGCTGGCGGCGTCGATCGCGCCCTCGGCGGCACCCGCGCCGACGAGCGTGTGCAGCTCGTCGATGAACAGGATGATGTCGCCGCGGGTGCGGATCTCCTTCAGGACCTTCTTGAGGCGCTCCTCGAAGTCGCCGCGGTAGCGGGAGCCCGCCACCAGCGCGCCGAGGTCGAGCGTGTAGAGCTGCTTGCCGACCAGGGTCTCGGGCACCTCGCCGCCGACGATGTCGGTGGCCAGACCCTCGACGATGGCGGTCTTGCCCACGCCGGGCTCGCCGATGAGCACGGGGTTGTTCTTCGTGCGGCGCGACAGCACCTGCATGACGCGCTCGATCTCCTTCTCGCGCCCGATGACCGGGTCGAGCTTCTTGTCGCGCGCGAGCTGTGTGAGGTTGCGGCCGAACTGGTCGAGCACCAGCGAGCCGCCCTGGGTGGCCTCGGGCGAGGAGCCACCGCCTTGCGGCGAACCTTCCTTCGCACCCGCGTAACCCGACAGCAGCTGGATGACCTGCTGGCGCACGCGCGAGAGATCGGCGCCGAGCTTGACGAGCACCTGCGCGGCGACGCCTTCTCCTTCGCGGATGAGCCCGAGGAGGATGTGCTCGGTGCCGATGTAGTTGTGACCGAGCTGCAGTGCTTCGCGCAGCGACAGCTCGAGGACCTTCTTGGCGCGGGGGGTGAACGGGATGTGACCCGACGGCGCGGTGCCGCCGTGGCCGATGATCTCTTCGACCTGCGCGCGCACGGCTTCGAGAGAGATGCCGAGCGATTCGAGCGCCTTCGCGGCGACGCCCTCGCCCTCGTGGATCAGGCCGAGGAGGATGTGCTCGGTTCCGATGTAGTTGTGGTTGAGCAGGCGCGCTTCCTCCTGCGCCAGGACGACCACTCGGCGGGCTCGATCGGTAAAGCGTTCGAACACGGTTGGAATCCGCCTCTCCTCGTTCGGATGAACGTGTTTACAGTGTAATCGGCGCCGCTCGGGGTCCTCCCGCGCACCGCAGGTTGATCGGCACGCGGTGGCCGAGCGGTAAGGGTGAAACAACCGCCGGCTTGGAGAATGTTCCCGAAGCTGCGTAGCGTGAGGGCATGCAGGGGCCGGGAGAACCGTTGCGGCCGCCGGCGCCCTCGGAATTGGCTGACGACCTGCCGTCGCTCCCCGACGACTTGGCGCGGATCGACCAGGCCCTGAGGGATTCGGTCAGAACGCCCGATCCGTTCCTCGCCGAGGTCGCCACCCACCTCATCGGGGCCGGCGGGAAGCGCCTCCGCCCGACGCTGACGCTCTGCGCGTCGTATGCGAGCACCGACGGTGCGGACCGGCCCGGCGCGCCCGATTCGGTCACCGGCGCCGTCGCCTGCGAGCTCGTGCACCTCGGGTCGCTCTACCACGACGACGTCATCGACGAGGCGGTCACCCGGCGGGGCGTACCGAGTGTGAACGCCCGCTGGAGCAACATCGTCGCAATACTGGCGGGCGACTTCCTCCTGGCCCGCGCCTCGTCACTCGCCGCGTCGCTCGGGGCCGACGTCGCCGCGTTGTTGGCGGCCACCATCGGCGAGCTGTGTCGCGGGCAGGTCCTGGAGCTGCAGCACCTGTTCGACGTCGACCGCTCCGAGGAGGACTACTCGTCGGCGATCGAGGGGAAGACCGCGGCGCTGTTCGCGACGTCGTGCCGGATCGGCGGCATGGTGTCGGGCGCCAGCGATCCCACCCTCGACGCGCTCACCCGGTTCGGTCGCCACCTCGGCATGTGCTTCCAGATCGTCGACGACGTCCTCGACCTCTCGTCGACCGACGCCGCGCTCGGGAAGCACGCCGGCCAGGACCTCCTCGAGGGGATCTACACACTGCCGGTCATCTACATGCTGCGCGAGTCGGGCGAGCTGCGCGAGCTGCTCGGCGGGCCGCTCGACCCCGACCAGCTCGACGACGCCCGCGCGATCGCGCTGGGCACGCTCGCCACCGGCTCGACCGCGGTCGACGTCGCCCTGGACGTGGCGCGCGACCACGCGGTGAAGGCCGGCGACGCCCTGGAGGGGGCCGACGGCCTCGATCCCGGCGTCTGCCGGACCCTCGGGCGCCTCGTCGAGGGGTTGGTCAGCCGCGAGAGCTGACGCTCGCCTCGCTGCACTGCCGCGTCGTCGGCCGGGGTTGGTACCGCCGCCTACCGATTTCGCTCGTGGACGATGCGCAGACCCTGGAGGGTGAGCCACGGCTCGAAGTGCTGGATGGTGCGGGAGTGCGGCATGATCAGCTCCGCCAGGCCCCCGGTCGAGACGACCGTCGACGGCCCCAGCTCCGCTTCGAAGCGGTCGACGATGGCGTCGACCTGACCGCTGAAGCCGTACACCGCGCCGGACTGGATGGCTTCGATGGTCGACTTGCCGATCACGTTCTTGGGCGCGACGAGCTCCACCCGCCGCAGCGCGGCCGCGCGTGCGAACAGCGCATCGAGCGAGATCTCGATGCCGGGAAAGATCGCGCCACCGAGGTACTCGCCCTTCGCGCTCACCGCGTCGACGGTGTTGGCGGTGCCGAAGTCGACGACGATCGTCGGACCGCCGTAGAGGTCGTACGCGCCGACCGCATTCGCGATGCGGTCGGCGCCGACGTTGCGAGGCTCGTCGTAGAGGATCGACATCCCGGTGCGCACGCCGGGCTCGAGCACCAGCGCCTCGTACCCGAAGTACCGCTCGGTCATCTCGCGCAGACCGGCGGTGACACGCGGCACGCCCGACGCGATCACCACGCCCGACACGTGCGCGTCGAACGAGAAGCCGTGGAAGCCGAGGAACTGCTGGAACATCAGCGCCAGCTCGTCGGACGTCCGCTCGGCCACGGTGGCGATGCGCCAGTGGTCGACGAGCTCGCGGTCGGAGAACAAACCGATGACGGTCTGGGTGTTGCCGCAGTCGATGGCCAACAGCATGGCTACGCCTCCTCGTGGGCGGGCGCGTCGGGCCGCAGATCGAACGCGAGGTCGAGCGCCGGCGCGGACTGCGTGACGACGCTGGTGGAGAGGAGATCGGCGCCCGCGTCGGCATAGGTGCGCACGTTGTCGAGGGTCACGCCGCCGGAGACCTCCACCAGGAAGCCCGCGGGCGCGGTGGTGCGGGCCATCGACACGCAGGCGCGCACCATCTCGGGGGTCATGTTGTCGAGGAGGACCATCGTCGCCCCGGCCGCGATCGCCTCCTGCACCTGCGCCGGCCGGTCGCACTCGACCTCGACCGTGCGCCCCGGCCACAACGCCCGGGCCCGGGCGACGGCGGCGGTGATCCCCAGGCCGGCGAGGTGGTTGTCCTTCACGAGCACGAACTCCGACAGCGAGCCGCGGTGGTTCACGCCGCCCCCGGCGCGCACCGCCGACTTCTCGACCGCGCGGAGCCCAGGGAGCGTCTTGCGGGTGTCCCAGATGCGCGCCGTCGGTCCCGCGGCCTCGACGAACCGGCGGGTGAGCGACGCCACCCCCGACAGATGGCACAAGAAGTTGAGCGCGGTGCGCTCTCCGGTGAGGAGCGAGCGCAAGGGCCCCGACACCTCGCCGAGCTTGGCGCCGCGGCCGACCGCCTCGCCGTCGTCGACCAACCAACGCACCGAGACCCGAGGGTCGAGCTGCGCGAACACCTCGGTCGCGCACGCGGTGCCGGCGATCACGCCTTCCGACCGGGCCACGACGTCGACGGTCGCGGTGACCTCGGCGGGGACCAGCGCGGCGGTGAGGTCACCGAGCGGCCCGACGTCCTCGGCCAGCGCGGCGGACACCAGCGCCCGCACCACGTGCACCGGCGCGTCGTAGTCGCTCATCCGTCCCGGTCCTCGCCCCGGTCACTCATCGCGACGGCTCGTGCTCGGTGGCGAGCGGCACGAACTCGGGCGATGGTGCACCGGTGAAGACCAGACGTCCGAGGAACGCGGCCGACGGCTCCGGGTGGTCCTGCCGGGTGTGCGTCCCGCGAGATTCGCGACGCGCGGTCGCGGCGCGGACGAGGACGGTGCTCACCGCGTGGAGGTTCGCGCTCTCGACGTCGGTCGGGACGAGCTCACCGAGTGCGTCAGCCGCGCGCTCGAGGCTGTTCGCGCTCCGGAGCACGCCCGCGTCACGGGTCATCACCCGTTGCAGCTCGTGGCGGATCGCCGGACCCGGTGTTGTCGTGATGCCGCGCGGCACTGCGACCGGCTCGGGCAGCGGGTGGCGCAGCACGCCGGTCGCACGGCAGCGGTCCTGGCCGTCGACGATGGCCTCCACCGCGCGCGCGGCGAACACGAGCCCCTCGAGCAGGGAGTTCGACGCCAGGCGGTTCGCACCGTGGACGCCGGAGCACGCCGCCTCGCCGCACGCCCACAGGCCCGGGAGGGTCGTGGCGCCGTCCAGGTCGGTGCACACGCCGCCCGAGAGGTAGTGGGCGGCGGGCGCCACCGGGAGCCAGTCGCGCATGGGATCGAGCCCCACCGCGCGGCAGGCCTCCCAGATCGTCGGGAAGCGGGCCGGGAACTCGTCGATGGCGGTGGCGTCGAGCCACACGTGGTCGAGGTCGCGCTGGATGAGCCGCCGGCTGATGGCCTTGGCGACCACGTCGCGTGGGGCGAGGTCGGCCAGCGGGTGCTCGTCGCGCATGAACGGGACGCCGCGCTCGTCGCGCAGGATCGCACCCTCACCGCGCAGCGCCTCGGAGAGGAGCGGCCGCGGCATCGACGGGTGGTGCAGCGCGGTCGGGTGGAACTGCATGAACTCGAGGTCGGCGACGGCGACGCCGGCACGCATGGCCATGGCGATCCCGTCGCCGGTCGACAGCGCCGGGTTGGTGGTGACGGCGAAGCACTGCCCCGCGCCACCCGTCGCGATGACGACGTGGCGGGCCCGCCGCTCCTCGGCGCCGGCGGGTCCGGTCCCGCGCACACCGGCGACGCGGCCGTCCTCGACCAGCAGGTCGGACGCCAACCAGCCTTCGCGGATGTCGGCGCCGGACGCCTGGACCGCGACCACGAGCGCGCGCTCGATCTCGGCGCCGGTGGCGTCACCGCCGGCGTGCACGACACGCGCGACGGAGTGACCGCCTTCCCGCGCCCGGGCCAGCTCGTCGCGACCCGCGACCCGGTCGAAGTGGGCGCCGAGGGCGATCAGCTCGCGGACGCGTTCGGGGCCCTCGCTGGCCAGGATGCGCACCGCATCGGTGTCGCAGAGGCCGCCACCGGCCGCGAGGGTGTCCGAGCCGTGCAGCTCGGGCGAGTCGTCCGTACGGTCGAGCGCGGCGGCCACCCCGCCCTGCGCGTAGCGGGTCGCGGACCAGCCGAGCTCACCCTTGGTGAGCACGGTGACCGACAGTCCCGCGCGCCGGGCGCGCACCGCGGCGGAGAGTCCGGCGACACCGCTGCCGAGGACCAGGACGTCGGTGGTGGGCACAGGCATGAGGGAAGGGACCCGGGGACGGTCGGCCGCGTTACGGCGCGACCTCGCGGATCGAGTGCATGGTCGGTTGGTTGTGCTCGTCGACGTGCACGACGACCGGTTCGTAGCCCGCGAGCTCTTCCGCGTCGTACTGCGCGTACGTGATGACGATGATCTTGTCCCCCGGGTGCACGAGGCGGGCGGCAGCCCCGTTGAGGATGACGTCGCCCGGCCCACCTTCGATCGCGTACGTCTCGAAGCGGGCGCCGTTGTCGATGTCGAGCACGTGCACCTGCTCGTGCTCACGGATGTCGGCCAGCTCCATCAGGCGCGGGTCGAGGGTGATCGAGCCGACGTAGTTGAGATCGGCACCGGTGATGGTCGCCCGGTGGATCTTCGACTTCATCATGATCCGTTGCATCACTGAGCCTCCGTAGTACCGGACGATGCGGTGAGCACGCCGAGATCGGGGCAGGGGGTCTCCCCGCGGAACGTGATCGTGACGTTGTCGATCAGACGAGCCTTGCCGACGTACGCGGCCAGTGCAACCAGCGTGTCACCGGTGATCTCGTCGATCGGATCGAGCGTGGCGGCGTCGACCACTTCGGCGTAGTCGAGGCGCACCAGCGGCACGTGGGCGACGGTGTCGGCGAGCAGCTGCCGGATCGTCGCCGCGTCGCGGAGGCCGCCGACCACCGCCTCCGACGCCATGTACAGGGCCCCGGAGAGGATCGTCGCCGCGGCGCGCTCGTCGTGAGAGAGGTAGGAGTTGCGGCTCGACAGCGCCAGGCCGTCGGGCTCGCGCACCAGTGGGCAGCCGACGACCGTCACCGGCAGGTCGAGGTCGGCGGTCATCCGCCGGATCACCGCGAGCTGCTGCGCGTCCTTGCGGCCGAAGTAGGCGCGGGAGGCGCCGATGATGGAGAACAGCTTGGTCACCACCGTCGTGACCCCGTCGAAGTGCCCCGGGCGACTGGCGCCGCAGAGCACTTCGGTGAGACCGGCGACATGCACCGTCGTGCGGGCGCCGCCCGGATACATCTCGTCGACCCCGGGAGTGAAGAGGAGGTCGACGCCATCCGCCGCCGCGACCGCGGCGTCGCCGTCGGGGTCGCGCGGGTAGCCGGCGAGGTCTTCGGTCGGCCCGAACTGCGTCGGGTTGACGAACAGGCTCACCACCACGAAGTCGTTGTCGGCCCGTGCCGCGCGCATCAACGACCGGTGCCCTTCGTGGAAGAACCCCATGGTCGGGACGAAGCCGACGGTGCGACCGGCGGCGCGCGCGGCGTCGCACGCGGCGCGGACCTCGTCGATGGTGGTGACGGTGATCATCGTTCGTCACCGTCGAGGAGCTCGCGCAGCGCGGGATCGTCGCGCCCGCTGAGCGCGAGCGCTTCGCGCGCCAGCACCCGGTAGGTCGACGCGTCGTCGGGGGAAAGCGCCTCGAGGTGGCGGGCCACGGTGTCGCCGTCACCGCGCGCCACGGGTCCGGTGAGCGCGTCGGCCGGCCCCAGGGCGTCGACGTTGTCGACCGACGCACGGATCAGCGGCAGGAGCGCCTCGGGGGGCACCCCGGCGGCGTCGGCGACGCGCGCCGCCTGCCCCAGCAGCGCGACCAGGTGGTTGGAGGCGATGGTGGCCGCGGCGTGGTACCGGGCCCGGTCACCGGGCGCGACCCGGAACGGGCGGAGGCCGAGCGACAGCGCCAGGCGTTCGACCGACGGTGGGCCCTCCACCGCGCACCACGAGCCCGGGAGCCGTTGGAGGCCGACCTCGGGCGACGGCAAGGACTGGAGGGGGTGGAGCGCACCCACCTCCACGTCGGGGCGGGCCGCGTGCAACTTGTCGAGCTCCTCCCGCGGGCAGGCGCCCGAGAGGTGCACCACGAGCGCACCGGCCCGCAGGGAGGGGGCGAGCGCGGCGGCGGTGTCGGCGATGACGGCGTCGGGCGTGGCGACGATCACCAGGTCGGCGTCGCGGCCGGCGTCGGCCACCTCCGCGATCCTCGACGCACCGAGCCGGTCGGCCGCGGCCCGGGTCGACGGTGCGGCGGAGCTGCGTCCGGCCACCGCGACCGCGGTCCAACCGCGCGCCACCAGCGCGGCGGCGACGGTCGTCCCGGCACGACCGGGACCCACGAGGGCGAGCGCCCGTTGCGATCGACTCTGCACGTGCACCTCTGCGTTTCCTTGCCCCTTCGTTCCGGCCCCGGTGCGGGTGCCGGTCTACTCGGGCGGCGCCAATCGTAGACCGGTCGGTCGGACCGATGCGGCGTCGGCGGGGATCCTCGTGCGCCAGCCCGGGTCGAGGTCGGCGAGGGGCACCACCACGAACGCCCGCTCGGTCATCCGGGGGTGGGGCACGACGAGGTCGGGCTCGTCGACCCGTTCATCGCCCACGAGCAGCACGTCGACGTCGATCGTCCGGGGGCCCCAGCGGACGGTGCGGATCCGCTCGCCGTGTGCCTCGATCGCACGCGCGAGCTCGAGCAACGCGCGCGGGGTGCGGTCGGTGTCGACCGCCACGACCGCGTTCAGATAGTCGGGCTGTGCCGGACCACCGACGGGCGCGGTCTCGTACACCGGCGACACCGCCGCGACATCGACACCGTCGGCTGCGGCGAGATCGTCGACCGCCTGCTGCAGGTGCTCCATCCGGTCACCGAGGTTCGATCCGATCCCCAGATAGGCGCGGCGCGTCGCGCCACCAGCGGTCACTGCTCGATGCACACCGCGACGTGGTCGACCATGGCGCGCACCGGCGGGTGCAGCTTGCGGACGGTGACGCTGACCCCGGTGACGCGCTCGTCGACCCGGCACACCTCGGCGATTCGGGTGGCGAGGCGCTCGAGCAGGTAGTACCGCTCGGACTTCACCACCCGGCTGACCGCCTCGGCGACGGCCGAGTAGTCGACGGTGTCGTCGAGCGCGTCGCTCTCGCCCGCCGCGAGCAGATCGACGTCCAACTCGACGTCGACCTCGAACGGTTGGGGTCGCGTCTGCTCCTCGGGGAGCACGCCGTGCACCCCGAGCTCGCGGAGGCCCTTGATGACGATGGTGCCCATGTCAGCTCCGCGCCTTGCGTCGCGACACCGGCGGTGACTCGAGGATCCCCTCGTCGACCGTGACCGCGACGATCTCGCGAGCCTGCGAACCGAGCTGGCGACCGGTGATCTTCTCGATCACCACGACCGCGTGCGGCCCCTCGGCGACGAGGCCGGCGTAGATGAGGTAACCGGCGAGCACGCCCAGGAGCCGGTCGCCGAACTCCTCGTGGTGGATCAGCACCCGTTCGTCCGGCTTCGCCAGCCACCCCGCGAGCGTGGCGTAGAGCTCGGGGAGGCGCTCGGGCCATTCGTCGTGACGGCCGATCGGCACGTGCGCGAACGGGATGGCGGCTTCCTCGTACGCGTGGAGGTTGTGCGGCGAGTCGAGCATCGAGAGGATGTGCGTGAAACCGTGGCCGATCAGCCAGATCAGCTCTTCCTGGCGCCGCACCTTGCGGTGGTTGCGGGCGAACCCGCCCGGCCGCTCGGACGCCGCCAGCCGCTCCTTGATGATCCAGCAGAACGCCCGCGGTTCGAGCCCCTGCGCCCACCGACCCTTCACGCCACCGCCTCCGCGTCGATCGCGTGCATCACGTCGAGCAGCCGGAGCGCGTCGGCGACCGCGCCGACGTCGTGCACCCGCACGATGCGCGCGCCCTGGTCGACGCACCAGACCGCGGCGGCGAGCGTGCCGTCGTCGCGCGCCGCGAGGTCATCGCCGAGGAGCTTGGCGATGAACGTCTTGCGGGAAGGTCCGACGAGCACGGGGACGTCGAGGCGGTCGACCAGCTCGCGCAGGCGCGCCAGCAGCGTGAGGTTGTGCCCCCCGGTCTTGCCGAAGCCGATCCCCGGGTCGGCACACAACGACACGGCGTCGACGCCCGCCTCACGCGCGCGGGCGATCCGGGCCACCAGGAAGTCGCCGACCTCGACGACCACGTCGTCGTACGACGGGGCGTGCTGCATGGTGCGGGGATCACCCTGCATGTGCATCACCACCAACCCGGCGCCGGCGTCCACCACCACGCGGAACATGTCCGGGTCGGCGCCGGCGGCGACGTCGTTGACGATGATCGCCCCCGCTTCCAGCGCGGCGGCGGCCACGGTCGCCTTCCGGGTGTCGACGCTCACCGGGACGCCGGCACCGGCGGCGAGCCGGCGGACGACCGGGAGGACCCGCCGACGCTCCTCGGCCTCGTCGACCGGTTCGGCGCCCGGTCGGGTCGACTCCCCGCCCACGTCGAGCACGTCGGCCCCCGCCGCCACCAGGGCCAGCCCGTGGGTCACGGCCGCGTCGGGATCGAGGTACCGGCCGCCGTCGGAGAAGGAGTCGGGGGTGACGTTGACGATGCCCATCACCGCGGGGCGTGCCCCGCAGACGGACGACCAGGCGAACATTGGACCGCAGGATACCGGGATCCTTCCGCGGGCGCGAGCGTCCGGAATGGGGTGTTTGCCGGTTAGAGGCGGTTCCCCGGGTAGGTGATGAGGCTCATCGCCTCGGCCCGGGTCGCCGCGTTGCTCTTGAAGAGGCCCCGCACCGCGTTCGTGATCGTGAGCGACCCGGGCTTCTTGACGCCCCGCATCGACATGCAGAAGTGCTCGGCCTCGATGAGCACGAGGACGCCGCTCGGCGACAGGACCTCGACCAGCGCGTCGGCGATCTGGGTCGTCAGCCGCTCCTGCACCTGCGGGCGTTTCGCGAACCCGTCGACCAGCCGCGCGATCTTCGACAGCCCGGTGATGCGACCGTCGGCGCCGGGGATGTACGCGACGTGCGCGCGCCCGGCGAATGGGACGAGATGGTGTTCACACATGGAATGCAGCGGGATGTCGCGGACCATCACCATCTCGTCGTGTTCGGCCTCGAAGGTGACGGTGAGGTGCTGCGACGGGTCCTCGCGCATCCCGGCGAAGATCTCCTCGTACATCTTGGCGATGCGCAACGGCGTGCGCACCAGGCCGTCGCGGTCGGGGTCCTCGCCGATCGCCTCGAGGATCTCGCGCACCGCGCGCTCGATACGGTCGAGGTCGATGGGCTTCTCGGGCCCCGAGCCGTCGGAGGCCGGTGGGATCGTGCTGGCGTCGGTCACGCGGATCCTCCGGAGCGGCGCTGGCCGTCGGACTGCGTCGCCGCGGCCGCGTTGTTGCGACTCGGAGCGGGTGTCGCGCCCTCCGGCCGCGCATTCGCGCGCGGGTTGGTGACGTCACCGACCTCCCACATGTGCACGTCGGCGAACAAGTCCTGCACGCGCTCGGCCTCCAACGTCTCGTGCACGATCAGCTCGCGCGCCACCCGGTCGAGGACCTCCCGGTTGTCGACGAGCACGCGCTCGGCGGCCGCATGCGCGGAGTCGATGAGCGTGCGCACCTCGGCGTCGATGCTCGCCGCCACCTCATCGGAGTAGTCGGGGGTGCTGGTGAAGTCGCGGCCGAGGAACACCTCGCCCTGTGGGTGACCGAACCGCATGGGCCCGAGCGAGTCGCTCATGCCGTACTCGGTGACCATCTGGCGGGCGATGGTGGTGGCGCGGTCGATGTCGTTCTGGGCGCCGGTGGTGGGGTCGGCGAAGATGAGCTCCTCGGCCGTGCGCCCGCCCAGCAGCATGGCCAGCTCGTCGACCAGCTCGCTGCGGCTCACCAGGAACTTGTCCTCGGTGGGCAGCGTGAGGGTGTACCCGAGCGCGCGGCCGCGCGGGATGATCGAGATCTTGTGCACCGGGTCGGTGTTGGGCAGCGCGTGCGCCACCAGCGCGTGACCGCCCTCGTGGTAGGCGATCACCCGCTTCTCGCGCTCGGAGATCAACCTGCTCTTGCGCTCCGGGCCCGCCATCACGCGGTCGATGGCCTCCTCCAGCTGCGGGAGGCCGATGAGCTTGAGGTTGTGGCGCGCCGAGAGCAACGCGGCCTCGTTCATGAGGTTGGCGAGATCGGCACCGGTGAACCCGGGGGTGCGGCGCGCGATGACGTCGAGGTCGACGCCGGGCGCGAGCGGCTTCTCCTTGCCGTGCACCGCGAGGATCGCCTTGCGTCCCTCGAGATCGGGACGGTCGACCACGATCTGGCGGTCGAAGCGACCCGGGCGCAGCAGCGCGGGATCGAGGATGTCGGGACGATTGGTGGACGCGAGGAGGATCACGCCCTGCTTCTGGTCGAAGCCGTCCATCTCCACCAGCAGCTGGTTGAGGGTCTGTTCACGCTCGTCGTGGCCGCCGCCGAGCCCCGCACCGCGGTGACGTCCGACCGCGTCGATCTCGTCGACGAACACGATCGCCGGTGCGGCGTTCTTCGCCTGCTCGAAGAGGTCGCGCACGCGCGATGCACCGACGCCGACGAACATCTCCACGAAGTCGGACCCGCTGATCGAGAAGAACGGCACCCCGGCTTCGCCCGCGACCGCCTTGGCGAGCAGTGTCTTGCCGGTGCCCGGCGGCCCGTAGAGCAACACGCCCTTCGGGATCTTGGCGCCCATCTGCTGGAACTTGGCGGGCGACTCCAGGAACTCCTTGATCTCCTCGAGCTCCTCGACCGCTTCGTCGAGGCCCGCCACGTCGGCGAAGGTGACCTTCGGTTGGTCCTTCGACGACGTCTTGGCGCGCGCCTTGCCGAAGCCCATGACGCGGTTGCCGCCACCCTGCACCTGCCCGAGCACCCACATGAGCACCAGCGCGAGCAGGACGAAGGGCAGCAGCCCGTAGAGCAGGCTCAGCCATGCGCTCTGGCTCTGGTGGTCGGTGTCGAACTTGCCGACCCCGGCGTCGACGACGTCCTGCGTGAGCCGGCCGGTGTACTGCGACGGGAAATTGACCGTGTAGTCGGTGCCGTCCTTCAGCTTGCCGGTGACCGTGTGGTCCTTGTCGTGGATGGTCGCGGACGCGACCTTGCCCGCTTCGAGGTCGCGGGTGTACCGGTCGAGCGCGATCTGCTCCGGCCCGTTGCCCTTCGTGAGCGCGCGGAAGCCGAAGAAGGCGGCGATGGCCAGCACGACCACGACGACGATCACGAGGCTGCGACGCTGCTTGGGCACGGCCACTCCGGAAATACGAGACGGCAGCCGCACCAATCTAGTTGGTCGTCCGGCGCCCTTCTCCCGGGCCCCGCGACCATCTCGATGGTCGATTCCGCTGCGCCGTCCCGCCCGTCCGGGCACGGCTGCGCTTCATCTCCGCGGTCAGACCGGCTCCGACCCCGCGTATTCGGCGACGTACGGCAGGTTGCGGTAGCGCTCGGCGACGTCGAGGCCGTAGCCGACGACGAACGCCGGTGGAATCGTGAACCCGACGTACTTGAGATCGAGGTCGACGCGCTGGAGGCCTTCCTTCACCAGGAGCGCGCACACCTCCATCGACGCCGGTGCACGGGCCGCGAGGTTCTTGCGCAGGTACGCGAGCGTGAGCCCCGAGTCGACGATGTCCTCGACGATCAGGACGTGCCGGTCGGTGAGGTCGAGGTCGAGGTCCTTCAGGATGCGCACGACACCGCTCGACCGCGTCGCCGAGCCGTACGACGAGACGGCCATGAAGTCGAACTCGACCGGGAGATCGATCGCGCGCGACAGGTCGCTCATGAAGACGAACGCTCCCTTGAGCACACCGACCAGCAACGGCGGCCGGCCCTCGTAGTCGACCGTCAGCTGCTTCCCCAGCTCCGTGATCCGCGACTGCAGCTCTTCCTCGCTGACGACGACGCGTCCGATCGCGCTCCGGTCCACGGCACGTGAAGCTAGTCGACGTCCAGGAAGAGGCGTCCGGCGTGACGACGCACCGCGCGGCCCCCGGCGAGCTCCGTCGCGCGCGCGTCACCGGCCGCGACCGCGAGCACGCGCTCGACCTCCACCGACGACGGCGGCGGCGCGCCGACCCACTGGCGCACCGCGCGGCGCGCCAGGGGCAGGGGGAGCTCGCCCAGGGCACGCGCCGACGGTGGGTCGGCGTCGGGCCACGCGCGGGAGGCCAGCGCGTCGAGGTACTCCGACTCTGAACGGAGGATGTCGGCCTGCCGGGCGAGGACCGGCACCAGGTCACGCTCCGCCAGTGCCGACAGCATCGGCAGCACGTCGTGACGGATCGCGACCCGGCGGAAGGCGCGGTCGTCGTTCATCGGGTCGGTCAGCACGCTCAGGCCCAGCGCCTCGCACAGCGCGCGCGTCTGCTCGCGCCGGTACCCGAGCAGCGGTCGCACGACGTGCCCGTGCCGGGGCGCCATCCCCGCGAGCCCGGAACCCGCCGAACCCCGCAGCACGTTGAGCAGGACGGTCTCGGCCTGGTCGTCGGTGGTGTGACCGATCAGCACCACCTCGGCGTCGAGCTCGACGCGGGTCCGCTCGAGCGCTCCGTACCGGGCCTCCCGGGCGCGCGCCTCCAGGTTGGGGCCCGCGGTCACCGGCGCCCGCACCGCCCGGACCTCCGCGCCCAGCTGCGTCGCGATCGTTCCGACCGCCTTCGCTTCGTCGCCGCTCCCCTCTCGCAACGCGTGGTCGACGTGCACCGCGATCGGGGAGAGGCCGGCGTCGGCCGCGAGCGCGAGCAGGGCCACCGAGTCGGCGCCGCCGGAGCAGCCCACGACGACCGGCGCGACCAAGCCGCGCACCTCGGTCGCGAACGGTTCGCGCCACGGCGCGAGTGGGTCCACCGCCGACGCGGTGGCCGGGATCACGTCGCGCCGTCGACCCGGGCGAGCCAGTCGTTCGGACGGCTGAGCTCGTCGATGGTGGGCAGGAACTCCGGGCCCCGCCACGCGGCGTCGATGGCGCGGGGGCCCGCCTCGCGCTCGACCGCGGCGATGAAGGTCTCCCCCACCTCGTACTGGCGCATCTTCGACTCGAGGCCGACCAACTTCTGCAGGAACGCGGCCATCCCTGCGCTCTGCCGGCGGGCGTGGAGGACTCGGGCCATGCGCGCCTGACCGGCAACGTGCTCGCGCCCGAGCTGGTTCATCACGCTGTTGCCGTGGCCCTCGAGCAACGACATGAGCGCCTGCACGTTGGCGAGGGCGCCGCGCTGCTCGTCGCTGGCGAGCAGCGCGACCAGGCCGCCGTCGTCGAGCGGATTGCGCCCGCTCCGGAACTCCTCCGCGGCGCGGGCCAACGCCTGCACCAGCCGGCGGGGGTCGGGATCGATCGACGACAGCGTGCTCTCGACCAGCGACAGGTAGTAGGGCTTCATCCAGGGCACCCCGGTGAACTGCGCCCGGTGGGTGACCTCGTGGATCGCGATCCAGAGCCGGAAGTCGCGGGGGCGGAACGCGAACCGCTTCTCCAACGAGAGGATGTTGCCGCCGACGTAGTAGACGGCGTCGGCCGCGGCGTCGTCGTCGAGCACGAGCAGGTCGTACTGGCCGAGCACCCGCTGGGCGAGGTACCCGAGGAGCACCCCGGTCTCGGTGCCCGCGACCCGACGGCCGATGGGCGCGACCCGGCTGCCGGCCATGCGTTCGCCGACCCGCGCGGTGAGCGGCGCGAGCAGGCGACGCATCGACGAGACGTTGGCCGAGACCCACGACGCGCGGTCGACCACCTGGGCCCGAGCCGGGCCCGGCGACCGCAGGCCGGTGTAGTCGGCGACGAGCGACTCCGCCTCGGTGGTGACGGCATCGAAGTCGTCGCGCAACGAGCCGGCCAGGTAGGAGGCGGCGAGCGGCTCGCGGCCGCTGAACCGGCGGGCGACCCGTTCCGCGAGGTCCCAGTCGATCGGATCGTGGACGGGCGGGGCCGGCAGCGGCTCCGCCACGGCGACGGCCGGGATGTGGGTCACGGGCGGAGGCCCCCGCTCATGAGGACGGGCGACCCCGGTGCTTGGGCCGGATCACCCGGACGTAGTACCCGACGAGGGTCGCCAGCAGCCAGAGGACGAGGCTGACGGCGAGGATGAAGCCGATCCAGTAGAACCACTTGAACTTCTCGTTGGCGAGGACGGGCGTCGCCGCACCGGCCGGTGCGGCCAGCGTGGTCAGCGCGACCAGTGAGAGGGTCACGACGTAGGCGACGCGGGCACGAGCCGATTTCACGAACGGTTCCTCCGGGTCGGGACGACGCGAGCGTAGTTCGCTCTCCCCGCCCCTTCGCTACACGGAGCCGGCGGCCGGACCGCTCTCCTCCGGGGGCAGCGGTGCGCCCAGCGCCTTGGCGATGCGCCGCTTGAGCTCCGGCGGCACGTCGTCGCGGCACTTGGAGGAGATCACCTGGCGCAGCTCGATCTCGAAGTCGAAGCCCTGCGCGCACGGCGGGCACTTGTCGAGGTGGCGCCGGATGGTCCAGCGCCGCCAGACGGTCAGCTCGCCGTCGAGGTAGCCGTAGACCCGGTAGATCGCCTTGTCGCAGTCCATGGTGGTGCTCTAACCCCCCGCAGTACCGGCGGCTTCGGGTGCCGGCTCCGGCACCGTCGGGATCAAGCCGCGCTCGCGACCGAAGTCCCACAACCGCTCCTGGAGCTGCTTTCTTCCACGGTGCAGCCGGCTCATGACGGTGCCGATGGGGACATCCATGATCTCGGCGATCTCCTTGTAGGAGAAGCCTTCGACGTCGGCCAGCAGCACCGCCATCCGGAACTGCTCCGGGAGTGCCTCGAGCGCCCCCTTCACCACCTCGTCGGGGATGCTCTCGAGCACCTCCACCTCGGGGGTGCGGCCCGCCTCCGCCGCCTCCAGCCCGCCCAGGCGGCGGTACAGGAAGAAGTCCTCGGTGTCGTCGAGGTCGACCTCGTCGGGGCGACGCTTCTTGGCGCGGTACGAGTTGATGAAGGTGTTGGTCAGGATCTTGTAGAGCCAGGCCTTGAGGTTGGTGCCCTCCTTGAACCCACCGAACCCGCGGTAGGCGCGCAGATACGTCTCCTGCACGAGGTCCTCGGCATCGGACGGGTTGCGCGTCATGCGCAGCGCCGCCGAATAGAGGGCAGACATGTACGGCATGGCGAGTTCGGCGAACTCGGCCTGGTCGGCCATGGGGCCAGGCTACCCAGCCCGGCGCCGGCGCGTTCATCGAGCGGCGTTCATCGAGCGGCGTTCATCCAGTCTCGAGCAGACCGTCGATGTACGAGGGCGGTTCCGGGCGATGGAAGAAGAATCCCTGGGCGAGATCGAAGCCCGCGTCGCACGCGCGCTCGACCGCGACGTCGTCCTCCACGCCGACCGCGACGACGCGGACGTCGATCGAGTGGGCCGCCGCGACCACGTCGGCCACGCCTCCGTCGAGGCGGTCGACGACGCTCGGGTCGAGCTTGATCCCGTCGAGCGGGAACGCACGGAGTGGCTCGAGCAGCTCGACGAGGGAGTCGCGCAGCTCGGACGGACCGACCACGGTCGCGGCCGCGGTCGCGCCGAAGTCGTCGACCACGATCTCCACACCGAGGTTGCGCAGCGGGGTGAGGCGGTCGCGGGCCCGGACCCGGCGAGAAAGGAGGGTGCGCTCCGAGACCTCGAAGGCCAGGGCGTTGGGGCCCGGCACCAGGTTGTCGAGCAGCAGGCGCTCGACGCGGCCCGACAGCTCGCGCTTCTCGAGGTGCTCCGCCGACAGATTGACCGACACCGTGATCGGACGTTCGGGATGCGCACGCCGCCACTCCCCGGCGCGGCGCGCCGCTTCGATCACGACCGACCATCCGATGCGCACGAGGAGCGCGCTGTCGTCCGCGTCGACGAGGAACTCGTCCGGGGTGAGGAGACCGCGGTCCGGGTGCTCCCACCGGAGGAGCGCCTCGACGTAGGCGGGCGCCCGCGATTCGAGCTCCACGATCGGCTGATAGAGCCGGATCAACTCACCGCAGTCGAGCGCGCGTTGCAGGTCCGATTCGGCGGCGGCCTCGTTGAGCCGGTTCATCGCAGGTCCTCCGACCGGGATGCCCCCTCCCGGCGTCAGAGGATCGGCGTGACCGGGACCTCGCTTGAGCTGGGGTGCCGCTGCCGCGGTGCTCAGGCGTGGTTCGCGTCGAGGTCGGCGAGCCGCCGCGCGACCGTCGCCAGGAGCTGCTGCGACAGCTCGGGCACCTCGGCGAGCAGGCCCGCGAACTCCCGCTGGCCGATGACCTCGATGGCCACCGGCGTCTTGGCCACGACGGTGGCCGTCCGCGGCCGGTGGTCGAGCAGCGCGATCTCACCGACGTACGAGCCGGCGCCGCGCTCGGCCACCACCTTCCCGCCCTGCCGGACCTCGATCTCACCGCTCAGCACGATGATGAACTCGTGACCGGGCTTGCCCTCCTGGGTGAGCACCGTGCCGGCCGGCTCCTCGAGGTAGGTGGCGAGCTGAGAGATCAGGCGGAGCTCCTTCTTCGAGAGGCCGGAGAACAGAGGGACGTTCGCGAGCTGCTCGTCGATGCGTTCGTGCCGATCCATGACCACTCCTCCTCGTACCCGGTCCGCAGTCTGCCCCAAAACGGGGACGTGCGCCCGCGAAACGTCCGACCCCGGCTCAGGTCGCGTCGATCTCGCCCGCCATGCCGCTCGGGAGGTGGAGCACGCAGACGTAGGTGTACTTGCCGGGCGCCGGCACGTCGTACGTGTAGCTGCGCGCGGCGAGCGCGGGCCCCTGTTTGGTCTTGGGTGGCAGCCAGCCGGTGTTGAGGTACACGCCCTGGGCGAGCGTCTGGGGCGACGGGCCGGGGACCGCGCTCATGACGTTCGGCGCGATCGGCACGGTGGGCACGAGCGGGCCGCCGAAGCTGGCGGTGTGCGGCGCCAACGAGTTGTTCACGAACGTGACGTGGTCGCCCACCTTCACGTTCTTCGGCGTCGGCGCGAACGCGAGCACGTCAGTGTGGGCGGTGGACGCGCCCAACTCCACGTTGTACGTGGTCGAGCCATCGGAGTTCTTGGTCTGTTTCGGCTTCGCCGCCAGCAGCTTCCGCTTCGCGGCCTCACCCTCGGCGAGGTACTTCTTGGTCTCGGCGTTCCCCGCCTTGGTGATCTTCTCTTGCGAGTCCTGCGTGCCGCTCGTGACCTGCAGCGTGCCCACCATGTCGGGGTGCAGCACGCAGTAGTACGTGTACTTGCCGGGGTTGGCGAACGACATGGAGAACTTCTGGACCTCCGAGGTCTCCCCGAGGGGCAGGACGCCGGAGTTCACCAGGGTCGTGCCGTCGTACGGACCGGTGGC
The DNA here is from genome assembly GCA_963809795.1 of uncultured Actinomycetes bacterium. Classification (GTDB taxonomy): domain Bacteria; phylum Actinomycetota; class Acidimicrobiia; order IMCC26256; family DASPTH01; genus DASUAS01. The sequence continues at coordinate 88,122 of CAWELN010000026.1, forward strand.
CGGAGTGGGCGTGAACAGTGAAGGGTCCTTGTCGACGCTCGGCGGGGCGGTGCCCGGCGGCACGAAGGTGACCGAGTGCGGCTCGGGGCCTGCGATCTCCCAGGTCACGGTGGTGCCGGTGGCGACCTTGACCGTCTGCGGGAGGAACTCGAGCACCGCGATGTTCGGGTCCTTCGGGTCGTTCAACCCACCCTTGAGCTTCACGTCGGTCGCGACCGCGGCGCGAGGGGCCGCGTGCGCCGGGAGCGCCACCACGACCAGACCTGTCACCGCGACCACGGTGACCACCACGGCCATGAGCGCGCGCGCACGAGTCGAACCGACCTTCACGATGCCCCTCCCTCGATGTGCGAGACGGGGAACCTACCGCAGCGCAGGGCGCGCGGGCGTGTCTCCGGCGTGTAGACGTCCCGTGCCCGGGTGCGCCACCAGGTCGGTGCAGATCTGCACGCCGTTCGGACCCGTCAGCACCTTCACGCCTCCTCGCCGACGACGAGCTGCGCGGCGGCGTCGCGCGCGATCAGCTCGTCGAGCGCATCCAGGAGGTAGTGCACGAGCTCGTCGTACGCGAGCGATGCGCCGTGATGCCGTGCCTGCCCGTACGCGGCGTCGCCCAGGGCGGCGCGGGCGCGATCGAGCGCCTCGACCCGGTCGGGCAGCTCCTCGGCGGGCACGATGCTGAGGCCCGCGAGCGGCCCCTCCTCGACGACGCCACCCAGCACCGCGGCTCCCTCGTGGTGGCCGATGAGGGAGAACACGCGGATGGCGCGGTCGGTCACGGAGACGACCTGCGGGTGGCTGATGTCGGTCGCCCGGCGTACCGCGTCGCGCAGCACCGCCAGCCCGCCCGGGTCGTCGGCGAAGATCCTCAGCTGCGCGAGGAGGGAGAGCGCGAGACCGAGGGTGTTCCCCGCCGCGATGGTGTGCGCACCGTGCAGCCAGGTCTCCAGCGCGTGGCGAGCTCGGACCGGCTCCTGCTGCCAGGTGACCCAGGCCTGCACGAAGGGGAACACGCCACCGGGGCCGGTCTCGGGCCGGTCCGCCCAGCGCGCCGGTGCCTCCTCGATGATCGCCCGGGCGCGCTCGGAGTCGCCCGCGAGCGCCGCCCACAGCGAAGTGACCGCGGCAAGCGCGTCGCGCTCGTCGCCGCCCGCGCCCAACTCGTCCAGCGCCCGGGGAGCATCGACCTCGAGGATCTCGAAGGCGCGGGCGGACTCGCCGAGAAGCGCGTGCGAGACCGACAGCACGACGTAGGGCATCGCGGGCGATGGGCACGACCGGGCGAGGCCGTCGCCGATCGCTTCGAGAGCGAGGGCACGACCGCGGGTCGGGTCACCGGTGTCGACCGCTTCGAGGCCCGCGGACGCGAGCACGAGCGAGCGACGACCGGCGTCGAAGCCACGGGACCCCGCCAACACCTGCTCCGCCCACGCGCCGACACCCATCCCGCGATCCGTCGATCCGGCCGACGCCAGCGACGCGACGATGCGCTCGGCGAAGACCTGGTCGTCCTCCCGATCGGAATCGAGCGACCAGATCACCGCGGCGCGGAGGTTGTCGAGCTCGGCGTGGACCCGGGTCCACGACGCGACCATGTCCTGCCCGTAGAAGCGTGGCTGCGCGTGCTCTGCGAACTCGGCGTAGTGCTCGGCATGCCGACGCCGCCATCGGTCGACGTCACCTGTCTCGTCGAGGCGTTGCCGGGCGTACTCCCGCAGCGTCTCCAGCAAGGAATACCGCGTGGTGCCGTCGGCCAGGCGCTCGGCGCCGACCATCGACTTGCCGACGAGCAGCGTGAGCGCGTCCAGGACGTCGAAGTCGTCGAGATCGACACCGCCGCACACCGCGGTCGCGGCATCCTCGTCGAAGCCGCCGACGAAGATGCCGAGCACGTCGAAGACGATCTTCTCCCGCGGTTCGAGGAGCTCGTACGACCAGTCGACGGTGGCTCGCAGGGTGTGATGCCGTTCGACGGCGGTGCGACGACCGCCGGTGAGGAGGCGGAAGCGCTCGTCGAGGCGGCGAGAGATGTCTTTCGGGCCCATCGTCGTGATGCGCGCGGCGGCGAGCTCGATCGCGAGCGGGATGCCGTCGAGCCGACGACAGATCTCGACCACGGCCATCGCGGTGGCCGGGTCGAGGGTGAACCCGGGTTCGACCGCCGCGGCCCGTTCCACGAAGAGCCGCACGGCCGCGGTCTCCGTGACGGTCGCGAGGTCGTCGCCCACGTTGGGGAGCCCCAGCGAGCGCACCGGGATCACCCGCTCGCCTTCCACGGCCAGACCTTCACGACTGGTTGCGAGCACCCGGGCAAACGGGCAGCTCCGCGCCACGGCCTCCGCCAGGCGCCCGGCCGCGCTCACGACGTGCTCGCAGTTGTCGAGCAGGAGGAGAACCTCCCGGCCCCGAAGGAATTCGACGACGCTCTCTCCGAGCGTCAGCCCGGGGCGGGGGACGACACCGAGGGTCGCCGCGACGACCTGCTCCATCGACTCGTCGTCGACCGCGGCGGCCAGCTCGCAGCACCACACGCCGTCGCGCGTAGGTCGGGAGGAGGTTCGCCGCCACGTGGACCGCGAGCCGGGTCTTCCCCACGCCACCCACGCCGGTGAGGGTCACGATCGGCGATTCGGTCACCGCGTTCCCGACGGCGGCGACGTCATCGTCGCGACCCACGAACGAACTGAGCTGCGCCGGCAGGTTGGTGGGGAAGGAATCGATGGTGCGCAGGGCGGGAAAGCGATCCGGACGGTCGGCCGCGTCGAGCTGGAAGACACGCAGTGAGCCGCTCAGGTCGCGCAACCGGTGCACACCCAGGTCGGTCAGATGCGTCCCGTCCGGAAGGCGGTCTTCGGCCAGCGCCGCGGTGACGTCCGACACGAGGATCTGCCCACCATGGGCAACGCTCATCAACCGAGCGGCGCGATTGGGGACCGGGCCGTAGTAGTCGCCGTCGCGGAGCTCCGCTTCCCCGGAGTGGATGCCCATGCGTACTCGGAGGGGGACGCGAGCGCCCGACGCGGCACGGGCCAGCTCGCGCTGGATCGCCTCTGCGGCCGCGATGGCGTCATGGCTGGCGGAGAACGCGGCGTGCACGCCGTCACCCGTTCCCTTCACGATGAAGCCGTCGTGAGCGGTGACGCCGGCGCGTACGAGCTCATCGTGGCGCGCCAGCGCGTCCTGCATCTCCTCGCGGTGCTCCTCCCAGAGGCGCGTCGAGCCCTCGACGTCGGTGAAGAGGAACGTCACGGTGCCGGAAGGCGGGCGGAGCACGGCCACGAGTGTCCCATTGCGGGCGATTCATGACCAGACTCAGCATTCGCGGTCGGGCCGGGTTCAGTGAGAGACCGTTGAACTTGAACGAGCGTTCAAGTAAGTTCCGGCGCGATGGGCCCTCGCGCGAGAGCCACGGCTGCCACCCGGGACCGAATCGTCGAACGGGCCCTGAGCCTCTTCTCCGAACGCGGCACCACCGCCGTCAGCATGCGGGAGCTCGCCCACGCGGCGGGCGTGACGGTGCCGGGCCTCTACTACCACTTCGCGTCGAAGGCAGAGCTCGTCCGTGCGGTGTACCGCGAGCGGATCGAGCGCGAACCCTGGAGCGTGCCCGATCCCGCACCGATACACCGCTTGATCGTCGAGCAGGCCAGCCGCGAGTTCGCGCGCTTCGTCGACGACTACGACTTCCTGCGCCTGATGCAGCGCGAATCGGTCCTCGGCGATCCGGACGCGCGTGCAGTGGGCACTGCGCTCGACGCCGAATGGCGCGAGCGCTGGCACCAGGCGCTCCTGCTCGGCACCGATCTCACGCCCGACGCGGACGTCGAGGCCGCGACCGACGTGCTCACCACCTTCTTGTGGGGGCTGTTCGTCGAGCACCTCCGCCAACCCGAACGACCGGTCGACGAACGCATCCGTGACCTCGCGCGCGTCTTGGTCCCGGCGCTGACCGGCACCACGGCATGACGACGGCGACCGCGTACGCGGCGGGGCTCTCGAGGCGCCGCATCGTCCTCACGACCGTGGGGGCGATCGCCGGCATGTTCCTCGCCGCGCTCGACAGCACGATCGTCGCCACCGCGATGCCGACGGTGATCGCCGACCTGCACGGCATCGACCACTACGCCTGGGTCTTCACCGCGTATCTGCTTGCCGAGATCGCTTCCATCCCGCTCTGGGGCCGGCTGGCCGACATGTACGGCCGCAAGCGGATCTTCCTGCTCGGCATGATCATCTTCCTGGTCGGCTCCGCGCTCTGCGGCACATCGACGTCGATGCTGGAGCTCATCCTCTTCCGTGCCATGCAGGGCGTCGGAGCCGGGTGTCTGCTGCCCGTGGCGCAGACGATCGTCGCCGACTTGTACACGCTCGAGCAGCGCGCCCGGCTCTCGGCGGTGATGTCGGCGGTGTTCGGGTTCTCGTCCGTGATCGGTCCGTTGATCGGCGGCTTCCTCACCGACCAGCTCTCGTGGCGCTGGGTGTTCTACGTGAACCTGCCCATCGGCATCGCCACCATCGTCCTCGTGCAGGCGGTGATGGTCGAACCCCTCAATGATCGACATCGACACCGCATCGACTGGCTCGGGGTGTGCACGCTGCTCGGTTGGACGGTGCTGCTCGTGTTCGCGCTCGAGATGGGCGGTCGCGACTACGCATGGGGCTCGCCGGTCATCGTCGGCGCCCTGGCGACGAGCGTGGTGCTGTTCGTGGCGTTCGTCGTGGCCGAGCGGCGCGCCACGGAGCCGTTGATCCCGCTCAGCCTCTTCCGCGTGCCCGCGTTGCGGGCCGCGAGCGTCATCAGCGTGCCGCTCGGGATGGTGATGTTCGCGATCATCTCGTTCCTGCCGCTCTTCGTGGTCGTGGTACTGCAGTCGTCCGCCACCGATGCCGGGCGGGTCCTCACACCGATGATGCTGGCCTTGGTGATCGGTTCGGCGATCGGCGCACCGGTCGTGCTCCGGATCGGCTATCGGCGGATGTGCGTGGCGTCCTTCGCGTTCCTGCTGTTGGGCACGACCCTCCTGACCCGGGTCGGCATCGACTCGTCGCAGTTCGACGTGAGCATCGCCATGGTGTGCGTCGGCATCGGCATGGGCTTCGGCTTCATCGCCACCACGCTCGCGGCCCAGAACTCCGTCGACCTTCCGCGCATGGGCGTGGCGACCGGGCTGGTCAACTTCACCCGTCAGCTCGGTGGCGTGTTCGGCGTCGCCATCGGTGCCGCGCTGATGTTGACCACGGTCACGGACCGGCTCACGCAAGCACTCCCGCACGCGCACATCAAGGCCTCCGAGCTGCTCTCACCGCAGGCGGCGGGCCGCTTCCCGGCCGCGACACAGGACATCGTGCGGAGCGCGTTCGCCGACGCCCTGCACGCGGTGTTCGTCGCCGCGCTCGTGATCGTGCTCCTCGGCATGTTGGCGATCGCGCTGATGCCCGGCGGCAAGCCGACGGCCATCCGTGACGCCGCCCGCGGCGAGACCCTCCCCGAGGCCGTGCTCCCCGACGGCGAGACCATCCTCATCACGCCCACCGCGGTGACGGCCGACGCACAAGGCGTGTCGCCTCCGGGGTGACCGCGGGGAGCCGCGACGGCCCCGTCAGCGGACGGAGACGGGCATCGATGCCCAACCCCGCACGGTGGACGTATGCGCCTGTCTCATGGTGCCGTAGTCGATCTCCCACTCGGGAAACCGGTTCAGCACCTCGTCGAGCGCCACCCGGCCTTCGAGTCGAGCCAGCGCCGCGCCGAGGCAGAAGTGGACGCCATAGCCGAACGTGAGGTTGTGGCCGACATCCCGGTGGATGTCGAAGCGGTCGGGGTGCTCGTAGTGCCGTTCGTCGCGGTTGGCCGCGCCGACGAGCATCAACATCGCGCTCCCGGCCGGCACGGTCGTGCCGTAGCACTCCACGTCGCGAGCCACGTACCGCGCCACGTGCGGTCCTGTCGGTTCGAAACGCAGGGTCTCCTCGATGGTGTTCGGGATCAGCGAGCGGTCCTCGACCAGCTCTCGGCGCTGGTCGGGGTGTTCGGCGAGCACCTTCCCCAGCCAGCCGATGAGCCGTCCCGTCGTCTCGTTGCCGGCGCCCGCGAGCACCTGCGTGTAGACGAGCACTTCCTGACGCGTGAGCGTGCGCGTCGTACCGCTCTCGTCTTCGAACTCAGTGGTCAACAGCTTGGTCATGAGATCGTCGGATGGATGCTTCGCCCGCCAGTCGATGTACTCCTCGAACAAGTCGCCGGCCAGGAACCCGTGGTTGACCTTCATGGGCTTCCCTGGCTCCGTCCGGAGAACGTCGTCGGCGCGCTTGCGGATCGTCGGTTGATCGGCGTCGGGAATTCCGAGCAGCATGCCGATGACCCGCATGGGTAACTCGGCACCCAAGTCGGCGACGAAGTCGAACCGGTCGGTGCCGACCAGTGGGTCGAGGCACTTCACGCAGTAGCCCCGTACCTTGTCCTCGAGCGCGTTCATCGCCTTCGGGGTGAACACCCGCGAGAGCAGGCCGCGGTGCAGTGCCTGCAGCGGTGGGTCCTCCCAGAGCACCACGCCCGACGGCGCCTCCATCCCCGACTGGATGATCTCGAGGATGTCGCCACGACTCGACGAGAAGACCTGCCAGTCCACCAGCCCCTTCTCCACGTCGGAGCGACGCGACAGGGCCCAGAAGTCGTAGCGCTCGTTGTAGTAGATGGGCGCTTCGTCTCGCAGACGACGGAACGTCGGATAGGGATCCGCGTTGATGTCGACGTCGAACGGGTCGTAGGAGACGCTGCTGTCGTTGGTGGTCATGCCCCTCCCGTGGCTCGGAGTCACCCCGCGGATACGCGCCCGCGATCCATGACGTGGGTCGCACTCATCGCGGGACGATACGCCGGGTGGAAGGACGCGCGCGCGTTCGAGATCACGGGCAACGCGGCGCGGAGAAGAGCACGCCTGGGCTCTTCGATGGGCGACGGATAGCGTCCGCCCGTGCCCACCGCCCAGCTCAACGGGATCGACACGTACTTCGAACGCAAGGGCGACGGGCGCCCCTTGCTCTTTCTGAACGCGTCGGGCGCCACGCTCGCCTCCGCCGCGCTGTTGGTGCAGCCGTTCACCGAGTCGGCCGACACCGTCGCGGCCGACCAGCGGGGCCTGGGCCGCACCGAGGTCCCGCCGGGGCCGTACACCATGGCCGACTACGGCGCCGACGCTCTGGCCCTGGCCGACCACGTGGGTTGGGACACCTTCGCGCTGGTCGGCGTGAGCTTCGGCGGCATGGTGGCGCAGGAGGTGGCCGTCACCGCGCCGGAGCGCATCGAGCGACTGGCCCTGCTGTGCACCTCACCGGGCGGCCCGGACGCCGCCTCCTACCCCCTCGACACCTTGTCGGACCTCTCACCGGAGGAACAACTCGCGACCGGCATGCGCATCGTCGACAGCCGGTTCACCCCCGAGTGGCTGGCCGACCACCCCGTCGACCAGATGATCGTCGACACCTTCGTCCAGCGACAGCTGGCGGACCACACGCCCGACGAGGCCCGGGGGCTGGCCGAGCAGCTCGCCGCCCGCAGCCACCACGACGTGGTCGACCGCTTGGGCCGCATCGCCTGCCCCACCTTCGTGGCCAGCGGCCGCTACGACGGGATCGCGCCGGTGTCGAACGGCGAGCTCATCGTCTCGCGGATCCCCGGTGCCGCCCTCCACGTCTATGAGGGCGGCCACCTCTTCGTCTTCCAGGACGCCGCCGCGTTCCCCGAGGTCATCGGCTTCCTCACGGCGACTAGTTGAGGCGGTAGCCGACACCTCGGGCGGTCTGCACGCGGTTCGCAGCGGGACCGAGCTTCCGGCGGAGGCTGCGCACGACGACATCCACCACGTTGCTTCCCCCGACATACGTCGTACCCCAGACCCGGGTGATGAGCTCGGCGCGGGTCACGGCGCGGCCTGGTCGTTCCGACAGGGTTGCGAGCACACCGAACTCGAGGGGCGAGAGCTGAACCCGTTGCGCACCGAGATCGACGGTGCGGTCTCCGGGGTCGAGGAACCCGCGGTCGGTAATTCCGAGCTCGGCGGCGGCGAGGCGGGACAACCAGCCGTCCACGGACTCGGGCCCGAACTCGAGCGCGGCGGGGTGGTAACAGTCATCGCCGAACGAGACGGGCTCCAAGAACTGGAATCCCAGCACCGCGAGCGCGTCGGCGAACGGAGTGGGATCGGCGATCCCGATATAGGTCCGACCCAGCTGGGGACGCATCTGGAAGTAGTGCCGCTTGCAGTCGAGCCAGGCGGCGGCCTGGACGCCGCTCGGCCCTTCGCCGGTGTCGCGGGCGAGGGCGCGACGCACGACGAGCGTTCGCTGCCCATTGCACAGCGGATGGAGTGCGGCGTGCCGGGCGTACGCGCCCATGACCGGGTCGTCGCGTTCGAGCGACTGCGGGATGTCGCACCACTCGGCGACGACTGAGCAACCCACCAGCGCTCCGGACCGGTCACGGATCGCCCCGACCGCTCCCGGGACGCGCTCCAACCAGAGGTCGAGCGCGTGAGCCGCTTCCGGCGGGTCGTATCGGTGCCACAGGGAACGTAGCTCGTTCGTGTCCTCGCGGCGGGCCGGTTCGACGCTGTAGGCGTGCACGGTGGTGGGGAACATCGCTTCGCGAACGACCGGGTTGTCGATGAGGAAGAGCAGATCGGAGGTCGAGCGATCGAGCTCGTGCCGCGCGACGCCCCTGGTCTCGGTCTGCAGGTAGTGCCAGGCCGCGGCCCGGTAGCGGCGGAAGCGTTCGGGATCCAGCGCCCGGAGCCGTTCGACGATCGCGCTCTGCACCGCGTCGTGCAGGCGTAGGCCCTCCGACGTGGCCTCCACGAAGGCCAGCCGGCTCAGGGTGTCGAGCGCCTCGTCCGCACCTTCGTCGCCCAACATCGCGGCGAGCACGCCGCGGGTGATCCGCCGCGGGACGGCGGCGGCATCCAACGCGCGGCGCGCATCCTCGTCGAGGCCGGCTCGGAACGCGCCAGCCAGCGCGTCGACGACCTGCGACATGGAGTCGGCTTCTGGTATCTCGCCGAAGGCCAGGCGCGCCTCCAACGCGAGCCGCAACGCCAACGGGTGACCTCGGCTCACGCGCGCGATCTCCGTCGCGGCGGGGCCGTCCTCGAACCCGGCGGTTCGCACGATCGTCTGCACGCTGTCGTCGTCGAGTCGGCCCAACGGCAGGACTTCAAGACCTCCGAGCTGACCGCGCTCGACCGCCCATTCGAGCATGGGCGGCTCACGGCCCGCGACCACCACGCGCACATCAGGCCCGAGCGCCGGCAACAACTCGTGACGCAGCCACGGATCAGTCAGCCGGAACACCTCGTACGTGTCGACCAGCAGCACCGTGCGACGCCCGTCCGCGAGCGAGGCGAGGTCGGTGGTCGAGGTGATCGTCGTCGTCGGGTCGACCGCGGAGGCCAGACCACCCAGGAACCCCCGCTCGGTCGGCTCGATCGACCGGCAGTCGACGGTGACGACACCGACCCCGAGCCGTTCGCACTCCTCGCCGAACCTCGCGAGCAGCGATGACTTCCCCATGCCCGCGATTCCGTACACGAAGCACACCCGAGGGCCGTGCTCCTCCAGCAGCCGGAGGAGCACGGACAGCTCGGCGTCGCGTCCCACAACCGCGGAACCGGCGGACCGGCAGTCCATGAGCGCCATTGTGGACTTACGAAGCGACGGGTGCCAGACCGTGGGTGATCGCCGTCGGCTCGGACAGCACCTCGAAGCGGCGAACCGTGATGTCCACCAAGGCGGGGTTCGCGGCCACCTGCGCGAACAGATCCGAGGCCAGGTAGGTGTCCAACGCCGCACCGTTCTCGAAGGTGTAGACGCCGCCGTACACACCGCTCGCCCGATCCGCCAGCCAGACCTTGGACACGAGGCCGGGCACCGCCGCGAACGCCGGGGCGATGTCGTCGCACATCTTCCGGTAGTCGGCTTCGGTCACGCCCTCGAGCGAGAAGTTGATCACGAGTATCTCCACCAGTTGCCTCCAGGTCCGTGGCGACGCGCCGCCGCCGTCACCACAGCATGAGCCGACACTCACGAACCTGGATGAGGACAACATGATGATTCGCGCCTGATCGCCACCGGGGGCCCAGACGCCGAGGCGAATCCTGAGTCTGCAACCGCCCTCCACCTCAACCGGTGAACGACGGTGCGAGCACGATCGGCGCCGTCGATGGGGGCGCGCATCCCGACGTCGCAGCATGAGGGTCGATCGAGTCGCCGAGGTCATAGGCGAAGTACGGATCGTCCCCGGCGGCGAGGAACGGCGCGGCGGTCGCGGCCGCGGTGTTCCCGGCGACGAAGCGGTCGAGGAACGCCTCGGGGGTTCCATCCGGGAAGACCGGTGCCGTGTCGTGGGTACCGGTCGGGTCGGTGACGAACGCCTTGGGCGGCCCGAGTTGCGCGAACGCCGACGCCGCGGCGTCGTGCGGGGTGACGACGTCGAGGCATCCGCTCCAGAAGTACGTGGCGATCGGCCGTGACCAGTCATAGACACCGGTCACCGGCAAGCCTGCCGCAGTCGGCAGCGGGAACCCTTTGATGATCTCCATCGCGCGAATGCGGCCGTCGGTGCAGCAGGTGTTGAAGAACAAGAGGCCGGTGACCGCACCGCTCGACGTACCCACCAAGCCCACACGAGCGGGGTCGAGGAGTCCCGAAAGGGCGTTGCCCGGCGCGGCGCTGAGGGAGAGCAGGCTCGTGAGCACGAAGCTCACGTCAGCCGGTTGGTGGTAGACGTCGAGCGCCACGGCCGGGTCGGTGGTAGAGAACCCCGGGGCGTTCGTGCACGGAAAATCGAGCGCGACACCTACATAGCCCCGCGCCGCAAGTGCGGCCGCGTCGGTCTTCGCCACCGCACGTTGCGATGCACCACTGCCCGGCCCCACCAGCACCACCGGTGACGGCTCCGTCGTGCCCGGGGTCACGACGGTCACGTTCAGAGCCCGATCGGTCGCCCCGGTGCACGGAGTGGAGCGGGTCGAATCCACGAACGTGTAGCTCGTCGTCGCCGGAGCGGCCTGCGACGTCTGCGCCGCCGCGGTCGCATGAGCCGCAAGGACCGGCGCCGTGACGGCGACCAACGAGAGCAAGACGGTGCTCCGGCGCACCCCGCCACGCCGATGGCGGCCGACCACCGAGCTCAGCGAACAGGCGCCGGGTCGTGTGCGACTCCGCCGAACTCGAAACCTTCGTACCCCGAGTCCCTGACCGCGTCGCAGCGCTCGCGATAGCTCGGTTGCCCGCCCGCGTAGGGCATCACCACCCGGGGCTTCCCGGGGACGTTCGCGCCCACGTACCAAGAGTTCGCCCGCCCGAACAGCGAGTGTCGGCCAACCTCGGCGACGTGTTCCACCCAAGCGTCCTGCGCCTCCTCGGTGGCCTCGACGCGGCTCCAGCCGTGCTCGCGCACGTACTCGATGCAGTCGGCGATCCAATCCACGTGGTGCTCGATGGCCACCGGCATGTTCATGAGCACCGAGGGGCTGCCGGGTCCGGTGATCGTGAACAGGTTGGGAAACCCCGCGACCTGGATGCCGAGCATCGTGCGTGGTCCGTCCGCCCAGGCGTCGGCCAGCGGGACGCCACCACTGCCTCGAACGTCGATGCGCAGCAGCGGACCGGTCATGGCGTCGAAACCCGTCGCGAACACGATGGCGTCGAGCTCGTAGTCCGCCACCGCCGTGCGGAGGCCACTCGCGGTGATCGACTCGATGGGCGTCTCGCTGATGTCGACCAGACGAACGTTGTCGCGGTTGAACGCCTCGTAGTAGTCGGTGTCGATCGGCGGCCGCTTGGCCCCATACGGATAGCCCTTGGGGCAGAGCAGCTCGGCGGTGTGCGGATCCTCGACCGTCTCACGGATCTTGTTGCGGATGAACTCGGACGCGATCTCATTCGCTTCGGGATCACTGAGCAGATCCGAGAAACCACCCCACAAGAACTTGAATCCGCCCTCCGCCCAGAGTCCGTGGAGAATCGCTTCGCGCTCTTCGGCCGAGACGCTCATCGTCGTACGGTCGATCGGAGAGAACGGGAAGCCCGCGAACGACGTGCGGGTCGCCGCGAAGATCTCGTCGTAGTTTCTCTTGATCCGGGCCTGGTCCTCGTCCAGGAACCCGCCGTGCCGGGCGGGGAGGCTGAAGTTCGGCGTCCTTTGGAAGACGGTGAGCTGATCGGCCTGGGCCGCGATCGGAGGAGTGGCCTGGATGCCGCTCGAGCCCGTGCCGATGAGCCCGACGCGCTTCCCCGTGAAGTCGACGCCCTCCCGCGGCCACGTCGCCGTGAAGTACACGTCACCGTCGAAGCCGTCGAGACCCGGTATGTCGGGCGCGATCGGGGCCGACAGGCATCCGACCGCCGTGACGAGAAAGCGCGCAGTGAGCGTCTGGTCGTGCTCGGTGCGGATCTCCCAGCGGTTCGCTGAGTCGTCGAACGTGGCCGCGGTCACGCGGGTGGAGAGCTGGATGTCGCGTCGGAGATCGAAGCGATCAGCAACGTGGTTGAGGTACCGCTCGATCTCGGGTTGTTCCGGGTACCGACCCGACCACTTCCACTCGTCGGCCAGCTCGCGGGAGAACGAGTAGCAGTAGTAGTAGCTCTCGGAGTCGCACCGCGCGCCGGGATAGCGATTCCAGTACCACGTGCCACCGACGCCATCGCCGGCCTCGACGACGCGAACCCTCATGTTCAAGTCGTCGCGCAACTTGTGGAGCGCGTAGAGACCGGCGAAGCCCGCACCGATCACGACTGCGTCGAAGTCGAAGTGATCATCCATGTGACATGCTCGTGCGGGACATCGATCGGCCGTGTGACGGAACGCGCCATGTTCCTACAGTCCGGTGCATCGTGCAACGAACGTGGTTCCTCCCCGCACCGTCGACCGAGAGGAGCGGCTCGGCGACGGCGCGTGGTCGCCCGCTCGTCGAGGTCTCGGAGTGCTTCCTCTTGTGCGCGGCTGCAGCTGCTTTGCCGTATCAGCGGCCGCACCTGACACCTCCTTGGAGTCAGTAGGTCAGTAGTCCGAGATCAGCGCTGGTAGGACGACCAATGACCGAGAAGCCCCCGCCCTGTTTCGCAGGCCGAACGACCATGACGCGCCGCGTCCGGTACTCCGTGATGGCGGCGGTCGCTGCCCTGGCAGGTCTCGTGCTGCCGTTGGCCAGCCCAGACGACTCCAGCGGCGGCGGCCGGCCCGTGCGGGCCGCCGGTGGTGAACGCGATCGCCTGCGAGAACACCCTGCCCGGGCACTCCGGCCAGCGACTGGCAGATCTCCGGGTCCGGGTCAGCGACGATCCAGGGGTTCGCCACCGCGATCAGCGTGCAGCCGGGCGACACGGTGCAGTTCAAGATCAACACGCCGTCGACGAACTACCACTTCGACATCCTTCGGTTGGGCTACTACCAGGGCAACGGTGCCCGAAAGGTGGCGGCGGGGCTGAGGCCGTCAGTGTCGTTGCCGCAGACCCAACCCGCGTGCCGGACCGACTCGCAGCCAACTGGTCTGATCGACTGCGGGAACTGGGGGGTGTCGGCGTCGTGGACGGTGCCGACGACGGCGGTCTCGGGCGTGTACATCGCGCACCTGGTCCGTGACGACGCCTCGGGCGGCAGCCACATCGTGTTCGTCGTGCGGAACGACTCGAGCCACTCGGACATCATCTACCAGACCTCCGACGAGACGTGGCAGGCCTACAACAGCTACGGCGGCAACAGCCTGTACCAGTGCGCGTCGAACTGCCCGCCCGGTAGTCCGGACGCGTACAAGGGCGCCTCGAAGGTGTCGTACAACCGGCCGTTCCACACCGCGGACGACGACCAGGGCGGTCGGAGCTGGTTGATGTACGCCGAGTATCCGATGATCCGGTTCCTGGAGGCGAACGGGTACGACGTCTCCTACACGACGGGTATGGACGTGGCGACCTCGACCGGAGGATCGCTGCTGACCAACCACAAGATCTTCATGTCGTCCGGGCACGACGAGTACTGGACCGGCTCGCAGCGGGCCAACGTCGAGGCGGCCCGGGACCACGGGGTGAACCTGGCGTTCTTCAGTGGCAACGAGGTGTTCTGGAAGACCCGGACCGAGCCGAGCATCGACGGGAGCAGCACCCCGAACCGCACCCTGGTCTGCTACAAGGAGACCCACTACAACGGGGTGGTCGACCCGCAGGACCCGTCGACCTGGACCGGGACCTGGGAGGACCCACGGTTCAGCCCACCGGGCGATGGCGGCCGGCCGCAGAACGCGCTGACCGGGCAGTTGTTCGTGGTCAACAGCGGCACCACCGACATCAAGGTGCCGGCGCAGTACGCCAAGCTGCGGTTCTGGCGGAACACGTCGGTGGCCAGCCTGACCGCGGGGCAGTCGGCGACGCTGGGTCAGGGCGACGGGACGCTGGGCTACGAGTGGGACACCGATCCCGACAACGGGTTCCGCCCCAGCGGAGCTGTTCGACCTGTCGTCGACGACCTCCACGTCGGCGGAGGTCTTCACCGACTACGGCAGCACCGTCACGGAGAACGGCACCGCCACCCACCACTTGTCGCTGTACCGCGCCCCCAGCGGGGCGCTGGTGTTCGGCGCGGGCACCGTGCAGTGGTCGTGGGGGCTCGACAGCGCGGGCGGCACACCGGACCGGAACATGCAACAGGCCACCGTGAACCTGTTCGCCGACATGGGTGCGCAGCCGTATGCACTGATCTCCGGGCTGACCGTAGCCACCGCGTCGACCGACACGACCGCGCCGACCTCGACGATCACGTCCCCATCGGGCGGCGCGACCATCGGTGACGGCGCCAAGATCACCATCAGCGGCACCGCGGCAGACACCGGTGGCGTGGTCGCCGGCGTCGAGGTCTCCACCGACGGCGGCGCCACCTGGCACCCGGCCAGCGGGACGACGAGCTGGACCTACAGCTGGGTGGCGCACGGCAACCCGAGTGTGACCATCAAGTCCCGGGCGGTCGACGACAGCGGCAACATCGAGACGCCGTCCGCGGGGTCCTCGGTCAACATCGGCTGCACCTGCTCGATCTGGGGCACCGGGGCGACCCCGGGCACCAGCGACTCCGGGAGCGCCACCCCGGTCGAGGTCGGGGTCAAGTTCACCTCGGACATCTCGGGCTTCGTGAGCGGTATCCGGTTCTACAAGAGCGCCGCCAACACCGGCACCCACATCGGGAACCTGTGGACCGCGTCCGGGACGAAGCTGGCATCGGCCACCTTCACCGGCGAGACCGCCTCCGGCTGGCAGTCCGTCACCTTCGCGAGCCCGGTGCTGATCAACCCGAACACGACGTACGTGGCCTCCTACTTCGCCCCGGTCGGGCACACCGCCCAGGACGAGGCGTACATGTACCCGAACCCCTCACCGAGTCCGGACCTGTACAGCCGCGTCGACAGTCCTCCGCTGCACGCGCTGCGCAACACGAACGGCACGGTGAACGGGCTGTTCCAGAACAGCAGCACGAGCACCTTCCCGACGGGCAGCCTGAACGCGCGGAACTACTGGGTCGACGTGATGTTCACCCTGAACACCGGACCGGCGACCGCGCCCGGAGCGCCGACGAGCGTGACCGGAACACCCGGGAACGCGTCGGCGGTCGTGTCCTGGACGGCGCCGTCGGACGGTGGCAGTCCGATCACGAAGTACACGGTCACGCCGTTCATCGGGACGACCGCGCAGACACCGACCACGGTGACCGGCACCCCACCGGCGACGAGCACCACCGTGGGCGGGCTGACCAACGGCACCGCCTACACCTTCACCGTGACCGCCACCAACGCGGTCGGCACCGGACCGGCCTCCGCGGCCTCGAACCCGGTCACCCCGGCGGCCATCAGCTGCAGCGCGTGCACGATCTTCCCGGCGTCGGTGACCCCCGTGAGCGATGACGAGGGCGACCCCTCGTCGACCGAGCTGGGGGTGAAGTTCACGTCGGACGTGAACGGGCTGATCAAGGGGATCCGCTTCTACAAGGGCGCGGCCAACACCGGCACCCACATCGGGAGCCTGTGGACCGCGTCCGGGACGAAGCTGGCGTCGGCGACCTTCACCGGCGAGACCGCTTCGGGCTGGCAGCAGGTCAACTTCGCGACGCCGGTGCCGATCACCGCGAACACCGTCTACGTCGCCTCGTACTTCGCACCGGCCGGGCACTACGCCGGAGACGGCGGCTACCTCGCCGCCTCGGGCGTGGACAACGCGCCCCTGCACGCCCTGAAGGACGGCGTCAGCGGAGGCAACGGCATCTACCGGTACGGCACCGCCAGCGGTTTCCCCAACCTCACCTTCAACTCCGAGAACTACTGGGTCGACGTCGTGTTCTCCACCGGGCCGGCGACCGCGCCCACGGCGCCGACCGGTGCGACCGCAACGGCCGGTGCCGGCTCGGCGCAGGTGAGCTGGACCGCGCCCTCCGACGGCGGCAGCCCGATCACGAGCTACACGGTCACGCCGTTCATCGGGACGACCGCCCAGGCACCGACCACCGTGACCGGGAGCCCACCCGCGACCAGCACCACCGTCACCGGGCTGACCAACGGCACCGCCTACACCTTCACCGTGACCGCCACCAACGCGGTCGGCACCGGACCCGCCTCCACCCCGTCGAACTCGATCACGCCGACCGCACCAACCGCACCCGCCGCCCCGACCGCCGTCACCGCGACGCCTGGCAACGCATCGGCGCAGGTGAGCTGGACCGCGCCCGCGAACGGCGGCAGTGCCATCACCAGCTACACGGTCACGCCGTTCATCGGGACGACCGCCCAGACACCGACCACCGTGACCGGCACCCCACCCGCGACCACCGCCACCGTCACCGGGCTGACCAACGGCACCGCCTACACCTTCACCGTGACCGCCACCAACGCGATCGGCACCGGACCCGCCTCCGCCGCCGTCGAACTCGGTCACTCCGGGCGCACCGACCGCACCCGCCGCGCCGACCGGCGTGACCGCGACGGCCGGCAACGCGTCGGCGCAGGTGAGCTGGACCGCGCCCGCGAACGGCGGCAGCGCGATCACCAAGTACACGGTCACGCCGTTCATCGGGACGACCGCGCAGACACCGACCACCGTGACCGGCACCCCACCGGCGACGAGCACGACCGTCACCGGGCTGACCAACGGCACCGCCTACACCTTCACCGTGACCGCCACCAACGCGATCGGCACCGGACCCGCCTCCACCCCGTCGAACCCGGTCACCCCCTCGTCCACCAGTTGCAGCGCGTGCACGATCTGGGCGGCGTCGGCGACGCCGACGGCCGCGGACGAGGGCGACCCGTCCTCGGTCGAGCTCGGGGTGAAGTTCACGTCGGACCTGAACGGGGTGATCAAGGGGATCCGCTTCTACAAGAGCGCGGCCAACACCGGCACCCACATCGGGAACCTGTGGACCGCGTCCGGGACGAAGCTGGCATCGGCGACGTTCACCGGCGAGACCGCTTCGGGCTGGCAGCAGGTCAACTTCGCGACCGCGGTGCCGGTGACTGCCGGAACCGTGTACGTCGCCTCGTACTTCGCGCCGGCCGGGCACTACGCGGGAGACGGCGGCTACTTCGCCGCCTCGGGCGTGGACAACGCGCCCCTGCACGCGCTGAAAGACGGTGTCAGCGGAGGCGACGGCGTCTACGTCTACGGGAGTGCCAGCGGCTTCCCCAACCTCACCTTCAACTCGGAGAACTACTGGGTCGACGCCGTGTTCTCCACCGGGCCGGCGACCGTGCCCACGGCGCCGACCAATGTGACCGCGACCGCCGCCAACGCGTCGGCGCAAGTGTCCTGGACCGCGCCCGTCGGACGGTGGCAGCCCGCTCACCAGCTACACGGTGACCCCGTTCATCGGGACGACCGCCCAGACACCGACCACCGTGACCGGCAGCCCACCCGCGACCACCACCACGGTCACCGGGCTGACCAACGGCACCGCCTACACCTTCACCGTGACCGCCACCAACGCCGTCGGCACCGGACCCGCCTCCGCCCCGTCGAGCGCGGTCACGCCGACCGCACCGACCGCGCCCGGGGCCCCGACCGCCGTCAACGCGCTCGCCGGTGCCGGCTCGGCGCAGGTGTCCTGGACCGCGCCGTCGAACGGCGGTAGTGCGATCACCAAGTACACGGTCACGCCGTTCATCGGGACGACCGCGCAGACACCGACGACCGTGACCGGCAGCCCACCGGCGACCAGCACCACGGTCACCGGGCTCACCAACGGCACCGCCTACACCTTCACCGTGACCGCCACCAACGCGATCGGCACCGGACCCGCCTCCGCCGCGTCGAACGCCGTCACCCCGACCGGGCCGACCGCGCCCGCCGCGCCGACCGCCGTCACCGCGACGGCCGGCAATGCGTCGGCGCAGGTGAGCTGGACCGCGCCCGCGAACGGCGGCAGCGCGATCACCAGCTACACGGTCACCCCGTTCATCGGGACGACCGCGCAGACACCGGCCACCGTGACCGGCAGCCCACCGGCGACCAGCACGACGGTGACCGGGCTGACCAACGGCACCGCCTACACCTTCACCGTGACCGCCACCAACGCGATCGGCACCGGACCCGCCTCCGCCGCCGTCGAACGCGGTCACGCCGACCGCACCGACCGCGCCCGTGGCCCCGACCGGCGTGACGGCCACGGCCGGCAACGCGTCGGCGCAAGTGAGCTGGACCGCGCCCGTCGAACGGCGGCAGCGCGATCACCAGCTACACGGTCACCCCGTTCATCGGGACGACCGCCCAGACACCGACCACCGTGACCGGCACCCCACCCGCAACCACGACGACGGTCAGCGGATTGACCAACGGCACCGCCTACACCTTCACCGTGACCGCCACCAACGCGATCGGCACCGGACCCGCCTCCGCCCCGTCGAGCGCCGTCACCCCGACGGCCTCCGTGTGCAGCGCGTGCACGATCTGGGCGGCGTCGGCCACACCGACGACCCCGAGCGCCGCGGATACCGGAGCCGTCACGCTCGGAGTGAAGTTCAAGGCGGACGTGAGCGGGAAGATCACCGGGATCCGCTTCTACAAGGGGACGGGCAACACGGGAACGCACGTGGGGAACCTGTGGTCGGCGTCCGGGACACAGCTGGCGTCGGCGACGTTCACCAACGAGACCGCCTCCGGCTGGCAGCAGGTCAACTTCACGACGCCGGTGTCGATCACCGCCGGCACCGTCTACGTCGCCTCCTACTTCGCACCGGTCGGCCACTACGCCGCCGACGGCGGCTACTTCGCCGCCTCGGGGGTGGACAACGTGCCCCTGCACGCGTTGCAGGACGGCGTCAGCGGCGGCGACGGCGTGTACGTGTACGGCAGCGCCGCAGCCTTCCCGAACAACACCTTCCTGAGCGCCAACTACTGGGTGGACGTCGTGTTCTCGAGCGGGCCGGCGGCCGCGCCCGCGGCGCCGACCGGCGTGACCGCGACCGCCGGTGCCGGCTCCGCGCAGGTGAGCTGGACCGCGCCCGGTGACGGCGGCAGCCCGCTCACCAGCTACACCGTCACCCCGTTCATCGGCGCCAACGCCCAGACACCGGTCACGGTCACCGGTACTCCGCCGGCGACCAGCACCACGGTGACCGGGCTCACCAACGGCACCGCCTACACCTTCACCGTGACCGCCACCAACGCGATCGGCACCGGACCCGCCTCCGCCGCCTCCAACTCGATCACGCCGACCGCACCGACCGCGCCCGCCGCGCCGACCGCCGTGACCGCGACGGCCGGCAACGCGTCGGCGCAGGTGAGCTGGACCGCGCCCGCGAACGGCGGCAGCGCGATCACCAAGTACACGGTCACGCCGTTCATCGGGACGACCGCGCAGACACCGACCACCGTGACCGGCACCCCACCCGCAACCACGACGACGGTCAGCGGATTGACCAACGGCACCGCCTACACCTTCACCGTGACCGCCACCAACGCGATCGGCACCGGACCCGCCTCCGCCCCGTCGAGCGCCGTCACCCCGATCGGGCTGACCGCGCCAGGCGCACCGGCCATCGTGGCCGCGATGGCGGCCAACGCGTCGGCGCAGGTGAGCTGGACCGCGCCGTCCGACGGTGGCAGCGCGATCACCAAGTACACGGTCACGCCGTTCATCGGGACGACCGCGCAGACACCGACCACGGTGACCGGCACCCCGCCGGCGACCAGCACCACGGTGACCGGGCTGACCAACGGCACCGCCTACACCTTCACCGTGACCGCGACCAACGCGATCGGCACCGGGCCTGCCTCCGCCGCCTCGAACTCGGTCACCCCCTCGTCCACCACCTGCGGCGCGTGCACGATCTGGGCGTCGTCGGCCACGCCGACGACTCCGAGCGCCTCGGATACCGGAGCCGTCACGCTCGGAGTGAAGTTCAAGGCGGACGTGAGCGGGAAGATCACCGGGATCCGCTTCTACAAGGGGACGGGCAACACGGGTACGCACGTCGCGAACCTGTGGTCGGCGACCGGGACGAAGCTGGCCACCGGGACGTTCACCAACGAGACCGCCTCCGGCTGGCAGCAGGTCAACTTCACGACGCCGGTGTCGATCACCGCCGGCACCGTCTACGTCGCCTCCTACTTCGCACCGGTCGGCCACTACGCCGCCGACGGCGGCTACTTCGCCACCTCAGGGGTCGACAACGGGCTGCTGCACGCACTGCAGGACGGTGTCAGCGCAGGTGACGGCGTCTACGCATACGGCAGCGCCGCAGCCTTCCCGAACAACACCTTCCTTTCGACCAACTACTGGGTCGACGTCGTGTTCGCCACCCCGTGAGTGGGGGTGGACCCGGCCGAGTCCCGAGAACGAGGATCAGCCACGTAGCTGCGGGGCGAGCGCAGCTTCGACGAGCGCGTCGAACCCTCGAAATCGGTGAAGAGGAACGTGACCGTCCCGACGGCAACTCCGCCACCCTGACCCCTCCGATCCGAGCGCGCTCCCTGATTCAACCACGCAGAGACGGCGAACGTCGCAGGTCGGAGAACGCGACACGACCCGGGCTCGGGCCGGGTCGTGAACGGCCTCGCTGGCCGGAGGGGGATAGGGCCGCCCATCCCCAGCACCGTGGGTCCGGCTGGATAGGGTCCACGGTCCCAGGGTGGGGGAACTCACTCGAGGCGGAAGAACCAATCGAGGAACCGGTCGGGCGCTGGCCCGGCCGGTTCTTTACGGTTCGGCGTCGGCCGCCTCATCCGTGGATTCGGATCTCGTAAAGCCTCGACCAAGATCTCGTGCTTGGGCGCCCTCAGACGGGGCGCGCTGCCGATACGGACAGCAGCCGAGCCTCTCCGCTTGTCGCAACCGACAGAGGTCCAGAGACCTCCCGCCCGAGGCGGAGGGGCTCGGCAGGTTTTTCGAGGCCGCGATCTGATCGGGTGCCTCGCCGTACGCTGCTCGGGTGGAGGTCCGGCCTGCGACCGTCGTGCTCGTCCACGGAGCATGGCACGGCGCGTGGTGCTTCGACAGAGTGCTGCCGTTGGTGCGGGACAACGGCGTCTCCGCCTGTGCGGTCGATCTGCCCGGCGCCGGCTTCGACTCCGACGTCGCGCAGGTGCGCGCCACGCTCGACGAGATCGACGGAGAAGTCGTACTCCTCGGTCACTCGTACGGAGGCGCTGTCGTCACGGACGCCGGCGCGCACGCGTCGGCTCGCCATCTCGTGTACCTCTGCGCGTTCGCAATCGCCGAGAACGAGTCCTGTGGCAGCGCGGCTTCGGGGGAACCCGACGTGGCTTCGATCTCCCACGTGGGTCGCCCCAACCTCGGTGCCGCGATGGTGCACCACGACGACGGGACGTCGACTCTCACGCGGGCAGGCGCACGCGACTGCCTCTACGCGGACGTCGACGACGCCACGTTCGACTGGGCGTACGCGCAGCTCCGAGCACAGCGCGACGACTCCCTGGTCGCGACGCCGCAGGAGATCGCGTGGCGGACAAAGCCGTCGACCTACGTCGTGTGCGCTGAGGACCAGGGCGTGCATCCCGACCTGCAGCGGATCATGGCCCGCCGCTGCACCGAGACCGTCGAATGGCAGCTCGGGCACTCGCCGTTCGCGAACCGGCCGGATTTGGTCGCCGACCTGCTCGTCGAACTCGCCCGCAGAACGCGCTGAACCCGGACGCGCCGTCGTCGTCCTCGCGGTGATCGCGTTGCTGCTCGGCATCTTCGGACGAGGCGCCAGAGGCGCGAAGAACCGGCCGAGCTCCGTTGATCGACCGGTCCCGCGCACCTCCATCGGTGTTACATCACCGCTATCGGCGGTCACCGCGCGACCTGTAGCCAGTGGGACCGAAGACACGCGCTCAGCCTCGAGCTCGATTCCGCATTTCTGGCGCCGGCCGAGCAGCGTCGTCGCGGCGGCTACCGCGGTGGGTAGGGTCGATCGATGATCACCGCCGCAGGGATCCGTGCCGCCATCGCACGTCTCGCCGACTCCGGCGAACGACCGACGATGGAGAACCTTGCGAACGAGCTGCACGTCAAGACGATCGAGCTCGAACCGTTGGTGCACCAATTGTTCCGTGACGGTCAGCTCGACCCCTCGGTCGACACAATCCACGAACCGGAATCGCCGACCGTCTCCCGGGGTGCTGCGAGGGCCAGGACACGCGAAGGTGACGCGGTCGACGCCTCGCTGAGCCGATCTGGGGGACTCTCGTACCTCCGCATTCCGGCGGTGGATCCGAAGCAGTCCGCCATGTTCTACGAGCACGTCTTCGGATGGATGGTTGACGGCCACGAGACGAGCCGCCCGAGCTTCCGCGATGGCACCGGTCACGTCGCTGGCGCTTGGGTCACCGACCAGGAGCCGTCGCGCCCGGCCGGACTCCTGCCCTATATCTATGTCGACACCATCGACGAAACCACCGAGCTCATCCAGGCTCACGGCGGCGAGATGATCGAGGCCCCCTCACCCGAGGGAAACCTCCTCGTCGCGACCTTCCGCGATCCGGCGGGCAACGTCCTCGGGCTCTGGCAAGAGGTCACCACACCCGACGCGACCTGACGCCGACCTCCTCCTCGTCACTTGCCGACGCCGATGTCCACGTGCAGACGAGGCGACGTATCGTCGGAAGGGTGCTCGAAGAGATCGCCAGGAACAAGCGTCGCAGCGCGATCGTGATCGTGTTGTTCGTGGTGGTCTGGGCGGGGATCGGCGCGCTGTTGGGGGCGTTGTTCGGTGGCAATTCGAGCTCCCCGGTGGGCGGGATCGTGACCGGGGTCGTGGTCGCCGGTCTCGTCGCGGTGAGCTGCGCGGTGTACGCCTACTCGTCGGGCAGTCGGCTGGTGCTCGCAGTGTCGGGCGCTCGTCTCGCGGATGCCGAGCAGTATCGCCAACTCCACAATGTCGTCGAGGCGATGGCGATCAGTGCCGGGATTCCCAAACCGGCGGTGTACGTGATCGATGATCCGTCACCGAACGCGTTCGCGACGGGGGTGAGCCCAGACCGCGCCGCGATCACGGCGACGACGGGGCTGTTGGCGATCATGAATCGCGACGAGCTCGAAGGCGTGATCAGTCACGAGATGAGTCATATCCGGAACTACGACGTGCGGCTGATCCTGATCGTGACGACGCTGATCGGGTTCGCCGCGCTGGTCGCAAGTCTGGTCTGGCGCAGTGCATTCTTCATGCGTCCGCGAGGCAAAGACGCCGGCCAGTTTGTGCTCTTGGTGTATGCCGCCGCCGCCGTGTTGACGTTGGTGGCGTTCGTCGTGGGGCCGTTGATCCAGCTTGCGCTGTCGCGCTCTCGCGAGGAGCTCGCTGACGTCAGCGGCGCGAACCTCACCCGCAACCCCGTGGGATTGATCCATGCACTCCAGAAGCTGGAGGCGAACGACAAGCCCTTCGCCGGCTTCAATCACGCGACTGCGGCGATGTGCATCGACGACCCGTTGCAACACCACGAAGCGTGGTTTCATCATCTCTTCGACACGCATCCGCCACTGGAGGAACGCATCGCGATCCTCGAAAAGATCTCGCTCGGACAAGCGACGTAGCTGCGTCGTCAGAACTGAACCTTGGGCACCTCGGTGATCTGCTCTTCAGCCGGTACAGAGAAGAACTGGCGCGCGGTGAAGTGAAACGTCCCGGCGATCATGTTCGACGGGAACGTCTGAATCTTCGTGTTGTACGACAAGACACTGTCGTTGAAGAACTGGCGAGCCGACGCAATGCGATCCTCGGTTGCGCTCAGCTCGCTTTGGAGCTCGAGGAAGTTCCGGTTCGCTTTGAGATCCGGGTAGGCCTCCGCGACCGCGAACAGACTCTTGAGCGCGCCGGTGAGGACGCTGTCGGCCTGAGCGCTCTTCGCCGCGTCGCCACTCTGTTGCGCGGTGATGGCGTTGGCCCGAGCGGCCGTGACTGCCTCGAACGTTCCTCGCTCGTGCGCCGCGTATCCCTTCACGGTCTCCACGAGGTTCGGAATGAGGTCGTAGCGACGCTTCAACTGGACATCGATCTGCGACCACGCATTGTCGACCTGGTTGCGGCGACGGACCAGCCCATTGAACGCAAGGACCGCCAGCCCCACGATCACGACGACCAGCACGACGATCACGATCACGGCAATCATGCAGGTCTCCTCTCGTCACTCAGCACCCTACGTCGCGAGTTCGCCCAGAACGTCAGAGATCCAGATTGCCGATGTGCAGCCCTGCGCTGCTCCGCGCGATCGTCCGGCGAAGGTGCGGTGCGCCGCTCTGCGGGTGGGCGTCCCCAAGGGTGCACATCTCCGAGGCGGCGCGCCGCCGGAGTTGCTCATGACAGTCTCATCGGCAGGAGGCGAGGGTCACGGCGTCGGGCCCGGGGTGTTGCTGCCGGGGTTGGCCTCTTGCCTGGGTAGTCGACCGCCCTACCCGGGCCCGACGTTCCACCCGTACTGACGCCCGACGCGAGGTCGTTTCGTCATTCGGCGGTGCGCGCCGGCGTGCCCAGCGCGTGGTTGGTGCTGGGCGCGGAGCCATCTTCGCGCCAAGGTTCCTTGGTCGACGGCTCGGTCATCGCCCAGTAGGTTTCCCAGCATGAGCCCGGAACTGCGGGCAACGGCGCCCACCGTCGATTTCGCACGCATGCGCGGCGAGCGTCGCGCGCGATTACGCGATGCCATGCTGGCGAACGGCCTGGATGCGCTCGTGCTGATCGGGCCGTCGAATCAGGAGTACGCCGGGATCCGCCAACCAACCGCCGACGCCATGCGCATGCACCACGAGGCGGTCGTGGTGATCATCACTTCACAACCCGACGAGGCGCCGTTCGTGTGGACGCCCTTCCCAGAAGGTGTGCCCGACGACGTCCCGGTCGATCATGTCCATGGGCCGCTGCTGCTCGAGTTCCCTGAAGGTGTCGACGCATTGGCCCGTGCCATCGGAGAGGTGGCATCCGGCGCGGCCAGAATCGGCTTCGACGAGATCACCGCACCGATGATGGGCGTGCTGCCCGGCTTGCTCGCCGGCATCGAGCTCGGCGACGCGACGATCGCGACCGGCGCGGCGCGCATCGTCAAGACTCCCGACGAGGTCGCGTGCCTCCGGCACTCGCAACACATCAACGAGGTCGCGATGTACGACGTCGAGGCCGCGCTGCGGCCCGGCGTGCGTCAGAACGAACTGTCGGCGATCTTTCTGCGCGGCGTGTTCGAGCAGGGCGCGACGAGCAGCATCATCGACCCCATCTGGAGCATCACGCCGCTCTCGGTCGCGAGCGGCTCACTCACCGCCAACGGCGACGTCGGGTTCCCCCTCGCGAGCAACGACAGGTTCCTCCGCGAAGGCGACCTCATCCTGTGCGACACGGGTATCACGTGGATGGGCTACCACTCCGACTTCGGCAAGACCTGGATCTGCAGCGTCGACCCGAAGCCGACGGCGGCGCAGCGCGAGTGCTTCACGCGATGGTGTGAGGTGATCGAGGCGGTGTACACGACGATCAAGCCCGGCGCGACGTGCGGCGACCTCGTGCGCGCTGCGGCGGGTGTCGAGCCGAAGCACGCGCTCCGGCACTTCTACCTCGGGCACGGTTGCGGGTGCGACAGCGGTGAGCCTCCGTTCATCGGCTCCGACCTCGGGATTGCGTACGACGACACGGTCGAGCTGGTGCCCGGGATGGTGTTCGTGCTCGAGCCGGTCGTGTGGCGCGACGGCATCGGTGGTTACCGCAGCGAGGAGATCGTCGTGGTCACCGACAGCGGGTTCGACACGCTGACCACCTACGGCTACTCGCCTTTTGGGTGACGGTGACGACCCCGATGACCGATCTGCTCAGCACCCCCAACATCGGCACTGGCGTCCTCGAGCATCGCGACCGTGTGGATTTCGGTGCGCTCCGCGACGCGCGCCGGGCGCGCGTCCTCGCGGAGATGAAGGCACGGGGTCTCGACGCGTGCTTCTTCGGCCGCGAAGCGAACGCTCGCTACGTCTCGGGCGTCCGACGGTTGTGGAGCGCTCAGACGCGTCCGTTCGTGCCGGCGTGCCTCGTGGTGCTCGAGACCGGCGAAGTCGAGCTGCTGTCGTTCTCCGCGAGTTATGAGGACATCCCAGCAGAGGTCGGGCCCGACCACTTCTTCCCCGTGACGTGGAACCCGATGAACATGATGGACTGGTTCGCCAAGACGCCCGGCGTGCTCGACGCCCGGCGCATCGGGTTCGACGGCCTGTCACCGTACTTCGAAGGCCTGCTGCGGACGTTGCTCCCCGACGCCGAGTTCGTCGGCGTCGAGGACATGATGCGCGAGCTGCGACGCCACAAGCTGCCGCAGGAGATCTCGTGCCTGCGTACCGCAGCCGCGCTCGCGGAATCGGCGCTGTATGCCGCCTCAACCCAGGTGGTCCCGGGCGTGACCGAGCACCATCTCCGCGCCGCGTTCCTCGAGCGGATGTGTGAGCTCGGCACGTCGCAGTTCGCGCAGCAGGGCACGTTCACGGTGATCGACCGGGGCGCGCCGCTGCGGTGGACCACCAGCGATCGCGTGCTCGCCGCAGGCGATGTCGTCGCCCTCGCGGGCGGCGTGCTGTGGGCGGGGTACGAGGGATCCCTGGCGCGCACCTGGTGGTGCGGAAACGGGGCGGGGCCGAGCAAGGCCGCTCGTGCCGGGTTCACGCGATGGCGCGCGGTGATGGATCGCGTGATCGAGCAGTGCCGCATCGGCGCCACGGGTTCTGACCTGCGTGCCGCGTACCAAGCTTCCGGCGAACCCGAGCCGCAGATGTCGATTGCCTACTCGGTCGGTCTCGGCCACGAAGGCCCGCTGGCGGGTCCCGGCATGAGCCCCGCGCTCGAGCGGGCGCAAGCGATCGACGCCGACATGGTGCTCGCCGTCCGCGCCTTCGTCGGCGGCGACGACTCGGGGTTCTTCGGCGAGGACATGGTGCTCGTGACCGCGGACGGTCCGGTTCCCATCACCACGATCGGCTATGGCCCGCTCGCGAGCTGATGCCACCGATGACCGAGCCCCGGATCGTCTTCGACGACGGCGGCGAGGTACTGCCCGACGCAAAGAACGAGAGCGTTCGTCCGCGACTCTGGTCCCTGGAGGAGACGGCCCATGACGATTTCGTACAACCCGTTCGATCCGGCGCAGGTCGACGACGACGAGGAGGTGCTCACGCAGCTCCGGCGTGAGACGCGCGTCGCGGAGGTGTTGCCGGGCGTCTACTACGTCACGCGCCACGACGACGTCGCCGAGATCAGCCGCGACGCGAAGCGTTTCCCGCAGGCGCCGTTCCGCCCGCTCGAGGAGGACACCCGGTCGCCCGACGAGCTGCAGCTCGGTGAGTCGAACCCGCCCGGTCACACCAAAGTGCGAAAGATCCTCGCGTCGGTGCTGAGCCCACCGCGCATCCGCGCCCTCGAACCCCTCGTCGACCGCGTCTGCGCCGACCTCGTCGACGCGTTCACGGCGAAGGGCAGCGCCGATCTCATTGGCGAGCTCGGCCGCCCCCTCCCCGCGGAGGTGATCGGCGAGCTCACCGGGGTCCCGCCCGAAGACCGGCACTTCCTGCACGAGTACTCCGACCTCGTCGTCAGCGCGGTACAGGAGCAGGATCCCGAATTGCAACAGAAGGCGATCGATCGCGTCAGCGATTTCGACGTGCACTTCCTCGAAGTGATCCGCGCCCGCCGCAACGCCATCGACAAGCCCGACGACGCCATGACCGCGCTCATCGAGTACCGCGATGACGACGGCAGACAACTCTCCGACGAGAAGGTGCTGCTGCACCTCACCAAGGATCTCGTCACCGGCGGCATCGACACGACGACACACCTGGTCGGCAACCTCTTCTACGACATCCTGTCGACGCCGGACACGTATGAGCGGTTGCGCGACGACCGGTCGCTCGTGCCGAACGCGGTCGAAGAGTGCCTGCGACACCGGCCGGTGGTGAACGTGCTCTTCCGTCGTCCCGCGGAGGACCAGGTCATTGGCGATGTGACGATCCCGACCGGGTCGACCGTCGCGCTCGGCTACGCGTCGGCGAACCGCGACGAGACGATCTTCGAGCACCCCGAGCGCTACGACGTCGACCGTGGCGACGTCCTGAGGCGCCACCTCGGGTTCGGGTGGGGAGTGCACCTCTGTGTCGGCGCGCCGCTCGCGCGACTCGAAGCCGCGCACGTGCTGAACGCGGTGCTCGACCGGATCCCGTCGATGCGGCTCGCACCCGGGTTCGAGTACCAGCGGGTGAAGATGTTCATGATGCGCGGACCGGTGGCGCTCGACGTGGAGTTCGACCCCGCGCCCTGATCGCCTCGCGACGCCACGAGCGCCGCGAGGTCGTCGGCATCGAGCTGCGGGTCCAGGTCGGCGTGAGCGGTCACCGGTCCCGTCCCGATCAATGATCGGCAACCTTGTCACCGGGAACACCCGGCGTGCTTCAGGGCTCCGGGCGCTTGCCGCCCGCTCTCCCATCCGCGTAGCAGTGGAGCCGGAGAAGGGACTTGAACCCTTGGCCTGCTCATTAC
>CAWELN010000027.1:0-181746 GCA_963809795.1 uncultured Actinomycetes bacterium
GGCACCCCCGCAGCCTCTTCCGTCTCTACCCACTCATCGAACACGTCGAGATAGCGCTGTTCGAGGTACTCCCGGTACCCGCTACGCGGCACCTTCACGTGACCGTCGACAGAAATGATCGCCACTTGATTCATCGAATCTTCCGTGGTCATGTGCGTCCTCCGTGTCGTCGTGGCGGGCGAGCGCACCCTTCATCCCTCGGGATGCTCCTGCGACGAGTCACGTTGAACCCGCCAGATCCGTGAACAAGAACGTCACCGTCCCCGACGGCAACTCGCTCGCCCCGACCCCGGCACGACCGAACCCGGCACGTAAGTAAACCAGGCAAACCGGACCACCGTCACCTGCCGACGAGGCGCCCACCACAACATCGTCGCCGCCCCTACGGACAGCACCGATCTGGCGATCTGTCGCCTCCGACGACAAGGAGATCCTGGCCGTCCGCCGTGCCCGATCTGATGCCGATCGGCGCTCGCGTTCTTACGCCCCGATCGGGCAGTATCCGCTGGGTCTGCGCGTACGAGCCGTCCCGCTGGGCAGCCCTGAGGACTACTGGAGCCCCTTGATGTGATAGCGCAGGTCGCCGACGAGGTCGGTGTGGATCGTGCGTTCCACGATGTGCCAGCCGTCGTCGTCGCGCTCTAGCCGATCGTGGAATCGGCCCACGAGGATGGGTTGGAGCGGCAGCTGGGGGCGAGCCTGAAGTGCTGTGTAGTACGAGCGAGCTGTCGCCGAGTGACGCTCCTCGTCGACCTCGACGATGAGGTTGGTGACCACATGCTTGGTCGACGGGATGCCGTCGTAGAGCTGGACACCAGTCTCGATGAACTCCCTGAAGGACTGCGCTCCGCTCAGCGCGTCGTCGCTGTCGTGGATACGCACCGTCGCCCGAGCGAAGATGTTGGAGAGCCCGTCGAGGTCGCCGACGTCGAGCAGCTCGACGTACGACAAGACGATGTTCTTGATTGTCTGCACGTCGTCCATCTGGGTTGGAGCCTAACCACGGCGCCCGAAACCGCCTCGAGGGGCCCGGAATCGGCTGTGCCGCGCCGCTGACCAAGCAGAAAAAAACGGCCGATCGCAGAAGAGCCCCGGCCGAAGCCGGGCACGTATGAGCGCCAGAGCGCCTGGGCAATCTGGCGCGTCAAGCGGGCTGAGCGAGGACCGCGTCTGCAAGAACGCCCGATGTGCCGCTCTGGGCGGCCTGGCTTGGCGATCGCGTGAACATTCGGTGGGCTGATCTGTGCGTGGCCCACGACTGGAGTTGACCGGGTCAACTCCAGCCAGACCAGGCCGCACCGAACCGGCGATCTGCATCTCCACGTCCATCGTCACTTCTGGTCGGAGGGCGGTGGGAGGCTCGCGGCGAGAGCATCGACCTCGCCCTCGAGTTGGTCGCTGCTTCGGGACTGCGGCGACCAGCACTTCCGGAGCTAGTGCAGTGTGAGGGTGACTCCCAACGAACTCCGTCCCAGGTGGTGCCGGTCTTGGTGAGATTCGTGGTGATGTAGGTGACGCTTGGCTTGCTGATCGAGACGCTCACCTTCGATTTCGTGGTTGAGCAAGTACCGGTCGAGCCCGTGGTACACGTGCGGGTGGTGGTCGTCCCGCCGGTCACGGCGAAGGTGACCGTGACCCCGGAGACGGGATGGCCGTTCTGATCGGCGACGTTGACGTCTACCCAGGAGGTCCACTTCGAGAAGCCGATTTGTCCGTGGCCGTTGAGGCTGGTGATATGCGTCACGCCCGACGCCTGTGGGGTCGGCGTTGCCGATGTTTCGTTGGAGAGAGGTCCTTCGTTCACCGAGTTCACGGCGCTGACCTTGTAGTAGTAGGTCGTGCCGTTCGAGACTGCCGTGTCGTCGAACGAGGTGACGTTCCCGAGCGTGGTCAGGAGGGTCTCGCTCCCGGACGTCGCGCCTCGGTAGATCTTGTAGTTGGTGATCGCGGCGCCACCGTTGGACGGAGCGCTCCAGCTGAGATGCACGACACCACTGGCACCGCTCGCGGTGAGACTGGGAGCTCCCGGCGCGGTCGGCGATGGGGGCGTTGCCGATGTTTCGTTGGAGAGAGGTCCTTCGTTCACCGAGTTCACGGCGCTGACCTTGTAGTAGTAGGTCGTGCCGTTCGAGACTGCCGTGTCGTCGAACGAGGTGACGTTCCCGAGCGTGGTCAGGAGGGTCTCGCTCCCGGACGTCGCGCCTCGGTAGATCTTGTAGTTGGTGATCGCGGCGCCACCGTTGGACGGAGCGCTCCAGCTGAGATGCACGACACCACTGGCACCGCTCGCGGTGAGACTGGGAGCTCCCGGCGCGGTCGGCGATGGGGGCGTTGCCGATGTTTCGTTGGAGAGAGGTCCTTCGTTCACCGAGTTCACGGCGCTGACCTTGTAGTAGTAGGTCGTGCCGTTCGAGACTGCCGTGTCGTCGAACGAGGTGACGTTCCCGAGCGTGGTCAGGAGGGTCTCGCTCCCGGACGTCGTGCCTCGGTAGATCTTGTAGTTGGTGATCGCGGCGCCACCGTTGGAGGGAGCGCTCCAGCTGAGATGCACGACACCACTGGCACCGCTCGCGGTGAGACTGGGAGCTCCCGGCGCGGTCGGCGGCGGAGGCGTTGTTCCGTTGTCGGCCCAGCTGCCGCGGCCGCTGCAGAGATCGAACCCGACGAGACACGGCGCACCGTTGTTCCCGGACGTGATGTCGCGGAAGGGGATGTTGGCGCCGTACACGTACCCGGCGTCGACGGTGACGCCCTGTACCGCTGAACGCGCCGCGAACATCGGTGACGAGACGCTCGTGCCACCGACCTTGTACCAGCCGGTCTGACCCGAGTACGGGGTGCTGTCGTATACGGAGACGCCCGATGCCGGGTCGGCGTCGAGCGCAACGTCGGGGGTCGACCGTGCACCCCCGCAGTTGACCTGGCCGTACTGTCCGAAGCTCGCCTGCGGACTCGTGGCGGTCTCGTACGCGCTGCAACCGCCGCCGCCGCTGGACCATCCCGTTTCACCGGTGAAGTTGTTGTTCGCGTCGAAGTTCAACGTCGTTCCACCCACCGAGATCACGTTGGGAGAAGAACTCGGGTAGGCGGCGGGCAAGCCGCTGTCACCACTCGACGCGAACACGCTGACACCCGGTGCGGAGAAGTACGAATCAAAGAGCACGTCGAGAAAGGACTCTGGGCCACCCCAACTGTTCGACACGTACTGCGCGTGACCGGTCGCGTACTGCTCGGCGGTCAACAGATCGCTGAAGCTGGCCGAGTTCGCTTCGACCAGCAGAATCTTGGCGCCCGGCGCGATGGCGTGCGCCCATTGGATGTCGAGGCTGATCTCCAGCGCCCACCCCGGGTCAACACTGGGATACGACGTACCACCGGTCTGGTCGACCTTGGTGAAGCAACCATTCCCAGTGGTGCAGGCGGGAAGCCCGTACTGGCTGCTGAAGCCGCCCAAGTCGCTCTCCGCGGTCGGGTCATCATTGGCGTCGACGATCGCGATCGTCTTGCCGGCACCGGCCGTCGGACTCGTCGGGAACCCGTAGACCGACTGCACCGTCGCCGGCGCCAACCCCGTCGGCGCGGTCGTGGCCTCAGTCCCGACTCGCCCGCCACGATCGGCCACGTCCGAGAAGCACCGCGCGTGCCCCGCCAGAGGGCTGCCACACACCAGATGATGAGACCGGCCGAAAGCGGCCTGCGGTGGCGGACCGCCGGCCTGGGCCGATGCTTCCGGAACCACCAGACTCCCCAAGGCGAGCGTGATCCCGATTACCAACAGCACACGACCCCGGAGCATCCGAAACCACCCGTGTCTGATGCCCCAAGCCAGCCAGACTCGTGTCGTGGACCATACGCCGCGCGCTGAGAGTAGTCAAGGTCCCACGCTACGTGGCTAAATCCGCCTCATCCGGCTAGCTCGCTGCGCGCCATTCGCTTTTCGGGCTGCATCGCCAAAGGTCTCACGCCCTTCGGGGCGTATACACAACGACACCGCCAGCCGCTCGATCGCAGGCGCCAGAACCGGCAGCGATCGGTGCCCGCACGCGTATCTGATGCGCTCCCCATGACCGCGATTCATTGAACGTTCTGGCTTCGCGTTCAGTGCGCGGATCGTGTGCGCGCAGCCGATCCGCGGCCGAGGTGGACCCGGATTGCGTGTCGGCAACCCGTCGATCACATACGGCCGCTTCAGCGACTCGACGAAGACGACCTGCCGTGTGTTCCGCGCGCGCCTGGTCGTCGCGAGGTCGTGAGCCAGGACGTCGGCGAACGATCCGACACGCTCCGGAACTAGCCGACAAGGGGCGACACGGCGAAAAAAGTGGCACGGTGTGGCACGTGTGTGGCACGCCGGCGTCCGCACGACGAAGCCCTGGCCCAGCGCAACGCTGTGACCAGGGCTTTCGTGGTGGCCGGGACCGGCGTCGATCCGGTGACCCCGCGCTTTTCAGGCGCGTGCTCTGCCGACTGAGCTACCCGGCCTCGCGAAGACCGCCGCCGCAGCGACGGTCTTCCGCGGTCCTGACGGGATTTGAACCCGCGGCCTCCGCCTTGACAGGGCGGCGTGCACTCCAAACTGCACCACAGGACCCGATGAGCCGGCGCCACGTGTGTCGCGTGCGGCGCCGACGGTGCCCCCAGGGGAGTTCGAATCCCCGTTACCGCCTTGAAAGGGCGGCGTCCTGGGCCACTAGACGATGGGGGCTCGGCCTCACCTGAGGCAGCGCATCGTAGCAGCACGGCCTCAGGCCTCCCGACCCGATGCGTCGCCGAACGGACGGTTCTCCGCCAGACGACAGCCGCTCCCGGCGCAGCGGCGCAGCTGCGAGAGCCGGTGGGCCAGCGCCCGTTCCAACCCTGGTTCGGTGCCCGCCAGGTTCACGATCTCGTCGGGGTCGGTGCGCAGGTCGTACAGCTCGCGGTCGCCGTTGGCGTACTCCACGTAGAGCACCTGGCCGGTGCGGAGGGCGTCGTAGTCGGGGATCTCGGCGGCGCGGTTCAGGAGCATCGTGTCGCGGATCTCCCGGTGCCGGAGCCGGTGCGCGATCGCCTCGTCGGGGTCGGGCGGCTCGAGGGTCGAGTTCTTCGCCGGGGCGCGGGCCGGTTGGCTCACGCCCGCCTCGACCCGGTGCTCGATCAGGTACGCGGTGCGCCAGGGCGACGGGTGCGCCCCGCGCAGGAGCGGCACGAGCGACCGCCCGTCGGTGAACGACGGCGCCCGCGCGCCGGCCATCGCCTCGAACGTGGGTGCGAGGTCGGTGTTGCCGGCCAACTGGGTCACGTGCGCGCCCGACCGCACGCCCGGCCCGCGAACCAGCAGGGGGACGTGGATGTCGGGCTCGTACGCCGTCTGCTTCCCCGCCGGCATGCGGTGCTGGCCGAGGTGGAAGCCGTTGTCCGACGCGAACACGATGTAGGTGTTGTCGAGCTGCTTGGTGGCCCGCAGCGTGCGCACGAGACGCGCCACGCCCCGGTCGACGGCTTGCAACGACCGGATGCGCATGCGGTAGAGGTTGTCGATCGCACTGGTCTCGGCCGTGGTGAACGGGGGCAGGTCGCGCACGAAGCGAGGCATGCGGCTCACGTCGGCCTGGTCGAAGCTGGGCGTGCGCGGTGCCTGCGCGAGCGGGAACTTGGCGACGTCCGCGGGCGCCGGCGTCGCGGGCTGGTGCGGCGCGTACACCGGCAGGTAGGCGAAGAACGGCTGGTGGTCGTGCGCCGCGCCGCGGATGAACCGGTCGGTGAGGCGGGTGTACACGTTGGTGCCGTAGTCGCGGGGCCGGTGCCGGTGCACGCGGTAGGTCTGGTTCTGGTTCAGCACGTAGTGGTACTCGGAGTACGGGTTGCCGTAGACCGCGCTCGCCCAGTTGTCCCACCCCGGGGGCACGTAGTCGGGCGGGGCCCCGTTCGGGTAGCCGTTGAGGTACTTCCCGGTCAGCGAGGTCGTGTAGCCCACGCCGTGCAGTCGGGTCGCCACCGTGTCCTGCTCGATGCCGTTGGCGTACGCCCGCTCGAACCCCCCGTTGTCACCGCCGTTCGACCACACGCCGGTGTTGTGCGCGTACTGCCCCCGTAGGGTCGTGGTCCGCGATGGGCAGCACAGCGAATTGCTCACGAAGTAGTCGTCGAAGGTCGTGCCGTGGGCGCCGAGGAGCGCCCGGGTGCGCGGCAGGTAGCGCATCTCGGCCATGTCGAGGTCGTCGGCCAGCACGAACAGGATGTTGGGCCGCTTCCGGCTCGCGCCCGCCGCGACCGCGCCGGCCGCCGGCGCCAGGCCGGGCCCGGCGACCGCGAGCGTGGTCGCCACCAGGAGGAGCACGGTGCACAGCGCGTATGGACGACTGCTGGGCACCGGGGCGTTCTACCGCTTCCCGGATGAGAGCCAGATGATCGCCAGATGAAAAACCGCCGCGGTCGACGCCTCATCCGGCCCCGGGCCGGCGACGAACACCTTCCCGACGACCGCCGGTCGG
The DNA here is from genome assembly GCA_963809795.1 of uncultured Actinomycetes bacterium. Classification (GTDB taxonomy): domain Bacteria; phylum Actinomycetota; class Acidimicrobiia; order IMCC26256; family DASPTH01; genus DASUAS01. Next base: position 6,474 of record CAWELN010000027.1, read on the forward strand.
GCGGGCGACGTGCCGCGGGTGGTCCAACGGGAGCAGGTGGCTCGGTCGAGGCATCACGACATGGACAGTGAGGGAGCCGCCGAGCCGTTCGTCGACCTCCCGACGCGGACCGAGTCCCCGCGCGCCGCGGTCCTGGTCCTGCACGGCGGGAAGGCGGAGAGCCGGGGCCCGGTCGAGCCCCGGCAGTTCACCGTCCGCCGCATGCAGCCGTTCGTGCGCTCCATCTCGTCGCTCGGCGGCGACCTCGCCGTCGGCCAGATCCGCTACCGGTACCGCGGCTGGAACGAGGCCGCCGCCGATCCGGTGGCCGACGTCGAGTTCGCGCTGGCGGCGATCGGTGAGCGCTACGGTCCGGTGCCGGTCGTGCTGGTCGGGCACTCCATGGGCGGCCGTGCCGCGCTGCAGGCCGCCGGGCACTCCCGCGTCCGCGGTGTCGTCGCGCTCGCGCCCTGGCTGCCCGACACCGACCCGGTGGAGCAGTTGGCGGGTCGTGATCTCGTCGTGCTCCACGGGACGCGCGACCTCACCACGAGCCCGCGGGCGTCGACCCGCTTCGTCGCCCGGGCGGCGCCGGTCGCACGGCGCACCGCGTTCGTGCTGGTGCCGTGGAGCGGCCACGGGATGCTGCTGCGGGCGGGTCTCTGGCACCACCTCACCGCCGAGTTCGTGAGCGCGATCGTCGACGACGCGCCGTTCACCGACGCGCTCGCGGATGCCCGCGCCGCCCGGTGCATCGACCGCACGCCGGCGGGGACCGCGTGAGCGACCGGGTGCATGGCCGCGGGGAGTCGCGGCGGCGGGTCGCGGTCGTCGGCGCGGGCGTCGCCGGTCTGACCGCCGCGTACCTCTTGCAGCGCGCGTACGACGTCACGCTGTACGAGGCGGAGCCGCGCCTCGGTGGCCACGCGCACACCCACGACGTCGTGACGCCCGACGGTCGGCTCCTGCCGATCGACAGCGGGTTCATCGTGCACAACCTCAGCACGTACCCGAACCTGTTGCGCCTCTTCGGTGAGCTCGGGATCGAGACCCAGCCGACCGACATGAGCATGTCGGTCCGCTGCGACGGCTGCGGGCTCGAGTACGCAGGCGCCAAGGGCTTCGGCGGCGTGTTCGCCCAGCCGGCGAGCGCGGTGAACCCGCGCTACCTGCGCATGCTGGTCGAGATCACGCGCTTCCATCGACGCGCCCGGCGCCTCCTCGCCGGTGACGCCGACCCGCGCCTCACCCTCGGCGCCTTCCTCGACGCCGGGCGCTCCAGCGAGTACTTCGTGCACCACTTCGTCGTACCGCTCGTGTCGTGCGTGTGGTCGTGCCCGCCCCGGACCGCGCTGCAGTATCCCGCTCACTCCCTGTTCAAGTTTCTCGAGCACCACGGCGCGCTCCGGGTGCACGGCTCCCCGAGCTGGCGCACGGTGGTCGGCGGTTCGCGCAGCTACGTGGAGCGGGCGGCGAAGGAGCTCACCGCCACGGAGCTGTCCACGCCGGTGCGGGCCGTGCGCCGGGTCGCGGCCGGGATCGAGATCCGCGACGATGCCGACGACGCGCGGACCTTCGACGCGGCCGTCGTCGCCACCCACGCGGACGACGCCCTCGCCCTCCTGGCCGATCCCACGCTCGCGCGAGCGCGCCGTGCTCGGCGCGTTCGGCTCGTCGACCAACGAGACGATCCTGCACACCGACGCCGCGGTGCTGCCCACCCGACCCCGCGCCCGGGCCTCGTGGAACTACCTCCTCGACCGGTGCGGGTCGGACGCGACGGAGGTGCACGTCAGCTACGACATGAACCGTCTGCACCGTCTCGACGAGCCGGTCGACTACCTCGTCACGCTGAACCCCGGTGGGCGTGTGCACGACGACGCGGTCCTGGCCCGGATGCGGTACTCGCACCCCGTGTACACCGCGGACTCGGTCGCCGCCCAGGCCTCGCTCCCGCGGCTGAACGACGGCCGCATCGCGTTCGCCGGGGCGTACCACGGGTGGGGCTTCCACGAAGACGGGTGCCTCTCGGGGGTGCGCGCGGCCGCGTCGCTGGGGGTCGAGTGGTGACGGCGGTGCGCTACCGCACCCGGATCACCCACGGCCGCACCGAGCGCGTGAGCCACGGTTTCGCGTACCGGCATCCGATGTGGCTGGTCGACCTCGATGCAGTGCCGGTCCTTCGTCGCGGGCTCCGGGTCCTCGGTTCGTTCGACGCGGTCGACCACCTCGGGGATCCGGCCTCGAGCCTTCGCGCGAACGTCGACACGTTCCTCGGGCTCCACGGCGTCGACGTCGCCGGCGGGCGAGTGCTGATGCTCGCCAACGCCCGGTCGTTCGGGTACGCCTTCAACCCGCTGTCGGTGTTCTGGTGCTACGACCGCCACGGCGAGCTCGTCGCGGTGGTCGCCGAGGTGCACAACACCTACGGCGAGCGGCACTGCTACCTCGTGCGTCCCGATGCGCGACGGTCGGGCCGAAGCCGACAAGGCGTTCTACGTGTCGCCGTTCTTCGCGGTCGACGGGCGCTACGAGATGACGTTCACCGACCCGCGCGCGATCGACGAGCTGCGCGTCGACATCACGTTGTGGCGCGGGACACGAGCTGTCTTCCGGGCCACCGTGGCGGGGATCCAGGACCGAAGGACGCCGTCGTTCCTCGCCGGGTCGTTGCGTCACCCCCTGGCCGGCCAACGGGTGACCACGTTGATCCGGCTGCAGGGCATCCGGTTGTGGTTGCGCCGACTGCCCGTGGTTCCCCGTCCGCCGGCCCCGGTGCAGGAGGGAGTGTGAGGCGAGGGATGACGGAAGCACTGGCGTTCGCCGATCGGGAGCCGCGGCCCGCGGGCCCGTGGCAGGAGCTCGCGCCGGCGCCCGGGCACCGGCCGGTGCACACGGCCATCGCCCGCAGCCTCTTCCTGCGCGTGGTCCCGCGCCTGGTGCTGCGCGTGCGTCTCCCCGACGGCCGGATCATCGGTGGCGGGGGGCCCGACGCCCCCCTGATGCGTGTGCGCAGCGACGCGTTCTTCCGGCGGCTCGGCGCCGACGGCCTGATCGGCTTCGGTGAGGCGTTCATGGCCGGCGACTGGGACGCCGACGACCCCGCGGCGGTGCTGGCGCCCTTCGCGGCGCGCATGTCGAGCCTGGTCCCCGCGTGGATGCAGCGCCTGCGGCGGTTCTACGTGCACCGGCCGCCCGCCCGGGAGCAGAACACCAGGGCCGGTGCCCGGCGCAACATCGAGCGTCACTACGACCTCTCGAACGACCTCTTCGCGCTCTTCCTGGACGAGTCGATGACGTACTCGTGCGCGCGCTTCGCCCCCGGCGACTCCCTGGAGCTCGCCCAGGGACGCAAGATCGACGAGCTGCTCGACGCCACCGGCGTCGGCCTCGGGACGCACCTGCTCGAGGTCGGCACCGGCTGGGGCGCGCTGGCGGTGCGGGCCACGCGCCGTGGCGCCACGGTCACCACCCTCACGCTCTCCCACGAGCAGGCCGCGCTGGCGCGTGAGCGTGCGGCGCGGGCCGGCGTGTCGAGCCGGGTCGACGTGCAGCTGCGCGACTACCGCGAGGTCGAGGGCCGCTACGACGCGGTCGTCAGCGTCGAGGTGATCGAGGCCGTCGGGACCGAGTTCTGGCCGACGTTCTTCGCGCACCCTCGACCGCGCCCTGGCGCCCGGTGGTCGCATCGGCATCCAGGCGATCCTCCTCGCCCACGACCGCATGCTCGCCACCCGCGACCAGTACACCTGGATCCACAAGTACGTGTTCCCGGGCGGCGCGCTGCCGTCCCTGCGGGCGATCGCCGACGTCGTCGCCGCCTGCACCACCCTGCACGTCGAGGAGACCGTGACCTTCGGCACCGACTACGCGCACACCCTGCGCGCGTGGCGGGAGCGCTTCGACGCGCGTGCGACCGAGGTCGACGAGCTCGGGTTCGACGCCACGTTCCGCCGCATGTGGGACTTCTACCTCGCCTACTGCGAGGCGGGGTTCGCCACCGGCTACCTCGACGTCGCCCGGATCGTTCTCTCACGGGGTGACGGCTGATGGCGTCGCGCCCGGTTGCCGACGAGCTCGCCGCCGCCGCCCACCCCTTCGTCGGCGGCGAGCTCCCCGTTCGCCTCCGCGCCTGGGACGGCAGCGAGGTCGGACCGGCTGGTGCGCCGGTGGTCGTGCTGCACGGCCGCCGCGCGCTGCGCCGCCTCCTGTGGCGCCCCGACGAGGTCGGGCTGGCGCGCGCCTACGTCAGCGGCGACCTCGACGTCGAGGGTGACGTCGACGACGGCTTCCGGCGGGTGTGGGAGCACGCTCGCGCCCGGGGACGCCAGGTCCACCGCGCCGGCCTGCGCGACCGGTTCGGCGTACTCGGCACCGCCGTGCGACTCGGCGTCGTCGGCCTGCCACCGCGGCGCCCGGGGTCGGAGGCGAAGATCCGCGGTCGGCGTCACAGCCGCGATCGCGACCGGGCCGTGATCTCGCATCACTACGACCTGTCGAACGACTTCTACGCGCTGCTCCTCGACGAGTCGATGGCGTACTCGTGCGCGTACTGGGCATCCGACCGTCCCGGCGCGTCGCTCGCCGACGCGCAGCGCGCCAAGCTGGAGCTGGTGTGCGAGAAGCTGCGGCTCGGGCCGGGGATGCGCCTCCTCGATGTCGGGTGCGGGTGGGGCTCGCTGAGCATCCACGCAGCCCGTGAGCACGGCGTACGGGTCACCGGGATCACCCTCTCGCGCGAGCAGCTCGAGCTCGCCCGCAAGCGGGCGGCCGAGCACGGCGTCTCCGATCTCGTCGACTTCCGCCTCCAGGACTACCGCGACCTGCGCGACGGCCCGTACGACGCGGCGGCGTCGATCGAGATGGGCGAGCACGTCGGCGACGAGCAGTACCCGACCTTCGTCGGCACCGTGCACCGCGCCCTCGTGCCCGGGGGCCGCTTCCTCGTCCAGCAGATGTCGCGCGCCGCGGGGACCTCGCCCGGTGGCGGGCCGTTCATCGAGGCGTACATCGCGCCCGACATGCACATGCGCCCCCTGGGCGAGACCATCGGGCTGCTGGAAGGCGGCGGCTTCGAGGTGCGCGACGTGCAGGCGCGGCGCGAGCACTACGTGCGCACCGGCGCCGAGTGGCGCGGCAACCTCGAGCGCCGCTGGGACGACGTCGTCGCGCTGGTCGGCGAAGAGGTCGCTCGGGTGTGGCGGCTCTACCTGGTCGGCGGTTCGCTCGCCTTCGCCGAGGGTCGCATGGGTGTCGACCAGATCCTCGTCGCCAAGTCCCACTGATGCACGACTTCGCCACCGGCTCGTTCCTGGTGTCGCTCGCCGCGTGCGCGGGCGTGGTCGTCGCCCTCGTGCTGGTCACCTGGCTCCTCGGGATGGCGATCGGCCGGTACAACGTGATCGACGTCGCCTGGGGCCTGGGTTTCGTGCTCGTGGCCTGGGTCGCGTTCGTGCTCTCGGCGGGCGACGGCGACGACACCCGCCGGGTGCTGGTCGCGGGGCTGGTCACGCTGTGGGGCTGTCGCCTCGCCGGGTACATCGCGTGGCGGAGCCGGGGCCGGGGCGAGGACCCCCGGTACACCGAGATGCTGCTCGACCATCGAGCCTCGGCGTCACGTGCCCTCGGCATCTTCCTCACCCAGGCGGCGGCGATGTGGTTCGTGTCGCTGCCCGTGCAGGTGGCGATGTTCGAGCCCCGCGGGCCGGGGGCCCTGCTCTACGTCGGGACCGCGGTGTGGGTGGTGGGCTTCACCTTCGAGAGCGTCGGCGATTGGCAGCTCCAGCGGTTCCGTGCCGACACGGAGAATCGCGGCCAGGTCATGGACCGCGGGCTCTGGCGCTACACCCGTCACCCCAACTACTTCGGCGACGCCTGCGTGTGGTGGGGCCTGTACCTGATCGCGGCCCAGCAGTGGGTCGGCGCGGCGACGATCCTCTCGCCGCTGTTGATGACGTGGACGCTCACCCGCAAGACGGGCAAGCCGCTTCTCGAACGCGACATCGCACAGCGGCGACCGGGCTACGCGCGCTACGTCGAGCGCACGAGCGGCTTCCTCCCGCTCCCGCCGACGCGCGGCGTCTAACCGGCGTCGAGGGGTCCGGCCGGGCGCGCGCCGGTCGCGATGCCCTGCTCCTGAGTGACCACACCGTCGGCCGCGGTCATGCGGAAGCCTCCGGGCGGCCGGGTGAGGCGCGGTGCGCCGCCCGGGAGGTCGGTGACGAACTGCTCGGGCCGGTACGCCAGCTCGTCGAGCGCGAAGACGACCACGTCGCCGGCGAGCCCGGGGCGCAGCACGCCGCGGCCGCGGATGCCGAAAGCGTCGGCGAGGCGCCCGGTGAGTTGGTGCACCGCGCCCTCGACCGTCAGGTCACCGCGGTCGCGCACGTGCTCGGTGAGCAGCAGCGTGGAGTCGCCGGCCCCGCACATCATCTGCAGGTGCGCGCCGGCGTCGCTCGCACCCACCACGGTCGTCGGGTCGAGGATGAGCGCCGACACCTTGCCCGCATCGTTGTTCGACAGCGCTTCCGCCACCATGCCCGGCGCGAGGTCGTGCTCGAGCACCCAGTCGGCGAGCACGTCCGACGGGTGGCCACCGCGCGCCGCGACCACGTCGGCGAACGTGCCGCCGAGGAAGCGCTCCTCCCCGTCGCGCACCGACGTGAGGCGCACGCGGTCGAGGCGCGAGACCGGGAAGATGGTGAACCCGTCGCCGACGCGGTCCCAGTCGGCGCGGGCCTGTGCCCGCCACTCGCCGTCGGCGAGCGTGCGCCGCTTCTCGTCGGGCGTCTGCGTGATCAGCCTTCCCCACGCGGGCACGGCCACGAACGCCGGGGTCTGGTCGAAGCTGACGTTGAGGTTGAACGGCCGCGGCGAGACCTGCGCGAACACGCGACAGCCGTCGGCGTGCAGCACGTGCGCCTGCTCGATGATGCGTTCGGCGCGCGACGGGTCGCGGCTGTTCTCCGCGAGCTGGTTCCAGGTGCACGCCACGCCGGCGGCGCCGCACCAGCGCGCGACCCGGTCGATGTCGAGCAGTTGGCGGTCGATCTCCTTGATCCACGGGAGGAACTCGAGGACGCGCGCGTGCCCCGGCGCGTGGCCGAGCACCTCGATGAGCGCGCGGAGCTCGTCGTCGTCGGCGGCGCGGCTGGGCACCGCGTGCCCGTGCCGGTCCTGGTCGATGAACGACGTCGAGAGGCCGAGGGCGCCGGCCGCGAGCGAGTCGGCGAGCACCGCGGCCATCCGGTCGCGCTCCTCGGGCCGGGCCGCGCGGTTCCATGCCTCGTCGCCCATCACGTAGACGCGCAGGTTCGAATGGCCGAGGAGCGGGGCGACGTGCACCGCGGTGCCGTGCGCCCGCAGGGCGTCCCGCCACTCGGCGTACGACTCCCAGTTCCACGGGATCCCGGCCGCGAACGCGTCGACCGGGATGTCCTCGATGAAGCCGAACACGTCGCTGGCCGCCACGCGGTCGGCGGCGCGCACGGGCGTGAGCGACAGCGAGCAGTTGCCGGTGACGACCGTGGTCACGCCGTGCTGCGGCATCGGGTCGACCAGCGGGTCCCACCACACCGACGGGTCGTAGTGCGTGTGGCAGTCGATGAACCCGGGTGCGACGTACGCGCCGTCGGCGTCGACGACCGTCTCGCCGTCGGGTGCGAGCCCGGGCGCGACCTCGGCGACCGCGCCGTCGCGGATGCGGACGTCCGCGGCGCGCGGCGATGCGCCCGTCCCGTCGACCAGCGTGCCGCCCCGGACCAGCAGGTTCCCCCTCACGGAGGAGGACGCTATCCCGTGGCGAGCGAGAGCTCGGCGGCCCGCAGCCGCCGCCCGAGGTCGCGCGCCAGGGCGCGGGCGAACGTCGGTGCATCGACCAACAGGCGGTCGAGGTCGGCGGCGTCGATCTGCCAGGCGGTGACCGGCGTGCGCGCCTCCACCCGGCAGCGATACGGATGACGACCCAACACGTCGGCGTCGCCGACGATCGCTCCGGCGGCGATCTCGCCCACCGGCTGGCCCCGCACGATCACCTCGGCCTGGCCCCCCGTCAGCACGAAGGCGGCAGTGGCGACCGATCCCTGGTCGAACAGGCAGTCGCCCGGTTGCAGCTCGCGCAGGCGGGCCACCGCCCGGAGCCGCGCGTGATCGGCGACCGAGAAGTTGCCCAGGAAGTCGTCCGGCTGCGTGCGGCTCCGGCTCCCGGCCCGTCTGGTCCTCGTCTGCACGGTGAAGGGCTCCACCGTCATGCCACCACCCATGCCACCACCTCCCTGTCAGGCCCCCACCCGATGTCGAACTAGAACGCTCTACATAGTCTGTATAGCACTCTACATACTTTGGTGCTACCGTTTTTGTCGTGACCACCGCTGCCGACGCCCGCGACACCCGCGACCGCATCCTCGACGCGACGAACCGGCTGTTGCGTCGTCAGGGCTATACGGCGACCGGCATCAAACAGATTGTGGCGGAGGGCGATGCGCCCCTCGGTTCCGTGTACCACTACTTCCCGGGCGGCAAGGAGCAGATCGCGGTCGAGGCCCTGGCCCGGGTGGGGGAGCGGATCCGGATGGCGATCGCGTCGCTGGCGAACGCCGCCGACGTCCCGGCGACTGTCAACGCCTTCTTCGTGTACAACGCGGAGCTGCTGCGCGACTCCGACTACGAGCGCGGCTGCCCGGTCGCCACCGTGGCGCTCGAGACGTCGAACGACATCGAGCGCATCCGCCAGGTGTGCGAGGACGTGTTCAACGGTTGGCAGGCCGCGCTGGCCCACGTCTTCACCGAAGCCGGCATCCCCGAGGCCGACGCGTCCGCGCTCGCCACCTTCGTGCTGTCGAGCTACGAAGGCGCGCTGACCATGAGCCGTGCCCTGCGCGACATCCAGCCGATGCTCACCAGTGGTGCCGCGGTCGCATCGGTGTTGCACGCGCACCTCGGCGACGCACCCCGCGCCGGCTAGACCCCACGCTGACCGAGGACACGCGCGCGAGACTCCGCGTCGCGTGTTCGAAGCGGGGCTCTGGGCAGCACTCGGGCAATCGGCGCTGATCGTCGGCGCGTTGCTCGTCGCGCGCTACCCGAAGCTCACCGAGCCGCAGTGGCTGGGGTTGGTCATGGCGTTCGGAGCGGGCGCGCTCATCAGCGCGGTGACCACGGACCTCGTGGCGGAGGCGTACGCGGAGGCCGGCCGCGCGCCCGCCGGCATCGGTCTGCTCGTCGGTGCGGGTGGCTACTACCTCCTGACCCGCTGGCTCGACCGGCGCGCGGAACGGGAGGACCCCGAGGAACCGGTGGAGGAGGCCGAGGACGCGGCCGGGCCGACCGCGCAGCCCGCGGCCGCCGACGCCACCGCGGCCCGCAACCTGACCGTCGGCATGGTCCTCGACGGCATCCCCGAGTCGGTCGCGGTCGGGCTCACCCTGCTCGGCGGCGCCGGCGTCTCGTTCGCGCTGGTGGGTGCGGTCTTCCTCTCGAACCTGCCCGAAGCGATCGGCGTCGCCGCCGCCTTGTTGGCGGGTGGCGTCCCGCTGCGAAAGGTCCTCGTCAGGTTCGGGGCCATCGTCGCGGTCGGGTTCATCGCGGGACTCGTCGGCTACGCGGTGCTGAAGCCGACCAACGCCGATGCCATCGCGATCATCCAGTCGATCGCAGCCGGCGCGATGGTCGTCGTCGTCGTGAACGAGATGGTGCCGATCGCAGTGCGCGGCGCCGGTCGGCACGCCGGACTCGCGGCGGCCGCCGGGTTCGCCGTTGCCGCGTTCCTGTCCACCGTCAGCCCGTAGCGAATGACGCGGTCGAGCGACGGGCGTAGCCTTGCCGCGGTGGACGAGTTCGCGTCCTACGACGGCAGCAGTTGGTTCCTTCGCTGGTGGCCCAAGATCCTGCTCGGTCTCGCCCTCTGGGTGCTCGTGATCGGCTGGTCCCACTCCATCCAGTGGGCGACCTTCTTCGTCCTCTGCGCCTGGGCCCACGGCCGCCTGCTGCCTTGGCGGTTCGTGGTGTTCGACGAAGGGCTGCTGCTGGTGTTCCCGTTCGGCCGGCGCATGTTCCTGCCCAAGGTCGCGACCACGGTCCGGCTGGAGAGCGTGGGAGCCGTCGCCATGACCGGGCGGCACCGCCACCTCGGCTACCTCCTGCACGACGGTGTGCTCTACGAGCCCGACCAGCGCGCCCGTCTGCGGCGCGCCCTGAGCTTCTACGGCTACCGCGTCGTCTGATCGCTCTGATCGCTCTGATCGCTCTGATCGGCGTGGTGCATCCACCGTCGTGAGCGGGCAGACTGGTGCGATGGACCTCGACACCAAGATGTGGTTGCAGGAACGGATCGACGGTCGGCTCGCGGCCGGCGTGGCGATCGCATGGTTCGTGCTCCTGCAGGTCGCCATGGCCCTCGAGCCGGTGACCCACAAGCCCGAACCCTCCTACGGCATCGCGCTGGAGCTCGTCATGTGGCTGCTGCTGGCCACGACGATCGCCGGTCTGGTGATGCAACGTCGGTGGGGACTCGTGTCGTCACTCGGTGCCGCCGGGTTCCTCACCGCGCTCTCGGTCGCGTGCCCGGTGTCGGGCCACCACCCGTTCGGCGCGTGGTGGTTCGGCCAGATGGCCTGCGTGCTGGCGCTCGACGCCGTCAGCGTGGTCGCGATCCGGTGGTCGGGAGCATTGCCGGAGTCGTTGGCGCGCTTCCGCGACCGCACTGACGCCGAGCACGCTCCCGACGTCGACCTGGTGGACGCCGATCACACGACGTGACGCAACTTCTCGGGGTTGAGCTGCGCGAAGACGCGGAGCACGCGTCCGTCGGGCGCGAAGGAGAACGAGAGCACGAGACCCGGCCGGTCGTCGAGGCGGAACACGACCCCGGGCTCCCCGTTCACGCGCACGAGACGGAGGTCGGCCTCGCTCGGGATGCGGTGCGCCAGGTTCACCATGAGGCGTGCCACGCGATCGGGGCCGATCACCGGCCGCCGCGCCGCGTGCCGGGCGGCACCGCCGTCGGAGAGCAGCACGATGTCGGGTGCGAGCAGCGTCATCACCTGCTCGATGTCGCCGCTGGCCACCGTGGCCAGGAGCGCGCCCACCAGCTCCTGCTCCTCCTGGGCGCGCGGGCGGCGTAGCTCGAGCTGTCCGTCCTGCAACCTTCGGCGGGTGCGGCTGGCGAGTTGCCGGCACGCCGCCGGTGACGAGTCGACCATCGCCGCCACCTCGTCGAACGGGTACCCGAACACGTCGTGGAGCAGCAACACCGCACGCTCGACGGGGGAGAGCTCGTCGAGCAGCACGAGGAAGGCGAGGGTGAGCGAGTCGGCCAGCTCGGCCGCGACCTCGGGCTGGGTCTCGGTGGCGTCGTCGACCACCAACGGCTCGGGCAGGTAGGGCCCGACGTACGTCTCCTTCCGGTGGTGCGCCGAGCGCAACCGGTCGATGGCGAGGCGGGTGACCGTGCTCACGAGGAACGCCTCCGGGTTGTCGACCTGCGCGCGGTCGACCGCCTGCCACCGCAACCACGCGTCCTGGCACGCGTCCTCGGCGTCGCCGACGCTGCCGGTCATCCGGTAGGCGATGCCGAACAGCCGCGGCCGCAGGGCCTCGAACTCCGAGGTGCCGGCGTCGGGCGCGTTCATGCCGCCACCAGTGCCGGTGTCGTCGCGGCCGCCCGTCCGGCCGCCCGCCCACTGGCGAACGCGGCGTCGGCGAGCATCCCGTCCGGCCCCACCCAGTCGCCGGCCACGTACACGCGCGGCAGGTCGGGGACCGCCACCGGCGGTCGTCCGCCCAGGCCGCGGCCCGGGAGCGGCCGGCCGTGCGCGACCACCAGCCGTTCGCCGTGACGCCAGTCGGCCACCTGCTCGTGCCATCCCGGCTGCGCCCGATCGAGCAACCACTCGAGCCGGGCCAGGGCGTCGACGTCGGCCTCGCCGTACCAGAGGAGGTGCGCGACCTCGCCGCCTCCATCACCGTGAGCGAGATGCGCGTATGGCGTGTGGACCGAGAAGTACGTCGGCTCGTCGAGGCCGCACGTGATGCGCCGGTCGGGTACCGGCAGGTTCCAAAGCGCGACGTCGAGCGTGGTCGCGACGACCGGGCGCTCGTCCGCGGCCCATCGACGCGCAGCCGCGCTCGCCCCGCGCACCATGGTGTCGACGTCGCGCGGTCCGCCGGACGCGAGCACCACCGCGTCGGCCGCCAGGGCGCCGTGTGCGGTGCGCACGGTGACGCCGTCGGCGCACGGTTCGATCCCGGCGACCTTGGCCCGGGTGTGGAGGGTGATGTCGCGCGCCGCCGCCAGCTGCTGGAGCTCGTCGACCAGTTGCTGCCAGCCGTCGTCGAGGTACACCACGCCATGCGTGAAGGCCTGCACCATCTGCGCGACACCGGCAGCCGCGTCGAGCGCGTCGAGGTCGCCGCAGTAGGTCGAGATCCGGGCCAGCAGTGCCAGCACCGCGCGCACGTCGGAGCGGCGCGAGGTGCCGTCGATCCACTGCTGGACCGATGTCCCGGGCGTGACCGTCGTCGTCATGCGGGCCGGGCGCGCCAACATCTTGAGGAGCTCGAGCTTGCCGGGTGCGCCGAGCACCTGCGTCCGCAACAGGGTCGTGAACGTGCCGGGCAGGGCATCGAGGGTGCCGTCGCTCCGCAACCCGTACGCGCGGGTGGTGACCGGGGACGCGCCGCGTGGCGTGATGCCCCAGCCGTGCAGCACCTCCCAGGCCGCGCCGCCGCGGTACAGCGCGTGCGCACCCTGGTTGAAGTGGAAGCCGTCGGCGGTGGTGGTGGTGCGGGCGCGGCCGCCCGGGTGAGTGCGCGCCTCGAGCACCGTGACCCGGGCGCCCTCGTCGGCGGCGGTGAGCGCCGCGGTCATCCCGGCCAGGCCGGCACCGACCACGACGACGGAGCGGGGCGGCTGGCTCATGACGTCCTCCGATCGTCGGTTCCGCACCCAGACGAGACAGCCGCGCGAAGTGTGACAACCGAGAGGGTCGGGCTACCCGCCGTGCAGCTGGCCCCAGGTGGTGCCGACCTCGTTGGGGTCGTACTTGATCACCGGGTCGTTCTCCCCGAAGGCGTCGAGGGTGTGCAGGAACCGGTGGAGGCCGATCATCCCGCCGACGGTCTGCCCCAGGTCCATGATCTCGCCGGTGGTGAACACCTCGTGCAGGTCGCGGAAGGTGTCGTCGCCGATCGCCCAGTGGTCGTTCGAGAGCTGGTCGAGGAACGCCAGCGCGCGGCGCTCCCGCACCGTGAGGTCCGGCCGCAGCGCGGGGTTGGCGAGGCAGGCGACGTCGTCCTCGGTGATCGTGCCCTCCTTGCGCGAGCCCATGCACGGCTCGCACCCGCCGAGCTGGCCGCTGCGGATGCGCAACAGCTCCAGCAGGCGCGGCTCCAGCAGGCTGTTCGGGAAGTTGGGGTGCCGCTCGGCGTCGTCGGGCCGCGGCGGGTGATCGGCGTAGGCGAGGATCTGCAACGGGACCGGGGTCGTGTACGCGCCGGACTCGGCGCCCGCCTCGATCATCGACCGGTACTGCTCACTCAGATCCTCGTACGGGACGGGCTCGACTCGCGGCACGGCTGACCCCCTGGGTACGGCGTTCGACGGGACTTACGCTACGCCCAGCCCCGGTGTGGGCACCATGTACCCGTGGTGACCACGCGCGAGCCGGCCGACGTGCAGCCGGCGCGCTCGTGGCGGGTCCGCATGTTCCGCCCCGCGGCCGAGGGCGCGTTGCGGCGGCGCACGCGCGACTGGTTCGGCCTGCTCCTCGGGATCGCGATCCTGGTCGTGAGCTCGTTCCACCACGGCGACGTCACCCGCAGCGAGCGCGCGGTCTTCGACCTCTTCAACACCTTGCCGAACGGGCTGGCACCGCTGTTCCGCGCCCTGTACCGCCTCGGCGCCCTGTGGGCGCTCGGCCTCGTCGTCGTGGCGGCAGTGGTCGCCGGCCGGCTGCGCCTGGCGCGCGACCTCGTGGTCGCGGGTGTCCTCGCGTGGGGGACGGCACGCGCCCTCGGCGAGCTGGTCGTCGCCCACGAGGGCTTCGGGCGCACGCTGCGCATCGCCACCGGCTTCGTCGGCGGCTCACCGTCGGCGTTTCCGTCGGTGCGGATCGCGATCATCGTGGCCATCATCGGTGCCTCGGCGCCGTACGTCACCCGGCCCGCGCGTGCGTTCGGGTGGACGCTCGTCGCGCTGCTCGGCGTCTCCGCGCTCTATCTCGGCACCGCCTTCCCGAACGACCTCTTCGCGGGCGTGGTGCTCGGTTGGACGGTGGCGTGCTTCGTGCACCTGCTGTTCGGTTCGCCCGGCACGCGGCCGACCATCCCCCAGATCACCGAGGCGCTGGCGCGGCTGGGGATCCGCGCCGACAACGTGCGCTTCGCGCCGGTGCAGCCGCGCTCATCGACGCTGGTGCTCGCCGACGACGAGATCGGGCCGCTGCGCATCCACATGGTCGCGCGCGACGACGCGCACGCGCAGCTGCTCCAGAAGATCTGGTACACGGTGGTCAACAAGCGTTCGGCGCCGCGGTTCGCGCTCACGCGGGTGCAGCAGGTCGAGCACGAGGCGTACCTGCTCCTGGTCGCCGCGCAGGGCGGGGTCCACGTGCCCACCGTCGTGGTCGCGGGGAGCGGAGGTCCCCGCGCCGCGTTGCTCGTGCTGCGCCCGATCGCGGGGGCGGAGCTCGCCGAGCTCGATGCCGACGACGTGACCGACGCGCTCCTCGCCGCGCTCTGGACCGACGTTGCCGCGCTGGGGCGCTGTCGCATCGCCCACGGCGACCTCGATGCCGACCACGTGATCGTGAGCGACGGCCGGCCGTGGATCGTCGGGTTCGACGAGGCCGAGGTGACCGGCGACGCGACGCGCCAGGGCGCCGACGTGGCACAGCTGCTGGCGTCGACCGCCGCGCTCGCCGGCGACGAGCGCGCGGTGGACGCCGCGGTCACCGTGCTGGGGCGGCCGGCGGTGGCGCCGGCGCTGCCGTTCCTCCAGCCCGCGGCGCTCTCATCGTCGACCCGCAAGCTCGCGGGCGAGCACCGGCGCGCCTTCGGCGCCCGCCTCGACCACCTGCGTACCCTCGCCGCGTCCGCCATCGGCATCGAGCCGCCCGAGCTGGTGCAGGTGCGGCGCATCACCGCCACCGGTGCGGCGTTGGCCATCGGCGCGCTGGTCGCGGTGGGTGCGTTGCTGCTCGACGTCGGCGACCCCACCGACGTCGTCGACACCCTCCGCAACGCGAACTGGAGCTGGTTGGCGCTCGCCCTCGTGGTCTCGTTCGCGGCCAACATCGCGTACGCGATCGCGTTGCAGGGCACGGTGACGGTCCGCCTGCCGTTGGTGCCGACCACCGAGTTGCAGCTCGGGATGTCGTTCTCCAACCTCGCGGTGCCCGGCATCGGCGGCCAGGGCATGCAGGTGCGCTTCCTCCAGAAGCTCGGCGTCGACCTGCCCTCGGCCGTGGCCGCGGGCGGCGTGTTGAGCGGCTTCGGGGGGCTCGTCGCCGCGCTCGGCTGCTTCGGGGTCGCGCTCCTCGTCGAGCCCGCGCGCGTCGACCTGTCGCTGATCCCGACCAACGGCCTCCTGCTGTTCCTGGTGATCGTCGCCGCGCTGCTCGTGCTGGTGAGCGGATTGGTGGCGTTGCTGCCGGGGCTGCGTCGGCGCGTGCTGCCGCCGCTCTCGCGCGCCACCGCGACCATGGCCGACGCGCTGCGCTCACCGCGGCACCTTGCCCTGCTCGTCGGCGGCAACGTCGTGGCGACCATCATGTCCACGTGGTGCCTGCAACTGTGCCTGATCGCGTTCGGTGGCCACGTGTCGTTCTGGGCGTTGCTCGCCGCCAACGTCGGCGTGGTGACGATCGCGTCGATCGTGCCCATCCCCGGCGGCGGTACCGCGGTGGGCACGGTCGGGTTGTCGGCCGTGCTCGTCTCGTTCGGCGTACCGAAGGAGATCGCGATCGCGGCCGTGCTCGCCAACCAGCTCGTCTTCTACTACCTGCCCGCCATCCCCGGTTGGTTCGCGACGCGCGATCTC
The DNA here is from genome assembly GCA_963809795.1 of uncultured Actinomycetes bacterium. Lineage (GTDB taxonomy): Bacteria > Actinomycetota > Acidimicrobiia > IMCC26256 > DASPTH01 > DASUAS01. The sequence goes on from CAWELN010000027.1 coordinate 22,489, forward strand.
GTGCGGCGTGACTACCTCTGACGTAGGGTCTCGGTCCTTGGCGACCGCGCCCGCGCACCACACCTGGCAACCGTCGACGCCGTGCCGCATCTCGATCGCGCTGTCGGGTGGCGGTCACCGCGCCGCCGCGTGGGCGCTGGGCACGCTCTACGGCCTGCTCGCGATGCGCGACGCGGAGGCGCGCAAGGACGGTGGCGGCGTCCCGATCGAGTTCACCGCGGTCGCGTCGGTGTCGGGTGGCTCGCTGACCAACGGCGTCCTCGCCACCGGGCTCGCCGACCTCGGCGTCGATCTCGACGACGTCACGCTCGACGACTTCCGCCGGGTCACCGGCCGGTTGCTCACCACCGTGGCCACCACGGGCCTGATCCCGGCCAAGGGCCCGACCCGCCGCTATCTGACCGGGGCGCTCGCCGTCCTCACCCTCACCGTGGCCGCCGCGGTGGCCACGGTGGTCGCGGTGTGCACCGCGGCGCGCGGGACGCCCGGGTTGGCCTGGCTGCTGCCGCTCTGGCTGGGGATCGGGGCACTCGTGGGGATCGGCCTCGCGGTGGCGGTGCGGCACGTCGGTGCGTTCGTGGCGGTGCTCGTCGTCGCCGCGGCCGGCGCGCTCACGTGGGAGTACGTGGGTGACAGCCACGGCGACGCGGCGTGGATCGCGGTGCTGGCGCTGTTGGTCGGCACGGTCGTGCTGCTCCTGGTGCTCGTCGTCGTCATCGCCGCCCGCGGGAGGGTGTTCGAGCGGGCCCTCGACGCGGTGCTCTTCCGCGGCCGCCGCTTGGGCGACGTGCACGCGCCCGACACCCGCCACGTCATCTGCGCCACCGAGCTGCAATCCGGTCACCAGTGCTTCCTCGCCCCCGAGCTCGTCACCGAATGGAACGCGGGGGAGGGCGCGCCCGGCGACCTCCGGCTCTCGACCGCGGTGCGGGCCTCGGCCGCGTTGCCGCTCGCGTTCCCGCCGGTCGAGCTCGACCTCACGCGCCTCGGCGTGCACCTCGCGCGACCGTGGCGACCGAAGGGCGACCCCAAGGTTCCCGTCGCCAAGCTCGTGCTCACCGACGGCGGGGTGTACGACAACATGGGCGACGAGTGGGAGTACGGCTATCCCGAGCGCGCGCTGGAGAGCGCGATCCTCCCGCCGTCGGGTGCCGCCAACTTCCTCGTGGTCGCGAACGCGGGGAAGGACATCGGGTGGCAGTCCCTCGGCCGCGCCGGGCTGCTGTGGCGCGAGCTGCGCGGCCTGAAGCGCGACGTCGACGTCGTCTACGACGTGAGCACCAGCCAGCGCCGGCGCACCCTGCTGCGACTGTTCCGCGAAGCGGAACAGGCGGGCGTCGGCCTCGTGGGTGTGATCGCACACATGCCCACCACCCCGCTCGACGTGTGCGCCGCCTTCACCGGGCAGGCCGACCGCGGGGCACGGGCGGACGAGACCCGCATCCTGCTCAACAACATGCACGAGCACTGGTCGGCGCTGGCGAGCAGCAACGCCGACGTCCCCACGACGCTGGGTGCGCTGTCGGTCGAGACCACCGTCGACCTCGTCCTGCACGCGGCGGCGCTGGTCACCGTCTCCGGGTACGTGGTGCACGGGCTCGGGACCGCCCAGCCCCCGACCCGGGCCGAGGTCCGGGCCTGGGTCGAGGCCGGCGCGGCCGGCGCGGCCGGTTAGAGGCTCAGGATCGACTCGACGCGGTGCCCGAGCGGCTGGAGCCGCTCGCGGCCGCCGAGCGCGGGGAGCTCGAGCAGGAACGTCAGGCCGATGACGGTGGCGGTGAAGAACTCCGACACCAGGATCGACGTGGCGGTGGCGGTGCCACCGGTGGCGAGGACGTCGTCGACGATGAGCACCCGGTCATCGGGTTCCAGCGCGTCGCGGTGCACCTCGAGCGTGTCGCGCCCGTACTCGAGCTCGTAGCTGTGCGCGTGCGTGTCCCACGGCAGCTTGCCCGGCTTGCGCACGGGGACGAAGCCGGCACCGAGCGCGAGCGCGATCGGCGCCGCGAGGATGAACCCGCGCGCCTCGATCCCGACGACCTTGGTCACGTCCGCGTCGAACGGCGCCACCAGGAGCTCGGTCGCGGCGCGGAACGCGCCCGCGTCGCCGAGCAACGGCGTGATGTCGCGGAACGTCACGCCCGGCGGGGGAAATCGGGGATGTCGCGGATGAACGGCCGGAGGTCGTCGGCGGAGGTCACGACCCCACATCTCAGTCGATCGCGGCCAGCCACCCCTCCTCGGCCCGTCGGCGGTGGTGCCGACGAGGCCGGGAGTAGGGTCGGAACGACGTCAGGGGGCTGCCGTGCACGATCTGGTGATCCGGAACGGAACCGTGATCGACGGCCGGGGTGGTCGTCCGGCGCACGGCGACGTCGCCCTCGACGACGGCCGCATCACCGCGGTGGGCACCGTCGACGAGCCCGGTCGTGAGGAGCTCGACGCCACCGGCCTCGCGGTCACGCCCGGCTTCGTCGACGTCCACACCCACTACGACGGGCAGGTCACCTGGGACCCGCTGCTCACCCCGTCGATCTGGCACGGCGTCACCACCGTGGTCATGGGCAACTGCGGCGTGGGCTTCGCGCCCGCCGCGCCCGACCGTCACGACTGGCTCATCGGCCTGATGGAGGGCGTCGAGGGCATCCCCGGCGCATCCCTGCGCGAGGCGATCCGGTGGGACTGGCAGACCGTCGGCGAGTACCTCGACGCGCTCGACCGGATCCCGCGCGCGCTCGACGTCGCCGCCCAGGTGCCGCACGGCGCGGTGCGCGCCTTCGTGATGGGCGAGCGGGGCGCGGCCAACGAGCCCGCCACCGACGACGACATCATCCGCATGGCCGAGCTGGTCGCCGAAGGCGTCTGCGCGGGCGCGGTGGGCCTCTCGGTGAACCGGCTCGAGCTGCACAAGGCGGTCGACGGCCGCGAGGTACCCGGCACGTTCGCCGCGCACAAGGAGATCTGCGCCCTCGTGCGGGCGGTGCGCATGTCATCGGGCGACGCGGTGTTCACCACCATCCTGCCGGGGGCAGCCGGGGAGTCGCACGCGCGGTGGGACGAGGAGGTCGACTGGCTGAGCGCGGTGTCGCGCGAGACCGGCCTCGTGGTCACGTTCCCGTTCGGTGGTTCGCGCGGTGGCCCGTGGCGCCAGAAGCTCGACCGCATCGAGCGGGAGAACGCCGACGGCGCGCGCATCGTGCCGCAGGTCAGCTCGCACGGGCAGGGCCTGTTCTGCGGGTTGCGCACGTCGCATGCGTTCCGCGGCCGGCCCACGTACGAGGCGCTCGCGCACCTGCCGGTGGCCGAGCGCGCCGCGCGCATGGCCGAACCCGACGTGCGCGCCGCCATCGTCGCCGAGCGTCCGCCGCCGGGTGTCCCGCGCCTCCGCGACCTCATGCTCGCCACCGCGACCGCGGTCTTCCCGTGGCACCCCGTGCCCGACTACGAGCCCGATCCCGCGAGCAGCCTCTCGGCGCAGGCCGAGGCGCTCGGGCGCGACCCCGAGGAGGTGCTCTACGACTGGACCATCGCCGACGACGGCGACGCGCTCGTCCACTTCTTCCTCGGTGGCTATCCGGGCAACCTCGACGTGAGCGCCGAGCTGCTCGTGCATCCCCAGAGCGTCCTCGGCCTCGGTGACGGCGGTGCCCACGTCGACCTGATCTGCGACGCCGGCTACCCGTCGTTCCTGCTCTCCTACTGGGTGCGCGACCGGGCACGCGGCACCCTGCCGCTCGAGACCGCGGTGAAGATCCTGACCAGCGAACCGGCGGCGATGTACGGCCTGCGCGACCGGGGTGCGGTCGAGCCCGGGCTCAAGGCCGACCTCAACGTGCTCGACGTCGCCGCCGTCGCGCCGCAGCCCATCGAGGTGGTGCACGACCTCCCGGCCGGGGCCAAGCGCGTGCTGCAACGCACCGACGGGTTCGTCGCCACCATCGTCAACGGTGAGATCGTCCAACGCGACGGCGCCGACACCGGCGCCCGGCCCGGTCGCGTCGTCCGCGGCGCCCGGCACAACTGACGCCATGCCGCTGCTGCCCGATCCCGAGCCCCGCCCGCGCCGGTACCCGATCATCTCGGTCGACGACCATCTCATCGAGCCCCCCGACCTGTTCGACGGCCGCCTTCCCGCGCCGCTCGCCGACCGCGCGCCGCGCCTGGTGGAGTTCGATGACGGCCGCCAGGCCTGGGCCTACGAGGACAACCTGTTCCCGAACATCGGGTTGAACGCGGTGGTCGGCCGGCCGAAGGACGAGTGGACGATGGAGCCGGCCCGCTTCGACGAGATGCGCAAGGGGTGCTGGGACATCCACGCCCGCATCGCCGACATGGACCTGGCCGGCATCTGGGCGTCGCTCTGCTTTCCCTCGCTCATCGCCGGGTTCGCGGGCGCCGCGTTCGCGCGCAGCCACGACCCCGAGCTCGGGCTCGCGTGCGTCCGGGCGTGGAACGACTGGCACCACGAGGTGTGGGCGGGCTCGTACCCCGAACGCATCATCCCGTTGCAGCTGGCCTGGTTGCGCGACCCCGAGGTCGCCGCCGCCGACGTGCGCCGCAACGCCGAGCGCGGGTTCAAAGCGGTCACGTTCCCGGAGAGCATGAACAACCTCGACCTCCCGTCGGTGCACACCGAGCACTGGGACCCCTTCCTGCGCGCCTGCGAGGAGACCCAGACGGTCGTGTGCCTCCACACCGGGTCGGGCTCGATCTCGCCGCCACGCTCGCCGGAGTCGCCGCTGGAGCAGAGCACCACCCTGTTCCCGGTGCACGGAATGTTGGCGGCCGCCGACTGGTTGTGGGCGAGGATCCCTCTACGGTTCCCGCGGCTGGACGTCGCGCTCTCGGAAGGTGGGATCGGCTGGGTGCCGATGCTCCTCGATCGACTCGACTACGTGATGGAGCACTCGGCGTCGGGCATGGCCGGCGTGTGGGACGGCGACGTCACGCCGTCGGAGGCGGTGCAGCGCAACTTCTGGTTCTGCACCATCGACGACCCCACCACCCTGAAGGTCCGCGACCGGATCGGCGTCGATCACATCATGGTGGAGAGCGACTATCCCCACGCCGATTCCTCGTGGCCCGACACCCAGGCGCTGCTGGCCGAGCGGTTCGCCGGGCTGCCCGCCGCCGACGTGGCCGGCCTCACCCACGAGAACGCCGCCCGGCTCTTCCGCCACCCGTTGCCACCGAGTGGGTTTGTCGAGGGCTCTCACTGAGTACACTGGTGTGGACGGCCGCCTCTGCGAGGCAGGGCCGCGGTGCCAGGGCGTAACGGCACCGAATCTTCGGGGGCGCTGCAGGGTGCCCTCCAGAATCGCCACTTGAGGTGGTGCAGGATCAACACGACGGTCACGACTGGGGAAGCGACGCTGCGCGTCGACGAGTCGACGTTCGACCTCTACGTCGAGCTCGAAGCCGACGAGCTGGCCACCCCTGCGCAGCTGGCGGTCCTCGAGGCCGACCCGCCGCGGTGGCGCGCGTCCTTGTTGCGCCTCCTCATCGACGCCGACGAGCACCTGGCTGCCGCCCGGCGCCTGCCCGGCGAGGAGCGCGACCAGGTGGTCGCCGACGCCGAGCACCTCCACCGGCAGCTGACCGCCGCCCTCTTCCGCCTCACCGGCGAACGCCGCAGTGGCGGCGTCATGGTCAGCCCGAGCAACGGGTCGGGCGGCGCCGCCGAGCCCGACACCATCGAGCCGGCGGTCGTGCGCCTGCAGCTGTCGTGGGAACCGGGCCGGGTGGTCGCCTGGGCCGGAGGCCTCGGCTGCCCGACCGCCGACGCCGACGAGGTGGCCAAATTCCTGGCCGACGCCGAGGCCCCCGCCGCACCGTGGGCCGCGCACCCCGACGTCCCGATCCCGGGTGGCGACAAGGCGGCCGCGGTCGCGGCGCCGGTCGGTGAGGTGCTCGGGTGGCTGGTCGCCGCCGGCGCGGGTGAGGTGCGCGACGACGTCGGCCCGAGCGTGCGCTGGCTGGGCAAGGTGGCGATGTGGGCGGTCGAGCTCGCGGCACGGGGTGCGATGGTCCCCGTCCTGCGGCAGCGTCGCCGGCGCAGCGGCTCGTCGCGCAGCGAGCACGCGTCGTACGCGGTGCGATGGACGCCCGCGCTGGTCGACCCCGACCGCCTGGCCGAGGTGGTGGAGGCGATGCCGGGCAGCGTCGCCGCCCTCGACCCGAGCGTCGACGCCCGTGCCGTCACCCGGTCCGCGCTCACCGGCATGGTCGACGCCATCGGTCGCGACAGCGCGCGCCGCATCGAGGTGCCCGCGGCGCCGCCCGTGGTGCGCACCGGCAACGACGTCACCGAGGCGTTCCTCGCCCGCCTCGACGGCAGCGCGTTCGACGCGCCGGTGCGGGTCGCCGGCGAGCTCGTGTCCCGCGCCGAGAGCTGGTCGCGTTCCGTCACGCGCGAGCACTCCCCGCTGATCGTGCGCCTCGACCCGCCCGACCGCACCGGGGTGTGGGACCTCGAGGTGTTCGTCGCCAAGGCGCGTGGCGGCTCGAAGGGCAAGGTGCTCGTCCCCGTCGAGCGCGCCATCGTCGACGACCGGTCGAAGCGCGCCGACCTCGAGCACGAGCTCGGCCGGTTGGAGCGGCTCCTGCCCGAGCTGATGCGGGCCGGCAGCGACCGGCGCGGCCACACCGTCCTCAGCCAGGACGAGGCGTGGCAGCTCATGACCCACACCGGCCCGCGCCTCGCCGACGCCGGCTACGACGTGCGCGTCCCCGAGCTCTCGACGCGCAAGGCCACCCCGATGCTGCGGGTGTTCTCGGAGACGAAGGAGTCCTCGGTCGGCGCCAACCAGCTCGCCGACGTCCGCTGGTCGGCGGTGTTCGACGACGTCGAGCTCAGCGCGGCCGAGATCCGTGCGCTGGCCAAGGAAGCGCGGCCGCTCATCCGGTCGGGTGGGAAGTGGGTCGCGCTCGACAAGGCCGACCTGCACGCCGCGGCCAGCGCGCTGGCCGAGCGGGCGAACACCACCCAGCTGACCGGCGCCGACATGCTGCGGCTCGCGCTCGGGCTCGAGGGCTCGCCCCTCGCCGGTGGCATCACCGTGGAAGGTGGCGGCTGGGCGGCCGATCTCCTCGCCGCCGCGTCGGACCTGTCCGGCGAACCGGCTCGCGCCCCCAAGGGGTTCGAGGGCGAGCTGCGCAGCTACCAGGCCGAGGCGCTGGCGTGGCTGGGCTTCCTCGAAGCCGGCGGCATCGGCGGCTGCCTGGCCCTCGACATGGGCCTGGGCAAGACGCCCACCATGCTCGCCCACCTCCTCGTGGTGGCCGACCGCGGTCCCGCGCTGGTGATCGCGCCACCCGCGGTCGTCGGGAACTGGGCGGCGGAGGCGGCGCGGTTCACCCCCGGTCTGCGGGTGATCGTGCACCACGGTCCCGGTCGTGCCGCGCACGACGAGATCGCCGACGAGGTCGAGAAGGCCGACGTCGTCATCACCACCTACGGCACCGCGGTGCGCGACATCGACGCCATCGCGAAGGTCGAGTGGGCGACCGTCGTCACCGACGAGGCGCAGGCGATCAAGAACCACACCAGCGAGACCGCGCAGCAGCTCCGCAAGATCAACGCGCGGACGCGGGTCGCCCTCACCGGCACGCCGATCGAGAACGGTCTCGGTGACCTGTGGGCCATCCTCGACTTCACCAACCCGGGCCTCGTGGGCCCGCGGCCGCAGTTCATCGCCAGCCTCTCCGGCGACGAGAACGGCGGCGGCGCGGCGGGTGGTGCCAGCGGGCGCGCCGCGGCTGAGGACGCGCTGCGCGCGCTCAACGGCATCCTCGTGTTCCGCCGCACGAAGATGGAACCGGAGATCCAGGCCGAGCTGCCCGACAAGATCGACCAGCTCGACCACTGCGTGATGACCGCCGAGCAGATCGGCCTCTACCAGGCGGTGCTCGACCGGCTGGTGCTGGCCAACGACCTGCCCGAGGGCGAGGAGCCGCGCAAGGGCCAGATCCTCGCCGCCATCACCGCGCTCAAGCAGATCTGCAACCATCCCGCCGCGTACCAGGACGGCGACGGGCCGCTCGTCGGTCGGTCGGGCAAGTTGGCGCGCCTCGAGGAGATCGTCGACTCGGTCTTCGCGGCCGGCGAACGGGTGCTGGTGTTCACGCACTTCGCGGAGTGGGGCGTCAAGCTCGCCAACTACCTCACCGAGCGCATGGGCCAGACGATCGAGTGCTACCACGGTGGCCTGTCGCGGGGTGTGCGCGACCGCATGATCGAGGACTTCCAGGAGGGCGAGGGCGCGGGCGCGCTGGTGCTGTCGCTCAAGGCCGGCGGCACCGGGCTCAACCTCACCGCCGCCAGCCACGTCGTGCTCTACGACCGGTGGTGGAACCCCGCGGTCGAGGACCAGGCCCGTGACCGCGCCTGGCGCATCGGGCAGACCAAGACCGTCATCAGTCACCGGCTGGTGTGCCCGGGCACCGTCGACGAGCGCGTCGAGGAGGTCGTGGCCGGCAAGCGCCGCATCGCCGACCTGGTGCTGCCGAAGTCGAGCTCGCTGGCCGACCTCGACCGCGACCAGCTCGGTGCCGCGCTCGGCATCCGATCCGATGCCGTGCTCACCGAGGAGGACACCGACATGAGCCCCGCCCGTCGCCGCCGATCGAGTCGTTCGAACAAGCCGAGCGCGCAGCAGCTGCGCGACTTCTGGGGCGACGACGATCTCCTCGACGACGAGGAGCCCGAGCCGGTGCGCGTGATCACGCCCGGCGTCGACCCCACCGCGCTGGTCGAGTCGCTCGGACCGCTGCCGTTCCCGGGTGCGGGGCTGGCCCACCACTACTTCCACGCGGTGTACGAGCGCGCCGCGGGGTTGGCCGTCGCCCTCGCCGCCGCCGCCGGCCTGCTCGAGATGTCGTCCCTCAGCGACGACGACGAGGACGGCGAAGAGTTCGCCGCCTGATCATGCGCGTGGCTCACCGCATGCGGTCGATTTCGCGTCGGATTGGCGCGCGTGACAGGGTGCACGCATGACCGAAGTCGCGACGCCACCCAACTTCGTGGGTGGGCTCGGCATCGAGCTGTGGATCGAGGGCGATCTCGCGCTCGGCCGAGCCGAGGTGCAGCCCTCCTTCTTCAAACCCGGCACCGACCGCGTGCGCATGGGCGTGCTGGCCACGTTGGTCGACATGGTCGCCGGCTCACCGGCGCACGCGATCATCAACCCGACCATCGACCTGCGGGTGTCGCTGCTCGAGCACGCGCCGACCAGTGGTCCGATCGAGCTGGTCTGCTACCCGGTCAAGATCGGCCAGCGCCTCTTCATCGGCGAGACGCTGCTCCACACCGGCGATCCGTCGCGCCCGTTCGCCCGCTCGGTGTGCACGTTCCTGAACCGGCCGCTCGAGGTCGACCGGGAGGACCAGAAGAAGTGGCCGGCGAACGAGCTGGGTTCACCGACGTACGACGAGGCCTTGCAGCTGCGCGAGTCGGTGCCCGGCACGTTCGAGATGGACCTCCACGAGGTCGTCCGCAACGGCGCCAACGGCACCATCCAGGGCGGCGCGCAGGCGCTGATGGCCGAGCTGGCGGGTGAGCGCGCCCTCGCCGACCACGACGGCGACCACGAGATCGTCGACCTCGAGATCCGGTACCTCAACAAGGTCATGAACGGGCCGGTGCTCGCCACCGGCGAGGTGATCCCCGGCGGCGTCGACGGCACCTACGTGCGTGTCCCGATGATCGAACCGGCGCCCGACGGGCGCATCGTCGCGCTGACGACGCTGCTCGGCCGTCCCGCACACGGGTGACCGGACCCCGGTAGGGTTCGCCCCATGACCGAACGCACGGCAGTCAATCCGTGGGCCTGGTCGTTGGCATTCGGGTTCAACCAGGGCGAGCTGGTGGCGGGCGCCGAGCGGGTGCTCTTCTGCGCGGGCCAGACCTCGGTCGACGAGAACGGCGCGCCGCAACATGCCGGTGACATGGCCGGGCAGGCCGCGCTGGCCACCGACAACCTCGAAGCCGTGTTGCGCGCGGCCGGGATGAGCCTCGCCGACGTCGTGCGGCTGAACTTCTACACGACCGACGTCGACGACTACCTCGCCCACGGTGCCGCGGTGGTCGGGGCACGCCTCGGCGCCGCCGGCGTCACACCCGCGGGCACGCTGCTCGGCGTGGCCCGACTCGCGTTCCCGGAGCTGCTGCTCGAGATCGAGGCGACCGCAGTCGCGTGACGGGCAACGGACCGCGCTGGGTCGACGACGACCGGGCGCTCGGCGAACTGGTCAAGGTCCTGGTCGACGAGCCCGCCTACGGGCTCGACACCGAGTTCCTCTCCGAGCGCACGTACTGGCCGCAGCTGTGCCTGGTCCAGGTGTCGTGGCCGACCGGCGTCGCGCTGGTCGACCCGTTGACGTGCGACGTGCGCGCGCTCGTCGACGTGCTGCGCGCCCCCGCGACGATGATCACCCACGCGGGCGCGAGCGACCTCCCCATCCTCGAGCGTGCAGTGGGCGCGCGGCCGACGGCGCTGTTCGACGTGCAGCTCGCGGCCGGGTTCGTCGGCCTCGGCCTGCCGTCGTTGGGGTCGTTGGTGTCGGTGCTGCTCGGCGTGCGACTCGACAAGTCGGAGCAGCTCGCCGACTGGTCGGCGCGCCCGCTGTCGCCGGCGGTGCGGAAGTACGCCGCGGCCGACGTCGAGTACCTGTTCCCGTTGACGCTCGAGCTCGATCATCGGCTGCAGGACCTCGGGCGCCAGACGTGGGCCGCCAGCGAGTGCGAGCAGCTGCGACTCAACGCCGACCGGCGCTCCGATCCCGACACCGCGTGGTGGAAGATCAAGGGCGCGTCGGGGATGCGGGGCGAGAAGGCGAAGGTGGCGCAGGCCGTCGGCGCCTGGCGCGAGCGGCGCGCGCAACGGCTCGACCTCGTGCCGCGCTTCGTGCTGCCCGACCTGGCCATGGCCGCGGTCGTCGGGCGTCCGCCCCGCACGCGCGACGACGTGATGAAGTTGCGCGGGGTGAACCGCATGTCGTCCGAGGTCGCGCACGAGCTGCTCGAAGCAGTGGAGGCGGGACGGGCGATGCCCACCAGCGAGCTGCGCATGCCGGAGAAGCTCGACGACGGTCCCGAGCTCGAAGCCGCCGTGGCGCTGGTGGTCGCGTACATCGCCGAGCTCGCCCGCTCGCAGCGCATCGAGCGGCAGCTGCTGGCGACGCGTGACGACGTGAAGGCCCTGGTCAACGGTCGCCCCAGCCGCCTCGACTCCGGCTGGCGCCGGGAGGTCGCCGGCGACCGGCTCCACCGCCTCCTCGACGGCGAGGCCGTCATCCGCCTCACCGACGGCGGCCGCCACCTCCGGCTGGAGGAGTAGCCCGCCCCTCCTCTTCGCTGGCTCTTCGCTGGTTGGGTCAGCGGCCGGGCGCGGTCATGACGCCACGCCTCGACTTGTGCGAGAGCACCGACAGGGCCGACATGCTCGACAGCACCGACGCGAACGACGCCCACGACCCCAGGGAGAACGCGGAGCACGCCGACCCCACCGAGCCGATCGACGCGAACGACCCGATGGAGCCGATCGAGAACGACGACCCCGTCGACGCGATCGAGCAGAACGAGTTGCGCGACCAGAGCGAGAGTCCCGGGCGCGGCATGTCACTCTCCCAGTGCGTCGGCGGCGAGCTCGCGCGCGGAACCGCTGGTCGTCGCGGGCCCGGAAGTGCGGTGACACGTACCGGGCGAACAGCTCGAGCGAGCGGTTCCACCGGTCGATCGTCACCCACTCCCGCGAGTTGAACAGCAACGACCCGAACCCGCCGACGGCCTCGTCGAGCTCGCGCACCTGCGTGATGACGTCCTCGGGCGAGCCGATGATCCACGGCACGTTCTCGACCATCCAGTCGAACGTCACTTCGGCATCGGTCATCGACGCGTCGCGCTTCATCAGCGGAGCGAGCCCGATCTTGAACAGGTAGTCGTACGACTGCTGCAGGCTCTCCCGGATCTCCTCCATCGCCGCGTTCTTCGAGTCGGCGACGTACACCTCGCGACAGATCCGCCAGTCGTCCCGCGCCGCGACCGGATCGCGCCCCGCCGCCTCCGCCGCCTTCACGATCGCGTTGCCCTGCGCGATGAGGTCGGGCATGCCCGGGTTGTCCTCGATCTGCACCGGCGTGAAGTAGATGCTGAGCGCGGCGTACCCGCGCTCGCCGCACAGCTCGAAGTTGTGCGTCCCCGACATCCCCGCGATCGAGAACTGGGGGTGCTCCTGGTAGGGCCGGACCTGGATGCGCTTGTGGTCGAGCTCCCAGAACTTGCCGGTGAAGTCGACGTAGTCGGTCGTCGAGAACAGCAGCTCGATGATGTCGAGCGCCTCGCGCATGCGCGGCGACGCCTCGTCGCCCACCTGGAAGAACAGCTTGTCGCTGACCAGACCGCCGCCGCCGAAGCCGTAGATGAGGCGGCCGTGCGTGAGGTGGTCGAGGAACGCCATGCGCTCCGCGACCATGAACGGGTCGTGGTACGGCAGGTTGATGGTGCCCGTCCCGAGCCCGATGCGGCTGGTGAGCGCGGACGCCTTGGCGATGAAGATGTCGGGCGCGGGGATGTTCTCGTAGGCGCCGGTGTGGTGCTCGCCCACCCAGACCTCGTCGTAGCCGAAGCGCTCGGCGTAGACGATCTCCTCGAGCTTCAGGTCGTAGGACAGCGTCCAGTTCGACCATGGGAAGGGCTCCGGCATCAGGAACAAGCCGAATTTCATTCACATCCCCTTCGACGGCTCGGGGCAATGTAGCCCGGGCCGTCGAGGGGTCGGCGGTCGCGAGCGAGCCCTAGGAGGGCATGACGCCTGCCTTCTGGAGCACGTCGCTGATGTCGACGACGCCCCAGTGCTCCGTGATCTTGCCGTTCGCCACCCGCCAGAGCTCCATGCCGCGCACCTGCACCTCCTGGTTGCTCGGCGGGATGCCCATCGCCTCCCCGGTGTGCGTGCCGGTCATGATCCAGTTCTCGACGACCCGCCCGTCGGCGGTCTCGGCCAGGTCCTGCATGCTCAGCTTCCGGTCCGAGAACGTGGCCAGGACCATCTCCGCGAGCTGCCGTTGTCCCTTCTTGTCGTCGGACATCCCCGGCATGGGATCGTGGTCGACGAAGCCGTCGTCGACCAGGTCGTCCCAGTGCGAGAGGTCGCCGTCGACGAACACCTCGTTGCTCAGACGCCAGACGACGTCGCGGTCTGCTCCCATGTCTGCCTCCTCGGCATTGCCCACCCGTGGACCCGCCGAGTCTGGTCCCTTGTCCCGGACCTGTCGAGGCCCGTTCAGCTGCAGGTCGACGGGGCCGGGGTGCCGGCGGCGCGGTCGGCGAGCCATTGCAGGACGTCGCTCCGCGCGGCGGCGATCACGGTCGTGTGCGTGGCACCGGGGTAGATCATGTAGTCGACGGTGTCACCGATGGCGCAGGCCTTCGTCGTCCACATGTCGGTCAGCGCCTGCGGGATGGTGGTGTCGGCGCTGCCCTGGACGATGAGCAGCGGCGCGCCGGCCGGACGGTTGCCCGCCGAGTTCTCGTGCAGCAGGTTCTGGATCAACGGGATCGACAGCGGGTCGTGCGCGAGCACCGTCCCGGTCGTGCCCGCGTACGCCTGCAAGACCGCGTCGGCGCATTGCGTCGTCGCGACGTTGGCCTTGGTCAACGCCGCGGGCGTGAGCACCGCCGCGGGATCGGCGTCGGGGTACGCGGCGTGCAAGCCTTCGGCGCCCATGACGAGGTAGCCGGCGGCGCCCCGGATCGAGCCGGCGAGCGGCAGGATCTGCTCGACGTCGGCGGCGGGTGCGGCGGCCGCGACGCCGAGCACCCTCAGCTCCGGCGCGTACGACGCCGCCAGCTCGCCGGCGAACAACGCCGACTGGCCGCCCTGTGAGTGCCCGAACACCAGGAGGTCGTTGCCGGCGTCGGTGGCGGCGAGGTTCTTCGCGGCGCGGGCGGCGTCGAGCACCCCGCGCCCCTCGCTCTCGCCGACCAGGTACGGGTGCACGCCCGGCGTGCCGAGGCCCTCGTAGTCGGTGGCGGCGACGACGTATCCCGCCTTCACCAGGTCGTCGATGTACGGCAGGTTCTTGGCCGCCTCCGGCGACTTCGACGGCGCGCACTGGTCGGCGAGACCCGTGGTGCCGTGCGCCCACGTCAACACCGTGCGCCCGTCCTTCGGTGCCGCGCCGGTCGGAGCGACGACGACGCCCGACACGGCGATGTCGCGGCCGTCGACCGAGCGCGAGTGGTACAGCACCTTCCACGCCTTGGCGCCGGCCGGCGCCGCGATCGGCACCGTGCGGATGATCGTTCCCGGTGCCTTCTTCGGCAGCGGCGACGGAGGGTCGTAGAACCCGGCGGCACCGCGGGTCGTCGTCGCACCGGCACCCGGCGCGAGCGTCATCAGCACCACCCCGACGACCAGCGCCAGCACCGGGATGACACGAACCTGACGCATCAGACGGAGGGTAAGCCCGCCCGCAACCGAGGAGGCGTCAGGCCGGGGTCCACTCCTCGGCGAGCGGGGTGGCGTCGAGAGCCTCGATGCCCTCGCCCTCGGGTGCACCGAAGGCACCGGTCTCGTCGATCGAGTGCACCGGGTCCTTCCCCCGGCTCCACGACGCCACCGCCGCGATCAGGCACATGACCAGCGCGGCGACGAACACGATGGCCATGGCGTCGATGAAGGGCCCCGAGATGAGGTGCGGGAAGAACGACCGCCCCGTGAGCGTCTGCGTCTGCGCGTGGGTCAGGTGCGACAACGTCGCGGGCCCGAGCAGCTTCTGGATGGGGTTGTACCCGAGGAACGCCGCGAACAGCAGCCCGACCGGCGGCAGGTGCGCGAGGTGCGACGCGGTCGCCTGCGACACACCGTGCGCGGTGAGCCCGGCCGTCATCGTCGCCGGTAGCGTCGAGGCCAGGCCGACGACCATGAGCGAGAAGAACAAGCCGATCGACAGCACCTGCGCGCTGTTCTGGAACGTCGCCCGCATGCCCGACGCCGCCCCGCGCTCGGACGGCTTCACGCTGTTCATGATCGCGGTGGTGTTCGGCGCGGTGAACAGCCCGACGCCGATGCCGTTCATCAGCAGCAGCGCCGCGAACACCGGGAACGCGAAGTTCGCCGGCAGCAGCGTGAGCAACGCGAAGCTCAGCGCGCTGACGATCGCACCGGCGGTGCCGAAGAGCCGCGCGCCGTAGCGGTCCGAGAGCCACCCCGACACCGGCCCCGCCACGAGGAACCCGAGCGTGAGCGGCAGCATGTAGATGCCGGCCCACAGCGGCGTGTCGACGAAGTTGTAGCCGTGCAGCGGCAGCCAGATGCCCTGGAGCCAGATGATCAGCATGAACTGCAGACCGCCGCGCCCGATGGAGATCATGAAGTTGGCGAGGTTGCCGGCCACGAAGGCGCGGATGCGGAACAACGACAGGTTGAACATCGGCTCCGCGACCCGACGTTCGATCATGACGAACACCACGAGCAGCGCGAGCCCACCGAGGAGCTCGGCCAGCACCATCGGGCTGGTCCATCCCATCGAATGGCCGCCGTAGGGCTGGATGCCGTAGGTGATGCCGACGAGCACGAGGATCAGGCCGAGGGCGAACGTGATGTTGCCCCACCAGTCCATGCGCGCCTCACGCCGAACGCCGACCTCCTTCAGCTTGAGGTACGCCCACACCGTCCCGAACACCCCGACCGGCACGTTCACCCAGAAGATGAGGCGCCAATCGATGTCGGCGAGCAGCCCGCCGATCACGAGGCCGAAGAACTGCCCGGCGATGGCGGCGACCATGTTGATGCCCAGAGCCATGCCCCGCTGGGTGGCGGGAAAGGCGTCGGTGAGGATGGCGGTCGAGTTGGCGAGCAGCAGCGCGCCGCCGACGCCCTGTACGACGCGGAAGCCGATGAGCCACAGCGCGCCCTGCGAGCCGGTGAACGGGGTCAACGACAGCAGGATCGACGCGATGGTGAAGATGAGGAAGCCCGCGTTGTACATGCGGACGCGGCCGTACATGTCGCCGAGGCGGCCGAAGGTGACGACGAGCACCGCCGTGACCACCAGGTAGCCCATCAGCATCCAGAGCAGGTAGCTCACGTTCCCCGGCTGCAGCGGGTCGAGGTGGATGCCGCGGAAGATCGCGGGCAGCGAGATGAGGACGATCGACGAGTCGAGCGCGGCCATGAACACGCCGAGCGTCGTGTTCGACAGTGCGGTCCACTTGTAGCGGTCGTTCGGGACCTGTTCCAGCGCCACCGTCTCGCTCATGACGCCCGCTCGGCGCGCACGAAGTCGTCGGCGAGGCGACCGAGCAGCGCGGCGAGCTGGCTGCGGTCGCGGTCCTCCCAGTCGCCGAGCACGTCGGTGATGAGGTCGTGGCGGGCGGCGCGCACCTTCTCCATCACCGTGCGGCCGGCGGAGGTGAGCGACAGCGTCTGGGCGCGGCCGTCGTCGGGGTCGGCGGTCCGCTCCACCAGACCGGCCTGCTCGAGGATGCTCACGTGGCGGCTCATGGTCGACGGGTCGACGCCCACCTGCTCGGCGAGGGCGGTGGTCCGCACCGGCTCGCTCTCGGCCACCGCGCGGAGCACCAGGTAGCGGGCCCGGTCGAGGTCCACGTCGGTGGCGGCGGCCAGCTGGCGCCAGGTGCGCGGGGAGGAGAGGTACCGGACCAGCGGGATGAGGGCGTTCTCGACCTGGTCGACGGAGCCTTCGAGGGCGGTGGCGGTCGGCATGCCTCCAGTATATACATGCGTGCACCATGCAACTAGTTACCGCGGCCCTCCCGGGTCGGTGTGCCGGGTGGCACAACCCGCGCCCGGTCACGGTCCGGCGGTTCAGGCCCGACCCTCGGCTGCCGAGCATCTCTGCATGACCTCATCTGCTGTTGCGCAGTCTCCGGTGACGGTCCTCCCGGCCGCACCATTCGTCGACGTCCTCGGCCGCGGCCAGGCCCCCGATCCTTTCCTCGGGCTCGACCCCCGTTGGACCCACATCGAGCGCGTCCCGTTCGGCGCGACGGTCGTCATCGACCACGTGGTGATGTCGGCGGCGGGCGTCTACGTGGCCACCGTCGCGTCCACGGTCGATGTGTGGACGGACTCGTCGCCGGCTTCGGCGCGTGCGATCTCCGAGGCGCGCTGGCGGGGACGCAAGATCGAGTCCCTGCTCCGCGGCGCGGGCCGGCCCCGCGTCACCCCGATGCTGCTCCTGGACGGGCCCCGCACGCCGGCCATCCCCGGTGGCTACGAGGTGGTCGACGGCGTGCTCGTCTGCCACCGTGCCGATGCGACGTGGTTGTGCGCGCACCTCGACGCACTGTCGCCGACGCCCGAACCCGGCCGGATCACCGAGTGGGTCGGGCTCATCGCCGACCACACCCGCCGCACCGCGCCGGCCGACCGCGCCCCGGGCCGTCGGCACTGGATCGCGACCACCGGGAACGACTGATCAGTTTCACCCGCTGATCCACCGCTCCGGCGTCATATGGTCGGGGCATGCCTGTGCGTGCCGGGTCGCTCGACGAGCTGCGCAAGGAAGGTCGCCTGCTGACCAAGGTCGGCGCGCTGCCGGTCGTGGTGTTCTGGGACGACGACCGCGCCTGGGCGATCGAGGACCGCTGCCCGCACATGGGCTTCCCGCTGCACCAGGGGACCGTCGAGTCCGGGCTCGTGACCTGCCACTGGCACCACGCCCGCTTCGACCTCGTCACCGGGTGCACCCTCGATCCGTTCGCCGACGACGCCCGCGGCTTCGAGGTCACCGTCGACGGAAACGACGTGCTCGTCGAAGCGCGCCGCGGCGACGATCCGGTCGCCCATCTCTTCCAGCGACTCGACGACGGCCTGGAGACGGGGCTCTCACTGGTGCTGGCGAAGTCGGTGCTGGGGTTGCTCGACGCCGGGATCGCCCCCGACGAGATCGTGCGGCGCGGCGTGGCCTTCGGCACGCGCTACCGCGACAGCGGATGGGGTGCCGGTCTCACCGTGCTCATCGCGATGGCGAACGTGCTCCCCATGCTCGATGAGCCTGACCGTGCGCTCGCGCTGGTGCACGGGCTCGCGTTCGTCGCCCGCGACACCCGCAACCACCCGCCGCGCTTCCCCCTGCGCCCGTTCGACGACGGCGGCGAGATCGAACGGGTCCGCCTCGCCGAGTGGTACCGCCGGTTCGTCGAGACCCGTTCGGGCGACTCGGCCGAGCTCGTGCTCACGACCGCGCTGGCGGAACCGGGCGCGATCGGCGATGTGGAGCGCATGATGTTCGCCGCCGTCACCGACCACGTCTTCATCGACGGCGGGCACACCATCGACTTCACCAACAAGGCGTTCGAGTCGCTCGGGTACATGGGCCAGAAGTCCGCACCCGACGTGCTCCCCACGGTGGTGCGCGGTACCGCCTCCGCGACCTGGTCGGAGCAGAGCGGCACCTGGCGACATCCGGAGGACCTGCCGGTGCTGATCGCCCAGACGCAGCCCCGGCTCGACGCCGCCATCTCCGCCGGCGCCACCCGCCACGGCGGCTTCACCGACGTCGCCGGGCTCGCGTGGGAGCTCCTCGACGAGCATCCCGGGCACGTCGTCGACGCGCTCCTCGACGCGATCGAGACCGGTGCCGACCCCACGCAGCTCGGGCGCGCGCTCGCGTACGCGGCGGCGCTGCAGGATCACGCGCTTCCACGTGCAGAACGACTTCGGCGACTGGGACACGGTGCACCACGCGTTCACCGCCGCCCACGCGCTGCACTGCGCGCTCGGGCGGGTCCCCACGGCTGAGCTGCACCGCGGGCTGGTGCACGGCGCGCTGCGCATCTACCTCGACCGGTTCCTCAACGTCCCCGCGGCCCGCCTGCCCGACGCGCAGACCGGCGACCTCGCCGAGCTCGACGAGTGCTGGGAGATCCAGGGCGCGGTCGACCGCGCCGGCGGGATCGCCGCCGGCTACCTGCGCGACGGCGGCGATCCCGCCCGGCTCATCGGGACCCTCGGCCACGCGCTGCTGCGGGAGGACGCCGAGTTCCACTGGTACCAGGTGTTCGAGGCCGGCGTCGCCGAGTTCTACTCCTGGCCCATCGGCTCCGAGGAGGGCGTCCTCATCCTCGCCGGCCTGGCCCGGTTCCTCGCCGCCCACACCCCGACCCGACGGGAGTTGTCCCGGGTGGTCGACATCGCCGCTCGCCTCCGCCGGGGCGAGGAGCTCTACGCAGAGTCCTGATCAGGAACGCGGTTATTGGTCTGAGTCCGATTCCGGGCGGCAGACTGCGGGTGTGTTCACCATCGGGCCGAACTTCCACCTCATCCACATGACCGACGACATGGCGGCGCTCGACGCCTGGTACGACGACGTGTTCAGCGTGACCCGCTGGGTCAGCCGGAACGAGTCGCCGGAGCTGAAGCGGCTCGCCTCGCTCGTCGGCATCGGCAACCTGTGCATCGAGCCGATGCAGCCCTGCTTCGAGATGGACGGGTGGGAGAAGGTCCCTCTCGGCCGGTTCTACAAGCGCTGGGGCCGGCAATGGCACTCCATCGCCTGGTACGTCGACGACGTCGAGGGGCTCACCGAGCTTCGTGACCGGTTGGAGGACGCCGACGTCCAGCTCCTCGGGTTGCTCGGCGGTCGCCTCGAGCACGACGCGAACGCACCCGAGGACCGGCCGATCTTCACCCACCCGAACAGCACGCTCACGCAGCTGGAATTCATGGTGCCGACCGAGCACATCGCCGACCCGCGCCTCCACGTGTCGTATCGGCCGTCGTGGTGGCACGACACCCACCCGCTGCACATCCGCAAGCAGTCGCACTTCACCCTGGCGACCCGCGATCTCGACCACGCCCGGAAGATGTACGTCGACGTGATCGGCGGGAAGGTGCTGCACGAAGGCGAGAACGAGCTCCTCAGGACGAGGAGCGTCTTCGTCGCGGTGGGCCGCGACGACGTGGTGGAGCTGGCGGAGCCGCTCGAGTCGGCGACGCCCGTCGCCGACTACATCGACGCGAACCACCACGGGATGTTCGCGGTGTGGCTGCAGGTCGAGGACCTCGCGGCTGCCAGTCGCTACCTCGTGTCGAAGGGCGTGGCGGCTCGCATCGAAGACCCGACCACGTTCCTCTCGGACCCCGCGACGACGCACGGTGTCCACTGGGGTGTCACGACCGCGGGCATACCGAACGACTCCCGCCCGTCGTGGTGAGGCGCGACCGAGGCCGCGCCGTCAGACTCGTTGCAGGGTGACGGTCGCCACCGCGATCGTGCGGTCGTCGGCGCCGGCGTCGACCGCTTCCACCCGGCACACGACGTGATCGTCGGCGTCGCGCACGATGACCGTGCTGGTTCGCACCGGCCCGGTGCGCGCGCCGGTGAGGTAGTGGATGTGCAGGTCGCTCGCCGCGTAGCCGGGCACCGCGGCTTCGGCCGCGCCCTGGAACACCATGCCCAGCACGCCGCCGTTGATCCGGCCCCGGCTGTTGTGCACGTACGGGCTGTTCGCGAGCTCCACCACACCATGCTGCGCGTCGACGACGGTCAACCCGCACCGCTCGAGCAACGGCTCGGTCGGCACCGCTCCGACGGGCTCCATGCGGCGTCGTTGCCCGATGCCGCCGAGGGGGTCGAACACCCCTGACGCGGCCGAGGTCGCAGCCGGTACGCGCGCGAACGTCACCAGTCCGGTCGCCACGCGACGCTGCGTGATCGGATCGCCGACGTCGTCGAGATCGGTGAGGCCGTCGCCCTCGTAGATGTCGACACCGATGACGATCAGGCGTGAGCCGGCGCGGGCGAGGTTGCTCTCGAGGATCGCCGGGCCTCGGACCAGTGGCGCGGCTTCGTGCAGCATGAGGTCGGCGGTGGCGATCCAGTCCGGGTGTGCCGTGCACAACGCGGGCATCGCCGTGTTCACGTCCACCAGGGCGACGAAGAACCCGAGCCCCGCCGCCCCCGACCGGTCGCGCACGGCATCGGTCACCGGCGACAGCGAACGTGCCTGGGTCGCGCTGCGCTGCTCGGTGGTGATGTCGAGATCGCTGATCGAGTTGCGCTCGGGCACCGACGGGATCGGCTCCGAGATCGCGTCGGGTCTGAGGTCTTCGCTGGTCATCGCGCGGCCACCGTACGCGCCCACCCATCGTGGACGAGAGCCGCAACCATGGGCTCGGCCGGTCGCGCAGCTAGCGCGCGCACGTGAACCCGACTGTGCGCAGGGCGTGCGGGCGCACGGCGAAGTGCAGCGTCGAACCGTCGACCTCGATGTCGGCGTCGGCGTCGTCCGGTGATTCGTCCAGGCGCAGGGACCGGACCCGAGCCACCGCAAGGCCGAGGGTGACGACGGCGTCGACCGGGTCGTCGGTCGGGTTGAGCACCCGCAGGAGGCACTCGTCACCGTCGGCCGGTTTCAGCGTCGACAGCACGAGCGTGTCGGGCTCGAGCGTCAGGAGGCTCACGCCCGGCTCGACGAGCGGCTGATCGCCCGCCGGCACCGCGCGCAGCCCGAGCTCGTCCGCCTGCAGCACCCGTTCGGGCGCGGCGACGCGCAGGGCGAGATCGGCCGAGATGCCGCCCGGGAGCTGACCGTCGGGTGTCGGGAGCGCGGGACCGGCCGGGACGGGTCGGGTCCCCAGCTGGAAGCGGGCGAGCCAGCCGAACGTGCGGAGCAGCGTGACCGCGATCACGCCGTCCGCGGTCACCTCCGCCTCGGGGAGGCCGGGTGCCGCGACCGTGAGGCCGTTCGCCTCGACCCATCCCTGGTGCGGGAAGGTGCGCGGCGCGGGGTGCACCCAGCTCGCGTCGTCGACGGGCGTGGTGGATCGGTGCGCGGTGTCGAACGTCGTCGCGGCGCGGAAGATGTCGACGGGCGCGCCGGTCGGGAAGCACAGCCGGAGGCGGTGGTCGGGTGCGGGATGCTCGACGTCGACGTGGAGGTCGACCCGCTCGACGCCGGGCGCGACCCGAGCCTCGACCCGCACGACCGTGCCCGAGGCCATGGTGCGCGTCACCGTCAGCCGTTCGATCCCCGACGGGTGCCGCCGGCGGCGCACATCGACCGCGTCGACGTGGTCACCCGGGTCGTCGGGCACCGGGTCGAAGTCGTATGAGTCACCGCGGTCGGCGACGTGCTCGATGGCCGCGAGCCCGGCGAGCTCGAGCTCGCCGATCCGCACCCGGAGCGTTCCGTCGTCGTCCGCGTGCACAAACACCGAGCCGGCCTTGATGTCGCGTCCGCCGTCGTGCTCGTCCGGCGACGCCTCGGCTGGTGTCAAGCGGATGCGCTGGTATCCGAACGCGGGCACGTCCGCGACCACGAGCTCCACGTCGAGGGCCGGCAGCGACTCGAGCATGCGTACCCGGCCCGGATCGTCGGACTGGATCACGCGTACCGGCGCCCCGTCGACCGTGTACCCCGCGACGGAACCCGCCGCCACCGTCAGCGGGTGGATGTCCTGCGTGATGTCCGACATGAAGAACACCGGGAAGCCGTCGAGCGGGATGCGCACGACGTCGGTGCGCGGGAACGGTGACGGGTTGAACACCGCGACGTCGAGCTCGGTGCTGCGCGGCACCCGCCGCTCGACCCCGAGACCCGCGAGCCGTTCGAGCACGCGGCCGGTGGTCTGCTCCGCCAGCTCGGTCGTGCGGGCGAAGCGGGTGTGCATCTGGCGGTGGACCTCGTCCTGCGAGCAACCGCAGATCGAGTCGTGCGCGTGGTTCTGCAGCAGCGTGCGCCACGCGGCGTGTAGCGATGGCTGCTCGTCGGGCGTGCCGAGTGCGCGTCCCAGCGCCGCCCACGGCTCGGCCCACCCGAGCAGCGCCTGCTCGGCGCAGCGGTTCGCCAGCTTCAGGTCGAGCCGCGCCGACCACACGCCCGGAAGGAGGTTGGCGGTGCGGGCGCCGAGGAGCTCACCGCGGTGCTCGGCGCGGCCCGCCGGGTCGATCGCATCCACGAGATCGTCGAGGAGACCGCGCGCCACGTGAAGTCCCGTGCGTCGCGCCAGCGCGGCGGCCACCGCCGCGGTGTGGTCGTCGGGCAACATGTGGTCGATGCCGTTCATGAGCAGCGCGGGCGCCCGCTCGATCGGGCCGAGGCGGTCCAGCACGCCGAGCAGCCCGTCGACCGCCGTGTCCGGGTCGCGCGGCAGCACCGCGGCGGCGAAGTAGCCGCGCCCGAGGTGGTACGCGAGCACGCTGCTGCCGTCGGGCGCGACCCAGCGGTAGATCGGGCCCAGGCGGTCGAGCTCGTCGCCGTTGCCGCGCCAGTAGACCATCGGTCCCAGCCCGAAGCCGGCGAAGAGCTGCGGGAACTGCGCCGGGTGACCGAACGAGTCCGGCACGTAGGCGACCGTCGAGCACGCGCCCAGCGACTCCGCCACCCGCCGACCCTCCAGCAGGTTCCGCACCAGCGACTCGCCCGCCGGCAGCAACGAGTCCGGCTGCACGTACCAGGGCCCGAGCGCGAGCCGCCCGTCGCGCACCACCTGCTCCAGGTCGGCCCGGCGGCCGGGGCGCACCGCGAGGTAGTCCTCCACCACGATCGACTGGCCGTCGAGCACGAACTTCCAGCCGGGGTCCTCGGCGAGGAGCTCGAGCACCCGGTCGACGGTGTCGACGAGCCGGGCGCGGAACGCTTCGAACGTCCGGTACCACTCCCGGTCCCAGTGCGTGTGCGACACCAGCAGGATGTCGACGGGATGATCCGCCATGCGCCGGAGTCTGGCAGAGTCATGAGCGCGGCCACGACAGACGAGAGGACAGGACCATGAGCGACACCCTCGGCGCCGCCGTCGTCGGCACCGGCTTCGGCGTCCTCACCCACGTGCGCGCCCTCGACGCGGCCGGCATCGAGGTGCGGGCACTGGTCGGTCGCGATCCCGACAAGACCGCGAAGCGCGCCGAGCGCTTCGGGATCGAGCACGCGACGACCGACCGTCGCGAGGCGTTCGCGCGCGACGACGTCGACGTCGTCGCGGTGACGACGCCACCCCACGCGCACGCCGAGGTCGTGCTCGACGCGGTCGCGGCCGGCAAGCACGTGCTCTGCGAGAAGCCGTTCGCGCGCGATCTGGCCGAGGCGCGCGAGATGCTGCGCGCGGCCGACGCCGCCGGTGTCGTCCACTTGCTCGGCACCGAGTTCCGGTTCGCGCCCGGCCAGGCCCTCCTGACCCGCGCCGTCCGATCCGGCGCCATCGGCGATCCCCGCTTCGTGCTGTTCGTGCTCCAGCTGCCGACGCTCGCCGACCCCGCGGCCGAGATGCCCGCGTGGTGGGACGATGCCGCCGAGGGCGGTGGCTGGCTCGGCGCGCAGGGGACGCACGTCATCGACCAGGTGCGCACGACGATCGGTGACATCACCCGGGTTTCGGCGACGCTCATGACGTTGTCACCGCGGCCGATGACCGCCGACGACACGTACACCGTGCAGTTCGAGACCGAGCGCGGCGCCACCGGCCTGTTGCACAGCTCGTGCGCAGCCGGCGGCCAGTTCGTGGTGGCCACCAAGGTCACGGGGACAGCCGGCACCGCGTGGACGCAGGGCGACGAGGTGTGGGTCGACACCGGCGCCGGCCCGACCCAGTTGCCGGCGGCCGACGACCTGCCCGCGGTCGCGCCGGTGCCGCCGCCGAGCGAGCTGCTGCACACGACCTACGACATGTGGCATTCCACCGGCATGGACCTCGCGCCCTACACGCGCCTCTACACGGTCATGCGCGAACGGATCCTCGGGCACGAAGTACCCGACGATCCCAGTGCCGGCACGTTCGCCGACGGCGTCGCCAACCAGGCCGTGGTCGACGCCATCCGCGAGTCGAGCGCGACCCGCGCCTGGGTGGACGTGCCCCGATAGCTCGCCGAACGAGTCAGAGACGCAGCGACGTCCGCATGCTGGGGGCCTGAGCGGCCGCTCCGAGCAGCGTCGGGACGTCGAGCATCTCCTCGGTCGTCCGGAGGAGCGAGTAGTGATCGACCGTCGCGCTGAGCGCCGTCCGAGGCGGGACGGTCGGCGCGACGGCGATGAACGGC
Organism: uncultured Actinomycetes bacterium; assembly: GCA_963809795.1. Taxonomy (GTDB): domain Bacteria; phylum Actinomycetota; class Acidimicrobiia; order IMCC26256; family DASPTH01; genus DASUAS01. The sequence goes on from CAWELN010000027.1 coordinate 47,491, forward strand.
ATCGGCGTGTCCTCGTCCCACACTACGAAGATCGCCGTTCTTCCTGCCGCGTAGCTGCTGCTCGCCAGCATCACCGGCAGCCAGCGCTGCAACCAGCGGTCGCCCGTCCGCACCGAGCAGTCATGGGTGTCATTGCACAGGTTGGGTGTCACGAACGCGAACGTGGGAAGGGTGTCGGCGTCGAGATCGTGGCGTAGCGCGCCGCTCCTGACACCACCGAGCGGCACGTCGTCGGCCTGGCACGCAGAACGGTCGGCACCTCCCACGTAGTAGGCGGCGGGGTTGTGTTTCACGGCGTACCGGCCCGCGGCGCCCAGGTTGCAGTTGCCCGTCATGGACTCCTGGTAGCTGCGGGCGGTCCCACCCTGGTCACGCACCTGACGAAAGAGGTTGTCGCCGGTGATCGGGTGGTCGGCCGGGGAGCCGTCGTCGGAGATGCCGTGCGTCGAGCCGGACGTGGCGCCGATGTAGTTGGGAAGTGACGGGCTGCCGACGCTCGAGTACCGCGAGGCCGACGCACACTGCGTGGCGAGCGAGGTCTCGTAGGGCGCCTGGGAGTTGCCGATCACCTGGCTGGACTGCTTGTTCTCCATCCAGATCCAGATCACGTGGTCGTACCGCGCAGGCGGTGTGGCGCTCCGGCCACAGGGGCGGGTGGGTCCCGGGGCGCGCGTGGTCGACGTCGCGCTCAGAGTCTCGAGTCCGGACGCGCGGGCCGACGCACCACCCCATGCGATGACCGACAGCACCAACGCCACCGCGACGCCGGCGGCTCGGGCGCGGGCGAGCCGCCCCACGACGGCACTCGGTGCGGCGCCGGGTGTCATCGTCGGGTGCGTCCGTGGCGCTCGACATAGCCGTTGAGCCAGTCCCGGACCCTCACCGCCTCTGCGTAGCTCGAGTCCGACCATTCGATGTCGGCGAGCGGCAGCCTGGCCGCCTGGCCACGCTCGTCCGTCGTCTTGATCAACACCAGGCGAACACCGTCGAGATGTCGACGGTGTGACCAATCGAGCGGATCAAAGTTCACCAGGTCGAACCGTTCGATGGCGTTCCACGGAAGGTGGAGGCGATCCAGGCCGTACCGGTATCGGAAGTCGTCGCCCGACACGACGACGCGCCCGCGCCAGAAGCCGAACCCGTTCGAGTATTGCTCGCGCACGAAAGGACCTCGGAGCTGCTCGCGGTGCAATGATTCGAGGCCGGATCATTGCAGGTCGGGTCGATCGGCAACGTCCACCGAACGATCACCCACCATCTCGGCCTCGGGTGCGCCGTTGGCGTCGTCGACGCGGTTCACAACCAGGTGCCGGATGCGCGGGCCTCGATGACGGCGCGGGCGTACTCCTCACAGGCGAGCTGTCCCGCCGTGAACCTACGAGCCGACCGGCGTGGCGGCACGCGCGACGGACGGCGCGTGCACGGCGTCGCGCCGGCAGCGGTTCTCGGACTGGACGGCCGGGAGGGCACGGTCCCGACGGTGGGGCTGGTGTTGTCGATCGTCTGCACGGTGCAACCTCCTCCTGAGCAATTCACCGTTCGATCATCCGGGGCGAGGCCGGCGCCGGGTCTTCCACCGGCGCCGGCAGCCCGAGCCGCTCGCGCATCTGCACGAGGAGGGCCTGGGCTTCGGCGCTCCGTTGCGCCGCCTCGATCTCGAGCAGGCCGGGGTCGACCTGCGCGCTGGCCTGGAGTGCGGAGAGCTCGCCCTTCGCCTCCGCCACCGCGTGGCGGTTGAGGATCTTGCGCTCCACCTCGGCGAAGGTCGGGACGTCGTCGCCGAGCACGTCGTCGAGCTGCCCGCGTGCGTCGTTGAGCGCTTCCTGCATCTTGGCCCGGTCGAGCACCGAGAGCAGGCGCTCCTGCTCGTCGAGCTTCGACTGGAGCGTGGTCGCGTTCTGCACGACCGCCGCCTTGGCCTGCTCCGAGGAGCGGGTCGCCTGGAGCAGTGCCTGATCGAGCTCGCGGACCTCGCGCTCGAACCCGAGCACGCGGTTGGCCAGTCCCTCGGCCGCGGTGGTGAACGTGGCCACCTTGTCGGTGTGGCCGAGGCGGGCCTCACGGTCGATCATGAGCAGCGCCTGGCCGGCCGAGGCCTTCGCCTTGTCGCACTCCTCGACCTTGGCGTCGAGGCGGTCCTGCGCCTGCTTCTGCTGCGCGACCACCAGCGCGGCCGCGTCGGACAGCTTGCGGTGCTCGGCGCGCGCCTCGAGGATCGCCTGTTCGAGCTGCACCTTGGGGTCGGCGTGCTCGGCGTGCGCGACGCGGAGCTTCACTGCCAGGTACTTCCACCAGCGCTTCAACGACTGCCACATGGGTGCATCCTCCAGTTCACGGTCGACGCCGGTCGCGACGGCCACCGGCGCTGAGCCGCCACATCACGATGGCGACGGCTGCGAGCCCGACGACCGTGAACGCGAGGTCGAGCACTCGTGATGCGGCGGCGAGGAGGATCCGTGCGCCCAGCAGCGCGCCGATCCCCACGAGGAGCCACATCACCCACGGGGTACGCGGGCGCCGGTCGTCGGTCATACGACGACGGTGACACCTCGGCGTGCCGGCCGGAATGCCGCCGCGGCGGCTCGTGGCCAGCCGGCGGGCCACACCGACGTGACCTGGAGGACAGCTACGCGGCGGTGTCGTCGTCCTCGAAGTCGCTCCGCCGTACCGTGCCCGTCTCCCACGCCCGTTGGGCGAGCAGCGCGCGTCGCTGCTGCCCTTCCTCGGGGATGTCGAACTTGACGTAGAGCGAGCTCAGGTGGGCCTTGACCGCGGCCTCGCCGACGAACATCCGGCTGGCGATGTCCTTCGTCGTGCTGCAGGGAGCGCGGTTGTCCTTGACCTGCGGACGGCAGAGCTCGCGGAGCACCTCACGTTGCTTGACCGTCAATGTCGGCGCCTTGTGCGCCGGCGACGTGGTCGACATGGAGTCGCTCACGTCGCCCACCAGCCAGAGGCTGGTGTCGCCGATGCGCAGCTCGTCGCCGACGCGCAAGGCCTTCTTCGCGTCGATGCGCTTCCCGTTGACCCAGGTGCCGTTGGCGCTGTCGAGGTCGGTCACGAACCAGCACCCGGCGACGAACTCGAGCTCGGCGTGGTAGCGCGAGACGGCACCATCCCACTCGAGGATCAGGTCGTTGCCGGGCTTGCGGCCCACGGTCTGACGGTCGCCCTCGAGCGTGTGGACGTTCCGACCCTTCGGACCTACGTAGTCGAGCACCGCCATGGTCTGGCCCCTCCCTCGACGGCCGGGATGCGATCCCGACCATTCAAGCCACCGCAATGATCGCGCGACCTCGCCGGCAGGCAATTTCTCCCTATCCTCGGCGCGTCGTGAGATCCCCGGCCAGGGGATGGTGCAGGCAGCGCGGGGCTGCGAGCGTGCCGGGGTGATGGATATCACGGCGTTCGAGAGCAATGATCATCAGCACATCGCCGGGAGTGGGGCCGTCGCGTACGCCGGTCCACCGGCGAGCGCAGGGAGGGACAACGTGACGGTGGCGCCGACGGGGGCGAGCCCCGGCGCGCGCGGGCTGCGCGTGCAAGGGATGCCGTGGCGACGCTGGCTGACCACCACGCCCGGCCGTCTGCGGAGCGCCTCCGCGCTCCTCGTCATCGGTCTCCTCGTGTTCGCGGCGGTCACCACGGCCGCGACCGAAGCCCGCAGCCGGGCCGCCGGCGCGGTCGCGACCACGTCGGCGCCCGAGCTCGTCACCGCCGAGAACCTCTACGGCAACCTCGCCGACGCCGACGCCACCGCGTCGACCATCTTCCTCCGGGCGGGGCAGGAGCCGCGCCAGTTGCGCCGGCGGTACCTCGCCGACGTGGCGGCGGCGGGCCGTCAACTCGCCGACTTCTCGCGCTCGGCGCAATCGTCGCCGGCCGCCCACCGTGCCGTGCGGATCATCTCGGAGCGTCTGCCCGAGTACGCGGGGCTGGTGGAGTCGGCGCGTGCGAACAACGCGCAGGGCTTCCCGGTCGGGGCCGCGTACCTGCGGAAGGCGTCGGCGACGATGCACAACGAGATCCTTCCCGCGGCCACCGACCTCTACCGCGACGCGGCCAGCCAGCTCCGTGACCACTACGAGGCCGGCACGTCGACGCTCACGCTCGTGCTCGTGCTCGTCGCCGGTGTGGGCATGCTCGCGCTGCTCGTCGTCGTGCAGATCTTCGTGCGGCGGCGGTCGAACCGGCTCCTCAACCTCGGGTTGGTCGCGGCCACCGTGCTCGTCATCGGCCTGCTCGGCTGGACGCTCGTCCGGTTCGCGGGCGCCCACGACGCGCTGAACCGGGCCCAGGAACGCGGTTCCGATTCGGTCGAGGTGCTCTCGTCGGCGCGCATCCTGACGCTGCGCGCCCAGAACAACGAGAACCTCGCATTGATCGAGCGCGGCACGGGCGACGTCTACGTCGCCGAGTTCGATCGCCTCATGGGCCAGCTCGGAGGAACGCGACGGGAAGTCCGGCCTGCTCGGGTACGCGGCAACGATCGCCGATCGCACCGGCGACGGTTCGCGCATCCGGGCGCTCGCCCCGCAGTTCACCGCCCTGCGCAAGCTCCACTCGCAGGTCCGGCACGAGGACGATGGCGGTCACTACACCCAGGCCGTCGCGCTCTCGATCGGGACGAGCGACCCGACGCAGGCGGCGACGTTCGGCCCGGCCGGGCCCGGACAGGAGCTCGCCGCCGTCGACAAGCTCCAGCACGCGCTGCAGCACGACATCGCCCGCTCGCAGGTGCGGCTGGCGTCGGCGGCGCAGGACGCGCGCTCCGGCTACGGCGTGCTCGAGGTCGCGATCCCCCTGTTCGCCGTGCTCGCCGGTCTGCTGGTGCTGCTCGGGCTCGAGCGGCGCATCGGGGAGTACCGGTGATGGCGCGGGCCCTCGCCGCGGGCATCGCGGTGCTCGGTGCGGCGATCGGAGTCGCGGGGTGCGGTACCGGCTCGACCGAGCCGCTCGACCGCGCGTTCGGCGCACTCGACACGCCGGCTTCGACGACCACCACGACCACCGCACCGTCGCCCGCGCCTGCGTGTGGTGACCCGCGCGCGAGCTACCCGGCGTTCGCGCCGCTGCCCGGCACCGAGGCGCTGGCGGCGGATCCGGCGATGAGCCCCATCATCGAGCGCGGGAGGCTCGTGGTGGCGGTCGACGAGAACACCGAGGGCCTCGCGTCGCGCGATTCCGACGGGCAGCTCGTGGGCCTGGAGATCGACGTCGCGCGCGCGATCGCGGGCTCGATCTTCGGTGACGGCTCCGACGCCCGGCTGCAGCTCCGCACGGTCACGACGAAGCAGAAGGTCGAGTACCCGGCCCACGGCGATGCCGATCTCGCCATCAGCGCCATCTCGATGACCTGCGAGCGCTGGGACAAGGTCGCGTTCAGCAGCGAGTACTTCACCGCTCGGCACGAGTTCCTCGTGCGCAAGGACTCGCCCGTGCAGGCCGCGTCCGACCTCGCCGGACGGCGCGTGTGCATGACGAAGGGCTCGACCTCGATCGACACCCTCGCGGGCTTGAGGCTGCAACCCCCGCCGGTGCCGCGGTTGGTCGACGCCCGCACCGACTGCCTGGTCGCGTTGCAGGAGGGCGAGGTGGACGCCTACTTCGGTCACGACACGTTCCTCGTCGGCATGGTCGACCAGGATCCCGGCCTGCGCATCGTCCCGCAGGGAGATCTGCAGCACTACGGCATCGCAGTGGGTCCGGAGAACGTCACGCTCGTGCGGTACGTCAACGGGGTCCTGGACCGGTTGCGCGAGGACGGCACCCTGGCGCGCCTCTACGAACGGTGGCTGGGGCCGCTCTACCGCGGTGCCGGCGAGCCGCTGCCCGCCGTGCCGGTGCCCGACACCTCGCGGCTCGAGAACTGGAAGGTGGCGTCATGAGCGCGCGCCGGTGGACGGTCGTCGCGGCCGCGACGGTCGTGCTCGTCGGGCTGGCGGCGTGCTCGTCGCCGTCGAACGGCGCGGTCTCCCGGTCGCTCGGCGCGCTGACCGATCCCACCACCACGACGGCGGCGCCGTCGACCGCGACCACCACGGCGCCGACGACGTGCGACCCCCGCCAGAGCTTCGCGCCCGACCCCACCCTGCCCACCCCGACGGTCGATGCCATCAGGAACAGGAAAAGCCAGAAGCTCGTGGTGGGCGTCGACCAGGGCACGTTGCACTGGGGCTACCGCGACCCGCAGAACGGGACGATCACGGGCCTCGACGTCGACATCCTGCGTCAGATCGCGGTGGCCATCTTCGGCAGCGACCCCGACGCGCACCTGCAGTTCAAGACGCTGACCACGGCCGAGCGGGTCCAGGCGGTGCAGTCGGGCAAGGTCGACATGGTGGCCAGCCTCCTCACCGCGACGTGCGACCGGTGGAACGACGTCGACTTCTCGACCGTCTACTACGAGGCCCACCAGGACGTGCTCGTCCCCATCGGTTCGCCGGTGCACACCGTGGACCGCCCTCGCGGGGAAGACGGTCTGCGCGACCCGCGGTTCCACGTCGATCACGAAGATCCAGCACCAGGTCCCGACGGCGAAGATCTACCCGGTCGACACCCGCGCCGACTGCCTGGTGGCGCTCCAGGACGGTGAGGTCGACGCGATCACGAGCGACGACACCATCCTCAAGAGCTTCCAGGCCCAGGAGGAGGAGAACGACACGCGCCTCCTCGGCCAACCACTGGAGGACGAGCCGTACGCGATCGCGATGCCGAAGGGCCACGAGGACCTCGTGCGGTTCGTGAACGACGTGCTCGACCACATGCGGGACGACGGCTCGCTCGAGGCCCTGTATCGGTAGTGGCTGGGTGACGACGACGCGCCGCCCGCGCCGCCGGCCCGGCGTACGGGCGATGACCATGACCATCGACGACCTCGACCGCGACCTCGAGCGCTACCGGAGCGCCGCCGACACCGTGAGCTCGAACCTGCTCGAGCTCGACGGCGACCCCAACCGACAGCTGCTCGAGACCGCGCCGCTGACGGGAACCACGGCCGGCGAGTGGGCCGACGCGCGCCGCGCGCTCACCTCGGTCTGGGACTGGTTCGCCCGGTTCACCACGTTCCTCGACCAGGCCACCGAGCTGCGCGTCTCACCGCGGACCCGCCTCGCACCCGGCCGCGAGCGCGCCCTCGCCGACTTCCTCTCGCAACCGTCGATCGAGTTGGGAAGCGACGCCATCCCGCTGCGCGACCGCGACCTCCTGCAAGCGCGACGTGCGACGAGCCGGTGCACCGCCGACGAGCTGCTCGCCCTCATGTCGGACGCCTTCGCCCGCGCCGCGAGGTGGTCAGCCGGGTCGGCGCCGCGTGGGACGAGCTGGTGCCACGGCTCGCCCGAGCACGCGCCGCGCTGACCGACGTCAGCGGCGGTCGAGCGTTCCCAGGTGGAACGGCAGCTCGACGCCCTCACCGAGGCACTGGTCACCGATCCGCTCGCGGTCACCGAAGCCGCAGTGCACGACGCCGAACAGTCGGTCGCCGCGCTGACCCGTGCCGCGGCCGCCGCCGGGGCGTTGCGGGACGAGTGGCAGGAACGGCTGCGAGCGGCCCGCACCGAGCTGGACCGGGTCGAGCAGGAGGTGGCGGCCGCCCAGGCTGCCCACGCCACGACCACCGCCAAGATCCTCGAGCCGTCGCTGCCCGATCCGCCCGTGGTCGACCCCGCCCTCGCCGCCGACCTCGACCACGTCGTCGGCCTCGCCGACGCCGGGCACTGGGACGACGCCGTGGCCCACCTCGACCAGTGGTCGACGACCCTGCAGCGACGCGCCGACGCGGCTGCCGCCTCAACGACCGCCTGCCGCGCGCCGATGATCGAGCGTGACCAGCTCCGCGGTCTCCTCGACGCGTACCGGGCCAAGGCCCACGGGCTCGGCCTCGACGAGGCCGACGACGTCACCGACGCGTACGAGCGGGCGCAGGCCGCGCTGTACGTCGCGCCCGCGGATCTCGCGTCCGCGCGCCGGCTCGTCGAGCGGTACCAACGCCTGCTGACCATCGACCACGAACCGGAGGCCCGACGATGAAGTGCGAGCGCCCGTGGTGCGATCCTCCCGGTGAGATCGAAGGTGGCTACTGCAATCGTTGCGGCTCGCCACCGGCCGAGGAGCCCGCGGTGAGCGTCGACTCGATGCCGGCCAGCGCGGCGACGGTCGCGCCCCGGAACGTCGGGACGAGCAGCCCGCGCACCGGCACCCCGCGCAGCGGCACCACCCGCGCCGCCGCCACCGGCACCCAGGTGCGCGCCGCCTCGCGAGTGGAGCTCCCCCCGCCCGACATCAAGGACATCGCCGACGTCCTGTTGGAGAACCCGAGCATCCCCGAGAACAAGCGGTACTGCGGCAACCCCGAGTGCAACCAACCGGTCGGCCGCGGCCGAGACGGCGAGCCCGGTCGCACCGAGGGCTTCTGTCGCAAGTGCCGCCACCCGTTCTCGTTCACGCCCAAGCTCGCGCCGCAGACCGTCGTCGGTACGCAGTACGAAGTGCAGGGCTGCCTCGCCCACGGCGGTCTCGGCTGGATCTACCTCGCCCGCGACCTGAAGGTCGGCCGGTGGGTGGTGCTCAAGGGCCTGCTCAGCAACGAGAACGTCGACGTGATCCGGGCCGAGCTCGGGTTCCTCGCCGAGGCCGACCATCCGAACATCGTCAAGGTCCACAACTTCGTCGAGCACGACGGTGAGCCCTACATCGTCATGGAGTACGTCCGGGGCGCGACGCTCCGCAAGACGCTCGAGCAGCGGAAGGCCGCGAACAACGGCGAACCCGACCCGCTGCCGCCGAGTCAGGCCGCGAAGATGATGCTCGAGGTGCTGCCCGCGTTCGGGTACCTCCACCGCCAGGGTCTGCTCTACTGCGACTTCAAGCCCGACAACGTCATCCGCACCGATTCGTCGCTGAAGCTCATCGACATGGGCGCGGTGTACCAGATGGACGACACGACCAGCGCCATCTACGGCACGCCGGGATATCAGGCCCCCGAGATCGGAGACTCCGGGCCCAGCATCCCCTCCGACCTCTACACCGTCGGTCGCACGCTCGCGGTCTTGTGCACCGACGCGCGCGGGTACCAGACGACGTTCGCCAAGTCGCTCCCCGCCGCCGACGAGGTGCCCCTGTTCGCGGAGTACGACTCGCTCTACCGCTTCCTCGTGCGCGCCACCGCGGCCGACCCCGACGACCGCTTCCAGTCCGCCGACGAGATGGCGGTGCAGCTCGAAGGCGTCCTGCGGGAGATCGCGGCGGCTGAATCCGGCATCCCGTGGCCCGAGGTGAGCGCCACGTTCACGAGCGAGCTGCGCAGCGGCTCCGAGGATCCCGACGACTGGCGGGCGCTGCCGGCGCCGCTCATCGCCGCCGACGACCCCGCCGCCGCCTTTCTCGCATCCCTCGCGGTGGCGGTCACCGAACCCGACGAGATCCTCGAGCTCCTCGAGCTCGCGCCCGAGCGCACGGTCGAGGTGCAGCTGCGCGAGGCGCGCACGCTCATCGAGGCCGGCCGGCACGACGACGCCGACACCTTGCTCAACGAGATCGCGCTCGCCAACCCGTGGGAGTGGCGCGTCGCGTGGTCGACCGGATGCAATGCACTCGCGCAGGCCGATGCCGACCGCGCCCTGGCCGAGTTCCGCGGCGTGTACGCGTCGCTGCCGGGCGAGCTGGCGCCGAAGCTGGCGATGGCCTACGCCGCGGAGAGCGGCGGCGACCTGGCGCACGCCGCGCACTGGTACGACATCGTCGCTCGCACCGATCCGGGGTTCACGACCGCCGTCTTCGGGCTGGCGCGCTGTCGGACCCAGCTCGGCGACCTCATTGGCTCGATCGAGGCGTACGAACGGATCCCGTCGACCTCGAGCTCGTACGTCGACGCGCAGATCCACAAGGTCGACACCATGCTCGATGCGGAAGGCCGCGCCCTCACCGTCGACGACGTCGTCGCCGCCGGCGCGGCGGTGGCGCGCCTCCCGCTGCCCAAGGAGCAACAGGCGCGGCTGACCGCGAGCGTCCTCGGCGCCGCCCTGGTGCTGGTCGCCGACGGGGCGCCCGCGGGCAATGGCGCCGACAGCGCGCCTCCGGTGGTCCTCGGGTACCCGCTGACCGAGCGCGACGTCCGCCTCGGGCTCGAGACGACCTACCGGCGCCTCGCGCTCCAGTCACCCTCGGGCGCCGAGCGCATCGCGCTCGTGGACCGGGCGAACGAGCTCCGACCGCGGACCGTGCTGTGAGCGAAGAGGACGCGCCGACGTGCCGAGCGTGCGGGCAACCCGCGACGGCCGACGACCGATTCTGCGAGGCGTGCGGCTCGCCGCTCACACCGGGCGTGGTGGTCGACGCGCCCGACCGGCGCGAGTTCGACGACGGCATCGTCGGTGGCGTCACCGATCGTGGCCACCATCACCGCCGCAACGAGGACGCGATGCAGGTGGCGCGGATCGGCGAACGGGTGCTCGCGGTCGTGTGTGACGGCGTGTCGTCGTCGGCCGCCGCCGCCGACGCGTCGGGCGTCGCCGCGGCCGCCGGCGCCGCGATGCTGCGTGACGCCCTCGACGACGGCGATGCCGATCGCGTGCGCGCGATGCGGGCGGCGGTCACGGCCGCCCTCGACGCGGTGGTGCAGGTTCCGTGGACCCGCACCCGCCGCAGCAGCGCGCCCGCGTGCACGTTCCTCGGGGCCACCTGGGACGGCCGCGGCATCACCGTCGGGGCGGTGGGGGACTGCCGCGCCTACTGGGTCGACACCGACACGGCCGAGCAGCTCACCATCGACGACTCGTGGGTGCAGGAGCAGGTCGGCGACGGCCGGCTGAGCCGGGAGGAAGCGGAGCGCCACCGCTACGCGCACGCGATCACCCGCTGGTTGGGTGAGGACGCGCCCGGCGGCGCGCCCCGCGTCACCACCTTCGTGCCGCCGGTCCCCGGCCGGCTGGTGCTCTGCTCCGACGGGCTGTGGAACTACGCGCCCACCACGGACCGCATCGCCGCGCTGGTGCGCGCGCATCCCGCGTCGACGCCGCCCATCGACGTCGCCCGGGCGTTGACGCGTGTCGCGCTGGCCGCCGGGGGCCGCGACAACATCACCGTCGTGGTCGCCGATGTCGTCCCGTCACCTGCCATCGCACATCTGGAGGGGTCATGACCACCTTTGCCGCCGAGACGTATCAGAACGAGTTCCTCGCCGCCGGCGCCACCCGGGTCGACGCGCTCGTCAGCGTGTCCGCCACCGGGACCGGCAACACCGCCACCGGCCGCGAGTCGGCCGAGCTCGTGATCATCGACGTCTCGGGTTCCATGAACTTCCCGCGCACCAAGATCAAGTCGGCCGTCGCCGCGACGTGCGAGGCGATCGACTGCATCCGCGACGACGTGCTGTTCGGTGTGATCGCGGGCGACGACGACGCCCGCCTCGTGTACCCCGGCGGGGACAAGCTCGTGCCCGCCTCGCCGACCACCCGGCAGGCCGCCAAGGACACGGTGCGGAAGCTCAAGGCCAATGGCGGCACCGCGATCGGCCAGTGGCTGAGCCTGGCGCGCTACATGGTCGCGGATCGCCCCGACTGCATCAGCCATGCGATCCTCCTCACCGACGGTGAGAACCAGAACGAGTCGCCGGAGGAGCTCGCCGAGGCGCTGGCGGCGTGCGAGGGCAGCTTCCAGTGCGACTGCCGCGGGGTCGGTGCCGACTGGGTCGTCAGCGAGCTCCGCACCATCGCGTCGACGTTGCTCGGCACGGTCGAGGCGATCCGTGCCCCGGAGGACCTCGCCGCCGACTTCACCGCGACCATGGAACGGGCGATGGCGCGTGGCACCGGCAACGTCGCCCTGCGCGTCTGGACGCCGGTGGGCGCGCGCGTCGACCTCGTGCAACAGGTGAGCCCGACGCTCGAGGACCTGACCGCACGGCGGGTCGACGTGAGCGATCTCGAGGGCGACTATCCCACCGGCGCATGGTCCGACGAGAGTCGCGACTACCACGTGTCGATCGAGGTGCCCGCGCGCGACATCGGCGACGAGATGCTCGCCGGACGGATCAAGCTGGTCGTCGACGACGCCGTCGTCTCCGAGGCTCGGGTCCGGGCGGTGTGGACCGACGACGAGGCGAAGTCGACCCGGGTGAACCACGAGCTCGCGCACTACACCGGCCAGGCGGAGATGGCGCAGGCGATCGACGACGCCTACCTCGCGCGGCGCTCCGGCGACGTCGAGACGGCCACCCGGCAGTTCGGCGAGGCCGTCCGCATGGCCCACGAGGCGGGCGACACCTACAAGCTGCAGGGCCTCGCCGCCGTCGTCGACATCGAGGACGCCGCCACCGGGACGGTGCGGCTCAAGCAGCACGTGGACGCGCTCGACGACCTCGCGCTGGAGGCGGGCTCGGTGAAGACCAACCGCCTCCATCCCTCCGGATGATGGACACCATCTGCCCGCAGGGCCATCCGTCGGTGACGACCGACTACTGCGACCAGTGCGGCACGCCCATCGCCGTCCCGCCGGTGGCCGCCGACGCCGACGCGGAGATCTCGTCGGTCACGGAGGTCCGGGTCGCCGAGGCGACGGCCGAGCTGTGCCCGCTCTGCGACACCCCCCGCACGCCGGGCGACCGCTACTGCGAGGTCGACGGCTACGACTTCGAGCGACCCGGTGAGTCGGTCGCCGTCTGGTGCGCGGTCGTGCGTGCCGACCGGGCCCGCTTCGAGCTCCTGTCTCCCGACGACCTGGAGTTCCCCGACGCCCCGACCACGCTCACGTGTGCGCTCGACGCCGAGTCGGTGTCGGTGGGACGGCAGAGCCCCTCGCGCGGCATCATCCCCGACATCGACCTCGCCGGTTCCTACGAGGACCCCGGCGTGTCGCGCCGTCACCTGCGCTTCGACCGGTTGCCCGACGGCGCGTATGCAGTGGTCGACTGTGGTTCGGCGAACGGCACCACGATCAACGACGACCCCACGCCGATCCCACCGGACACGCCCGTGCCCCTCGCCGAGGGCGACCGCGTGCACCTCGGCGCGTGGACCACGATCACGATCGTCCGTCAGACGTCCGGCGCAACCAGCGCCTGAACGGCCGCGCGCTCACGCACAACCGAGCCAACCCGGTACGCGATGCGTTGACACGCGCGTAACGGCTTCGAGCTCCTTCGGGACTGAGCATGGGAGGTACTCGGAGCCAAGGAGAACCTGGGATGAGACTGGTGCGCGTGCTTGGTGTGGTGTTGGTCGCGGCGATGGTCGCGGTTGTCGGTCTGGCGGGGACTGCGGTGGCGGATGGGCCGTTCGGCGGCCAAGGTCCGAATGGTGTCGTGTTCGTCCAAACGGACAATCCGGCCGGTAATCAGATCGTCGCGTACGACCGCTCGCCGAACGGGACGCTCACGGCCGCGCAGACCTACAACACGGGCGGCGCCGGCGGCGTCTTGGACGGTTCGGTGGTCGATCACCTGGCGTCGCAAGGCGCGCTGACCTTCGATGCGGGACATGGCCTGTTGTTCGCCGTGAACGCGGGGAGCAACACCGTGTCGGTCTTCGCGGTGCACGGTGATCAGTTGAGTCTCCGCCAGGTCGTCGGATCGGGCGGGACGTTTCCGGTCAGCGTGGCGGTCTACGGCAACGTCGTCTATGTGCTCAACGCCCGCAACGGCGGCGCGATTCAAGGTTTTGTCGTCGTGTTCGGTCGTCTGGTCCCGATCCCGCTGTGGAACCGGTCCCTGGGACTCAACCCGGCCGCGACTCCGGAGTTCACGAACACGCCGGGCCAGGTCGTGTTCACTCCTGACGGCCGCCACCTGATCGTGACGACCAAGGCCAACACCAACGCGATCGACGTCTTCGGTATCGGGTTCTTCGGCGGCCCGTCCGCGAGTCCGGTGGTGAACACCCAGCCCGGCGCGGTGCCCTTCGCCGCCGGATTCGACCAGGCCGGACACCTGCTCGTCACCGAAGCCGGACCCTCCGCGGTGGCGAGCTTCGCGGTCCGGTTCGACGGGACGCTCACCCCCATCGACTCCGCGGCGACCGGCCAGCCGGCGACCTGTTGGATCACCACCACCCGGTTCGGCACGCTCCACTACGCGTCGAACGCGGGAGGGCCCTCCCTGAGCACGCTGCACTCCGACGTCCTCGGTCACCTCGCGCTCACCGGGACCACCGGAACTGATGCCGGCACCGTCGACGCGTCGATCAGCCGTGACGGTGGATACCTCTACGTGCAGGCCGGCGGCGCCGGGCTCGTCGACGAGTTCAAGATCCAACCCGACGGGACCCTCTCTCCGATCGGTTCGGTCAGCGTGCCTGGCGCCCAGGGCGGCGAAGGCATTGTCGCCTTCTAACGCCTCGACGATGTGCGTGCGGCGTCCCGACCCGGCGGGCGCCGCACGAACGTCGCCACCCTTGACAGCACTGTCACCGCGGCACGGCCGATTCCCTGATGCTCATGCCCATGCCCATGCCTCGGAGGTTCGCGGCGACAGCGACGGCATTGCGCGCGGGCGACGGCCCGTTCGCCAGTCCTAGCTTTCGCGTCGTGGGAACCGACGTCGAGTTGCTTGGCGGGTTGCGCGACGGAGACGAGCAGGCGTTCGTGATGCTGGTCGGGCGTTACCAACAGCCCATGTTGCGCTTGGCGCGTTCGATGGTCTCCACCCAAGCCCTCGCCGAAGAGGTCGTCCAGGACACGTGGATGGGCGTGTTCCGTGGCATCGACCGCTTCGAAGGCCGCTCATCGCTCAAGACCTGGCTGTTCCGGATCCTCGCCAACCGGGCGCGCACCACCGGTGCGCGCGAACCGTCCCACGCCCCGATCGAGGCACTCCACGCCGTCGACGCGTCCCGCTTCGATGCCAACGGCGAATGGGCCGACCCCGTCGATCGCTGGATCGACGACAGCGACGACCGTCTCGACGCCGCCACCTGGTCACCGATCCTCAAGGCCGGTCTCGACGACCTCCCCCCGCGACAACGACAAGTCGTCATGCTGCGCGACATCGAAGGGCTCTCCACCGACGAGGTCTGTGCTGTACTCGACATCAGCGGCGGCAATCAACGGATCCTGCTGCACCGCGGACGCAACCGCCTGCGCGAGATCCTCGAAGCGGCATTCGAGGGGAGCTGACTGATGCTCGCGCTGCGACGAAGAGACCTCGTCTGCCAACAGGCCGTCGAGCTCGTCACCGACTACCTCGACGGCGCACTCTCACGGCGTGACCGGCGCCGCTTCGAAGCCCACATCCGAGCCTGCCCCAACTGTGCGGCCTACCTGGAGCAGATCAGGATCACCATCGACGTGACCGGCGCCATCCAGCCCGACGACCTCACCCCCGAAGCAGCCGCGGACCTCGCCGAGCTCTACCGACGCTGGCGCGCCGAGTAATGCCACGCACGCAAGGGCGCAGCCTCTTGTAGTCCCGGCCCCGGGTTCGACCGACGCGGAATGACAAGAGAGACGGAACGCTGGCTACCGCGTGCCCGACGGTGGCCATGCCCCGACTTGTCGGAGGAGTCCGACATCGTCCCGGCACGCCCAGTGCTCGACGACCATGCCGTCGACGACCCGCCAGATGTGGATGTAGGTCCACGTGACCGGAGCACCGGTGGCTTGCGTACCCGCCAGCAATCCCATGGTCGACGCCCGGTGGCGGCCTCGGATCGTCATGTGGTCGACGACGAGGTCACCTTCCGCGATGAGGTGGTGGTGATCGACGGTGATCTCCTCACCGAGATCGTTGATGAGCGTCGCGAGGATCTGCTTCCAACCCTCTCGGCCCTGCGGACCCCGTAGGTCGTCTTCACCCCCTGCGGCGTGGTTCACCAGATCTTCGGCGACGAGCTCGTCGATGACGGCGTCGTCACGCGCGACCACTCGACGAAACAGCTCGTCGATGACGTCCTTCGGCTGCCGGCCGTCCACCCGCTCATGATGCCCGATCCGGCGGACGTGAGGTGAGGACTGCCCGCCGGCAACCGCGGAGAACCCCTGGGGTGACTCGTCGTCACGCCCAGGGGTCTCCGAAGAGTCGTGCTGATGCGGTGTCTCAGGAACCGGAGCTGCTCAGTTGGCTGCCGGCCTGGTTGAACTTGCTGTTCACCTGGTCTTTGAGGAACACGACCGCGGCGATGACCGCAAGGGCGATGAGCGCGACGAGGAGGATGTATTCCACCATCGACGCGCCTTCCTCGTCCTTACCGAACTTCGCCTGCAGCCAGGTACGGAGCACAAACACATTCATGTACAAATCCTCCAGGGATGGGTCACCCTCCCATCAACACGGGCGATTCACCCGTTGCAGAGTTCCTCGACCAAGTGCCCGCGTCCGCTTGAACCAATTCCTCGCCGAGAAGCAGAGACCGGTTCCGTGCAACGCTGGGGTGATGTTCTCCCGGCGCTGGAAATACGACGATCTCGAAGCACCGACGCCGCTCGGGACCGGTCAGGAGATCCGTCTTCCCTACATCGACCTCAAGTCGTTGACCGGCGGCGGATCCCGAGTCGTGGACGACATCGAAGCGCAGGCCCTCCGTGTGGCCGAGGAGCTGCAGACGGGTGGGCTTCCCGACCGGGCGCTCGAGTACGGCGAGCAGTTGTGTCGTGCGTGTCGTGTGCCGGAAGGCGCCGAGGCGAGAGAGTGGGTGCACCGCTGGCTCTGCGTCGGCTGGGCAGTCGGCACCGTCGAGGAGTCCAACGGTGCCGCGCGGCCAGGAAAAAGCGAGCGGCACCACCTCAGTGCGCTCTCACGGTTCCGGGGAGGCATGTACGGCGAGGTGGAGCAGGCCGAGGACGAAGAAGTGAAGGCATACGCCGACGCCTACTTCCTCGCCCTCTTCGGTGGCTACTACCTCCGGCGGGAGCCGAACGCCACCACCGACTCGATCCTCCGAGGTCGGCGCGCGGAAGGTTGAACCTGTGGCCGGTCCATCAGGCAGCCTCGTGAGCGAGCGTCATGCGCTCGCACTCAGCAGTCGTCTGACCTCGGCCGCACCTGCGACCGCGGTCTCGACGTCGGGTGACTGCGGGATGAGATTGAACGTCGTGCATCCGGCCTCGACGTACGGGACCAGGAACTCCGCGATGTCGGCCGGCGTGCCGGACGGCGAGTAGCGCTCGAAGCGGTCGAACGGGATCTGGTAGAAGCGCTCCATCGCCGTCGCGACGAGCGTGCGGGCTTCGGCACGATCATCCGAGATGCCGCACCAGACCTGCATGGCGTGCGCGCGGGGGTGGTCGGCGCGCCCGGCGGCCGCGGCCTGCTCGTCGATCGACGCCACCACCTCGGCGTAGCGCCGCGCCGAGTTCCACACGCCGATCCAACCGTCACCGAGGCGCGCGGCGCGCCGCACCGCAGCATCGGACCGTCCACCGACGATCAACGGCACCGGCGCGCGCGGCGCCGGCAGGATGAGCGCGTCATCGAGATCGAAGAACTCGCCGTGGAACGTGACGGGCGTGCCGGTGAGCAGCGAGCGCAGCACCTCCAGGCACTCGTCCATCCGACGGCCGCGGGTTCGCGGGTCGACACCACAGACGGTGTACTCGTGCGGGTCCTCCCCGCCGATGCCGAGCCCGAGGACGAGCCGGCCGGGCGCGAGCAGCTCGAGGTCGGCGACCTGGCGGGCGACGAGCGTGGGATGGCGAAGCGGGAGCAGGTACACGGCCACGAAGATCGGGATCGTGGCGTCGGCCATCGCGAGCGCGGTCGCGCTGAGGAGACCGTCCGTGCCCGCGCCCACGAAGAAGCTGACGTGGTCGGCGGTGCAGACGTGATCGAGACCCGCGGCCGCCGCGGCCCGCACGAAGGTGAGCACGGTCTCGGGGGCGGGCGTCGGCCCTCGGAGCGGCGGGAAGGCGCCGAGCCGGATCGGTGGCATACCCCTGATTCAACAACAGCCGGCCGCCTGCCGCGGATCTGTGCGCCGCGACGGCGTTCTGGGACCGCCGCCTCGGGTGGGGCATCATGATCTCGATGACGTTCAAGGGGTGGCCGGTCGAGGCGGTCGAGTTCTACGAGGGACTGCAGGCCGACAACACGAAGACGTACTGGGAGCAGCACAAGTCGGTCTATGAGCAGTCGGTCAAGCGGCCGATGGAGGAGCTCCTCGCCGAGCTGGCCGACGACTTCGGCCCCGGCCGCGTCTTCCGCCCGTACCGCGACGTCCGCTTCAGCAAGGACAAGACGCCGTACAAGGTCACCTGCGCCGCCCACCTGCCGGGCGGGTACATCTCGTTCTCAGCCGACGAGCTCTTCGTCGGCAGCGGCCTGTACCGGCCCGAGCCCGACCAGCTCCGACGCTTCCGCGCCGCCGTCGACGACGGGAAGTCCGGCTCGGAGCTGGAGTCGATCGTGGCCACGTTGCGCAAGGACGGCTACGACGTCGGCGCCCACGAGGTCCTGAAGTCGGCGCCCAAGGGCTACCCGAAGGACCACCCTCGCATCGAGCTGCTCAACCAGAAGGGCATCGTCATGTCCAAGTCCTGGCCGGTCGCGGCCTGGCTCGGCACCAGGAAGGCCAAGGACCGGGTGGTCGCGTGTCTGGATGAAGCCCGCCCCCTCAACCGCTGGCTCGAGCGCTACGTCGGTTGACTATCGGCACAAGAGACGTCGGGCTGGGTGCGGCGCACCGTCTTCGTCGACGAGGTGTCGAGGGTCATGAGGTCGATCCGGCGGGCGTCGTCGCGCAAGTGCACGGTGCCCGTGACGGCGTCGTCGACGTCCACGATGGTGCGGAGTTGGTCGAGGCGCACGGTGTCGCCGGCCTCGTCGGCGAGCCTGACCGCGCGTCCGAGGTGATGAGTGGCACCCTCGGTGTCGCGGGCGTGCAGCGCTTCGAGCCCGTGGTGGATCGCGCTCGCGAGGTCTGCCTGGCCGGTGGCGTGTGCGACGTCGGGGTGCAGCCGGGTGCTCAGCTCCTCGTCATCGGTCCATTCGGCGAGGACCTTGCCCTCGGCCGCGGCCTCGCCGTTGACCATGAGCACCGCGCGACCGGCGAGCATGCGCTCGCCGATCTCGCGAGCGGGGACACGGATGCGGAGGTGGTAGTCGCGTGTCTCCTCGCCCCACGCGCCGGTCGGGTACTCGCCGACGAGGTCGTCGACGTCGGTACGGCGATCGGTCAGATCTTCGAGGCCGGGCGCGACCTGCTTGAGGGACACCACCTCTGCTCCCTGGGGCGTCCAGACTCGGAGTTCGCACGTCGTTCACCGATCTCCCCATGGCGAGCTCCGTCATCGCCGTGAACTCGGCCGCCAGCTGCTCGGGTTCGCGCACGAGGTCGACCGTGCCCAGCAGGGCCGACGAGATGCGGCGCAGCTCTTCGACGTCCCAGTCGTCGCCGACGCCGCGGCAGTCGCACTGGAAGCTGCCGACGCCGCGCTCGATCGCCATCGCCAGATCGTCGGGGGTCTCGCCTTCGTCGTGGCCGTCGGTCAGCAGGATCGCGTGCGCGATCGCGCCGGGCCGGAGCGCGAACAGCTCGCGCGCCGCGTCCAGCCAGCGGCCCATGGCGGTTCCGCCCTCGGGCCAGAGGAGGCGAAGCGCCCGGTGCACTGCGGTCATCGTCTCGGGTGTCTTGCGTGCGAGACCGCCATGAAGCGGGTACACGACCTCGGCGTCGTGGTTGGCGCGCACGATCGCGAACCAGGTGCCGTCGGGCAGCGCGTCGATCGCCGCCGCGGTGGCCATCCGAACGCTGCGGATCTTCCGCCAGGGCTTCCCCATCGACCCCGAGCAGTCGACCAGGATGACTTCGGCCCGTTCGGGTGCGACGTCGCGTGCCGCGACCCCGGGCCCGCCTGCACTCACTGCGACGATGACATCGACGGTTGTCCCGCCCCTCGGCAGGTAGGGGTTCTGGAAGACCTCGATCGTGCAGGACACACTGCACTCGCCAGCATGCATCGCGGGTGGGTCCTCGACACCGGTTGCGTCGTCGATGCCGAGTGCGTGCTGCGCGCGGGCCCGCGCGATCGCCACGTTGGTGGCGTACAGCACGCGCACCGCACGAGCGCCGATGCCCGCGCCGATCCACCGCCCGACCCGTGCGACCGGCGCGGCCATCGACCGAGCACCTCGACCGCACGCAGCCACACCCTTGGCGAGCACCCTGGCGGACCCGCGCAGCAGTCGGGCAATGAACGTGGCCGTCGGCCCCAAGAGGGTACGCAGGGACCGCGCGCACCACATGACGATGAGCGCGATGCAGTGCACGACGCGCGAGAGCACCATCCCTGCTGGTCGGACGAGTGTCGCAGCCGTTCGAGCGATCCACGCTGCGCCGCGCGCGACCAGGTGGACCGCCGCACGTGAGATCTGACCCAGCCGCCGGACGATCCGCAGCGGCGCCGCCACCACGGCGGTCAAGACTCGTGTGCCGACACCGAGGCGGGTACCGCGGTCGGCATCGCGCACGGCCGAGACCGTCGCCGGGAGTCGAGTGCCGGGACGGTGAGTCGAGTCGGGCTCGTGGTGTCGGTCGGGTGCCGAGGAGTGCGCCATCGAGCCAGCGTCGCGTCAACGAACTCGCGGTGACGATGGCAGGTACGAGCGTTTCGCCTCACCGAAGAGTGAGCGCGTGCTAGCCCCAAGGTCAGGCAATGGCTCTGCGGTCTCAGGCCCTTCGTCGTTCCCGCCACACCGCACGGCGGCCCGACACTGTCGGCGCCTCGTAACATCCACTACCCGTCCGTCCTCGATGCGACCGGAGGCCGAGCGCCATGGCGGTGCGATCGTCGGAGACCGACTACCTCGTGGTGGGCGCGGGCGCGATGGGCATGGCCTTCACGGACGCCCTGATCGATCACGCAGATGTGCACGTCACGCTCGTCGACCGTCGCCATACGGCCAGCGGGCACTGGCAGGACGCGTATCCCTTCGTCCAGCTCCATCAGGCGTCGTTGTTCTACGGCGTCGCGTCGACCGTGCTCGGGAGCGGCACGGTGCAGCAGCGCGGCCCCGAGGTGGGGCTCCAGGAACGGGCCCGCCAGTCGGAGATCCAGGCCTACTACGACGACGTCCTGCATCGCCGCTTCATCGGCTCGGGCCGCGTCACCTTCCTCGGAGGGAGCGAGTATCACACGGACGGTTCCTCCCATCTCGTGACCTCCCGGGTGTCGGGCGAGACCGTGAAGGTCGACGTGCGCGGCCGCGTCGTCGATGCCACCTACCTCTCGCCGACGATCCCCGCGACGACACTCCCGCCGTTCGGTGTTGCCGACGACGTCCGCGTCGTCGCGATCAACGAGCTCGCCCGGTTGGACGCCGCGCCGAGCAGGTACGTCATCGTCGGTGCCGGCAAGACGGCCACCGATGGGATCGTGTGGTTGTTGGCGAACGGCGTCGAGCCGGACCGCATCGTCTGGGTCCGCCCGCGTGACCCCTGGATGCTCAATCGCGCCGTCGTCCAGCCCGATCCGGCGGTGGCGCTCGGGCTGGCTGCGGACACCATGGCGGCGGCCGCCGACGCCGAGTCGCTCGACGATCTCTTCCTGCGCCTCGAAGCGGCCGGCGTGATGCTCCGGATCGACCGGGACGTCATTCCCACGATGGCCAAGACCCCCACCCTCGGCGCATGGGAGCTCGACCTGCTCCGCACCATCGAGCACGTCGTCCGTCTGGGACACGTCAAGCACATCACTCGCCGCGAGATCGTCCTCGACGACGGGCGGGTCCCACTGCCACCAGACTCGCTCATCGTGCACTGCGCCGCCTCCGGACTGCAGTACCCGCCGCTGGTTCCCGTCTGGGAGCCGGACACGATTCGACTCCAGACGATCCGGGTCGGCTTCCCCTGCTTCTGCGCCGCGCTGGCCGGCTACGTGGAGGCCACCCGCGACGACGACCGAGAACGCAACCGGTTGTGTCCGCCCAACACCCTCCCCGACAACCCGGTCAACTGGGCGCGCATGCAGGTTCGTGGCACCATCGCCGCGCGCACCTACGGCGCGGAACCAGACATTGCCGCCTGGGCCAACGGCTGCGCGCTGAACCCCGCGCGCATCGAAGCGTCGCAACGCGACGATCCCGCGGTGCAGGCGGCGGCCGCCCGCCTGGGTGACCACGTCGAGCAGGGGCTGGCGCGGATGGCCGAGCTCGCCCACGAGCCATCGTCGAGCGTCGACGTGCCTTGACGGAGCGGCCTCACCCACCAGTTCCGAGATGCTCGGTGATGGCGTCCAGGCCCGCCTCCATCATCTGCCCGATCGGCGTGGCGAGCTCATCGGGAAGGACGTCGACCGTCCAGGTGAAGCGGCTCCGTCCCGTGCCGTCGTCGATGACCTGTGCGGCGGCGTTGTGGTGCGTGGCGTCGAACCCGCTCTCGATCACGGAGTAGGCGAGGCGCCGGGCGTCCTCGTCGATGCCGACGAGGCGTTCGCGGGCTTCCGCCCCGTTGAAGAAGGTGACCACCCGGGTGTCGGACGTCTCGAGTCGGCAGCCGGTGATGAATCCCGGCGCGAGCTTCTCCTGCAGGGCGCCGAAGTCTCGGAGCGCATCCCAGACCCGTGTCGCGTCCGCGTCGATGACGGCCTCTCGAATGATGGTGGACATGTGCTCACTCCTCGACGAACCCCGCCGGGTGCGGGGACTGACCACGAGCGTCCACCCTCCCCCCGAGGGAGAGTCAACCCTCCAGGGCTGCCGTTGTGTGGTGGCCATTGATTACACTGTTACAGCGTTACACGCTTGAGCAAGGTTGCCGTGAGGTCCACATGACCCTGACGTCTGCACTCGACGAATACTCCCGTGTCGTGACGGGGGTCGCGCAGCGGCTCCTGCGCTCGGTCGCGAGCCTCGCCGTGACCCGCCACGGCGGTGCGACCGGCTCGGGCGGGTCCGGCTCGGCCGTCGTCATCTCCGGCGACGGGCTCATGGTCACGGCGGCGCACGTCGTCGCCGCCGGCAGCCGGGGCACGGCGTCGTTCGCCGACGGCCGGGTCAGCTCCTTCGAGGTGGTCGGCCGGGACGCGTTGTCGGACCTCGCGGTCGTACGCAGCGATCTCCTGGGTGACGCGCCCCTCGAGCCTGCTGTCCTGGGCGACGCGGATGAGCTCGAAGTCGGACAGCTCGTCGTCGCGGTCGGGAGTCCGCTCGGATTTTCGGGCTCCGTCACCGCCGGCATCGTGAGCGGCCTCGGCCGCTCGTTGCCGGCGCGGGAAGGAACGCACACGCGCATCATCGACAACGTGATCCAGACGGACGCCGCGCTGCATCCCGGCAACTCCGGCGGCGCGCTCGCCGACTCGCACTCGCAGGTCGTCGGCATCAACACGGCCGTCGCCGGTCCCGGCTTCGGTCAGGGGCTCGGGCTGGCCGTGCCGATCAACGCGTTCACCCAGACCATCGTGGCGCAGCTGGTGTCACAGGGCCGCGTACGGCGCGCGTTCCTCGGCCTCGCCGGCGGTTCGCGACCGCTACCGCCGCGCTCGGTTCCGTTGGTTGGGCACACGCACGGCTTCGAAGTCACCTCGGTGACACCGGGGAGCGCCGCGGACCGCGCCGGCATCACCATCGAGGACGTGATCGTCGAGATCGACGGCATCCCCGTACGCGAAGCCGGAGACCTCCAACGCCTCATGACCGAGGCGCGTATCGGAACCGGCCTCGAAGTGCGGCTCGTCCGCGGTGGCCGCATCCGGACCGTCGAAGTCGTACCCGAGGAGCTGGCGACCCGCTGACGCCGAGACGGGATCGCGGCCCTCGACGGCCATACCCGATACGACAGCCGGCAACCCCGCATGACGATCAGACCGAGTTGCTGGTCGAGCGCGGCCGCCATGGCCTGGCTGTGAAAGCCTGGCGCGGTGATCGTGGTGATCGCGACCACCGAGGACGAAATCGCGGGTGTGCGTGCCCGGGTCGGCGAGCACGGGGTGGGAGCGGTGCAGGTCGTGGCCCCCAGCGATGTCCGACGGTTGGTACTCGTCGCCGTGGATGACGAGTGGGAGGCTCGTTCTCTCGCCTCGACGCTGCGCGCCGAGGGGATGGTGGCGGTGACCCGACCCGATGCCGGGGTCCGCCTCGAGGCGTGGACGCGCGACACCCGCCCGCTCACGTTCGGGGATCGGCTCAGCGTGTGCCTTGCGTGGTCCGAGCACGATCGCGGGGACGTGTCGAGGTTGGTCGAGGTCGGCGTCGGGGGCTTCGGAAGTGGCGAGCATCCCTCGACGCGGCTGGTGCTCGAACAGCTGGTGGCGCGGATCAACGGTGGCGAGCGTGTCCTGGACGTCGGGTGCGGCAGCGGCGTGCTCGGATTGTGCGCGCTGCGACTCGGGGCGTCGTGCGTCGTGGCCACCGACCTCAAGCCCGACGCCATCGACGCGACCCGACGCAACGCCGCCCTCAACGGCATGCAGCGGCAGGTCGAGGCGACGCGTGCTCCGCTGGCGGAGATCGAGGACGCGTTCGACGTCGTGGTGGCGAACGTCGGCCGGGCGGCACTGGTCGAGCTCGCGCCCGAGCTGGTCCGGCGCGTGGCGCCGGGCGGTTGGCTCGCCGTGAGTGGCATCTCGCGCTCACAGTGTTCGCTCGTCGCCGGGTTCCTCCGTCCGCTCGTGGAGCTCGAGCGCCAGACATCCGGGGAGTGGTCAGCCGTCGTGCTCGCCCACCGACTGCTGAAATCTTCCTCCGCGCGCCATCCAACTTCGAGCCCGTGACGTACAACTCCTTGACAGACCTCGGTGTCCCCCCGCCGGGGTCTCGTCGCGTCGGGACGCATCGCGTCGCACGGAGACTGATACCGTCGCTCCATGTCACCGCTGTTCCGCAAGGGTGAGGACAAAGCCGCCCAGGATGCCGCCGCGGCCGCGGAACTGCAGCGGCTGAGCGCATTGCCGGCGCCGGAGTTGGCCGTGGAGATCATGCCCGCGTTCGGCCCGGACGGGCCGCGCAGCTCCGGTGGACTCAACGCGGTGCAGATCGCCCAGTGGTTGATGGCGTCGTATCCCCGCAGCCCGGGGCTGAAGCCGCTGCTCCCACCGATCCAGAAGGCGACCCAGGCCCTCGAGGCCGTCGGGCTGGTGGATCAGAAGCAGAGCGGGCTCGGCACCGGAAGCTCATCGGCCAAGGCGACACCGCTCGGCGAGCAGGCCCTCGGCGACCAGAGCGTCCAGCAGTACCTCGACGGCTCGACCCCGTAGACGCGGCGCTCGAAGGGGCGTCGATCGTGTCGGCGATGAGGCGCATGGGTACCAGACGCGCGCGCTCCCACGCCGGAACGGAGAGTCGCTATGGACACTGCTGCGCCCCTCGCCAACCTGATCACGCTCGGAGTGCAGGACTTCCAGCGTGAGCGAGACTTCTATCAAGCCCTGGGATGGCCGATCGCGTTCGATTCCGACGACTTCGTCGCCTTCGAGTTGCAAGGCGTCGTCCTCACACTCTTCCCGCTGGACAAGCTGGCCGCGGACAGTCGGGCGCGTCCCGAAGTCGGCCAGGGTGGCATCCGCTTCAGCGTGATCATCTCAGTGAACACGCCGGAAGAGGTCGACCGGCTCGCGGATCGCGTACGTGCCGCCGGCGCGGTCGTCACCAAACCGCCCACCGAGGCGGAGTTCTTCGAAGGTCGAGACGCGTACTTCTCCGATCCCGAAGGCAACTTCTGGGAGATCGCGTACGCGCCCGCCGACAATCCGGTGGTCGTCGCGTCTCGACGCGCCGCCGGGTTCGACTGACCCGACGTCACTCCCCTTCGACGACCTTGGCGCGAGGGTTCGAGCGGCACGGCGAGGCTCCGTACCGCCGGCTCGTCCCGTCACTTCTCGTGGTGGTGGCGTCAGAGATCTGATTTCTGCCTCCCGGCCCTTGACTCTCCGCGGTCACTCTGTCACCGTACGTGAGTACCCAGAGAATTGAGCGGCGACGCGCGCCTCGAGCTGCGGGGGCAGAGCCGAGCGCAAGTCGAGCCCTACCGACCGACGGGTCCGCTCCCGGGCCTGCGGGAGGCGCGGAACATCGCTGCGCGCGTCAGCCGCAGCGTGACGGGCACAGCACATCCGGAGAAATGAAGGAGTCACATGGCGAATCCCGGGCAACCGACGGTCGCGCTCGGCGCGACCGGTGACGTCGTTCGCCGGTTGCAGCGGGCGTGGCGTCGAACCCCGAACCTCGGACTCGTGGACGGCGACTTCGGCCCCGCGACCGACCAGGCGGTGCACGAGTTCCAGCAGGGTGCGGGTCTGGTCGGCCTGCAGTTCGTGATCGGTTGATTCGATGCCTGACGAGCGCCCCTACCTGGCCGGTCCACCACGCGAGATCGAGCTGTCGCCAACATGGAGTCGACCCCGGTGCAGCCGCCGGGTGCAGGCGGGGGCGGTGCTGAGGTAACGATGGTGACGTCGAGCACGGAGACAGAGGTCTTCGACCCCACCCCGCGGCGCGTGAGCGTCCCGGCGGGCAAGAAGGCCGACCTGGTCCTCGAGGGTGGCGGGGTGAAGGGCATCGGCCTCGTCGGTGCGGTCCTGACCTTGCACGAGCAGGGCTACGAATTCCCGCGTGCCGCCGGGACGAGCGCGGGCGCCATCACCGCCGCGCTCGTCGCCGCGTTGCAGGCGGCCGGCAAGCCGCTCTCGCTGCTCGAGGGGTACGTCAACTCGGTGGACTACCCGAGGTTCCAGGCCGAGGGGTGGGTCCAACGCGCCCTCGGTCCGGTCGGGGACATCGCCGAGCTCTTGCTGCACATGGGGATCCATTCGGGGGATTATCTCGTCGAGTGGCTCGGCGGGATCCTCGAGGAGATCGGGATCACCACCTTCGAGCAGCTGCGGATGGACGACCCCGGGAGCTCGCTGCCCGAAGCGTTCCGCTACTCGCTCATCGTGCACACCGCCGACATCACCCGCCGCAAGGTCGTACGCCTCCCGTGGGACTACGGCAACTACGGACTCGACCCTGGCCGGCAACGCATCGTCGACGCGGTCCGGGCGTCGATGTCGATCCCGTTCTTCTTCGAACCGGTGAAGTTGCACGCGCCCGCGGCCACCTACGACGGTGTGACCTACACCAAGGGGTCGGTGATCTGGGTCGACGGGGGACTGCTGTCGAATTTCCCGGTCGAGGTGTTCGACCGCACTGACGGGGAACCCCAGCGCTGGCCGACGATCGGTATCAAACTGTCGGCGCGTGACACGACGGTCCCCGCCCGCGGTGCCAGTGACGACACGATCCACGAAGCGATCGATTGTCTCCAGACCCTGCTCAACAACGCCGACCGCTACTACCTCACGCCCGACAAGGTGGCGCGGACGATCTTCATCGATTCGACCGGCATCACCGCCACCGACTTCGGGATCACGCCCGAGCAACGCGCGACCCTGTTCACCAACGGGCAGCAGTCGGCGTCACAGTGGCTGGCGCAACACGCGCCGCACCCCACCGCTGCCGCCTGACGGTCGCGCTCGGAGCAGCCCCTCGCGTTCGGCGATGAGATGTCGCTGACGTCGGTCGATCTCCTGGAGGAGCTCCGGGCTGCGCTCGACGGGATCGAGCCGCTCCTCGCCGGCCGGATCGTCGACATCGAGATGGCGCGCCTGCGCGTGCTCGCCGATCCGGAACTGTTCCGACAGGAGTTCGCGTCGCTCGTCGAGTCCGCCGTTGCCGTCGCCGGACCGACGCGCTCCATCAGCGTGCGGGTGTCCCGAACCGGGAGCTCGGCCCGGATCGACGTCGGCAACGAGGGCGACGGCACGAAATTGGACGACGTGATCGGCTCGATGACCGTGCCGATCGCGCCCGGAGCGTCGAGCGCGGCCGACGCCTGAACCACCTCGCCAAAGACCGCGTTGCGTGCGGAGCTGCGCGGCACGTACGCCGGCAACGCATCCGCCTGGATCGCGCCGGCGCCCGTCAGACTGACCGGGCGTGTCCGCCCCACCCGCGCCCTCGCCCGACGACCGCGCCTCGAGCCGCGTCGTGCTGCTCCTGGTGCTGGCGACGGGGGCCATGGACGCCGCCTGCCTGCTGCACCTCGGCGTGTTCACCGCCTACATCACCGCGTCGCTGATCCTCGCCGGCGCGAACCTGGTCGACTCCCCGGGCTCGCCCTGGCCCGGGCTCGTCGCCGTCGCCGGGTTCATCGTCGGTGCGATCGTGGCCGAGTGGCTCACCCGTCGTGCGGGCGGTCGCCACCAGGTCGTCGAACGCGTGCTGCTGGTCGAGGCCGCGCTGATCGCCGCGGGTGCGGCGGTCGCGGCGTGGCAGGGGATCGAGACGAGTTCGTCGAAGTACGTCGTCATCGCGCTGTTGGCGATGGCGATGGGGTTCCAGACCGCCGCCATCCGATTCGTGCACGTACCCGAGATCCCGATCGCGGCCGCCACGCTCGCGACCTTCGGGGTGGTGGTGGGGCTCACCGGCGAGCACGGCGACCGCACCGCGCTCCTCCGACGGGTGGGCGTGGTCGCGGCGATCCTGCTCGGCGCGGTGCTCGGAGCGGGACTGGCGCGCTGGGAACCCTGGATTGCGTGGGCCACGATCGCGGTCATCGTGGCCGGCGTGGGCTTGCTCGCCCGCCGCTGGCTCGCGCCGACGTGAGATGAGGCTCGGTCATCAACGGGGCCCAGCAGTCTCGTGCGTTTGTTCTTCCCCAACTGGTGAGTCTCTGTTGGTGGCGTACTAGCGCTGCGCGTCAACTGTCGGGCCGCGGGCGCTCTGGGCTCACGCCGCCAGGGAACGCGGAGCGGTGAGCCACCCGCGGCCGCGACAGATTCCAGCTCGAAAGGCTCACGGCGACGTCCTTCGATACAAGGGCTCGGGCGGGGCGCACCGACGGCCATGGGTTCTGCGATTGATCCCCTTCGGTACAGGAGGTAGACGTCCTCGAGGAAAGGGACGTCGCGACCGGCTCGGACCGAACCGCAGCAAAAGGTTTGCTTGAGCGCGCTCGGTGCTGGACCGCACACTCTCAGTGATCGACGCGAGTAGACGCCTACGCCGTCGAACCGACCTGTCTGGCTCGTGGAAGGTGCGCTCATCGCCTGGCAACGAGAGCCCTTAGCCGCCTTGGCCCCCGGTGCGGACGCCGCCATCGAGTTGTCCCACGGACTTGCCGACGCGTGCCGCAACAGCGAGGTGGGGACGATATCGGGGACGGACAAAATCGATCCGAGCGATACCCGCCTCGCCGTCGACAACGGGGGGAGGCTCAAGGCCGCCAACCAGGTGATTGTCCTCACGAGGTGGCAACGTCAAGGTCGGCACGGTTGTTGAACAGTTTCGCATTCGACGGGTGAGCTGAACCGGGACAGGAAGGCCTGCGCCGGGCGTCTCCGTGCCGCCCTGCGGAAGACGCCCGGCCCGTGGCGGACAGGTCAGAGAACGATCTGTATTACGAAGGGACGATGAGCCATGACGGTGATTGCACGCGGTTCTGAACAGGTTGTCCAACTCGAACGAGCCATGGGCGGTGCGCCTCCTGCCGTAGCTGTCCAGAAGTCCCGAGCTGCCCTGCAACGTCACGCCTCAGCTCACGCGAAGGCAACAAAGCTCGCTCGCACCGAGGCTTCGCGTCTGGCCGAGCCGATGCGAAAGCTCGTATTCGGTCACATCTCGCGAGACGATGCGGCGCTCACCAAGAACATCGAGGCGACGCGGGCACTCTGCGAGCAACGTAGCAAGCGCAAGGTCAAGGCCCCGAAGCTGGAGAAGTTCGAATCGAGCATCACGCTCGGCTCGATTCAGGCCATCAAGGTTCCGCCGTACGATGCCGACTGGGCTCCGCCGTCCTCGAACGGTGAGGCTTCGGCAAACAAGGGAAACGGTTCGTACCATCTCGCCGCTCAATCTCTCGGAGATGGTTCCATGGCCGTCTCAGCGGGTGTCGCGGCCTGGTTCTTTTCGCCGGGCGAAAATCTGCAACAGCGCTGCGCCGCCCTCCTCGACTACTCGGATGACTGGTGGGAATTTCGCGTCGGGGTATGTCGCGCAAAATGAGTAGTGCGACAACGACTTCAGGACTCGAATCTGGATCTGGGGTGCTCGTGAGCAAGGGTGGGTGAATCAGGCCGAAGTGTCGCCACAATGGAGCGACGGCGTCGGCTGGTTTGAATCACACGGAAATGATCCTCAGGGCGACGACGCTCGCATCTCCGTGCAAACGTGAGAAGAACTCGTTCGCCTCGTTCACGAGCCAGCTCGCTAACTCAGGCGCAGCTCCGTCCGGTCCAGGCGGATCTGCCTGGATGAGGTAGCCGTCGTCGAATGGTCGCCAACACTGGTTGCCGCCCGGCTCCTGAGCACGGATGAGGCTCGACGCGCGTGAGTCGGGATCGCGACGCCGCGGCGAGGATGGCGCCCGGAGAACGCTGGGAGCAATGCTCCCGCCGGGGCCATCGAACAGGCCCTCCGATGACTCGCGATGCCCGACCGGCAGCCGAAAGCAAGACGCTTCGGAGGTCACCTAGCATTTGCGTCCGCACAGCTCACTCATTGGGGCGACGGAGTGCGAAAAGCGATCAGCATTGTGGTGGCCGCGCTACTGGCGGTGGCGGTCGTCAGCACGATCATCGTATGGACCCAGGGATCTCCGAAGAAGCCTCTACAAGTCGTCCGCGGCGTCATCGGCTCGGAGGACAAGGAATTCTTCGGCGATCCGCGAGTGAAGGCGGCGTTCGCCACACGAGGGCTCGAACTGAAGCTCACCACCGTCGTCAAAGCGCAGATCGCGACGACCGTCCACCGATCGAAGTCCGACTTCGCATTCGGCGCTGGCACACCGGATGTTCAGCAGATCCTCTCCGCGCGCTCCGCGAAGACGAGCTCCGTGCCGTTCTTTACGCCGATGGCCGTGGCCACATTCACCGACATCGCGCAGCTCCTCGAGCAAGCCGGCGTCGCGCACGACCACGGCGGCTGGTGGACGCTCGACATGAAGGGCTTCCTCGATCTCGTCGCGCGCCACGTGCGCTGGAACCAGCTGGCGGGAGACACCCCTTACTCCGCGACGAACGTCGTGCGCATAACGTCGACCGACGTCACGACGGAGAGCTCGGCAGAGGCATACGCGTCGATCGCCAGCTACGTGGCGAACCAGGACCGCGTGCTCGGCAGTGCCGCAAGCGTCGACGAGGTGGTGAACCAGGTGAGTCCGCTCTTCCTCGAGCAGAACCATGGAGACCAGTCGACGGAAGTGTTGTTCCACGACTATCTCTCCAAGAGAGCGGGCCCAACCGCGATGGTGATGATCCCCGAGGCGCAGTTCGTGGCGCGTGCTGCCGCTCGCGACGGCAGCATCCGCCCGAACATGGTGTTGATGTATCCCAGTCCCGACGTGTTGTCGAAGTACACGCTCGTTCCGCTCAGCTCCGCCGGCGACACCGTCGGGCGCCTGCTCACCGACGATCCGACCCTCCAACAGCTCGCGGTCGAGCATGGGTTCCGCATCACGTCCAAGCCCAAGGCCTTCGATTCCTTCGTCAAGCAGGACAAACTCACCGTGCAGCCCCAAGTGCCCGACGCAATCGCGTCACCGACCGACGACATCCTCCGGGCGCTCATGACCCGGATCGACGCCGCGCTGCACGTGGCGCTCGGTCCTCTCCCGGGGCCGACGGCGTCAGTCGAATGAGTTTCTCAACCTTCCCGCGCCCACCACGGAACCCTCATGATCGGGGAGCCAATGACCACGAACCAGCCCACTGAGAACGGACCGGAGGCGGGCACGACGCTCGAGCCTCCCGCGCCGAGCACCGACCTGACCCTCCAGCCGCCGCAGCCGGTCGCGGCCGTCGCGCCGGCCTCGGCATCGGCCATGGTGCCGCTCGACGAGGCCGCGGTTCCCGGCTTGGAGAAGATGGCGCAGGACTACGTCGGAAGCATCGTCACGCTCGACGTTCACTCGCCCGAGTTCGCGAAGAAGGCTGAGACCATCCGCACGATGGGAGATGCGGACGTCCGCGCCGCGGCCGCCGTCAGCAACCGAATGCTCGAGACGCCAGTGCGTGCGTCGAGCAGGGGATTCGACGCGGGCTCCGACGTCTCGAAGACGCTGCTCGACCTGCGGAAGACCATCGACGGTCTCGACCCCGCACGGGCCTCGGGCGTACGCAAGCTCCTTGGGATCATCCCATTCGGTGACCAGCTGCGCGACTACTTCCACCGCTACGAGAGCGCGCAGACCCACATCAATGCGATCTTGAATGCCCTCTACCGAGGTCAGGACGAGCTCCGCAAGGACAACGCTGCTCTCGAGCAGGAGAAGGTGCATCTCTGGGAGACGATGCAACGGCTGACACAGTACGTCTACGTCGCTCAGCACCTCGACTCATCCCTGACGGCGAGGATCGCCGACATCGAGGCATCCGATCCCGAACGCGCCAAGGCGCTCAAGGACGACGTGCTGTTCTACGTGCGACAGAAGCGCCAGGATCTCCTGACGCAGCTTGCAGTATCGATCCAGGGCTACCTGGCGATCGATCTCATACGGAAGAACAACATCGAGCTGATCAAGGGCGTTGACCGCGCGACAACCACAACGATCTCCGCGCTGCGCACGGCGGTGATCGTCGCCCAGGCGCTGGCGAATCAGCGGCTCGTGCTCAACCAGATCACCGCGCTCAACACCACGACATCGAACATGATTGAGTCGACGGCGAAGCTGCTCGCAAGCCAGAGCGTCGAGATCAGCGAGCAGGCCGTGTCTTCGACGATTGGTGTCGACAAGCTCGAGGCAGCGTTCACGAACATCCATCAGGCGATGGACGCGATCGACGTGTTCAAGGTGCAGGCGTTGAGGTCGATGCAGACGACCATCGACACATTGAGCGCTGAGATACAGAAGTCACAGAAGTACTTGGCGCGCGCGAGGGACTCCGACACGCGCGGCACGGGTGACCCTCACCAGTCCGAAGAGTTGCAGATTCCGGACGATCAGAGATGACGCGGGCGCTCGGCGCTGCCCGATACGACGCGTTCGCGGTTTCTACAACCGCCCGCGCGCTTTGGGTCGGGAGTGCGACGGTCAGCGCCGCGTACATCCTGCCTCGCGATCGACCCGGTCGGCCCGCCTCGCTGTCGATCGCAGCCCGATCCATAGCGGTGTCCAAGGAGATTCGCAGCTGCCAGTGACGCGCGGACGCTTCGCACGTTATGTGACGTCGACCAAGCACATCACGGGCTGCACCATGGCAATCGCGGGTCCCGCGCTCGCGCTCGCCGGCGTGGTCGCCCCGCCCGTCGGTCTTGCTCTCGTGCCGGCGCTGTACGCGATGGGCGCGTTCGTCGCGCCCGCGCGCCCGCGCTTGAACATTGTCGCCGGACTCGATCCTTACGACGTGCAACGAAGCCTCGAACAGATGCAACGCCGTGCGCTGCCGCGCGTGCCGACCCAGATCGGACTCAAGGTCAGGACTATCTCGGCGACGATCATCGAAATCCTGCCTCGAGCCGGCGCGCTGGGAGCCGGCTCGCCGGGACAGTACGTGCTCGTGCAGTGCGCGACCGATTACCTTCCGACCGCGCTCCAGGCCTACCTCGACCTCCCCCGGCACTACGCCGACCATCACATCGTCGTCGACGGCAAGACACCGCTGGCTCTCCTCGTAGAGCAACTCGACATACTGGCCAAACAGATCGACGAGATCGTGGAGAACGTCAACTGCGCCGACAGCGACAAGCTCGTCGCGAACGGCCGCTTCCTGGCGGAGAAGTTCGGACGCGGATCGCTCGACATCGACGGGAACGCCAATGAGTGAGCCACGCATCGCAGCTGCGCGCTCCGCTGCCGACCTGCGGGTTCTTCACCGCTGACGTCGACAACCAGGCGGCTCAACTTCGAGCAACTCCGGATCGGCAGCGCTCAACCCGGCGGTCCCGACCCGAGCTGTACATCCGTCGACCGGTACGAGCCGTCACGCCCCACCCAGCCCACCCGGACGACGTCGCCGGGACGGTAGTGATCCAACGTCGTATCGAGAGCAGCCGTCGTCGAGATCGTCGTCTCGTCGATCGACACGACGATCGTGTCCGCCACCATCCCCGCTCGTGCTGCGGGCCCGTCGCCCTGAACACTGACGACATACGCGCCGGCGTCGCCATCGGGCGAGGTGGGCCGAACCGCGACGCCCAACGAAGCTCTCGGACCGACATGCACCGTGTTGGTGCTCTGGCCGGCATCGACCCGGTCCACAACCGCGAACACGTCCTCGATCGGTATCGCAAACGTCACGTTGTCGCTCGTTTGTTCGTGAAAGCGGCCGCCACCGGGAGCCGCGGTTGTCATCGCCACGACCTTCCCATCGGTATCGGCAATTGCTCCGCCGGAGTCGCTTGCCCTGGTTGCGACATCGATCTCGACCATCCCGCGGAGCGTCTCGGCGCCGGCAACGACCTGTCGCCCCAGCGCCGTCACCACCGCAGTGGGCGGAGTCGGCGCGCCGTCGACACCAGCGGTGTTCCCGATCACGACCACGGGATCGCCGCCCGCGAGCGCGGAAGAGTCGGCGGGTTCGATGGTCGTCAGCCCCGATGCACCCGCCAGCCCCAGCACCGCCACGTCGTCGGTCACGTCGTAACCCAGGACCGTCGCTGCGTACGCGGGACCGGCGCCGGCGATTCGCGCGGTGATCGCAGTCGCCCCTGCGATCGAGTGATTGTTCGTGACCACCTCGCCCGCAGGCGTCAACACCATGCCAGTCGCTGAAGCGTGTCCACCATCGGCGAGAGACACTTCGAGGTCGACGATCGCCGGTCCGACCTTTCGCGCCACTGTCTCGCTGTCAGTGGGCGGCATCGTGGGACCCGCCACCGGCTTCGATGAACGAGACCCCGCCCGCTCGGATGTCGGCGTCTGCGCCGAGTCGTACCACGCGACGATCGCGACGGCCGCGACGACGAGGACGACCACCAGCAAGAGCAGGTGAGCAAATCCGGACTCAGGCCACCGGCCTCGCCCTGTCGCGCGCATCACGCCCAGTCTGCCCCCCGCTCCTCGCTCACGGAAGGCGGGCAGCATGCCTGGACGCCGATGTGAGTCGCGTGTGGGAACGTCGAGGCACTTGACACGCGGCGGACCCCGAAGAGTCGCTTGTCGGCCTCTGCTCACGGGCGCATACTCCGCGCGAGGGTGCCGAACGAGGAGGTCGCGATGCCGACCTACATCACGCTCATCCATTACACGAAGCAGGGCGTCGAGACGTTCAAGGAGCTGTCGCAGCGCCTCGAGGAGACGAAGACTGCCGGCGAGGCCGTTGGCGCGAAACTGGTCAGCTACTACCTCACCATGGGGCAGTACGACGCCGTCGCGATCAGCGAAGCGCCGGACGACCAGACGATCGCCAAGCTCGCGCTCGCCGCCAGTGCCCGGGGCAACGTCCGGACGGAGACGGTGCGGGCGTTCACCGCCGAAGAGGCCAGGGCGATCGCGGCGGACCTGTAGGAAATCGCGTCACCCCGTACAGTCGGCTTCAGACGTGGGAGGGCGAGCCTCTCGGCTGTGGCGCGCGATCACAGCGAGCGAAGCCTGCCGCGCGATCAGCGCGCAGTCGAGCGCTTGGACCGAGTGGGAGCGGAAGGCGCCAACGCCCAGAGCCCGCTCCGTGGCGGCCGGGCGAAGTGGAGCAGGTGACAGGGAGCAGCGGTCATGGCGACGATGGCGTCCTGTCGCGTCGCGCCTCCTGCTCTGGACCGTCGGCCAGGGCGGTCGCGAGGCGCTGGAAGATCAGGTGGTGGAACGGCAGCATCGCGTACCAATAGGTGCGACCCCAGACGCCGCGGGGGTGAAACCTCGCCTTCTGCACCAGGCGGGTGCCGCCGTCCTCCGGGTCCATGGTCCACTCCAGCCACGCCGCGCCCGGCACCTTCATCTCCGCCCGCAACCGGAGGAGCCGTTCGGGCACGATCGCCTCGACCCGGAAGAAGTCGACCGCGTCGCCGACGCGCAGGTCGCACGGGTGGCGCCGGCCGCGTCGCATGCCGGGCCCGCCCAGGAGCCGGTCGGCGATCCCGCGCACCTCCCAGAGAGCGTCCGCGGCCGGCCAGCCCCGATCCCCGCCGACACCGCACACCGCCGACCACACTTCGGCGATCGGCGTCTGCGTGTGCACGGTCTGGGTGTCGTCCATCACGATGCCGCCCGACCAGCTCGGGTCGGAGGGCAGCGGGTCGGCGGGGCCGCGACCGTCGAGCTCGGCTTCCGCCCACGACGTCGTCACCTCCAGGTCGCGCGTACGCGCCAATGCGAGCTCGATCGCACGTCGCAACGAGAGGCACTGGCGTGGGACGATGCGCTCGATCGCGTCGTCGTGCACCACCACCTCGTTCACGAGGCTGTCGACGAGCGGCCGGGCGAGACCGAACGGCAACGGCGTCACCAGACCGACCCAGTACGACGACAGACGCGGTGACAGCACCGGGACGCGCACCACGACCCTCGGTCGTAGATCGGCGACGTCGGCATAGAGCTGCATCATCTCCTCGTAGGTGACGACGTCGGGACCGCCGATCTCCAGCACCCTGCCGCGCGCGTCGGCGTTCCCGAGCACGCCGACGAGGTAGGCGAGCACATCGCGGATCGCGATCGGTTGGCAGCGCGTCCGCACCCAGCGCGGCGTCACCATGAACGGGAGCACATCGGTGAGGTGGCGCAGCATCTCGAAGCTCGCGCTGCCCGACCCGATGATCACCGCGGCACGCAACTCGGTCACCGGGACCGGCCCCTCGGCGAGCACCGCACCCACGTCGTGCCGGCTGCTCAAGTGCTCCGACAGCGCAGCGTCGTCACGCCCGAGCCCACCCAGGTACACGAGCTGGGCGACCCCAGCACTCGCCGCCGCGTCCCGGAACGTCGCCGCCCCGGCCCGGTCACGTTCTGCGAACTCCGCGGTCGCGCCCATCGAGTGCACGAGGTAGTACGCCGCGTCCACGTCGCGCATCGCCTCCAGGACCGCCGCCCGATCCGCGACGTCACCCGCCACCACCTCGACTCGGTCGCTCCACGAACGGCCCTCCAGCTTCGCCGGCGACCGCGCCAGACATCGCACCTCGAACCCCGCCCCGAGGAGCTCGGGCACGAGCCGGCCGCCGACGTAGCCGCTCGCGCCCGTCACCAGGACCCGCCGCACCCCGGCCGAGTCGTCGGTCACCGGCATCGCTCCTCCCCTTCTCCCGCTCCCGCCACGTGTGTTCCAGGAAGTTCCTTCCCAACGGGAGGGGTTCGAAGCCACCCAGTGCCGCCGGCGCAGAATGCTCAGAGGGTCACGGCGCCCCGCTGTCACTGCGACATCCGGGATGCGACCATTGGTCGGGCGTGGAGGCGTAGAGAGGTCGTCGACGTTCGGCGGGAGGAGGCGTGGTGGCGGCTCCGGCACGGAGCGGGGCGATGCGGAGTGTGGAGGACGGGCCACTGCTCCGCGGCGCCGGCCGGTACCTGTCGGACCTGCCGGGTGAGAAGCTCCACGCCGCCTTCGTGCGCGCTGACGTCGCGCACGGCCACATCGTCCGCCTCGACCCGTCGGCGGCGCGGGCGGCGAGGGGTGTCGTGGCGGTGCTGACGGGCGACGACCTCGGGCTGGCGCCATTGCGAGGGCATCCGATGCTCGACGCGCGCTTCACGCGCCCGCCGCTGGCCCGGGACACGGTCCGCTTCGTCGGGGAACCGGTCGCGGTCGTCGTCGCCGACACGGCTGCCCACGCCGTCGACGCCGTCGAGCTCGTGGTCGTCGAGGTCGAGCCGCTCCCGGTCACGAGCTCCGTCGATGACGCGTCCGCCTCG
Organism: uncultured Actinomycetes bacterium; assembly: GCA_963809795.1. Classification (GTDB taxonomy): domain Bacteria; phylum Actinomycetota; class Acidimicrobiia; order IMCC26256; family DASPTH01; genus DASUAS01. Next base: position 85,173 of record CAWELN010000027.1, read on the forward strand.
GTGGTGTGGGAGCTCGCGACGGCGGACGAGCAGTCCGTCCTCGGTGACGCGGACGTCGTCGTGAGGGGTCGTTTCGTGAACCAGCGGATCGCGGCGGCGCCGATGGAGCCCGACGGCGCGTTCGCGCTTCCGGACGGCGACGGTGTGGTGCTGTGGGCCTCGACGCAGCGTGTCCACACCGTCCGCGATGCGGTCGCCGAGAGCCTCGGGCTCGACCCGGCGCTCGTACGCGTCCGTGCGCCGCAGGTCGGTGGCGGGTTCGGCGGCAAGTTCGAACCGACGCCCGAGGCGGTGGTCGTCGCCGCCACCGCGCGCCGTCTCGCCCGGCCGGTCCAGTGGGTGCAGACGCGTCGGGAGAACCTCATGGGCATGCCCCACGGGCGCGGCCAGGTGCAGCACGGCGCGCTCGCGCTGGACGCCGACGGCAGGTTCCGTGGGATCTGGGCCGACCTGCTCGGTGACGCCGGCGCGTACCCGTTGGTCGGCGCGCTCATGCCGAACGCGACCCTGACCGTGCTGGCCGGGACGTACAACTTCGAACGTGCGGGCGGCCGCGCCCGCTCCGTCACGACCAACACGACACCGACGGGCGCGTACCGAGGTGCAGGCCGGCCCGAAGCGGCTGCGCTGCTCGAGCGGCTCGTCGACCTCGCCGCGAGCGAGCTCGCGGTCGACCCGGTGGAGCTGAGGCGCCGCAACCTCGTCGACGAGTTCCCGCATCGCAGCCCCACCGGCGTCACCTACGACGCCGCCGACTACCGGGCGTGCCTCGAGGGCGCGGTCGCGCGGGTCGAGTACGACGCCGTGCGAGCGGAGCAGGCGGTCCGTCGCGCCCGGGGCGACGTGCGGGCGCTCGGTGTCGGCGTCGCGATGTGGCTCGACTGCACCCCGATGAACCGGCCCACCGAGTGGGCCTCGCTCACCCTCACGGCCGATGGGGAGGCCCTGCGCCTCGTCGTCCGCGACGGCGCCAACGACCAGGGCCAGGGGCACGCGGCGACATGGGGGTTGCTGCTCGCCGAACGGCTGCGGTTGCCCGTCGAGTCCGTCGTGCTCGAGCTCGGCGACACGGCCCGCGTCCCGCACGGCGAAGGCACGGGGTCCGCCCGCTCGACCATGCTGGCCGGCGGCGCCGTCGCGGGCGCGGCCGAGGACCTCCTGCAGCAGGCGAAGCGTCGCGGCCGCCGGCTTGCTCGAAGCGTCGCCGTCCGACGTCGTCCTCACGGAGTCCGGCCGGTTCGCGGTCGTGGGTGTCCCCGCGGTGACCGTCTCCTGGCTCGACGTCGCCCGCGCCGAAGCGCTCGTGGCCGAGCACGACTACACCCAGGACGGGCCGACGTTCCCGGCCGGGTGCCACGCCGCGGTCGTCGAGGTCGACACGGAGACCGGGGCCGCTCGGCTGCTGCGGTTCGTCGCCGTCGACGACTGTGGCACGGTCGTGAACCCGGTCGTCGTCGCCGGACAGCAGCAGGGCGGCATCGTGCAGGGCGTCGCCCAGGCCCTGTGGGAGGAGATCATCTACGACGCCGCGGGCAACCTCCTGACGTCGACGTTCGCCGACTACGGCATCCCGTCGGCCGCCGAGCTCCCGTCCATCGAGGTGGCGACGGTGGACGGCGCATCGCCGGTGAATGTCCTCGGTGCGAAGGGCATCGGACAGGCCGGCGCCATCGGATCGACGGTCGCGGTGCAGAATGCGGTCGTCGACGCGCTGTCGCACCTCGGTGTCCGCCACATCGACCTGCCATGCACGCCCGAGCGCATCTGGCGCGCGATCTTGGAAGCATGAAGCGGTTCGACGACGGCAATGTCGCCCTCGCGTACGACGACGTCGGGCACGGCGATGCGCCGGTGCTCCTCGTCCACGGGATGTCGTGCAACCGCACGCACTGGAAGGCGCAGGTCGACTTCTTGGCGCAGCATCACCGCGTCGTCGCGTACGACCAGCGCGGGCACGGCGAGAGCTCCCTCGCGGCCGACGGCGAGTACGGCGTCCCGAGCTTCGTCTCCGACGCGCGCCGGCTGTGCGCGCACCTCGGCCTCGAGCAGCCGATCGTCATGGGTCACAGCCTGGGCGGCGTGACGGCGATCATGCTGGCAGCCCAACCAGGCTTCGCGTCCGCGCTGGTCCTCGTGGACTCGACGGTCGAGCTTCCCGCGGACGCGGCCGCCGGGCTCACCGCGTACTTCGACTCCCTGCGTGCCGCGTCGGACGAGGACTACGACCGGCAGGTCCGCGAGTTCATCACTGGTCGCATGTTCGACCCGGGTGACGACCCGGAACGTGCCGCGGCCATCACCGACGAGTTGGCGGCGGTGCCCCGCGAGGTCTTCATCGCGGGTGCGAGCAGCGTGCTCGACGTCGACGTGGCGGCCGCCGCGCTCGCGGTGCACGTGCCGACGCTCTTCGTCGCGTCGGCCCGACCCTGGCTCGACCTCAACCGGGTGCACGAGCTCCGCCCCGACTGGTTCCTCGGCCGGACCGTCGGCGCCGGCCACTTCCACCAGGTCCTCGTACCGGACCAGGTCAACGCGATGATCGCCCGCTTCCTCGACTGCGTCGGGAGCGGAGTGACGACGGCCGCCGAATCCGAGTTCTGACCGCTCCTGGAACATGGTGCGATCGACGTTTCGCGCAGGTCCGCGGTGACTACCTCTCCTGGTCGCCTTCGGTCGGGGTGTGGTCAGGCAGCGTCTCGAGAGGCGGCGTTGTCGGCCGTATTCATCGGATCGGGCTCTTTCCACCACACGGCACGCCACACACTGGGCACGCGGCGGTCGAGCGTCCGGGTGCCACCGATCAGCACGACGTTCCGTTGCCGATCGAGCGTCTCGACGCGATCGATCTTGTACACGCCGTTGTTTCCGTCGCTCGATTGTGTTCGGTCGAACGCGTTCTCGCGCGCAATGATCTCCGCTTTGACCGTGCCCGAGAGGTTCCACCAGAGGGCCTCGAATCTGCGTTCGTCAGCTCGGGCTGTCCAATGGCCGTGCCAATCCTGTTCGAACTCGTAGAGGAACGAAGTGGCGAAGCCCTTGCTCGCATCGAGCACGACATCAGAGGACGGCTCCGAGTGCGGTTCCGTGCGTCCACGGACGCGAGCTCCGAATGACACGGCGTCGTCGGTGGGACTCCGGAGAAAGGTGGTGTCCTCGAGATACGCGCCGATCAGGATCGTGCGATCGAGGATGCAGTCCTCGAAGTGCGCAGCTCGAAGGTTGGAGTAGTGCAACAACGCGGACGTGAAATTGCACTTGGTGAAGCGCACCGTGGGTGCCCACAGTTCCGGGTAGAAGGTATCGGTGAAGTCGATGTCACTCACCGTCTGGTCCTGGATGAGGCGTGAAACGATTGCTTGGTTGTACGAGAGCTTCTCGAGCTCGGCGGCGATCGATTGCCGATCGTCTTGTCCTCCGGCGAGCACCCGGGCGAACAGATCCAGCATGCCCTGCCACAAGTGCCGATTCAGGTGAACGAGTTCGGCCGTCGCTTCCCGCTGTTGTCCTGAATCCTTGATCTGGTCAACCGCGAGTTCGACGACGAGTGGCTCCGTCTCGTAGTGGAGCGCGTTGAGCGCGATCCGCCGCGCCGAGGCGGACGTCGCCGAGTGATTCAAGTGTTCGACGACGGCGGCCATTGCGAGTGCGCGTTTGGGAGCGCTCGGGCTGCTCAGTCGCTTCGACGCGGCGTGGAGCGCGAGAGTCTTGCGCTCGCGATCACTGTCCCGACGGGAGAGTTGGTTGAACACCGCGGTCACTGCGAGACCAACGACCGCGACCGAAGCGGTGACGAGCGCGGCTATGGCGGGAGCATCGCTGGCGAGCATCATGCTGCGGCTCAGGTTGCCTTCAAGGGGGTCCCGTCCTGTTCACCCGCGCACACGCGCGAGCAAGACTCGAACCTGCCGCGTCATCGGTACCACGAAAACCCCGTACGTGCCAGCGGACGGTCTCCCACCGCTGCGTCCCGCCGAGCATGCTCAGCCCGGTGGGTAGCGGGTGCTGTCGACCGGACGCCCGTCGACGAACACGTCGGCGAGATCGCCGGCCACGGTCTCGATGAGCGCGCGACCCTCGAGCTGGCCGAGCAGGTCGGCGGGCAGCGCGTCGACGCCGTGGAGCGCGCCGAGGAGGTTGCCGGCGATCGAGCCGGTGCTGTCGCTGTCGCCACTGTGGTTGACCGCGAGCTCGAGGCCGGTGCGGACGTCCGGCGCGACGCAGCGCGCAGCAGAGCCCGATCGCCAGCGCCTCCTCGCCCACCCATCCGCCGCCGAGCGTCTCGATCCGTTCGGCGTCGACGTCCCCCGACGCCGCCAGCGCGACCGCGGCGTCGATCGACCGCATGGTCTCGTCGTGGTCGGGCCACTGCGCCAGCTCGACGCGCGCCGAAGCGATGGCGTCGGGCAGGGCCGCGCCACCGAGCAGCTCACCGACGACGTGCGCGAACGCCCCGGACGACAGGTACCCGCTCGGGTGGCCGTGGGTGAGGGCGGCCGCCCTGGCCGCGGTGGCGAAGCGGTGCTCGGTGACGAGCCCGATCGGCGCGACCCGCATGACGCCGCCGCAGCCCTTGCTGTCGTTGAGCGGCTTCACGGGGGTGCCGCGGCCGCCTTCGTACAGCGCCGAGAGGCAGGTGGTGCCGGGCGCACGCCGGTGGTGGAGCACGTCCTGGTCGACGAGCCAGCCGCCTCCCGTTCCTTCGGCACGCACCGAGGCGTCCTGCGTGCGCAGCCACCGGAGGTAGGCGCCGCGGATGGCGGCGACGTCGTCGGCGCGGTCGCCGCGTGCGCGTGTCGCCTGGGCGCGCAGCAGACCCTCGGCGGTGAACAGCGTCATCTGGGTGTCGTCGGTGATCGCGCCGACGAGGCCGTAGGCGGGCAGGTACCCGGTGACGCCGGCATCGCCGAGGCGCGCCCGGATGTCGACCAGGCGGTCGAACTCGATCGGTGCGCCCAGGGCATCACCGATCGCGCCACCCAGGAGGCATCCGAGCACGCGCTCACGTCCGGTCGGCATCGTCACCAGTCTTCACGTTCCGAGGAGCGAGAGGTTCGAGAGCAGGTTCGGCCTCGGTGATGTCGTCGAGCGTGTGCCCCACCGCGCCGGGCTCACGCCGCTCGGGAACATGCGGAGCGGTGAGGCGTTGCACATGACGCGTCACGACGACCCGGCAGGTTAGGTCAGTTCGGACGCCGCCCTGACCTAGGTGAATTGGGCGTCGGGGTTGGCCTCGAACGCGTGCAGGCAACCGGGCGCGCAGAACCAGTAGTCGGTGCCGTCGTGCACGGTGTGGTACTTGGCCTGGTCGACGAACACGGTCATGCCGCACACGGGGTCGACGGCCTCCCGCGGCGTCGCGGTCGCCGCGGCGCGCAGCTGGCCCGCGGCGCGGCGCGCCACCAGATCGGCGAGCACCGCCACCGCGATCTCGGCGTTGTCGACCGGGCCCAGGTCGAGGCCCGCCGGCGCGTGCACCCGCGCCAGCTGCGCGTCCTCGAGCCCCTCGTCGCGCAGCAGCTCGAGCAGTGTGGACGCGCGCTTCTCGGCCGCGACCACGCCGATGTAGCCGGCGTCGGTGTCGAGCGCGGCCCGCAACGCGAGGTCGTCGTAGTGGCCCTGGGTGGCGACCACGATCGCGGTCGACGGTCCGATGCCGAGACCGGACAAGTCCAAAGACGTCCGCACCAGCTCGGGGTGCGGGTGCTCGTCGGCGACGCCGCCGTCGTCGATCACCGCCACGTCCCACCCCAGCGACCGCGCCTGCACGGTGAGCGCGTGCACCGCCGGCGACCGGCCGATCACCACGAGCTGGGGCACGGGGAGCATCGGCTCCAGGTAGATCTCCATCGCCCCCTCGCTCTCGCACGCCATCGGGATGGTGATGGCCTCGTCGTGCTCGCGGGCCGCCAGCTCGTCGGGCGAACCCATGAACAGCAGCCGGGGCTCGCCGTCATCCAGCGCGGCGAGCGCCTCCCGCACCACCGTCGGCTCGGCGCACGCGCCGCCCAGCCACCCCCGCACCGTCCCGTCGGCCAGCACCACGCCCTTCGACCCGGTGTGCCCCGAGCTCGGCGACCGCCGCCACACCACCGTCGCCAGCGCGAACGCGGTGCGGGCTCGGGTGAGCTCGACCGCCTCCGCCAGCACGTCGGTGTCCACGCCGAGTCCTTACTCCGACGACGCGGACTGGATCGCCGACCACACGCGGTCGGGGAGCAGCGGCATGTCGATGTTGCGCACACCGAGGTGCGCCACCGCGTCGATCACCGCGTTCACGTACGCCGCCGGCGACCCCACCGTCGCCGACTCGCCGACGCCCTTGGCGCCGATGGGATGGTGCGGCGACGGCACGCACGTCTCCAGCAGCTCGAACTTCGGCGTCTCCCACGCGGTCGGGATCAGGTAGTCCATGAAGTTCGACCCGATGCAGTTGCCGTCCTCGTCGAACGTGATCCACTGCATCGACGACTTCGCGAACCCCTCGGTGAGCCCCCCGTGGATCTGCCCCTCCACGATCATCGGGTTGATCCGCACGCCGCAGTCGTCGAGCGCGATCATCCGCCGCACCTTCCACACGCCGGTCTCGGCGTCGACGTCGACCACCACCACGTAGCTGCCGTACGGATAGGTGAGGTTGGGCGGGTCGTAGTAGTGCACGTCCTCGAGCCCGTACTCCATGCCGTCGGGCAGGTTGGTGTACGCGGCCAGCGCGACGTCCTGGATGGTGACCGTCCGGTCGGGCGAGCCGGCCACCGAGAAGTTGCCGTTCTCCAGCTCGATGTCGTCTTCGGACGCCTCGAGCAGGTGGGCGGCGATCTTCTTGCACTTGTCGCCGAGCTTGCGCGCCACCACCGCGGTCGCCGCGCCCCCGACCGGCGTGGAGCGCGACGCGTAGGTGCCGAGCCCGTACGGCGTGTTGTCGGTGTCGCCCTCCACCACCTTGATGTCGCTCGACGGGATCCCGAGCTGGTCGGCCACGATCTGGGCGAACGTGGTGGCGTGCCCCTGGCCCTGCGACTTCACCCCCAGCTTGAGGATCGCCTTGCCGGTGGGGTGCACCCGCAGCTCGGCGGAGTCGATCATCTTGAGCCCGAGGATGTCGTACTTCTTCGACGGCCCCGCGCCCACCGCCTCGGTGAAGTGCGCCAGCCCGATGCCGACCAGCCGTCCTTCCTCGCGCGCCTGCCGCTGCTCCTCGCGCAGCGCGTCGTAGCCGACCTCGTCGAGCGCCTTGCGCAGCGCGGCGGGGTAGTCGCCGGAGTCGTACTCGAACCCGGTCGGCGTCGTGTACGGGAACTGCTCGGGCTGGATGAAGTTCTTGAACCGCATCTCCGCGGGATCGATGCCCAGCTCGTACGCCGCCGTCTGCACCAGGCGCTCGATCAGGAACGACGCCTCGGTGATGCGGAACGAGCAGCGGTAGGCGACGCCGCCGGGTGCCTTGTTGGTGTACGCACCCCGCGTCTTCACGTGCGCGGCGGGGTAGTCGTAGCTGCCGGTGACCACGTGGAACAGCCCGGCCTTGAACTGCGTCGGTTGCGCGTCGGCGTAGAACGCGCCCTGGTCCGACAGCATCTCGACCCGCAGGCCGAGGATGCGCCCCTCGTCGGTGAGCGCCAGCTCGCCCTTCATGTGGTAGTCGCGGGCGAAGCCGGTCGAGATGAGGTTCTCGGTGCGGCTCTCCACCCACTTCACCGGCTTGCCGATCACCAGCGACGCCGCCGTCGCCACCACGTACCCCGGGTACACCGGCACCTTGTTGCCGAAGCCGCCGCCGATGTCGGGGCTGATGATCCGGATGTTCTGCTCCGGCAGCCCCGCCACCATCGCGAACACCGTGCGGTGCGCGTGCGGCGCCTGCGACGTCATGTAGATCGTCGCCTGCCCGCTCACCGAGTTGACGTCGGCGAGGATCCCGCACGTCTCCAGCGGCGACGGGTGCGAGCGCGGGTAGAACGTCTCCAGCGTCACGACCCGGTCGGCCTTGGCGAACGCGGCGTCGGTCGCGGCCTCGTCGCCGCTCTCCCACTCGTACACCAGGTTGTTGGTCTGGCCTTCCTTGTCGTCGCGGATCAGCACCGCGCCGTCGGCCAGCGACTGCTGCGGCGTGGTGATGGCGGGGAGGATCTCGTAGTCGACCTCGATGAGCTCCAGCGCGTCCTCGGCGATGTAGGGGTCGGTGGCGACGACGGCCGCCACCTCCTGCCCCTGGAACCGCACCTTGTCGGTGGCGAGCACCGCCTGGGTGTCGCCCGACAACGTGGGCATCCACGCGAGGTTGTAGGTGGCGAGCAGCTCGCCGGTGACCACCGCGACCACGCCGTCCATCGCCGCCGCCGCCGAGGTGTCGATGCTCTTGATGCGCGCGTGGGCGACCGTCGACCGCAGGATCGCCATGTGCAGCATGCCGGGCAGGGTGTGGTCGTCGAGGTAGTTCCCCTGGCCGGCGGTGAAGCGGTCGTCCTCGATCCGCTTGACCGAGTGGCCGATGCCGCCGATCTCGGGCGTGGTGGTGGGCTTCGGTTGGGTGGTGGTCATGACGACGCTCCCGCGGTCGCTGTCGCCGAGGCCGCGGTGCGGATGGCCTTGACGATGTTCATGTACCCGGTGCAGCGGCAGATGTTCCCGGAGATGGCCCACCGCACCTCGTCGTCGGTGGGGTCGGGGTTCTGCTCGAGCAGGGCGACGCCGACCAGCATCATCCCCGGCGTGCAGAACCCGCACTGCAGGCCGTGCTCCTCCTTGAACGCCCGCTGCATGACGCCCGGCACGCCGGCGTCGCTCAGGCCCTCGACGGTGGTCAGCGACCGGCCGTTCGCCTGCACCGCGAACATCGTGCACGACTTCATCGGCGTGCCGTCGACCAGCACCGTGCACGCGCCGCAACTGGTGGTGTCGCAGCCCACGTGCGTCCCGGTGAGCCCCGCCCGCTGACGGATGAAGTCGGCGAGGAGCAGGCGCGGCTCGACGTCGTGCGTGTGGTCGGTGCCGTTCACCGTGACGGTGATCTCCACGTTCCGCCCCCTTGTTGTTTCGTACCGGTTCAGTTCGTGCCGGCCCGCGCTTCGTCAGCAGCTGCCGTGAGCGCCCGGCGGGTGAACACCCGGACGACGTTGCGCTTCCACTCGGCCGACCCGCGCACGTCGTCGCGCGGCTCCGCGGCCTGCGCGGCCAGCTCACCGGCGGCGGTGAACGCCTCGATGGTCGGCTGCTGGCCGACGAGCATCTCCTCCGCCGCGGTGACCTTGGTGTTCACCGGGTTCACCGCGGTGAGCGCGAGGCCGGCCCGGGCGATGGTGCCGTCGGCCGCCAGCTCGAGGTGGGCGGCGACCGCGGCGGTGGCGTAGTCGCCGACCTTGCGTTCGAGCTTCTGGTACGAGCCACCGGCGCGGCCCGACGGCACCGGGATGTGCACCTCGGTGACCATCTCGTCGTCGGCCAGCGCGTTGCCGAAGAAGTCGACGATGAACTCGGTGATCGGGATCGCCCGCTCGCCGTTGCTGCCCCGGGCGATGACCTCGGCGCCGGTGGCGAGCAGCACCGAGTTCCAGTCGCCCTCGGGGTCGCAGTGGGCGACCGAGCCGCACAGGGTGCCGCGGTTGCGGACCAGCGGGTCGGAGATCCACGGGGCGGCCGAGCGCACCGCGCCGAAGGTGAGGTCGGAGGCGGCGACGTCGGCGTGCCGCACGAGGGCGCCCACCCGCAGGTGCCCGTTCGCCCGCTCGAGCGAGTCGAGCCCGGCGATGCCGTTGATGTCGACGAGCTTCGCCGGGGTGGCGAGACGGGTCTTCATCATCGGGATCAGGCTCTGACCCCCCGCGAGGAAGCGGACGTCGTCACCGCCTTCGCGTTTCGCCGCCACCGCCTCCTCGACGGAGCGGGCCGCGACATAGTCGAACGAAGAAGGGAACACCGTGGGTCCGCCTCTCGCATCGTGCTGGTGCGTGTCCGTCGAACGTTATCCCTCGCGACAGGAAGTTGTCAGGGCGGGTCGCGACCTCCGCGAGACAGGCGGCCGATCCGATGCAAGGATCAGACCATGCCAGCGCATGACGTGGAGATGAGTATCCCGACCACGAAGGTCGTCCTGCACGCCGATGTCGTGTTCGAGATCAGGAGCGACGACGAGAAGCTCGGCGAGCTCCGCGTGAGCAAGGGCTCGATCGACTGGTACGCATCGAACGCCAGGATCCCGGTGAAGCTCACCTGGGAGCAGTTCGATCGTCTCATGCGCGACCAGCGCGGCTAGATCACGTCTGCGAGCATCTCGCGGTGCCGAAGTCCGCCCCCACCGCTGGTGTCCTGGTCGGCCGCGACGACGAGCTCACGATCATGCGGGCCGCATTGGACGCAGCCCGTTCGGGCCGACCCTCCGTCGTCCTGGTCATGGGCGAAGCGGGGATCGGCAAGACCCGGCTGGCTGACGAAGCCGCGGTCATGGCCAGAGCGGGCGGGATGCGCGTCCTCCGTGGCGAGGCGGACGCCTCACGGCGGGAACCGATGGAGCTCTGGCGGGGCGTCTACCGCTCGCTCGGTGTCGAGCGCGTCAGCGATCTGTCGCTCCCGGCCGAGGAGCGACGATGGGAACAGCTCGAATCGTTGTCCGACGCGTTGATCTCGTGCGCGCCCGCCCTGGTGGTCCTCGAAGACCTCCACTGGGCCGATGCGATCGCGATCTGGCTGCTCGAGCACCTGCCCCGGACGCTCGCCGACGCGCCGGTCGCGCTCGTGGTGACCAGCCGAGATCACGAACCCGACATGCCCCGCATCGATGGCGTGCGCCGGGTCTCGCGTCTCGTGGCGCTCGGAGGGCTCGACGTCGAAGGGGTGCGCCGGCTCGCCACCGCCGAGACGGCCGACGCCGTCGACGCCGTCGCGCTGCAGGCTCGGACCGGTGGCAATCCGCTCTTCGTGAGGGAGCTCGTACGCTCCCCCGACGGCGGCGACGTGATCAGTGACGTCCTCGAACGCTCGCTCGAACGGTTCGACGACGACACTCGTGCGCTGCTGGGCACCGCCGCGGTCGCGGGCTCGGGCACGCCGCTCGCAGTGCTCGCCCGGGCCACCGGCTCCACGATGGCGGTGGCCGCCGAGCGTCTCGACCCGGCCGTGCGCGACGGCGTCCTCGACGAGGTGACGCCCCGCGGCGTGCGCTTCCACCATGCGTTGTTCGCCGAGGCCGCCGCGCGGCTCCGCGACACGCGCGATGCGCACGACCGGCTCGCGACGGCGTGGGACACCGTGAGCACGCTCGAGGGGCGGGCGTCTGCCGCCGGGCACCGGCTGCGCGCCGCCGTGGGGACCGGGATGGTCGCCGAGGCGGTCGACGCCGCCGGCAAGGTCGCCGCGGAGCTCGTGGCCGCCGGTCAGCAGGAACGCGCCGCCGCGCTCCTTCGCGACGCGCGCGAGGTCGGCGCCGAGTGTCTCGACCGGCCCGAGCTGCGAGCGAACGTGGCCCTCGACCTGGCGAACGTCCTGCACGGGCTCGGCGACCTCGATCCCGCGCTGAACCTCTTCCAAGAGGCGGCAGAGCTGGCCCGCGGGTCTTCCGACCCCCTCACGCGCGCGAGGGCCGAGGCTGGGGCCGATCTGTGGGTCACCGCGTTCGTGCCCGACCTTCCGCGCGTGCGCCGTTTGGAAGACGCACTCGACGCGCTCCCGCCCCAGGAGCTGCGCCTCCGGGCCGCCCTGCTCGGGCGCCTCACGATCGTCGCCGGTGCCGACGTCGATGCCACCGACCAGGTCCGTGCGTGGGCGGGCGAGGCGGTCGCGGTGGCCCGGGCGACCGGCGACCCCACCCTCATCGCCCGGGCGCTCATCAACCAGACGAGGTCGGCGAAGAGTCGCTCCGAGGTCGACGGCGACATCGTCGCGGCCGACGAGGTCGTTCGTCTCGCCGAGCGCGCGGGTCGATCCGATCTTGCGCTCCACGGGCACCAGCGCCGCGCCGGCCACTACCTCAATCGCGGCGACCTCGGGGCCGCCAACGAGTCTCTCGGGAGCGCCGAAGTGCTGGCCGCGCTGCTCCCGTCAGCCGCGTGGCGTCAGAACACCCTGCTCCAGCGCACCACGCTCCTCGCACTGAGCGGCAACCGGTCGGCCGCGACCGCGGCGATGTACGAGGCCGCGGTCGTCGGGGCCGGCCACATCGAGCCGGTCGTCATCCTCGGGTGCGAAGCGATGCACCAACTGATGCTGTTCGACCTCTACGGCCACGTCGACGCGCGAGCCGAGGAGGTCTTTCGGATCGCGACCGAGATGTTCGACGAGGTGCCGTCGCCGGTGTTGCAGGTGCAGAAGGGGTTCGGCGCCCAGTTGTTCGGCGACGAGTCGAGCGTGCACGAGGTGCTGCACCGCTACGGATCTCGACCCGACCGCCTCGTGCGGTCGGTGACGGGCGACCACTTGCTGCGCGTCTTCGGCGACACGGTGGCGAGATCGGGCGCGGCGGCGTATGCCGGGCCCGCCTATCGCGCCCTGCTCCCCTATGCCGGCCTGCTCAACGTGGGCGGCGGCCACAGTGCCGGACTCCCCGTCGACGACGTGCTCGGTCGTCTCGCCGCGCTCGACGGCGACATCGCGGCCGCGGTCCGCCACGCCCACGATGCCGTTGCGCTCGCCCGCGCGATGCCGTCGCCGCCCCTGCTCGTCCACTGTCTCGACCACCTCGCGGACGCCGTCGAGCGCACCGGCGAGGACGACGCCGACGTGCTGCGCCGGGAGGCTGACGCGCTCGCGGCCACCGCGGACGTCGTGCGGCCGAGCCGAGCACCACCCTCGACGCGAGTCGTCCGTGACGCGACGAGATCGGCCGCCGTGCGGCGCGACGGGAGGCAGTGGGTGCTCACCACACCGTTGGGCAACGCCCGGCTGCCCGACAGCAACGGCCTCGGGCAGCTCGCCCGGCTGCTCACGACGCCGGGCGCGGAGGTCTCCGCGGTCGAGCTCGCGGGGCGCGCGCACACGCCGGTCGGCGCCGATCTCGGTCCCCGTCTCGACGTCCAGGCGAAGCGTGCGTACCGCCGGCGCCTCCTCGAACTGCAGGCGGACGTCGACGACGCCGAGGCCGCCAACGACCCCGTACGGGGCGAACGGGCGCACGTCGAGATGGACGCCCTCCTGCGGGAGCTGAAGCGAGCCGTCGGCCTCGCGGGTCGCGACCGGCCGACCGGGTCGGATGCCGAGCGGGCTCGCGTCAACGTGGCGCGCAGCCTGCGCCGAGCGATCGCGGCCGTCGCCGACCAGGCCCCGCTGCTCGGCGCGCACCTCGAGGAGTCGGTGCGCACCGGCGGGCATTGCATCTACCTCCCGGAGCCCGCGGCCGCGCTGTCGTGGACGGTGGAGACCGCAGGCGCGTCGCCCTCGGGCGGAACGACGGGTCGCTGATCCAGACGGAACGAATTGTTCCATCCGGGTGAACGCCTACCAGGGCGTGGGGACCCGACCCGGGAATCGTTCGTGAGCACGCCGGTCGGCGTGAGCCATGTCGCCGTGGTGACGGCTGATCTGGACGGGTTCCGCGCCTTCTACGAGGACACCATCGGCCTCGAGACGATTGTCGTCTTCGGTGCCGGCCCGGGCCACGCCCGCCAAGCCGTCATCGTCGCGGCCAACGTCATGCTGCACGTCTTCGAGGTCTCCGGATTCGATCCCGGCGGCGCAGGGTTTCACCCCGACGATGTTCGAGCGGGGACGCCTCGACCACCTCGGCTTCACCGTCGCCGACGAGGCGGCCCTCGCAGCGCTGCGCGACCGTCTGCTCGCGGTCGGTGCAACGAGCGGCGACCATCCGCCAACTCGGTCCGATGCTCTCGGTCCGCTTCCACGATCCCGACGGACTGCGAGGGCGAGATCAACTGCCTCGACCCGTCCTACGACCCGTCGACGTCTGCGCGCCGAGGACGAGATCGTCGACCCGGACTGGCTCGAACGCATTCAGGAACGTGATGAGGACCGACGCATGACCGCAAGCGCAACGCAGACGACCAGGCGTTCGCGACTCCCCCACCGAGACGACCGAGGAGACTCCATGACCCTCATCCGCATGACGCGTACGTCAGTGTCGCACTCTGCATGCTGGCGATGCTGTTCGCAGTCGCGCCGGCCGCCACCGCGCAAACCACACCCGCTCCGACCGGAGCCCAGGGCGACTTCGCGGGGCTGGTGGACATCGGCGGTCGGAAGATCTATCTCGAATGCAGCGGCCAGGGCAGCCCCACCGTGGTGTTGGTCGCCGGAGGTGGAAGTTCCGCGCGTTATTGGACCGACGATCTCCGTGCGGAGAATCCGCCGCGGACGATGGTATTCCCGCGGATCGCGGCCACGACCCGCGTGTGCGCCTACGACCGGCCCGGCACGTACGCCGAGGTGGGCAAGGAGTTGTTTGTCAGCCGAAGCGACCCCGTCCCCCAACCGTCGACCTTCATGGCGGCCGTCACCGACCTCCACGCGCTGCTGCAGGCGGCCCACGTCCCCGGTCCGTACATCCTCGCCGGGCACTCGAACGGCGGCTTCATCTCCCGGATGTACGCCAGCACCTATCCCGACGAGGTGATTGGCATGGTGCTGATCGACGCGTACTCCGAGTTTCTCAAGCCCGTCTTCGGGCCGAAGCTGTGGCCGAAGCTCGTCAAGTTCAACGCCCCGCAACGCAAGCCCACGCAGATTCCCGGCTATGGCGAGGCCGAGACGGTTCCGTATGCGTCGGGCGACGACCAGATGCGCCAGTTGACGAAGACCTCGCCACTGCGCCCGATGCCGTTGGCGGTGCTTGCGCACGGCAAGCCCTTCGTCCTTCCGAAGGACCCGAAGCTCTCGCAGGGGATCACCTCCAAGGTGGCCGAGCCGCTCCTGTTGAAGGCGAACCAGGCTCAGGCCAAGCTGGTGCCCGACGCGCGGTTCTTCTACGCAAAGAAGAGCGGACACGACATCCACCAGGATCAGCCGGCGCTGACCGCCGAAGCGATCCAACAAGTGGTCGCCGGCGTTCGCAGCCCCGACACCTGGTATTCGCTCCAGACGTGCTGTCGCACATGACGATCCAGCTCCACTTCGGACTCTTGGACCGGCCCAACGTGTTCACCAGGCGCGCGTTGCCATTCGTCTTCGACCGCTACACCCTGGCCGGCACCGTGGACGTCGCCAACGCAACGGGTGACGACTTCGTGGTCTCGCCGGAGTCGCGGCAGGTTCGTTCCGCGTATCCGCTCTCTGGCAGCATCCAGAACTTCCCGTAGGTCCCCCTTGACACGAACATATGTTCGTATAGAGTGGTGGGAGCTTCCTCGACTTCCCCGGTTCATGATGGTCCTGGGGAGCACGATGTTCGAAGCCCTGCGCCGCACAACGGAGCGGTTGCGGCAGCTCGTCGCCGAGTTCGAACCCGATCGGTTCGACGGTGGCGGCGCGCGCACGATGGTGGAGCTGTTCGCCGAGGCCGAGCGGTTGAGTGCGGCCGGCAAGGCCCTGGCGATGCGCCAGGTGGTGGCGACCGACGCGTGGAAGCACGACGGCGCCCACCGCGACGCGGCCAGCTGGTTGGCGGCGTCGACGGGCGCCACGGTGAGCACGGCTCGTTCCACCCTCGAGACGGCGCAGCGACTGAACGAACTGCCGGCGACGGAAGCGGCGTTGCGTGCCGGCGCGCTGTCGGTCGCGCAGGTCGAGGCGATCGCCGACGCGGCGTCGGCCGACCCGACTGCGGAGTCCGACCTGCTGGAACGCGCGGAGCACGACGGCGTGCGCGGATTGCACAACGAGTGCGCTCGGGTCAAGGCCGCGGCATGTGTCGACGAGCACGCCCGCTACGAGCGGATCCGCCAGGCGCGCTCGCTCCGGAGCTGGACCGATGCCGACGGCACCGGCCGCATCGACATACGCGGCCCGGTCGACCTGACCGCGCGCATCATTGGGAGGATCGAGCCCTTCGAGCGCGAGCTGTTCGACGAGGCGCGCGCCGACGGCCGGCGCGAGCGATCGGACGCGCTCTCGTTCGACGCGATGGTCGCGTGGGCGGATGCGCCGGTGGGATCGTGCGCCGGGCGCGCCGTTCGCGAGCACGTCACCGTCGTGCGCATCGACCACGCCGCGCTCGTGCGCGGCTCGACGCAGCCGGGTGAGGTGTGCGAGATCGTCGGCAGCGGACCGATCCCGGTCACCGTTGCGCAGCGCCTGCTCGAAGACTCGTTCGTGAAGGCGGTGCTGGTCGACGGCACCGACGTGCTCGCAGTGTCACACCTGGGCCGCACGATTCCCGCCAAGCTGCGCACCGCGGTCGAGGAGCTCCACCCCGAGTGCGACATCGAGGGGTGTCACGTCACCCGCAACCTCGAGATCGACCACAACCAACCGATCGAAGACGGCGGCCCGACCGCACTGTGGAACCTCGATCGGTTGTGCGGCCACCACCACGACCACAAGCACCGCCACCGTTTGCGGCTGACCGGTGAGCCCGGTCGCATGCGTTTCGTCCCCGCCCCCGAGCGGGTGCGGCAGCGATGTTGAGCCCGCGCGACGTGGTCAGGCGAGGTCGAAGCGATCGAGGTTCATGACCTTGTCCCACGCGGCCACGAAGTCGCGCACGAACATCTCCTCCCCGCCGTCCGACGCGTACTCCTCCGCGATCGCCCGGAGCTGGGAGTTCGATCCGAAGACGAGGTCGACGGCGGTCGCGGTCCACTTGACCTCGCCCGTCGCACGATCGCGACCCTCGTACACGTTCTCCTCCGACGCCGATGCCTTCCACTCCGTGCCCATGTCGAGCAGGTGCACGAAGAAGTCGTTGGTCAGCGTCTCGGGCCGGTCGGTGAACACGCCGTGCGCGGTGTGCCCGAAGTTGGCGTTCAGCGCCCGCATCCCGCCGACGAGCACCGTCATCTCGGGCGGGGTGAGCGTCAACAGGTTGGCCCGGTCCAGCAGCAGGGTCTCCGGTGCCAGCTTCTCGCCGGCCTGGAGATAGTTGCGGAACCCGTCGGCCTTCGGTTCGAGCACCGCGAACGAGTCGACGTCGGTCTGCTCCTGCGAGGCGTCGGTGCGCCCCGGCGCGAACGGCACCGTGACGTCGTGGCCGGCGTTCTTCGCCGCCTGCTCGACCGCCGCGCACCCGCCCAGCACGATCAGGTCGGCCAGCGAGACCTTCGCGCCGCCGGACGACGAGGCGTTGAAGTCCTGCTGGATCCCCTCGAGGGTCTGCAGGACCTTGGCCAGCTCGCTCGGGTCGTTGACCGCCCAGTCCTTCTGCGGCGCGAGACGGAGGCGCGCCCCGTTCGCCCCACCACGCTTGTCGGTGCCGCGGAAGCTGGCCGCCGACGCCCACGCGGTGGACACGAGCTGGGAGACGGAGAGCCCCGACTCGAGCAGCTTGCGCTTGAGGGTGGCGATGTCGTCCGCGCCGATCGTCGCGTGATCGACCGCGGGGACCGGGTCCTGCCACAGCTGCGGCTCCGGGACCCACGGCCCGAGGTACCGCGAGACCGGTCCCATGTCGCGGTGCAGCAGCTTGTACCACGCCCTGGCGAACGCGTCGGCCAACTGGTCCGGGTGCTCGTGGAAGCGCTGCACGATGGGCGCGTAGATCGGGTCCTCCCGCAGCGCCAGGTCGGTCGTCAGCATCATGGGCGCGTGCCGCGTCGACGGATCGTGCGCGTCGGGCACCGTGTCCTGGGCTTCGGGATTCGTGGGCGTCCACTGCGACGCCCCCGCCGGGCTCGTCGTCAGCTCCCACTCGTAGTCGAGCAGGTTGTCGAGATAGCCGTTGTCCCACGTCGTCGGCTCGTTGGTCCACGCGCCTTCGAGCCCGCTGGTGATCGTGTCGGCGCCCATGCCGGTGCCGGCGGTGACCTTCCAGCCGAGGCCCTGCGCCTCGACCGGGCACCCCTCCGGCTCCGGACCGACCGAGTCGGGGTCGACCGCACCGTGGCACTTGCCGAAGGTGTGACCACCGACGATGAGCGCGACCGTCTCCTCGTCGTCCATCGCCATGCGGGCGAACGTCTCGCGGATGTCGCGTCGCGGCGGAGACCGGATCGGCGTTGCCGTTGGGCCCCTCCGGGTTCACGTAGATCAGGCCCATCTGCACCGCGCCGAGCGGGTTGGACGAGGTCCCGCTCGCCGCTGTAGCGCTCGTCGCCGAGCCACGTGTCCTCCGGGCCCCAGAAGACCTCGTCGGGCTCCCACACGTCCGGGCGCCCGAAGCCGAACCCGAACGTCGTGAACCCCATCGACTCCAGCGCGCAGTTGCCGGCGAAGACGATCAGGTCGGCCCACGAGACCTTCCGGCCGTACTTCTGCTTGACCGGCCACAGCAACCGGCGCGCCTTGTCGAGGTTGGCGTTGTCGGGCCAGCTGTTGAGCGGGGCGAAGCGCTGCGCGCCGCTGCCGCCCCCGCCCCGACCGTCGGCGATGCGGTAGGTGCCGGCGGCGTGCCACGACATCCGGATGAACAGCGGCCCGTAGTGGCCGTAGTCGGCCGGCCACCAGTCCTGCGACGTGGTCATCACGTCGAACACGTCCGCTTCAACGCGTCGACGTCGACGCGTCGCGAACTCCTGCGCGTAGTCGAAGTCGGCGCCCAGCGGAGTCGGCCGCGGCCCGTGCTGGTCGAGCACCGACAGGTCGAGCTGGTTCGGCCACCAGTCCTGGTTCGTGTGCGGCCGACCCGGCTTCGGAGTGGGGGCGGCGATGACCGGGTTCTCGCTCTCGCTGCGGGGTTCAGACATCGGGTCCTCCGTTGCTCGTGTACGTGTCGGTGTTGGTGATGGTCAGCGTGCGGACGCGTCGGACGCGGCGGCGACGCAGTCGGGACATCGCCCCCAGTAGATGACCTCGGCCTCGTCGATCTCGTAGCCCGAGTCGTCGGCCGCGGTCAGGCACGGGGTGTCACCGACCGCGCAGTCGACGTCGACGGTCTGCCCGCACGTCCGGCAGATGAGGTGGTGGTGGTTGTCGCCGACGCGGTCCTCGTAGCGGGCGGACGAGCCGGCGGGCTGGATGCGCCGGAGCAGCCCCTTCTCGGTGAGCGTCCCGAGCACGTCGTAGATCGCCTGGCGCGAGACGGTGCCGAGCGCGGCCCGCACGATCTGCTCGACCTCGTCGGCGGTGCCGTGCGGCGCGGCGCGGACCGCCCGCAGCACGGCGACGCGCTGCGCCGTCACCTGCAGCCCGCACTGGCGGAGCTGCGCAGCTTCGTCCGCGGGGGGCTCCGTCGACATGTCGTCAGCGCTACCGCGAAGACTGGACTATGTCCAGAACTTTTTCTGATCCAGATCCAGTCAGCTGACGACGTACTGCTCGGGGTCGGCGGATCGGGTCCACTCCCAGTACCGCTCGAGCGGCCACGGCGAGAGCGTGAAGATCTTGCCCTGCGGGTTCTTGTAGTGGCTGTGCTCGATCGACGGGTGTGACCACACGAGCTGGTCGATCTCGGCGCGGTAGCGCTCGACGTACTCGTCGTGCGCGTCCTTGCGCACCTCGATCGTGCGGGCCCCGGCCGCCAGGACCCGGTGGATGCAGTCCATCGCGTAGTGGATCTGGCACTCGGAATGGAAGAACAGGCTCGCCCCGTGGGCCAGGTTCGTGCCCGGCCCGTACATGCAGAAGAGGTTCGGGAAGTTGGGGATCGTGATCCCGAGGAACGCGGTCGGCTCGTCGCCCCACTGGTCGCGCAGCGACACGCCGTTGCGCCCGGTGAGCTCGATCGTGTCGAGGAAGTCGTTGTGCCGGAAGCCGGTGGCGTAACAGATGATGTCGGCGTCGCGGACCGTGCCGTCGACGGTGCGCACACCTTCGGGGACGATGCGCTCGATGCCCGTGTGCACGAGCTCGACGTTCGGCTTCTTGAGGGTGCGCAACCACGACCCGTTGTCCTGGAGGATCCGCTTCCCCATCGCCGGGTAGTCGGGGATCGACTGCTCGATCAGGTCGGGCCGGTCCTCCAGGTGCATCGTGATCCACGCGGTCAGCTGCTGGCGGCGCAGCTCGTTCTCCTCGTTGATCGCGACGCCCTCTTCCCCGCGGAACTCCGGGTCGATCCGGTAGCCCTCGGTCCCCATCCCGATGCCCGGGTAGAGCATGACGAACCGGAACCAGCGGGCGTAGAACGGCAGGTGCTGCATCGCCCACCGGTCACCCGGCGGCACCTGGGCGTGGTACAGCGGGTTCGGCAGCATCCACTGGGTCGTCCGTTGGTAGATCGTGAGCTGCTCGACGGTGTCGGCGATGGTCGGCGCGATCTGGAACCCCGACGCGCCGGCGCCGACGAGCGCGAACCGCTTCCCGGTGAGGTCGAGCCCGTCGGGCCAGCGGGCCGAGTGGAACGACGGCCCGGTGAAGTCGTCCATGCCGGGGATGTCCGGCATCCGGGGGATGTTCAGCGAGCCGACCCCGCTGATCACGAAGCGCGCCTCGAGCACCTCCGTGGTCCCGTCCGGGTTCCGGATGCCGACCTGCCACGAGCTCGTCGGCTCGTCCCACGTGAGCGACGTCACCTCGGTGCCGAAGCGACACCGCGGACGAAGCTCGTAGGTGTCGAGCACGCGGACGAAGTAGTCGCGCAGCTCGGGCTGCTGGCAGTAGTACTCGGTCCAGTGGTGCGACGGCTCGAACGCGTAGCAGTAGTGGTGACTGCCGACGTCGACGCGCGCCCCCGGGTACCGGTTCTCCCACCAGGTGCCGCCCGGGCCCTCGTCCTTCTCGACGATCACGAACGGGAGCCCGGCCTGGGTCAGGCGGATCCCGGCGAGGATGCCGGACAGGCCACACCCGATGACCACGACCGGCGACGCCGCCTTCGCCTCGTCCGACACCTCGTCGCCCCACGCGATCGCGCCGCTGTCGGCGCCGTCGAACTGCATGTCCTCGACGAACATCGGCACCATCACGTCCTCGTCGAGCGGCGTGCCCGCGAGGAAGGCGAACATCTCGACGACGACATCTTCGGGCAGCTCGTGCGGGACGCACCCGCCGTCCCGGTAGGCGGCGATGGCCGGGACCGCGCGTCGGCGGAGGTCGGCGAGCACGTCGTCGTCGAGACCGCCCTGCAGGTCCATGGTGCCGGGCATGCGGGGGAGCGACACGTCGCGGATCCACGACGGATCGCCCGTCATGTGCACCAGCGAGCACAGCAGCACCGGCACCGACACGTCCTCGAGCGCGGCGGCGATGGCGGCGTCGTCGTCGGTGAACGCTGCCCCTACGTGCGGGTTCCGGAGGTCCTGCATGCCGCCGAGCGTATTCGCGCCGACCTTCCACCTCGCCGACGACGCCCCGGCACGTGTCCAGAGACGACGAGTATGGCGGCGGCCGGCAGGCGCCGCACGGGCCCGCAGATGCCATTCGATACAGTCGACCCGGCCTGCCACCGCAGTGTGCGAACGGGGGGACCATGCTCGGACGAGACGATCTCGTGTTGTGCGCCGGAACGCTGCTGGCGTCCTCGTTGCCGGAGCGGGCCCAGGCCGCGCAGGCAGCTGGGTACGCCGGAATGTCGCTCTGGCTGACTGACGTGATGCAGGCGCGCCGCGACGGCATGACCGACGCCGACATCCGTGCGCTCTTCGACGATCACGGGCTCGAGGTGGCGGAGCTCGACTGCTTGGCGAACTGGCTGCCCGGCACCACCGCGCCGCCCGACCTGCCGTTCGAAGTCGATGACGTGATGCTCGCGACCGATCACGACTTCTACGCCATCGCGGAATCGATCGGTGGCCGGTCCGTGAACGCCGCGGAGATCTTCGGCTCGCCCACCGAGCTCGACGCCGCGGTCGAAGCGTTCGCGGGTTTGTGTGACCGAGCCGCGGAGCACGGGCTGCTCGTGCACCTCGAGTTCTTGCCGTGGTCGGCGTTCCCGAACCTCAGCTCGGCGTGGGATGTCGTCCGGCTCGCCGACCGCCCGAACGGTGGCGTGCTCGTCGACACGTGGCACTGCGCGCGCAGCGACACCACGCTCGCCGATCTCACCGCGATACCGGGTGATCGTGTCCTCGGTGTGCAACTCAGCGATGCCACGGCGGAACCTGCGTACGAGACGATCACCGAGGAGACCATGCGGGCGCGGCTCCTCCCCGGCGACGGCGTCGGTCACGTCGTCGAGTACGTGCGGACGCTCGATCGAATCGGTTGCCAGGCACCGATCGGCGTCGAGGTCTTCTCGGATGAGCTCGCGGCGATGGATCCCTCGGAAGCTGCCCGTCGGGTCGCCGACGCGACGCGACGGCTGCTGGCAGAGGCCGCGCAGTAACGAAGCGTCGTCGAGAGCGAAACGAACCAGCCCTCCTGAGCGGATGTACGTGCGATCACCCGGCGGGTCACTGCGCGGTGTAGCCGCCGTCGACCGGGATCGCGGCACCGAGCATGAACGACGCCGCGTCGGAGCACAGCCACACCGCCGCCTCTGCGATCTCCTCGGGCTGCGCGATCCGCCCGATCGGGTGCAGCGCCGCGACCTGGGCCAGGTTGTCGGGATCACCCTGGAGCCAGTCGTCGACCATGCGGCTGAAGGCAGTGCCGGGGCAGATGGCGTTCACGCGCACGCCCTGGGCGCCGAACTCGAGGGCGGCGGTCTTGGTGAGGCCAATCACCCCGTGCTTCGCCGCCACGTACGCCGACATGCCGGGAAAGCCGATCAGCCCCGCGCCGGAGGCGGTGTTGACGATGGCGCCACCGCCGCTCGCGAGGATCGCGGGGATCTCGAACCGCATGCCCAGGAACACCCCGTTGAGCATGACGTCGATGCCCCGGTACCACTCCTCGAGCGGGTAGTCGGGGATGGGTGCGCCGGCCCCGGCGATGCCCGCGTTGTTGTGCGCGAAGTCGAGCCGACCGAACTCGCCCACGGCGCGCTCGACCATGCGCTCGACCGCGGCGGGATCGGCGACGTCGGTGGCCTGGAACACGGCGCGGCCGCCGTTCTCCCGCACCAGCTCTGCCGTCTCCGTGCCGCCGGTCTCGTCGATGTCGGCGACGACCACACCCGCGCCCCGTGCCGCGAACAGACGCGCCGAGGCGCGCCCGATGCCCGACGCCGCGCCGGTGACGACGGCGACCTTGCCCGCGAAGTTGCCGCCCGTGCCGGCTCCGGTTCCTGCGACGTCGGTTATGACCGCGCCTCCCTGCTCGCGGCGTGACGGCCGGCGAGGTAGCCGAACGTCAACGCGGGTCCGATGGTGGCGCCGCCGCCGGGATACGCGGGGCCGAACACGCTCGCGCTCGCGTTGCCGGCGGCATAGAGACCCCGGATGGGCGTGCCGTCGTGACGGAGCACACGCGCGTGCTCGTCGATGCGGGGGCCGCCGTTGGTGCCCAGGGTGCCGTCGTAGAGCGGCATCGCGTAGAAGGGCGGCGTCTCGACCGGGCCGAGGCTGTGCTCGGGTGACGGGAAGTGCCCGCTCATGTGCGCCTCGAAGCGAACCGTGCCCCGGTGGAAGTCGGGGTCCTCACCCGCCGCGACGTGCTCGTTCCACCGCTCCACGGTGGCTTCGAGGGCGTCGGGGTCGACACCGATCTCGTGCGCGAGCTCACGCACCGTGTCGGCGTGCGTCATCCACTCCGGCGCCGGCGCGCCCGGCAGCACGGTCGGGAGGATGACCGTCGTGTCCTTGGTGCGCTGGTCGAAGACCAGCCACACGTTCTCGGTGGGGTACTCGAGGGCGACGGGGTCGTAGGCGCCGAGCACCTTCGGGAAGTCCTGGTAGGCGACGCCCTCGTTCACGAACCGCTTCCCGTTGCGGTCGACGAGGATCACGCCCTTCGCGCTGCGCGCGGTGCCCATCTGGTAGAGCACATTGCCCTCGAACTCGACCTCGGGGTCGACGAGCGCCGGCTGTCCCCAGAAGGAGGTCATGTTGGCGAGTGCGCCGCCGGCTTCCATGGCCATGCGGTGGCCGTCGCCCTCGTTCTGCGGCGGGCCGAGCGGGAACACCTCGCGGCCGATGAAGGCGCGCACCATGTCGTCGTTCCACTCGAACCCGCCGCATGCGAGCACCACACCCTGGTGGGCGCCGATCAGCTCGGTGGCGTCGTCGTGCTCGACGAGCACGCCCACGACCTCGCCGTCGACGACGACGAGATCGAGCGCGGC
The DNA here is from genome assembly GCA_963809795.1 of uncultured Actinomycetes bacterium. Taxonomy (GTDB): domain Bacteria; phylum Actinomycetota; class Acidimicrobiia; order IMCC26256; family DASPTH01; genus DASUAS01. The sequence continues at coordinate 109,246 of CAWELN010000027.1, forward strand.
GCTGCCCGTCTCGATCGCGACGCCTCGCGTGAGCAGGCCCTTCAGGAGCGAGGCGACGAGCGCAGGGCCGCCGCACCGGATGTCGTCGGTCTCGCGGCGCATGATCAGGTCGAGGTCGGGCGGCTCGTCGCCGCGCAGGTACTTCGCGCCCTCCTCCATCGTGAGCCGCGGGAGGTGCGGGCTGGTGCGAGCGCGATCGGCCCACTCACCCAGCTCGGTGCGGGCGTCGTAGGGCACCGGCTCGATGGAGCGGCCGGCCGGCTTGCCGCCGGGGATGCCCTCGAAGTAGTCGTTGAACGTCGTCGGTGCGTAGAAGCGCAACGGGGTCTTCGCCTCGAGGTACTCGATCACGTCGGGCGCGGTGTCGACGTAGAGCTCGACGAGCGCAGGATCGGGCTCGCGGCCGTGCGTGAGACGGCGGATGTAGGTGAGGGCCTCCTCACGCGAGTCCGTCACACCGACATCGGCCATGTGGTGGTTCAACGGGACCCAGGGCATCCCGCCCGACACGCCCGTCGTGCCGCCCACCAGGTCGGCTTTCTCGACGAGCAGCACGTTGGCGCCGCCGTCGTGCGCCAACGTGGCCGCGGCCAGCCCGGCCGCGCCCGACCCCAGCACGACCACGTCGACCTGGCGGTCCCACTGCTGCGGTGACGACACGATCACAGCGCCTCCCCTTGTCGTCGGCGTCCACGGGTGGGTTCGGGCGCAGCGTACGGGTCAGAGTCCCCAGGGCGAAAGGTCGATGCCGAGATCGTGCATCAGGCCGACGAGCCGTTCCGGGTCCATCGACTGGCTCGGCCAGTGGTAATCCCACCCGCGGATCCCGACCGCCGGCTCGACGTAGCGCCGCACCTGGTCGAGGGTGAAGTACACGCCGCGCCGCCCGATCTGCTGCTCGAACCGCTCGCCGTGCTCCCGATCGAGGACGAGGTTCACGTTGTCGCACATCGCCTTCATGTCGTCGTGCACCCAGTCCCACACCGGGGACGCGACGTGCACGAGCGGGTCGGCCGGCTCGCACCGCGTGATGGTGAACTCCTTCGACCAGAACGTGATCGGCGCGAGACAGCACGCGCAGTACGACTCCAGCCGCACCTCCTTGCCCTTGAAATGCGGCATGTTCGACACCGCGACCGCCTCGTGCGCGCAGCCGATGAAGCTGTGGAACTCCTCGTCGATGTACATCTCCACCTGGCTCGGGAAGGCCGAGTACGGCGGGATCTTGAGGATGTCGCAGTTGGGCGAGTCCTGGTCCACGACCATCACGATGCCGGTCTGGAGCTCCTTGTAGGCCTGCACGATGTCGCGGCGCCCGAGCTGCGTGCCCTCGTGGACCTGGCGGAGGTTGGGCCCACGGCCCTGCTCGGCCCAGTAGTCGAACACGAACTGGCGCACCTGCAACGCGCGCTCTGACCACTCCATGTTGCGGGGCACGTACTGGGCCATCGTGTCTCCTTCGGTTCAGGCGTTGCTTGTCATCGGTCGCGCGCGGCACGCACGGCACGCCAGACGCGTTCGGGTGTGCAGGGCATGTCGATGTGCCGGACACCGAGGTACGCGACCGCGTCCAGCACCGCACCGTGGACGGCCGCCGGCGCGGCGACCATGCCGACTTCGCCGACGCCGCGAGCGCCGAGTGGGTTGCGGCTCGTTTCGGTCGCGTGGAACCAGGTCTCGACCGGCGGGAGGTCGGGTGCGGCGGGTACGAGATAGTCGGCGAGGCTGGTGCCGAGCGGGTTGCCGCGGTCGTCGTACTGCAGCTCTTCGAAGACGGCCTGCGCGATGCCCTGCGCGCTCGCGCCCACGACCTGGCCCGTGGCGGACGGCGGGTCCAAGACCCGGCCGCAATCCGTGGCCGCGAAGTGCCGGAGCACGGTGACCGCACCGGTTTCCACGTCGACCTCCACCACCGAGAGGTGGGCAGCACGCGTGTAGGTGGCGTCCTCCTGGTCGAACACGCAGCGCGCGTCGAGGGCGGATCGGGGGTCGCGAGCGGCGAGCTCGGCGAGGGTGATGCCGCGAGCCGGGGCACCACGCACGACGAAGGCGCGGCCATCGACCACCACGTCGTCGACGGCCGCTTCGAGGAGGTCAGCGGCGCGCTGCCGGGCCTGCTCGAGCACATCGACGGCCGCGCCGTGGATCGCGCCGCCCGCGAGTTGCAGCGAGCGCGAGCCCGACGTGCCCGCGCCGCCCTCCACGATGTCGGTGTCGCCTTCGACCACCTCGACCTCGTCGACGAAGACCGGCAAGGTCTCCGCCACGATCGCTGCATAGGCGCGGGCGTGCAGCTGTCCGGCCGACGCGGTGCCCGCGAACACGCGCACACGACCGTCGGCGAGCACGCGCACGCAAGCGGTCTCCTGCCGCGTCGAACCACGCGGTGGAGTCGAGCACCGTGGCGAGACCGATGCCGAGCACGCGGACGGCGCTGGCGGCACGGCGCGTGCGTTGCTCTTCCCGCCAGCGCGCATACTCGGCGCGGTCGAGGAGCTGCGCGAGGAGCGCGGGGAGGTCTCCGTCGTCGTAGTGCGCGCCGCTGGCGGAGGTCGCGGGCAGCTCGGTCGGGGTGAGGAGGTTGCGGCGCCGCACCTCGGCGGGGTCGAGCTCGAGCTCGCGCGCGAGCAGGTCGAGCGCGCGCTCGAGCGCCGCGGCCGCCTCCGCGCGCCCCGGCCCGCGGTAGGCGCCCGTACTGGCGCGGTCCGTACGTACGCTGCGCGCCCGGAACCCCACCGCCGGGACCCGGTACGGCCCGCACGCCATGAGCTGCGTCTTCCCCGGCTCGACCGATCCGGTGCTGGGATACGCGCCCGCGTCGCAGAGCTCCTCGATCTCGAGCCCGACGATCGTGCCGTTGCGCCGCGCGTGGAGTGCAATCTGGAGGGAGAGCCCGCGCCCCTGCATCGTCGCGAGGTTGAGACCGCGTGGCTCCACGAAGCGCACGGGACGGCCGAGACGCCGCGCGGCCGCGCAGGCGACGACGTATGGGGCGACACCGCCGACCGCCTTGCCGCCGAAGGCGCCGCCGACGTGGGGCGTGACCACACGGAGGAAGTCGGGCGGGAGACCGAGCGACCGCGCGAGCTGGACTCGGCTCCAGTGCGGTGCCTGTGTCGACGCGTACACCGTGAGCCGGCCGTCGGGCTCGGGCACCGCGAGGATCGCGCGCCCCTCCATGGGTGCCACCGCCACCCGCGGGATCGTGAGCGACGCACGGACGGTGAGCTCGGCGGCTGCGAAGGCGTCGGCGGCCGCGGGCGCATCCCACGCGAGCGCGACCTCGTGCGCCTCGCGCGGGTCGTTGACCGATGGAAGCGCGTCGTACTCGACGTCGACGAGCTCGACCGCGTCCTCCGCCACCGCCGCGCTCTCGGCGACGACCGCCGCGACGTACTCGCCCACGTACCGCACTTCGCCGTCGGCGAGTGCGGGCTGGGCGAACTCCTCCGGGACGAGCGCGATCTCGTGGATGGGCTCGGTCGGGAGGTCGCTCGCCGTGAAGACCGCGACGACGCCCGGTTGGATCGCCGCGGGAGTGGTGTCGAGGTGCACGATGCGTGCACGCGCCACTGGCGATGTCACGAACGTGAGCACGAGCGCCCCGTCGGCGTGCAGATCGGCCGTGAAGTGCGCCGAGCCGTCGAGCAGCTCGTCGGTCACGGCCCGATCCGTCATCTCGGGCGACGTTACCGTGCTGTGCGCCGTCCACGTGAGTGGCCGCGCCGAGGTGGTCGACGATCCCGACTGGGACCGTGTCGAAGCGTTGATCGGTGTGCGTCGTAGGCTCCGCGCTCGTGACGACGTTCGGACTGGTGCACGGGGCCTGGCACGGTGCGTGGTGCTGGGACCTGCTCGTACCCGAGCTCGAGCGGCGTGGGCACGCAGCCGTCGCGCCCGATCTGCCGATCGACGACGCGCTCGCCGGCCACGCAGAGTATGCGCGGGCGGTCGTCGACGCGCTCGCCGGCCGTGACGACGTCGTGCTCGTCGGGCATTCGATGGGCACCTTGGTGATCCCGCTGGTCGCCGCGGCGCGCCCGGTGCGCGGGATGGTGTTCCTGTGCGGGGTGCCGCTCGTGCCCGGCGTGACCGTCGGCCTCGACCTCTCCAACATGGTCAGCGACGAGGTCGCGCATGCGGCTCGCTTTCGCGACGAGTCGGGGCGAGACATGTACGACAACGCGACTGCTCGCCGTGTCTTCTTCCACGACTGCGATGACGCACTTGCGTCGTGGGCGGTCGCGCGCTTGCGCCCCCAGGGACCGCGCCCGTTGACGGAGCCGTCGCCGTTGGTGGAGTGGCCGGCGGCGCCGTCGGCGGTCGTGCTCACCGACGACGACCGGGTGGTGAACTCGTCGTGGGCCGCGACCGCGGCGAAGGAGTGGTTGGGCCGTGACGCGGTCGCGATGCCTGGGAGCCACTCGCCCTTCCTCTCGCACCCGGCCGAGCTGGCCGACGTGCTCGTGGAGGTCGGCGCCGGGCTGGCGTGAGCGTCGCAGAGGCCGGCGGGCTCGGCTCAGCCGGAAGACGCACGCAGGCCACGTTCAGGGCAGCCGCGTGGGTGGCTGTCGGCTGCGACGTCGACGGAGTGGACCTCCAGCGCCAGCAGGTGCGCCTCTCCAGGGCCATCAGGCCCTCAGGCTCCGTGCTCTCAGGCGTTGTCCGGCCCTCCGGCTCCCTCACTGCCTGCCGAGTCCCCGAGGTCGCCGACGCGACGCGACGGCTGCTGGCAGAGGCCGCGCAGCAAACGAACACGTTCGAGCATCGATGTCGATATCAAGCTTCCCGAACGCACGCGTGAAGACGGGCTGGCACAATGGCGCCACCCCGACCCGCTCAGGGTCGCTGGAGGAGGGTGTGCGATGACGCGAACCGTGCTGCGTGGGGGCACCGTGGTCGACGGCACCGGCGCCCCGGGCCGGGTCGCCGACGTGCTCGTGGCCGACGGGCGCATCGCCGACGTCGGCCCGTCGGTCGAGACCACGGGGGCGCGGGTGCTCGACGCGAGCGGCGCCTACGTTGCCCCGGGCTTCATCGACATGCACACCCACCTCGACCCGTCGCTGTTCTGGGACCGGGGTTGCGACCCGATGCCACAGCACGGGGTGACGACCGTGTTGATCGGCAACTGCTCACTGGGTCTCGTGCCGGTGCGTCCGGACCTGGTCGACGAGGTGTCGACGCTGTTCTGCTACATCGAGGACATGCCGCGCGACACCTTCGCGCTCGGCATCCCGTGGACCTGGGAGCGCTACCCCGAGTATCGCGACGCGCTGGGCGCCGGCGGCACCTCAGTGCATGCGGCACCCTTGCTCGGGCACTCGGTCATGCGGCTCTACGTGATGGGGCCCGATGCCTGGGAGCGCACCGCCACTGACGACGAGCGCGGCGCAGCTCGCGGCGCTGCTCGACGAGTCGATGGCCGCGGGCGCGTTCGGCTTCTCGACCTCCTACTTCGACGCCGACGCGCAGAGCCGTCCCGTCCCGAGCCGCCTCGCCGACGACGCCGAACGCGAGGCGCTGGTCGAGGTGCTCGGTCGCCACCGCCGGGGACTGGTGGAGTTCATCCCCAACACTCAGGCGCAGGGTGGCGACCGGGACGTGATCTCGATGGTCGAGATGTGCGGGCGTCACGGGGTGGCGAGCACCATCAACAGTTTGGTGGCGATGGAGTCGCGACCGGAGTACGCAGGTGAGCTCATGGCGCTCACGCGCAAGCTGCGCGCGGGTGGTAGCGCGTTCTGGCCACAGATGTCACCCCGTACCATCGACTTCCGCATCAACTGGGAGACGTCGATGGTGTTCATGATGTTCCCGGAGTGGCACCGGATCCCGAACGCGGCCGACGATGCCGAGCGCGCCCGGCTCCTGCGCGACCCCAACTGGCGCGCGGCGGCGAGAGCGCAGTGGGACGTGACTCCGAGTTCGATGTTCCCGTCGCAGCATCCGCAACGCGTCCGCTTCATCGAGGTGACGAAGCCGGAGCTGGAGCCCTGGTTGGGCCGGACGCTGGCCGACCTCGTCGAGGCGCGCGGCGGTCATCCGTCGGACGTGTTCGCGGACTGGTTGCTCGAGAACGACCTCCGGCCGGGCGTGCTCGTCGTCGGGGTCGCCAACAGCAACGTCGACGACGTCGCCGCGCTGCTCGTCGATCCCGACACGGTGATCGCGTCGAGCGATGCCGGCGCGCACGTGCAGATGATGTGCGCAGCGGGCGACACCACGTTGCTGCTGGAACGACACGTCCGTGAGCGTGGTGATCTGACGGTGGAACAGGCGGTCCACGAGCTCACCGGCAAGCTCGCGGGCGCGTTCGGCTTCCACGACCGGGGCGTCGTTGCCCAGGGCAAGGTTGCCGACCTGACCGTGTTCGCGCTGGACGAGCTGCATTGGGACGCAGACGTGTTCGTCGACGACCTGCCGGGCGGCGCCCGCCGCCTGCGGCGCCCGCCGGGCGGCTACCGCTACACACTCGCCCAGGGCGAGCTCACCCAGGAGGGCGGCGTGCCGACCGACGCCCGTCCCGCGGGCGTGTTGCACTCCGCCACCGGCTGAGACTTCTGAAAAACAAGTAGCGCTTGCTAAACTAGAAGTAGAATGTTACCGTGTCGGCGTGAAGTCGTACGGCGAGTTCTGCGGGGTGGCGCGGGCCCTCGATGTGGTCGGTGACCGCTGGGCGTTGCTCGTGGTGCGAGAGTTGCTGCTCGGTCCGCGCCGTTACACCGACCTGGTCGAGGGCTTGCCGGGCGTCGGCACCAACGTGCTCTCCACTCGCCTGCGCGACCTCGAGGCCGACGGGGTCATCGAGCGAACCCGTGTACCGGCACCAACGCCGGCCGTGCTCTACCAGCTCACCGCCGACGGTCGCGACCTCCGCCCCGTGCTCGACGCGCTCGCGGTCTGGGGCACTCGCCGCCTCACCCGTCCGACGTCCGACGAGGCAGTCGAACCGCGCTGGTTCGTGCTCTCCCTCGCCGCTCACCTCGATCCCGCCGAGCTCGACGGCAGCGGGAGCTTCACGCTCGACATCGACGGTCAGGTGTTCACGCTCGCCGTCTCCGGCGACCGCGTCGTCGCGAGCGACGGCAGCGACCCGAGCTGCATCGCCACCATCACCGGACGGCTACGCGACTTCTTCGCCACCGCACACGGAGAATCGACCGCGACGCAGCGACTCACCATCACCGCCGGTAACCGCGCCGCTGCCAAGCAGCTCGTCAAGGCGATCACCGGCGCGATGGCACCGACACCCATGAACACCAGCGACCGCAAGTCGCGAAGGTGAAACCGACGTGGAAGGAGCGACGATGACTACTCACGCAGCGTCCACCCGCCTGATCAGCTCAGAGCGACTGGTGAAGACCGAACAGGGGCCGCTGTTCGTCACCGACCAGGGCCTCGGTGAACCCGCCATCGTGGCAATGCACGGATTCCCTGACGACCATCGCATCTACGACCGGCTCGTTCCCCAACTCCAGCCAACCCGCGTGGTCACCTTCGATTGGCTGGGATACGGGCGCTCCGGACGAGATGAATTGACACCGTTCACCTGGCAGGACCATCAAGACCAGATCACCGCGGTACTCGACGCGCTCGAACTCGAACGCGTCGTGCTCGTCGGACACGATGCGTCTGGCCCTGACGCCATTGACTACGCACTTGACGCACCGGAGCGCATCAGCCAACTGATCCTGCTCGACACCTACTACGGCCACACACCCGCGTTGCGCCTCCCCGACATGATCCGCCTCTTCGCCGACGACCAACTCGCGCCACTCGCCGACGCGATGATGCAGGACGAGAACCAACGGCTCTGGCTCCTCCAATACACCGCATCAGCCTTCGGTGGTGACCCACTCGATCCGACCAGCGTCGGCATCACCTCCGTGCTCCCACAGTTCTTCGGCGACGAATCACAGCCCGACGCCCTTCACGCGGTCAGAGCATGGACCCGATCGCTGTTCGCCTCCCTGGATCGACAGGACACCGCCATCGCCGAGGCGCGCCTCGCCTCACTCGAGATGCCCGTCACGCTGATCTTCGGTGCACAAGACGCCTTCCTCACCCCCGAGGTCGCGAACCACATCGCCCGACAGTTCCGACGCGCCGAAGTCCACCTCCTCGACGACGCTTCGCACTGGCCCCAATGGGACCAGCCCGACGAGGTTGCGCGCCTGATCCGCCAGGCCCTCAACTGATTGGCCGTCGCCAGACGCGCATACGGGGCCTCGCCTACGGCACCACCAGAGGCCAGCAGAGCAGTCCGCCCGAGTGGGGAAACCGACGCTCAATCAGGTGAGCAGGCTGCTCAGGATCGGGCCAGCCGGTCTTCGCGACGCTCCTTCGCCCCGGCGAGCGCTCAGTGCTGGCGTTCGCTCGCGAGCGGGGATCCTTCGGGGAGCCCGATGCACTGCAGCTCGCAGTACAACTCGAGGCCTTCGATACCCATCTCGCGTCCCAGCCCCGACTGCTTGAAGCCGCCGAAGGGGAACACCCAGTCCATCCCGAGGCCATTGATCCCGACGTGCCCGGTGCGAAGCCGTCGCGCGACCTCCAGTGCCTGCCGATCGTCGTCGGCGAACACACCGCCGGCCAATCCGAGCTCAGATTCGTTGGTGATGCGCACCGCATCGTCCACGTCGTCGAAGGGAATGACGACCATGACGGGGCCGAACACCTCTTCCTGCGCGATGCGCATGGAGTTCTTGACGTTGGTGAAGATCGTCGGTTCGACATACCAGCCGACGTCGAGGCCCGCGGGCCGGCCTCCTCCGTACACCACGACGGCACCCTCGTCGCGTCCGGTTGCCACGTAGTGCTCGACGCGCTCGCGCTGCCGCTCCGAGACGAGCGGGCCGAAGAAGGTTTCGGGATCGAGCGGGTCGCCGATCTTCAGTTCGGCCACTTCGTGGGTCAACCGGTCGACGACCTCGTCGTGTCGACGTCGGGAGACGAGCACGCGGGTCAGCGCCGAGCACGCCTCGCCATTGAAGAACATGCCCGCGTTGACCACAGTGGGAATCGCGCGATCGAGGTCGACATCGTCGAGGAGGATCGCCGCCGACTTGCCACCGAGCTCGAGGCTCACCCGCCTGACGGCCGGGGCACAGGCAGCGGCAATCTGCTTTCCCGCCGCGGTGCTGCCGGTGAACGAAACGCGGTCGACCGCGGGATGCGAGACGAGGTGCGACCCCGCCTCCCGGCCACCGGGCACGATGCTGACGACCCCGGGAGGCAGATCGGACTCGTCGACGGCTCGCGCGATCGCGTACGAAGACAACGGTGTCTCCGGTGACGGTTTGATCACGAGCGTGCAGCCGGCGACGAGTGCAGGTGCCATCTTCATGAGGATCTGCATGACCGGACCGTTCCACGGGACGATCGCCGCGACGACGCCCGCCGGCGCGTGGCGAACGATCGCGCCCCCCGCCACTCCGGGCCTCCCCGGCCGGAGCTCCTCCTGAGGATGGGTGCGACCCAACTCGGAGTAGTACTCGAGCAGCGGAAAGCCGCTGCTCCCCGACGAGAAGCACACCGGGATGCCGCTCTCTTGGGGCACCAGCTGATCGAGCTCCTCCGCGCGCGGACGGAGCGCGTCCAGGATCCGGTCGAGGTACGCGGCGCGTTCCGCGAAGGACATCGCGGGCCAGGGACCGGTGTCGAAGGCGTCCCGTGCGGCAAGGACCGCGCGGTCCATGTCGTCGGGCGATCCGTCGGGTGATCGACCGACGAGCGCGAGCGTCGCCGGCGATCGGACCTCGAGGACCGACTCGCTGGCCGGCGTCACCCAACGATTGCCGATGAACAACGTGTCGTACTCGAGCATCGTCAGCTCTCCTCGATGATCTCTGCCGCGTGTTCCGCGATGGCCATCACGGTGAGGTTGGTCGGCGCGCGGACGATCTTCGGCATGACGGAGGCGTCCACGACGCGTAGACCATCAACGCCGTGGACACGCAGACGGTCGTCGACGACGCTGTCGGCCTGCGACGCCGGACCCATCCGGCAGGTCCCGGATGCGTGGTACCACGGCGCGACGAAGGCGCGCGCGTATCGCTCGAGCGCGGCATCGTCGTCGAAGTCCGCGTCGTCGAGCACTGGACTCCGACCGACGAAGTCCTTCATCGCTTCGGATCGGGCGAGGTCGTGGCAACGCCGCAGGCCTTCGACCAGACGCTCCACGTCGACCGGTTCGTCGAGCAGGTTCAGATCGATCTGCGGGAGCGCAGCGGGATCGGCCGATGACAGCACGACGCGGCCGCGACTGCGTGGCTCGTGCACGCCGCACGTGAGCACGACCACCACGGGTGCACCGACGACGGCCTGGAAGTCGGGCGAGCTGCTCAGATCCCAGAAGTTCATCATGCTGAGGAGCAGGTCGTTTTCCACGCCCACGGCGTCGGAGGAACAACGCGCCCCGAGTTGGAACTGTGGCGCGGCGAGATCTGGTGTGCGGTGACCCGGATGCAGGAAGTGGAAGAGGCCGGGATGATCCATGAGGTTCGCCCCCACCGCCGCGTTGTCGACCAGGCAGGCGATCCCGAGCTGCTGGAGATCGCCGGCCGGGCCGATTCCGGAACGCCAGAGGATCGCCGGACTGTGGATCGCGCCGGCGCTGACGATCACCTCCCCGGCTTCGACGAGGTCGACGTCACCGTCGTGAACGACGACCACGCCGGTGGCGCGCCCGTGCTCGATCCGTACTCGATCAACCTGGGCGCCTCCCCGAATGGTGAGGTTGGGTCGCGCCAACGCCGGAGCCAGGTATGCGAGCGCGGTCGACATCCGTCGCCCTTCGGCGCGGTTCATCGGCAACGGCCCGATGCCCGTCGCCGCGGGGTGGTTGTGATCGGGTACCCAGGGAATGCCCATGCTCACGCACGCGTCGGCAAAGGCCCGCTGGACGGGGAGCAGCTCGTCGTCACCCCATCGCACGATGGGCACCGGACCGTCCTCGCCGTGCACGGCGTGATCGGCACCGAAATCGAGATCGTGCTCGAGCCGTCGAAAGCAGGGAAGCATGTGATCCCAGGACCACCGCGGATTGTGCTGTGCCGCCCAGCCGTCGTAGTCGGCCGGCGACCCGCGAAACGCCAATGCTCCATTGACCGACGAACCGCCGCCGAGAAACTTCCCCTGGGGATAATCGAGTTCCCGCTCCCCGGTGACGCGGGCGCGCATGCCCCAATCGCGCCCCGTCAACGCGAAGCTCACGTTCGACAACAGATCTGCATCGCTGTCGAGCGGTCCCGCGGGACCCGCCTCGAGCACCAGGACGCTGCAGGTCGCCTCTTCGCTGAGGCGCGCGCCCAGCACCGCTCCCGCCGATCCACCGCCGACGATGACGTAGTCGAACCGCTTCGATTCCGTTGGTCCACCTCTCTGGTCGCGAGCCTCGCCGAATTTCTATCGCGTACGACGATCGTGACGCGGCGGGCGGCGCGGGACCTGCGCGGCGCTACTGCTTCGATGAGGGATGCGCTCCGCTCTCAGGGCAACGAGTATGCGCACGAGCTCGTCCGGCGCGTGCAGCTCGCGCTCGACACACCGTGTGCTCCCGGATTGGCCCTTGCACTCGAACATATGTTCGTATAGAGTGGGCGACAGCTTCCCCCGCTCGATGGTTCCTCTCGACCGGGAAGTGCGATGTTCGAAGTCCTCCACGATGCGATCCGGCAGCTGCGACGACTGCTCGCCGAGTTCGAACCCGACCGGTTCGACGGTACGGGCGCGCGCTCGCTCGTCGAAGCGTTCGGTGAGCTGGAGCGCCTGAGCGCCGCGGGCAAGTCGCTCGCGGCCCGCCAGGTGGTGGCGACCGGAGCCTGGAAGCAGGGTGGGGCGCACCGCGATGCGGCCGACTGGTTGGCCGCCGCGACCGGCGCCTCGGTCGGCGCCGCCCGCACGACGCTCGAGACCTCGTCGCGGTTGGCATCTCTGCCCTCGACCGAGGCCGCGCTGCGCGCGGGCGCGCTGTCGACCGCCCAGGTCGACGCCATCGCCGATGCCTCGTCGGTCGATCCGGGCGCCGAGCAGGACCTACTGGAACGGTCCGAACACGACGGTGTCCGCGGTCTTCGCAACGAGTGCGCGCGCGTGAAGGCCGCGGCGTGTGTCGACGAGGACGCCCGCTACGAGCGGATCCGGGCGTCGCGCTCGCTGCGGGCGTGGACCGACGACGGCGGTGCCGGTCGCATCGACATCCGCGGTCCGATCGACGCCACCGCCAAGGTCCTCGCGGCGATCGCGCCGTTCGAGCGGGACCTGTTCGACGAGGCCCGGGCCGACGGTCGCCGCGAGCGGCACGACGCGCTGGCCTTCGATGCGCTGGTGGCGCTCGCGGAGGCGCCGGTCGGTGAGGGCGAGGGTGCGGTCGAGAAGGTGCGCGGCACCACGGGCGTCGTGCGGGTCGATCACGCCGCGCTGGTGCGTGGCTACACCGAGCCGGGTGACGTGTGCGAGATCGTCGGCAGCGGCCCGATCCCGGTGGCCGTCGCGTCGCGGCTGCTCGACGACGCGTTCCTGAAAGCGGTCGTGGTCGACGGCACCGATGTGCTCACCGTGTCGCACCTGGGTCGCACGATCCCGGCCCGGCTCCGCACCGCGGTCGAGGAGATGCACCCGGAGTGCGACATCGAGGGCTGCCACGTCAGCGAGAACCTCGAGATCGACCACAACCAACCGATCGAGGAGTACGGCAGGACCGAGCTCGGCAACCTCGGGCGACTGTGCCTGCACCACCATCACCACAAGCACCGCCACCGGTTACGGCTCGAGGGCCGCCCCGGCCGCATGCGATTCGTTCCTTCCCCGATCACCGTTGCGATCTGCTGACCCGGAGAGGAGCGCCCGGTCGATGGAAGCCTCAGCTGAGGACGGTGCCCTCCATGAAGCCGACCGCGGCGACCGCGCTCTCGTAGGTGCCGGTGATCCCGGAGCTCGTGTAGCCGGCGTCGACGATCATGACCTCGCCGTTGACGTAGCGGGCGGCGTCGCTGCAGAGGAACGCGAGCGGACCGGCCTGCTCGTCGGGTCGCGACGCGTCGATGCCGGTGTCACTGCGGTAGTCGGTGGCGAAGCCGAGCCAGGTGTCGGCGTTGGCGCGGGCCAGCGGCGTGTCGGTCGGGCCGGGCAGGATCGCGTTGATGCGGATGCCCTGCTGCAGCAACCGGAACGCCTGGCTGGCCACGTACACGTTGATGGCCTGCTTGCTGAACATGTAGTCGGCGCGCTCGGGGTGCGCCTCGATCCACGCCGCCGCGGCGTCGAAGTCGGGGGTGGCGAGGTACTCCTGCACCAGCTCCATGTTGGTGCGCCACCCGAGGCCCGCGGTCGACGAGATCATGCCGATCGCGCTGCCGCGTCCGAGGTAGCCCTTCTCGATCGCCCGGTCGATGAAGTGCCGGTGGCCGATGAAGTTGACCTTCTCGATGCCGGGCGTGCCGTCGGCGACGCCCGCGCACGAGAAGAGCGCGTGGATGGGGCCGCCGCACTCGTCGACCGCGGCGTCGATGCTGGCCTTGTCAGTGAGGTTGACCTTGATCGCCTTGACGCCCTCGAGGGTGACGGGCGCGTAGTCCATCACCACGACCTCGGCGCCGAGGTCCTGCACCAGCTCTGCGGTCGCGGCGCCCATGCCGGTGGCACCGCCGACGACCACCGCTCGCTTGCCGTCGTAGCGGAATGCGTCTGCCTTCATGTGCTCGCTCCTGTCGCCGATCCGGTCTGTGCTGGCGACGCTAGCGGGCACGGAACACCGCCGGCCACGTCACGTCTTGCCGCCCGTGCGGATCTGCAACAAGCTCTCCGGGGTGTTCGATCCGAGGAGCGGACGATGAGCGCGAACGGATGGCGCGTCGCGGACAGCGACATGCACGTCATGGAGCCGCCCGACCTCTGGGAGCGCTACATCGCCGCCGAGTGGCGGCATGCGGCGCCGGTCGGGCTCAGCGAGCTCCACCGGGACATGCGGGTGCGGGTCAAGGACCACAGCCTCACCCGCATGGGCCGGGCGAAGCCGAACTTCGCCGAGACGGTCGGGTGGAAGCCCGGGGCGGACGAGGCGCTGGCACCGTCGGAGTCGCGCCTGTGGGACCCGGCGTCGCAGCTGGCGGCGATGGACGAGGAGGGCGTCGACGTCGCGGTGCTGTTCCCGAGCCGTGGGCTCTTCGTCCTCGGGCTCGACTCCACCGAGCACGTCGGCCCCGATGGGCTCGAACCCGGGCTGGCGACCGCGATCGCCCGTGCCTACAACGACTGGATGGCCGACTACTGCAGTGCGAGCCCGCGGCTGCTGGGCGCCGGTCTCCTCGCGCCCCACGACGTCGACGCCGCCGTCGACGAGGTGCACCGCGGCATCGAATCGCTCGGGTTCGCGACCGTCTTCATGCTGCCCGGCCTGGTCAACGGTCGGGCATGGAACGATCCCGCCTACGACCCGATCTGGCGCACGTGCGAGCAGCTCGGGGTCCCGTTCTGCTTCCACGGCGGCGGTCAGAACTACCTGCGGCCCGACTACACGCTCGAGTTCGACAACCTCATGATGTGGCACACCTTCGGGCAGCCGGTCGGGATCATGGCCGTGACCGTGAGCATGACGGCCGGCGGCGTGCTCCAGCGGTTCCCCGACCTGCGCGTCGGCCTGCTCGAAGGGAACTGCGGATGGGCGCCGTGGTTGCTCGATCGCCTCGACGAGCACTGGGAGTGGGTGGGCGACAAGGACGCGCCCGAGCTCGATCGGGCGCCGTCCGAGTACTTCCGGTCGAACTGCTTCCTGAGCATCGAGGCCGACGAGCGTCCGGCGCGCTACTACGTCGACTGGTTCGGCAACGACAACCTCGTGTTCTCGACCGACTACCCGCACGGCGACTCGAAGTTCCCCGCGTCGGTGTCGGCGTTCCTGGAACTGCCCATCGACGAGGACACCAAGCGCAAGGTCCTGTGGGAGAACTGGTGCCGGCTCTACGGGATGCCGACGACGACCTAAGCCCCGGAGTGCTTGAGCAGGTCGGAGGCCTTCTCCGCGATCATGACCGTGGACGCGTGCGTGTGCCCGCGTGGGATCGTCGGCATCACCGAGGCGTCGACGACCCGCAGCTGCTCGACGCCGTGCACCCGCAGGTTGGCGTCGACCACCGCGTCGGGACCGTTCCCCATCGCGCACGTGCCGACGGGGTGGTACAGCGACTCGGCGTAGCGCCGTACGTGTCGCGCCGCCGCGGCGTCGTCGTCGGGGAACGGCGCCGGGTACGTCGGCGCGCCGACATACCGCGCGAACGCGGGCGCGGCGAAGATCTCCCGCGCCCGGCGCATGCCCTCGACCAGCACCCGGAGGTCCTCGCCGGCGTCGTCGGAGAGATAGGCGGGATCGATGCGAGGCGGTGACGACGGGTCCGCCGACTCCAACGTGAGCGTGCCCACACTCCGCGGTTGCAGCGCGACCGCGCCGATGGTGAGCCCGTGATCGGTCGGGGCCTCCAACCCGTGGTCGAGGAACGTCACCGGCGCGAAGACCAGCTCGAGGTCGGGCGCGGGAAGTCCGTCGCGCGAGCGTACGAAGGCGTTCGCCTCGGCGACGTTCGACGTGAGCATCCCCCGGCCCGACAGCAGGAAGCGACCGACGTTGCGGACCGACTGGGCCGCGGCCAACGTGACCGGTTCGTTGCACGCCACGATGCTGACCACGGCGAGATGATCGAGCAGGTGCTGACCGACTCCGGGCAGCTCGTGCACCAGCGGGATGCCGTGCGCCCGGAGCTGGTCGGCGGGACCGACGCCCGAGAGCATCAGGAGCTGCGGTGAATTGATCGCGCCGCCGGCGACGATCACCTCACGCGACGCGTCGGCGCGACGCGCCTGATCGCCGACGACGTAGTCGACCCCGACCGCGCGCCGTCCGTCGAAGCGCACACGTCGCGCGAAGGCACCGGTCTCGACGGTGAGGTTGGGGCGCTTGCGGGCCGGCCGCAGGTAGGCATCGGCGGCGCTCCATCGGCGGCCGCGCTTCTGCGTGACCTGCGTGGCGTTCACACCGTCCTGCACCGCGCCGTTCACGTCGTCGTTGCACGGGATGCCGACCTCCTGCGCGGCACGCAGGAACGCCTCCGTCGCCGGGTTGGGGTCGCGCAGCTCGGCGACGTTGAGCGGCCCGCCCGCGCCCCGCTCGGCCGTGGACCCGCCTTCGAAGTTCTCCGAGCGGCGGAAGTACGGGAGCACGTCGTCGTAGCCCCAGCCGTCGTTGCCGAGCTCGGCCCAGGTGTCGTAGTCCACCCGGTTGCCGCGCACGTACATCATCGCGTTCAGCGACGAGCTGCCGCCGAGGGTCTTCCCGCGGGGCCAGAAGCGGGGCCGGCCGTCGAGATGCTCCTGGGGCACCGTCTCGTACGCCCAGTCGTACCGGGTCTTGAACAGCTTGTTGAACGCGGCCGGGATCCGGATCTCGAGCTTCCGGTCCGGGGGGCCGGCCTCGAGCAGCAGCACGCGGCAGGCCGGGTCCTCGGTCAGGCGCGCCGCCAGCACACACCCCGCCGACCCCGCGCCGACGATCACGTAGTCGTACCCACCACCTCGTTCCTCTTCCACACGACCCTTTCCTCTTCCACACCACCTCTTCGCCCTGCCGCGGCCGCCGGATCACGTCGTCACGTCGATCCCCGGCGGCGACGACGGTCGAGCCCGCCTACCGTTTGGCTCCATGACGGGGGACGAGCGGCTCGAGACGGACTATCTCGTGGTCGGGGCGGGCGCGCTCGGGATGGCGTTCGTCGACTCGTTGGTCGATCACAGCGACGCCGACGTCGTGATGGTCGAGCGACGCCACCGGCCGGGCGGCCATTGGCTGGACTCGTATCCGTTCGTGCAGCTCCACCAGCCGTCGCGGTTCTACGGCGTCGACTCGACCGCACTCGGAGAGGACCGGAGCGACCCCGAAGACGGGGACGCCGGTTTCTCGGAGCGGGCCAGCGGTCCGGAGATCTGTGGCTACTTCGACGAGATCATGCGTCACCGGTTCATCGCGTCGGGGCGGGTCCGGTTCTTCCCGATGTGCGACTACCTGGGCGAGCGGCGCTTCCGTTCGCGGGTGACCGAACGGGTGACGGAGGTGACCGTTCGCCGCCGGGTCGTCGACGCCACCTACATGGCCTCGCGCGTCCCGGCGACGGAACCGGTGCCGTTCGCGGTGGCCGACGGGGTGCGCTGCGTCCCGGTCGGCGAGCTCACCGCGCTCGCGCAGCCGGCCGCGGGGTACGTGATCGTCGGCGGCGGCAAGACCGCGTTGGACGCCATCTGCTGGTTGCTCGATCGCGGTTGCGATCCGGACGACATCACGTGGATCCGCCCCCGCGACTCCTGGATCCTCAATCGGGCGTTCTTCCAGCCCGGGCAGCCTCGGACCTTTGCCGGAATCGTCCTCCAGCTCGAGGCGATGGCCGTGTCGCCGTCGGTGGAAGAGGTGTACGAACGCCTCGAAGCCGAGGACGTGATGTTCCGCACCGACCGAACCGTCGTGCCGACGATGATGAAGGGCGGGACGGTGAGCGCGCGGGAGCTGGACCAACTTCGCCGCATCGAGCACGTCGTCCGCCTCGGCCACGTGACGCGGATCGACCCGGAGCAGATCGTGCTGGAGCACGGCGCCGTCGCGACCACGGCCGATCATCTCCACGTGCATTGCGCGGCGTCGGGTCTCAGCGACAATCCGCCGCGGGCGATCTTCACCGACGACACGATCACGCTCCAGCTCGTCACCCGTCTGGGCCTGACGCTGTCGGGCGCGCTGCAGGGCTTCCTGGAGTCCACCGGCAGGACCACCGAGGAGAAGAACCGGCTGTGCCTGCCGACCGGCATGCCGCACACACCCTTCGACTACCTGCGCGTGATCCTGGCCGGCATCAGCACGGAGATGCGCTGGCTGGACGCACCCGACCTGCCGGACTGGCTCGATCACTCGCGGCTCAACATCATGGCCGGCCTGGAAGCGAACGCGGACGGCGCCGTCGTGCAGGACCTGCAACAACGGTTCTTCGCCGCGCTCACGCCGGCGTTCGACGCGCTGCAGCGGTTCACGGCGCAGGCGACGCCTCAGGAGCGGGCGCGGATGTTCGACCCCGCCGCCGGCGACGCCTGAGCGCCGGGACTACTGCGTGAGGCCGCCGGCGCGGGCGAGCAGTTCCGCCTGGCGGCGCCAGTCCCCGGCCGCGAACGTGACGACGATGCGGGCGGCGCCGGCGTCGCCGTACGCGTGGAGCCGGGTGGCGATCTCGTCGACGTCGCCGTACACGAGGAACTCGTCGGCGACCGCGCGCGGCATGCCGTAGAGCCCCTCGGGATCGGCCATGCGGCGCAGCACGTCGTCGCGCGAAGGCAGCGACGGGTCGCCGCGGAGCGCGACCGTGAGATTCGCGGTGACGGGAACGGAGACCCGGGCCACCGCGTCGCGCACGCCCTCGGGCGGCAGCGGCAACAGGAACCAGCCGTCGTGGGCGTCCGCGCGTGCCACCGCGGCATCGGCCATGCCCCCGACGATGATCGGGGGCACCGTCGCGCCGGGGGCCAGCTGCGTGCCGTCGACCTCCCGGCCGGCGATGAGGTCAGGGAGCACGCGCAGCGCCTCGTCGAGCCGTCGGCCACGCTGGGTCTTGGCCACGCCGACCGCCGCCCACGAGCGATCGTGACGGTCACCGCCCACGCCGACACCGAGGATCAGGCGATCACCGGACAGGTGCTGCAGCGTCGCCACGTCCTTCGCGATCCACGCCGGTTCGCGCAGCGGCACGATGAGCACACCGAGGCCGAGCCGGAGGTGCGTGGTCGCGGTCGCGGCCGCGGCGACGACGAGGGTGCTCTCCAGGATCGCGTTGCCCGGGCCGGCCACGAGCTGATCGATCACCCAGGCCGACTCGAAACCGAGCGCCTCCGCGTGGGTCGCCGCGCCCACCACGTCGGCGACGGGACCACCGCGCTCGGCGAGCGTCGGCAGGAACACGCCGATCGGGGGGATGGCCATCGTGGACGCTCCCGGTGACTCGCCCTCAGACAGGCTGTCGTTCGCCGTTGCTCAGGACGCTGTCGAGGAGGCCGGGGAAACGGGCCTCGAGGTCGTCGCGGCGGAGGGTGTAGTAGCGGCGGGTGCCGTCGACCTGGGCCTGCACGACGCCGGCCTCGCGCAGCACCCTGAGGTGGTGGCTGCCGGTCGACTTGCTCACCGGCAGCCCCATCTCGTGACACGCGATCGCGCCGTCGCCCTCGTCGAGGATGCGCACGATCTGCAGCCGGATCGGATCGCCGAGCGCCTGGAGCACGTCGACGAGCTCGATGTCGTCGCGCTCGGGGTACTCGAGCTCTCCCCGCTCGTGCATCACGCCGCCTCGACCGCGACCTGGGCCGCGTTCTCCGCGTCGATCCGCTCCGTCGCGGCCGGACGCAGCAACCACGCCACGATGCCGGACGCCACGATCACCACGACCGTGCCGACCCACAACGTGGTGTTGAACGCGTCGACGTACGACACCTTCGCCGCGTGGCGATGTTGCCGCCGCGCACGCCACCCACCGCGGCCGCGTGCTGCAACGCCTCGGCCAGGGAGTGCGTCGCCTTCGCCGGGAGTCCGGTGATCGTGTGACCGAACGACGACCGGAAGTGCGACGCCACCAGACTCCCCAGCACCGCCACACCGAGCGCGCCACCGAGCTCACGCGTGGTGTCGTTCACCGCGGAGCCGACACCCGCCTTGTGCAACGGCAGCGACTGCATGATCGCCCCCGTCGACGGCGCGGTCGTGATGCCCATGCCCAGCGCCTCGATCACGATGCCGAGCGCGAACCACCAGTAGCTCGCGGTCAGACTGCTGGTCACGGCCACGGTCGCGAGACCCGCACCACCGATCACCAGGCCGGAGCTCACCACCAGCCGCTGCCCGAAGCGCTCCACCAACTTGGCCGACTGCGTCGCCGAGACGATGTAGGCCAACGCCCACGGCACCATCCGGATCCCGGCCGACAGCGGGTCGTAGCCGTGCACGAACTGCAGGTACTGCGTGAAGATGAAGTAGGTCCCGAACATGGCGAAGAACACCAGCGTGATCGCGGTCGTCGCCGCGGTGAAGCGCGGGTTGCGGAAGAACCGCAGGTCGAGCATCGGCTCCTTCGCCTTCCACTGCCACCACACGAACGCGCCCAGGATCGCGATGGCGAGCGCGAACGTGCCCAGGGTCTGCGCCGACAGCCACCCGTTGTCGGGCGCCTCGATGATCCCGTAGACCAGCGCGCTCAGCCCGGCGATCGACAGCAACGCACCGAGCGGGTCGAGCGGCGCGTGGATCTTCTCGCGCGACTTCGGGATGAGGAAGAAGCCGGCGACCAGCGCGACCCCCACCACGAACACGTTGATGAGGAAGATCGACCCCCACCAGAAGTGCTCGAGCAGCGCGCCGCTGACGACGCCGCCCATGGCCACGCCGAACCCGGCGAAGCCCGCCCAGATCGCGATCGCCCGCGGCCGCTCGTTGGGCGGGAACACGTGGGCCAGGATCGAGAGCGTCGCCGGCATCACGAACGCGGCACCCACGCCCATCACCGCGCGCGCGCCGATGATCGCCGACGACGAGTTCGACAACGCCGCGAACAACGATGCCGCACCGAACACGATCAGCCCGCCGTTGAGCGCGAGCCGTCGTCCGAAGCGGTCACCGAGCGAGCCGGCCGTCAGCAGCAACCCGGCGAACACGAGGCTGTAGGCGTCGACGATCCACTGCAGCGAGCTCGAGCTCGCGTGCAGCTCGTCGGCCAGGGTGGGCAGCGCCACGTTGAGGCTGGCGTTGGCCATCACGATCATCACGAGGCTGATGCACAGCACCCCGAGGGTCCACCAGCGACGCTCGTACTCGCGGGCGCTCGCCGCCTGCTCTCGGTCGAGCTCACGCTGGAACTCGTCTTCGTGGGGGATGGCGGGGCTGTCTTGTTCGATGCTCATCGAACGTCTCCAACACGGCGGGGGGGCGGATGTTTCCGGAACCCGGGAAAATTCACCGGGGGTTCCTTCGAATCGACGATCGGGTCGTCGCCAATTCGACGTCTGCGGACGCCTCGGTGTGAGGTCTCAGGCGAGCACGACGGGTCTCAGCACGTCCTCGCACCACTGGCGGAAGGTGGTGGGCGTGGTGGCCCGGGCGGTGCGCGGTTCGGCGTTGTCGAGGCCCCGGTTCTTGGCCGCCATCATGTCGGCCGTGGCCCGGGCCATCGCCTCCGACATCCCGCGTCCGGTCAGTTGGGCCCGGAACGCCTCGACCGGGATCTGCTGGTAGCGGACCGGTCGCTCCAGCACCTCCGACATGATCCGCGCCATGTCGTTGCCCGACAGGTCCTCGGGCCCGAGCACCGGGACGCTGTCCACGCCGCTCCAGGAGTCGTCTCGGAGCAGGTCGGCGGCGACGGCGGCGATGTCACGGGTCGCGCAGGTCGGGAGCGCGAGGTCGGCGGCGATCGGCGAGGAGTACAGGCCCTGGCTCCTGATCGCCTCGGTCTGGCGCAGCACGTTGTCCATGAACGACGGCATGGTCAGCGCGCGATAGCCGACGCCCGTGCTCGCGATCAGGTCGTCCACGCCGAGGGATGCGGTGACCAGGCCCGCGTCGCCGGGCACGCCCCGCCCGAGCGCGGAGACGCCGACCACCCGCCTGATGCCCTCGCTCTCGAACGCCTTGCACGCGGGCCGGGTGAAGTCGACGTAGGCGGCCTCGACGCTCTCGGCGTGCGGGTTCGGCGGCACCACCCAGAACACCGCGTCGGCGCCGGCGAACGCCGTGCTGACGACGTCGAGGTCGTCGTGCGATCCTTGCACCACCTCGATGCGCTCACGGGTGGAGGCCGGGAGGCGGGAGGGGTCGCGGGCGATCACCCGGACGGGCTCGCCGTGGTCGAGGAGGTGGGCGAGGACCTGGCGGCCGATCGCCCCGGTGGGGGTGGTGAGGACGATCATCGGTGTCTCCGGTTCGACGCTGGAACAAGTAAACTCTACCGTACCGTTTACATGACGGTCAAGGGAGAATCCGAATGGGACTGCGCGGCGGTGAGCTGCGGGAGCACATCCTGAAGGCGGCCAAGGACGTCTTCCTCGAGATGGGCTTCGAGCGCGCCTCGATGGACGTGGTGGCCGCGCGGGCCGAGACGTCGAAGCGCACGCTCTACGCGCACTTCGAGAGCAAGGACAAGCTGTTCCTCGCCGTCGTCGACCTCGTGCGCGAGCTCTACCTCGGCCGGCTCAAGGTGCCGGAGGACTACAGCGACGACACCACCGAAGCGGTGGTGCTGTTCTGCGGTCGGTTCCTGCAGCTGCTCCTGTGGCAGCCCGCGTTGCGGACGTGTCGCCTGAGCATCGCCGAAGCGGAGCGGCTGCCCGAGGCGTCGG
The DNA here is from genome assembly GCA_963809795.1 of uncultured Actinomycetes bacterium. GTDB lineage: Bacteria > Actinomycetota > Acidimicrobiia > IMCC26256 > DASPTH01 > DASUAS01. The sequence continues at coordinate 131,650 of CAWELN010000027.1, forward strand.
CCCAGTACTACGACGCCATCTTCACCGTCACGCACGCGCGCCTCGCCGCGTTCCTGGACCAGCGGTACGAGCTCGAGCCGCGCAGGGGGAGCGATCTCGCGCGCGCGCTCCTCGGGCACACGGTGTACCCGCAGCTCTTCCGCGCGCTGCTCGGTGTCGAGGAGCCGTTGCAGGAGCCGCCCGACGAGGCGACGATCGCGAAGGACGTCGATCTCGTACCGATCCGCACCGCGGTCGCCGCGCTGCTGGTGCCGACGGCGTAGCGCTCAGCTGATCGCTTGCCCGAGTGCGTGGATCGCAAGCCCGGCCAGACCTCCGACGAGCGCGCCATTGATCCGGATGTACTGGAGGTCGGGCCCCAGCAGCAGCTCGAGCTGCTCGGCGGTGCGCGCCGCGTCCCAATGCGAGATCGTGCCGGTGACCAGGGCGTCGACGTCGCCGCCGAACATGGCCATGGCCCGGTCCACGGTGGTTTCGATCGACGCCTCGATCCGCACGTGCAGGGCCGGGTCGTCGCCGACTCGTCGGGCCAGGTCGGTCACGGCGTCGACGATCCGCTGCTCGATCGACGAACCCGGCGTGCACAGCTCGGCCCGGAGCCGGTCGAGGGCCCCGTTGAACCACCTCGCGGTCGTGTCGTCGAAGCGCGGGTCCTGGAGCACGGCTCGTTGCAGCCGGCGTAAGCGGGCGCCGAGATCAGGGTCGTGCTCCAGCCGATCGGCCAGCGCGGCGAGCCACTCCCGCACCTGTGCGCGTGCAGGGTGCGAACGGTCACGCTCGATCTCGTTCAGCGTGACGACCGCCCGGCTCACCAGGCTTTCGAACAGTCGGCGTTGCACGGCCTCGGGCAGCCACCAGGGTCTCTCGCCGGTGAAGATCGCTTCGAGGTCGGGCGGGTGGTCCTGGAGGGCGCGCCGCACCGAGACGCTCGCGGCGTCGACGACGTCGTCGAGCATCGGGCTCGAGCTCGCGGCACGAACCAGGGCCGCGCTCATCGGTACGACCGGCGCCCCCGCGACGACCGCGCGCGTCTCCCGAACCACGAAGTCGGTGAGACCATCGCCGGTCGTGTCGAGCACACCGGCGCCGCGCCCGAGGACGTTCCGGACCAAGGTGCGCGCGTGTTCCGGATCGGCCAGCCATGTCGACGCGCGGACCACGGCGCCGGAGGAGCGCATGCGCTCGCGCACCGCCGGTCCACTGAGGAAATTCTCGCGGAAGAAGGCCGCCAGGGTGCGTCCGAACTGCTCCTTGCGCGCGACGACGATGGCGGTGTGCGGGATCGGGAGCCCGAGCGGCCGGCGGAACAGCGCGACCACCGCGAACCAATCCGCCAGCGCTCCCACCATCGACGCCTCCAGCGCGGCGAGCACGTACGGCACCCAATCGCCCGACGGTTGCACGAGCACCACGGCGAGCCAGAGGAGACTGACCGCCGCCAGGGTGCCCGTCGCCCACCGCCGCATGACGGTGAGGCGCCGGCGCCGGTCCGCCTCGTGCGGGAGCGGCGGGACGGCGGTCGTGGCGTCTGGTCGGTCCAGCGCGGAGATGTTCGACACGAGCGTTCTCGGCTACCCGGCTTCCAAGCGCCCCAAACTCGGCCAACTCCGTCGAACGGGATGACCAGGTCGGTCGGAACGCTTCGTTCCGCGGTCGCGCGAACGGGGGCCTCAGTCGACGGTGCGGGCCCGCAGCATGCGGTTGGCCAGCGGCACGCAGACCGCCAGGATCCCGGCGATCCAGAGGATCGACACCAGCACCGGGTGCTGGTTCGGGAAGTTGTGCACCGACCCCATCGGGTTGGGGTTGCCGAACAGGTCGCGGCACGCGCCCGCCACCGCCGACACCGGGTTCCAGTCGGCGATCGGCCGCAGCCAGCTGGGCAGGCCGTTGGTGGGCACGAAGCAGCTGGACACGAACGCCAGCGGGAACAGGATCAGCAGGCCGACGGCCTGCGCCGACTCGGGATCGTTCGACCGCAACCCGATGCACGCGGTGAACCAGCTCAGCGCGTACGAGAACGCCACCGCGATCCCGAGCCCGGCCACCACGCCGATCATCCCGTTGCCGGGCCGCCACCCGATGACGTAGCCGGTGATCAGCACGATGCTGCCGCACAGCACGCTCGCCAGCAGGTCGGCGAGGGTACGGCCGGCCAGGATCGTGCTGCGCGACATCGGCAACGTGCGGAACCGGTCCATCACCCCGGTGGAGAGGTCGCTGCTCAGCCCGACCGCGGTGCCCATCGACGCCGTGGTCAGGTTCATCACCACGAGGCCGCCGACCGCGAAGTCGACGTACGACCCGCCGGCGATGTGCATCGCGGAGCCGAAGATGTACACGAACAGCACCGTGAACAGCACCGGCTGGATGGTCGCGTCGGACATCTGCGCCGGTTCGCGCATCACGTGGATGAAGTTGCGCCGCGCGAGCGTCCACACGTTGCGCACCCACTGCGTGGCGGCGGGGGTGTGGCGCTCACGGACGTCGACGGCGGGCGCGATCGCGCTCATGCCACTGCCTCCTCGAGCTCGTCGGTGTCGTTCTCGTCGTCGTTGTCGTCGTCGCCGGTCTCGTCGCTCGCCGGGTGACCGGTCAGCGAGAAGAACACGTCGTCGAGCGAGGGGTGGTGGATCTCGAGGTCGTCGACCGCGATGCCGGCGTCGTCGAGCGCACGGATCACCGCGGTGGCGAGACCGGTGCGCGCGTTGACCGGCGCGCGCAGCCGGCGTCCGCCGTCGAGCTCGACGACCGGGCCGTTGGCCAGCGCGGCGAGCGTGCCCGCGGCCGCGGGGTGCGGCGCCGAGAGGGTGATCTCGAGCTGGTCACCACCGATGCGCGCCTTGAGCTCGCGGGCGGTGCCCTCGGCGATGACGGTGCCGTGGTCGATCACCGAGATGCGGTCGGCGAGCGCGTCGGCCTCGTCGAGGTACTGCGAGGTGAGCAGCACGGTGGTGCCGTCGGCCACGAGGCCGCGCATGATCTCCCACATGCGCAGCCGGCTCGTCGGGTCGAGGCCGGTGGTCGGCTCGTCGAGGAAGAGCACCGGCGGGCGCATCACCAGGCTGGCGGCGAGGTCGAGCCGGCGCCGCATGCCGCCCGAGTACGTCTTCACCATGCGCCCGGCGGCGTCGGTGAGCTCGAAGCGCTCGAGCAGCTCGGCGGCGCGCACCCGCGCCTGTTCGCGCGACAGGCTCGAGAGCTCGCCGACCAGCACCAGGTTCTGGGTGCCGGTGAGCAGCTCGTCGAGCGAGGCGTCCTGCCCGGTCACGCCGATCACCCGGCGGACGGCCGCCGCCTCCCGGGCGACGTCGAACCCGGCGACCCGGCCGGTGCCGGCATCGGGCGACGTCATCGTGGTGAGCATGCGGACGGTGGTCGACTTCCCGGCGCCGTTGGGCCCGAGGACGCCGAGGATGCGCCCGGCCGGCACCTCGAGGTCGACCCGGTCGACGGCCACCTTCTCGCCGTAGACCTTGCGGAGGCCCTCGGCCTCGATCATCGGTCGGTCGTTCATGGGGGGATCCTCGCTGGTGGGCTATCGTTCCTACTTGTCGTACGGTAAGCTATCTACTGACCGGCCGTCAAGTAGAATTCTCGGAGAGTGCAGGGGACATGAGCGGAGAGGACACCCGCCAGCGCATCCTCGCCGTCTCGGGCGAGCTCTTCGTGGAGCAGGGCTACGACGCCACGTCGTTGCGGGAGATCGCCGAGCGCCTCGGCGTCACCAAGGCCGCCCTCTACTACCACTTCTCCAGCAAGGACCAGATCCTGCGCGCCCTGCTGGAGCCGGGCAACGCGATCATCACCGAGCTGATCGGGCGGCTCGAGGCGGCCCGGGGCAGTGAGGAATGGGCCGAGGTGCTGGCGTGGGCCGTGCACCAGGTGTTCGAGAACCTGGACTTCTTCCGGCTGGTGGAGCGCAACCACCAGGTCACCGAGGTGATGATGGAGGCGTTCGCCTCGATCGAGGGTCACCAGCAGATGCACGCGCGCGTGGAGAAGGCGGCCGCGGCGGCGTCGTCCGACGTCATCGAACAGGTGCGGATGGTCGCCGCGCTGGGCGCGGTCACCGGCTTCGACGACTGGGCACCGACGTTGCTGAAGGAAGCGCCCGCGGAGTTGCTGGAGGGCGAGCTGGTGGCGTCGACCCGGCGGATCCTCGACCTGCCGCCGCGGTGATGCCCGTCCGACGATCGGGTTGACCGTCGCCAGACGTCAAAGGCGGCGGTGTGCCTTCCGGACGCGCTTCCACTGCCGTCTCCACTCGGTGCCCAGCGCGCGGCGCTCGTCGTCGAAGATCTGCGCGAGCCGTCCCGCGGCGTAGCCCGTCCGGGCGTCGTCGAGCTCCACGGTGGTCCGGTAGAGCCAGTCGGTGGCGACGACCGCGTCCTGATGTGCTCCGAGGATGTCTTGGAGCTCCCCGAGCTCCTCGGCGAGCCGACCGGCCGCCTTGCCGATGATCGGCGCGGTGGCTTCGTAGGCATAGCGGGCCTGCTTGGCGCGCTTGCGGATCTCGTGGAGCTCGGGGTCGCTGGGCGGGTCGGTGAGTGCGTCGACGGCGCGGCGGAGGCGCTTCCACGGCTTGCGGGTGAGGTGCGCGACCGCCCGGCGATTGCGGAGGTCGGGGTCGAGGCGGCCACGGTCGAGCGGCGGCTCTCGCACCGTCGCGACCAGGTTGTCGAGCAGGGCCAGGTACCGATGCGAGTCCAGGGCGCGCTGCAACGTCGCGACGTGCTCGCCGCGCTCGTGATCGAGATGACGACACAGCGCCGTCGCGTCCTGACGGGTCGATGCAGGGAGATCCGGGAGCCGCTGGGCCAGGAGCTCCCCCAGCACGTCGGCGTCACGAACGTCACCCAGCAGCTCGCCGAGCCACTTCAACTCGTCTCGCAGTGGGTCCGTCCAGACCCGCGCGAGCAGGGGACGCAACGTCCGCAGGTCGGACCGCAGTCGTCGGGTTCCGACGCGAGCCTGGTGGACACCTTCGGGATCGTCGTCCGTCCGCACCACGGGATCGTGGGTCACGAGCCGGTACAGACCGTTGGCGAGCGCGGTCCGCACGAGGTCGCTCGGCGTGCTGCGACGGCCGAGTCGATCGCCGGGGACCACGTCGGGCGCGTCCCGCGCCGGCTCGCCGAGCGCCCGTGCGACCTTCGGTCGCTGGCCGTCGGCCTTCGCGCCGGCCTTGCGCAACCGTGCGACGACCTCGTCGACCAGCTCGACGTCGGCATCGGACGCGACCTCGAACTCGACCTCGTGGAACGACGTCGATCCGGTTCGCACCGCTTTCGCTCGGACCCGATCGTCGTCGATCGACCCGACCGGCTGTCCGTGCCGGTCGACGATCCGGATCTCCTGGCGGTCGGTCGTGACCGTGGCGACCTTGGCCAAGGGAGCGGACCGGGACAACGCGTGGACGAGCGCGACCGCCTCGCGAGGCGGCTCGGCGGCGTCGAGGAACCCGAAGACGATCTCATCGCGCTCCAGCAACCCGTGCTGGTGCTCGGGCAGCTTGACCGTCCAGCCGTCGTCAGAGCGGAACCGCAGGCTCGCGCCCGCCCGGGTCAGACGAAGGTCAGCCGTGTCGTAGTACACCGCCTCCTGGTGTCGTCGCGTGACCGAGTACGTCCCCAGGCCCTTCACCAACTTGTTCGGGCCCGGTAGCTCGCGGCCGCGCTTCAGCAGGAACTTGTGCTCCCTCTCCCTCATGTGGCCCTCCGTCTCCCTCGTCTGGCGGTGATACCCATGCCTCGGAATCGCCCAACTGGACCCGATCGGTGCGTGGAGTGAAGGAAACGTGCTGGGTTGCGGGGTCGGGAGTACCGCCGGTCACACCATGGGGTTGAGCATCGGCACGACCTTGTAATACGCGCGCACCGATCCGAGCGGCCAGTCGGCCATGGCGAGGTGGTCGGCCTGGCTGAAGTCCGATCCGCAGCGCGCGCCGCGGGCGAACGCCTCGCCGACGAGGTCGGTCGCACCGGTGCGCGTCATGGTGCTCGCCTTGGGCTCGATGCTCCCGTGCTTCAGCAGCCCGGCTTCGTGGATCACGAGGTTGGCGACGAACTGCAACCAGTTGGCGTCGTTGTCGTTCATCGCCAGTGTGAACGCGCCGAGCGCGATCTCGCCCGGACCGGTCGGCTCGTAGCCGCTGATCACGTGGTTCATGTCGTGGCTCACGTAGTGCGCGGGGGTGTGCGTGTCCCGGCCCGGGACGGTGATGTCGTTGCGCCGGTAGAACTCGATGTAGTGCCAGCCGAGGGTGTCCTCGGGGAGGTCGTGGAGCGCTTCGAGACGTTCGGCAAGGTCGGTGTCGGGCTCGTCGAGGTGCAGGTACTCGTCGCGCAGCGAGGGCTCGGAGAGCGTGGGGAGGTCCTCGGCGTAGAAGCGGTCGAAGTCCTCGGTGGCACGCTCGGTGCCCTCGTCGATCCACTTGCGGCAGATGTCGAGGTGCGGACCGCCGACGTCCAAAGCGTGCGCGTACTCCTCGACCCGCGTGACCTGCGCCTCCGTCTCCGGGTGGCGGCAGAGCTCGAGCGTGACCAGCACCTCGTTGAGTCGGCGGCGGGCGTGCGGGTCTTCGATGGCGGTGGCCGCTTCTCGCGGGCCGAGTGGTGCGAGCGCGGCGAAGTCGAGATCGGGGCGCTCCCAGAGGTAGGTGACGACGGCCCGCAGCACCGCGAGCTGCTCGTCGGTGGGACCGCCGTCCACGTCGATGGCACCGAGCAACGACCGGGTCACCGGCTCGACGAGTTCGGGGGCGACGAGGAACGGCATCGAGAGAGAATTATCGTCCACTGCTCTCGGGTCTTGACTCCGAACGTATGTTCGTGTACTGTCGTGGCAGCTTCCTCGACTTCCCCGGTTGACGGATCACCTCCCGGGAAAGGCGCTGGCGACGCGGCAGGTCGTGGCGACCGGCGCGTGGAAGCAGGACGGCGCGCACCGCGACGTGGCGTCGTGGTTGTCGGCGACGACCGGCTCGACGCTCGGGTTCGGCGCGGGCGACATTGGTGACGGTCCACCCGGCCGCATGCGCTTCGTGTCGCCGAACGAGTGGGTGCCGCGATGTTGACCACGGTCGGGACGAACGAGAACGCCTGCCGGAGCTTCATCCCCCCGCGGACACGGGCTGCTTCGGGATCGCTTGGATCAGCTGGCGGATCTGGTCGATGGTGGCGTTGTACTGCTCGGCCAGTGCGTTCGCCTGGCTGATGGCGGCGTTGTACGACGCCACGTCGGGGGCCTCGGACGCGCCCAACGACTGCGCGACCCGGTCGGCGTCGACGCCCTGGCTCATGGTGTCGGCGAGCTGGCGCTCGAGCGCGAGCACCTGGGTGAACGCGTTCGTCGTGGCCGCCGCCGCCGAGCGGGCCGCCACCAGTTGGTCCTGCGAGTCCTGCAACGCCAGCTTCTGCGCCGCCAGCTCCTGGCGGCCCTGGACGACGTCGTCGTGCGCACCGTCGCGGTCCGAGATCGACGCCAGCATGAACACCGCGGCGGCGACGAAGAGCACGCCGGCGACGACCAGCGCGATCACATGCGGGCGTCGGAGGGTGCCGGTCACTTCGCCGCCTTCAACGCGTCGAGCGCGGCCTGCGCCTGTTGCAGCGCCTGCTGCACCTGCTGGTTGCGCTCGGCCAGCTGGCTGATGGTGGTCGCGCCGTTGCCCTGCAGCGCGCTCGCCGCGCCCGCGTGGTCCCCGCCCGCGTACAGCGACGATGCCTGGTTCACCACGTCGATGAAGCGGTTCTGCGCCGCGACCACGTCGGTGAGCGCCGCCTCCAGCGCCCCCACCTTGCTCGGCACCGCGTTGGCGAGCTTGCGCAACGCGATCCGTTGCCGGTCGACCCGCGCCTGCTGGTGCACCAGCGTCGCCCGTCGCGCGGCCAGCGCGTCGGCGCGGTCGTGATCGCTCGACGCGTCGGAACGGGCGCCGGCACCGATCACCACGAACACCAGCGCCGCCACCACCATCACCACGACCGCGATCACCGCGACGAGTGCGGCGTGGCTGCGCGCCGGCGGCGGTGCCGCGGGCTCGTCGGGGCGGGCTTCGGTGATGGTCACGATTCCCGGGCCGGCGGGGCGAACGCGATGAGCCCGGCGCGCAGGTCGTCGGCCATGCCCATGATGGTGGCGTGGCCGTACGGCCGCGGCGTGGCAATGGCGAACTCGACCACGGTGGGCCCGCGCAGCGCGTCGACCTCGAAGAAGTCGTCGCCCGCGGGCGCGACGCAGTTCCAGGACAGCGCGATGCCGCGGATGCCGTCGTCGATCTCGATGCCGTTGTCGCGCTCGGCCGTCCAGAGCCGGTCGCGGTAGTCCTGGCCGAGACCGAGGTTGGCGAGCTCGGTGTCGCCCATCGCCTTGTGGATGGCGAACACCACGCCCGCCCGCAGGCGGTCGATCACGTCCTGCGACGGCACCTGGGGCCAGAACCGGCCGCCCACCGACCCGTACTGCTCGGGATCGTCGGGGAAGAGGTGGTGGATCCAGTCACCCCGGAAGTGCTCGTCGAGCGCCACCCGCAGGAGCCGGGAGTTGTTCGCCACTGCCCGCCACTCGTGGTCGAGCGCGTCCGACCGGTCGAAGAAGTCGCGGGTGGCCACGCGCCCCAGCGCGGCCAGGTAACGGTCGAGCAGTCCTTTGTCGTCGACGTCGGTGGTGCTGAAGTACCGGTCGAAGGCCGCCATCTCCTTGGTCTTGGCGAACCAGTGCGGCATGCTCCCCATGGAGTCCCTTCCCGTCCCTTCCCGCCCCGAACGCCCGGCCGGCGCGAAGCGGCCAGGCTACGCGACGACCTGCCTGCGTTCCTCGGTCGCGACCAGCGAATACACCTGCTGGCGGGCGGCGATGCCCTTGAACGTGTGCTCACCGCGGTCGACGAACCGCACATCGTCGTGGCCGTCGGCCGCGTCGTGGATGGCCGCCGACACCAGGATCTCGTCGGGACCGCTCAACGCGCACACCCGGGCCGCCATGTTGACCGCGCCGCCGTAGATGCGGTCGCCGTCGACGATGAGCTCGCCCTGGTGCACCGCCACGTGGAGGTGGAGGCCGGTCGGCTCGACGTCGCCGACGCACCGCTGCGCCGCGTCGAGGGCCTGGGCCACCGTCGGGAAGAGGCCGATGAAGCCGTCGCCCAGGCTGATGCCGGTGACGACGGTGCCGCCGTTGCTGACGATGGCGCCGGTGATCGCCCGCTCGACCAGCCGGGCCCGGGCGCGGTAGGGGCCGGCGCCGAGCTCCTCGGTGAGCCGGGTGGAATCGACCACGTCGGTGAACAGGATGATGGCGCCGGCGTTGGGCGCGATCGGCCCGACCGGCTCCAGCTCGGGCGCGGTGCCGCTCAGCTGCTCCGAGCGGGCCACGTCGTACTCGAGGCCGAGGCGGCGGAAGGTGGCGACCGCCTCGTCGAGCAGCGCGAACCCGTCGCCGCGCTCGCCCCGCCGGAGGTGGATGGTGGCGAGGTCGGCCTGCGCGCGGGCCAGCTCGGGGACCGCGCGCAGCTCGTGGGCGCGGGCGATGGCGCGCTGCAGGGTGGCGATGGCGTCGGCCTCGTCGCCGAGGAGGTCCTGCGCCACGCCGAGGTGGCGGGCCACCAGCGACGCGGTGCCGCCGATGAGCACACCGCCGCGCCGTTCGATCTCGGCCAGGAGGTCGCGCGCCTCGTGCAGGTCGCCGGAGGCGCCTTCCCGCTGCGCGAGCTCGACCGCCAGCACCGCCCACGCGTCCCCGCCCACGAGCGGTTCGCGGGGCAGGCCGGGGAGGGGCGCACCGAGCACGGCCAGACGGCGCTCGCACGCGGTGACCCAGCGGGAGAAGAGGTCGACGGTGGTCTGTTCGAGCGCGTCGGCGGTCTCCGACCACGTGGCCAGCGCCTCGCGCGCCTGCTCGAACTGGCCGCGCGCCGCGTGCGCGCCCGCGATGACGGGCAGGAAGAGCCCGGCGGCCCAGTGGTAGCCCGGAGAGGCGTTGCAGCAGGAGCGCCCGGTGCGCGTACTGCTCGGCCTGGTCGAAGTCGCCGCGGGCGACCGCGATCTGCGTGAGCGCGGCGAGCGGCAGTCCCAGCTCCAACGGGTACTGCGTGCGCTCGGCGATGTCGCAGCACTCGAGCGCGCGTGCCTCGGCCTCGTCGAACCGGCCCAGCCAGGTGAGCACGAGCGGCACCCGGAACACCGGCCCACCCGCGAGCAGCGACTCGTCGGCCGCGGCGCGCGCGTGGGCCACGCCGTCCTCCAACGTCGCCAGCGAACCGTGCAGGTCGTAGCGCGCCCACTGCGGCACGCTGAGCGCGGTGGTGGCGCGCGCGTAGGCAGAGTGGTCGTCGTGCTCTTCGGCGATCGCCATGGCCCGGCGCGCGCATTGCGCCGCCTGCTTCATGCGCCACTCGACCCAGTACGACTGCGACAGCTCCACCAGTGCCTCGGCCGCCAGCTCGGGGTCGTCGGCCTCGAGCTCGTCGACCAGCTCCTCGAGCGGCTCGCGGTCGGCCACCACCGACAGCATCTCGCGGGTGCCGATGCCGCAGCGGATGCGCCAGAGGTGGAGCTCGGCGCGGGTGGCGGCGTCGGCGTCGGGGCCGAGCAGGTGGAGCGCGGCCTCGAAGTGGGTGACGGCCTGGGCCAGCTGCAGGTTGCCCCGCCGGCTCAGCCCCGCCCGGCGGTGCAGCTCGGCCAGCTCGGCCGGGGCCTGCGACCGGGTGAGCGCGGCCTCGTAGTAGCGGGCGGCCTCGTCCCACGCGCCCCGGGCCAGCGCGTCGTTGCCCGCCGACCGCACGCACTTGAGCGCGTCGTCGTCGATGAGCGCGCCCCCTGCGACGAGGTGGTGCGCGATCGCACGATCCTCGTGCACGATGGTGGCGGCGCGCGCGTGCTGCTCGCGGCGGGTCGCCGACGACGCGCGCGAGTACGCGGTGTGCGCGTAGATCGGGTGACTGAACGCGAGCGTGGCGCCGTCCTCGACCAGCACCCCCGCGTCGATCGCCTCGACGATGGCGGACTCGCTCGTGTCGCTCAACGTGAGGACGGCGGCGCGTTCGGCGTCGGGCCCGAGCACCGCGGTGGCGAGCGCGACGCGCGCCGCGGGCTTCGACAACGACGTCCAGCGTCGCGCCCACCGCCACCATCATCGGGTGCGTGGACGCCGCGCCCAGCAGCGCGGGCGACGAGCGCTCGTCGCGGACCAGCGCCTCGACCAGCAACGGGTTCCCGCCACTCGCGGTCGCCAGGTCGCGCGCCCGGTCGATGGGACACCCGGGCTGCCGCTCGCGCGCGAGCTCGGTGGCTTCCAACCGGGTCAGCGGGTTCAGGTGGACGACGGCGGTGCGGGGCTCGCTGCGGAGGCGGGCCACGCCCTCGCCGGCGCGCGCGGTCGGGTCGGCGCGCGACGTGGCCAGCACCAGGAGCGGCACGTGCTCGTCGTCGAGCCGGAACATGAGGTGGCGTAGCAGGTCGATGGTGGCGACGTCGGCCCAGTCGACGTCGTCGACGAAGACGACCGTCGGCGTGGTGCGGGCGTACCCGAGCACGAGGCTGGTGACCGCGAGCAGCGTGCGGGTGCGCTCGCGCTCGATCACCTCGGGGGCGTCGGTGGTCGACGGTTCGAGCGCGTCGGCTCGCACCCGCTCGAGCACCTCGCGGTCCGCCGGCGAAGCGGCGGCGTCGGCGATGGCGACGAACAACGAGTCGCGCAGCGGCAGGTACGGGAGGTCGAGGTGGTCGTAGCACCGGCCCCGCAGCACCGACGCCCGCCGGCGACGGGCGTGGTCGAGCGCCTCCTGCGCCAGGCGGGTCTTGCCGATGCCCGACTCGCCCTCGACGATCACCAGGTGGCCGAAGCCGCCGAGGGCGACGTCGACGCGGGCGCGCAACCAGCTCAGTTCGGCCCGCCGCCCGATCAGCGCACTCGACACCGGGTGAGCGTAGGCCTCACCACTCCGGACGAGCGAGGGACACCTGCACCTCGTACTCGGTGCCGCGCGTGACGAGCGTCAGCGTGCCGACGCGCCCGAGCATGCGCCGCACGTGGTGCGACGACGCGAGCGTGGTCGCCTGCAGCGTGGTGACGCCGACGTCGAGCGCGGTCGCGACCATGAGGTCGAGCAACCCGGTGCCGAAGCCGTGGCGCTGCTCGGCGTCCTCCACCAGCAGGCCGACCTCGGCGGTGCGCAGCCCGGTGCGGAACAGGCTGGCGACGCCGACGACGGCGCCCGGGTCGCGGTCGACGATCCACGACCACTGCCCGGGCGCCGGGTCGACGATGTCGGCGAGGTGCCGGGTGGGGAACTCCGCCACCGGGGCCAGGAAGCGGCCGTAGCGGGTAGCCGGGCTGCACCGCTCGAACATGGCGACGAGCTGGGGCACGTCATCCGCGTGGGGGGTACGGAGCACCCCGCCCGTCGCCAGTTCGAGACAGTGCATCACCATGGTTCAGCCCGCCTGCAGTGCCTTCACGTCGGCCGCGGTCAGCGCCTTGCCGCCGATGGCCCACTCGCCGCTGGCGACCTCTTCGATGGTGACCCAGGTGACCGGGCGCATGTTCTCTCCCTCGATTTCGACCATGGTCTCGGTGAGACGGGTGAGCATGTCCTGCTTCTGGTTCTCGTCGAAGACGCCCTTGATGAGCTTCACGTTGACGTACGGCATTGCAGCCTCCTGGGATTCACGCGGCCGGCATTTCCGGACGACCAGAGCCTGCGCCCGGCCCCCTGCAGCTCTCTGACAAGCCACCCCGACCCGGCTGGTCCAGCGGTTTGCAAGCGGTTCCGGCACACTTCCGGTGTGGACTTCCGTGTCCTCGGCTCCGTCGGGATCGTCGACGGGAGCGCCCTGCTCCCGCTCGGAGGCGGGATGCCGCGCCGTCTCCTGGCCATGCTGCTCGCCTACCGGTCGTCGGTGGTCTCGACCGACCGGTTGGTCGAGGTGCTCTGGTCGGAGCCGCCGGAGTCGGCCGCGGCGACGCTCCAGAGCTACGTGTCGCGGGTCCGGCGGTTCGTGGAGCTGGGCGACGACGGCGCCGCCATCGTCAACCGCCCGCCCGGCTACGTGCTCGACGTGCCCGACCACCTGGTCGACGCCGGCCGCTTCGAGCGCGGCCTCGCCGAGGGCCAGGGCCTGCTGGCGAGCGACCCGGTGACCGCCGGCGAGCTGCTCGACGCCGCGCTGGCCGAGTGGCGGGGCGACGCGTTCGCCGAGTTCGCCGACGAGGAGTGGATCCGGCCGGAGGCGATCCGGCTCGACGAGCTGCGGCTGGTGGCGGTGGAGGCGCTGGTCGACGCCGAGCTGCGCGTCGGCCGTCACCAGGAAGCGGTCGGCCGGCTCGAGGCGATGACGGTGGAGCACCCGCTGCGGGAGCAGTTCACCCGGCAGCTGATGCTCGCCCTCTACCGGTCGGGCCGGCAGGCGGAGGCGCTGCGGGTGGCGCAGGACTTCCGCACCACGCTGCGCGACGACCTCGGCCTCGAGCCGTCGGGCGACCTGCGCGAGCTCGAGGCCGCGATCCTGGAGGAGCGGGAGGACCTCGCGTTCCGGGGCGAGGTGGGGCGCCGGGGCGCGCCGGCCGACGCGTCGACGCCGCGTCGCGACCTGCCCGCGGAGACGACGCCCCTCGTCGGCCGCGACGAGGACCTCGAGCTGGTCGAGCGGCTGCTCGCGACCGGTCGCATCCTCACCCTGTTCGGCCCCGGTGGGGTGGGCAAGACCCGCCTGGCCCGCCGGTTGGCGAACACCGTGGCGCCGACGTTCGCCGACGGGGTGCGCTGGGTCGAGCTCGGCCCGGTGCGCGACGAGGGCGCGGTCACCGCCGCGGTTGCGGCTGCGCTCGAGGTGCAGCAACGGCCGCAGCGGTCGCTCGCCGACTCGATCGTCGACGTGCTCGCGCCCCGCCGCCTCCTCCTGGTGCTCGACAACTGCGAGCACGTGATCGACACCGCCAGCGAGCTGGTCGACCTGGTGCTGCAGTGGTGCCCGCAGGTGCAGGTCCTCGCCACCAGCCGGGAGCCGCTCGGCATCGCGGCCGAGCTGGTGTGGTCGGTGCCGCCGTTGCCGGTGCCGAGCGACGCCGACCAGCCGTTGGCCGACCTCGCCGCGGTCCCCGCGGTGCAGCTGTTCGTGGCCCGGGCCACCGCGGCCCAGGCCGACTTCGCCCTCGACGAGGGCAACCGGCGCGCCATCGCCGAGCTCTGCATCCGGCTCGACGGCGTGCCGCTCGCGCTCGAGCTGGCGGCGGCGCGCATGCGCTCGATGAGCGCGGACGAGCTGGCGGCGCGCCTCCCGGAGCGGTTCCGGGTGCTGGCCGGCTCGCGTCGCGCCACCGATCCCCGGCACCGCACGCTGCGGGACCTCGTGCAGTGGTCCTACGACCTGCTGACGCCGCTCGAGCAGCACCTGTTCGACCGGTTGTCGGTGTTCGCCGGGAGCTTCGTGCTCGAACGGGCCGAGCAGGTGTGCGCGGGCGACGGCATCGACGCGCGCGACGTGGCCGGGTTGCTCGGCGTGCTGGTCGACAAGTCGATGCTGGTCATGCAGCGGTCGGGGTCGCGTGTGCGCTACCGGCAGCTGGAGACGCTGCGCGAGTTCGGGCGCGAGCAGCTCGTCGCGTCACCCGAGTACGCGGCGGTGCGCGCCGCCCACGCTGCCGAGCACGCCGAGCTCGCCGACGACGCCGCCCGCGGCTTCGGTGGTCCCGACGAAGCCGCGTGGATGGTGGAGGTCGACGCCTCGTTCGACGACCTGCGCGAGGCCCACGGCGCGGCCGTCGACACCGGCGACGTCGGCCAGGCGCTGCGCATCGTGGTCGGGCTGCGCGAGCACGCGTGGCGGCGCATCCGCTACGAGCTCCTCACCTGGGCCGACGCGACGGTGGCGATGCCGGGCGCGGCCGAGCACCCGAAGTTCCCCGTCGCCCTCGGCGTGGTCGGCTACGGGCGCTTCGTGCGCGGCGAGCTCACCGGCGCGATCGAGATGGGGGAGCAGGCGATGGCCGCGGCCGCGCGGCTCGGCGTGGGCACCTCCGGCCTCCCCGAACGGGCGATGGCGAACGCGCTCTTCTACCTGCGACGCGAGGGCGAGGCGATCCCGTTGATGGAGGTGATGATCGCCGCCACCAAGGCGACCGGCGCGCCGAGCCTGGTCGCCCACGCCTACTACATGCGGTCGGTGGCGGAGACGTCGGTGGGCAACCCCGCCGGCGGCACCGAGCTGGCCGCGTTGTCGGCCGCCGCCGCCATCGAGAGCGGGAGCCCGACCGCGCTGGCGCAGGCCGACTTCGCCCGCGGCGTGTCGTTCGAGAGCACCGATCCCGACCGTGCGCTCGCGTTGCTCGACCGCTGCGTGCAACACGCGGAGTCGGTCGGCAACCGCTGGATCCGCGCGTTTGCGCTCACCGAGAGCCTGGGGATCCGTGCCCAGCACGGCGACGCCAAGGAGGCGCTGGCGCAGTACGGCGAGGTGATCGACACCTGGTTCCGCAACGGCGACTGGGCCAACCTGTGGCTGTCGTTGCGCCACGTGTTCGCCATCTTCCAGAAGCTCGGGCACGACGAGATCGCGGCGACGCTGTACGGCGCGCTCGACGCGGCCGCGGTCATGCACGCCTTCCCGCTGGAGCCCACGACCGCCGACCAGCTTCGACGCGGCGGTGACCCAGCTGGCGACGCGGCTGGGCGACGAGGCGTTCGTCGACGCCGCCGAGCACGGCCGGTCGATGCGCGACGAGGAGGTCGTGCGCTACGCGCGGCGCGAGATCGACGCGGTGTCGTCGGGCGCCTGAACCACGAGGTCGACGGTGAGGGCGGCGGTCCAGGAGAACTCCGGCGCACCGTGGCCGCCACCGGTGAAGGGTGAGAAGTACTCGGCGAAGCCGTGCTCGTCGACCAGCGCGAGGGTGCGCCGGCGCAGCTCGTCGGCCAGTTCGGCGCGCCCCTGGTACCGCAGGCCTTCGATGATCGCCCAGTTCGTGTTCACCCAGGTGGGGCCCTTCCAGTAGCGGTGCTCCTGGAACTCGCCCGCACCGACCGGGACGCTGGGCACCGGGTACGCGGGCCAGTACCGCTCGGGGTCCCCGAGCAGATCGACCAGCTCCGCCGCGTGTCCGGTGCCGGTGAGGAGCGGGAGGAAGGTCGCGATGGTGGGTTGCAGCAGCGGCTGGTGGGTCACGGCGTCACGGGAGCAGTACTGGCCCGTCGGCCCGTGCCACAGGTCCTCGATCGCCGCCGCGTGCGCGTCGATGTCCGGCTCGAGCTCGCCGAGGTCCGCGCCCAGCGATCGCAGCGCGCGGTTGGCGGCGGCGAAGAACACGTTGAACCCGACGTCCTCGATCAGCACCGACCCGGTGCGCGGCATGCGCCGGAGGTCGAAGTCGTAGCGCCGGGCGTGGATCGCGAGCGCGAGCATGCGCAGCCCGTCGTCGTCGGACGCCCGCTCGGTCGCGGGGAGGTAGCGGGTGTCGTAGCGGAGCGAGCGCAGCAGGCGCGCCAGGTGCAGGCGCTCGGCGACGCGCAGGTACCACGGCATCCGCCACGCGCGCAGCGCGTGCATCCACGGCGGGGTGGAGTCGAGGCCGCACTCCCAGGGGTGGATGAGGGTGACGAGCGGGGAGCCGTCGAGTCGTCGGTCGCGGAGCAGCCAGGCGTGGTAGGCGACGAGCTTCGGCACCATCTCGTCGACGAACGCGCGCCGGTCGTCGGGGCCGAGCGCGTCGGCGACGCGCGCCACCGCGAGCGCGGCGACCGGCGGTTGCGTGATGCAGGTGGTGGCGACGGCGCGCGGCGCGTCCGGGTGGCGGCTCGACTGCCAGACGCGGCGGCTGCCGACGTCCTTCGATCCCTCGGCGAAGATCATGTGCGGCAGCATCCCGTTGTCCCACTGGCCGCGGAACAGGGCGCGCAGCTCCTCGGCGGCGCGGGCGGGGTCGAAGCGGGCGATCCCGATGGCGGTGAAGCACGAGTCCCACAACCACTGGTGCGGGTAGAGCGTCACCGACGGGCACGTGTAGGCGCCTCGCCGGTTGCGGTCGAGCACGGCGCGGGCGCGCCGCACCAGCTCGTCGTCGGCGGTCACTCCGGCGCGTGACAGACGGCTTCCACGTTGTTGCCGTCGGGATCGCGCACGAACGCGCCGTAGTAGTCCGGGTGGTACTCGGGCCACACGCGCGGCTCGTGCAGCACCTCGGCGCCGGCGCCGACCGCGGCGTCGAAGCACGCGCGCACCGCGGCGCGGTCGGGCGCGACGAAGGCGATGTGCACCTCGCGGTTGGGCACGTCGTCGGCGAGCGGGCCGATCCAGAACGTCGGCTTCTGGCCGAGGCCGTAGCCGATCACCGTCCCGAGCTCCATGATCCGGCCGCCGCCGAGCGGCGCCAGCACCGTGTCGTAGAAGGCGGTGGCGGCGCCGACGTCGGCGCACTGGATGGAGAGGTGGTCGAGCATCCGGCGATCGTAGGGTCGGCGGGGCCCGGTGCGCCGCGAGGCCTTGCGCCACAAGGGATCCCCATAAGTGTCACACCCCCCGTGCACACTCCTGGGAGCGGGCGCCGAACCAGGAGTGGCGGCGAATGAGTGCACAACCAGCGATGTTCACGACGGGGCGGGTCCTCGTGGCCGACGGGGTCGTCTACCTGCGCGAGCTGGAGGAGGCCGACGAGGAGGTCGTCCGGATCGTCAGCGAGTCCGACGACCCGGTCGCCGCGGTCGGCCGGTGCCTCACGGTGGGGGCGCGGGCGTTGCGGGCGGCCAACGTCACCGTCGACGTCGCCGTGGTCGAGCGGTCGTTCTCCGAGCTCGAGACCCGGTTCGAAGCCCAGGTGAACGCGGCGGTCGACGAG
Organism: uncultured Actinomycetes bacterium; assembly: GCA_963809795.1. GTDB lineage: Bacteria > Actinomycetota > Acidimicrobiia > IMCC26256 > DASPTH01 > DASUAS01. The sequence goes on from CAWELN010000027.1 coordinate 149,479, forward strand.
ATCGCCCGTACCGCCACCGGCCTGCTCGACGAGGACGACGGCGCGCTCGCCGGCACGCTCATCAGCTTCTCGTCGCAGCTCGGACAGCTGCTCGGCGACACGTTCGACGCCGACTCGAAGTCGAGCGTGCTGGCCAGCATCGAGGAGCTCGTGCTCGCCACGATGAAGGGCCTCATCACGCCGGAGATCGCCGACAGCCCGATCGGCCGGCTCAAGACCGAGTTGGTCGACACCGTGCAGCGCGAGGTCGGCGACATGGCCGAGGAGCTGCGGCGGGTCACCGAGCACCTCGGCATCCTCGACGCCACCGAGGAGGTCTACGAGCAGACCACCGGCAAGGGCTTCGACTACGAGGACCTGGTCGACGAGTGCGTGGGCACCCTGGCCGCCAACTACGGCGATCTCGCCGAGGTCACCGCCAAGCAGTCGGGGTCGAACGCGTCGCACGTGGGCGACGAGGTGGTCACGCTCAACCGCGACGACACCCACGGCCTCGAGGCGCGCTTCACGCTGGAGATGAAGAACCGGGCCCTCAACATGCGCAAGACCATGGCCGAGCTCGACGAGGCGCGGTGCAACCGCGACGCGCTCGCCGCCATCGCGGTGTTCCGCTCGCAGGACCAGGCGCCGACCGCGGTGCCGTTCCAGCACTTCGACGACAAGGCGATCGTGGTGTTCGACCCCGACGACGAGGACGACTCCGCGCTGCGCCTCGCGTACATGTGGGCGCGCTGGACCGTGCGCAAGGGCCTGGCCGTGAGCGAGGAGGCCGAGGTCGACCTCGAGCGGGTGCGCTGCCTGCTCGACGAGGCGTCGCGCGCGTTGGAGCGGCACACGTCGATCAAGCGCTTCCACACCCAGGCCCGCAAGAGCATCGACCAGGCGGCCGACCAGGTGCGCGACCTGGTCGACGAGGTGCACGAGAGTCTGGAGTCGCTCGACGCCGAGCTCCGCGCCTGACCACTGCGCCTCGAGCACCGTGCCTCGACCACCGTGCCTCGACCACGATGCCCACCCGGTAGCGTCGGCGGTCCGGGAGTGGACGGAGGCGGACGATGCGGGTAGTGGTGCTGGGCGCGGGGTTCGGGGGGCTGGAGCTGACGACGCGGTTGTCGGACGCGCTGGGTGACGACGTCGACGTCGTCCTGATCGATCGGGCCGACGGGTTCGTGTTCGGCTTCTCGAAGCTCGACGTCATGTTCGGCCGCACCACCGCCGACGCCGTCTTCCACGCCTACGCCGACATCGTGAAGCCGGGCGTGCGCTTCGTGCAGGCCGAGGTGCAGTCGATCGACCCGGCCGCGAAGAAGGTCGACACCGACGCCGGCACCTTCGAGGCCGACATCCTGGTGATCGCGCTCGGTGCCGACCTCGACCCGGCGGCGACGCCCGGGCTGGTCGAGGGCGGCCACGAGTTCTACACGCTCGAGGGTGCCTTCGGGCTCCGTGACGTGCTGGCCGAGTTCCCCGGCGGGCGGGTGCTCGTGGCGGTGACGTCCACGCCGTTCAAGTGCCCGCCGGCGCCGAGCGAGACCGCCCTCCTCGTGCACGAGCACCTGGTGAACCTCGGCGTGCGCGAGCAGTCCGAGGTGACGCTGGCGATGCCGTTGCCGGCGCCCATCCCGCCGTCGCCACCGGCGTCGGAGGTCCTCCTGGCCGCGTTCGCCGAGCGCGGGATCACGTGGATGCCGGGCACGCTCGTGCAGCGCCTCGACCCGGAGCGCCACGTCGCCCTGCTCGCCGACGGCGGCGAGCTGCCCTACGACCTCTTCCTGGGCGTGCCCAAGCACCGTGTGCCCGACGTGGTCGAGGCGTCGGGCCTGTGCGTCGACGGCTGGATCCCGGTCGACCCGCACACCCTCGCCACGTCGGTCCCCGATGTCTACGCGGTGGGCGACGTCACCAGCGTCGGCACCCCGAAGGCGGGTGTGTTCGCCGAGGGGCAGGCGATCATCGTCGCCGACGCCATCATCGCCCGCCACCGCGATGCGGTCGCGACCTCGACCTACGAGGGGCGCGGGGTCTGCTACCTCGAGTTCGGTGACGGCGAGGTCGGCCGGGTCGAGGTCACGTTCCTCGCCGGCGCCGCGCCGGTCGGCACGCTCGACGGGCCGTCGGTCGACATCGCGGCCGACAAGTCCGAGTTCGGGTCGAGCCGCGTCCGCCGTTGGTTCGCGCGGGAGTGGTCGACGACCTGACGACGTGAGGTTCAGGCGCCGAGGCCGGCCGCCTCGTTGCCCTCGACGAACTGCTGCCGCAACGTGTCCATGCTGAACGGCCGCTCCACCAGGTCGCCCGGACCCCACTGGCTGCGCGGTTGGTTCACGAAGTCGCCGCCGTAGACGTGGACCGCGCCGGCGAGCCGACCGGTCGGGTTGGTGACCGCGTGGATCGTCTGCGTGCCGAGCGCGCACACGTCGGCGGTTTCGAGCTGCTTGTCGTTCGTGGGCTCGAGACCGTCGGCGGTGCGGCGGAAGAACTGGTTGTCCTCGCGCCCGCAGTAGATGCCGATCACCGCCCACATGCGGTGGTCGTGCGGCATCAACCGCATGTGCGGCGCCCACGCGATGTTGATGACGGTGAGATCCGGCGTGTGGTGCAGGAGCTCGAGGCCGCCGGCCGCAGGGGCGAGCGCCTCGGTGACGTCGGCCGGCGACGCCAGCGCCCGCGCCAGCACCTCGTGCGCGGCACCTCGAGGGTCGGGATCCGTCCGGCTCGCCACCAGCTCGGCGAGGAACGCGTCGACGTCGAACACGCGTCCACCCTAAGACCGGCGGTGCAGGGCCACAAGGGTGGCGGATCCACGTCGCCGCTCAGGCGGCGCGCAAGGCGGCGAGGAACGCGCGCGCCCACTCGTGCACGTCGGAGCGGCGCACCACCCGGCGCATGCGCTGCATGCGTGCCCTGGCCTCCTCCGGCGGCAGCGTCACCGCGTACCGGATCGCGTCCTTGAGGCCGTCGAGGTCGTGCGGGTTCACCAGGATCGCGCCGCGCAGCTCCTGCGCCGCGCCGGCGAACTCGCTCAGCACCAGCGCACCCGACGCGTCGACCCGGGACGCGACGTACTCCTTCGCTACCAGGTTCATGCCGTCGCGCAACGGGGTGACGAGCATGACGTCGGCGGCGAGGTACAACGCGGTGAGCTCGTCGGCGGGGAGGCTCTGGTACAGGTAGTGGATCGGCGACTGGCCGACGGTCGCGTGCTGGCCGTTGACCTCGCCGATGAGCCGCTCGAGCTGCTCGCGCTCGCGCTGGTAGTGCGCGTCCTCGGCGCGGCTCGGCACCGCGATCTGCACCACCACGTGCCGCGCCGGGTCGAGCGCGCCTTCGTCGAACAGCTCACCGACGGCGCGGATCCGTCGGTCGATGCCCTTCGTGTAGTCGAGCCGGTCGACGCCGAGGAGCAGCTGCTCCGGGTCCCCGAGCTCGGTGCGCAGGGTGCGGGCCCGGGCCTGGATGTCGGGATCGCTGGCCCGTGCCTCGAAGGTGGTGTTGTCGACGGAGATGGGGAACGTGCCGACGTGCACCCGACGGCCATCGACGTCGATCGTGCCGCCACCCCCGCTCACGCCCGCGACCTGCCGGGCCAGACGGGTGAAGTTGGTCGCCCCGCCCGCGACCTGGAACCCGACCAGGTCGGCGCCGAGCAGGCCCTCCAGGATCTCGCGCCGCCAGGGGAGCTGCAGGAAGAGCTCGCGGGGCGGGAACGGGATGTGCAGGAAGAATCCGATCCTGAGGTCGGGCCGTCGCTCGCGCAGCAGCTGCGGCACCAGCTGCAGCTGGTAGTCCTGCACCCACACCGTCGCGCCCGGCGCCGCCCCTTCGGCCGCGGCGTCGGCGAAGCGTTCGTTCACGGACCGGTACGCGTGCCACCACGACCGGTCGTAGATCGCGGGCCGGATGGCGTCGTGGTACAGCGGCCACAACGTCGCGTTGGAGAACCCGAGATAGAAGTCGTCGTACTCGTCCTCGGTGATGGCGACGTCGCGCAGCGCGATGCCCTCGTGCTCGCGGGGCGGCGACTGGCCGTCGCCCGCATTGCCGGCCCAGCCGATCCAGAGGCCGTGCGCGTCGCGGAGCGCGGGCACGAGCGCGGAGACCACGCCGCCCGGGCTGGTCGCCCAGACCCGCTCGCCGTCCTGCTCCACGCCCCGCACCGGGAGGCGGTTGGCGACGACCACGAGGTCGGCGCCCCGGGTGGGCGACTCCGACGGTGTGGTCATCCGCGTCCCTTCCCCCGGTGCCGACGGTCCGAAACGCCGCCGGTCGGCGGCGACATCCGGTGCCACCGTGCCACGCGGACGCACCCGTGGTACAAGGGTGGAGGCGGAACACCACCGGGTGAGGGAGCGACGCATGGCCGAACAGCGCACGCGACCCGAGGTCATCGACTCCGACGGCCACGTGATCGAGCCGACGGCGGTGTGGAGGGAGTATGCGGAACCCGAGTTCCGCGATCTCCTCGACCATCCCGGCGGCGGTTGGGTGCAATGGGCCGGCATCCAGCGCGCGTATCCCGAGATGCCGCCCGAGTTCCTCGACGGCGGTGGTGCGGGTGACGACGACTGGGAGATGAACGCGGCCGCCGAACGCTCCGACTGGGAGGAGGAGTCGAAGTACAAGATGAGCCGGCCCGGCGGTCACGATCCCGTCGCCCGGCTCGTGGACATGGACGAAGAGGGCATCGACGTCGCCGTCCTCTATCCCACCGCGATGCTCACGTGGGTCGAGGAGGCCGACATCTTCGGGGCCGCATGCCGCGCCTACAACAACTGGTTGCACGATTACTGCGCGGTCGCGCCCAGCCGCCTCTACCCGGTGGCGCTCGTCCCGCTGCAGGACCCGCAGGCGGCGATCGTCGAGATGCGGCGGGCGGTGGACCAGCGGGGCGCCAAGGCGGTGATGATCCGGCCCGCCGCCTACATCGACGGGAAGAAGCTCAACCACCCCGCGTACGACCCGTTCTGGGCGGCCGCCGCCGAGCTCGACTGCCCGATCGGTGTGCACCCGTCGCCGCACGGCGACATGCCGAACTCGTGCCAGCTGCTCGGGCTCGCCGACGGCGTGACCAACCCCACCGAGGGGCTCGCGTTGCGCCAGGGCATCACCAACGCGTTCGACCTCCAGATGGCGGTCGCCTACTTCACCCTCGGCGGGATCTGCGAGCGTCACCCGGACCTGCGGGTCGCGTTCCTCGAGGGAACCGGCGGCTGGATCGTGCCCATGCTCCAGCGCTTCGACCACCAGTTCGAGATCTTCGGCAGCTCGGACCAGAAGACGCGCCCGAGCGAGGTCTTCGCGCGCCAGTGCATGGTGAGCTTCGACCCCGACGAGGTCGCGCTGGCGTTCACCGCCGAGCACCTCGGCGCCGAGCACATCCTCTGGGCGTCGGACTACCCGCATCCCGACGCCAAGATCCCCGGCGTGGTGCCGGAGCTGCTCGAGGCGGTGGAGACGTTGCCGGAGGACTCGCAGCGGCTCATCCTCGGTGCCACCGCCCGCGCCTTCTACAAGCTCTGACCTACAAGCTCTGACACTGGGTGACCTCGGGCGGAGCGGGTCAAGGGGGCCCCTCGGCAGGCCGAGATCCAGGGGATGAGGCGCTCGCGGCCCGGGCCGCGACCCGGGGAGAGGGGTCCGCGGCCGGTAGGCTCGCGATCGCGGTGCTCAGGCGGGCCGACGGCTGAGAGCTCGCACACCCGCACTCCGTGCCGGAAGCGCCGATGACTGACACCTCCCACGAGGACCTGCTGAGCGCGTTCATCGCCGAGCAGACAGCTCCTCCCACCAGCGATCCCGCCCCCATCCGGTCGATGGACGGGCCCACGTTGGGCCGTATGGCCCGGCGCGGGCTGCCGTGGATCCTGGGCGGCGGCGTGGTGTACCTCCTGGCGCCGTCGGTGCTCGGGGTCCTGGCCGCGTCCGACCAGCTGGTCGAGATCGACTGGTACTGGCTGCTGGCCCTGCTCGCGGCCCAGGCCGCGGTGCTGTACCTCACCTGGGTGCTCCAGCGCCTCCTGATCGACGGCGGCTCCGGGACCCGCACCCCGCTGGCGCTCATCGCCTCGACCCAGCTGGTGGGCAACGCGGTGGCGACCGCGGCCCCGTTCGGTGGGGCGGCCGGGACCGCGGCCCAGGTGCGCGCCCTCGCCCGTCGCGGGGTCGACGCCCGCCGCGCCACCTCCGGCATCATCGCCTTCTCCCTCCTGCAGGTGGCCTCCATCGGCGCGCTGGCGCTCGTCGGCCCGATCATGGTGATCTTCGGCTTCGCGGTGCCCGCCACCCTCGGGCGCACCGCGCTCCTGGGGTGCGCGGCGTTGGGCCTGATCACCGTGATCCTCGTCGTCATGCTGCGCACCGACCGGGCGGCCGACTGGGTCGGCGCCGCGGCCGGGAAGATCCTCCGCAAGGACCCCAAGCGCATCGTCGTGATGCTGCGCCGTGAACGGCGGCACCTCCGCCACTCGATGGCGGGACCGGGCCGGGCGCCCAAGGTGCTCGGCGTCGCGCTGGCACGATCGATCGCCGACTACCTCTGCCTCCTCGCGGCGGTGGCCGCGGTCAGCTCGACGCCCGCCCCCGCGCTGGTGCTGCTCGCGTTCGTGGCCGCCGCGGTGCTCCGCATGATCCCGCTGACCCCGGGTGGTCTCGGACCGGTGGAAGCCGCCCTCATCCCGTTGCTGGCCGCGGCCTCGACCACGCGCTCCGGGGCGGTGCTCGCCACCCTGGCCTACCGGGTCGCGTCGCTGTGGATCCCACTGCTCTTCGCGGTGCCGGCCATGTGGTGGCTGCGCCGTCACAGCCCGGCCAAGGTCGCCCTCGTCCACTCCTGAGCCCGGGGTGTCGCGACGATCCTCGGGTCGCCGGTCGGGTCAGTCGAGCAGCGGGTCGACGATGGCGCGGTCGACCGGCCCGTCGTAGGCGATGGCGCCGTCCTGGAGGGCCACGCAACGAGTGCAACGCTCGAGGAAGCCGAGTTGGTGGGTCGCCACCACGACGGCGATGCCGGCCTCGCTCGCGGCGGTGAGCACTTCGGTCAACGCCGTCTGGCCGGCCGGGTCCAGACCGACGAACGGCTCGTCGACGAGGAGCACGGAGAACGGCCGGACCAGCGCGAGCACGATCGCGGTCTTCTGGCGGAGACCGCGGCTGAAGCGCGCCGGCAGGTCGTCGGCCCGCGCGTCGAGGTTCAGGAGCGCGAGCAGCTCGTCGGCCGAGTCGGGCCGGCCCGGGAGTCCGTGGAGTCGGGCGACGTACTCGATGTGCTCGTCGACGCTCAGGTCGTCGTACAGGGCGGGCTGGTCGGCGATGTAGGACATCGCGGCCCGCGCTTCGAGCGAACCGGCGGGCTCGCCCTCCACGAGGATGTTGCCCGTCGTCGGCTCCAGCAGTCCGACGGCGAGCTGCAACAGCGTGGACTTGCCGGCTCCGTTGGGGCCCACCAGGGCGACGAGCTCACCGCGCGCGACGTCGAGTGACACGCCGTCCAGCGCGACTCGGTCGCCGTAGGCCTTGGTCACGTCGTGCGCGGCCAGCGCGACCGGTCCCGCGTTCACCGGACCACGTGCTCCCGCGACTTGAGCCACGTCCAGGCGGCCACGACCAACACGAGCGGGAGCAGTGCCGCAATCAGTGCGGTGCCGAGGGTCGCGTTACCGCCGTTCGCAGTGTGCGCCGCCGCGATCGGCACGAAGGCCGCCACCACGAGCAGGGGCGCGAGCACCTGGCGCAGGATGAGGAACAGCGTGCTGAACTCGGGGAACCCGAGGTCGAGGAAGAGCGTCGGGGGCGGCGCGCCGAGCACCACGGAGATGGCGCCGCCGGCCACCGCGGCGAACGCGATCGGGAGCAGCGCGACGGCGCCGACGGCGAACGCCGCGCCGGCGCCGCTCACGACGCCGAACAGCAGCATCGCGATCAGGCTGACGCCAATGAGCAGGGCGGCCGGCGCGACGAGGTGGGAGACCACGAGGTCTCCCCAACGGATCGGGTACTGCTCCGGGCGCGCCGGATGATCGGACTCCTGGGCCAGTCCCTCGACCGCGTCGACTCCCATCAGGAACGCCGCGACGCCCGCGAGCACGACGAGCGCCTCGGTCCCGTTCCAAGCCCCCGCGCACGCCAGCGCCACGACGATCGCGAGCACGACGACCCGCACCACCCGCCCGCTGGGCCACCGCGCGAACCCGCGCCAGTCCCGCTGCCAGCACGGGCTCCCGCGGGTCGTGTCGGCGCGGATCCACGGGCGCGAACGGGGGAGCTCCTGCGCGAGCTCGCGGTGCAGGACGATGACGGATCGCATGTCCTGGAGCGTCGCGGCGAAGCGGAGCTCACCCACGAGGCGGGCCCGGTGGCTCAGGGCTTCCAGTGACACCCGACCAGCCACCGCGAGCGCGTACCCGGCGATGCCGAGCGCGATCACCGGGCCCAGCAGCGCGAGCGGCGACGTGGTCAGCGGCAGCAGGGCGACCCGTCCGATCTGGGCCGTCGGGGCCGAGGCGGTGCCGGCCGCGACGTCGATCGCCGACCATCCGACGAGCACGATGCCGATCGCGTTGGCGGTGCGGATGCGGAGATGGGTGCCCGACGCGACGAGCGCGCTGCCCCAGGCGAGCAGCGCGGTGAGCACCCCGAAGGCGGCTCCCGCGGCGATCCACTCCACCCGGTTGCCGCCCAGCCGACCGGCCGCGACGTTGCCCGCGACTCCGCCCGCGATGGCGGGAAGGAGCACCACGCCGCGCAACTGACGCAGGGCGGCGGCACGCAGGACGGTGCTGCGGGGCACGGGGGCGAGCAGGAGATGCACGATGTCGGCCGGCTCCGGCGCGAGTGGTCCGCCGCGCGCGCCCGAGCGGAGGCCGAGCGTGACGAGCACCGCGATCCCGAGGCCGAGCACGGCCGGGCCGTGATGGGCGACGTCGGCCACGGTCCTTCCGCTGGTCCGGGTGCCACCCAACGCGGCGGTGGCGTAGAACAACCCGACCGCCGCGACGATGACCGTCACGTACGCCTTGTACAGCGAGTCGACCCAATCACCCTCGCGCAGGTAGTGACGTCGGCGAGCCCGTCGCAACGCCCGAGTCGTCGCCCGTCCGCTCGTGCGATCGTCCCCGCCCATCTACGCCGCACGCCTCCACGTCACAGCGTGAAGGTAGGTGATGAAACCGCCGATCGACGCAACTGGACGGAGTTCTCCGCGCGCCGACGCGCGCGATCTACGAGAAGCTGGTCCTCGCCCGATCTGAGAAGACGGTGAGATCGCGCGCCCGATCTCGACGACCGACGCGCAGCTGGCGCGACGAACGATCACCCGGTTGCTAGCTTCGCTGTGGGAGGGCCTGACGCAAAGGACGCCGACGGCCGTGATCGAAGCATCCGATCTCACGAAACGATACGGATCGACGGTCGCGGTCGATGCGTTGAGCTTCACCGTCCAGCCCGGTCGGGTCACCGGGTTTCTCGGACCCAACGGCGCCGGCAAGACGACCACGATGCGACTGGTGCTCGGCTTGGACCGCCCCACCCGCGGCCAGGTCACGATCGCGGGGAAGCGCTACGCCGACTACCGCTTCCCGCTGTACGAGGTCGGAGCGTTGCTCGACGCGAAATACGTGCACGGTGGTCGTCGCGCCCGCGACCATCTGCTCTGCCTGGCGCAGTCGAACCGCATTCCCCGCCGGCGCGTCGCCGAGGTCCTGGAGCTCGTGGGGCTCAGTGACGTCGCCCGTCGCCGAGTGGCCACGTTCTCGCTGGGCATGAGCCAGCGGCTCGGGATCGCCGCCGCGCTCCTGGGTGACCCGGAGGTCCTCATGTTCGACGAGCCCGTCAACGGTCTCGATCCCGAGGGCATCGTCTGGATCCGCAACCTCTTCCGTTCGTTGGCCGACGAGGGACGGACGGTCTTCGTCTCGAGTCACCTCATGAGCGAGATGGCGCTCACCGCGGACCATCTCATCGTGATCGGCCGCGGGAAGCTCATCGCCGACGAACGGATCTCCGATCTCCTCTCCCGGGGTGTCGGACGCGTCCGGGTGAGCTCACCCGAGCTCGAACGTCTCACGAGCCTGCTCGAGGCGCAGGGTGCGCGCGTCGACCGCGCCGCCGATGGCGCGGTCGTGCACGACCTCGCCGCACCCGCAATCGGGGAGATCGCCGCCCACCATCAGATCGTGCTGCACGAGCTCACCCCCGAACAGGCCTCGTTGGAGGAGACGTTCTTCGAGCTCACCAACGACAGCGTCGAGTTCCATGGCGAGGATGCCGTCAGCCGGGCGCCGGCCCGATGACCACCACCGAGGCGGCACCGCGTCAACCCGGCCAACTGCGGGCGCCGGCCGGCGGCGCGGTGCGCGCCGCGCTGGCGTCCGAAGCCACCAAGCTTCGCTCGGTGCGATCGACCGTTTGGACGCTCGTCGTGGCGGTCGTCGCCATCGTGGGGATCGGTGCGATCATCACGACCGCCCGCGTGAGTCGGTGGAGCGACCTCTCCCTCCGACAGCGCCTGGCCCTCGACCCGACGACGGTCAGTTTGCGAGGTGTGTTCCTCGCCCAACTGGCGATCGGAGTGCTCGGCGTGCTGGTGATCAGCTCCGAGTACACGACCGGGATGATTCGAACCACCTTCGCGGCCGTTCCGCGCCGCCCGCTGGTGTTGTTCGCGAAGGCGGTGACCTTCACCGTCGTCGCGTTCGTCGTCGCCACGATCGCGTGCTTCGTCGCCTTCTTCATCGGGCAGAGCATCTTGTCGGCCAAGCACGCAGACGTCTCGATCACGGATCCGGGCGTGTTGCGCGCGGTCGTGGGCGCCGGCACCTACCTGACCCTGGTCGGACTCCTCGGCATCGGTCTCGGCACCCTGCTCCGACGTACTGCCGGCGCGATCGCCACGCTCTTCGGCCTGGTGCTCGTGCTGCCCGCGCTCACCGAGGCGCTCCCGTCGCCCTGGGACACCGACGTGGGAAAGCTGCTTCCGATCAACGCAGGACGCGCGTTGTTCGCGGTACGACCATCGACCGACCTCTTGTCGCCCGGTCAGGGATTCCTCGTGTTGGTCGCCACCGTCGGCGTCGTCCTCGCTCTGGCGACGGTCGCGATCGTGCGCCGCGACGCCTGACGGCGCCCCTTGGAGGGTCGGAGTCCGGGATCAGTGTTCGGCGCGGCGGGCGCGCACGAGCAGGCGCCCCCGTCGCACGCCGGTCGCGTGTCGGGCGACGTCTTCGACGCTCACGGGTGTCCAGCCGGCGGTCACCAGCCACTGCAACGCGGTGTCAGCCGTCGGCACCGTGAGCACCGCCTCGCCGGCCCGGGCGAGGGCTTCCTCCCGCGCTCGCTCATCGTCAGAGATCTCACCCTCTCGCGTGGAGATGCTGGCGGCGAGTTCGCTCGTCGGTGCGGCGCACTCCGCGGTGACGACAAGGAGCTCACGGAACCAGTGCTCGGGCAGGTAGCGCAACAGTCCTTCGCACAGGAACTGCACCGGCTGACCGTTGTCGAACCCGGCCTCCGTGAGCTTGGTCGCGAGACCAGCCTGGGTGAGGTCTGCGGCGACGAACGTGATGCCGTCCGTCGACACGCCGATGCGCTCGAGTCGACGCCGCTTGTCGGACTGGGTGGCGGGATGGTCGACCTCGAAGTAGCGGACGCCCGGTGTGCGATACCGCAGCGAGCGTCCGTCGTAACCCGCCCCGAGGACGACGATCTGGTGGACCTCTCGCTCGAGTGCACCGACCACTGCCTGGTCGAAGAAGGTGGTCCGCGCCTCGATGTAGCCGGCGAAGTCGCCCCGTCGCCGAGTCGGACGGGCGAGCGGAGCCTGCTCGAGATCCTCGATCAGCGACGCGGTGAGCCGTTCATCCGCCTCGGGAGAGCCGACGTCCCAGGGCAGCCGCGTGACTCGAGACCGGGCGGCCGCGACCCCACGTGCCGTCAGCGATGGCTCATCCGTGCGCACGAGCCCATTCTCGCTCCGTCGCTCGCCCGAACCAGAACGGGACGGCGGAGCACGGGACCGACGGCGCGGCGATGAGTTGTCCGGTCCGCCGCTGACCGCCAGATCCGGGTCAACAGGAGCAAGGCGGTCGTGACCGTCGGACGGGCGTTCGCGTCGCCGATCGAGGGTCTCTCTCCAATCCGACTGGCGGCGAACCTCGTACGACCTGGAGTGCCGGAGCCGTCCAGCGCAACATCCTCAGGTCGGGAGACGAGATGGCGATCGATGCGTTGGAGGCGGTGACCCTCTGCGACAGCACGCAGTGGATCCGTGTTCGCGGGGCCGACGCATCCAACCCGGTGCTCCTGTTGATCCAACAGGGGCCGGGCTTGCCGATGATCAATGAAGTGCGCCGCTTCGAGCAGGTCCTCGATCTCGAACGAGCTTTCACCGTTGTCTATTGGGACCAGCGTGGTTGCGGTCTGTCATTGCGGGGACCGAAAGTGCCGGGAGGAATCACCGTCGAGCAGATGATCCGCGACACCGTCGCGCTCCTCGACCTCCTGCGAGAACGATTCGCGGAAAAGTCCTTTGTCGCCGGGTTCTCTCTCGGCGCGATGGTAGGAGCACATGCTGCTGCCATTCGCCCAGACCTCGTTGAGGCGTTGGTCGCGGTGGCGATGGACATCGACGGTGTCGCCGCCGGCACCAACGCCTACGACTTCGCGCTCAGCGCAGCCCGCCGGCGCGGCAACCGGCGCGCGATCCGGCAGCTGACCGGCATCGGCGCGCCTCCCCACCTGACCCCGAAACAGTTCACGACACGAGTCCGCTGGGCGGCCAATTTCGGTGGCGTCACGAGCAACCGAACCTACGCAGCCCTGATGCGCGAACTGCTCGTCAGCGTCGCGCGCGCTCATGACTACTCGATCGCCGACCTCATACGGAGCGTCCGCGGCGTCAGCGCGGCGCAGGCCGCTCTCCTCCCAGAACTCGCCGTGCTGGACCTCGTGCGAACCCTGCCCCGCATCGGTGTACCGATCGTCATGGTGCAAGGTCGCCGAGACGAGGTGGCGCCCGGCGAGGCCGCGGAACGATATGCCATGGCACTGGACTCCCCGAGCAAGCAATTCATCTGGTTCGACAACTCGGCCCACACACCGCATCTCGAGGAACCGGACAAGTTCCGAGACGTCCTGATGCGAGTCCGAGCCGGCAGGGTCGCATCACGTGCGTGCGTCGGTCCGTCGAACGCGGTGCAATCCCTCCGCAACTGGGAGCCGTAGGAACCGAGAGCGTCGGGGCAGGAACCTGGCAGGCCTCTTGTCCCACGCTCCCCAGTCCTCTTCCAGGAGCCCGCGGATCCCGATGGAGTGCACAGTGTGTTCGCGATCACTCGCCGATGACGTCGGAGTCGAAGCAGTCCGTGCCGCAACGGTTCCTCCGCCGGGTGGCGAAGGCTTCTCTACCGACGACCATGTCGCCATCATCCAGCCGGTCGTCCTTGCCTTCGCTCAGTATCTTCACGAGCGGGCCGACGTCGGTCCCACCGAACCGGGCAGCCAGGATGCCGCGCGGCGATTCTGGGCGGTGCTCTCACCGTTCGAAGACACGGTCGACGCCGTTCGCGTCGTCGCCGCGCTCGAGGCGCTCACCGAGCAGGCACCGAACCACGTGTATCCGATCACAGACTGAACGACGTTCCTCGGTCATCCCGCCATGGTGCGACCGGGATCGGGCTGCGCGAAGAGGCCGATCGGGCCGAAGCCCGACCGGCCGCTGTCACTCAGCGACGGTGGTGAGTGCCTCTTCGCTCCCGGGATGTACGTCGCTCGACCATGCGTGGATTGAGCTTGACGAGGAGTCGTGGTCGCAATCCGCATTCGACCCTCGTTCGTAGGTCGCGCATGGGAAGCTCGGATCGACTGGTCGCCGCGGCGGCGAGTCGCGGACTGAAGGTCGAGGTTCGTGCGTTCCCTGACGGCACGCGAACCGCGCGACGATGCTGCTGCTGCGATCGGCTGCGACGTCGCACAGATCGTCAAGTCGCTCGTCTTCATCGTTGACGAAGAACCGGTCGTGGCGCTCGTCGGCGGTTCGGATCGACTGGACGAACAGCGACTCGCGATGACAGCAGGCGGCCGTGTGCGGAGAGCCCGCGCCGACGAGGTTCGCGACGCGACCGGTTACGCGGTGGGCGGAGTACCGCCCCTTGGACACTCGAAGGAGTTGCGATGCTTCGCGGACGACGCGTTGCTCACGCATGATGTCGTCTGGGCAGCTGCCGGCACACCCACTCATGTGTTCGCGAGCGCGCCCGCCGAGCTCATCCTGGCCGCGGGCGCGCAGGTCGTGACCATCAGGCACATCGTGCCTTGAGACCCGCGAGATCGCCGTCGTCCGATGCGCGGGAGCTTCACCAGGGTGCGCGCAACGCGAAGTAGGCCGCACGGGTGCGGGTGGAAGTATGGGTCGCGTGCACGCGGTCGAGCTCGTCTTCGCCATCGGATGGGCGGCGTTCTGGATCTACTGGCTCGTCGCAGCCTTTTCCACGAAGAGGGGGCACGTCCCCTGGTCCCGCCAGGTGCGAATCAGAGCGGTGGTCGTTGTCGGTGCCGTTCTCTTGATCCGAGTGGGAGCCTTCCGACACGGCGGACTCAACTCGGATGCGTGGCGCGCCGGCGTCGGCCTCGTGCTCTTCGCGCTCGGGCTGGGGTTCGCCATCTGGGCCCGAAGAGCGCTCGGGCGCAACTGGGGCACACCGATGTCACAAAAGGACGAACCGGAGCTGGTGACGAGCGGCCCGTACCACCTCGTCCGCCACCCCATCTACTCCGGCATCTTGGTGGCGGGATTCGGCACTGCGGTGGCGCTGAGCTGGCTCTGGATCATCGTCGGTGGCCCTGGCCGGTGTGTACTTCGCCTATAGCGCGACCGTCGAGGAGCGCTACCTGACCGAGCAGTTCCCGGACACCTACCCGCCCTACCGGCGCTCGACCAAGATGCTCGTGCCGTTCATCGTCTGAGCGGACGGGTGGGCTCTTGTCATCAACGGCGAGGGCAACGGATGCTCGGGCCCCTCGAGCCCGGCGATCGTCGCTAGCGATACCGCCTCCCGCACGATCGCCGCAGCGGTCCGTTCGCCGTCGGCTCGTTTGTGTGGAACAGTGATCTTGACAAGATAGCACGATCGGTCGTACTCTTAAGAGGAAATACGACCGATCGTGCTACTTCTGCGGTCACGCGTCGAGGAGTGTCACGAAGAGCCTGAAGACCGAGGTCGCCCTCATGCCGCCGAGGTCCGCACGAAGGGAAGCGATCCGATGAATCCGAACCAGAGCTCCGTCCGAGACGGTCGTCACACGCTCGCGATCAAGGTCACCGCGGAAACCCCGGTACCTCCGCGGCGAGTGCTCGAAACCACCCGCGACTTCTCCGATCGGCGTGCGGACGTCTGGCCGAACGTCAAGGCAAAGCACCTTGAGGTCCACGAGTTTGGCGAGAACTTCGCCGACGTCACCGAAGGAACCTGGGTCGCCGGCCTCTTCTGGGAGCGGAACCGCTACGAGTGGTCGCAATCAGGTTCGGTCAAGGCAACCGTCATCGACTCCAACATCTTTCAGCCTGGCAGTACCTGGGAGCTGCGGGCCTTCGCTCGCGACGGCGGAAGCGAGGTCGAGTTGATCCTCAACCGCGGCTTCCGCAGTGGTCCGAAGGGCCGGATCGCCAGCGCCGTCCACCACACGGTCGGAAAATGGGTTTGGGGCGCGTTCCTTCGGAGCGCCCTGGCCGCGATGGAGAAGCAGACTGCCTCGCCGTCGCTGACCCCCGCCAGGACGGCGCAGGACGCTGCCATCGGAGCGCAGATTCACCCGAACCCACCCGTTGTCGCCGGCGAAATTGCCTGACAATGGTCACGCGGACACGGCTCCGCGTAAGCCCTTCAAAACACCGGCCTCAGTGGGTCACGCCGCGGCGGGAAGCGGCGCGAGGCCCCGAGCCAAGGGCTCGGGGCCTCGTCGTCGTGAGCGCGGGACTGACGCCGCCCGGATGACCGGTGTCAGGCGGGAGGACCTGCCCCGAGTCGGATGGAGGCGTGCTGGTCGGTGCCCGACGAGTCGGTCCAGGTGACGTTGACTTCGTCGTTCGCTGAGTGAACGCTCATGGCATGGGTGAGATCGGATGCTGATCCGACGCTGGTGCCGTCGACCGCCGTGATCACGTCGCCTTGGGCGATGCCCGCGGCTTCGGCGGCAGAGCCGGATTGCACACCGCTCACAACCGCACCCGAGCCTTGGCCATTGTTGGACGAGTTTCCGAAACCGTTGGTGGTGGAGTCGGCTTGCACTTCGACACCGAGCACGCCGCGGCTCGCGCCGACGTGGATGTTGGTGCCGCCGTCACCGGACGCAATGTTCTTGGCGATGGCGAGCGTGTCTTCGATCGGGATGGCGTAGCCCTGGTTGGTCGATTGGCCGGCGAACCCGGACCCGCCGTTGCTGCTTGACGCTGCCGCGTCCATGCCGACGACTTGACCGTTGCTGTCCGCGAGGGGGCCGCCGGAGTCACCGGGCTGGATGTTGGCGTCGGTCTCGACGAGGTGGTGCAGCGTTTCGGCGTTCGAGCCGTCCTGGTCGGATGCGGTGATCTGCTGGTTCAGCCCGGTGACCGAGCCGGTCACCACTGAGGGCGAGCCGCCCTGGCCGCCCGCGTTGCCGAGCGCGACGACGGCGTCACCAACGGATACGCTCGACGACGTGCCGAGCGGCGCGGCGGTGAGACCGGACACGTTCTGGATCTGAACCAGCGCGACGTCATCGGCGACGTCGTAGCCGAGCACCTTCGCGGTGTGCGTGCTGCCGTCGGCGGAGTTCTCGACCTGCAGCGAGGTGGAGTCCGCGATCACGTGGTTGTTGGTGAGCACGAGACCGGAAGAGGAGATGATGATCCCGGTACCGGCGGCCTGACCCCCCGAGAGGGTTGTCGTGATGTTCACGATCGACTTGTCGAGGCTGCTCGCGATCGTGTTCGCGTCGGCGCCACCCGAGCTCTGGCCTGGACGAACCCTGGGACTGACCACCCGGAGACGATCCCAGCGAGCTCGGGAACGCGGCGACGCGCGTCGGCGACGATGCCGACGAGCCGTTGCCGTGCCCGAGTGCATAGCCCACGAGACCCGACACTGCGATGACACACGTTGCGCCGAGCGCGGTCATCGTCCGCGCCCGACGCTTCGTCGAAACGTGGCCTCGGGGGCGGTCGGGTCGTGATGGACTGGCGGCCACGGACGGATCGTTCATCTCGGTCGCCGCGCTTCGGGGGTCGTCGATGGTTGACATGGGTTCCGCTCCTCGCCATCGAGAACGTGTGCGGCGCGGCAATGGCAGTGGCGAACGATGCTGGAAGGAAGCTGTTCGTACACCAGAGCACGCGTCGCGGGATCTTCACTGTTGAGAACGGCGAGTTCATTCATCGCGGTTCCTGGCGGCTCCTCAGAATCGCCTCAGGAACACTGCTCGTGTCCAGGCGCCATGAATCACGGGTTCGAGTCCGCGGCGGCCCACTCCGAAGGCGCAGGTCCTCGCGGACACGCTCGCGAGCATTCCCTTCCGAACACGCGTAGCCTCGAGCTCGCGGTCGTGCTCTCGTCGAGGAGGAGCGATGCTCGGAGACATGTTCGTCACCGGCCTGATCGTGCCCGACCTCGAGCGCGCCATCGCCGAGACGACCCGATCGCTCGGCGCCGAGTTCACGCCGGTGCAGGAGTCACCCCTGCAGCTGCGCACTCCGAACGGCATCGAGCGCTTCGATCTTCGATTCGTGTACTCCCTGGGCGGTGCCCCGCACCTCGAGCTCATCCAGGCCGTCCCCGGCACCTATTACGACCCCAAGGGCGGCGGCTACCTCCGCCACGTCGGACTGTGGGTCGACGACCTCCCGACCGCCTCGGCGGCGCTCGCCGACCGGGGACTCCCGCTCGAGGCCGCGGGTATGGACGGAGACGTCGAGCCGTACGCCTTCGTCTTCCACGCCAACGAGTGGGGACTGCGCGTGGAGCTGGTCGACAACGCGCAACGGGAGTACTTCGAGACGTGGCTCGCCGGCGGCGAGCTCGTCATCTGACCGTTCAGCCCGACGCAGGCGCGAACGACACCGGCGCGCTCGCGACCCCACGGGTGGGCACGAGTTGGTCGAGCTCGACGCGCCCGTCGTCGACGTCCCAATCACCGATGCGCTCGACGAGGATCCGCAGCGAGGTCTGGATCTCGAGCCGGGCGACCGCGTTGCCGAGGCAGTAGTGGAGGCCGTGCCCGAACGCCCAGTGCGCCTTGGTGCTCTCGCGGTCGAGATCGAAGCGTTCGGGGTCGGGGTGGACGCGCTCGTCGTGGTTGGCGGAGCCGTAGAGGACGAGCACCTGATCGCCCTCCGGGATGGTGACACCGTGGAGCTCGACGGGGCGGGTCGTCGTGCGCGCGAGCCCCTGCACCGGGGAGACGTACCGGAGCAGCTCCTCGACCGCCTTCGGCCACAGACCCGGTTCCGCCCCGAGGCGTCGCCGGGCGTCGGGCTCGTGGGCGAGCGTCAACACGCCGTGCGTGATCATGTTCATCGTCGTGTTCTGGGCGGCGTCGTGCAGCAGCGAGCAGAAGCCGGCGATCTCGGCGTCGGAGAGGTCCTCGCCCGGGAGCTGGGTGTTGACGATCTGCGAGATGAGATCGGTGCCATCACCACCGCGCCGCTCCGCCACGATGCCCTCCCAGTACACCGCCATCTCGCCGTACGCGGCGAGCGCCGCCTCGCTCGTGAAATCGGCGCCGCCCAACGTGTCGAGGTTCCACTTCAGGAACCGCTCGCGGTCGGCCGCCGGAAGGTCCATCAGCACACACATCGTGATCGTCGGGACGAGATGGCCGAAGTCGCGCTGCGCGTCGAACGCGCCCGTTGACGCGAAGCCGTCGACGAGTTGCTCCGTGTAGGCGCGAACGTGCGGTTCGAGCGCACTGATGCGGGAAGGAGTCAGGTTGCGCGAGAGGATCCCGCGGAGCTCGTCGTGACGCGGCGGATCCATGTTGAACATGTTCGGGGGGATGAGGGTGATGTCGGTGTCGACGAGCGTGCCGCGCGCCGACGAGAACGTCTGCCAATCCGACAGCGCGTGATCGACGTCGTCCGCTCGGCTCAGCATCCAGTAGTGAGGCCAGACGCGGAAGTTCTCGATCTCGCGGCGGTAGACGGGATGCTCGTCGCGCAACACCCGGTACGACGGCCACGGGTCGCGGAAGAAACGAGGATCGAACGGATCGAACTCGAACCCGGACACCACCTGCTCCCTGCCTGCGACTTCCCTGGTCTCCGCTGGTTGAACGGGACTTGGTCGCACCCTACAGTGCCCGACGATCGGCGTCTCGAGGGTGAGCCGCACCCGTCACCCGTGGGCGTCGCCGGAGACGAGATGGGGGACGCGTGCACGGACTCGACGGCAAGGTCGCGATCGTCACCGGATCGGGCTCGGGCATCGGTCGGGCGAGCGCGCTGCGGCTGGCGACCGAGGGGGTGCGGGTCGTCGTTGCCGACATCAACCCGGAAGGCGCGGCCGAGACCGTGGAGCGGATCACCGCCCTCGGAGGCACCGCCTCGGCCCAGGAGGCCGACGTCAGCGACGAAGCGTCGGTCGCGGCCATGGTCGCGGCGGCGGTCGACCGGTACGGCTCCTTGCAACTGCTCCACAACAACGCGGCCGACGTCGTCATCATCCAACGCGACGCCGACGTCGTGACGATGGACGTCGACGTGTGGGACCGCACCATGACCGTCAACCTCCGGGGCCCGATGCTCGGCTGCAAGCACGCGCTCCCGCACATGTTGGCCGCCGGTGGCGGCGCGATCGTGACCACCTCGTCGACCTCGGGCCAGTTCGGTGATCTCTCGCGCGTCGCGTACGGCGTGTCGAAGGCCGGAATCGACTCGCTCACCCGGTACGTGGCGACGCTCTACGGAAAGCAGGGGATCCGTTGCAACGCGGTCGCGCCCGGGGTGGTGAAGACACCGTCGCTCACCGCGAACGTGCCCGCGGACCAGGTCGCGCTCTTCGAGCGGAACCACCTCACGCCCGACATGGGCGAGCCGGAGAACATCGCCGAGGTGGTCGCGTTCCTGTTGAGCGACGGCGCGGCGTACATCACGGGGCAGGTCGTGAACGTCGATGGCGGCCTGACCTGTCACACACCCCTCTACTCGAACTTCGTCGCCTGACGGGCGAGGAGACGCGATGACCGAATCGCAGGCAAGCGACGACTTCGCCTTCGACCCGTTCGACCCCGCCCAGACGCAGCACATGTGGGAGCTCATGGCGCGCATGCGGCGGGAGCGACCGGTGAACCGGCCGACCGACGGGTTCGTGTACGTCGCGAGCCACGCCGACAACAAGGCGGTCTTCCGGGACGCGAAGCGGTATTCGTCGGCCGAGGGGTTCCGCGCGCCGGGCGTCGTGGTGTCGGAAGAGGAGAGCTTCCTCGGTGAGATCGACCCGCCGTTGCACACTCGGGTCCGACGCCTCCTGGTGCGCGCCTTCACCATCCAGACCGCGGCCGCGGTCGAACCGTGGACGCGCCAGACCGTCCGGCGGATGTTGCGGTCGGTCGTCGACGCCGGTGGCGGCGATCTCATGCAGGCGCTCTGCGTGCCGCTCCCCGGTTCGGTCACCGCGCACTCGCTCGGGCTGCCCGACGACAAGCTCGAGCGATTGTCGTACCTCTGCAACGAGTTGCTCCACAGCACCTGGCCGCAGACGAACGCGACCGAGAACGGCGTGGGCATCGCAGGAGCGTTCCCGGAGCTGGCGGAGATCATCGACGCGGGCATCGCCGAGCACCGCGCCCTGGGAGCGGACGCGCCCGACGATCTCCTGACCCGCATGATCCGGGCCGAGGAGCCCGATGGCTCCAAGCTCGGCGATGTGCACATCCGAACCCTGTCCGTCAACTCCATCGCCGGCTCGTTGTCGCTCACCTACATGCTCGGCAACCTCCTCTACCGCTTCGTGACCGACGAGCCCGGGTTCACGTCGGTGCTCCGAACCGATCCCGGGCTCGTCCCCATGGCGGTGGAGGAGTCGTTGCGCTACGAGGCGCCGGTGCTGTTCCTCTTCCGGACGGCCAAGGACGACACCGAGCTCGGTGGCTGCCCCGTACACCAGGGCGAGCGCATCATCACCGGGATCGCCTCCGCGAACCGCGACGAGGCGGTCTACGAACACGCCGACGAGTACCGGCTCGACCGGGCCACGCTCCCGGACGACCACCTCTCGTTCGGCGAGGGTCCGCACCTCTGCCTCGGGAACCATCTCACCCGGATGATCGGACGAGTCGTCCTCGAAGAGGCCCTCGGAACCTTCGCGTCCGGGCAGCTGCGTCTGGCCGACGGCTACGAGCTCTCGCTGGTACCGATGTTCCTGGAGTACGGGCCCGAATCCCTCGACGTCGTCGTCGGCCCGGCGTCGTAGGCGCATGCCGGCGACGACTCCGCCCCCTCGCCGGCGCGCAGTTCGGTGGAGACTCGACCAAAGCGCCGAGGCGCTGCAGAGCGCGGGACGTACTCTGCACGGGGGCATTCGAGGTGCGAGACGCGTCTCCACGTCCCGGGGCCGCTAGCTCAACTGGCAGAGCATCGGGCTTTTAACCCGCAGGTTCAGGGTTCGAGTCCCTGGCGGCCCACTGCATTTCCCTGCTCAAGAGGGAGTGGTGGGATCGCCGCTCGACGAGTCCTCGGCGAGGAATTCTTCTCTCTTGCCTTGCGCGGTACGAGCATGGAGACCCGTATCGCGACGCCCTCGACGGTGTCTCAGGAATTCGGCGAAGACGCAGACGGGCGTGATGGAGGGCCCCGGCGACGGCTTCCTTGGGGACGCTCGCCTGCCACGATTGGGACGATGATGGGGACGTCTGACCCTCCGACGCCGGCTTCGGGTTTTGCGTCCCGGCGGACGCGTCTCGCCAACGAGCCCGTCTTGCGCAACCGCGAGGCTCGAGTCGTGAGACGTGCATGGTGCGGGGTCGTCTGCGTAGTCATCCTCGCCGTGGCCTTGGGCAGTTGCAGCGGGGGTGGCGACACCCACAGCTCGACTCCAGGCACGTCCGAGGCGAAGACGACGGCGAGCCGCCCGAGCGGTGTGGTGCGTGTCGCGGACGCGGGATGGAGGCTTCCGGCCCCGGTCGCCCGTGAGGTGGTGGTGACGAATGGCCGAGAGCTCGTCGTGCTCGGTGGCCTCGACGCAACGAAGTTCTCGACCGCCGCGGTGGTGCGCGTCGATGCCAGTACAGGCACGAGTCGGCCGGCCGGAACGCTCGCCGAGGCTGTGCACGACGCCGCGGGCGCGCGGCTCGGCAACGCGGTGCTAGTGCTCGGTGGTGGTGGGCCGAGCGAGAACGGTACGGCGGATGTGCAGACCATCCCGGCGAACGGTGCCACGACCGTGGTCGGCGAACTGCCCCAGCCGCGGTCGGATCACGTCGCCGTCACCGTCGGCGGGAAGGCCTATGTGCTGGGCGGCTACGACGGCCACAACATCATCGCGGATGTCCTCTCCACCGACGACGGGAAGTCGTTCACCAAAGTTGGCGCGCTCCCGGTGCCGGTGCGCTATCCCGCCGTCGCCGCGGTCGGCAAGATGATCTACCTCTTCGGAGGTGTGATGAACTCTCAAGCCGGTATCGACACGTCCGTGGTGCAACGCCTCGACACGGCCAATGGCAAGATAGAGATCGTCGCTCAGCTTCCCACGTCCTTGTCGCACGCCAGCGCCATGGTCCTCGACGGGCAGGTGTTCGTGGTGGGCGGGTACGTCAACAATACGCAGCTCAGCGACCAGGTCCTGCGCTTCAACCCGACCTCGGCCACCACGGAGGTCGCCGGCCATCTGCCCACTCCGATCTCGGACGCTGCAGCAGCGGTGATCGCGAACCGAGGATTCCTTGTCGGTGGGCAAGCCACGGACAGAGCGCCCGTCGCGTCGGTGACGACCATCAGTGTGGGCTGACGGGCTGCGCGTTCACCGGACCGACGTACGCAAGGGCGAGCAGCCAACGGTTCGCCAGCGTGCGTTCATTCGGCAGCTCCTCGCGTGGAGCAGGCCGGGCGGAGACGGGTCGCGCGACGGTCCCGCGTCGTCGGGTCAGGTCCAGAAGTCACGCTCGACGGGGGCGAGGAGGTCTGACGATTCGACGGTTGCCGGTTCGTGACTGACTGACGGTTCGGTCGCTTCCGGCGTCGGGGTGTAGTGCCGCCGTCCTCGGGGTCGTGGTCTCGCGGCGGGTTCGTGGTCGCTGGTGACGAGCACTGCGAGTGCCGTCGAGACCGGCACGGCGGCGACGAGGCCGATGCTGCCGACCAGGGTGGCGACGATCTCGACGGCGACGACCTCGCCGTTGGCGACGGTGCCGAGGCTCTGCGAGGACAACGTGAAGAGCATGAGGAGCGGAAGCGAGGCTCCTGCGTAGGCGAGGGCGAGGGTGTTGACCGTGGACGAGATGTGGTCCCGACCGATCCTGAGCCCCGAGCGGTAGAGCGCGCGGCGGGTCATGGTGGGGTTGTGCGCACGCAGTTCACCGACTGCGGATGCTTGGGTGACCGTGATGTCGTTGAGGGCTCCGAGCGCACCGAGCACCATGCCGGCGAGGACGAGGCTCTTGAGATTGACGCTGGAGGCACCTATGGAGACGAGGAGTGCGTCTTCGTTCTGGGCCCCGGTGAAGTGAGCGAGGTCGGTGAACACCGTGGCGAGCACGACGGTGAGCGCGAGCGCGGAGAGCGTTCCGAGGAGTGCGACGGTCGTCAAGGGGCTCGGGCCGTAGGAGACGTAGAGCGCGACGAACGCAACTGCGCTCGCACCGACGATGGCAACGAGTTGCGCATTGTTGCCGTCGAGCATTGACGGGAGGATGAACACGAGGATCACACCGATGCTCGCACCGAGGGCGACGAGCGCGGCGACACCGCGCCAGCGGCCCAGGACGATCACGGCGACGGCGAACAGGACCACGAGCCAGAGGAGCACCGAACGGCGCTGCCGGTCGTTGTACGTGTAGTCGAAACCGCGTGCCGCACCCTCGACGTGGTTCAGCACCACCTTGTCGCCGGCGCTGACGTTCGGAGCGCTCGCCGTCTGCGCGAACTCGATCGTGCGGAACTGTCCGGCAGCGGGGCCTTGGTCCAGGCGGAAGCGGATGCGCGTGCAGCGCTGTGACGTGTCGGTTCCTGCCGTACCGCACGTACCTCGGTGCACCGAGATGGTGGTGGCCTCGTACACGTCACGGATGGCGTGGAGCCCATTGAGGTGACCGTGGGGATCGTGCCGTGGCCACAGGATGGCGACCCCGGCCAACGTGAGGATCCCGAGCACGGCGGCCACGGCCGTGACGACCCACCGCGCGTGCGTCGAGAACGCCGCGTCCCCGGCCGCGTGGTCATGGCCGTGACCCATTCCTTCCAGTCTCCTCGTTCCGCCCCCTTGCCGGAGTGATCCCTGGCGGCGGTCGGAAGAGTCCTTCTCATGGCCAGGAGACGCGCCGATGTCCTGGTAGGCACTGACCGTCGTTGCTGTGGTGCCCGCACCGATGACGATCCCCCAACCGTGTCCTCAGCGACTGCGACCGTGCACGTCGGTGGTACGTCTACCCGGTCGCCTACACGGACAGGTCTGCGGTGTTGTCGCGTCGTCGTATGGCGCTGACGACGAACGCGCCGAGGTAGATCGTGGTGGCGGTGGCCATGATCGCGAAGCTGGGGGGAACGTTGGCGACGAGGTAGCTGATGGTGATCCCGATCCAGACTGAGATGATGGCGAGGGCGCCGGACAGCCAGAACGCGAGGTACGGCCGGTGGGTGAGGCGTTGCGCGGCACCTGCGGGTGCGGCGAGGAGCCCGAGGAGGAGCAGCGCGCCGATTGCCTGGGTGGCCTCGGCGGCGCAGATGCCGACGAGTCCGAGGAAGGCGACGCCGAGGACTCGGACGGGGACGCCGCGCGCGGTGGCCACGGCTTCGTCGATGCTGGTGAAGAGGAGGGGCCGAGCGACCGTGATGATGGCCACGCAGACGCCGAGACCGATCCAGGTAGCGACGGTTGTTTGATCGGCGCTGAGCCCGAAGATGGAGCCGAAGAGGACGTTGACGCCGGCGGCCCCGTTGCCGGTGCTCTCGTTCGTGGTGAAGATGCTGAGGAACAGGACGCCGAGGCCGAGGATCCAGGTGAAGACGACGCCGATGACGACGTCGTCGGCGCGGCCGTGTTCGCCGAGGAGGCCGATCGCGAGGCCGATGGTGATGGTGGCGAGGAAGAGACCGAGGCGGGGATCGATGCCGAATGCGAGGGCGGCGAGTGCGCCGGTGAACGCGACGTGGCTGAGGGCATCACCGCTGAAGACCTGGCTGCGCAGCACGACGAAGTAGCCGACCAGGCCGCTGGCGGCGGCGATGGCGGTGCCGGCGAGGAGGGCGTGGCGGATGAAGGCGTGCGAGAGCATGTCGAGGATGCCGTTGCCGGTGGCGTCGCTGAGCAGGGTCATCGGGACGCCAGACGGGTGCGGGCGGTCGCAATGGTCCAGCGGCCGGCTTTCGCGGCGACGTAGGTGCCGAACGCGAGGGTGGTGATGTAGAAACCGATGGGTTGGTCGTAGAAGTACGCGAGCGCGAGTCCGAGCCACGTGATGATGAGGCCGATCGCGATGCTGAGGAGGAGGCCTGGGAGAACCCGGGCGGTGAGCGTGCGGGCGGTGGCCGCGGGGACGACGAGCAGGGCGAAGACGAGGAGCGCGCCGGTGATCTGGCTGGCCTCGGCGACGGCAACGCCGAGGGTGGCGAGGAAGAGGAACGAAAGCGCGCGGACGGGGACGCCGCTGGCGGTAGCGACTTCTGGGTCGATCGATGCGAACAGCAGTGGTCGTCCGATGACGGCGATGAGGAGCAGGACTGCCGCGCCGATGATCAGGAGGGTGGTCACTTGCCCGTCGGTGATCCCGAGAAAGGTGCCGAACAGGAGCGCGCTCGCGCCTTGGAGGAGACCGTGGTAGAGGGTGACGAACAGGAAGCCGCAGGCGAGCGCGAACGCCTGCACGGTGCCGATGACGGCTGATTCCTCACTCAGCCCGTGTCCGCGTCCCCGAGGGACGGCGGCGATGACGAGGGCGGCGAGGACACAGAAGCCGAAGTAGCCCCACGCCGCGCCGATACCGATCAGAATCGCGGCGGACGCTCCGGGGAACGCGACGATCGACAAGGTGTGGCCGGCGAAGGTCTGGCGTCGCAGCACCATGAACCAACCGATGACCGCGGCGACAACTGCGACGATGGTGCCGGCCCGGAAGGCGTTGACCATGAAGTGGAACTCGAGGAGCCGATGGACATCGCCGACGAGGTTCCACGTGAGACCGGTGTCGGCCAGCGTCATGCCGGTCATCCGGGGAAATGCGTGTGAGCGGGGGCGTGCAAGTGGGGGTGGTAGCTGGTGGCCTCGGGGTGGCCGACGACGACCAGACCTCCGTCCGAAGTGTGGAGCACCTCGATCGGTGTTCCGTACAACGCGCTGAGCGTCTCGGTGGTGATCACCTCGGTCGGGGTGCCGACAATGGCACCGCCGCGAGCGAGATACACGACGCGGTCGAGGTAGGGAAGGATCGGGTTGACATCATGCGCGACGATGACGACCGCGACGCCCTGCTCCCGGCAGATGTCCGCGAGGAGGCCTGCGATCGCGGCTTGGTTGGGGAGGTCGAGGCTGTCGAGCGGCTCGTCGAGCAGCAGCAACGCGGGCTGGCGGACGAGCGCCTGGGCAATCAGGAGGCGTTGCTGCTCACCGCCCGAGAGTTGACCGATCGGCCGTTTCGCGTACGCGGTCGCGCCGACGAGTTCGATGACCTCGTCGACCCGACGAGCCGCAGCCCTGCCACGTGCGCTGAAGCGGGGCGGCAATGGGACGCCCCACCGATTGCCGTCGAGACCGAGCCGCACGACGTCGACGCCACGCACCCGGACCGAGCTGTCGAAGCTTCGCCGTTGCGGGAGGTACCCGATGTGGTGCTGGGCGCGCGCCGGCGTGGTGGCTGCGATCTCGAGCGCGCCGGCCGAGAGCGGCACGAGCCCGAGCACGGCGCGCAGCAAGGTTGACTTGCCGACACCATTCGGTCCGAGCACGGCGAGGAATTCGCCGGCGCGGATGTCGAGTGTGACGCCGCTCCAGACGGTCCGGCCCGCGAGCTGCACGGTGGCGTTGCGGAACGACAGGAGCGGGCCGCCGGTCGGCGGCTGATCCGCGTGGTTGTTGGCGCCGCTGATCGCCGAATCCGGCTCGTTGAACTGCGACCGGTCGAGGTTCACGGCTCGGGAGATCCGGACAGGGTTCTCATGACCCGGTCCCTTTCGCCAGCGCGGCTTGCAACGCCGCGAGTTGCTTGGACTGCCACGCCTGGAACGTCAGGCCCGCCGGGGAGAGCGTCTCGGTGACGGTCGTGACCGGGATCTGCTTCGCCTTGGCCGCGTTGACCAGAGCCTTCACGTCAGGGGTCGCGTTCTGACTGTTGAAGACGAGGACCTTGATCGCCTTGTTCTTGATCTGCTCATCGACGGTGGCCTTGTCCTGTGCGGTCGGGTCGGTGCCCTCGGCGATGGCGTCGAGGAACTTCTCGGGCGTGACGAGGTCGAGCCCGAGTGCCTTGCTGAGCGGGGCGAAGATGCTCTCGGTCGCGCCAACCGGGGTGCCCGCGTACTTCTGCTTGATGGCGGCGATCAGATCGTTGTACTGCTTCAGGCCCGTCGACTGGTACTTGGTCTTCTGCGCGTCGTAGTAGCTGGCGTTCTTCGGGTCCAGGCGCTTGAGGTCGGCCGTGACCTGATCGATCACACTGCGGACCGTGTCCGGCGAGTACCACTGGTGGGGGTTTCCGCCGGCATCGATTCCTACCAGCTTGCCGACGTTGAGCACCTTGCGACCCGAGTCGGGGTTCGCGTCGATGAGCTTCTGCGCCCATGGGTCATAGCCGATGCCGTTCTCGATCACGTACTTCGCCGAGGCGATCGTGCGAGCGTCGCTCGGCTTGGCCTCATAGTCGTGGGGATCGGTGTCAGGGTTCGTGATGATGCTCGTCACGTTCGCTTTGTTGCCGGCGAGTTGCTTGACGATGCTGCCCCAGAAGTTCTCCGCCGCGACGACTTGCAACTTGGACGACGACGCAGCCGGGACGGCGGCGCCGGCCGCGCCCCCGGTGGCCGCAACGCCCTCACAGGCGGTCGCGACGACGACCGCCGCGAGGGCTGCCGCCAGGAACAGTCGTCGGCAGCGAGGTCGAACTCGGCGTGTCGTGGCCCAGCGCGTCCGTCGCATGGCTCCGACTCCTCTCCACCCTGGCCGACACCTGATCGCCAGGAACCCTCAAGCAGAGTAGAATAAGAATCATTCCCACTGCAACCCGGTCGTCGAGGAGGCGTGATGGTGCCGACCTCAGTCGCATCGACTCGAGCGCACGCCAGCGCTGAACGTGTCGCGGAGGAGCGCGCTCGGATCGTCCACGATGAGGTGGCACGCGTGCTGCGTCTGCACCGGCGTCGCTACACCGTGAATTGCCATCGATTCGTCGGCGCGATCCTTCGGGCCGGTCGGCCCCTCACCGCGTCAGATGCGTGCCGGCTCGAGCCCAACCTCGCATTGAGCACCGTCTATCGCGTCGCGTCCACGCTCGTCGATGTCGGTGCGCTGCGCGCCATCTCAACGACTGACGGGCTCCAACGGTTCGAACTGTCCGAAGAACTCGCCGAACATCACCACCACCTGATCTGCACCCAGTGCGGCATCGTCCTCGACTCCGCAGTCCCTGCAGACGTCGAAGCTGCGCTCGAGCTGATCGCGGCTGCGGGTGCCCGCACGGCCGGATTCCAACCACTGGCGCATCGCTTCGATGTCGAGGGAATCTGCAAGGACTGCGCGACCCCGGGAAGCACGAAGGCAGGTCGCAGCCGGCTCGCGTCGAGAGCACGAACAGCAACGAGGAACAGCTTCACCCAGCGGGCCGCATGGTTCGAGGAACCATGCGGGTGTGGGCGTCGCGCACGGGTCATCGGATGGTGACGGTGCCGACGACGGTGGCTTCGTCGATGGGAGTGCGGAGCACTCGTGCGGTGACTCGCCATTGTCCGGCGAGGGGGATCGTGACGCCGGTCGCGATGTAGTGGCCGGGTCCGGCACGGATGAATGGGACGTCGAGTGGAGCGATGCCTTTCGAAGGTTGGTCGAGGGTCAGTTTGAAGTCGAGTGGCGTGGTGGGGCCACCCGATGCGCAGGAGCGTGTTGACGTGAATGTCGTTGGCGCCGACGGTTCCGGGGGCGAACGTGAGGTCAACCCAGACCTTGTCGGACTTCAACGTCAGGCCGGTTGAACCGCCGGAGAAGGCGAGGGTCTTGAGCGCGGTGCGTCCGGGTTGTGCGTTCACGAGGAGCGCGGAGACGGCGAGGATGGCGACCGCGAGCACCACCTCGAAGGTGACCATACGACGCAGGGTGCGCCGCTCGAAGTCCTCGTCGAAGTCCTCGTCGGGTTCGTCGTCGAGTACCTCGGACCCGGCAGGAGTGTCGGGGATGAAGTCGTCGGAGCCGCCGGCGACGACGGGGATCAGTTCCGGCTCAGGAGCGGGTCGGCGGAAGAAGTAGTTGGTGATCGATCGGCTGCGAGCGGCGACGATGAGCAACAGCACGAAGATCGCGAGCTTGATGATGAGGAGTTGGCCGAAGTCGGTGTGTTTGAACGCTTCGAGGCCACCGACTTGTCGCCAGGTCTGGTAGGCGCCGGTGACGATCGAGCGCGCACACGCATCCGAGTGCGAGCTGGGAGAAGCGCGGGACGACGCGGTCGAGCTCGTCGAGGTCGCACAGCGCCAGGGCCGCGACCGCGAGGACGACGAGTCCTCCAACCCACAGTGACATGGCGCTGAGGTGGACCGCGTCGGCGACGACGGCGATCGGGACGAAGGCGCCGACGTCAGCGTGGCCGGCGAGACTCACGGTGAGTATCACCCCGGCGGCGAGTGCGGCAGCACTGGCGCGCCACCTGGTGGACAGACCGGCGGCAGTTGTGTCGTTGGCAGGGGTTCGCAACAGATGGCGCAGGAGCGGGAAGGCGATCGCGAGCAGGACGAGTCGGACGACGAGTACGTGTCCGAAGTGCGTATCGAGCACGTCGCCGATCAAGCTGGGTTTCCATGCCGCGGTGAGCCCGAGGCCCGCGCCGTACGGGCCCTCGAGCAGGAACGACGCGACTGTCGCCGCGACCAACGTGGTCCAGCCCGCCCAAACCAGCGCACGCGCCCGACGTGCTCGTGCACCGTCTCGCCAGATCAGGACCACGAAGGCGACACTCCCGATGAGCAACGCGAGCGCGGCGAAGACGAGCCAACGCGCTACGCCGTAGATGACTCCGACGGTCTCTGCTTCCACCGGTCTTGCTCAACAGGTTGCCGGCGAGTGCCTGCACCGCAGGTGCGGTCGCGTTCGCGCTGGTACCCACCTGGAAGGTGAAGGACCCTTGCACCGGATGGGAGTCGGCCGAGATCACCCGCCAGGTCACGACGTAGGCGCCGTCGGGCAACGTCGTTCGGATCGGGACCGACGACGACCTGCGCGGATGGTTTCGTCGTCGCGCCGGTGTCGATACGTCGCCCCCGGCTGTCAAAGAGGCGTACGGCGCCGAGCGAGGCTTCGACCGGCTCGTTGTACCGCAGCGTCACGTCGCGGGGAGGCTTCAGCAGGACCTGACCTGCCGTCGGGGAGGTCTGCAACAGGACGGCGTGGGCGAACACCGGCGCGGCGGTCGCGATGATCACGACGGCGACCGTGCCCGCGACGAACAGGATTCGTCTGACGAGGCGCGCTCGGTACATCGCGCGTCCTCCTCCCGGGGACTCGGCTACTGCTTCTTGGCCTTGCCGGTCAGCTTGAGGATCGGCGCGGGGTGCTCCGGAGCCGGCGCGCCCTTCACGGTGTCTTCGATCCAGCTGACGCTCGTTCCGTCGCTGTACGTCTGGATCGCCTTGAACTCCAGCGAGCTCGCGTTCGACGGAAGCTGACCCGCCGAAACGGTGAACAGGTCGAACTGATTCGGAGGGATCCCACCTGCAGTCGCGGTCCAGGTGATCTTGGAGACCGCTTCGGTGATCGTGCCGTCATCGGTCGTCACCGGCTTGGGGAGCTTGGCGGTGACCACGGTCGCGTTCCAGCCCGCCTTCGTCTGCCGGCCGCCTGCTCGCGTCTGAGAGCACGAACAGCGGAGGGGACGCCACCTTGAGAACCAAGCGGGTTCCAGCGCTGGTGTCGTGGATGGTCTGATCGGGCGCGCGCCTGGCTGATGGCGCTTGGCACCGGGTTGGCACCGAACGTGCCTGTCAACTGCGTTGTCGGGCGTTCAGCGAGTGGGCCCACGTCCTTCGATCAGCGACGTGACCTGCCCACATGGACCGTCCATCACGGAAAAGAAACAGGGGAGGCTTCTTTTAACCCGCAGGTTCAGGGTTCGAGTCCCTGGCGGCCCACAAGCTCCCGTACGGCTTCCGGGCGTCGTGGTCACGGATTGGTCACAGATTCTCGCCGACCCCTCTGCGAGCGCCTCCGCGCAGGCGAGGTCGTGGATCACATTCTCAGCAGCGTTCGCAGCCTTTGACGGACGGCCGAGGACGCGCGCCGGAACCTGCGGATCTGTCGAGCCTCGACGCGCGTGGCTCAGACGAACATGAAACCGCGGCTCAACCTGTCGCGCAGCCAGTCGAGCGCTTGGCGAATGCTCGTAGTGGCAGGGGCCATCGTTGTCGGCAGGATGTCATACCGAGGCGAGCACCTCCCGTACCGACACTGATCGGACCGTCACGCCCTCGGGGGCGTCTTCCATCGGTGGTTCGCCGACTTTGAACATGGAGGCCGCTTGACGCGCTTGGTCTTCGGTGTCGAACACGACGACAGAAACACCGGCGCCGTCTTCGGGAGCGAGCCAATAGCCGCCCTTTGCGCCATGCTCGCGCGCGCTCGGCGCCGCTTGTTCAGGAAGTCGCTTCCGTGCCTCTGCAACGTGGGACTCGTTGGCGTTGACCTCGACGAGTACTGCGTACATGCCGACACCTCCTTCAGTTCGACCTGCGAAAAGCGTGACAGCCGAGCAGCCAATGGGCAAGAGGCGCGCTTCCGCTCCACGACCACGTCGAAGGCACCGAGCGTTGCGGGCTGCGTCCGATGTGTCGTCCGCGCAATTCGTCGTTCGGCCGTCAGGTGGCGGCCCGCAGGTCGGCGGCCCGCAGGGCTGCGACCAGACGAGGGG
>CAWELN010000028.1:0-68004 GCA_963809795.1 uncultured Actinomycetes bacterium
GCGAGTCGATCTTGGTGGGGTCGGCCGCGATCACCTGCTCCACCGAGCCCTTGATCTTCGCCTGACCGCTGCGGATGCCCGACGCCAACTGCACGTTGGGGAGCGCCGAGAGCTGCCGCTGGGCCTCGAGCGGGATCGAGCCCTGCCCGAACCCGGGGGACGTGACGACGTAGTCGGCCTTCATCGACCGGTCGAGCGCGACGTCGACCGACTTGCGCGCCGACGCACCGAACACCGTGATGAGGCCGACGAGCGCGACGCCGATCATGAGCGCGGCCGCGGTCGCCGACGTGCGCTTCGGGTTGCGCTGCGCGTTCTCGCGGGCGATCGCACCGGTGATGCCCTTGATCTTCTCGATGGGGATGCCGAGCGCCCCGCTGATCGGCGAGGCGATCATCGGCCCGAGGATGGCGACGCCGAGGAACACCACCGCCATGCCGACGCCGACGTAGATGAGGCCGCTGTTGCCGAAGAGCCCGAGCAGCAGGAGCGCCAGCCCGAGCAGCGAGACCGCCCCGCCGATCACGGCCCGGCGGGGGGACGTGCTGGAGCGGTCGACGCTCGAGTCGCGCATCGCGGCGATGGGCGGGATGCGGGAGGCGCGCAGCGCGGGCGCGACCGCGGCGATCACGGTGACGACGAGGCCGGTGACGAACGACCAGATGACCGCGCTCGCCGGGATCACGATCGAGCTGGCCGGGATGTCGAGCCCGAGCGCACCGAGCAACGCCTTGAGCCCGCCGGCGAGGAAGATGCCGGCGACGAACCCGACGACCGACGCGGTCAACCCCACCAGCACCGCTTCGAACAGCACCGAGCCGAGCACCTGTCGCTGCCCGGCCCCGATCGCCCGCAGCAGCGCCAGCTCCCGGCTGCGCTGCGCCACGATGATCGAGAACGTGTTGAAGATGATGAACGACCCGACCAGGAGCGCGACCAGACCGAAGATCAGGAGGAACGTGTTGAAGAACGAGAGGTTGTCCTTCAGGTTGTTCTGACTCTCCTTGGTGATGTCGGTGCCGCTGATCACCTCGACGTTGGCCGTGTCGGGTGCGCCCTTGAGCGCGGTGCGGATGTTGGCGACGACCTCGTCCTGGGAGACCCCGGGATCGGCCTTCACGTCGATCGAGTCGAACTGACCCGGGGTGCCCAGCACGCGCGACGCGGTGGACGGTGTGAACGCGGCGATGGTCGCGCCCAGCGGGCTGTCGGCGGTGCCGAACTTCACGATGCCGGTGAGGGTGTAGTCGTTGCGTCCGGCCTTGGTGACGACGGGGACGGTGTCGCCCGGCTTGTAGCCGGCGTCGTCGGCGCTCTTCTTGTCGATCACGACCTCGTTGGGCGTTCGGGGACCGCGGCCCTCGACGACGTGGACCGTGCTCAGCTGTCGGTCGGGCGCGTACGCGAAGCCGAACGTCGGCGCGCCCTGCCCGTTGCTCCCGAGGGCGTCGCCCTTCTTGTCGACGATGATCGCCAGCCCCTGCACCTGGCCGTCGGCGAGGTCGACGCCCGGCGCCTTGCGCACGGTCGGGAGCAGGTCGGCGTTGATCGTGCCCCGGCCGGAGCCGAAGTCACCGCTGAAGGTCTCCTTGGCCCGCACGACCGCGTCGGTGTGCTGGTAGATGTCGCTGAACAGGCCGTCGAAGGTGTTCGAGATCGTCGCGGTGAGCACGAACGTGCCCGAGATGAACGCAACCCCCAGCATCACCGCGATGCCGGTCAGCAGGAAGCGGACCTTCTTGCTCAGGATGCCCTTGATCGTGACCTTCCACATGGCGGCACCTACGCGCCGAGGCTCTTCATCTTGTCGAGCACCGAGTCGGCGTTGGGGTCGGCGAGCTCGTCGACGATCGCACCGTCGGCCAGGAAGACGACCCGGTCGGCGTAGCCGGCCGCGATCGGGTCGTGGGTGACCATCACGACGGTCTGGCCGAGGTCGTCGACCGCCTTGCGCATGAACGTGAGGATCTCGGCACCGGAGCGGGAGTCGAGGTTGCCGGTGGGCTCGTCGGCGAACACGATCTCGGGCCGGCTGAGCAGCGCGCGGCCGACCGCGACCCGCTGCTGCTGCCCACCCGAGAGCTCGGACGGACGGTGGGTGAGGCGGTCGCTGAGGCGGACGGTCTGCACGACGGTGTCGAGCCAGGCCGGGTCGGGCTTGGTGCCGGCCAGCGACATCGGCAGCGTCATGTTCTCGAGCGCGTTGAGCGTCGGGATCAGGTTGTAGGACTGGAAGATGAACCCGAGCTTGTCGCGCCGGATGAGCGTGAGCTCCTTCTCGCTGGCGTGGCTGATGTCGGTCGAGCCCAGGTAGATCTGGCCGCTGGTGAGGCGGTCCAGTCCCGCCATGCAGTGCAAGAGCGTCGACTTGCCGGAACCGGACGGTCCCATGATCGCGGTGAGCCGCGCGGTCTGGAACGCCACGCTGATGTTGTTCAACGCGCGAACTTCGGCCTCGCCGCTGCCGTAGATCTTCGACGCATCGACGGCGCGGGCCGCGACGCCGACGTTCGGGGGGCTGAGCGTCTCGGTCATCAGATGTCTCTCCGTGGGGCGACGGACCGGTTCACCTTAGGACACGTCCTCGGCGGCAATCGGCGCGCTTCCTGCCTCCTCCCGGTAGCCCGGGCGACGTTGCGGAGGACGGTGCCGCCCGAGCCACACGAACCACGCGATCCCGGACAGACACACCACGATCGAGACCCACGCGTTCAGCCGCATGCCGGCGATCTCGTGCGCGGGATCGATGCGCAGGTTCTCGAACCAGAACCGCGCGAACGTATAAAGCACGACATAGAGCGCGAACGTCTGCCCGAGCTTCAACGACGCGCGCTTCTCGACGAGCAGCAGCACGCCGCAGATCGCGAGGCACGCGAGCGACTCGTAGAGGAACGTCGGCTGGAACGTCGAATACTGCAGGTAGCCGATCGGCCGGTGCGACGGCGCGATCTCCAGCGCCCACGGGAGCGTCGACGGCTTCCCGAACAGCTCCTGGTTGAAGTAGTTGCCCCACCGGCCGATCGCCTGCGCGAGCACGATGCCGGGCGCCATGCAGTCCATCACCGCCAGCGTCGGCATCTTGCGGCGGTGCGTGATCACGACGACCGCGATCGCCCCGCCGATCACCGCCCCCCAGATGCCGAGGCCCCCGCGCCAGATCTGGAACGCGCGCCACGGATCGTGCTCGAACAGCTCGTAGTCGGTGACCACGTGGTAGAGGCGCGCGCCGATCACACCCCAGATGACGACCCAGAACGAGATGTCGTAGATGCCGTCGTGCGGGTACCCACGGTGGCGCCAGCGTTGTTCGGCCACGTAGACCGCGACCAGCACGCCGACGGCGAGGATCACGCCGTACATGTGGAAGGGGCCGAGGTTTCCGCTCGACGGGCTGGGGATCGAGCCGAGCAGCGGTGACATCGGGCGCTCATCGTAGGGGCGCGCCTTCCGGCCACCTCACTTCAAGATTTCGCCCCCCGCCTGCCGATACCCACCCCATGCGCCGTGGTCTCCTCCTGCTCGTGACCGTGGCGCTGGGCGCCGTGGTGCTCGCCGCGTGCCTCCCGCCCCCGCCGCCGCCCGCGCCCAGCACGCCGACGACGACCCGGGCGGTCGCCGCGATCACGCCGCCGTCCAGCACGACCTCCAGCACGACGACCACGAGCACGACGACCACGAGCACGACCGCGCCGCCGAGCGGTGGGGCGTGGGCCCAGAACGGTCCACTCGGGAGCTGCCACGTGTTCCCGGCCGACAACGCCTGGAACCGCGACGTCTCGGGTCTCCCCGTCGACGCCAACTCGGCCAACTACATCTCCGCGATCACCGCGCTGGGCGGCAACCAGAAGCTGCACGCCGACTTCGGTGGCGGCGGCGCGTACGGGATCCCGTACATCACCGTGCCGGGCACGCAGCCACTCGTCCCCGTCGACTTCGACGCGTACGGCGACGAGAGCGACCCGGGGCCGTACCCGATCCCGCTCGCCGCACCGGTCGAGGACGGGAGCGACGCGCACGTGCTCGCGGTCGACCGAGACCACTGCAAGCTCTACGAGCTGTTCGCGGCGAGCCGGGGCACGAGCCGTTGGTCGGCCGACTCCGGCGCGGTGTTCGATCTCACGTCGAACGCGTTGCGGCCCGAAGGGTGGACGTCGGCCGACGCCGCCGGGCTCCCGATCTTCCCGGGTCTCGTCCGCTACGACGAGGTGGCGAGCGGTCACATCGACCACGCGCTGCGCTTCACGGTGTCGAAGTCGCAGCAGGCCTATCTGCACCCGGCGACGCACGACGCGTCGTCGAGCACCGACCCCAACCTCCCGCCGATGGGGCTGCGCCTGCGACTCAAGGCGAGCTTCAACACGTCGTCGTTCACCGGCCAGGCGCGCGTCGTGCTCGACGCGCTCAAGAAGTACGGGATGATCGTCGCCGACAACGGCAGCAACTGGTTCATCAGCGGCGCGCAGGACACGCGATGGAACGACACCGACCTCGACCAGCTCAAGACGGTGCCCGGGAGCGCGTTCGAGGTCGTGAACACGGGCGAGTCGCTGCACAAGTAGCGCGCACCCGCACCTACAGTCGACCGGTGCGCTTCTCCACCCGTCCCGACCCGGAGCCGGTCGGTCCGGGCCAGGAGTCGGCGTGGGACTACCCCCGTCCGCCGCGCGTGGAGCCGGTGCCCGTTCGGCTCACGGTGGTGCTCGGCGGCGTCACCCTCGCCGACACGACGCGCGGGTTCCGGGTGCTCGAGACCAGCCACCCGCCCAACTACTACTTCCCGCCCGACGACATCACGCCGGGGGCGCTGACGCCCGGCGGCGGCGGTTCGTTCTGCGAGTGGAAGGGCCGCGCGCACTACTTCACCGTGCACGGCGGCGAACGCGTCGAGGAGGCGGCCGCGTGGGCGTACGCCACACCGAGCCCCGCGTTCGCCGTCATCACCGACCACGTCGCGTTCTACGCCGGCCGCATGGACGCCTGCTTCGTCGACGGCGAGCGCGTCGCCCCCCAACCCGGTGGCTTCTACGGCGGTTGGATCACCAGCCGCGTCGTCGGCCCGTTCAAGGGCGGTCCCGGCTCCCGCGGCTGGTGACCCCACCATCCGCCCGTCTCGAGACGAACATCCGGCAGTCGACCCGCGCATGTGGCCGCGAACTGCCGGATGTTCGGGGGGAACGGGGCGTTCCCGTCGACGCCGGCTCGCCGTTCAAGGCTCCCGCCCACGTGGTCGAGCACCAGCGCCGGACCAGCCGGTTCTCGAGGCCGGCGGGCGCGACGCCTACTTGACCAGGCGCGACATCCGGCGGTCGGCGAGCACCTTGCCGCCGGTCTGGCAGTTCGGGCAGTAGGCGACCTCGTGCGACTCGTAGCTCACCCGGCGCAGCGTCTCCCCACACCGAGGACAGGGGGATCCGTAGCGCGCGTGCACCTCGAAGTGCTCGCCCAGCTTCGGTTGCGACAGCCCGCCGGTGCGGGAGCGCTCGCGCTCGAGTCCGTCGCGCATGACCTCACGGATCGCGTCGAGGAGGCGGGCGCGGGCGTCGTCGTCGAGCGAGGCGAGTGACGCGTACGGCGAGAGCCGGGCGCGCCACAGCGCGTCGTCGGCGTAGCCCCGGCCGACGCCCGACACCGTGCGCTGGTCGCGCAGCAGCGTGTGCACGCGGCGCCGGTCGTCGCCGTGGAGGATGATCTCGGCGAACTCGTCGGAGTCCGGTTCGGGCCCGAGCCGCTCGAGCGGCCCGTCGTCGCCGGGCGCCAGCACCCACCACGCGGCCTTCCGCTCGTGGCCGTACTCCCGCACCAGCACCGCGGGCGCGTCGGCGAAGCGGAGGCGCACCACCGATCCCTTCGCCCGGGTCTTCTTCGGCGGGTCCTCGAGGTCGAGCCGGCCGGCCTGCGACAGGTGCAGGAGGATGCGGCCGGCGTCACCGAAGTCGAGGATCAGGTACTTGGCCCGCCGCCCCACCGACTCGACCCTGCGGCCGAGCAGGGACTCCGGCGCGGGGGTGACCGTCTTCAGCGCCGAGAACCCCAGCGGCTCGACGCCCTCGAGCACCGCCCCGGTGACGGCGTCACCGAGGCGCTCGGCCAACGCCTCCATCTGCGGCAGCTCGGGCACCGCGACCTACCCGTCCCCCCGCCGGCGGCGCCGGCGGCTCTGGCGCTCGCGCTGGCGCTGCAGCTTCCGCCGGACCTCGTCGCGGCGGGCCTGCAGGTCGCGGAACGTGAGCGTCTCGGTGTCGGAGTCGACGAGGAAGGCGGCCTTCATCGCGACGGGATCGGGCGCGGCCTGGCTGGCGTCGATGCCGACCTCGCGCAGGATCCGGTCGCCGTGGGTCTCTGCGAAGTAGGCGTAGATGCTCATCATCTGCTGGAGCATGTCGAGGTCGGGGGCCAGGATCGCGGTGGCGCTGTTGAGGAACATGGTGTTCTTGACGAACAGCATGAGCTCCTTCGGCACCCGCGCGCCGTAGCCCAGCAGCTTCTTGGTGACCTCGCGCATCTCGTTCATGAGGTCGTCGGCCGACATCTGCGTGGGATCCTTGACCGGTCCGTCGAGCTCGAGGTCGCGTGCGAGCGCGTCGAGGTCGACGTCGGGAGGGAAGGCGCCGAGGTCGCGGAGGGCGGCGAGCTGCCCCCGCTGGTCCCCGGTGGTGCCGAACATCAGGAGGCGCAGGAAGGCCAGGCGCTGAGGCTCGGAGAGCCGACCGGTCATCCCGAAGTCGAACAGGGCGGTGCGACCGTCGGGCTGGACGACGAGGTTGCCGCCGTGGAGGTCGCCGTGGAAGACGCCGTAGATCATGGCGCCCTCGAGCGAGGCGATGAGGCCCGCCTGCAGCAGGGCGTGGGTGTCGATCCCGGCGGCCTGCATCGACTCGACGTCGTCGAAGGCGAAGCCGTCGAGGCGCTCCATGACCAGCACCCGCTTGGTGATCAGGGTGGGGTGGGGGCGGGGCACGATGATCCCCCGCTGTTCGGTCTCGGCCAGCACGCGCGCGATGTCGAGCATGTTCTGCGCCTCGAGCCGGAAGTCGAGCTCCTCGATGACGGTCTCGGCGAACAGCTCGACCAGCGCCGGCGGGTTGGCCAGCGCGGTCACGGGGATGCGCCCGATGAGCCGGGGCGCCAGCCACGACAGGGCGGCGATGTCGTCGCGGAACAGCTGGGCCACCCGGGGCCGCTGCACCTTGACCACGACCTCTTCACCGGTGCGCAGGCGGGCGGCGTGGACCTGGGCGATCGACGCCGCCGCGATCGGGGTCTCGTCGAACCACTCGAACAGCTCCTCGAGCGAACCGCCGAGGTCGATCTCGACCACCGCGCGGACGTCGGCGAAGGGCTCGGGCGGCACCTGGTCGCGCAGGAGCTTGAACTCGGAGACCAGCTCGTCGGGGAACAGGCCCTCGCCACCGGAGACGATCTGGCCGAGCTTCACGTAGCTCGAGCCCAGCCGCTCGAACGCGGTGCGCAGCCGCCGGGAGATGCCGGCGCGTGACGACGGCCGCCGCCACTCGAACAGCATCCACCCCGCCAGCGCGCCGCCGATCTCGACGAGGGTGCGACTGAGCCGACCGAGCGGTGGCACCCGGCCCGGCGCGAGCAGGCGCGGCACCTCGCGGCGGGTGCCGCGGCGGATGCGGTCGATGTCCCACTGCCAGGGCAGCTGCTCGGGATCGAGGACCCACGGCCCGTGATCGCTGAACGCACCGAAGACGAGGTCGGCGGCCGGCTCCGGGACACCGGGCAGCGCAGGCTCCGGACACCCGGCAGCGCAGGCTCCCGGACACCGGGCAGCGCAGGCTCCGGGACACCCGGCAGCGCAGGCTCCCGGACACCGGGCAGCGCAGGCTCGGTCACGGGCTCCGGTGCGGTCATGGGATGGGTAACGCTAGACGGCCCCGACCGCATCCCGATCCCGCGGGCGACGCGCTCGGGCCCGGACGCGACGGGGCCCGGCCGTGCGCACCACCGCACTGGCCGGGCCCTATCGTCGACCCGCCGGACGGCCGCAGCCGCCCGCGCTCAGTCGTGTGGCGTCAGCAGCCGCCGCCCCACGGCGCGGCGCCCTGTTGCGCGTAGAGCGCTTGGGCCATCGCGTCCTGGTCTGCCGGAGCAGCCTGCGCGGGGTCTACCCCCACGAGGTCCGGCCGTCCCGACGACGACGCAACGCCGTTCCAGGTACCGGGCATGAACTGGTATGCACCAGCCGCGCCGGACCCGCCGGAGTTGTAGATCCCGTAGTTGCC
The DNA here is from genome assembly GCA_963809795.1 of uncultured Actinomycetes bacterium. Lineage (GTDB taxonomy): Bacteria > Actinomycetota > Acidimicrobiia > IMCC26256 > DASPTH01 > DASUAS01. The sequence goes on from CAWELN010000028.1 coordinate 8,247, forward strand.
GCCGCTCTCACGCTGACGGACGCACGACAGGAAGTCGCCGGGGTTGGTGTTGGAGTACACCGAATTCGAGACCGGTCGGGAGGTCGTCGCCGCCGCCTGCGCCTCGGCCGCCGCTTGGGCTTCCGCTGCGCTCACGGCGAGGATGTAGTCGACGACCTTCTTCTGGGTCTCTTTGTAGAGCACGTAGTCCTGAATCGCCTTCGCTTCCGTTTCGAATTGGACCTTGAGGTCCTCACCGTCGGAGCTCAGACGGGGGTCAGCGGCGATCGGCCGCTCCGCATGGAGCTTGTCGAGTTTTGGACCACGTGAGTGCTCGGCGTCGGACGGGGCCGCGGCGGCAACACCGGCCGCGATCGCCACGACGCACAGCGGTATCGCAAAGAGCAACACTCGCTTGCGCATGTGGTTCTCCTTTCTGTGTACGAGCCCGCCCGCGCGCGCGGAGAGGCATGGGTTGGTTGGGGGAAACGGGAGAGCTCGACCGCCGGGTACTACACGGGTGAACTTCCCGGGGCGTCACGCTAATGGAGCGTTCGACTTCCCCGGCAATCGGGGTCCTGGCAAATCGTGCAAACACCACGATACCGGACGGAGCCGGCCAAGGGCCCCGGTGTGCGCGCGGGGCGTGCGCGCGCCGGGGTCGGCGGCGCGGCCGTAGGGTGCCACCGTGACCCGACGCCGGGCCCTGGTGGGTGCGATCGCGGTGTTCTCCCTGGTCAGCGGCCTGGCGTTCCCGCCGACGGCGGGCGCGGCGACGAGTACGCCCGGCGTGACCGCCGAGTTGGTGCTGTCGTCACGACGCGTCCCCGCGGGCACGCCGCTGCGGGGCAGGCTGGTCCTCACCAACCGGGGCGCCGACACCGTCGACCTCAACCAGGGGTGCGCGCCGCAGTGGGACGTCGTGCTCGGTCGCGGCACCACACCACCGCAGGTCGCGTTCGCGATGGTGTGCTCGCCCGAGCCGTTCCGCGTCGCGCCCGGTACGACGCCGCGGAGGTTCCGGGTCGACACCGCGGGCAAGCGCGCGGGGACCTACCGCGTGTTCCTCGTCGCCAGCCAGCCGTCGTTCCCGGAGGCGAAGCCGGTGAAGGTGCGGATCGTCAGCGCGCGGTGACGCGCGCGGACCAGCGCGTCCCGTCGGAGTCGACGCTGACCGCGACCCCGAAGGTGTCGGAGACCGCGGCCGACGACAGCGTCGCCGAGATCGGGCCGGCCGCGACCACCGCGCCCGCACGCAGGAGCAGCGCGTGGGTGAAGCCGGGCGGGATCTCCTCGAGGTGGTGCGTGACCATCACGAGCGGTCGCTCCCCCTGCGCCAGCTCGCCGAGCACCGCCACCAGCGACTCGCGTCCGCCCAGGTCGAGGCCGGCGCACGGCTCGTCGAACAGGAGGAGCTCGGGGTCGGCCATGAGGAGCCGGGCGACGAGCACCCGCTTGCGCTCGCCCTCGGAGAGGGTGGCCAGCTCCTGACCGACGTGGCCGGCGCACCCGACCCACCCGAGCAGGGCGTCCGCGCGCTCGTGGTCGGCGTCGGAGTAGGTGCTCCACCAGGGCTCGAGGGCGGCGTCGACGCCGGTCACCACGGCGTCGTGGGCGGTGAGCGTCGGCCGGAGGCGCTGGAGGACCGCACTGCTCGCCAGCCCGATGCGCCGACGGGCCGTCCGCACGTCGACGGTGCCGTAGCGGTCGCCGAGGACGGTGACCGACCCGCTCGACGGCGCGCGCTGGAACGAGAGGAGCCGGAGGATCGAGGTCTTCCCGGAGCCGTTCGGGCCGAGCACGGCCCACCGCTCGTCGCGCGCCGCGGTCCACGTGACGTCGCGCAGGACCACGCTGCCCTGCTCGATCAGCCCGACCCCCGAGAGGTCGAGCGCGGGACCGGTGAGCACGGCTGGATCATGCCCGGTCCCGAGGAGCGGCCGGGGAACCGGACGCGAGTACGGTCACCCGGTGCGCGACGTCGATGCAGTCGTGATCGGGGCCGGTCCCAACGGTCTCGTCGCCGCCAACATGCTCGCCGACGCCGGGTGGCGCGTCCTGGTGCTCGAGGCACAGGCCGAGCCCGGTGGAGCGGTCCGCAGCGGCGAGCTCACCCACCCCGGGTACGTGCACGACCGGTTCAGCGCCTTCTACCCGCTCGGTGTGGCGTCGCCGGTCATGCGCGCCCTCGACCTGGAGTCGTACGGGTTGCGGTGGCGGCGCGCGCCGGCGGTCTTGGCCCACCCCACGGCCGACGGCCGCTGCGCGGTGCTGTCGACCGACGTGGAGGCGACGGCGGCGTCGGTCCGGCAGTTCGCGGCCGGTGACGGCGACGCGTGGCGCGCGATGGCCGCCGACTTCTCCCGGTTGAGCGGGCCGCTGCTCGACGCGATGATGGCACCCATCCCACCGGTGCGCGGACCGGTGCGCCTGGCGACCACGCTCGGGCCCCGCGGCCTCCTCGAATTCACCCGCCAGGCGCTCCTGTCGGTCCGCCGCCTCGCCCAGGAGCGCTTCCGCGGCGAGGGTGCGGCGCTGCTGCTGACCGGCAACGCCATGCACAGCGACATCGGGCCCGACGTGCCCCCGAGCGGGTTCCTCGGGTGGTTCCTCACCGGGCTGGGCCAGGAGGTCGGCTTCCCCGTCCCCGAAGGCGGCTCGGGCGAGCTCACCCATGCGCTGGTTCGCCGGCTCACGGAGCGCGGCGGCGAGGTCCGCTGCGGGGCACGGGTCGCGCGCATCGAGGTGCGCGACCGGCGCGCGGTCGCGGTGGTGCTCGCCGACGGCGAGGAGATCGCCACCCCCCGCGGGGTGCTCGCCGACGTCGGCGGGCCCGCGCTCTACCTCGACCTGGTCGGCGCCGAGCACCTGCCCGCGCACGTGCTCGACGACCTCCGCCGCTTCCAGTACGACCTGGCGACGTTCAAGGTCGACTGGGCGCTGTCAGGGCCGATCCCGTGGCGGGCGCCGGGCGCCGAGCACGCCGGCACCGTCCACCTCGGCCACAGCATGGACGTCATCACCGCGTACGCGGCCGACCTCGCGCAGGACCGGATCCCGGCCCGGCCGTTCGTGCTCGTCGGGCAGATGAACAAGGCCGACCCGACGCGGTCGCCGGCGGGCACCGAGACGGTGTGGGCGTACAGCCACGTCCCGTTCCGGGTGCGCGGGGACGCGGGCGGAGCGCTGCGCGGCGTGTGGGACGCGAGCGAGGCCGAGGCCTACGCCGACCGGCTCGAAGCCGAGGTCGAGGCGTTCGCACCCGGCTTCCGGGCGCTGGTCACCGGCCGCCACCTGCTGCCCCCGCCCACCCTCGAGCGGCTGAACGCGAACCTCGTGGGAGGCTCGCTCGGCGGCGGCACCACCGCGCTGCACCAGCAGCTGATCTTCCGACCGATCCCGGGGCTCGGTCGCGCCGAGACGCCCGTCCGCGGGCTGTTCCTCGCGTCGTCGTCGGCGCACCCGGGTGGAGGCGTGCACGGCGCGTGCGGCGCCAACGCGGCCCGGGCCGCGCTCTTCGCCGACCGCGTCCGCCGCGTCACCGGCCGGGCGCGGCGCGCGCTACGACGAGGGTGATGCGGCGCCGAGGTCAGTCGAGGTCGGCGAGCTCGCGGAGGGCGCGCCGGAGGACGGCGAGGCTGGCGAGGTCGAAGACGCCGGCCCGCTCGACGTCGGCCGCGAGCGCGCGGTAACGCTCGACCGCGGGAAGGTGCGCCCCGATCCAGGCGTCGACGCGTGCGCCGGGCGGTGACGTGGCGTCGGTCTCGCGGATCACTGCGTCGGTGAGCGCGTGCACCGACTCGTAGAAGTCGTCGCGCAGCGCGGCCCGGGCCTCGGTCTGCCACCGGTCGCCGCGCGGCAACACGCCGATGCGGTCCCGGACCGTCGCGAGCGCGAGCCGCTCGTCGACCGCGAACTGCAGCCGCGCGACCGTCACCGGGTCGACGCCACGGCGCGCGCCCAGCTCGACCGCGGGAAGCGCCACCACCGCGGCGTCGCTCACGCCGACCCGCCGCGCCAGGGCGCGGGGCACCCCCGCCCGCTCCAACTGCCCGGCCCGCCCGCCGCCCCGGACGAGCTCGGGCAGGGCGGCGACGACCGCCTGCACGCCGGGACGGAACCGGTCGACGGTGGGCCCGAGCGCCAGCTCGCCGCCGTGATGCACCAGCCAGCGCGACGCCCGTTCGACCAGGCGCCGGACGGCGAGGAACATGTCGTCCTGCACCGCGGCCGGGACCGCGAGGTCGAGCGCGTCGATCTCCGCCCACGTGGTGCCGGCGTCGAACACGTCAACGGCGACGACGTGGGCACGCGCGAGGGTGGGCAGCGCGGCACCGGTCTCGTCGTGCAGGCGGGACAGGAAGCTGATGCCGGCCCGGTTGACCACCGCGTTGGCGGTCACGGTGGCGACGATCTCCCGCCGTAGCGGGTGCGACGCGATCGCCGGCTCGTAACCCGTGCGCAGGTCGGGTGGGAAGTACGTCACCAGCGCACCGTGGAGGTAGGGATCGTCGGGCACGTCGGACGCGACCAGCGCGCGCTGGAGCTCGAGCTTGGAGTAGGCGAGCAGCACCGCGAGCTCCGGCGAGGTGAGCCCGACGCCGGCGGCGGCGCGTTCCTGCAGGGTCTTGACCGGGGGCAGGCCTTCGAGGGCGCGGTCGAGTCCCGCCGACTGCTCGAGCCGCTCCATCTGGCGCGCGTGCACGCCGACCATGGCTGCGGCCTCGACCGCCGCGATCTCCAGCGCGTTCGCCTGGGCCTCGTTGTCGGCGAGAACGAGGTCGGCGACCGCGTCGACCATGTGCGTGAGGAGCGCGTCGCGCTTCTCGGCGTCGAGCAGACCCGCCGCGATGGCTCGCTGCAGGAGGATCTTGACGTTGACCTCGTGGTCGGAGCAGTCGACGCCGGCCGAGTTGTCGATGGCGTCGGTGTTGATGCGGCCGCCGGCGAGGGCGTACTCGACCCGCGCGCGTTGGGTGAAGCCCAGGTTGCCGCCCTCGGCCACCACCCGGCACCGCAGCTCGGTGGCGTCGATTCGCACCGGGTCGTTGGTGCGATCGCCCACGTCGGCGTCGGACTCCGTCGACGCCTTCACGAACGTGCCGATCCCGCCGTTCCAGAGGAGGTCGACGGGTGCCCGCAGCACCGCGCGGACCAGCTCGTCCGGGGTCAACGGCCGGTCGTCGACGCCGAGCGCGGCGCGTGCCGCGGGCGTGAGGTCGACCGACTTGGCGCTGCGCTCGTACACCCCGCCCCCGGCGGACAGCACCATCGGGTCGTAGTCGGCCCACGACGATGCCGGGAGCTCGAACAGCCGTTGCCGCTCGGCGAAGCTGGCGGCGGGATCGGGGTCGGGATCCACGAACACGTGACGGTGGTCGAACGCGGCGATGAGCCGCAGGTGGGGCGACCGCAGGAGGCCGTTGCCGAACACGTCCCCCGACATGTCGCCGATGCCCACGACCCGCAGCGGCGCGGTGTCGGCGTCGACGCCCAGGGCACGGAAGTGGGCGCGCACCGAGATCCACGCGCCGCGCGACGTGATGCCCATCTCCTTGTGATCGAATCCCGCCGACCCGCCGGAGGCGAACGCGTCACCCAGCCAGTAGCCGTACTCGTCAGCCAGCTCGTTGGCGACGTCGGAGAAGGAGCCGGTGCCCTTGTCGGCCGCCACCACCAGGTAGGGGTCGTCACCGTCGTGGCGCACGACGCCCTCGGGCGGCACCACGCGACCGTCGACCCGGTTGTCGGTGAGCTCCAGCAACCCGCGGATGAAGGTGCGGTACCCGTCGAGCACCGCCGCGGCGACCGCGACGCGGTCGGATGCCGGGGGCGGGCGCTTCACCACGAACCCGCCCTTCGCGCCGACCGGCACGATGACCGCGTTCTTCACCGACTGCGCCTTCATCAGACCGAGGATCTCGGTGCGGAAGTCCTCCCGCCGGTCGGACCAGCGGATGCCGCCCCGCGCGATGTCGCCGGCGCGCAGGTGGACGCCCTCCACCGCGGGGGACGCCACCCAGATCTCGTGCTGCGGCCGGGGCCGGGGCAGGAAGTCGAGCGCCTGCGGGTCGAACTTGCACGCCAGGTACGGCCGGTTCCGGTACGCGTTCGTCCGCACCACCGCCCCCACGACGTGCCCGAGCGCGCGCAGGATCCGGTCGGCATCGAGACTGGCCACCGCGTCGATCGCGCGCCCGAGCTCGGCGACGACGGCGGCCTCGGCGGCCGGATCGCGCGGCCGCGCGGGGTCGAGGCGCTGGTGGAACCACGCGACGATCAGGCGCACCGGCTCCGGGTTCGCCGCGAGCGTGTCGGCGAGGTACGCATCCGTGAAGCGCACGCCGGCCTGATGGAGGTACTGGCAGAGCGCGCGCACGATCACGACGTCGCGCGCGGAGAGGCCGGCCCGGAGCACCAGCCGGTTCAGCTCGTCGTTCTCGATCGTGCCCGCCCACACCCCGAGGAAGACGTCGGCCACGCGCGCCTGCACCGCGGGATCGCCGAGCGGGTCGCCCACCTCGTCCCGCACACCGAACGAGTAGATCCACCGCGCGATGCCGTCCGGCGCGTCGATCTCGTACGGGCGCTCGTCGACCACGGTCACACCGAGGTGCTCGAGGAGCGGCATGACATCGGAGAGCACGAGCGCGCCCCCGGTCCGGTAGAGCTTGATGCGCGCCACGCCGCCGACGGGCGGCTCGAGCCGGATCTCGAGGTCGCCGCCGGGATCCAGCGTCTCGAGCACGGCGACGTCGGCGACGGCAACGTCGGCGTCGACCTCGAACTGGTAGGCGGCAGGGAACGCGCGCATCCAGTGCCGGTACGACTCGACGCCGGCCTCCTCGCCCCGCGCCTCGACGAAAGCGTCGTGCAGGTCGTCGACCCACGCGCGCACCAGCGCCGCCAGCTCGGCCTCCAGCGCCAGCGCGTCGACCGGCGGCGCGCCGTCGGGTGTGCTCACGACGACGTGCAGGCGCGCCATCACCGACTCGGTCAGCAACACGGTGAAGTCGACCTCGCTCCCGTCGAACGCGCGTCGTAACGCGTCGACCACCTGGATGCGGGCGATCGTCGTGTACCGGTCGCGCGGCAGGTACACGAGGCACGACACGAAACAGCCGCTCTGGTCGCGGCTGACGAAGAGCCGCACGCGGCGGCGCAGCCCCATGGCGACGATGCCCAGCGCGAGCTCGGCCAGCTCCCGGGCGTCGAGCCGGAACAGCTCGTCGCGCGGGTAGGTCTCCAGCACGTGGGCGAGCTCGCGCCCGTCGTGGCTCGAAGGCCTGAGGCCCGACCGCGCCATGACCTGCGCGACCTTGCGGCGCAGCAACGGGATCGCCTCGGCCGACTGGCTGTAGACGTTCTCGGTGTAGAGGCCGAGGAGGCGGGTCTCACCCACCGCGGTGTCGTCAGGCCCGAAGCGGCGGATGTCGACCGCGTCGAGGGGCACGGCGCGGTGGACGGTGGAGTGTTGCAACGACTTGGTGAGCGACAGCAGCCAGCCGTCGGTGGGGTCGGCGGGTTCGTGCTCGCGGAACAGCGCGCGCCCACGCGCCACCCCGAGCTCGGAGCCGGGCACGACGTCGCCGTCGACGTCCACCTCCGCCGCGGCGACGAACGTGAAGTGGTCGTCGGCGAGCCAGGCCAGGTACGTCGCCACCTCCGCCACGTCGGCGGGATCGGCATGGGGCGGCGGTCGTTCCTCCAGCCCGCGGGCGAGCTCGGCGACCCGCTCGCGCATCGCGTCCCAGTCCTCGACCGCCGCGAACACGTCGTCGACCACCGAACGCACCTCGAGGTCGAGGGCGGCCAGCACCACCGGATCGGTCTCGCGGTCGATCTCGACGTGCAGATGCGACGTCGTACCGACGCCGGGGTGCTCGAGCAGCGGGTGGAGCAGCAGGTGGAGGTCGTAGCCGCGCCGCACCAGCGCTGCGCTGACGCTGTCGACGAGGAACGGGGCGTCGTCGGTGACGACGTCGACCGCGGTGTGAGGGGAGTCCCAGCCGTCCCGCGCCGCGCTCGGGTTCGCCACCGCCACCACCCGGCCGCCGGGCGGGCGGTCACGACCGAGTCGCAGGATGGCGATCACCGCCCCCGCCACGTCGTCGGCGCTGAGGGTGGCGAGGTCGTGGGGCTCGGCGGCGTCGAGGTAGTCGTGGACCAGCCGCTCGGTCGGCTCGTCCGCGAGGTCGGGCGCCCGCTCGTGGATCCGGGCCGCGGCGGCGGTGGCGCGGGGGTCGGTCACGGCGCCCACCTTATGGAAGGCCGGTCCGCCACCTCGCCGTCCCGACGCGGCATGCTCTCCGCCCCTGCCGCTCGCGACCCGAGGAACCCGCCCGATGGACGTCGTCGACCTGACCCCCGAGACCATGGAGTGCATGCGCTGCCACCGCGAGGCACCGATGCGCTTCTACGGCCTGTGCACCGAGTGCCGCGGCGAGCTGCGGGCGAAGTACGACCGCGGGGCGCGGGTGGTGGAGGTCGCCGACTACGAGCCCAAGATGAACGTCACCCCGAACGCGGTCGCGTTGAAGGACGACTGACACCCCTCCATCGGCTCCGCTGCATCTCAGACGCCGTAGGCACCGTCGACGTCGATCACCTGGCCGCTGACGTAGCCGGCGCGGGGGGAGGCGAGGAAGCAGACCGCTTCGGCGATGTCGACGGCGGTCCCGAACGTGCGCATCGGGATGTTGCGCCGGGCCGCATCGAGGGCGGCGTCGTCGAGGTCGCCCGCCTCGCGGAGGCGGAGGAACATGCCGTCGGTGATCATGCCCGGTCCGACGCAGTTGGCCCGCACCCCGAACCGGCCCTCCTCCACCGCCAGCGCGCGCACCAGCGCCTCGATCGTGCCCTTCGGCGCGACCGAGAGCGCGTCACGCGGCGGGTGACGACGGCCGCCGGCGCTGGTGACCACGACGATGCTGCCCCCGCTGGCGCGCAGGTGCGGGACGGCCGGTTGCACCACGTCGTAGAACGCCATCACCTCCTGGTCGAGGTGGTCGCGGAAGGCGGCCGGCTCGACCGCGCTGGCGTAGACCTGGTGCACCAGCGGGCCGGCCGCGTGCACGAGCGTGTGCATGCCCCCGAACCGTTCGGCGACGCCGTCGACGAACGCGGCAGTGGCCTCGGCGTCGAGGAGGTCGACCCGCACCGCTTCGGCGCGCCGGCCCGCGGCCTCGACGTCGGCCGCGACCGCGCGCGCGGCGTCCTCGTTGCCGCGATAGGTGAGCGCGACATCGCTGCCGCGGGCGGCGAGGAGCCGGCACACCGCCGCACCCAGGCCGCCGCTGCCCCCGGTCACGACGGCGACGCCGGGCCGATCGCCGAAGTCGTTCACGGCCGGAGCGCCTCGTCGTAGAGCGGATCGCGGCGGTCGCGTCGCCCGCGGCGCCCGTCGCGCTCGGGCGCGATCGACCACTGCTGCTCCGGCGTCACCTTCTCCGTCCACTCCCGCACCGCCACGCGCGCGGCGATGCGCCAGCGGCCGTCGCGCCGCTCGAAGCGGTCGACGTACCGGAAGCCGGTGGTGAAGTTCCGGCGGTGGTCTTCGGGCGGATGGCCCCAGTGGTGCGCCACGCCGTACGTCTCGCACCGCGCCCGGTCGCCGACCACCTCGACCAGCTGGTTCGCCACGAGGTGCATGGTCCCTTCGAAGCGCGTCAGCACCTCGCCGACCCAGGCGACGTACTCGTCGCGCGTCCCCACGAACGTGCCGTGCTCGTCGGTGGCGTCGGCGTGGTAGCAGTCGCGTACCAGCTCGAGGTCGAGGCGGTCGACGCCACGGCAGTAGCGCAGCACCACGGCCCGGATCTCCTGCTCGTCGAGCAGCCGCTGGACGTCGGGGTCAGCCGCCACCGGTACCCGCTCCCGCGCCGACGGGGATCGACACCGGGACGCTCGTCGGCCCCTGCACGTTGCCCGAATGGAGGAACTCGACCGCGTCCTCGTCGACCTCGTACTCCGGGTACCGGGCGAGGAACTCCTGCAACGCCACCCGTGCCTCCAGGCGCGCCACCGCGGCGCCGAGACAGACGTGGGCGCCGTGCCCGAAGGCGAGGATCCGCGGATTGGTGCGGGTGACGTCGAACTCGTCCGGCCGGTCGAACTCACGCGGGTCGCGGTTGCCGGACCCGAGGAGCAGCACGACCTTGGCGCCTGCCGGCATCACGGTGTCGTGGAGCTCGACGTCGTGCGTGACGGTGCGGGCCATGTACTGCGTCGGGCTGGTGTAGCGCAGGAGCTCCTCGACCGCGCCGTTCATCGCCTCCGGGTGCGCAAGGACCGCGGCGCGCGACTCGGGGTGGCTGGCGAACAACCGCACGCCGTTGGCGATCAGCTTCGACGTCGTCTCGTGGCCCCCGGCGATGAGGAGGAGGCAGAAGCCGATGACCTGTTGGTCGGTGAGCGGCGCGCCGTCGACCTCGGCCTCGACGAGCAGGCTCAGGATGTCGTCGTCGGGCTGCGCCCGGCGCGCCTCGCTCAGCTGGTGGGCGAGGACGGCCATGTTCATCGCCCCCTCGGCGGCGGCCGGGGGCGGCACCGGGTTGCCCGGCTCGCGGGTGAGGAGGTCGTCGGTCCAGCGGCGGGCATCGTCGTGTCGCGCCGGCGGGATGCCGAGCAGGGTGCCCACGACCGTCGTGGGCAGGAGCGCGGAGAACTCGTGCACCACGTCGAACTCGGAACGGCCGGCGAGCGAGTCGAGCAGCTCGTTCGTCCACGTGCGCACGCGCGGCTCCAGCTCCGCGATGCGGCGGGGTGTGAACCGGCGCGCGATGAGCTTGCGCATCTGCGTGTGCTCGGGCGGATCCATCTCGATCATCGACTTCAGGGCGGCGTCGGTGTGCTCGATCGCCACGCCGCCGGTCGACGTGTACGTGTCGGGGTCGTGCAGCGCGTCGAGCACGTCGTCGAAGCGCGACAACGCCCAGAAGTCGAGGCGCTCGTTGTGGTACACGGGCGCGTGCTCCCGCAGCCACGCGTACGTGGGGTACGGATCGCGGTGGAACCCGTAGTCGAACGGGTCGAGCTCCACCGCGACCTCAGCCCCCGCGTCAGACCCGGGCCAAGGCGAGCTTGGCGAGGTCGACGAGCTGGGCCTTGTCGTCGTACGCGTGGATCGGCAGCGGATCGGTGATCAGGAAGTTGCCCTGCACGCCGAGCAGCACGGCGCCCTTCAGCACGTTGACGACCTGCAACTTCTGCGCGTAGAGCGCGTTCGGCAAGCCGTCGACCGGTGCATACGTCTGCGTGATCTTCTTCAGGCCCGCGTACGCGGGCTTGGCCTTGGTGGTCGTCAGGTGCACGATGACGGTGCCGTCGGGCCGGTCGGCGTTCGCGCCGACCTGGAACTCGCACTGCGTGCTCACCGGGGTGCTGAAGCCCTTCTTGCCGCTCGACACCGTGCCGCCGAACGCGGTCTGGATGTCGGCCTTGCTGAGCACCTTGCACGGGCTCGTGGTGGCGGCCCCGCCCGGTGCGGCGAACATGCCGAACATCGCAGTGGTGAGCGCCAGGGCACCGGCCACCGCCCCCGCCGCGGTGCCCGCCCGCCTGCCGGTCAGCCTGCTCATGTCGCTCGTTCTCCTGTGCACGGCCCCGCCCCTGCCCGGCGCCAATCTAGACCGCACGCGAAAGGAGCCGGACCGAACGGCCCGGCTCCTTTCGTTGCCCCTCCACTGCCCTCAGGAGGCGACGCTCCGTTGCGTCTAGTCGCTGGTGGGCAGGTGGATGTCGGACGGTGGTGCGGTCACCGTCGGTGCGCTCGCGGTCGCGGTCTCGAGCGAAGGCGGCAACGGCGAGTACCCCATGTACGCGTATTCGGGGTGGTACGCCGGCGCACCGTGGTCGTGGATGTCGAGACCCTCGATCTCCCCGGCCTCGGAGACCCGCAGGATGCCGATCGCCTTCACCCCGTACATCAGCAGCAGGCCGGCGGCGAGTGTCGCGGCCGTGATGATCACACTGCCCTTGATCTGGGCGACGAGCTGGTTGGCGTTCCCGCCGTAGAGCACCCCCTTCACGGTCGCCCCGTCACCACCGACGTAGTTGCCCACGGCGAACAGCCCGAGGCTGATCGTGCCCCAGATGCCGCAGGCGCCGTGCACCGCGAACGCCCCGCAGGGGTCGTCGACCCGGATCCACTCGGTGAAGTCCACCGCCAGCACCACGATCGCTCCCGCGATCGCACCGATGGCGATCGCACCGGTGGGCGACACCCAGTAACACGGACAGGTGATGGCCACCAGGCCGGCGAGGAGGCCGTTGATCGAGATGCCGACGTCCCACTTCTTGGCCCGGGGGTACACCCAGATCACCCCGACCAGCGCACCGGCGCAGGCCGCGAGCGTCGTGTTGGTGGCGATGCGGCCGATGCCCTCGAAGTCCATGGCCGAGAGCGTGCTGCCGGGGTTGAACCCGTACCAACCGAACCAGAGGATGACGCCACCGAGGGCGGCGAGCGTCATGTTGTGACCTGGTGGCAGATCCCCCACCGTCACGCTTGAACTTGCGGCCGATACGGGGGCCGAGCGCGATCGCCCCGGCGATGGCGAGCACGCCACCGACCGTGTGGACGACGGTCGAGCCGGCGAAGTCACGGAACGGGGTGGTGGCGAGGTCCTTCGCCGGGATGCCGGCCTTGCCCAGCCAGCCGTCGGGGCCCCACACCCAGTGACCGAAGATCGGGTAGATGAACCCACTCACCACGACGCTGTAGAGGAGGTCGCCGGCGAAGCGGGTGCGACCGACCATGGCGCCCGACACGATCGTGCTGGCGGTGTCGGCGAAGGCGAACTGGAAGATGAAGAACGCCATGAACGCCACGCCGGTGTCGAACAACCCCCCGTAGGTGTACGTGTGCGGCACGCCCTGCAGGAAGAAGTAGTGGTAGCCGATCCAGCCGTTCCCGGGACCGAACATGAACGCGAACCCGAACGCGTAGAAGAGGATCCCGCACAGGGCGGTGTCCACGATGCACTCGATCATGACGTTCGAGACCTCGCGGGTCCGGGCGAAGCCGCCCTCGAGCATCATGAAGCCCGCCTGCATGAAGAACACCAGGAATGCGGTGACGCACACCCAGGCGGTGTTGATCGCGCTGATCGAGGTCGTCAGCTGGGCCTTCAGGTCGGTCGCCGCACTGTGCACCGGTGTGGCGCTGGCGACCTGGGTGCTGAAGAGGTAGGCGAACGCATAGATCATGCCGATGACGGCCGCGAGGCCGATCATCTTGCCGCCCATTCGGGCGTACATCATCTTGCGCCGCACCGGATTCTTGATGTTGGTGCGCAGTGTGTTGATCATGGGCGCCAGAGTCCGCGCCGGCGATTGCTGAATGTTGTGCCTCGCGTTACCGGACCTAGTCAGCACCATGAACGGAAGCTGACGGCTGGAGCCGCCGGACCAATTCCCGCTCCAGGTCGCCGATCACCTCCGGGTCGGTGAGCTTGGCGCCGTCGGCGCGGGTCACGTAGAAGGTGTCGACCACCTCGTGGCCGAGGGTCGACACGTAGGCCTGGTCCACCCGCACGCCGTGCGGGGCGAACACGTCGGTGATCCGGGCCAGGACCCCGATGCCGTCGGCGGCCCGCACCTCGACGATGGTGGCGACGTCGGTGGCCTCGTTGTCGACGAACACCCGGGGCTCGGCGGGGCGCGCCGCGGTCGGCCGGGAGAACGAGTCGTAGCGCCGGTGGCGGGCGACGAGCTGCTCCCGGACCGCGGTGGGGTCGACGAGTGCGGCCCGGAGGTCGACGGCGAAGCGGTCCCAGTCGGGTTGGCGGCCGCGTTCGGGCTCCACCTCGAACTCGCCGACGGCGACGCCGTCGACGGTGTAGGTGCGCGCCCGGCGCACGTCCTGGGCGTGCACGCCCAGCGCGGCCACCTCGACCGCGAGCAGGCCCAGCGCGTCGGGCGCCAGGATGGTCACCCCGCCGGGGTGCGGGTCGACGGTGAGCGACCCGTCGAACGTGGCGAGCCGCGGGTCGGGCCCGTCGGGCACCGGCTGCTCCCGCACCGCGAAGCCGGCGCGCCGGCGCAACTCGCTCCGCGCCAGCGAGACCAGGCGCACCACGAGCCCGGCCTTCCACGGTGTCCATGCGGTCGGGCCGGTGGCGAGCGAGTCGGCCTCGGTCAGCGCCTCGAGGAGATCGAGCGTCTCCTCGGTGCCGACCGCGTCGACCACCGCGTCGACGGTGGCGGGATCGCCGAGGTCGCGCCCGGTGGCGTAGCTCGGGAGGAGCAGGTGCCAGCGCACGAGGTCGACGAGCACCGCCACGTCGGCCGGATCGAACCCCATGCGGGTCGCCACGCGCTCGGCCAGCACCACGCCGTGGTCGGTGTGGTCGCCGGGACCCCCCTTGCCCAGGTCGTGCAGCAGCGCGCCCACGAGCAGGAGGTCGGGCCGGCGCACCCGGCGCACGAGATCGGCGGCGCGCGCGACCGCCTCGAGGAGGTGACGATCGACCGTGTAGCGGTGGAACGCGTTCCGCTGCGGGAGGGACCGCACCACGTCCCACTCGGGGAGGAACTGCACCAGCAGCCCGTGCTGGTCGAGCACCTCGAACTGAGGGACCGCGGCGTCGCCGCCGCCGAGGAGCGCGACGAAGGCCTCGCGCGTCTCGGGCGCCCACGGGTCGTGCACGGTGCCCCGCTCCGCGTCGAAGCGTCGGAGCGTCGGGCGCGCGATCGGCACCCCCAGGTAGGCGGCGTCGGCGGCGGCCCGGAGCACGAACGCGGGGTCGTCGGCGGGCGACGCGTCGGCGACCAGCGCGACCTCGCCGTCGCGGAGCACGAGCCCGGGCGACAGGGGCGCGTCGTGTCCGGCGGCCGAGCGCCCGCGGGGTCCTTGGAGCCACGACCGCACCGCGCGCCACGCGTCGTCCGATTGCCAGGCGATGGTGCGCGCCGCCCCGCTCACCATCACCATCAGCTCGTCGGCATCGCCGAGCCCCAGCGCGGCGGCGACGTCGTCCTGGTGCTCGAGCAGCAGCCGGTCGGTCCGGCCGGCCAGGCGTTGCAGCGCGACGCGCGCGTCGAACAGCGTGCCGACCGCGGCGGCCAGCCGCTCGTCGGGCACGTACACGTCGGCGACACGCGCGAGGGCGCGCAGGGCGGCGACATCGCGGCTGCCGCCCCGTCCCTCCTTGAGATCGGGCTCGAGCGCGTAGGCGACGTCGCCGGACGACCGGTGGCGTTGCTCGACCAGGTCCCCGAAGCCGGGCAGGCGGTTGCGGGCCCGGTCGCGCCAGTCGTCGCGGATGCGGGTGAGCAACCGCTCGGCCAGCACCGCGTCACCCGCCACCACCCGCCCGTCGAGCAGGCCGAGCGCGGCCTTCAGGTCGCGGTCGGCGACGGCGCGCGCCTCCTTCGGCGTGCGCACGCTGTGATCGAGCGCGACGCCCGAGTCCCAGATCGGGTACCAGACGGCGTCGGCGATCTCGCCGAGGTCGCGGCCGCGCTTGCCGTCGTGGACCAGCACGAGGTCGAGGTCGCTCGCGGGGCACAGCTCGCGGCGACCGTAGGCCCCGACCGCGAGCAGGGCGACCCCGGCGGGGTCGCCCAACAGCTCGGCCATCCAGATGTCGACCGCGTCGGAGTAGGCCGCCGCGAACGCGAGGCCTCCCAGCGTGTGGTCGGCGACGAGCCCGCGCCCGGCGGGCGGCGACGCATCAGAGGGCTTCTTCACCGACCTCCCCGGTTCGGATCCGGACGGCCACGTCGACCGGCTGGATCCACAGCTTCCCGTCACCGATCTTCCCGGTGCGAGCATTGTCGACGATCGTGTTCGCCACCTGCTCGGCCTGGGTGTCGCCGGCGAGGACCTCCACCCGGACCTTGGGGAGGAAGTCGACCTTGTACTCGCCGCCGCGGTACACCTCGGAGTGTCCGCGCTGGCGACCGTGGCCACGCACCTCCGTGAGCGTCATGCCCGAGACCTCGATCTTGTCGAGCGCGTCGGTCACCGCCTCGACCTGGTGCGGCTTGATGATCGCGACCACCAGCTTCATGCCTTCTCTCTTCCTGTTCGCGGGCTGTCGTTCCCGTGGAGGTGCGGTGCGACCGTAGAGTGCACCGTCCGGCGGACGATAAAGAGGGAAGGCTTCTCCCGCGCTTCTTTCGTATGTCGGGAATGTGAACTGCCCCAGGATGCCGCGTGCGGACCCACCGGGGCTGACGGCTTCCTCACGGTTCCGGCGGTGCAATCGTCAGATTTCCGTAGGATGCGCGTCACACCACGTTGATCGGCGACCCATCCCGCCGAAACCTCGCCGCCGTAGGTTCGGCGTCACGCGTCCGTCACTTACCCGTCAGCGACGTCGCGCATCGAGGGAGCGGGAACCCGAGGGGAGCAGGGATTCGATGGTGCTGGACACGGACGGTGAGGAGCTGGTCGACGCCCAGGAGGTCGCGGCCCGGCTGGGCCTGAAGAGCGCCCGCACGGTGCTCGACCTGCGGGTGCACCGACTGGGCTTTCCGGCCCCGGTGGGGCGCCAGGGGCGGGCGCTGCTCTGGTCGTGGTCACAGGTGGAGATGTGGGGCAGCACGACGTCGGAGTCGCTCCCGTCGGCCTTCGGGGCCCGGGTCACGCTCGACTGACCGGCACCTCCACGCCATAGAGCTCGGCGGCGTTCGCCCAGAGGATCCGCCGGCGCTGCTCGTCGGTGGCGCCGGCGAGGCTGGTCTCGATCTTCTCGTGCACGTTGCCGTAGAGGCAGGTCGGGTGCGGGAAGTCGGTCTCGAAGAGGATGTGCTCGACCGGGATCTCCCCGAGGAGCTTGGTCGGCGCCACCTGCTCGAACCAGTAGGTCGAGTACACCTGGCGGGCGAAGTACTCCGAGGGCAGCAGCTCCCACTCGCTCTTCCGGCCGGGGCGTCCCTCGAGGTAGCTGTGGTCGGCAGCCTCGAGCACGAACGGGATCCATCCGATGCCGCTCTCGACCGACACGAACTTGAGGTCGGGGAAGCGCGGGAGGACGCCGCTCGTGATGAGGTCGGCGCACTGCAGGCCGTTCTTCAGGAACATCTCGACCGACGTGTACGCGTAGGTCGCGGCGGTGCCGTAGCGCGCGATGCGCTCGGGCCCGAACGACGACGTCATCTCGCCGCTCCCGATGTGGAAGTGGATCGGGAGCTGCGCCTCCTGCGCGATCGACCACAGTGGGTCCCAGTGCGCCTCGCCCAGGTACGGCAGTCCGAACCGGTGCGGCTCGCCGGTGAAGAGGATGCCGCGGTGGCCCTTGTCGACGTTGCGCTCGACCTCCTTCACCGCCTCGTCGATGTCCCAGAACGGCATGGTCATGATCGTGAGCAGGCGGCGGGCGTCGGCTGACGCCCAGTCGCGCAGGAAGTCGTTGTACGCGCGCACGCACACGAGCTTGAGCTCGTCGTCGCGGATCTTGAGGAAGCGCTGGCTGCCGAAGCCGGCCACGTTCGGGTAGAGCACCTGCGCCCAGATCCCCACCTCGTCCATGTAGCGGAGGCGGGCGTCGGCGTCGTAGGACGCCGGGTGGCACTCCTCGTAGGTCTTCGGGCCGGCGGGGAACGGCTCGGGCCAGCCCGCGACCGCGGTGAGCCCGGGGCTGCTGAACGGCGTGCCGTCGAGCACCCACACGTCGCGACCCTCGTCGTTGCGCTCGACGTGCGGCACCTCGTCGAGGTACCGCGCCGGCACCCGGGTGGTCCACACGTCGGGTGGCTCGGTGAGGTGCGTGTCGGCGTCGATGATGAGCTGCGTCATGCCGCCACCGTACGACCTTCGGGGCTGACCGGCATCCGGGCCCATCCCACGTGGAATTCCGACACCTCGCGCGAAAGCCCGGCCTCGACGACCTCGTAGTGCGGGAAGCGCGCCAGGAGCTCCTGCACCAGCACCACACCTTCGAGCCGGGCGACGTGGGCACCGATGCACACGTGCACGCCGTGCCCGAACCCGAGGTGGCGGTCCATGGCGCGGCGCGGGTCGAAGGACTCCGGCTCGGTGAACTCGCGCTCGTCGCGGTTGGCGCAGATCAGGAGGAGGACGACGCGCTGGCCCGCGCCCATCGGGACGCCCGCGACCTCGGTGTCGACGGTCACGGTCCGCCCGACGAACTGCAGCGGGAGTTGGTGGCGGAGCATCTCCTCGAACGCGTTCGGCACCGCCGCCAGGTCCGCGACCAGCCCGGCGCGCTGGTCGGGCGCGCGCCAGAGCTCGTAGCAGCCACCGGCCACGGTCTTGGGCAGGGTCTCGGAGCCACCGATGAAGAGCGTCGCCAACTGCGTCGCGATCTCGTCGTCGTCGAGCGGTCCGTGGGCGCCGGCGTAGGCGCAGAGGTCGTCGATGAGGTCGGGCGGCCCGTCACCGCGCGTCGCCCGCCGCTCGGCGACCAGCTCCACGAGGTAGGCGTCGAGCTCCGCGTGCGCCGCCTGGCCCGCGGCACTGATCCCGGGCACGTCGGGGTCGCGTTCGACGAACGTGTTGACCCAACCGACCAGCAGCTCCGCGTCCTCGACCGGAAACCCCAGCTGCAACGCCGCGACCTGCGCGGCGACCGGCGACGCGTAGTCGTGACGCACGTCGAACGAGTCGCGGTCGGCGAGCGCCTCGAGCCGCGCCCGCGCCAGCTCACGCACGGATGGCTCGAGCGGAGCGACCGCGCGCGGTCGGAACGGCCCGAGCAGCGCCTGACGCACCTGGGTGTGCGCGGGCGGGTCGAGCATGGAGAACGTCGGCAGGGGTCGCGGCACCGCGGTGGGCGGTGGTCCGTCGTGGTGGCGGAGCAGCGCCTGCCGATGGAACACCGGGCCTTCGAAGATCGAGAAGCGGTCGCGGTCGGTGAGCACCGTCCACACGTCGTCGAAGCGTGTGAGCGCGAAGGCGTCGTACTCGGGCAGGGCCGCGACCCGGCACTCGGCGCGCAGCTCGCGGTAGACGGGGTACGGGTCGGTCATCACCGCGACGGAGAAGGGATCGAAGCCGGTGACGGGCGCCACGAGCGGCGACCGTAGCCGCAGGGTTACCGTCTCCGCATGGGGATCGAGGAGCGCACGCCACCGTCCGCCGAGGAGTACGCGAGCTGGCGCACGAAGTACTCGAACTGGGGTCGCTGGGGGGACGACGACGAGCTCGGCACCCTCAACTTCGTGACCCCGGAGGTGCGCCGGCACGCCGCCGCCCTCGTGCAGGACGGACGCGCCATCTCGTGCAGCCGCTCGATCAACACCAAGCCCGGGCCGGCCAACCCGTACCCCGCGCGCCACATGGTGGCCATGCAGGACTCGGGCGCGATGTGCGACCACCTCTCGCTGTTCATCCACGGCTTCACCGAGACGCACCTCGACGCGCTCTGCCACCTTCCGGTCGCCGAGGGCGAGGAGACGTGGAACGGACGCCGGCTCGATCAGTACGGCATGCCCACCGAGCACAGGGGCACCGTCGACTTCTGGCGCGACGGCATCGTGACCCGCGGTGTGCTCTACGACATCCCGCGTCTGCGCGGCACCGCGTACGTGACTCCGGGCGCACCGGTGCACGGCTGGGAGCTCGCCGACGCCGCCGACGCGCAGGGCATCGAGCCCCGCGCCGGTGATGCGGTTCTCATCCGCAGCGGTCACGGTCCGTACTTCGCTGCCACCGGGGCCCAGCCGAGCTTCGGCGGCACCGCCGGGGTGCACGCGTCGTGCATCGAGTTCCTGCACGACACCGAGGCGTCGATGCTCGTCTGGGACATGCAGGACGCGCCCAACGCCGACCAGGGCATCCCGAACCCACGCGGGTTGGCGGTGCCGCTCCACGTGCATCACATCCTCATCCCGTACATGGGCATGCCCATCCTCGACAACGCCGACTTCGAAGAGCTCGCGGTCGCCTGCGCGGACGCCGGCCGTTGGGAGTTCCAGTTCGTGGTCGCGCCGCTCGTGATCCCGCGCGGCACCGGTTCGCCGGTGAACCCGCTCGCCATCCTCTGATCACGGCGCCGGTCCCGCTCTGGGTGGTGGGAGGCCGACCTGTTCGCGTTGTTCGGGCGTGAGGTCGTCGAGGTGGATCTTGCGCAGATCCCCGGGCACGTTGGCATTGCCGACCAGGGCGAAGTTGCCATGGGGGATGAGATCGGGATGGCACGTGCTCGCCACCGTGGCCAGGTTCGACGGGTCGTCGGTCCCACCCCACGACCGTGGTCGAAGGTGGTGGACGTGGTTGCCCTTGCGGTCACAGCAGCGACAGCGGCCCCCGTCCCTGAGCAGGACGGCCCGGGCGATCTTGGGTGACAGTCCCGGGCTGCGTCGTCCCACCGCTACCGGGGCGCCGTCGTCATCGACGAGCACCGGCTCGATGGTGGCGTTGGCCCGCAACTGCTCCAACAACGAGTCAGCGATCGGGATCCCCGCGATCTCCGCCGGGCCGTGCGGGGGCACGTGCACCTGTACCACCGGCCGGGACGCCACCATCGGCGTCTCGTCCGTCGTGTCAGGCTGCTCACACAATTGCACGAGCGCGTCGGCGGCCCGGTGCTCGAAGCTGTCCCACGCCTGACCCTTCGCGGGCTTCATCTGCTCGGTCAGCTTCTTGACCGTCGCCTCCAAGGTGGCGCCCATCACGTCGGGCAACTGCCCGTGCAAGTGCAAGATCCCCTTGTCCGGTGTCCACCACATCCGCAACGACCGCGCCGCATAGCGAGCCCGCGAATCCTCGGTCGACGGTTTCACCGCGTTGCGCGCCAGCCGAGCCAGCTCCCCCGGCGCCACGTTGGGCGCCCGCCGTGCCCACTCGGCATCGGAGTCCTGGTCGGCCAGCTTGGTGACCGCGCTCAACTGCTCCGCGCTCAGCGCACCCTCGTACGCCGCCGCCGCGAGCGCAGGCAGCGACTCGAGCGCGCGGGCCGTCTCCAACGTCTCCCAGGCCGTGCGGGTGGACACGCCGTCACGCGCGGCCAGCGCGTCGTCGACCTGACCGCGCTCGTCGAGCACTCGCAACACCGCGAGATCCTCGGCGTACAACCGGCGCTGCTCGCGCAGCAGCTCTTCGTGCCGGGCGCGCAACCGCTCCGTCGGCCAGCACCGCAACTCGTCGAAGTGATCGACTACGTCGAACATGCACCGATCAAACCATGGGGGTACGACACTTATCCGACGGGATCAGACGAGATCTGACGAGAAGTACGTTTCGAGCCACTTCCGCGAGACCGAGTCACGTCGACCCTCGCCGGGGGACGGCGGGCCGCGCGGCCGAAACGCTGGCGATTCAGTCGAAGGTGGGACTGCGCGGCGCCCGGCGCGCCACGAGGTCCTCGCACCGATCGGTGAGCTGCTGCGCGTAGCTCGGCCGGGTGGGTACGAGGAACCGCTCCTCGAGCACCGCCTCCACCACGAGGTCGGCGACCTCGTCCGGCGACATGCTGCCCGCGGTGCCGTCGGCCAGCGCCTGCTCGACGAACGCCGCACCGTCGCTCTGCTCGGTGACGAGCGCGGCCGGCCGGTTGCGGCGCGACCGGCTGATCGCGGTGTCGACCAGTCCCGGGCACACCGCCGAGACCTTGATCGGTGCACCGACCGTGGCGAGGTCGTGAGCGAGGCACTCGGTCGCCGCCATCGCCGCGAACTTCGACACGTTGTACGGACCGCTGAACGGCGTCGTCGCCAGCCCGGCCATCGAGATCGTGTTCACGACGTGCCCCTCGGTGCCGGCGGCCACCATGCGCGGCACGAACGCCCGGATGCCGTGCAGGATCCCCCACAGGTTGACGCCCAGGGTCCACTCGAAGTCGGCGTCGGTGCACTCCCAGAGCAGCCCGCCCTGGAAGACCCCCGCGTTGTTGCACAGCACGTCGACCGAGCCGAACGCCTCGTAGGCATGGTGGGCGAGGCGCTCGACCTCGGCGTGCACGGTGACATCCGTGGCGACGGCCACCACGGCCCCTCCGAGCTCGCTGGCGGTGTCGGCGAGCGTTTCGGGCTCGACGTCGGCCACCACCACCCGCATGTCGGCCGCGGCCCACCGCCGGGCCAGGCTGCGCCCGATCCCGCTGCCGGCGCCGGTGACGACCGCGGTCTTCCCCGCGAGGTCGCGCACGTCAGTGGTCGAGCCCGAGCAGCACCCGGGTCGTCTCGGTGAGCGTGTTGTTGTCGACCACCAGGTGCTGCGTCGCGGCGTGGAGGTCGCGGAAGCAGCGTTGGAGCACGCTCGGGCGCAAGGCGTCGGTCCCGGCCGCGGTGTAGGCGAAGCGCACTGCGTCGGTAGCGACACGCGTGGCGTAGGTCGTGGCCTGCCGCAGCCGTTGCCGCTGCACCGGTGAGGGATCGTCGCCCGCCTCCAGCGCGTCCTGCACGACGGCGAACGACTCGAACACGAACGCGCGCGCGGCGTGGAGCGCGGCGTCGTGCATCGCGTAGTCGTGGCGGAACAGCTGCTGGTCGCGCAGCGGATCCGCGCCCAGCCGGTGCTTGGTCTGCACGATCCGCGTGAGCTCCTCCATGCCCCGCCGCCCGACGCCCAGCGCGAACGCGGCGTGCCCGGCGGCGGTGAGCCCGAGCACACCGAGCCGGTAGACCGGTCCGCCGCGGCGGGCCTCGGCGTTCACGAGATCGAAGGTGAACGCCTCGTCGACGCGCTGCTCGGGCACCTCGTAGTCGTAGCTCCCGGTGCCGGCGAGGCCCATGACGTCCCAGTTGCCGAGGAACTCCACGCGTTCCCGCGGCACGAAGTAGGCGCGGATGACCGGCATCCCCGACGCCGACGGCACGAACTCACCGTCGCGCAGCTCGAGCGCGCCACCGCCGATCCACGGCGCGTGCGCGCTGCCGCTCCCGAAGCTGTAGCGGCCGCTGACCACGTAGGCGTCGCCGTCGCGCACCGCGGTGCCACGCGGAGAGAACTGACCCGCCGCCACCGGGACCCGGGTGCCGTCGAACATCGCGTCGATGGCGGCGGGGCCGGTGTACGCCGCCGCGAACGCCGACGTGGTGGCGTTGGCCAGCAGCGTCCACCCGGTCGACCCGTCGGCCCGGCACACCTCCTCGTACACCTCGATGACGGTCGGCAGGTCGGCCTCCTCACCGCCGAGCTCCTTGGGCACCATCAGCCCGAAGAGGCCCGACTCGTGCAGCGCCTCGACGACGACCGGCGACAGCGTGGCGTCGGACTCCGACCGGTCCGCTTCGCGCTCGATGACCTCGCTCAGGCCCTGCGCCCGTGCCAGCAGGGTCATCCGCCGTGCTCGAAGGCGGAGGCGGGCGGGTTGTTCACGTATCCCAGCCCGGGCCAGTTGTACCAACCGGCCGACGCGTAGGCACCGCCGTCGGGGTGCAGCGTGGTGCCGGTGATGTAGGTCGACAGGTCGGAGGCGAGGAACAACGCGCAGTTCCCGGTGTCCTCGTACGTGCCCTGGCGCCCCATCGGGATCCCGGCCTGGATGACCTCGGCGACGTAGTCCATGGGCATGCCCTCGGTCGGCGTCTGGTCGGGTGCGATGGTGTTGACCCGGATCCCGTCGGGCGCGAGCTCGAGCGCGAGCGTGCGCGAGAAGTTGGTGACCGCGGCCTTCATGCCCGCGTACACCGCGTACCCAGGAGCGGCGCGGTGCCCCTCGATCGACGTGATGCTGATGATGCTCCCGCCGTCACCCTGCTTCCGCATCTGCACCGCCGCGAGGTGGGTGCTGTGCAACAGCCACCCGAAGTTCGCCCGGATGACCGCGTCCCAGCCGCGTGAGTTGGTGTCGACGAAATCGGCTTTGAACGTGCCGCCGGCGACGTTCACCAGCACGTCGAGCCGACCGAAGCGGTCGACGCCCTCGTTGAAGGTCGTCGTGAACGCGTCGGCGTCGCGCACGTCGATGAGGGCGGCGAGCGGTTCCTCCGCGACGTCGCTGATGTCGCGCACCGTCTGGCCCAGCAGCTCCTCGTTCTTGTCGCACACCACGAGGTGCATGCCGGCACGCGCGTAGTCGAGGGCCACCGCTCGACCCAGCCCACCGCCCCCACCCGCGATCAATGCCACCTTGCCGGTCAGTCCTGCTCGGTCCTCGAGGAATCCCATGGGCTGATCTTCGCCCAAGACGGGTCGTCCGCGCCCGTCGGCGGGTCAGGCCCGGGGCCGGAAGCGCAGCAGGGTGAGCCCGTCGTCGCCGTGGTCGAAGACCGGCTCCACCGGCAGGCCCACGGCCAGCGCGTCCCGGTCGACGTCGACCAGGGTCGTCGAGACCCGCACGCCCTCGGTGAGCTCGACCACCGCCAGCAGCTGGGGCACCTCGTCGGCGAAGGGCGGGGCGGTCGGTTGCTCGGCGACGGTGAACGTGTACACGGTGCCGAGGCCGCCGACCGTGGTCCAGGTGAGCTGGTCGGACAGACACCCCGGGCAACGCGAGCGCGGGTAGTAGACCCAGCGATCGCACGCGTCGCAGCGCTGGAGCGCGACCCGCTCGTCGCGCAGGGCGTCCCAGAACGGCTGCGACACCGGGGTCGGCCGCGGGCGGGGCTTGGGCATCGGCGGGGCGGCGTCGCTCACGGTCGCCTCACCCGCCGACCAGGACGAGGGCGCCCTGCTCGCTCATGACGCCGCCGGTGCCGCTCACGTAGGCGGTGTCGTGGCGGCTCACCTGTCGCTCGCCGGCGCGACCCTGGATCTGCCGCACGCCTTCGAGCACGTGCGACATCCCGCCGCTCATCCCGGTCTGGCCCATGCCGAGCTGCCCGCCGTGGGTGTTGCACGGGAAGTCACCCCGGTACGAGAGGTCGTGCCCGTTGACGAACGCCAGGCCCTCGCCCTCACCGCAGAACCCGGAGTCCTCGATGGTGAGCAGCGCGGTGATCGTGTAGCAGTCGTAGAGCTGCACCATGTCGACGTCGGCGGGCGCCAGGCCCGACATCCCGAAGGCGCGGACGCGACGCGTCGCGCACCGGTGTGCGGGGCATCTCGGCCGCGTACGTCGGCGTCTTGTGCGTGAGGCGCTCACCGAAGCCGGCGACGTTGACCGACCGGTGGGCGCAGTCGCGCGCCCGCGCCGGCGTGGTCACCACGAACGCGGCGCCGCCGGAGCACGGCATCACGATCTCGAGCAGATGGAGCGGCGTCGCGATGACGCGCGACGCGAGCACGTCGTCGACGGTGATCGGCTGCCCGTAGAAGGCGGCGGCCGGATTGGCGCAGGCGCTCACGCGCTGGTCGGACGCGATCTTGGCGCGTCCTCGCTCGTCCCAGCCGTACAGCTCGTGGTAGCGCTGCGCGTACATCGCGTAGCCGCAGTTCTGCGCCACGTTGCCGTAGGGCACGTCGAATTCGGCCTGCGGTGAACCCCACTCCATGCTCGACGCGCCGTACACGGCCCGCGGGTTCGGGCCGCGCGTCGCGGGCGACGGCGGACGGGGTCGCCCGACGGTCGCGCACACCACCACCTCGCAGATGCCCAGCTCGATCGCCGCCGCGGCCCGCCACGCCATGCCGACGGCCGACGCACCGCCGAGATCGACGCGCTCGGCGAAGTTCACCGGCCAGCCGCAGTACTCGGCGATGGTCGCGGGGAGGAACAACGACGCCTCGGCGACGTCGCCGGCGCAGACGAGCCCGTCGACGGCCGCGGGATCGATGCCCGCATCGGCGAGGGCGTCGGCGGCGAGCCCGGCCCACTGCTCGATGGTGAGCGTCGGGGTGCCGTGGAACTTGCGCTCGGAGGGTCGCTCGGCGATGCCGACGATGCACGCGTCTCCCGACCACCCCATGCCACGCACCTCCGCCGTCGACCGCCGCTGCGAGGGCGACATCGTACGTTCGGACGCGGGAACGCCCACCTCTCGGCGGGCACACGGTCGAATCGGGAGCTGACGTACGCCGGTCCCGACCGAGCAGCCGAGTGCAGGCGGCGTGGCGGTCAGCGCTTCGGGGGCAGTGAGCGCGTACGTGACACCGCGCGTGACCCATCCCCCGAGCTGCCGTTTCGTGCGGATGCCGGCGTCGTCGACCCGCAACCAGCCGTCCATCGAGCGGCCGCGCATCTCGAACCGACGGACGTGTTCACGACGGACCAGCCGTTCGGTCTCGTCCGGGTCGACACGGACGAGGAGGCCACCCTGCCCGCTGGCGCTCACCGCCATGTGGCCGCCGACGAGGAACGCGAGCCCGCCGAACATGCGCCGCTCGGTGATCCCGCGCTCCTGCGCCACG
The DNA here is from genome assembly GCA_963809795.1 of uncultured Actinomycetes bacterium. Taxonomy (GTDB): domain Bacteria; phylum Actinomycetota; class Acidimicrobiia; order IMCC26256; family DASPTH01; genus DASUAS01. Next base: position 34,369 of record CAWELN010000028.1, read on the forward strand.
AGCTCCCGGATGCGGTCGGCCAGCTCCTCGTCGAACGCCACGCACCGAGCGTACCGAGGGGCGCACGGGGCGCGCCTCGGCGCGGAGATGGGAGGATCACGCGATGATCGCTGCTTTCTCCATCACCCCGATCGGCACCGGCGACTCGGTCAGCGCCGCCGTGGCCGAGGCGGTCCGCCTCGTCCGCGAGCGCGGGCTCCCCCATGAGACCAACGCGATGTTCACGAACGTCGAAGGCGAGTGGGACGAGGTGATGGACCTCGTGAAGGCGTGCGTCGACAAGGTCTCGGAGGCCGCGCCCCGCGTGAGCGTCGTCATCAAGATCGATCACCGGCCCGGGGTCACCGACGGTCTCACCACCAAGGTCCGGGCCGTCGAGGACCACCTCCGCGACGCCTGACGCCCGCGGCCGGGCACCACGCGGCCGAGCACACCTAGAGCGTGACGGCGATCTCCAGCGCGCCGCGCATCGCGTGCTCGAGGAGCCCGGCACCGACGCCGGCGTCGCCGACGACGGTGACGGCGAGCCCCCGCCCCACGAGCTCGTCGGCGAGCGTGGTGTCGGGCGCGGCGTCGCTGGTGACGAGCACCGCGCTCGCTACCGTCTCGTGGTCGCCGTCGAGGTCGCGCCACCGCACGACCTCGGGCGTGACCTCCAGCACCTCGGCGCCGCCCGCGAGGGTGACGCCGGCGGCGCGCAGATCCTGGACCCGGCGCCAGCGCCCGGGGAGACCGAGGTGCAGGCCGAACACGTCCGACGCCTCGAGCACGGTGACCCGGGCGCCCTGTCGGTGCGCTTCCTCCGCCACCCCCAGGCCGGGAAGGTCGCCACCGAGCACGACGACGTCACGGCCCAACGGTGTGCCGTCGACCAACCAACCGGCGAGGTCGTCGACCGCGCGCACGTGCGGGAGGTCCATGCCGGGCAGTGGAGGCCGACCCCAGCGCGCGCCGGTGGCGACGATCACCGCGTCGGGCGCGGCCGCGATCACCGCATCGGCATCGAGCCGCTCACCGAGCCGCACCTCGACGCCGCGGAGCTCGAGCTGGTGCTCGAACCAGCGGAGGAGGTCGGCGTTGACCTCGGACGTGGCGGCCGCGTACCTCCAGCGCCCGCCGAGCCGGGCGCCGGCGTCGACCAGCGTGACCGAGTGGCCGCGAAGCGCGGCGACGCGCGCCGCCTCCATGCCGGCCGGTCCTCCGCCGACCACGAGCACCGAACGCGGCGACGCCGCGGTGCCGACGACGAGCTCGTCCTCGCGGCCCACCGAACCGTTCGCCGCGCACCGCACCTGCCCCCGCACGAAGATGTTGCCGATGCAGCGGTAGTGGTAGACGCACGGCCGAATCTCCTCGGGGTGGCCGGCGGCGAGGAGGTTCGGCAGCTCGGGCTCGGCGAGGATCATCCGGGCCATCGAGACGAAGTCGAAGGCGCCGTCGGCGATGGCGGCGTCGGCGGCGTCGGGGTCGATGCGCCCGACCGCGATCACCGGCACCCCGAGCGCGGCCTTCACCGCGCGCGCGTTGTCGATCAGCAGCCCCGGCACGTGCGGGGCGTACGAGTCGGTCGGACCGGTCGCCACCGCGGGGTCGTGGTACGCCGACACGTGCACCGCGTCGGCACCGGCGGCCTCCGCCATGCGCGCGATGACGATGCAGTCGTCGAGGGTCATCCCGCCGGGTCGGTTCTCGGTCGAGTTGAGCCGGCACCAGACCGCGTAGTCGTCGCCGACCCGGGCGCGGATCTCGGTCAGGATCTCCACCAGGATGCGGGCGCGGTTCTCGACCGACCCGCCGTACTCGTCGGTGCGGTGGTTCTTCACCGGCGACAGGAAGCCGTCGATGAGGTACCCGTGCCCGGCGTGCAGCTCGCACCCGTCGACACCGGCCTCGCGCGCCCGCACGACGGCGGACGCGAAGTCGTCGATCACCGACGCGATGTCGTCGTGGTCGAGCACCTTGTAGAACAGCTTCGAGTCGGGCCCCGCGAACGGCTCCATCATCTTGGCGCCCTCGTCGGCGGTCACCATGCCGTAGAGGTCGTCGCGGCCCGGGGGGCCGGGTTCCGACGCCACCCACATCGGTCGCCCGGCCATCGTGTCCTGCAGGCTGTTCATCCCCGCCTGCGTGAGCTGCATGGCGATGGCCGACCCGTGGCGGTGCACGCGGCGCGCCGCCTCCTGCCAACCCGCGACGTGGCGGTCGTCGGAGATGGCGGTCTGCCGTGCGTTCGAGCACCCGACGGGGAACGACACCGCCACCGATCCGAGCATCACCATCGCCAGCCCGCCGCGCGCGCGGGCTTCGAGGTACGCCATCTGCGTCGTCGACACCTGGCCGTCGAGATCGCCGAGGTCCTCGCCCATGGGCGCCATGACCATGCGGTTGCGCAGCTCCAGCGCGCCGATGCGCCCGGGCGCCAGGAGGTTCGACCAGCCCGTCACGTCATGTACTCGCCGGAGTTCACGTACAGGGTCTGCCCGGTGATCATGCGGGCGCGGTCGGAACACAGGAACACCGCCGACTCGGCCACGTCCTCGTCGGCCGGGATCTCGCCCAAGGGCATGTTCCTGGTGATCTCGGCGATCGCCTCCTCCTCGGAGATGCCGCGGTCGGCGACCTGCCACTGCACGTACATCTGCACCGGCGGGCCCCACATCCAGGTGGGCACCACCGTGTTCACCCGGATGCGGCGCGGACCGAGCTCCTTGGCCAGGTGGAACATCGCCGCGTGCAGCGCGCCCTTCGACGACGCGTACGCGAGCTGCTCGACGACGGGTGGGAGCACCGAGCTCTGCGAGCCGATGAGGACGATGGAGCCGCCGTGGTCCCCCATCGCCTCGGCCATCGCCGACACCACGTGCATCGTCCCGATCACGTTGGTGCCGAGCACCGCGCTCCAATCCTCGTCGCCGGTGCCGGCGAGACCGGCCAGCAACCCGTCGTACGCCGCGACCTGGACGACACCGTCGACGGCACCGAAGCGGTCGACCGCCAACTCGGCGAGGGCGCGGCACTGCTCGGCGTCGCCGATGTCGGTGGGCTGGTGCGCGACGCGCGCACCCGTCGGGTCGACCTCCTGGGCGATGCCCTCGAGCTTGTCGGCGGTGCGCGCCGCGAGGACGACGTTGCCGCCGTCGCGCAGCACGAGCTTCGCCACCTCGCCACCGAGACCGGGACCCACCCCGGTCACCACCACCGTCTTGCCGTCGAGGATCATCGCCGTCTCCCTCTGAGCTCCCGCTCAACGCTCGTGGTGGCCGGAACCGCTCCTCGCCTCATCCTCGCGTTCCCCCACCTGCTCTCCGGGGCTCTTCTTAGTGCCCGCGCCGGCCACGCGCACAGAGAGGGGGCGTGGCGGGCCGCGACCCCACCCGGGCCGGCTCCCGCCCGGTGGCCGACCACCGCGGCATCGCCGCGAGCTCGCGGGCCGCCGTAGCCTCGGCCGGTGCCCGTGTACGTGTCGATGCTCCGCGGGGTGAACGTGAGCGGCCGCAACCGCATCCCGATGGCCGACCTGCGCGACCTCTACGAGCGGCACGGCCACACCGACGTCGCCACGTACGTGCAGAGCGGCAATGTCGTCTCACGGTCGACGTCGCGCACCGCCGGTGCGGTCGAGCGCGCCATCCGCGGCGCGATCGCCGACGACCTCGGACTCGACGTCGCGGTGCTGGTGCGCACACCGACGCAGCTGGACCACGTGCTCGACGGCAACCGGTTCCTTCCGTCCGGTGACCCGAAGCTCCTCCACGTCACCTTCCTCGCCACGCCGCCGGCGCGCGGCCGGGTCGCCGCGCTCGACGAGCGGGAGCACGCGCCGGACGAGTTCCACGTGGTCGGTCGGGAGGTCTACGTGTCCTGCCCCGGCGGGTACGGCCGCACCAAGATCAACAACGCGTGGTTCGAGCAGAAGCTGGCGGTTGTCGCCACCACGCGCAATTGGAAGACCGTGGGACAGCTCGCGGAGCTTGCCCGGGCTCGCTGACCCGCGGGATGACCTCGGTCACAGCGCCTTCTCGGCGGCCCCGGCGCGGCCGATAACCCCTCCACGTCGAGCCGGGGGTCCGCACATGCCCAATCTTCGCCACCGCGAGCACGGAGTCGTGCTCGCGTCGGCGGACGTCGTGAGTCAGAACCGGTAGGCCGGCATGGCCACCGGCTCGAGCACGGCGCGGTGGGGACGAGCCGCGTTCCTCCTCGTGTTCGTCGCCGTGATGGGGAGTGCCGCCTGGTGGCAGTACGACCGGCAACGCGTGCGCGCCGACCGCAGCGCGGCGGTGGCGCGCGCCAGCGCGCAGGTCCTCGCCGCGGTGGTCGGGACGGAGAACGCGGCGCGCGACTACATCGTCACGCGGGACACCAGCCTGCTCGCGGCCTACGACGCCGGACGCCTCCAGCTCGCGCAGGCGGTGCGCGTTGCGGACGTCGCGGTGCACGGCGACGCCGTGCTGCGCACCCGGCTGGCCGAGGAGCGCGCGCTGATCGACGGGTGGGAGAGTGCGGTGGCGGCGGACGTCGCCGCGACCGGTCCCGACGCCACCGCCAACGCCGCCGCCCGGGCCGCGGCCAGGGACGCGACGCTCGACCGGATCCGCGCCGCCGACGACGAGTTGGCGCGCGCGCTCGACCGGCAGAACCGCGAGGACAGCGATCAGGACGAGGTCCGCGGCATCGCACTGCTCGTCGGGGTGTGCGCCGCGTTCGCGGTGCTGAACTGGGTGGTGTTCGTGCGCACCGAGCGGCGCGATGCGGAGGTGCGCGACCGGCAGATCGCGTTCGCCGAGCGGCTGCAGAGCGCCCGGACCGAGGACGAGGCGCGTGCCGTCCTCGCCGGTCACCTCGAGGAGCTGGTCCCGGGGGCGACGGTCGTGGTGACCGGCGAGGACGACCGGTCGCCGGCGGCGCGCCCCATCGTCGCCCGGGGCGACCGCATCGGCTCGGTCGTGCTCGACGCGAATCGCGACCTGCGGGACTCCACGGAGCGCTGGGTGCACGACTCGATCCTCCGCGCCGCGCCGGTGCTCGCCACGCTGCGGACCCTGGCCGACGCGCAGGCACGGGCGGCGACCGATCCGCTCACCGGCCTGGGGAACCGACGGTTGGTCGAGGACGCGCTCAGCCGCGCCGCCGCGCAGGCCCAGCGCACCGGAGACGGGTTCGCCGTGGCGATGATCGACGTCGACCGCTTCAAGCGCGTGAACGACACCTTCGGGCACGAGGCCGGCGACGCACTGCTCGTGGCCATCGCCGACGCCCTGTCCGGCGCGACGCGCGAGTACGACGTCGTCGGCCGGCACGGCGGCGACGAGTTCATCGTGCTGCTCCCCGGGCTCGACATCCCGCAGGCCACCATCGCCATGGAGCGCTGCCGGGCCCACGTCGCCGCGCTGGCCATCGGGACCCCGCCGGTCTCGGCGACCGCGAGCTTCGGAGTCGCCGCTTCCCCGCCCGGCGGGCCCTACGACCCGATCGCGTTGGTGCGGGGGGCCGACGAAGCCGTGTACGAAGCCAAGGCGCGAGGCGGCAACACGGTGATCGGCCGCACGCTCGCCAACGTGTGAGGAGCTCAGGCCTCCGCTTTGCGCGCGTAGAGGTAGAGCACCGGCCGGATCCCTTCCTCGGGTGACGCGGTGGGCAACCGGAGGCGCACGCTCACGACCTCCCAGAGGTCGTCGCCGCCCTCGACGACGCCGCCGATCGGCACCCACAACGGCGCGTCCCAGAAGCCGCGCTGCGTATCGGTGGTGACGTCGACCAGCACCGTGCGGACGGGACGGGTGGGGATCGGCTGGCTGCGCGAGTGGAACTCGTTGCGCTCTTGTTCAGCAGTGAGCGGCGTCGGCGGCACGGAGGCGGCGCCGGCCGCGATCGCCGAAGGTCGCGGACGCGGCCGCCGACCGAACATCAGACGATCCGCGGGGGGGTCGGTGCCGCCGCGATCGAGTCGGCGAGCGAGCGGTCGATGTCGTGGCGCCACCAGGTGAACCGCTCGGCGTCGTCGGCGTTGGTGAAGATCGCGAAGCGCTCGTCGGCGATCGCGTCACACACCATCGGGCCCACCTCGTCGGCCGCGACCGCCGAGTCGACCATCTCCGGCGGGAAGTACGACCACTCGCCCATGAACTCCTCGGGCACGCCGGAGAAGCGCGCGGTCTCACCCAGGTTGGTGTGGACCAGCCCGGGGCACAGCACCGACACGCCGACGCCCAACGGTCGCAGCGACCGAGCCAGCGCCTCCGAGAGGCCGTACGCCGCGAACTTGGAGGTGATGTAGGGCGCCGCGTCCCAGCTGTAGGCCCACACCCCGGCCACCGACGCGGTGTTCACGACGTACCCGTGCCCGCGCTCGACCATGGCGGGCACGAACGCCCGCACCCCGCGCACGAGGCCGAGGACGTTCACCTGGAGGATCCGCTCCCACTCGGCCATCTCCACCCGGTGAGGTGGCCCCAGCACCGCGATGCCCGCGTTGTTCATGAGCACGTCGACGGCGCCGAACGTGTCGACGGCGGCGGCGGCCAGGGCGTCGACGTCGACGTCGCGGGTGACGTCGCAGCGCACCGCGAGCGCGCGCCGTCCGAGCGCCTCGATGGCCGCCGCCGTCTCGGCCAGCCGCGCCTCGTGGATGTCGGCCACGACGACGTCCGCCCCGCGGCGGGCCAGCTCGAGCGCGGTGGCGCGGCCGATGCCGCTCGCGCCTCCTGTCACGACCGCCGTGGTGCCCTCGACGTTCACGGCGCGGAGCCTACCGTCAGCCCGGCGCGGCCCCGCCGAGGGCGATGGCATCGCGCGAGCTGCCCGCGGTCGGGTCGACCGACTCACTCGGCGCGGGCACGGTCAGGTGACGCCCGACGAGCAGCAACACCACACCACCGACCACCGCGCACCCACCCGCGACGACACCCAGGACCGAGACGCTCACCACGCCGAGCGCCAGCGCGGCCAGCGGCGTCATCACGATGCTGGCCGTCGGCTCCAGCGACTGGTTCAACGAGAGCACCCGGCCGTGGAACGCGACCGGTGCGTAGCGCTGCAACAACGTGCGCGCGGGGACGTAGAAGAAGGCGGTGTCGACGCCCCACAGGAACACGCCGACGAACGCCACCGGCAAGGACTCGGTGCCCAGGTACAGCGCCGCGGTCGCGCCCGAGACGACCATCGCGATGGCGACGTACCGCGGCCGGGCGACGCGTTCGCCGACGACGGCCAGGACCAGACCGGTGAGGACGAGACCGATCCCGAAGACGGTCTGGAGCAGGGCGAACGTCGCGTCGGACTCCCCGAGCACGTCGCGGACGTAGAGCGGCTCGAGCACGCCGAACACCGCCCAGAGGAGGTACACGGAGGTCGCCACCGCCAGGGTCCAGCGCAGGCCCTCGGAGCGCCGGGCCAACGAGAACCCGTCGCGCAGCTCCCGCCACGTCGAGGTGGCGTGCTCGTCCTGCACCCGGGGCACCGGTTCGACGCGGATCCGGAGCGCGACCAACGCCCCGACCAGGAAGGTGGCGGCGTCGGCGATGAACGCACCCTCGAGGCCCCACTTCGAGTTGACCGCGGCGGCGGTGAGTGGGCCCACCACGATGGCGATGTCCTGCGCACCGCCGAGGAGGGCGTTGGCCGTCACCAGCTGCGTGCCGGGCACCAGCCGCGGCGGGATGGCGTCGAGCGAGGCGGTGGCGAGCGCCTCGATCAGACCGAGCGGCAGCGCGAGCAGGATGATCTTCGTGTAGCTGTCGGCACGCGAGAGCGCGAGCGCGTCGACCACGCCGAGCAGGTTGGCGATGAGGAGCGTGCGCCGGGGACCCAGGCGGTCGATGGGCACACCGAGCAGCGGGCCGAGCAGCGCGCCCGGGACCGACAGCACGACGAAGAGCAGCGCGAGGTCGCCCGCGCCGACGTCGAAACGGAACGACGCGAAGCCCCAGATGGCGATGACCGCGATCCAGTTGCCCGTCTCGCTGACCGCCTGCCCGAGGAGGAGCAGCGCGAAGCCCCGCACCCGTAGCACGCGCATCACCGCACGCTAACGGTGCGCGTCGGTGCGTGAGCGGGCCTTTTCACGGCCCGGTGCGCCGGTCAGACGGCGTGTTCGACCCGGGCTCGCCACCAGGTGATGGCCCGCTCGAGCTCATCGGCGCCGAAGTCGGGCCACAGCGTGGGCGTGACGTACAGCTGCGCGCCCACCCCTTCCCACAAGAGGAAGTTGGAGATCCGGGCCTCGCCGGAGGTCCGGATCATGAGGTCGACGGGTGGGAGCTCGGGCGCGTAGAGGTGGCGGCTGACGGTGTGAGGGTTGACGGCGTCGGGTTGCGCGCGGGCGATGGCCTGCGCGGCCTCGACCAGCTCCTGGCGGCCGCCGTAGTCGAACGCCACGGTGAAGTTGAGCCCGGTGTTGTCGGCGGTGAGGCGGGTCGACTTCTCGATCTCGCGCCGCACGACCAACGGGATCCGCGAGCCGGCGCCCCGATCGCGCCCGATCCAACGGATCTTCACGTTGTTCTCGTGCATCTCGGCGCGCCGGCCGAAGATCTTCTTGTGGAGCCCGAGGATGAAGTCGACCTCGAGCCGGGGGCGGCGCCAGTTCTCGGTCGAGAACCCGTACGCGGTCAGCCACTCGATGCCGAGCGCGTCGGCGGCGCGCACGATCTCGGCCAGGCGCTCCTCGCCCTGGCTGTGCCCGACGGTGCGGGCGAGGCCCTGGCGTTCGGCCCACCGGCCGTTGCCGTCCATGATGACGGCCACGTGGTGCGGGAGGCGCGCCGAGCTCATCGCGGTGCCGGCGCCGCGGCGTCGAGCACCCGCGCCGCGGCGTCGAGCAGCCGGTCGGTGACGTCGCCGAAGTAGGCGTCCCACCGCGATGCCGCGACCGCGTCGCGCACCGGCGCGGCAAGGGCCTGCAGGCGCGCCCGCACCTCGTCGACGGACACGACCAGGTCGGCGGCCGGCAGGGTCTGCAGCTCGTTGTCGGCGTCGAGCCCGGTCGGTTTGCCCATGGCATCGGCCTCGCCGCCGATGTCGTGCAGGTCGTCGACGTACTGGAACAGCCGACCGTACGCGCGGACCGCGTCGCGCACGCCGGTCGGGAGCGAACCCCCCAGCGCCTCGTCGGCCAGCGCGAACGACGCGTCGAAGAGCGACACCGTCTTGCCGTCGACGACGTCCCAGTAGCGGGCGGTCGTGACACCGAGCGCTTCGAGCACCTGGCTGTCGGCGATGCGGCGCAGCGCGCCACCGAGTGCGAGGCCGCCCGCGGGCGACACCGCGTCGGCGAGGTGCAGCGCCTCGGCGTAGACGCGCGTCGGCGGTCCAGAGCGCGACCGGCAGCCCGAGTACGACGTGGAGGGTCGGCGCGTGGCGGCGACGCGACGACTGGTCGACGATGTCGTCGTGCACCAGCGTGCCCAGGTGCAGGAGCTCGACCGCGGCCGCGCCCTGCACCGCGGCCGGACGGTCGCCGCCGGCGGCCAGGGACAGGATCATCCGGGCGCGATGCCGCGACCCGGACGCGGCGATCGGGGCGAGCGCATCGGCGACGGGCTCGCCGAACGTGTGGACCACCCGCTGGATCAGGCGGTCGACGTCGGCCAGCAGGGAACCCTCGTCCGACACGGTGCGCGACGTTAGTCAGTCGGTCGTGAACGCCCCGCCGGAGCGTCCCGCTTGACCATGCCGCGCCCACCCACCGAGACTCCGTCGGTGATGGACGTCCGCATCCACGATCTGCTGGTGCGCGCGGCCCTGGTGTCGCCGTCCCGCGTCGGCGCCACCATGGGCGACGAAGCCCGGACCTTCGCCGAGCTCGACGCGGGGTCGAACCGCGCCGCGCACCGGTTGATGGGCGAAGGCGTGCGGCCCGGCGACCGGGTCGTGTGGTGGGGCCCGAGCGCGCTCGACGCGCTCGAGCTCGGCTACGGGATCAGCAAGGCGGGCGCGACGTTGTCGCCGGTCAACCCGCACTTCACCGAGCCGGAGGCCGTCGCCGCGCTCGAGACGCTGGCGCCGCGCCTGGTGGTGGCGCATCCCGACGTCGCCGATGCCGCGCACGCGGCCACCGACCCGCTCGGCGTCCCGATCGTCGTGATGCACGACGGCTGGACGGAGGGCGCGGCCGCGTCGAGCCCGCCGCGCGTCGGCGACGGCGAGGACCCGAGCGTCGTGTTCCTGACGTCCGGGTCCACCGGCGTGTCGAAGGGCGCCATGATCTCGCACCGGGCCGCGTGGCTACGCGCGGTGCAGCGCGACAGCGAGAACGGCGCGACGCAACGCCGCGGCGCGGTCGTGATGTTCGGGCTGTTCCACATGTCCGGCTGGTCGATGATCGAAGGCGCGTGGGCGATCGACCGACCCGTGCACCTGGTGACACGGGCCGAACCCGCCGCGCTGCTCGGCGCAGTGGAGCGGTGGCACGCCAGCGGCCTCTACTGCATCCCGAGCGTGTGGGAGCGCGTGCTCGCCGACGACGGCACGTACGACACGTCGTCATTGGTCGAGGCGAACACCGGGACGTCGCTGGTGACCCTCGATCTCCTCCACGCGCTCAAGGCCCGCTTCCCCGGCTCGTGGACGTCGATCGCGTACGGCTCGACCGAGATCGGACGCGGCGCGACGCTGCTCGATCCCGATCTGTTCACGCACCCGGGGAGCGTCGGGCAACCGCCGCCGATGACCCTGGCCGACCTCGCCGACGACGGCGAGCTGTGGCTGCGCGGGCCCACGATGTTCTCCGGCTACCTCGACCGGCCCGATGCCACCGCGGAGGCGATCGACGAGGACGGGTGGTTCCACACCGGCGACCTCGCCACACGCGACGCCGACGGCTTCCTCACCATCACCGGCCGGCGCTCGGAGTCGATCCGTTCCGGGGGCGAGTGGGTGGCACCGTTGGAGGTCGAAGCCGCGGTGGGCACCCACCCCGCGGTGGCGGAGGTGGCGGTGGTCGGGCTCCCCGACGCCAGCTGGGGTGAGGTGGTGTGCGCGGCCATCGTGGTGCGCCCCGGCGCGACGTTGCCGACGGTCGCGGAGCTCCGCGCCCACGTGGCGTCGACGCTCGTCGGACCGAAGCAACCGCGGGTCGTCGTGCAGGTCGACGCGCTCCCCCGCACCGACGCCACCGGGCAGATCCGCCGCCGCCGGGTGCGGGACACCATCGTCACCACCGGCCTCGCGACGAGCGACGGACGCGTCAGCTGACCCCGACGGGCACGAGACCTCGTCGCGCAGCTCACGCTCCCAGAGGCCGAAGAAACCGTCCTGGTCGTCGCCGATCTGGTGGAAGTACAGGTGGTCGTACCCGGCTTCCACGTACTCGCTGCACGCTCTGCGCAGAGTCGCCCGGCGATGTCGGGGCCGCACGGCACCGATTGGGTGGCGTCGTCCTCGGTCACGATCTGCGTCGCCTGCTCGAAGTGCGTCCACGTCGGAAGATCCTGCGACAACTGCCCGGGCACCGCGGCGTTCGGCCAGGTCTCGAGCACGATCCGGCGCGCCGTGTCCTGGCACTCTCGTTCCAGCAGAGGTTGAGCTGCGCGTACCGGGGGCCGGAGCCGCCGGCCCGTTCGAAGGAGGCGAGGAGGTCGCGTTCCGGGGCATTGCCCCAGTACCCGTCACCGATCCGTCCCCGCCAGCTCGGCCGCCTCGACACCGAAGCCGGAGACGACGATCGGGACCGTCGTCCGTCGGGCGGATCGAACAACGCGAGCGTTGTCGACCTCGTAGTGCACGCCGCGGTGCTCGACCGTCTCGCCGGTCAGCAGCTCACGGATGACCGCGACGGCTTCCTCGAGCATCTCCCGCCGCACCGCCGGGCGGCGGCCACCGCACCCCGACCACATGCTCGTTGAGCGCTTCGCCGGTGCCGACTCCGAAGAAGAACCGGCCCTCGAACAGCAACGACGTGGTGGCGACCGCCTGCGCGATCACCGCCGGATGGATGCGCACGATCGGGCACGTCACGCCGGTGCCGACCCGCATCCGGTCGGTCGTGGCCGCGATCCCGCCGAGCACGCTCCACACGAACGGGCTGTGACCCTGCGCGCTCACCCACGGGTGGTAGTGGTCGGAGATCGAGGCGAACTCGAAGCCCGACCTCCTCGGCGCGCCGGGCGTTGCGCGACGAGGGCGCGGGGCGGGTGCTCTTCGCTCGAGAGCGTGTAGCCGAAGGTGTCACGGTTTCACGACTGCTTCGGCGCGCCTTCGCCGCGGCCTTGCCACCCTTACGGCCGGCCGCCTTGTGCTGCGCGGTCGTGCCTCCCTGCTTGGCGTTGCCGCCCGTGCCCGACTTCTCGCCGCCGTGCTTCGACGCGTCCGGGCGAGTTGGCGATCTTGGCTGCACGGGCCTTCGACATGCCCTTCTTCTTCAGCGCTTCGTACTGCTTCTCGTTCTTGACGTTCGCTCGTTTCGTCGGCATGGGCGAGCAGTACCCGTCCGTGCGCCGCCCGCAAACCGGCGCGGTTACGCGCGACGTTTCGGCGGGGTACACGGCAGTCCGTGCGACGCGCGGTCATCGCCTGTTTGGTCGTGATCGTCGGTGTCGCTCTGTTGATCGGGCTCCACCCGATCTCTCCTGCGCGCACGCTCGACGACTACGAGCACAAGGCCAAGGACACGGCGCAGAGTGTCCTCTCGTCGGTCGAGACGGCGCGGCTCGCCGCTCGCGTCGGTACGCGCGGCGACGCCTTCGGCCCCTACGTGTCGGTGATGCTCTCGGAGTCCGACACGGCGGTCACGAAGGCGCAGGGCGTGTTCGACAGCGTGCAGCCGCCGGATCGGCACGCCGACGCCATCCGGTCCCGACTCGGCGTCCTGCTCAACCGGGCGAGCGATGGGGTGGCCCGCCTCCGGATCACCGCCCGCCGCGGCCAGCTCGACCGGCTCGAACGCCAGGCCCGGCCGCTCGAGCACCTGGCCACGCGGTTGCAGCGGTTCATCGAGGATCCGGGTCAGGTCGGGACGGCGGCCGCGTGAAGAAGGTGTTCGGCGTCACCCTCGGCATCCTCACCGCGATGGGCGGCTTCGTCGACATCGGCGACCTGGTGGCCAACTCGGCGACCGGGGCGCGGTACGGCATGTCGCTGGCGTGGGCGGTGATCCTCGGTGTCGTGGGCATCATCGTGTTCGCCGAGATGGCCGGGCGGGTCGCCAGCGTCACCCAGCGGGCGGTGTTCGACCTCGTACGGGAACGGCTCGGAGCCCGCGCGGGGCTCGTCAACCTCGGAGCGTCGTTCTTCATCACCATGCTCACCTTGATCGCCGAGGTGGCCGGCGTGGCGCTGTCGTTTCAGCTGGTTTCCGACGTCAACTACCTGCTCTTCATCCCGCTGGTGGGTTTCGCGGTGTGGCTCGTGATCTGGCGGATGAAGTTCACGACCCTCGAGACCGTGTTCGGCCTCATGGGTCTGGCGATGATCGTGACGATCGTCGCCGTCGTGCAGCTGCACCCGAGCTGGTCGTCGCTCTGGCACCACGCGTCACACCCGAGCGTTCCTCCGGGCGAAGGTCACCCGACGTACTTTTACTACGCGATCGCGTTGTTCGGCGCTGCGATGACCCCCTACGAGGTGTTCTTCTTCTCGTCGGGCGCGGTCGAGGAGAAGTGGAAGCCGCTCCGATCTCGTCCTGAACAAGGCCAACGTGTACCTCGGGTTCCCGCTCGGCGGGCTGCTGTCACTCAGCGGCCCGGTCGGCGCGCAGGGATTCGCGGGGCTGCGGCTCCACGCTGCTCGCGGTCGGAACCCGATCCTTCGGGACCAAGCTCGGTTACACGCAGGGCACGGTGAACGGCCCGTGGTTGCTGCGGACGATGTTCCATCGACCGCCCACGTTGGTGCCGTGGCAGGCGATCGTGCAGCGCAGTGCGGTGCGCATCGTCGTCGACCGGCGCATGATCGACGAGTCGAGGGAGCACGCGGGGCGCCGGATCCGGGTAGCACTCGAGCGATGTCGGTGAACCGCATCCACGTCTCGACGCCGCCCGAGACGGTCTTCACCGTCCTCGACGACCCGTGCGCCTACCCTCGCTGGGTCGTCGGCACCCGCCGGATCCGGGCGGTCGACCGCGGCTGGCCCGACCAGGGCACGCGGTTCCACCACGCGGTGGGGAACCGCGGCCGGCGAGGTGAAGGACTCGAGCATGATCCTGGAACGCGACCCGCCTCGCCGCATGAAGCTCGAGGTGAGGTTCCGGCCGGCGGGCGTCGCCGTCGTCGACATCCAGGTACGACCCGACGGCGAGGGCAGTGAGATCGCGATCGAGGAGACCCCGACCGACGGGCCGCTGGCCCGACTCCCGCGGGTCGGTCACCGAACCCGTGCTCAGCCTCCGGAACGCGCTGTCGCTCTGGCGGTTGCGACGCGAGGTCGAGCACCGGTCGTCGACGCGAGCCCGGAACCACTCCGCGTCACTGACCGCGGCGCCGTGGAAGTCGTTGTTGAAGTAGCAGTACGCGTCGACGCCCTGCTCGGCCCACGACGCCACCCGGTCGGCGGCACGCCACAGCCGGCGACCGCCATAGCGACCGACGTACTTCTCGCGCAACGCGTTCGGGCCGTGGAACCGAACGTAGGTCCAGTCGGTGGTGCGGATCCACGGGTGGTGCTCGAGCAGGTCGTGGATGCACAGCGCGGCATGGTGACGTTCGAGCACCGCGAACACGTCGTCGTGGAGCCACGTCGCGTCGCGCACTTCGACCGCCCAGCGCATCGTGCGCGGCGCGACCGAGAGGAACTCGTCGAGCCGCTCCGGATTCCGCCGCCAGCGCGGCGGGAGCTGCACCAACGTCGGCCCCGACGCGGGACCGAGCCGTCGCGCGCGGTCGAGATGGTTGGGCAACCACGTTGCCGCATCGCGGAGCTTCATGCGGTGCGAACCGAACTGACCGAGCTTGAGCGCGTACACGAACCCGGGTGGCGCCTGCGCCGCCCACTGCTCGACCGTGCCCACCGGCGGCAGTCGGTAGAAGGTGGTGTTCAGCTCCACCGTGTCGAAGCGCTCGGCATAGGCGCGGAACCACTCGCGCTGGGGCAGCTCCTTCGGATACACGATCCCGCGCCAGTCGCGGTACACCCACCCCGAGCATCCGACGCGGACCTCACCGCGCGTGCGGCTCATCCCGCACCGACGTGGCGCTGCGCCTCCTCGAGGTCCCGTATGAGCTCGGCGAAGGCGGCGTCGCGCTCGCCCTCGCGCATGCGCAGCACGGCTGACGGATGGATGGTGACGAGCGCGTCGTAGGCGAGCCGATCGCCGGCGGGGATCAGGACCCCGCGGTCACGCATGACGCGCACGCTGGGCCCGAGCGCGGCCTGCGCCGCGGTCGCGCCGAGCAGCACCACGACGTCGGGATCGACCGCGTCGACCTCGCCCCGCCACCACGCGGCACACGCGCGCACCTCCTCGGCGTTCGGCTTCTGGTGCAGGCGCACCTTGCCCTGGCGCTTCCACTTGAAGTGCTTCACCGCGTTCGTGAGGTACACCTGCCGGCGCTCGATCCCCGCGGCCTCGAGCGCGCGGTCGAGCACGCCGCCCGCGGGGCCGACGAACGGCCGGCCCTGAAGGTCCTCCTTGTCGCCGGGCTGCTCGCCGATCAGCACCAGGCGCGCCGCGGGATCGCCCTCGCCGAAGACGACCTGGGTGGCGTGCTCGTACAAGTCGCAGCGGGTGCACCCGCGCGCCTGGTCGCGCAGCACGGTGAGGCTCGTCCGCACGAGTGTCACTCCGCAGGTGCGGGCATGGGCCCGTCGGCGAGCGCCCGGGCGACGGCGACGAGGTTGGCCGCCGCCGTGCGCCCGGTCCGTTCCGACCACTCGTGCTCGTGGTCGGTCTCGAGGTACGACGCGCCCGGCCCGGGGCCCATGTTCCAGTAGGTCCACGCCTGCCCCGGCACGGTGTACCCGATGGCGATGAGCGACTGCGCGACCTCGGCGATCACGTGGTGCGCG
Source organism: uncultured Actinomycetes bacterium (assembly GCA_963809795.1). Taxonomy (GTDB): domain Bacteria; phylum Actinomycetota; class Acidimicrobiia; order IMCC26256; family DASPTH01; genus DASUAS01. The sequence continues at coordinate 50,309 of CAWELN010000028.1, forward strand.
CCGTCCTCGTTGCCGGTGACCACGATGCCGCCGACCCGGTTGTACGCGAACGGGCGGCCGCGGTCGTCGGTCTCGGAGATCAGCGCGTGCATGCGCTCGAGCACCCGCTGGGCGATGCTCGACGGCTGACCCAGCCACGTCGGCGTGGCGATCACCAGGATCTCGGCGCGTCGGAGCGTCTCGAGGATGGTCGGCCATTCATCGCCGTCGCCCTCGTCGTCGGTGACGCCGGGCCTGACGTCGTGATCGACCACGCGGACGACGTCGACGTCGATTCCGTCGCCGCGCATCGCCGCGGCCACGACGTCCAGGAGCGCGTCGGTGTTCGACTGCTCCGGACGTGCCTTCAGGGCGCAATTCAGGATCAGCGCGCGCATCGTCTGGTGCTACCCGGCGGCGGCGCCCGGGGAACCGACCGGCACGCCGGTAGACGGCGCGCCGGGAGGCGGTGCGGTCGTTCAGGCGGTGACGGCGGGCGAGATCCGGCGACGCGCGGTCCGCACCACCAGGCCCGCGAACGCCAGCACCGCGAGCGCGATCGAGCCGGCCACGAGGCCCCACGCCGCGCCCACCGCCACCACCGCGACCGCCAGCTGCACACCGATGACCGCGCGCCGCACCGGCTCGCCGAGCGCGTCGAAGCGTCGGTGCAGGGCGAAGAGCTCCGCGGTGGAGTGGAGGCGGGCGGTGAGCAGCACCGCCAGGCCGCGCACCAGGCCGAAGCACACACCGACCACCAGCGCCGCCACCGGGCCGCCCGTGAGCGCGCCCAGGGCGGCGGCGAGGAACACGGCGGCGGTCATGATGTAGGTGGTGACGCCGGTGCCGATCTGCCAGCCGAAGCCACTGCCGTAGACCCAGGCGCGGTAGCGGCCCAGCCAGTACTCGTTCACCTGGCGCTTGAAGAACGGCGGTGCGAAGCCGAGCACCCCGGCGTCGACCGCAGCGGCGAGGACGGAGACGCCGGCTGCGGTGCCGAGGAGCGCAGTGGCGGAGGCACCGGTGGCCGCCACCGCGGCGGCGAGGACGGCCATGACGCCGCCGAGCGTCGCGCCACCGACGAGGGCCCCGGCGATGAACCACGCCGCGGTCGTGCGGTAGCGGTAGCCGCGAGACGCCTCACCCACCGGCGTGAGCTGCGAGAGCATCGATTGCCCGCACGGCGACCACGTGGAGCGGACGGCCGCGGCCAGCGCGACGGCCAGGCCGAGCGCGAGGATCGTGGCGTTCATCGCGGTCACGCTACCCGGACACCGCACCCGACCGTGCGCCGGGTGCCATCTCCGGCCCCGGCGCGACAGACTGCACGTATGAGCGAGCTCGAATGGGAGCGGGACTGGCCGGGGCGCACGTCGATCCTCGTGGTCGCGTTCGCGGGGTACTTCGACGCCGCGTCCGCCGCCACCGGCGCCGTCGACCACCTCATCGAGTTCACCGACGCGACCCGGCTGGCGTCCATCGACGGTGACCCGTTCTTCGACGCGCAGCAGGTGCGCCCCCACGTGGTGCTGGAGGACGGCGTCACCCGGACGATCGTGTGGCCGGAGAACGCGGTGCACGCCAACGACGAGTCGGACGCCGGCCGGGAGCTGGTGCTGCTGTCCGGCATCGAGCCGCACTACCACTGGCGTCGGTTCACCGGGCTGCTGGTGGAGGTCGCCGAGCACACCGGGGCGCAGGTGGTGATCACGCTCGGCGCGATGCCGTCACAGATCCCGCACAGCCGGATGCCACTCGTGCACGCGTCCTCGGCGAACTCCGAGCTCGCGCAGCGCTTCGGGCTCCACCGGCCGCGCTACCAGGGCATCACCGGCATCGTCGGGTCGTTGCAGGCCGAGCTCGACGCCCGCTCCTACCCCGCGATCTCGATGCAGGTCGGCGTGCCCTACTACGCCGCGGGCGCCCAGAATTGGAAGGCGTCAGCGGCATTGCTCCGCAACCTCGAGCACGTGACCGGCATCCCCACCGGTCACGGCCTGCTGCAGGAGCGCGTGGCCGAGTGGGAGCAGCTGGTCGACGAAGCGGTCGCCGAGAACCCCGAGGCGAGCGGGTACCTCCCACAGCTGGAGGCGGAGTACGACCGGCAGGCCGCCGAGCAGCTGCCCTCGTCGGAGGACCTGGCGGCAGAGTTCGAGCGCTACCTGCGCGAGCTCGACGACCCGCCTTCGTGAGGCGCGTCGGCACCGGCGTCCTCGTCCTCGTCGCCCTGCTGGCGACCTTCGCGACCAACGCAAGCGCGGCGACCCCTCGACGGTGCAACGGCGCGGCCCGCTTGTGCGGGCGCAGCCTCGGTGCGGTGGCGTTCCCGACCACCCACAACTCGATGGCGTCGTCGGCCGACGGGTTCCGGCCGCCGAACCAGCGGTGGTCCCTCGCGGCCCAGCTCGAGCACGGCATTCGCGGCTTCCAGATCGACGCGTACCTCGGCACGCCACGCGGCACGCGCGTGTACACGGATCTCTCGGGATCGCTGGGCGACGCCACCGAGCTCCCGTCCGCGTTCGTGACCGCGGCCACGCGTCTCCACCAACGCCTCGGCGCGCCACCCGCGGGCGCCGCGTACGAGGTGTACCTCTGCCACGTGTTCTGCGAGCTCGGCGCGGTGCCGATGGTCGACGAGATGCGCACGCTGCGCGGCTTCCTCGACCGGCATCCCGACGAGGTGGTCGTCATGGTGATCGAAGACCACGCGCCAGTTGATCGCATCGCCGCGGTCCTGCGTGACGCGGGGCTGGAGCCGAAGCTCCTCCCGGTCACGGACCCGTCGGCGTTGCCGTCGCTGGGCGACATGCTCTCGTCCGGGCATCCGTTGCAGGTGTCGCTGGAGAACGGCGACGGCGGCCCCACGCTCCCCAACGCGTTCGCCGCCCTGGTGCAGGAGACGCCGTTCACCTTCCGCCGGCCCCGCGACCTCGGGGCCGCGTCGTCGTGCCGCACCAACCGCGGCCCCGACGGTGCGCCCGTCTTCCAGCTCAACCACTGGGTCACGCCCGCAGAACCGTTCACCGCGGGGCGCGTCAACTCGTCGGTCCTGCGAGCACGCCTCGATCGCTGCACCGCGCGGCGGGGGCGTGGCCCGACGCTGGTCGCGGTGGACTTCGCCGAGCAGGGCGACCTGTTCGGCGTCGTGCGCAGGCTCAACCGGTGACGCCGTCCCACCCCGTCTGCATGCAGGTTCGTCGCGGCGTAGCGTCCGGCCGTGGGCCCGAGCGCGTCACCGACGATCGACCCCGCACCACCGATCGCCGACACCGCGCTGCCGTGGGACCGCGAGCTCGCCGATCCGGTGGCGGCGCTGGCCGCCGCGCGCGCCACCTGCGGTGACACGTTCGTGGTCGACGGTCCCGAGCAGCGCACGTTGTTCCTGTTCTCGCCCGAAGGTGTCCGCAGCTTCTACGCGCTGCCCGAAGCCGAGGCGAGCAAGGGCGTGGCCGACTGGCTGATGCTGCGACGCAAGCTGCCCGACGAGCTGTTCGACGGCCGGCGCACGATGCCCCACGAGCTGTTCGGTCGTGACGACGTGCGCACCTACCTCGCGCAGCTGGACGCGGCCATCGATGTCGCGTTCGACGAGCTGGGCGACAACGGTGTGCTCGACGTGTTCGCCTTCTCACGCCGGCTCGGCCACCGGATGGGCCTGGCGTCGTGGGCGGGAGAGGCGCCGTCGCGCGCGCCGCGGTTCGACGAGCTCGTGGCCGCGCTCGACGAGCTCGACGGCTCGGCCGCGTTCGTGCACCCGGAGGCGATGGCCGCGGTGGCGGCGTCGGGCAAGCGCGCCGAGCGCGCCGCGATGGCGACGGTGGAGACGCTGGTCAGCACGACGATCCGGGCGCGCGACGCGCAGCCGGCCGACCGGCGCACCGACGACCTCTTCGGTCGCATCGTGGGCCACTGGGACGAGGTGGAGGAGCCCGACCGTACGACCGGCATCGCACGTGATGTGATCCTCGTGCACCTGGCGTCGATGTCGAACCTCTTCGCCGCGTCGGGGTGGATGCTCGGCCACCTCGTGCTGCATCCCGCGGTCGTCGACCGGGTGCGGGGCGGCGACGACGGGCTCCTGGAGCGGTGCGCGCTCGAGTCGACGCGCATCGGGCAGCGCTCGGTGATGCTGCGGGCCGTCCTGCAGCCGACGACGGTGCACGACGAGCACACCACCTACCGGGTGGCGCCCGGCGCGCAGATCGCGACCCTGCTGCCGCTGACCAACACGACCGCGCTGCCCGGCCTCGACCGCTACGACCCCGATCGCTGGGTCCGCCGCCGGCTCGCGGAGGACGCGTCGCTGCCGGCGCGCGAGCTGGTGACGACCTTCGGCCACGGTGAGCACACCTGCCCCGCCCAGCCGTTCTCGCTCGCCGCCATGTGCCGCGCCGCCGGGCGGCTCCTCGAGCGCTACGACGTCGCCCCGGCGCCGGGGTTCACCGCCATCGTGCCGTTGGCGGTGCAGATCGGCGGGGTCGCCCGCAGCCAGCACCCGTGCGAGATCCGCTACCGGGCACGGTGAGGCTGGGACACTGCTGCCCGTGAGCGACGCACCTCCGAACCCGCCCCGGTGGGCACCCGATCCTCTCGGCCGGCACGAGTACCGCTACTGGGACGGCGGCCAGTGGACCGAGCACGTGTCCGACAACGGCATGGTCGCCGCCGACCCCCCCATCGCGCCGCCGCCCCCCGGGGCCGGCTCGACGCCGGCGCCGAACCCGTCGTCGTCGGCGCACGCCACCTCGCAGGCCCCGGCGTACCCCGCGTCCTACCCGACGACGTCCGCCCGGCGTGACCCGACCGCGGTGCTGGGTCGTCGCTACGGCGCGTTCTTCATCGACCTCGCCATCTGCCTCGTCGCGTTCACGCTCCTGTTCTTCCCGTTCGCGAAGGAGCGGAGCGTGGCGGAGACCCTGCGACTGCCGGGCTGTCACCTCTCGTCGTCGGACTCGTCACGCGTCGAGTGCAACAACCGCGCCGTCATCCAGCTGAACGACACCGTCTACGAGGCGAACGGGGGCGTCTCCCTGCTCCTCGCGGCGGTGTTCACCTTCCTCTACTTCGGGGTGATCGAAGCGTTCTTCGGTGGATCGCTCGGGAAGCAGATGACCGGGATCCGCGTGGTCACCCCCAGCGGCCAGCGCATCGGCCTCTGGCGGTCGACGGTCCGCTGGCTGCTCTTCCTCGTCGACGGCCCGTTGACCCTGTTCCTCTGCGGGATCATCACGTCGGCGGTGTCGAAGGGCCACCGGCGGGTCGGCGACATGGCGGCCGACAGCTACGTGGTGCACCGCGACGACGCCGGACGACCGATCTCCCTCCCGTGACCACCGCGGCCGACCCGGGCCTCGACCTCAGCGGTCGCGGTGGCGCCACCCGTCGATCAGGCGCCCGGCGATCGACATGTTGGTGGGGAAGACCGGCGCCTCCTCGGGCGTGAACCACGCCGCTTCCGCGATCTCCCGCTCGTCGAGGGTGATCTCGCCCGACCGGTAGCGGGCACCGAAGCCGATCATGAGCTGGTGCGGGAACGGCCACGGTTGGCTGCCGCGGTAGTCGACGTCGCCCACCTCGAGCCCGACCTCCTCCAGCACCTCACGGCACACCGCGTGCTCGAGCGTCTCGCCCGGCTCCACGAAGCCGGAGAGGCAGGAGAAGATCCCGGGCGGGAACATCGCGTTGCGCGCCAGCAGCGCCCGCCCGTCGTCGCGCTCGACGAGCATGATCACGGCCGGGGCCAGGCGCGGGTACGCGAGCAGGTTGCAGCTCGGGCACACCCGCGCCCGCTCGCCCGGCGCGTCCGCGGTGGCGACGCCGCAGCGGCCGCAGTACTGGTGGGTGCGGCGCCACTCGACCAGCTGCACCGCTCGGCCGGCGAGCATCCACGTCGGTTCGTCGACCGAGCCCCAGAGCATCCGCAGGTCGACGTACCGGTCGTCCTCGCCCGGCTCGGCGTCGGCGACGTCGACGTCGACCGCCCAGCAGTGCCGACCCGCGAGCGTGCCGAGGAAGATCCGCTCGTCGGGGTCGGAGGGCTCGCGGTCGAGCAGCACGACGCGGTTGCCCCGCACCGCGACGACGAGGCTGATCTCGTCCGGTGCGCCGGGCGCCTCCAGCAGCGGGACGAACACGGGCCTCAGCCGCCCAGCTCGCGCGTGGCCAGCACCTCGACGCGACGAAAGCGGAGATCGCCGTCGCCGACGGGTGTGAGGAGGCCCTCCTCCACCATCACCTCGACGCGGTCGGGGGTGACCTCGAGCAGCGCGCTCGCCTCGTCGACGCCGATCAGGTCGTCGGGAGCACCAGAACCGGTCTCCGTCATGGGTCGCCTCCTCGCGTGTGATCGGCCCGACGGTAGCGCGGACATCCGGACCGCCTCCGGGGCCGATGCGAGGTGCGGCGGGTCGGACCGTAACCTCGTCGGGTGCCGAGCCCGCACACCCGTCGCAACCTGCTCGTCGGCGGCGCCGCGGTCGCGGTGGCCATCGTCGTCGCGCTCGTCGCGGTCAACCTCGAGCTGTTCGTGTGGCCACCCGCGACGGCCACGGTGCGCCACGCCGACGCGGTGGTCGTGCTCGCGGGTGGTGACGGCGAGCGCCTCGACCGCGGGCTGGAGCTCGCGCGCGATGGCGTCGCGTCGACGCTGGTCGCGTCGACCGGGCCCGAACGACTGTGCCGCGCCGACGAGCCGTTCCAGGTGATCTGCTTCCTGCCCGAACCGAACAACACCCGGGGCGAGGTCGAAGAGGTCGCCCGGCTCGCGGAGCAGCACGGGTGGAAGAAGCTGGTCCTGGTGACGTCGACCTACCACGTCACCCGGGCCCGATTGCTGCTCGACCGGTGCTACTCCGGGTCGGTCGAGGTCGTGGCCGCGCGCCCGGACAAGGGGTTCTTCGGATGGCTCGGCGCGATCGCCCACGAATGGGGCGGCCTCGCCGAGGCGCTGGTGCGACGGAGCTGCTGAACGCGCGACGGCAGCCGGCGCCGGAGACCCGTTCGTGGGCCGGTCAGGCGGTGGCCAGGGCGGTGAGCACCGGGAGCTTCGCCGCCCGCCGCGCCGGGCGCACCGCGGCCAGGACCCCGGCCCCGGCCCCCACCAGCGCGATCAGGACCAGCCGCCCCACCGGCGCCGAGAACACGTCCAGCGGCATGTCGCCGGAGAAGCTGCGGGTGAGCCCCCACCCGACGAGCACGCCCGCGGCCAGGCCGCCGATCACGCCGAAGAGGGCGATGATCACCGACTCCCACCGCACCGTCGCCCGCAGCTGCGACCGGGTGAGCCCGACCGCCCGGAGCAGGCCCAGCTCGCGGGTCCGCTCGTGCAACGAGAGCGACAGCGTGTTGGCGATGCCCATGAACGCGATCAGGATCGCCAGCGCGAGGAACACGTAGACGATCGCCAGCAGGACGTCGACCTGGGAGCTCACGCCCTCGAGGTACTGGGCCCGATCCTGCACGTCGGGTGCAGCATCGGCACGCGCCACCCGGTCGACTGCGGCGCGGCCCAGTGCGAACGGCACGCCGTCGGCCAACGACACGAACACGCCGGTGAACGCGGGCTGTTGCGTGTTGGCCGCCCACAATGCCTCGGGCACGACCACGTCGGCGAAGGTCGAGCCTCGGTCGAAGATCGCACCGACGCGCAGATCGGCCCCGGCGCCGTTCCCGAACTGCACCGGCACGTGGCCGCCCACCGCGAGCCCGTGATCGTCGGCGAAGCGTTGTGACACCGCGACGCCGGCCGGACCGACGTCGGCGAGGGCACCGCGCGCGACGTGGAGATCGACGACCCGCCCCAGCGCGGCCGCGTCGGCGGCCGCGACCGTCTCGCCGCTCCCGGCGACGGCTGCGTGCGCGATCCCGAAGCCGGTCGCGTCCCGCACCTCGGGCAGCGCCTCGAGCCGGCCCACCAGCGCGGGATCGACCCCCGAGCCGCTCGGATCGTTGTTCACCATCACGAGGTCGCCGTGGAAGTCGCTCCGCACGACGTCGCCGATCGACGCCTTGATGGACGCGGCGAGGACGGTGAACACCGTCACCACCGCGATGCCGATCATCAGCGCGGTCGCGGCACCGGCAGTCGAGCGCGGGTTGCGCATCGCGTTGCGCCGCGCCAACGACCCGGTGGTTCCGCGCACCACGGTGCTCGGGGTCCCGAGCAGGGCGCTGGCGGGGCGGGCCACGGCCGGGCCGAGGAGCACCAGCCCCACCACGGTGAGCAGCGCGCCCGGCGCCACCATGCCGAAGCCGCCGCCGAGCGCGCCGCCGACGACGAGGGCGACTCCGGCCCCGGTGGCGACGAGCCCGGCGACGGTCCGCTTCCGCGACGGCGCCGTCGCCTCGGTCGTGCCCTCCTGCATCGCCGCGATGGGTCGGACGCGCGACGCGCGCACCGCGGGCACGAGGCTCGCCGGTACCGCGACCGCAACTCCGACCGCGGCCGCGACGGCCAGGTGGGTCGCCATCAGGGTGAGGCCGGCGTCGGGCACGCCGAAGCCGACCGCGCCCATGAGCGCGTAGAGCCCGGCCGCGAGCCCGATGCCCACGGCCACGCCGACGACCGCCGCCACGGCACCGACGATCAACCCCTGCATCGCCGCCGCGATCATGACCTGCCGGCGCGACGCCCCGAGTGCGCGGAGCAGCGCCGACTCGCGCGCGCGTTGCGCGGTGACGATGGAGAACGCGTTGTAGATGCTGAACGCGGCCACGAGGAGCGCGACGCCGGCGAACACGAGGAGCACCGTCTGGAAGAAGCCGACGAACGCGCTCTCGACGTCGTCCCGCTGCTCGGCGGTGAGCTGGTGTCCGGTGATCGCGGTGACATCGGGCGGGAGCGACGCCCGCAGGCGCGCCACCAGGGCTGACTGGTCGACGCCGTCGGCGCCGTGCACCAGCACGCCGGTGAGCGCGCCGGGGCGGCCGAGGAGCAGGTGCTGCGCCTCGGCGGTGGTGAACGCGGTGAACGTCGTCCCGGCCATGCTGTCGGCGGTGCCGAAGGTGGCGATGCCGACCACGGTGACGGGCACCCGCTGCGGGAGGAGCACGCTGGTACGGCTGCCGACGTGCAGCCCACCGTCGTCGGCGGCGGCGCGGTCGATGACGACCTCGCCCGCACCGGCCGGGGCGCGCCCGGCGACGATCCGCCACGGGTTGAGACCGGCGGGGGTCACCCAATTGGACCCGGTCGTCGGCGGCCCGTTGCCGCCGATGCGGTCACCGTCGGCACCCAGGAGCTGCGCCTGGCCCTCGACGAGGGGCGCGGTCGCGGTGACACCGTCGACGCGGGCGACGGCGCCGACCAGCGACTCGGGGATGCTGCCCTGGGCGGTGACGCCTTCCGCGGTGATGCGGTGGCTGCTGCGCACGACCGCGTCGGTGTCGCGGTTGGCCTCGGTGAAGAGCGTGCCGAAGCTGTTGCGCACGGAGTCGCCGAGCACCAGCGTGCCGGCCAGGAACGCCACGCCGACGAGCACCGCGGTGAACATGCCGGCCAGGCGCCGCTTGCGGCTCCACAGGTCGTTGAGGATCACGTGGCTCATGTCAGTCTCCGAAGGCCTTCATGCGCTCGAGCACGCGCGCGGTGGTCGGGGTGGGCATCAGGTCGACGACGCGGCCGTCGGCGAGGAACACGACCTCGTCGGCGTAGCTCGCCGCGTTCGGGTCGTGGGTGACCATCACGATGGTCTGGCCCAGCGCGTCGACCGCGTGGCGCATGAAGCCGAGGATGTCGGCGCCGGCGCGCGAGTCGAGGTTGCCGGTGGGTTCGTCGGCGAAGATCACCGCCGGCCGCGCCACGAGGGCGCGGGCGACCGCGACCCGCTGCTGCTGGCCACCCGAGAGCTCGGCCGGTCGGTGGCGGAGGCGGTCGCGCAGACCGGTGATGCGCACCACGGTGTCGAACCACTCGCGGTCGACCTTCCGCCCGGCCAGGACGCTGGGCAGCTCGATGTTCTCCCGGGCGCTCAGCGTCGGGACGAGGTTGAAGGACTGGAAGACGAACCCCACGCGGTCGCGTCGCAGCTGCGTCAGCTTCCGGTCCGAGAGCCGCGCCAGGTCGACGCCGCACACCCGCACCGAGCCGGACGTGGGCGTGTCGAGGCCCGCCATCACGTGCATCAGCGTCGACTTCCCCGAGCCCGACGGGCCCATCACCGCGGTGAAGCGGCGCTCCGCGATGTCGAGGCTGACGCCGGCGAGCGCGTGGACGGCGGCGTCGCCGGCGCCGTAGGTCTTCACGAGGTCGCGCACGCGGACGACGGCCCGGGTCGTCGTCGGCGCCGCGCTGCGGTCGGAGGTCGTGACTGCCATCGGGAGCTCCTTCTCGCGGCCGCGCGCCTGCCGCGCGGTCGGTGCTGGGGGGACAGTTCGACGGTACGGAGACCTCGCTCGCGATCCCATGGAGCGACCGGGCGTCTCGCGGGTGGGGACAACCCCCCGACGGCGCGGGGGCGCGCCGGAACGCGGTTACGCGACCGGGCGCGCCGCGCCGTAGCGCACGGTCACGTCGCCGTGCCCGGTCTGCAGCGCGATGCGCCGGTCCGCGCCCGGGTCGGTGCGCACGTCGGCGCGCGTGCTGCCGTGGTCGGTCGAGAGCTCGACCCGGTACGCATCGCCCGTCCGCGGGATGACGACGTCCACGTCGCCGTGGTCGGAGGCGGCGGTCACCCGCTGCGGCGCGCTCGCGAACTGCAGGTGCACGGACCCGTGGTCGGTCGTCGCCCGCACCTGCCGGCTCCGCAGGCCCACGGCTTCGATGTCGCCGTGTTGGGAACGGAGGTCGACGGTGGCGGTCGTGCCCGACACCTCGATCCGGCCGCTCCCCGACCACGCGATCACCTTCATGCCGCGGGGCACGCGCAGCGTGTACGACGCGGTGCACCAGTAGGCGACCGGGAACGCGCAGCTGGCGTCGATCGCCAGGCGACCGTTCCGCACCCGCTCGGTGTGGTCGGTGCCACCGAGCCCGTTGCTGATGTAGCTGTGCAGTGAGATGTCGTCGCGGTCGGTGCCGATCACCCGCACCGAGCCGCGGTCGGTGGAGACGTCGATCGTCGTGATCTCGGCGGCGTTGATGGTGCGGGCGAAGTGCTCCTCGCCGTGCGCGAGCAGGTTCACGAGGGACAGCGATCCCCACCCGAGGGCGGCCAGCGCGAGCACCGACGCGCCAATGCGCCAGGCGGTGCGGCCGCGCGGCCGAGCGGGCGTCAGCGCGACGGTGGTCACGACTCCAACCACCGCAGCACGGCCAGCACCCGGCGGTGGTCCTCGGGCGCGGGCGGTAGGTCGAGCTTGGTGAAGATGTTGCTCACGTGCTTCTCGACCGCGCCGTCGCTCACCACCAGCGCCTGCGCGATGGCGGCGTTCGACCGACCCTCGGCCATCAGCGAGAGGACGGTCCGCTCGCGGGGCGTGAGCCGGTCGAGCGGGTCGCGCCGCCGGGCCCGGGCGAGCAGCTGGCTCACCACCTCGGGGTCGAGCACCGTGCCGCCGTCACCGACGCGCCGCAGCGCCTCGACGAAGTCGCGCACGTCGGCCACGCGGTCCTTGAGCAGGTAGCCCACACCGCCCACGTCACCCGAGATGAGGTCGGACGCGTAGCGCTCCTCGACGTACTGCGAGAGCACCAGGATCCCGACGGCGGGCCACCGCTGGCGGATCTGCAGCGCGGCCCGCACGCCCTCGTCGGTGTACGTCGGCGGCATGCGGACGTCGAGCACCACGAGTTGGGGGCGGTCGGCCTCGAGCGCGGCGAGGAGCGCGTCGGCGTCACCGAACCCGGCGACCACGTCCTCGCCCGCGTCCAGCGAGCAGGCGGGTGATGCCCTCGCGGAGCAGCACGGAGTCCTCGGCGATCATCACGCGCACGGCAGCACCGCCCGCAGGATCGTCGGCCCGCCGGGCGGGCTCTCCACGCGCATCGACCCGCCGAGCGACGTGACGCGGTCGCCGAGGCCGGCGAGGCCGGTGCCGTCACCGGCGTCGGCCCCGCCCGTCCCGTTGTCGCGCACCTCGACCACGAGCGCACCGTCGTCGCGTACCAGCGAGACCGCGGCGTTGGTGGCGCCGGAGTGGCGGGCCACGTTGGTGAGGGCTTCCGACACCACGAAGTACGCGGTGCTCTCCACCTCGGCCGACGGACGCGGTTCCACCTGCACCTCCAACGAGACGGGGATCGGGGCGCGCGCCACCACCGCCGACAGCGCGGCGTCGAGGCCGCGGTCCTCGAGGATGACCGGGTGGATCCCGCGCACGAGGTCGCGCAGCTCCTGCAGCGCGGCCTTCGCCTCCTCGTGCGCGTGCACGACCAGCGCATGAGCGGCCTCGGGGTCGTCGTCGAAGTGCTCCCGCGCCGTGCCCAGCTCCATCGCCAGGCTCACGAGGCGTTGCTGCGCGCCGTCGTGCAGGTCGCGTTCGATGCGGCGACGCTCCGCTTCCGCGCTGCCGACCGCGGCGACGCGTCCCCGCTCCGCGGCCCGGACGCGCGCCTCCTGTGCCGCACGCTCGTCGGGACCCAGGAACCATGTCGCGGTGACGGCGTCGAGGCGGCCGAGCACGACCGTGACCCACGGGGCGAAGAGCACGAGGCCGAGGAGGCCGACGGCCGCGACGAGCCAGGCGTCGCCACCACTGCCGACGTCGAAGAAGGAGAACTTCGCCGTGCCCTCGGGGAGCGCCGACACGTAGAAGGGAAGCGCCAGCAGTGCGAGCGAGCCGCACCAGGCGATGGTCACCAACACGAGGTCGAGAGCGCCGAGGGGCAGGAGGAGGAGCAGGTAGGCCACCTCCTTCCAGCGCGCGCCGGAACGAGCCCGCTCCAGCAGGCGCCGCCACCAGCTCGAGCCCTGCAGCGGCGGGACCGGGTCCGGGAGGTCGACCCCGAGCAGCGCCGCCAAACGGGATCGCTCCAGATGGGCGAAGCCGCGGCTCACGACCATGAGGAGCCAGAACACCGGGATGGCGAGGAAGAACGTCACCAGCAGACCGAGTGACAGGGCGAGCAACGTGATCACGACGGTGAACGTGACCGCGCCCACCACGATGTCGGTGACCAGATGGGTCAGCGTCCACCACGTCGACGGGTGGCGCCAAGGGTCGAAGACGCGCCGGAGCACGGCCTCACGCTAACGACGCCGCGCGTCCCCGACCATGGAGTGACCGGGAGACCGTGGAGTGGGGCTAGCCATACCCGCCGCGCCCGGTCACACGTCGCCGAGCAGGTCCTCGATCTCGTCCCTGAGGTCCAGGTAGCGCGGGTCACGAACACGACCGTCGACTGCGTCCGCTTCCACACCGTGAGCAGGAAGTCCTGCATCGCGCGCCGGGTCTGCGCGTCGAGCGCGCCGAACGGCTCGTCGAGCAGCAGCACGTCGGGTTCGGGGGCGAGAGTGGCGTCTGACCGCTCCCCGCCGACACCGGCACCCCGGGGCCGCGTCGAAGGACCCGGGTCGCAACCCGGCCGGTAGGCTGCCTCGATGAGGCGCCGTCGGCTCCTGGCTCTGCTGGCGCTCGCCGCCGCGCTGCTCGCCGCCGGCGCCACCGCCGAGCTCGACCAGGTGTTCGAGCGGGGCGCGTTCGCCGGGAGCGCGGCCGACGCCACCAACCCGCTGCACGCCCGCGACGAGCTGATCGCGCCGACGCCCCCGAACCACCTCGCCGCGGTCGTGCTGCGCGGTTCCGGAAGCAACCGGCTCGCCCACACCGGCCGCACCGGTGTCGCCGTCCTCGCCGCCGCCGCCCTCCTCGCCGCGCTGGCGTCCCTTCGCCTCGGGCACCCGGGCCGAGCGCGCCATTGGCGCTCGTCCGGCACCTCGTCACTCGGTCGCGGTCCACCGCAGCTCCTCGCGATCTGACGACGGCCTCCGCGCCGTCCTGTCCAGTAGCCGTCTCGCGCGCGCGACCACGACGCGACGTGGCGGCTACCCGGTGCGCGCGCCGTGCGCGACCAAGGAGCTTCGACATGCGACCCATGAGTCGACTCGAAGCGGTGGCCGTGATTCCCAACGAGCTGCCGCTCGAACCGTTTTTGGGCACCAGTGTCCGCATCCACCCATTCCGATTCGATCCCACCCTCCCCGTCGACGTGCGCCTCGTCCGCTGGCCGATGGAGCAGGACTACCGCCAGCAGCTCGAGTCCGTCGGCGCGCCACGCGTGCTGCTCGTCGAGCGTGGCGCGCCCCCGCCCCCGCGTTGGGACGACCTCGAAGACTGGCTCCGCGTCCCCGTCGACCGGTCCGAGCTCGAGCTGCGGGCGACGACCGTGGCCCGGCGCGCCGACGCCCTGGAGCTTCCCTGGCTCGACGACGACGGCTTGCTCTGGATGCGCGACCAGTGGTGCGCGGTGACCGACGGGCAGATCCCGCTCGTCCGCCTGCTCGTCGACCACATCGGCGTCGTGGTCCGTGACGAACAGGTCGACGAGGTGTTCGTCGATGCGGGCACGAGCGCGCACGAGGAGGCGATCAAGACCACCGTCCGGCGGGTGTCGCAGACGTTGGGCCGCCTCGGCCTCCGGCTGCAGCGGGTCCGGGGTGCGGGGTACCACCTCGACAAGATGCCCTGACCCCCGCGCGCACGAGGACGAGCCGGGCGAACCCGGCTCGTCCTCGCGTCCCGGAGCGGGCGCACTGCGCCGGACGCCTACTCCGTGGCGGGCAGGTGGATGTCGGAGGGCGGCGCGACCACGCCCACACCTCCTCCCGACTCCTCGATCGACGGCGGCAGCTGCGAGTACCCCATGTACGCGTACTCCGGGTGGTACGCCGGGGCACCGTGCTCGGCGATGTCGAGGCCCTCGAGCTCCTCGGCCTCCGAGATCCGCAACACGCCCAGTGCCTTGAGGCCGAACATGAGCAGCAGTCCCGGCGGCGGCGGTGGCCGCGATGATCGTCGCGCTGCCCTTCACCTGGGCGATGAGCTGGTTGGCGTTGCCGCCGTAGAGGATCCCCTTCACGCCGGAGTAGTTGCCGACGGCGAAGAGCCCGAGGCTGAGCGTGCCGAAGATCCCACACGCTCCGTGCACGGCGAACGCCCCGCAGGGGTCGTCGACCCGGACCCATTCGGTGAAGTCGACGATCAGGATCATGATCACGCCGGCGATGGCACCGATGGCAATCGCTCCCGTCGGCGAGACCCAGTAACACGGACAGGTGATGGCGACCAGACCCGCGAGCAGGCCGTTGATGCTGATGCCGACGTCCCACTTCTTCGACCGGGGGTAGACCCAGGCCACCGCGACCAGCGCACCTGCGCACGCCGCCAGGGTCGTGTTCGTCGCCACCCGGCCGATGCCCTCGAAGTCCATGGCCGAGAGCGTGCTGCCGGGGTTGAAGCCGTACCAACCGAACCAGAGGATGACCGCGCCGAGCGCGGCGAGGGTCATGTTGTGGCCTGGTGGCATGCCACCACCGTCACGCTTGAACTTGCTCCCGAGCCGCGGGCCGAGCGCGATCGCCCCGCAGAGGGCCAGCACACCGCCGATGGTGTGCACCACCGTCGAGCCGGCGAAGTCGCGGAAGGGCGTCTCCATCGTCGCCAGCCAGCCGTTCGGGCCCCAGATCCAGTGGCCGAAGATGGGGTAGATCAACCCGCTGACCGCGAGGCTGTAGAGCAGGTCACCCTTGAACGACGTGCGCCCGACCATCGCGCCCGACACGATCGTGCTGGCGGTGTCGGCGAAGGCGAACTGGAAGAGGAAGAACGCCAGGAACGCCACGCCGGTGTCCAACGAACCGCCGTACGTGTACGTGTGCGGGATGTCCTGCAGGAAGAAGTAGTGGTACCCGATCCAGCCGTTGCCGGGACCGAACATGAACGCGAACCCGAACGCGTAGAAGAGGATCCCGCACAGCGCGGTGTCCACGATGCATTCGATCATGATGTTGGAGACCTCGCGGGTCCGGGCGAACCCGCCCTCCAGCATCATGAAGCCCGCTTGCATGAAGAACACGAGGAAGGCGGTCACGAGCACCCACGCGGTGTTGAGACCGTTCACCACCTCGGTCACCTTCACCGCCGCGGCCTGTCCCGGCACCGCGGCGCCGGCTTCGTTGCTGAAGAACCAGGCCAAGCCGTAGATGAGGCCCATGACGAGCGCGACCCCGATGAGCTTGCCGCCCATCTTGGCCCCGACGTACCGGCGCCGGTCCGGATCCCTGAAGTTGAGGCGCAATGTTTGAATCATGCGGCCACGGTCCGCGCCGCCGATTGCTGGATGTTGTGCCTCGGGTTACAGG
Organism: uncultured Actinomycetes bacterium; assembly: GCA_963809795.1. Taxonomy (GTDB): domain Bacteria; phylum Actinomycetota; class Acidimicrobiia; order IMCC26256; family DASPTH01; genus DASUAS01. Next base: position 66,529 of record CAWELN010000028.1, read on the forward strand.
GGAGCAACCCGCCCGTGACGACAGCCGGTTGCACAGCTGACGGATTTCCGCCACCCGGTCACAGGAACGACCACAAGGTTGCGGCCAGCAGCACGTCGAGCACCAGCCCGACGACGCCGATCACGAGCCCGGCGCCCACGATGAGGCCGTCGGCGAACACCACGCCCAGGCAGACCACCACGACCCCGAGTGACGGCAGCGTGTCGAGGCCGGAGAACGGTGGAGCGACGAACGCGCCGATCACGAACACGAGGAGGGCCACGCCCAGCACCGACACCACCGGGCGACGGTCGAGCAGCCGGGCGAGGCGCGGGCGGGCGTGGCGCTCGAACCAGCGGATGAACCGCAACAGCTTGGGCGCCGCCTTGCCGGTGAACGTCGCGCCGAGCTCCTTCCGGGCCAGGCGGCGCGGGATCCACAGCTCGTGACGACCGACGATCATCTGCAGCGCGATCAGGGCCGGCGAAGAACTCCAGCACGTGGGTGACGCCACCGGTCGGGATCGGGAGCGCGGAGGGCAGCATCAACACCATGAGCACGACGGCGAAGCTGCGCTCGTCGAGCACGTCGGTGAGGGAGCCGATGGTGACGTGATCCTGCTCCAGCAGGGCCTCGAGCTGATCGCTCAACCGGTCGTCCGACGACTCGTGGCCGGCGCCCCGGGCGGGCTCGTTCACCAGTCCAACGTAGACGTGCGCGGGACGTGGCCCCGGCGCAGGGATCCCCGTAGTGTGCAGGGACCCGATGCGAAGGTGGGGGTTGACGATGGACGACACCGCGACGCAGAGCACCGGCCAGGACCTGCGACCCTTCTTCTACGACGTCGCCGAGCTGCCGGGTTACACGATCGAAGAGATCGCCGGTGACGGCGACGGCGCCCAGCAGATGTACGACCTCTTCGGCCGCGACCTGGTCACGAAGACCATCCTCATGTCGCCGAAGCTGTCGGTGTTCCACGAGTCGGCCAAGCCGGGCGAGCGGGTGAAGCCCCACCGCCACGGGACCCACCAGCTCACCTACGTGCTCCGGGGAGAGCTCATCTACGGCAACCAGCGGACGGGCGCGGGCATGGGGTACTTCAGCCCCGACGCGTTGTACTCGTGGCGCGCCGGCGACGAGGGCGCGGAGTGGATCGAGATCCACGCCGGTGAGCCCGGCATCTTCTCCGACCGATCCGAGTCCTGACGCAGGAGCCGCGTCGGCTCTCCGCCTCACGCCTTCACCTGCGAGCGCCCCGCTCGGTGACCGTGTCGCGGCGCCGCCGCGAGCGACGTCGGTGTCGCGCTGCCACATCTCGGCCATGTATCCCTCGATGAGGCGGGCCTCGTCGAGGGTCGCCGCGTTGGGCAGCCGTCGGTAGTGCTCCAGCAGGCGGCGCACCCCGACCTGGTCGTTGCTCACGATGTCGGTCGCGAGCGCACGCGCGAACGGGCAGCAGCTCCTCGTGGGGCACGACGTGGTTCACCAGACCGAGGC
>CAWELN010000029.1:0-14677 GCA_963809795.1 uncultured Actinomycetes bacterium
TGACCGCTCCCCGCCGACACCGGCACCCCGGGGCCGCGTCGAAGGACCCGGGTCGCAACCCGGCCGGTAGGCTGCCTCGATGAGGCGCCGTCGGCTCCTGGCTCTGCTGGCGCTCGCCGCCGCGCTGCTCGCCGCCGGCGCCACCGCCGAGCTCGACCAGGTGTTCGAGCGGGGCGCGTTCGCCGGGAGCGCGGCCGACGCCACCAACCCGCTGCACGCCCGCGACGAGCTGATCGCGCCGACGCCCCCGAACCACCTCGCCGCGGTCGTGCTGCGCGGTTCCGGAAGCAACCGGCTCGCCCACACCGGCCGTACCGGTGTCGCCGTCCTCGCCGCCGCCGCCCTCCTCGCCGCGCTGGCGTCCCTTCGCCTCGGGCACCCGGGCCGAGCGCGCCATTGGCGCTCGTCCGGCACCTCGTCACTCGGTCGCGGTCCACCGCAGCTCCTCGCGATCTGACGACGGCCTCCGCGCCGTCCTGTCCAGTAGCCGTCTCGCGCGCGCGACCACGACGCGACGTGGCGGCTACCCGGTGCGCGCGCCGCGCGCGACCAAGGAGCTTCGACATGCGACCCATGAGTCGACTCGAAGCGGTGGCCGTGATTCCCAACGAGCTGCCGCTCGAACCGTTTTTGGGCACCAGTGTCCGCATCCACCCATTCCGATTCGATCCCACCCTCCCCGTCGACGTGCGCCTCGTCCGCTGGCCGATGGAGCAGGACTACCGCCAGCAGCTCGAGTCCGTCGGCGCGCCACGCGTGCTGCTCGTCGAGCGTGGCGCGCCCCCGCCCCCGCGCTGGGACGACCTCGAAGACTGGCTCCGCGTCCCCGTCGACCGGTCCGAGCTCGAGCTGCGGGCGACGACCGTGGCCCGGCGCGCCGACGCCCTGGAGCTTCCCTGGCTCGACGACGACGGCTTGCTCTGGATGCGCGACCAGTGGTGCGCGGTGACCGACGGGCAGATCCCGCTCGTCCGCCTGCTCGTCGACCACATCGGCGTCGTGGTCCGTGACGAACAGGTCGACGAGGTGTTCGTCGACGCGGGCACGAGCGCGCACGAGGAGGCGATCAAGACCACCGTCCGGCGGGTGTCGCAGACGTTGGGCCGCCTCGGCCTCCGGCTGCAGCGGGTCCGGGGTGCGGGGTACCACCTCGACAAGATGCCCTGACCCCGCGCGCACGAGGACGAGCCGGGCGAACCCGGCTCGTCCTCGCGTCCCGGAGCGGGCGCACTGCGCCGGACGCCTACTCCGTGGCGGGCAGGTGGATGTCGGAGGGCGGCGCGACCACGCCCACACCTCCTCCCGACTCCTCGATCGACGGCGGCAGCTGCGAGTACCCCATGTACGCGTACTCCGGGTGGTACGCCGGGGCACCGTGCTCGGCGATGTCGAGGCCCTCGAGCTCCTCGGCCTCCGAGATCCGCAACACGCCCAGTGCCTTGAGGCCGAACATGAGCAGCAGTCCGGCGGCGGCGGTGGCCGCGATGATCGTCGCGCTGCCCTTCACCTGGGCGATGAGCTGGTTGGCGTTGCCGCCGTAGAGGATCCCCTTCACGCCGGAGTAGTTGCCGACGGCGAAGAGCCCGAGGCTGAGCGTGCCGAAGATCCCACACGCTCCGTGCACGGCGAACGCCCCGCAGGGGTCGTCGACCCGGACCCATTCGGTGAAGTCGACGATCAGGATCATGATCACGCCGGCGATGGCACCGATGGCAATCGCTCCCGTCGGCGAGACCCAGTAACACGGACAGGTGATGGCGACCAGACCCGCGAGCAGGCCGTTGATGCTGATGCCGACGTCCCACTTCTTCGACCGGGGGTAGACCCAGGCCACCGCGACCAGCGCACCTGCGCACGCCGCCAGGGTCGTGTTCGTCGCCACCCGGCCGATGCCCTCGAAGTCCATGGCCGAGAGCGTGCTGCCGGGGTTGAAGCCGTACCAACCGAACCAGAGGATGACCGCGCCGAGCGCGGCGAGGGTCATGTTGTGGCCTGGTGGCATGCCACCACCGTCACGCTTGAACTTCCTCCCGAGCCGCGGGCCGAGCGCGATCGCCCCGCAGAGGGCCAGCACACCGCCGATGGTGTGCACCACCGTCGAGCCGGCGAAGTCGCGGAAGGGCGTCTCCATCGTCGCCAGCCAGCCGTTCGGGCCCCAGATCCAGTGGCCGAAGATGGGGTAGATCAACCCGCTGACCGCGAGGCTGTAGAGCAGGTCACCCTTGAACGACGTGCGCCCGACCATCGCGCCCGACACGATCGTGCTGGCGGTGTCGGCGAAGGCGAACTGGAAGAGGAAGAACGCCAGGAACGCCACGCCGGTGTCCAACGAACCGCCGTACGTGTACGTGTGGGGGATGTCCTGCAGGAAGAAGTAGTGATATCCGATCCAGCCGTTGCCGGGACCGAACATGAACGCGAACCCGAACGCGTAGAAGAGGATCCCGCAGAGCGCGGTGTCCACGATGCATTCGATCATGATGTTGGAGACCTCGCGGGTCCGGGCGAACCCGCCCTCCAACATCATGAAGCCCGCTTGCATGAAGAACACGAGGAAGGCGGTCACGAGCACCCACGCGGTGTTGAGACCGTTCACCACCTCGGTCACCTTCACCGCCGCGGCCTGTCCCGGCACCGCGGCGCCGGCTTCGTTGCTGAAGAACCAGGCCAAGCCGTAGATGAGGCCCATGACGAGCGCGACCCCGATGAGCTTGCCGCCCATCTTGGCCCCGACGTACCGGCGCCGGTCCGGATCCCTGAAGTTGAGGCGCAATGTTTGAATCATGCGGCCACGGTCCGCGCCGCCGATTGCTGGATGTTGTGCCTCGGGTTACAGGGGAGCAACCCGCCCGTGACGACAGGCGGTTGCACAGCTGACGGATTTCCGCCACCCGGTCACAGGAACGACCACAAGGTGGCGGCCAGCAGCACGTCGAGCACCAGCCCGACGACGCCGATCACGAGCCCGGCGGCCACGATGAGGCCGTCGGCGAACACCACGCCCAGGCAGACCACCACGACCCCGAGCGACGGCAGCGTGTCGAGGCCGGAGAACGGTGGAGCGACGAACGCGCCGATCACGAACACGAGCAGGGCCACGCCCAGCACCGACACCACCGGGCGACGGTCGAGCAGCCGGGCGAGGCGCGGGCGGGCGTGGCGCTCGAACCAGCGGATGAACCGCAACAGCTTGGGCGCCGCCTTGCCGGTGAACGTCGCGCCGAGCTCCTTCCGGGCCAGGCGGCGCGGGATCCACAGCTCGTGACGACCGACGATCATCTGCAGCGCGATCAGGCCGGCGAAGACCTCCAGCACGTGGGTGACGCCACCGGTCGGGATCGGGAGCGCGGAGGGCAGCATCAACACCATGAGCACGACGGCGAAGCTGCGCTCGTCGAGCACGTCGGTGAGGGAGCCGATGGTGACGTGATCCTGCTCCAGCAGGGCCTCGAGCTGATCGCTCAACCGGTCGTCCGACGACTCGTGGCCGGCGCCCCGGGCGGGCTCGTTCACCAGTCCAACGTAGACGTGCGCGGGACGTGGCCCCGGCGCGGGGATCCCCGTAGTGTGCAGGGACCCGATGCGAAGGTGGGGGTTGACGATGGACGACACCGCGACGCAGAGCACCGGCCAGGACCTGCGACCCTTCTTCTACGACGTCGCCGAGCTGCCGGGTTACACGATCGAAGAGATCGCCGGTGACGGCGACGGCGCCCAGGAGATGTACGACCTCTTCGGCCGCGACCTGGTCACGAAGACCATCCTCATGTCGCCGAAGCTGTCGGTGTTCCACGAGTCGGCCAAGCCGGGCGAGCGGGTGAAGCCCCACCGCCACGGGACCCACCAGCTCACCTACGTGCTCCGGGGAGAGCTCATCTACGGCAACCAGCGGACGGGCGCGGGCATGGGGTACTTCAGCCCCGACGCGTTGTACTCGTGGCGCGCCGGCGACGAGGGCGCGGAGTGGATCGAGATCCACGCCGGTGAGCCCGGCATCTTCTCCGACCGACCCGAGTCCTGACGCAGGAGCCGCGTCGGCTCTTCCGCCTCATGCCTTCGCCTGCGAGCGCCCCCGCTCGGTGACCGCGTCGCGGCGCGCCCGCGAGCGCGTCGGTGTCGCGCTGCCACATCTCGGCCATGTACCCCTCGATGAGGTGGGCCTCGTCGAGGGTCGCCGCGTTGGGCAGCCGTCGGTAGTGCTCCAGCAGGCGGCGCACCCCGACCTGGTCGTTGCTCACGATGTCGGTCGCGAGCGCACGCGCGAACGGCAGCAGCTCCTCGTGGGGCACGACGTGGTTCACCAGACCGAGGCGCAGTGCTTCGTCGGCGGACACGAAGTTGCCGGTCAGCGACATCTCCACCGCCCGGGGCACGCCGATCACCTGGGCGAGCAGCACGGTGATGCCACCACCCGGCATGATCCCGACCCGGGCGTGCGTGTCGGCGAAGCGCGCCCGTTCCGACGCCACGAGGAACGTGCACTGGAGCGCGAGCTCGAGGCCGCCGGTCACCGCGACGCCGTTGATCGCACCGATCACCGGCTTCGGGATGACGGGGATGAACCGGTAGAGACCGTTGCCGTACCGCTCGGGCCCGTCGCCCGGCCCCCGCGCGTCCGCGGTGGGCGGGATCTCACCGCTGACCTCCTTGAGGTCGACCCCGGCGCTGAAGGCAGGGTCGGCGCCGGTCAGGATCACCGCGTCGACGTCGGGGTCGTCGCCGGCGGCGAGGACCGCATCCCACAACGCGTACGAGAGCGCGCGGCTGAGCGCGTTGCGCGCCTCGGGCCGGTTGAGGGTGACGGTCGCGATGCGATCGTCGACGCCGACGAGGACGACGGGCGCGGTCTCGGTCACGGGACCAGGTGCTCCTTGGCCGGGAGCGTCGTCGAGCCGTCGTGGTTCATGAACCGCTCGGTGTCCTCCCAGATCAGGCGCATTCCCTCTTCGGAGTCGAACATGCCGTCCTCCACCGCGTCGGCGCTCCGGAAGTGCAGCTCGCCGATGCCGTCGAAGTCGGGTGTGTCATCGGTGAGGCGGCTGACGACATGGTTCTGCACGTAGTGCCAGAAGCCCGGCTGGTGCGCCAGCGCGAGTGGCCCGTGCCGTTCGCGCCAGTGCTCGCGGTACGCCGCCTGGCTGAGGTCGGGTCGGCGCCGCACGAGACAGACGATCTTCACGCCCGGCGACGCCGCACCGGCGGGCCAGGTGCGCTCGTACTCACGTTGCACGACCTCGTCGACCTCGTACGCACCCACCAGCCGGCTCCCGTCGGGCAACGCGAACGCGAGGGCCGTCGCCGGTACCTCGACGCCCCAGAGCGACACCATCGCCGACGCGTCGTGCTCGGTGTCCAACTCCCGGACCGCGTCGAGCTCGTCGCCCGCGGCGCGGAGGTCGAGCGCGCCCCGCTGCGCGCCACCGCGTCCCACGAGGTCCGACAGCTCGGCCTGCACCGCCTTCGAGAAGTCCTCCGGGTCGCCGTCGAGCCCCACTGTCAGCAGCACCTTCATGGCATCGCTCCCCCGCGGTCACTGGTGGCGCGGCACGCGCCGGAGTGGTCCTCCGCCGTCCGAGCGAGTCGACCACGGCCGTCGCCGTTGCGCAACCGACGTGGCCATCCGCTCACTGCTTCCGCGCTCGTCGCGGCGCTCCGGGGCGCTCGGCCCCCGCTCCGTTGCTCGCCGGGGTACCCGGCTCGCGCACACTCCGCTCAGGCGTCGTCGGGGACCCAGCTCGGTGGTCGCTTCTCCATGAACGCCTGCATCCCCTCACGCGGCTCGGGCGAGTGCTCCAGCGCCCAGAACATGGTCTGGTAGTCGATGGTGCCGTAACGCTCGTTGAGCATGCGCTTGACGTGCACGCGCGCGTCGGGGGAGGTCTGCAGGACCTGCCGGGCCGCGTCCAACGCGGCGTCACGCAGGTCGTCGTGCGGGACCATCCGGCTGATCACCCCGAGTCGCACCGCCTCCTCGGCGTCGAAGCGTCGCGCCGAGAGGAGCAGGTCGCGCGCGACGGCGACGCCGACGTGCGCCGGCAGCACCGCCGCGTACGTCGCGTCGGGGATGCCCCGGAGCAGCTCGGGAACGCGGAAGGTGGCGCGGTCGCTGGCCACCGCGATGTCGGCCATCATCGCGATCAGGAGGCCGCCGGCCTGGCAGATGCCGTTGACCGCGGCGATGACCGGGGCCCGGCTGTCCCGGATGGCGAGGAACGGCAGGATGTCGGAGCCGGCGGCGTCGGGCCACGTCTCTCCGGGCTCCGACCGTCCGCCCAGGTCACCGCCGGGCGCGAAGACGTCGTCGACCCCGGTGATGATCAGCGCCGACAGCTGCTCGTCGGTGTTGACGAGCTGCACCGCCCGCTTGATGCCGTAGTACATGCCCGGTGTGAGCGCGTTTCGGGCCGCGGGTCGGTCGATGATGCACCAGGCGATCGACCCCTCCTGCTCCAATCGCAGCGACGACGTTCCGAGCTCCTGCGCCATGGCCGCACACTACGTTTGCGTGCGCCCGGTACGCCCGTCCGCGATCGGTTCCGGGCTACAACGGTGGCGTGGTCGACCGCGCCGGCGTCGCGGAGTGGATCGAGGAGTACGAGCGGGCCTGGCGCTCGCCGGGCACGGCCGCGCTCGGGACGCTGTTCGCGGATGACGCCTCCTACACACCGTCGCCGTGGGCGGAGCCCGTGCGCGGCCTCGAGGAGCTCGCCCGGTTCTGGGAGCGCGAGCGCGACGGTGCCGGCGAGGGTTTCAGGATGCGGAGTGAGATCGTCGGCATCGACGGCGCGACCGCGGTGGTCCGCGTCGCGGTCGACTACGACGACGGCGAGCGATGGCGCGACCTGTGGATCGTCACCTTCGACACCGAGCGCCGGTGCCGGACGTTCGAGGAGTGGCCGTTCGCCATCGATCAGCCGGACGGGCACTGAGGACCGGGGTCGGAGCCGCGTCTTGCGGCGCGTGCCCCTTCCTTCTTAGCCTCGGGGCGAGGACGCGAGCTGCAGGGGTGGAGCCATGGCATTGCGAGACATCCGAGAGCTGAAGAACGACCCCGAGGCGTACGCAGCGGAGCTGGAGCAGCGCTGGACCGGGCTGCTCAGCTACCGGTACATCGGCCGCAACCACGGCTCGATGAACACCGGTGAGATCGACAACACCGTGACCCTGCGCCGCGACATGCGCAACGCGACCGGTGGGCTGCTCGTCGCGCCCATCGCGATCAGCTCGCCGGAAGGCGACGTCGGCTCCGACCTCGTCACCGTCCCGAACCCGGTGATCCACTCGTGCCAGATCATCGATCCCGGGCGCGACGTCACGCGCATCGAGGTCATCGAGTCGGAGGTGCTGCACGCAGGCGCGCGGATGGGCTACAGCCGCTCGAAGATCGTCGACGCCGACGATCACACTCGGGTCATCGCGTTCACGGAGGGGCAGGGCGCGAAGATCGGCGAGGTGCCCGAGGGACTCGAGAAGATGCCCGAGGACAAGCTCGAGATCGTCGACTCGCCCGACCTCCCACCCCTCTGGCAGGTCTTCGGCGCGTCCCGCCGCGACGACGGCCACTGGGCGCTCCCCGAGCTCTCGGTCGAGCTCGCGTCGCCCGACGCCGCGCTCCACATCGGTCCACAGCACGTCGTCCTGGAGACCGCCGCGACCGACGCCGCCGTCGCGCTCGCCGGCACCGACCAGCTGCAGATGCAGTCGTGGCACGTGATGTTCCTCGCCCGGGGCAAGGTCGGGCCGTTCCGGGTCGACAGCGAAGCGGCCCGCGGGCCGGGCGGTCGGGTCGGTGTCCGCATGGTGCTCCACGACGAGGGCAACCAGGACCGCGCGGTGACGTCGGCGACGGCGCTGTTCGCGGTGGTCGAGTAGCCGGCTACGTGTCGTAGGAGAGCTGTTCGTCCCAACCGTCCGGACGCCCTTCCGGGGTGAGGTCGAACAGGTTCCAGAGCGGTTCCAACGTGCCCAGGTGGCGCGGATCCTGTCCGGGGTCGGTGGGCGCGAAGAGGAGCTCGGAGCTCCAACTGTGCCGCACGGTGCCGTCGCCGGCGCGGCGTGAACACGTTGAGCATCGGGTCGGGGCCGTGCTCGCCGTCGCCGTGGTAGTCGCGACGGAACGTGTTCCCCGCCGACGACACCAGTCGGAGGTTGCGCCAGCCGCGGTCTTCGGCGACGACCGCCATCCGTGCGAACGGCACCCCCGCCACCACGACCAGCCCCAAGTTCTGCGCCACGTGCGCGGCGGCGCCGTCGAGCTGGTCGAGCAAGGCGGTGCACGACGGGCAGGGCGTCGCTTCGAGCGGCCACGGGCCAGAGGTCCCGACGGTGGTGCAGGCCGGTCGTCCCCCGCGTGCCGCGGGAACATCCAGTGATAGATCGCCAACGAGGTGTGACCGCCGAAGAGGCCGGACAGTCGCACGCGCCCGTCAGCGCCGACGAACTCGTAGTCCTCGGGCACCGTGCCGCCGGGCGGGAGAGCCCGTCGCGCGACGGCGACGCGCTCCATGGCGCGCCGCAGCTCGATCTCGTCGTCGAGCAGCTGGTCACGGGCGCGGCGGTACTCCGCCGATTCGCCCGGAAACGTGAGGTTCATCGGATCACTCCTGGGGTCGCCGGGTAGGAAATGCCCTCGGGTCTGACGCCCGCGATCCCGGGAATTCATCGCCGCGTCGTACCCCGACGCCCTCCACCGACCATTCTGTCGGGCACAGGTGTCGTGGTGAGAGAGGAGCGGTCGTGAGTGACGAGAGGCTGGCGGGACGGCGGGTGCTCGTGGTCGGTGCTTCCACGGGAATCGGGCGCGTGATCGGCCGGCGGCTGTGCGCCGCCGGTGCGCACGTGGCCTTCGCCGCCCGCCGCGGTGAGGTCTGCGAGGAGGCCGCCCGGGAAGCGGGTGGTGTCGCGATCGGCCTCTCGTGCGACGTCACCGATGAAGAGCAGTGCACGCGCGTCATCGCCGACACGGTCGAAGGGTTGGGCGGCCTCGACGACGTCGTGTATTCGACTGGTGCCATCAGCATCATCGCGTTGGCCGAAGCGAACACGGAATGGTGGCGACGGACGTTCGAGACCAACGTCATGGGTGCGGCGCTCATCACGAAAGCGGCGTTGCCCCATCTGCAGCAGTCGACGGGGTCGGTGATCTACCTCTCGTCGGTGTCGAGCATCGGGGCGGTGTGGCCGGGCATCGGCGTGTACACGGCGACCAAGGCGGCGCTGAACCGGATGGTCGAGACGTGGCGATCCGAGCATCCCGAGATCGGCTTCACCCGCATCTTCGTCGGTCCGACCGACGAGTCGGCGACCGGCACCGAGTTCGACATGAGCGCGGTGGAGCACATGGCGCGCTGGCCCGCGATGGGTGTGCAGTCGGGAGCCATGTGCACGCCGACGTGCATCTCGGAAGCGGTCGAGATGGTCCTGAGCAGCTCGTCACGCGTGTGGGACGTGACCGTCGTGCCGAAGGATCCGGCGCTGCCGTGGGCGTTCGACGCCGGTGGGGCCCTGGCCTGAGCGGTCGGTGTCTCGCTCGGTCGCCGACGTCCCGCGGTCAGCTTGCGGCGGCCCGCTCCGCTCCCTAGGGTGAAACTGTACCGTTTCGTTTCGAACGGACCGAGGCCGTCGGCGACGGGCCGGCAGAGGGGGCGTTCGCATGCGGGTCGAGGGCAAGGTCGCGTTGGTCACCGGCGGCACGCGGGGGATCGGTCGGGGCGTCGTGGAGATGCTCGCCGCCCAGGGGGCGGCGGTGGTGTTCACCGGCCGGTCGGAGGACGCCGGTCGCGCGGTCGAGGCCGGCGTCAAGGAGGCGGGCGGTGAGGCGATGTACCTCCGCGCCGACAACGGCGTCGAAGAGGAGGTCGCGGGCGCAGTGGCGGCGACCGTCGAGCGGTACGGCCGGTTGACGACGCTGGTGAACAACGCGATCGCGTCCGACGACGTCGGCAGCGGCAAGGACAGCCACGTCGACGAGATCGACAACGACACGTTCGATCAGATCCTGCGCATCGCGTTGATGGGCACGGTCTGGGCGAGCAAGTACGCGATCCCGGAGATGCGCAAGGCGGGCAGCGGTTCGATCGTGAACATCTCCGCGAGCTCCTCGAAGTCGGCGCTCCCCCACCGGCCCGCCTACCACGCGTCCAAAGGTGCCATCAACGCCCTGACCCGCCAGATGGCGGTCGACTTCGGCAAGGACGACATCCGCACCAACGCCATCATCGTCGGATTCATCTTCACCGGTTCGGAGGCGATGAGCGCCATCCTCGACAACCCGCAGTACCGGGCCGCGTTCGAGAAGAACATCATGGTGCCGCGCTTCGGCGAGCCGGCCGACATCGCCGCCGGAGTCGTCTACCTGGCCTCCGACGAGTCGAAGTACGTCACCGGCATCGAGCTCACCATCGACGGGGGCGCGCTGTGCCACCAGGCACTCCCGGAGCTCGACTTCGAGGGCATGCGCGCGGGCGAGTAAGCGGCGGCAGGAGCGCACGTGGAGCGGTACCCGACCCTCGGCGGGTTGGTCGACCCCGCCGCGCCGGCCCGGGGAGCTTGAGGCCGGTGTCGCCGCGCCCGCGGCGTGCGCAGGACCCGATCCTCCAGGCGACGCTCGACGTCATCGCCGAACAAGGGGTGGTCGGGATCAGCGTCGACACGGTCGCGGCGCGCGCGACGGTCAGCAAAGCGACGATCTACCGCCACTGGGGCTCGCGAGCGCGGCTCATCCACGCGGCCATCTCGTCGTTGCAGCAGCCGACCGCGGATCCTGACACCGGATCGCTGCGGGGGGACCTCACCGTCCTGCTGCAACACCTCGTCGCGTACTTCGACGCGCCGAACATCGCGCGCGTCTTCCCGTCGTTCGTCGACGCGGCCGTGCGTGATCCGGAGCTCGCCGCGCTGCGTCAGGAGACCCTGCGAACGGGACGCGCCAGCTTCGAGCGGGTCGTGCAGCTCGCCATCGAACGCGGTGAGCTCGCCGACGACGTCGACGTCGCGCTCGTCGTCGACCTCGCGAGGTCACCGATCATCTACCGGCGGGTCGTGGCGCAGACGGCGGTACGTACGGCAGACGTCGCACCCATCGTCGATGCCGTGTTGGCGGCGTTCGGCTCGGCGCCCGCGCCGTCGACCTGACCGACCGGTACGAGGGTCAGTCGCGTCCGGGTTCGCCGTGGCTGGCGTTGGCGACGCCGGCGCGCCAGTACGACTTGGGCGCGATCCGGGTCGCGTCGAGCCCGCGGTCCAGAAGCGACGCGCGCATCGCGCTGACGACGCTCAGCTCTCCTGCCAGGTACGCACGGCCCGCGCCGTCACCGAGCTCGACCCCGGCGAGCGCGTCGACCAACCGTTCGGCATCGGCCGCCGACGCGCCGCCGCGGTGCACGTACCGAAGGCCCGGCAGCTCGACGCCGGGCACCTCGTCCGCGCTCGAGTCGACCGAGATCACGAGCGTCGCACGCGCCGGGTCCGCCAGGCTCTCCGCCATCGCGCACGCGGCCGGGAGGAACGACTCGTCGCCGGCGAACAGGTGCCAGCTCGCGTCGCCGTCGACCGTCACCTTGCCACGCGGGCCGATGGCCTCGAGTCGGTCGCCGGCCCGGGCATCGCCGAACCACCTCGCACCGGGTCCGTCCCCGTGCAGGACCGCATCAACCGCGATCGTCGTCGCGCCGGCGTCGAACGAGCGGATCGTGTACCGGCGGCGTACCTCCGCCCCGTCCTCGTCGGCGATGCCGAACATGAGGTCCTGGCCGGGCTCGTACCGGAGCCCGGCCAGCGCGTCGCCGCCGAACACGACGCGGCGCATCGAGGGCGTGAGCGACACGGCGTGGACGACCTCGAGGTCGTACACGTCGGCGCCGATGCGCGCGGCCAGGGCCCGGCTGTCGCCTGCGCTCGTGACCACTTCCCGACCTCCCGCCGCCGTCCGCCTGCGTCCCGCCCATCTTGGTCGGTGGCGGCGCGAGATCACCCGTCGTGCGTCGACTCCAGCCGAGCGACGAGCGCGTCGGGGTCGGCAACGGTGACGGTCAACGCCGAGTGACCCTTCCTGCGGAGCGGCGAGGGCACGCGCTCCCGGAAGTGGACGCAGACGCCGGCGTCGCGGTTGGTGCCGAAGGTCAGCCCGTCGTCGACCATCGAACCGCGTGCACCGGCGGCGGTCCACCACCGGTAGTTGCGGGTGACGTGCGCGCCGTCGATGTTGGTGAGCGGGGTCTCCATCTTCATGAACCCGAAGCGCGCGACGAATTTGCCGTCCGGGGTGATGGTGACGCCATCGGTGTGGCGGTGCAGCCCGAACGGCAGCCAGAAGGGCGCCAGGCGATTGTCGACCGCGTAGGGGAAGAAGTCAGCCATCGTCGACCACGACCGAGTCTCCCAGCGTCGAACGTCGCCGAGCAACCCTGCGGGCGTGCGTCGCGCCGGAGCACGCGGCAGGATTCCGGCGGCGAGCGCCGCCACCTTCCCCCGATGCGGACGACCCGGAGGTCACCCGTGACCGACTACCACCTCATCTCCTCGGATTCGCACGTGACCATGCCCGACGAGGCGTGGCAGGAGTACCTCGACCCCGAGTTCCGCGACCGGGCACCGCGGATCGAGCGGACCGACGAGGGCGACTTCCGCGTCTTCGAGGGCAAGCGGACGCCGATCATGACCCTCGACAACCTGGCGGGGAAGAAACCCGAGGAGTTCTCCCTCAACGTCCGCAAGCTGAACGAGCAGCGCGCGGGCGCCTGGGATCCCGCCGAGCGGATCAAGGACATGGACACCGACGGCGTCGACGCCGAGGTGCTCTACGTCGGTGGGCCGTTGATGTCCTCGGATCCGGCCCTGCGCCTGAACAGCGTCCGCGGGTACAACCGGTGGCTGTCCGCCTACGCCTCCTACGCGCCCGGTCGGCTGCTCGGCGTCGCCGCGATCCCGATCGACACGCCCGAGCGCGCGGCGGAGGAGATTCGCTGGGCTGCCGCGCAGCCCGGCCTCGCGAGTGGGTACATCCCGTTGTTCCCACCCGAGGGCGACTACGGCGACGAGCGGTGGGATCCCATGTGGGAGGCGTTCCGCGACACCGGCATGCCGATCGGGTTGCACGTCGGCGGTCGCCGCCCCGGCACGCCCGTCGTCGGCATGTACGACAGCGCACCGCGCTTCATGACCGGCCTCGTGATGAGCAAGCTCACGATGGCGGAGTCGGTCTCCGAGCTCATCCACGGGCTCGTCATGCAGCGCTACCCCGAGCTGAGGTTCGTCGCGGTCGAGGGCCAGATCGGTTGGATCTCGTTCTTCCTGTACTACTCCGACCACCTGTGGGAGAAGCACCGGTTCTGGACCAAGAGCGAGCTGGTCGAGCCGCCGAGCCACTACTTCCGCCGCCAGGTCTTCGGCACGTTCATGGAGGATCCAGTCGGGTTGCGCGAGCGCGAGCACATCGGGATCGACAACATCATGTGGGCGAGCGACTACCCGCACTCGGAGACGACCTGGCCCAACTCCAAGGCGCTCACCGACGAGTGGCTCACCCCGCTCGGCGACGAGCACAAGGCCAAGATCCTCTGGAAGAACTGCGCCGAGCTCTACGGGCTCACCGGGTAGCGCACCTGGATCACGCGCTCGATCCGGTCAGCCGCCGAGCACCGACTTCAGGATCGGCCCCACCAGGTTCGGCGGTGGCGCGGGCGGCGTCGTCGTGCTCGGCGGTGGCGCGGGCGTCGCGGTCACCAGCGGCGGGGGCGCGGGCGTCGGGATGGTCAGGTGCAACTGGCCGGTCGCCGTCGCGCCTTCCGCAGGCGCCGGCGGCGCGACCTGCGCGTGCACGTCGGCGGTCACCGCCGGCGGCGCGGGAGGTTGCGTCGCGGTCGGAGAGGTCGGCGGCGGCGAGCCGTGCGGCGCGAAGCTGGCGACGAACGTGTTCCCCGGACCCGAGACGAATGCCGTGATCGCCGGCGTGAGCGCGCCGCAGTGCGCGAACGTCGGGATGGTGTACGTGCTGGCGAAGGTCCCGCCGGTGGCGGGGTTCACGACACCGTGCATGGTGACGCTCACGGGCGACGTGGTCGTGCAGCGGTCGCCGACCAGGTTCACCGAGGTGCCGTGCGGCGTGAGGCGTGCGAGCCTCACGTTGAACGCCGCCGTCGTGTCGACGGTGAAGGTCGCGAGGTCGACGTGGCCGTGGATGGGTCCGGTGGCCTCCATGACGAACGACGCGTCGGCGGCGGGAAGGACACCGAACAGGTTGATGGTCACCGTGGCCGGCGGCAGCGACAGGGTTCCGGTCTGGTCGCCGGTCGCGAGGTCGATCGATCCCGTGAAGACGCCCGGTGGCACGGTGATGTCCATGCCCGACTTGGCCAGGTGCGTGCGCGCGTACACGTCCTGGGTGAACGGCACCTTCGGGTCGGCCGACGCCGCCGGCGCGGCGAGGACGACGACACTGCCGACGAGGAATGCCCCGGCAAGGGTCCGGGCGAACGCTCGGGAGCGCCGGCGGGTGGTCCGGGGCATGGGAGAACCTCCGTGCAGCGGTCGGGGGAGAAGGGGACCCGGCATGCACCCCGGGTCGTTCCCTCTGCCCCGTCAACGCCTCACGTGCGCTCCGGGATACGGCTCCCCCGCGAGTCGGTCACATGATCAACCGGAACATCACACGAGCTGCGCGCTCGGAGGGATTCGAACC
>CAWELN010000030.1:0-148592 GCA_963809795.1 uncultured Actinomycetes bacterium
GGCCCCGAATGGGGCCGCAGCATCAGGACGGTGCCGACGACGTCACAACGCACGTGCCAGAGGATACGTAACGAGCGCCTGCCGGTCGAGCGAGATTCACGACACGCCGGCACACGCGATTCGTCACCCTTGCCATCTCAATTCGTGCCCAGAACCGGGCAGAATGGAGACTCGGTTGGGTCGCCGTAGCTCTGTGATGACTTGAACAGCGCCGTGGCGTGAAGTTACCGCCGGATCATCTTCGCTTCGCCGATCAGCGACATGAACGGCAACTGGAGCTCGCTCGTGGAGATGCCGAACTCCCGGTACACGAACCAGGCCAGATCCGCGGCCCACACCGCGGCCATGGCCTCGAGCTGGTCGACTGGGACCTGCAGGATTGGGCTGGAATTCACGCGCTCGAACGGCTGCTCGTCCGTTGGCGGGGTCGACGTAGCGATCGAACAGCGCGCCTTGCCCGCGTGGACGGAGCACCAACTCGAGGCGATATAGGACGTCGTAGCTGCTGATGCCCGAGTACTCGATCGGCCCCTGCTCCGAAGCCTGCAGCAGCCCTTCGACGATCTTGGTGACCTTGTCGAACCAAAGTCGCCGCGGCTCAGGCCATTCATTCCAGAAGTCCTCATCGAGCTGTGGCGGTGGACCCGCGTCTTGCGGCCGGTTCGCCCAGTACTGCTCGATGTGGTGGCGATAGGCGGCCATGACGTGTTCGGCCGAGTCCTGGCCGCCCAAGAGCAGATACAAGCCAATGACCCAGCACTCCCAGATCGAGCGGATGAGCAAGCCGGCGAGATCGACCGCGGCCCGCGTCAATCAGGATCCGTACTCCACGCAGCAGCGCCTCGGCACGCATGAGTCAGCCGGCGGCAAGTTGCCGCGGGGTATCAGGGACCGTCGTGAGGTGGTCATGTCGACTCTCGAGAAGGTCCAGCATGGCGCCAACGGGATCGCGCATCGACGACGTACGGTAGGTGCGGTTCCGGACCAGTTCGGTGCGTTTCCGCGCTAACCCCCGAACGCTGGCTCGGACGTGAGCCGTGGGCTTCGTGCGTGCCGTTGGCGGCTCAGTTTGAGGGTGGTTGCAACCGGCGGACCCACCAGACAGAACTCGTTGTCCTCTGGGTCGGCCATTACAGCGACTGTTCCTTCGTCGTCAGAGATGGCACTCGCCTGTGTACGACCCGTGGTGTTCGACGACCCATGCCGACGCTGCCGGCAGGTCATCGGTCCACAAATCGAGGTGCAGCCTGACCTTGTGCAGCTTGCGATCAGGTACTGGCTGAAAGTTCAGCACCGGACCGCCTTCGACGGTCGCCTCTGTGCGAGCCCACCCTGGTAACCCGGGCTCCACCAGCGCAACGCCAAGCAACTCGGTCCAGAACTGGCCGACGCGCTCGACGTCAGAGACAGTCGATCATGACGCCTCCACCCGCACTCGAAAGGGACGCACGCCGATCAGTGTGCTCGATGCAGGTCGTCAGTGCGCTACTTGCTCGAACCGCTCCGTAACCACGTCACGGGGTGGCGTTTGTGTGCGTCCCCATATCGCTGGATCGCCGGCGGGATAGATCACTACTCACAGATGAGACGAATCTCTCATCTGTGAGGGTAGCTGACCCATGGACTTCGCCGGCCGGTCGAGGTGCTCATACCGGACGCACAGGGTCGGGTCCTCGGGGCGCTCACTCGCACCACCGACGAACTGACACTGACCACGCTCGCCGATCTCTCGGGCGTGTCCCTGGCCCACGCTGCCCGTATCGTCCCTCGGCTTGTGGAGCTCGGTGTCGTTGAGCGGCGAGAGGTGCCCCCCGCGGTCCTCGTGAGGCTCGTGCCGGACAACCTTGCGGCCCGACTGCTTCTCGCGCTCGCCGATCTTCGACACGCACTCTTGGACGAGCTACGCAAGAGCGCGCACAAGATTGAGCCGTCTCCCGCGAATGTGACGTTGTTCGGCTCGTTCGCTCGGGGTGACGACGACGCGGCGAGCGACATCGACGTCGTCGTCGTGCGCCCGAGCGCGGTCAGTGAGGACGACGCCGCCTGGTCTGAATCGATCGCCCGTTGGGAAGCCCACGGGCGACGCGTTTCGGGGAACGCCGTCAATCGCATTGAGGTCCGGGACGACGAAGTACCGAGGCTGATGCGCTCACGCCGGCCGCTCTGGCAAACGATCCGCCGAGAGGGGATCACGCTGCAGGGTCAACCGCTCGAGGTGCTCGGAACCGGCGCCCGTGCCTAGAGAAACCCGCGCTCGGCGAGTCACCGCCGCGCAGACACGCACGTACCTCGGCAAGGCCGAGGAGTTCCTTACCGCGGCACGGGAAAGCCTCGAGGCGGGTCATTCGCTCGCTGCAACCAGC
Source organism: uncultured Actinomycetes bacterium (assembly GCA_963809795.1). GTDB lineage: Bacteria > Actinomycetota > Acidimicrobiia > IMCC26256 > DASPTH01 > DASUAS01. Next base: position 2,364 of record CAWELN010000030.1, read on the forward strand.
CTCGCGGTACACGCGGGCATCAGCGCGTGCGACGCGATCTGCGGCGCCCGCACCGGTCAGCGCGCCGCCGGAGCCGATCACGGACAAGCCGTCACCCTTCTCGGCCGAGCCGGCCGCGAAGGGAAGGACGCCGCGCGATTGCTCACAAGACTGATGCCGCTCAAGAACCGAGCCGAGTACGAGCCCCAGGACGTGCCGAAAACCAGCGCAGCACGCGCCGTCGACCAGGCCGAGCGGATCGTCCAGATCGCTCGCCAGGTCGTCGCCTGACCGCGTTGACCACGTGACCGCGTCCTTGCCCATGAGTTTGCCCATCAGTCCTGGTCGTACGGGGCAGATTCGCAAGACTCGACGAGCCTGCGCAGACCTGTGACCAGCAGAAACGCGACGGCGAAGACGACGAAGACGCGTGTGCGCCCTCTTGAAAACCGTTGAGGCGCAAGTCTCCGAGGGTTCGAATCCCTCTCCCTCCGCCCTTCGGCCAGAATCACGACGTTCGGGCTGGTCTGCGTTCCGCATGAGGCGTCCAATCGTTCGCTGAAGGAACGCTGCTCGTTCGAACCCCTGTTCGGCCCTGACGCCGTACCGCCGGGGGCGACGAGCTTCCACACTGCCCGCGAGCGGGCGATTCGCGAACGCGACCTCTTCGCCCTGTTCGGTACAGAAGGTCCGGGTTATTCTTCCCGAATGCTCGACATCGAGCGCCTCGCGAATGCCCTGCCCGCGTACGAGATCGGCGGCGAGCTCGGGCGCGGCGCTTCCGGAATCGTCATCGCCGGTCGGCATCGTCAGCTCGGCCGAGCGGTCGCCATCAAGCAGATGAAGCCGGAACTGAGCGCTGATCCCGCGGTCGGCGAACGCTTCCTGGCCGAAGCTCGCCTGCTGGCAACGCTCGATCACCCTCATGTCGTGGCCATCTACGATTTCGTGGAGCAAGACGGCTTGTGCCTGCTGGTCATGGAACATCTCACCGGCGGCACCGTCTCGACCCAGTTCCACCCCGGTGGCGTCTCCGCAGACGTCTCCTGCGCAATCCTGCTGGCGCTGTGTGCCGGACTCGACCACGCGCACGAGCACGGCGTCTTACACCGCGATGTCAAACCCGAGAACCTCATGTTCTCGGGCCGCGGCACGCTCAAGGTGACGGATCTGGGCATCGCCAAGGTCATCGGAGGTTCGGCGACGCTCGCCACGCGAGCGGGCGAGGTGCTGGGGACTCCCGCGTACATCGCGCCGGAGCAGGCGCGAGGTGACGAGCTCACACCCGCGACCGATGTCTACGCAGCCGGCACGCTGTTCTATTGGCTCCTGGCTGGTCGGCTGCCGTTCCCGGTGGACAGCGATCCCGCCACGATGCTGTACCGACACGTTCACGAGACACCACCGCCGCTCATGGAAGTGGCGCACGCCGTGCCGGCGGAACTCGCCGCGATCGCCGATCGAGCGATCTCGACGTCGGCCGCGAACCGGCAGCAGAGCGCACTCGAGCTGGGTGTCGCGATCGCGCACGGCGCGGTGGATACCTGGGGTCCGGGATGGCTGTCGAGGACCAGCGTGCCGGTGCTGGCGAGCGGTCCGATACTCGCGGCCGCCTTGGGAGAGTCATCCATCCCGCCATACCGGCACCGCGCCGTGCTGCACGAGGCACCGCCGCCGCCCGAGCCTCGCGATCCTGTGGGCGGTGGATTCCTTCCCGTCCAGATGCTCCACCCGGGCTTGCGGTCGCCAGCAGGCGACGCGGCGGCATCGAGCCCTCCCGCTGATGTTGCGTCGAGCTCCGGTCCGACCGCGACACCGTCGCCGAGCCCGGAGATCCTCTCGCCGCCAGCCGTCTCGTCCCCCGTTCCGTCCTCGTCCGCACCCGCCTCCCCGGTCGCACTCGGCTCGGAGTCTCCCGGGAGTTCGGATGACGTCGCGCCCCCCTCGCTGCCGGTCGCCGGTTCGAGCGTCCCCGGAGCGGGATCGACCGATGAGGGCGGTCGCCGTTGGACGCAGCGCCGCGTCGTGATACCGCTCGCGCTCGTCGCGGCACTGATCGTGGCAGTCGTCGCGGCAGTCGTCGTGCTGAGCAGCGGCAGCGCGGAGCATCAGAAGACCACGGCGGCGGACAACCACCCCCAGGCCACGCGCGGGGTGACCTCGGTCGCGGCGTGGCGGGCGTTGCCGGAGGCGCCGACGGCCCGTCAACAGGTCGCGTCGACGGTGTTCCAGGGAACGTTGTGGGTGTTCGGTGGGCTGACCGAGGGTGCTGCGACGACCAAGGTGGAGGGATACGACCCGGCGATCTCGACGTGGGAGACCGGACCAGATCTCCCTCAGCCGCTGCACCACGCGATGGCTGTCGTCTACCACGGCGAGATGGTCGTGATCGGTGGTTGGGTACCGACCGCTGACGCTGTCGACGGGAGCGTGTCGAACCGGGTCTATGCGCTCCGCCATGACAAGTGGGTGGAGCTGGCGCCCCTCAACCACGCACGAGCCGCGGGCGCGGCAGCAGTGGTTGGCAACAAGATCATCGTCGCAGGAGGCCAAGCCGACCATCAGTTGGTCACCTCCACCGAAGTGTTCGACGGTACGAGCTGGACTGACGTCGCCGCGATGCCGACACCTCGTGATCACCTCGGGGCCGTCTCCGACGGGCGCTACTACTACGCGGTCGGCGGCCGCGCGCTCTCCGCCGACCAGAACATCGGCGCCGTCGAGCGCTACGACCCGACGGACGACCACTGGGACGAGCTGCCCAAGATGCCCACTCCCCGAGGCGGCCTCGGTGTCGCCATCGTGGGCACGCGACTCGTCACCGTCGGAGGTGAGAGCCCCACGTCGGTGTTCAACACCGTGGAGGCACTCGACCTCAACACCAAGACCTGGTCCACCCTTCCTCCGATGAAGACACCGCGCCACGGCCTCGCGGTGCTCACCACCGGTCACACCCTCTTCGCCATCGACGGCGCCGTCGTGCCCGGCCACCTCGACTCCGTCCCCACCACCGAAGCCATCGACCTGTCGGGTTCCCCCGTCGTGGCGGCGTGGCGGGCGTTGCCGGAGGCGCCGACGGCCCGTCAACAGGTCGCGTCGACGGTGTTCCAGGGAACGTTGTGGGTGTTCGGTGGGCTGACCGAGGGTGCTGCGACGACCAAGGTGGAGGGATACGACCCGGCGATCTCGACGTGGGAGACCGGACCAGATCTCCCTCAGCCGCTGCACCACGCGATGGCTGTCGTCTACCACGGCGAGATGGTCGTGATCGGTGGTTGGGTACCGACCGCTGACGCTGTCGACGGGAGCGTGTCGAACCGGGTCTATGCGCTCCGCCATGACAAGTGGGTGGAGCTGGCGCCCCTCAACCACGCACGAGCCGCGGGCGCGGCAGCAGTGGTTGGCAACAAGATCATCGTCGCAGGAGGCCAAGCCGACCATCAGTTGGTCACCTCCACCGAAGTGTTCGACGGTACGAGCTGGACTGACGTCGCCGCGATGCCGACACCTCGTGATCACCTCGGGGCCGTCTCCGACGGGCGCTACTACTACGCGGTCGGCGGCCGCGCGCTCTCCGCCGACCAGAACATCGGCGCCGTCGAGCGCTACGACCCGACGGACGACCACTGGGACGAACTGCCCAAGATGCCCACTCCCCGAGGCGGCCTCGGTGTCGCCATCGTGGGCACGCGACTCGTCACCGTCGGAGGTGAGAGCCCCACGTCGGTGTTCAACACCGTGGAGGCACTCGACCTCAACACCAAGACCTGGTCCACCCTTCCTCCGATGAAGACACCGCGCCACGGCCTCGCGGTGCTCACCACCGGTCACACCCTCTTCGCCATCGACGGCGCCGTCGTGCCCGGCCACCTCGACTCCGTCCCCACCACCGAAGCCATCGACCTGTCGTGACGTGAGCTCGGCGATCCCGACAGTCAGGGGGGAGGAGTCGGGAGCCGCAATCCGCGTACCTGCACCGGCTCGTGCCAGCTCTTGACCTCGACCGACTCGGGTTCACCGAACGGGAACCGCTGCACCGCCGCTTGGTAGAACGTCTCGGTCACGAGGACCTCGCTGCGTCCCTGTCGCGCGGCCAGCCCCGAGAGCCGAAAGGCCAGATTGGCGGCGTCGCCGACCACACCGAGCAGCACACCGGTCAGGGAGCTCACCGCGGCATCCCCGCGCGCGACACCCCACCCCATGCGCAGCGTTTGACCGTCGACGCCGCGGAAGGCGATTCTCGGCGCGATCTCGTCGAGTCGTTGCGCAGCTGCGACGATGAACTCGATCGCAAGCTCCGGCGCGTTCGGCACCGAGTCGAGCTCCCACACGGCGAAGAACGCGTCGCCGACATAGTTGCTCAGCGTGCCGCGATAACGGGTGAGCAGAGTCCGGAACTCGGCCAGAAGCACGTCGAGACTCTCCATCACCAACCGGCTTGGCATCGCATGGCTGGCGGTGGAGAACCCCACGATGTCGGCGACGACCATGACGAAATCGGCGTTCGTGACGCTGCGAATCGTCTGGAACGACGTGAACGGCAGGTCGGCGAGAGGCGACGTCGATTGGAACTCGAGCTCGACACTCCCCACGGTGAGGCGGTCTCCGGAGCTGAGCGTCGTGGGCACAGCCCGTTCGATCCGAATGCCGTTCACGCGTGTTCCGTTGGTGCTCGTGTCGACGACGTAGGCAAGGCCGCGCTCGCGTACCCGGATCTCCAGGTGGTTTCGGGAAACACTGAGGTCGTCGACGACCAGGCGTTGATCCTCCGGCGCGCCCGCGCACTCCCGTCCCACGTAGATGACGTCGCGGACCGCGACCTCGCATGAATCGCTCGTGCCGGGGTTGAGGATGAGTCGGGCCCGGGTCGCCGTCTCGCTCATGACTCCACCTCTCCGTCGACGAGCGGAAGCGGACCGTACCCCTCAGTCGGCAACGGCACCGGGCGTCGGCTGCGAACCCATCAGATCAGGGGCGAGCCGGCGACGGACGTGATCGAGGTGCGACCGGTGCGTGACCTCGATCTGCTCGCCGTAGACCAGCAGATCATGCCGTGGGCTCCGCGGCGCGCGGTTCGAGTTCGTCGACCGCGGCGGCGATGGCGACGTGTGCGACAGGGACGTCGGGAAGCCAACGGACGGCGGCCAGCACGGCAGCAGACGTTATCGGGTCGGTGCCGTCGGGCGTCTAGTCCCCGGATGTCGCTCGCCGGTAGCGGCGCACACCGAGGTAGGTGAACAAGACGGTGATCGCCGTCACCCACAGCGCGAAGTGAGCGAAGGGCACGAGCAGCGGTCCGCCGATCGCGAGGGATCGGCTCAGGTCGACCGCCGACGTCACGGGATTCCACGTCGCGATGGGCTGCAGGAACCCGGGGAGCCGGTTCACCGGTGAGAACGCGCTGCTCGCGAAGACGAGGGGCAGCACCGGGACGAGGAGGGCGGTCTGGGCGGTCTCGGGATCGCCGACGCACAGGCCCACCCAGCCGGCGAGCGCGGTGAAGGCAAGCCCGAACGCGACGACCGTCACGACGACGCCGCACGCCTGCACGAAGCCTTCGTCGAATCGGAACCCGATCGCGAGCGCGATGAGGACGAGGAGCACGGTCTGGAGCGCGAGGCGCAGCGTGTCGCTCACCGTGCGGCCCACGAGCACGGCCGATCGGGCGATCGGGAGCGAGCGGAAACGGTCGATCATGCCGGTGTCGAGGTCGTCGGCCACGGCGACACCGGTGCGCATGGCCGCGAGCACGACCGTCTGGATGAACACGGCCGGCACCACGAACTCCCGATAGGTCTCCCCCGGCACGTGCGCGATGCCATTGAAGACGAAGGCGAAGAGCACGAGCTGCGCGACCGGCTGGATGGTCGACAGCACCATCAGGCGGCGGTTGCGCGAGAACTTCACGAGGTTCCGCCAAGCGAGTACGCAGATGTCGAAGACGACTCGGGGAGCGGCGATCGAACGCGTCTCCGGCACCGGCACCGCTACGTCGCGCATGGTCATCGGTTCACTCCTCTTCCGCCGCCACACCGTCGTCGCTGCCGTTGCTCGCGCGGTGGCCCGTGAGCGCGAGGAACACGTCGTCGAGTGACGGTCGACGCAGGCCGACATCGGCCACTCGAATGCCTTCTTCCTCGATCGCGCGCCCGGCCGCGAACGGTGACAGCGCGAGCGTGCCGAGCGAGACGGTCACCTGACCCGCCTCGTCGTACGCCGGTGCACGCGGCCCATGGAGGTCGAACGCATCGCTCAGCACCTTGCAGGCGTGCGGCGCCGACCCTCGTTCCGCCAGGCTCACCACCAGGACGTCACCGCCCACGAGCGCCTTGAGCTCATCGGGGGAGCCTTCCGCGATGATGCGCCCGGAGTTGATGACGCTGATCCGGTCCGCGAGCTGATCGGCCTCTTCGAGGTACTGCGTCGTCAAGAGGATCGTCGTGCCGTCGCGCCGGAGGTCGCGCACCACGTCCCACAGCTCGAGACGACTCGGGGGGTCGAGACCGGTCGTCGGCTCGTCGAGGAACAGCACGAGCGGGGGCACGACGAGGCTGGCGCCCAGGTCGAGGCGGCGCCGCATACCGCCCGAGTAGGTGCGCACGAGACGGTCGGAAGCCGCTTCCAGACCGAAGCGCTCCAGGAGCTCCTCGGCGCGTGCCCGCGCCCGGCGGATGGGCAGCCGGCTGAGCACACCGATCATGACGAGGTTCTCGGAGCCCGTGAGGTCCTCGTCGACCGCGGTGTACTGGCCGGTCAACGAGATGACCGAACGCACCTGGTGCGCCTGGGTGACGACGTCGAAGCCCGCGACCGTCGCGCTCCCACCGTCGGGTCGCAGGAGCGTCGTGAACATGCGGATCGCGGTGGTCTTGCCCGCCCCGTTCGGACCGAGGAGCCCGGCCACCGTGCCCGGCTCGACGACGAAGTCGATCGCGTCCACCGCGGTGAAGTCGCCGAACCGCTTCGTCAGCCGGCTCGCGACGACACCACCGATTCGTTGCATGGGCACCCGTTCGGGCGACGGGGGTTCGGGCATGGCGGCCTCGAATTGGTCGGGCACGGATGCCGACCAGACTTCCCGGCTCACCGATTCGATCATCGTACCGTCCGGTCGCCGGTGGAGCCTCGTCGACCTGCGGCCGCACGGGCGCGCCCGGAGCCGGGCGTGATATCAGTTCCTCGACATCTGGACCGGATCCGGAAGGTTCGACATGAGCAACGACGGAAGATTGGCGGGCAAGGTCGCGGTGGTCACCGGGGGCGGGAACGGGCTCGGGCGCGCCACCGCGGTGCGCTTCGCCGAGGAGGGTGCCGCGGTCGTGGTGGCCGACCTCCTCGACGGTCCCGGGCACGAGACGGTGGCGCAGATCGAAGCCGGCGGCGGGCGCGCCGCGTTCGTGTCCGTCGACGTCACGAGTCGCGCCGACAACGATGCCATGGCCCGCACCGCGATCGAGCAGTTCGACGGCCTGCACGTCGTGGTGACCGCGGCCGGCGTCGCCACCGGCGGCTACGTCTCGGGTGATCTCGAGCTGGCGCAGAAGTCGATGCGCGAGCGCTACGAACCCGATCCGGCGCGGGGGTTCGTCAACCTCGACATCGACGACTGGCAGTCGGTGCTCGACATCAACCTCACCGGCACACTGAAGTCCTTGCAGTCGTGCGTGGGCGCGATGCTCGACCACGGCTGCGCGCAGGACGCCAGTTTGATCACCATCGCGTCGATCGCGGCCAAACATCCCGACGCCGGATCGCTGGCGTACGGCGTGTCGAAGGCCGGCGTGTGGTGGCTCACCAAGAAGCTGGCGCGGGAGCTCGTCGGCGCGGGCATCCGGGTGAACGCCATCGGCCCCGGGTTCATCGAGACCAACATGACCGCGCTCATGCAATTCATGCCCGAGGAAGCACGACGACACATCGAGCGGCAGATCCCGATGGGCCGCATGGGCACGCCCCAGGAGATCGCCGACACCGCGCTGTTCCTGGCGTCCGACGAGGCGAGCTACTTCACCGGCGAGATCCTCCACCCGGACGGCGGCTTCTACACCGAGTAACCGAGCTCGGAGTCGCGGGTGCCAGCACACCCGCGGCCGGTGCGGAGGCCCCCTGGCTGCAGCCGAGCCCGCAGACGCACACTGAGCGGGTGAGGGCGACGTGGTACCGGCTCCGCATCGAGCTGCGGAGCAGATGGAGGGCGTGGTCGGCGCTGGCGCTGATCGTCGGGCTCACCGGCGGTGCCGTCCTCGCGCTGGCCGCGGGCGCTCGACGCACCGACTCCTCGTACCGCCGATTCCTGCGCGCCCAGGACGCGTACGACGTCCAGGTGTCGGCGAACGTCGTCGATGCATTCGGCCCCCAGGGCGACGCGCTCGACATCGACCGGGTCGCGACCCTGCCCCACGTCGCCGCGGTCGCACGCGCGGGCTCGTACTTCGTGATCGGCTTCGGCGCGGGCGTCGGCGTGCTCATCCCGGAGAACGGGCGCATCGGTACGACGATCAACCGGTTCAAGATGCTGGAGGGGCGGCGCCCGGACCCACGCGACCCCACCGAGGCGGTCGTGAGCTTCAGCCTCGCCGACCAATACCACCTGCACGTCGGGGACCACCTCCCAGTGCTCGATCGCTCCGTGCTGGGCGCGCCACCTCCCGATCTGAGCCCCGACGAGGTGGCGACGGCGTTGGCCGCCCGCACACGGGTGCTCGCGCGCGTCCCGGACAACCGGTTGACGATCGTCGGCATCGAAGCATCGCCCGGCGAGTTCCCGCCGCAGATCGAGGGCACCGGCCGGTACCTGATCCACGCGTCCCCGGCGCTGTACCCGGTGAAGGACGACCTCGCGCACTTCTCGGAGGGCGCCGACCAGTTGATGGTGCGCCTCGAGCACGGCAGTCGCGACCTCGACGGCTTCCTCCGGTCGCTCGACGGGCTCGGCGCACCCAACAGCCTCGTCGTGCAGCGCGACCTGGCCACGGGCGTGAACCGGTCGGTGCACACGCAAGCGGTCGCGCTCCGGATCCTTGCCCTGCTCGCGGCCATCGCCGGCGCGCTGATTCTCGGCCAGCTCCTGGCGCGCGTGATGTTCACGGAGCAGAGCGATGCCCGGGTGCTGGCGGCGTTGGGCATGCGCCGGCGTGGGCGGTTCGCGCTCGGGCTCGGCCGCGCCGCCGTGATCGGGGTCGGCGGCGGAATCGTCGCCGTGGTCACCGCCGCGGCCGCGTCGACGTTCTTCCCGACTGGGGTGGCCCGCACCGCCGAGCCGGAGCCAGGGTTCCACCTCGACCTGTTCGTCCTCGTGGTCGGCGCCGTGGGCGTCGCCGCGCTCGTCGTGGTGCTGGCCGCGTGGCCGGCGTGGCGTGCCGCGGGCACCGCGGTCGAGTCGGAGGCGGTTCCCGACCGCCTCTCGTTCTGGGGCCGGGCCAGCGCGCTGGCGAAGGCGCCGTTGCCGGTCGGTGTGGGCGTGCGCATGGCATTGGAACCGGGTCGGGGCCGGAGCGCACTGGCGGTGCGCAGCAGCCTCGCCGCGGTCACCCTGGGGGTGACGACGCTGGTCGCGGCCATCACGTTCGGAGCCGGACTGAGCCATCTGCTCGCGACGCCCGCGCTCTACGGGCAGTCCTGGGACGTCGCGCTGACCACCTACGACGACACCGTGCCGACCCGCGGGGTCCCGGTCCTTGCCGCCGACCGGCACGTCGCCGGAGTTGCGGTCGGAAGGCTGCAAGTGGGCTTCGAGCTCGACGGCCACCGCGTCGACGGTCTCGCCGTCGACACCGTCGACGGTCGGCTCGGGCCCACCATCCTGGAAGGACGACGCCCGCGCGGCGGGAACGAGATCGCGCTCGGAACGCGGACCCTGCGCGCGTTGGGGTTGCACGTCGGCGACGTGGTGCCCTCGGCACCGTTCGCGTCCCACCGGAACCCGGTGCCGATGCGCATCGTCGGTCGCGCGGTGTTCCCGCTCTTCGGCGTGCTCGGCCGGCTCGGTGACGGCGCGTTCGTGACCACCGCGGGGTGGGAGCACATCGAAGGACGAACGCTCGACCCCGCGGCCGAGGCGGCCCTGATCCGGCTGGCACCGGGTGCCCATGTCGGCGACGTCGTCGACCACCTCAATGCGCGGCTCGGCGACCAGGCCTACGGCGTGGCCGTCATCTCCCAGGGCAAACCGACCGACATCGTGAACTTCGGTCGGGTCGAGGGCACGCCGTACGTGCTCGGAGCGGTCCTCGCCGCGGTGTCGATCGCAACCCTCGCGTACATCCTGGTGAGCGCGGTGCGCCGTCGACGGCGCGACCTGGCGGTGCTCAAGACACTCGGCTTCGTCCGCGGTCAGGTGCGCGCGACGGTCGCGTGTCAGGCCACCACTGTCGTGGCGGTCTCGCTGGTCGTCGGCATCCCGCTCGGCATCGCGGTGGGACGGTGGTTGTGGAGCCGGTTCGCCGACGACCTCGGGATCGTGAGCGTCCCGGTCGTCCCGACGGTCGCGGTTGTGCTCACTGCGGTGGTGGCACTGGTGATCGCCAACCTGATCGCAGCCGCACCGGCCGCGCTCGCTGCCCGCACCCGGCCCGCGGTGGTGTTGCGCTCCGAGTGACGAGCTCCCGAGGCGGTCGTCACTCATCGTCGCGTGTGCAGTCGCGCGTGACAAGGCCGCGCGGGCTCGGTCGACTTCGGTAGCGTCGGCGCCATGGCCCGGATCGTCGTGGTGCACGGTGCGTTCAACGAGCTGTGGGGACCGAACGAGTTGAAGGCACGCTGGTTGCCGGCGCTGCGCGACGGCTTGTGGCACCACGATGTCGCCCTCGCCGACGACGACGTCGACGTGTGCTTCTACGGCGACCTGTTCCGGCGCGCGCCAGGGACCGAGGCCGATCGTCGGCTCGAGCAGTCGCGTGCGGGCATCGCCGACGCGCTCAGCGGGCTCACCGGTGGCGACGCCATCGCCGCGCTCGGCCAGGCCGCCAACGACGCGGCGTTCGACCGGACCGTCGACATGGTCACGATCATGGCGACCGACCCCGACCTCCGCGCCAAGATCCGCGGCCGCATCGAGCCCCTGATCAGCGACGACACCTGCGCGCTGGTCGCCCACTCGTTGGGCACGGTGCTGGCGTACATGGGCCTCGCCAACCACCCGCAGTGGAACGTGCACACCTTCGTGACCTTGGGTTCACCCCTGGCCTCGCCGATGCTCGGCGACCTCCTCGACCCACCACTGGTCGACGGCCGCGGCCAGTGGCCGGGCGCAGTGCAGCGCTGGGTCAACGTGCGCGCCGTCGGCGACAAGGCGGCGGAGGTGTCGCTCACCGAACGATTCGGCGATCGGGTGGAGGAGGTGCTGGTCGACAACGGCCACCGCGCCCACGCGCCCGAGCCCTACCTCAACTCGGCGGCCACCGGCGCCGCGCTCGCGGCCGCGTTGACCTGAGCGAGCGGCCGGATGCGAGACTCGGGTGTGTGGGTGCCATCGACGATCTCCTCCGGAACAACGACCGCTTCGTCACCACGTTCGCGCACGGGTCACTCGAACCCCATCCGGCGCACGCGGTGGCTCTCCTCACGTGCATGGACGCGCGCATCGACCCCGCGCTCGCGCTGGGGTTGATGCCGGGCGACGCGCACGTCCTGCGCAACGCGGGTGGCATCGTGACCGACGACGCCGAACGCTCGATCGCGGTGTCGCAGCGCGCGCTCGGCACTCGCGAGGTCATGGTCGTGCAGCACACCCGGTGCGGCATGCAGGGGCTCGACCCGAACACGCTGGGGCTCCCTCCCCGGACCCCGCTCGGAGCGTTCGACGACCTGGAGGCCAGCGTGCGCGCGTCGGTCGCCCGCCTCCGTGACTCCGCGCTGCTCCTGCACCGCGACGACATCCGTGGGTTCGTCTACGAGGTGGAGACCGGGCGCGTCCGGGAGCTGACCTGACCACGAGGAGCGAGATCGCCGCGGGGTGCAGGGAGCCCCGCGAGCGACGACCTCACGAACTGTGCGACGCCGTCCACTCCAGCAGCTGCTCGGCGGGCCAGGTGTTGACGATGCGCTCGACGGGGACACCGGCCTCTGCGGCGCGCGCGCATCCGTAGGGTTGCCACTCGAGCTGACCCACCGCGTGTGCGTCGCTGTCGATCGACACCTTGCAACCGGTGGCCACGACCTGCTCCAGCAGCCGCATCGGCGGATCGAGCCGCTCGGGCCGACAGTTGATCTCGACCGCCTTGTCGAAGTGCGCGCACGCGGCGAACACGAGGTCGGCGTCGAACGTCGACTCCGGTCGCCCCTTCCCCAACACCATGCGGCCGGTGCAGTGGCCGAGGATGTCGGTGTTGGGGTTGGCCATGGCCGCGACCATGCGGTCGGTCATCGGCTGCTCACTCATGCGGAGCTTGGAGTGCACGCTGGCCACGACGACGTCGAGCTCGGCCAGCAGGTCGGCGTCCTGGTCGAGCCGGCCGTCCTCCAGGATGTCGACCTCGACCCCGGTGAGGATGCGGAACGGCGCCAGCTCCTCGTTGAGTCGCGCCACCCGCTCGAGCTGCGACTCGAGACGTTCGGCGTCGAGACCGTGCGCGACCGTGAGCGACGGCGAGTGGTCGGTGAGCGCAAGGTACGCGTGGCCGAGCTCGGCCCCCTTGCGGGCCATCTGCTCGATGGTGGCCCCACCGTCGGACCAGTCGGAGTGCAGGTGGAGGTCGCCCTGGAGCGCGGCCCGGATCGGCGCGCCGGGACCGGAGTCGGGCGCGGCCTCGGCCTCGAGGCGCGCCAGATACTCGGGCACCTCTCCGGCCAGCGCCTGGTCGACGACCCGGGCGGTGCTGGAGCCGATGCCGGGGAGGTCGCCCAGGCGCCCCTGGGCGGCGAGCTCGCGCAGCTCGTCCAGCGGGCGGCCACGGATGGCGTCGGCCGCCTTGCGGAACGCCTCCTCCTTGTAGCGACCGGCGCGCTCGCGCTCGAGCAGCGTCGCGATCCGTTCCAGCGCCTCCACCGGGTCCATGTTCCGAAGGTACCTGCTGGCCTCCCGCCGGTCATGCGTCGTTCGGGCGCTCGTGTTCACGGGGCATGGTCGTCGGCTGGGGGAAATAGACTCCTCGGATCTCGGAGGGATGACTGAGAGGCCGAAAGTGCTCGCCTGCTAAGCGAGTAGGGGGTGAATAGCTCCCTCGAGGGTTCAAATCCCTCTCCCTCCGCCACTCGCACCACCCCGCGGCCGGGCCACCGGCGCGCCGCGTGACTCAGGCGACCACCAGGTTGGGGGGCCGCTCCCCGCGCAGGACCGCGACCGCACCCGTCGGCGGCCAGCTGCGCCATGCGTCGGCGCGTGGCCCCCGAGGCGCTCCCGATGTGCGGCAGGAGCACCGCGTGCGGGGCCGCGAGCAGGCGCGGGTGCACGTGGGGCTCGTGCTCGTAGACGTCGATGCCGGCAGCGAAGATCGTGCCGTCCTCGAGCGCGACGGCCAGCGCCTCCTCGTCGACGACCGGACCGCGCGCCGTGTTCACCAAGACTGCTGACGGCTTCATGAGCGCGAGCCGACGGGCGTCGAACAGCCCACGCGTCTCGTCGTTCAGGGGTACGTGGAGGGAGACGAAGTCGACGCGTGGCAACAGATCGTCGAGGTCGGCCACCCACCCCGGCACGCCGGTGTCGTGGCGCGAGTGGTGCAGCACCTCCATGCCGAATCCCGACGCGCGTCGCGCGACCGCCTGGCCGATGCGGCCGTAGCCGACGACCCCGAGCGTGGCGCCGTGCACGTCGACGCCCAGGAAGTCGCCGATGTGGAACCCGGTCCAGCGGCCCTGGCGGAGGTCGGCCTCGGCATCGGACGTCCGCCGCGCCGCCGCGAGCAGCAAGAGGAAGGCGAGATCGGCGGTGGTCTCGTCGAGCACCCCTGGCGTGTTGCAGACCGCGATCCCGAGCTCGGAAGCGGTGGCGACGTCGATGTTGTCGTAGCCCACGGCCACGTTGGCGACGACCTTCAGCCGCGGCGCGCCCGCCCGCAGGACGTCGGCGTCGATGCGATCGGTGAGGACGCAGACGACCGCGTCGACGTCACCGGCGGCGGCGCACAGGTCGGCGGCGGGCCAGGGCTCGTCGCCGTCGCGCTGCACGATCTCGTACCCGGCGGCGACGACGGGATCGAGCCCGCCCTCCGGCAGCTGGCGGGTCACGAGGACACGGGACACGCCGAGGGAGCGTAGACCCCACCGCCGGCCCGGATCCGCGAACCCATTGCTGCCTACGCGACCGGAATGTACGGTACCGCCACTCTCGGTGACTGGGCGGAGATCGAGGGAAGGGCGGGCACCGATGGGGCGGATCGGGCGGGCGGACGGCGGCGCCGGGAGCGCGCGCGGCCCGGAGGAGATCGTCGATCTCCGCGAGCTGGTGGTCGAGCACCGCGCCGACCTCTTTCGCTACGCACGTTCCTTCAGCCGCAACGACGCCGACGCCGAGGACCTGGCCCAGAGCGCGGTGGTGCGCGCCCTGGCTTCCGGCGCGAGGCTGCGTGAGCCGGAGCGGGCCAAGTGGTACCTGCTCCGCATCGTGCGCAACCTCGCCACCGACCAGGCCCGGGCCCGCTCCCGCGTGTCGGTGGAGCCGTGGGCCGACGTCCCCGACGAGATCTCCTTCGAGCTCGAGCCCGAAGCGCTGGTGCTGCGGGCCGAGGCCGGCGCGCTCCCCCGCGCCGCGTTCGCCGATTTGCCCCGGAGCCACCAGGAGGTGCTCCACCTCCGCTTCGTCGAGGAGCTCGACTACGAAGCGGTGGCGGCGCGGCTCCAGACGACCGAGCACGCGGCCCGTCAGCGCGTGTACCGCGCGATGCAGGCGCTGCGCACGGTGGCGCAACGCCTGCAGTTGGGTCTGGACGGGAGTTAGCGAGCGGCGGGTCAGCCGGCGAGCAGCGCCCGCGCCCCCATCTCCACCGACGGGTGGCGGAGGCGGGCCAGGGCCCGGGCCTCGATCTGGCGCACCCGCTCCCGGCTGAGGTTGACCAGCTGGCCGACCTCGTCGGGGGTGCGGGGCTCGCCCCGGTCGAGCCCGAAGCGCAGCGTGAGGATGTAGCGCTCACGCTCGTCGAGCACGGCCAGGAGCTTCTCGATCTCGGCCGGCAGCATCGCCCGGGCGGCCGACTCGTACGGCGACTCGGCGCCGCGGTCCTCGACCAGGTCACCCAGCTCGGTCTCGCCGTCCTCGCCCACCGGGGTCTCGAGCGACACCGGCTCGGCGAGGTGCGGGATCAGCTCCTTCACCCGCTCGGGGGCGAGGTCGAGCTCGGCCGCCAGCTCGTCGAGCGTGGCCGGACGGCCGAGGCGCGCCTCGAGCCCGGCGCGCTCCTTCTGGAGCCGCGCCAGGTTGTCGGCCGCGTGGACCGGCAGCCGGATGGTGCGCCCGGCGTTGGCGATGCCGCGCTGGATCGCCTGGCGGATCCACCACGTCGCGTAGGTCGAGAACTTGAAGCCCTTGCGCCAGTCGAACTTCTCGACCGCGTGGATCAGGCCGAGGTTGCCTTCCTGGACCAGGTCGAGCAGGGGCATGCCCGACGCCTGGTAGCGCTTGGCGATGGAGACCACCAGCCGGAGGTTGGACTGCACGAACTGGCGCTGGGCGGCTTCGCCCTTGCGCACCAGTCGCTGCAGGTCACGCTTCTCCGTGCGGGTGAGTCCCTTGTCGACGGTGTCGAGGGTCTCGCGCGCGGCCTTGCCGGCCTCGATGTCCTGGGCGAGGCGCGCCTCGTCGTCCTTCGTCAGCAGTTGGTGACGACCGATGTCTTCCAGATAGAGACGGACGAGATCCTCGTTGTCCCGTTCGGTGCGGTTGCGAACTCGAGCCACGGTGCCTTCCCGAGAGGTAGAAGTTCGGTCGCCCGGGGGGAGAGAGCGACCGTCGAGAGTAGAACGACGGGGGATGCGTCCTTGTTCCTGGATTGATGCCGGAAATGGGGGCGCCCCGGCGGGACTGGTCCTCGGGGGTTCGGGCCGGGACGCAGCAGTGCGAAGTGACCCTCCATTGTGCACCTTTTCCGGTACCCGGCGCACATCAGAAACCAACCACACCCCGAGGGCTCCTCAGGATGCCCACAGGTAGGGCGCTCGGTCTCGGTGGCGCGGCATCCTGGTGGCCCGCGCGCAACCGGTGTTGCGGGCCGTCGGAAGCACGTCAGCGACGACCGGCGACCGCTGACGGAGGGCTCGTCTCCTCGAAGTCGACGTCGACCGTCTCCTCCGGTCGCCGGGCCTCGCTCCCGGCGATGTCGGCGAAGACCCGCTCGTCGGCGTCCGTGAGCGGCGGCGGTTGCAACGACCGCGGAAAGAGGCGGCGCGCCCAGACCACGTTGACCTCGGCGGCGTAGACGACGATCTGCGCCGCGAGGTACAGGAAGAACAGCAGGCCGAGCACGGCGCCGAAGGTGCCGTAGAGCTCGCTGGTGTGGCGCAGTTGGCGGGCCACCAGCCACCCGCCCAGCGCCTGGAGCGCGGTCCACGCCGCCCCGCCCAGGACTGCGCCGGGCCACAGGTCGTGCGACGCGACTTCCTTCGGCGTCAGCACGCGGAACGCGAGCCAGTAGAGCGCGATGTTGACCACGACGAGCAGCACGGTCGAGACCACGGTGACGACGATCGAGCTCGGGACCAACGTCGCCACTGCGGCGAGAGCGGTTGTCGCGCCGATGGCCAGCGCGAGCACGCCGAGGACGAGGACCGAACGCGCCAACCGAGGGAAGAACGACGGGCGGCGCGCCACCGAGATGCTCCACACCTGCGCCATCGTGTGCTGCGCCGCCTGCGCCACCCCCAATGAGCCCCAGATGAGGGCGAGGAGACCGATCGCCAGGGCGAGCCCGTTCCCGCCCAGCGCCCCGACGTTCTTGCGCAGCTGCGGACCGATGACCGGGAAGTCGGCCAGCGCGGAGTCGAGGAGGTCGTGGCGCAGCGACGGGTTGTCGTGCAAGAGGAAGCCGAGCACGGTGACGAGCACGAGGAGCAGCGGGAACAGCGAGAGAAAGCCGTAGTACGTGATCAGGGCGGCGAGGTGCCCGCCCCGGTCGTCGCCGTACTTCTTGACCACGCCGACGATGAACGCCGGCGCCCGGTGCCGCCGCTGCCACTCGTCGGCCCGCTCGACCGCGCGGTCGACCACCTTCATGGGAGGTGTGGTTCCCGCCGGAGCCGCCGGGCAACCACCGTGCGTCACTCGCTGTGCAGCAACGCCCGGGCCGCTTCGGCGATCGACGGCGCGATCGCGGGGCCGGTCTCGATCACGAGCTGGTGGAGCACACCGTTCCAGGCGAAGGGTGGGTCGTAGTCGGCCGCGACCGGCAGCCCGCGATCGCGCCCCAGCGTCAGCATGGTGCCGCCGTGCTGGAACACCAACGGCGCGGTGACCGGCAGCACCGCGTGCGCGATCAGTTGGTCGTCGTGATACAGGCCGACACCGGGTCCCGCGAGGCCGGGCGTGTACACGCACGCGAGCTCGTGCCGACCGGACGGTACGTCGACCTCACTCTCGACGCGGCCCTCGTCGCCGGCGCGGTTGAGCACGAACACGAGGCTCCCGTCGCGCACGAAGAACGCGAAGCCGCCGGTCCAATCACCCATCGCGGCGAGGACGCCGGCCGCGTCGGCGTCGGGCACGTCGACCTCGGCCGCCAGCCGGAAGCCGCCGAACAGGCGGGCCACCGCGTCGTCGGGGACCGGGCCGCCCTCGGGCCGGTACACCGCGCGTGTCGGCACCGGGTTGGGCCAGGGCACGACCGCGGCGATCCGCCCGATGAGCTCGTCGACGAGCGGGAACACCTGGTTGCGGCCCGCTTCCACCGACCACCGCTCCTGCAGCGCGCGCAGCACGTCGGGATGGTCGGCGGCCACGTCGCGGCTCTCCGAGAAGTCGTCGGGGAGGTGGAACAGCGCCCACTCGTCGTCGGTGAACGTGCGACTGCCGTCCATCAGTCGCTCCTCGTCGACCACGCCCTTCGACACGTGGTCGGTGGTGGCCTTCCAACCGTCGACGACGATCGAGCGCGACCCGAGCATCTCGAAGTACTGCACCGACCGTGGCGACGGCGCCGACGCGTCGGTGAAGGTGGCGCGCATCGACGCGCCGTCGAACGGCTGCTGCGTGACCCCGTCGACCACCGTCGGCGCATCGATCCCGGCCACGTCGAGGACGGTCGGCATGAGGTCGACGGCGTGCACGAATTGGTCGCGCACCTCGCCGCGCGCGGCGAAGCCACGCGGCCAGTGCACGATCAGCGGGGTGCGGGTGCCGCCCAGCCACGTGTAGCGCTTCCACAGCCGCAGCGGCGTGTTGCCGGCCCACGCCCAGCCCCAGGAGTAGTGCGGGTAGCTGCGGATGCCGCCCAGCTCGTCGGACCACGCGAGGTTGCCCTCGACGGTGTCGGGCACGTGCTCGGTGAAGCGGTGCTCGTTGAAGGTGCCGAGCGCGCCGCCCTCTCCGCTGGCGCCGTTGTCGGAGATGAGCATCACGAGCGTGTCGTCGAGCACGCCCAGACGTTCGAGCTGGGTGAGGAGCCGTCCGATCTGCGCGTCGGTGTGCGACAGGAAGCCGGCGAAGACCTCCTGTTGGCGCGCCAGCATCCGCCGGGCGTCAGCCGACAGCGAGCTCCACTCGTCGATCCACCCGGGACGAACGCTCAGCTCGGTCCCGGCGGGGACGACCCCGGTCGCCAGCTGCCGGGCGAACACCTCGTCGCGCCAGTGGTCCCAGCCGCCGTCGAACGCGCCCGCGTACGGCTCGATCCACTCCGCGGCGACGTGGTGAGGCGCGTGCATGGCGCCCAGCGCGAAGTAGAGGAGGAACGGACGGTCGGGCGCGGCCTCGTGCTGCGCGGTGACCGACCGGATGGCCCGGTCGGCGAGGTCCTCGGTGAGGTGGTAGCTGCGACCGTCAGCCGCCGCCGGCTGCTCCACGTAGTGGTTGTCCTCCACCAGGTGCGGCGCCCAGTGGTTGGTGTCACCCTGCAGGAAGCCGTAGTACCGCTCGAAGCCGAACCCGAGCGGCCAGCGGTCGAACGGCCCCGCCGACGAGCGCTCGCCGGCGGGCACGAGGTGCCACTTCCCGACCGCGAGGGTGTTGTACCCCTCGTCGCGCAGCACCCGCGGCAGCGGCGCGGCCGACTTCGGCACCCGGCCGGTGTACCCGGGAAACGCCATGGGGAGGTCGGTGAGGAACCCCATGCCGACCGCGTGGTGGTTGCGGCCGGTCATGACGCACGCGCGGGTCGGCGAGCAGAGGCTGGTGACGTGGAAGTGGTTGTACCGCAGGCCGTTGGCGGCCAGCCCGTCCATCGCGGGCGTGGAGATGCCGGAGCCGAAGCACCCCAGTTGGCCGAAGCCCAGGTCGTCGAGCACGATCAGCACCACGTTCGGCGCGCCGGGCGCCGGGTGCGGCAGCGAGTAGTCGCCGGGCGTCGACTCCTCGATCGATGGTCCGGTCGCGGGCAGTGATCGCATGCCGCTGATCTTGCGCGACATCGTTCGCCGACGGCCAATTCCGCGTGCGATCGGCCGGTGTGGCGCGACGGCGCGGAGACCGGTGGGCGAGGGGGGACTTGAACCCCCACGTCCTTGCGGACACAGGCACCTGAAGCCTGCGCGTCTGCCAATTCCGCCACTCGCCCGGAGTGCGACAGGGTAGCCGCGTGCACCCAGGACCAGCAGGGGTGATCGGTACACTCTCCCCCGTGGGACTCCAGGGGTTCGAGCGTCGGCTCGAGCGGCTGGTGGAGGGCACGTTCAACAAGGCCTTCCGCAGTGGACTCCAGCCCGTCGAGATCGGTCACCGGGTGACCCGCGTGCTCGACGACGGTCGCACGTTGGGGGTCAACGGAAGACCGGTGGCGCCCAACAACATCGGCGTCTATCTCTCCCCCACCGACTTCGAACGGTTCAGCTCCTTCGCCGAGGCCCTCGCCCGCGAGCTGGCCGAGGCCGCGCGCCAGCACGCCCGCGACGAGGGGTACCAGTTCGTGGGCCCGGTGACCCTCACGCTGGTGCCCGACGACACGCTCAAGACCGGTGACTACGACGTCGTCGCCGAGATCGCCGAGGGCGCCGGCGGCCACGTCGGGTCGCTGGTGCTGCCCGACGGCCGTCGGGTCGGCCTGGGTGAGCACACCACCACGCTGGGTCGGAACGCCGACTGCACCGTCAACCTGGCCGACCCGCGCGCGTCCCGGCGCCACGCCGAGATCCGCCCGAGTGCCGACGGGTTCGTCATCGCCGACCTCGGCTCGATGAACGGCACCCTGGTCAACGGCACCGCGGTCCGCGAGCGGGTCCTCCACGACGGCGACGAGATCTCGGTCGGCGCAACCGTGATGCGCTTCGAGGCCTCGTAGTGCCCGAATCCGTACTCACCATCCTGAAGTTCTGCTTCCTGGCGCTGCTCTACCTGTTCCTGTTCCGGGTGGTGCGGGTCGTGGTGAAGGAGATGCGCGCCCCCGCACCGGCACCACTGCAGGCGGCGGCCGTGCCCCGCGCCGCGCCGGCCGGCGCGGCGAGCCCGGCCAAGCCGGCCAAGGGGCGGGGCCCCGGGCACCTCCGCATCCTGGAGCCGCCGGCGCGCCAGGGCGAGAGCTACCCGCTCGCCGACGAGATCACCGTCGGCCGCGGCGGGGGGTGCGGCATCGTGCTCGCCGACGACTCCTTCGTGTCCACCGTGCACGCACGCGTGTTCCGGCGTGACGGCACCGTCTACGTGGAGGATCTCGGCTCGCGCAACGGCACGCTGCTCAACGGCGAACCGCTCACCTACGCCGCGCCGTTGCGGCGGGGCGACCACGTGCAGTTCGGGCAGACCGTCGCCGAGGCCGTGCGGTGACGCGCGGCTCATGAAACGGATGCAATGAGACTGATCACGGGGGCCGCCACCGACGTCGGCCGGGTGCGGGAGGGAAACGAGGACGCCTACCTCGTCGACGACGCGATGGGTCTCGTGGCCGTCGCCGATGGCATGGGCGGGCACCGCGCGGGCGAGGTCGCGAGTGCCACCGCGCTCGAGGCGCTGCGCGCCGCCATCACCCACGGGCGCCCGTTGCGCGAGTCGATGCAGGACGCCAACGAGGCCGTCTTCACCAAGTCGCTCACCGACGAAGAGCTCCGCGGCATGGGCACCACGCTCACCGCGGCGACGCTCGTGACCGGCGGCACCGTCCTGGTCGGCCACGTCGGCGATTCACGCGCCTACCTCCTGCACGACGGCGAGCTCCGCCAGGTGACCGTCGACCACAGCCTGGTCGAGGAGCTCGTGCGCGAGGGTCGCCTCACCGCCGACGAGGCCGCGGTCCACCCGCAGCGCTCGATCATCACGCGCGCGCTCGGCGTCGACGCGTCGGTCGAGGTCGACGTGTACCCGGTGGAGCTCGCACCCGGCGACCGCCTGCTGCTCTGCTCCGACGGCCTCACCGGCATGGTCCAGGCCGAGACCATCGCCGCCACCCTGCGCCGGGAGGAGGACCCGGCGCGCGCGGCGGCCGCGCTCATCGACGCCGCCAACGTCGCCGGGGGCGAGGACAACATCACCGCGGTCGTCGTCGCGGTCACGGATGACCCCCCGTTGCGCGCGGTCCCCGAGTCGGTCGAGCCGATCGAGGCGACGGTCGTCGAGGAGGAACAACCCCCACCGGAGCCGGGAGAACGGCGGAGGCGCGGTGCCCGCGGCGTCGGCCGGGTGCTGCTGTGGGCGCTCCCGATCGTCGTCGTGCTCGGTGTCGCCGTGGGCGCGGTCGGCTGGTACGCGCGGCGGAGCTACTACGTCGACCTGCACCAGGGCCGCGTCACCGTGTTCAAGGGGGTGCCCGGCGGTCTCGCCGGGTGGGACCCGACCATCGCGCGGCGCACCGCGATCGCCGCCGATCAGCTCCGGCCCGCCGACCTCGCCGCGGTGAAGGACCGGGAGAAGTTCTCGTCGCTCGACGACGCCAACGCCTTCGTCGCCCGCATCCGCGCCAACACCACCACCACGACCACGACCACGACGCCGCCGACCACGACGGTGCCGGGTGCCACCACGAGCGCCCCGCCGACCACGCCGACGAGCCTGGCGCCGGCGGCGCCGTGAAGTCACCCACCGCCCGTCGCCGGCGCAGCCGCGAGCTGGGGCTCGGCCTGCTCGCGGTCGTCGTGACCGCCGCCGGCTACGTGCTGCTCCTGCTCGCCGACCGCCCCGACATCCCCGCCGACCTCTGGGTGTTCCTCCTCGCCGTCCTCGGCCTGTACGTGGTCGCGCACCTGGCGGTCCGACGGTTCGCGCCCCGCGCCGACCCGACGCTGCTGCCGATCGCGTTCCTCCTCAACGGGATCGGCTACATCACCATCTCGCGGCTCGACCGCGACCTCGCCCGCGTGCAGGCGATCTGGACCGCGGTCGGCATCGCCGCGTTCGTGGTCACGCTCATCGTCGTGCGCAACATCCGCACGCTCGAGCGGTACAAGTACACGTTCCTGCTGCTCGGCATCGCCGCGTTGCTGCTGCCCTCGCTGCCGGGGATCGGCAGCGAGATCAACGGAGCCCGGCTGTGGGTGCGGTTGGGGCCGATCAACTTCCAGCCCGGTGAGGCGGCCAAGGTGCTGCTCGTGGTGTTCTTCGCCGCGTACCTCGTCGACAAACGCGAGCTCCTCAGCGCCGGCACCCGGCACTTCGGGCGGATCAGCCTCCCCGATCCGAAGCACCTCGGCCCCCTCGCGCTCGCGTGGGCGTTCTCGATCCTCGTCATGGTGCGGGAGAAGGACCTCGGGTCGTCGCTCCTCTTCTTCGCGGTCTTCGCGGCGATGCTCTACATCGCCACCGAACGCTGGTCGTACCTCGTCGTCGCCCTCGGCATGTTCCTCGCCGGTGCCTTCGTCGCGTACCAGCTCTTCGGCCACGTGCAGGAGCGCGTGAGCTCCTGGATCGACCCGTGGTCGGTGTCGCAGACGACCGGCTTCCAGCTCGTGCAGTCGTTGTTCGCATTGGGCTCCGGAGGGTTCGCGGGGACCGGCCTCGGCCTCGGCAGCCCGCAGAAGATCCCGAACGCGTCCACCGACTTCGTGCTGTCGGCCATCGGCGAGGAGCTCGGCCTGCTCGGGACGGTCGCGGTGTGCATCCTGTTCCTGCTGCTCGTCGGCAGTGGGTTCCGCATCGCCATCCAGGCCGACCGCCCGTTCTCGAAGCTGTTCGCCGCCGGCCTCACCACCATCGTCGGCGTGCAGACGTTCGTGATCATGGGCGGCGTCATCCGCGTGATCCCGCTGACCGGCGTGACGCTGCCGTTCATCTCGTACGGCGGCTCGTCGTTGATCGCCAACTTCGTGATCATCGCCTTGTTGTTGCGCATCTCCGACGAGACCGTTGCGCGCGCCGAGATGCCGGGCGCCGTCGCCACCGCCCGCACCGCGTTGGGAGGTGAAGCCGCGGCCGCGCCGCCGGCGCGTCGGTGAACCGGTCGATCCGCCGCGTGGGCTACGCGGTGACCGTGCTCATCCTGCTGCTCGTCGCCCAGCTCACCTACCTGCAGGTCGTCGACGCCAACAACCTCGCCAACAACCCGAAGAACGTGCGCAAGCAGCTCAAGGACTACAACCGGGCCCGGGGCGAGATCCTCACCGCCGACGGACAGATCGTCGCCCGGTCGGTGCCCACGGACGGCGATTTCAAGTACATGCGCCAGTACCCGCAGGTCGGACTGTTCGCGCACACCGCCGGCTACCAGTCGTTCGTCAACCTGGTGGGATCGACGGGCGTCGAGGAGTCGTACGACAACGTCCTGACCGGCCAGGACACGAGCCTGCAGCTGAAAGACATCGGTGGCCTGCTCAACGGGAAGTCGGTCACGAACAACGTGGTGCTGTCACTCACCGAGACCGCGCAGAAGACGGCCGCCGACGCGTTGGGCGCCGATCGCGGCTCTGTGGTCGCGCTCGACGTGAAGACGGGTGCGGTGCTGGCCATGTACTCCAATCCCACGTTCAACCCGAACGGGCTCTCGGTGCACAACAGCCAGTTCGTGCAGAACGCGTTCAATGCCATCAACAGTGGTGACAAGCCTGCGCTGCAGCGCGCCTACCGCGACCGGTACTCTCCGGGCTCGACGTTCAAGGTGGTCACGAGCAAGGCGGCCATCGAAGCCGGCATCGCGACGCCGAGCGACCCGGTCTTCCCCGAGTCGGACGGCTTCCAGATACCCGGGACCAGCACGAAGCTGGGCAACTTCGGCAACGAGGTCTGCGGCGGGACCCTCGAGGAGAGCCTCATCATCTCGTGCAACGCGACGTTCGCGGCGCTCGGCTACCAGCTCGGCAACCAGTTCGCGCCGGCAATGGACGAGTGCGGCATCGACAGCGCGCCGCCGATCGACCTGGCACCGAACGCAGTCGAGAGCGTCGGGCCGCGCGTCGGCGCGGACCGCGCCCGGTTCGCGCTCGCGGGAATCGGTCAGGGCGACGTGTTCACCTCTCCACTGCAGATGGCGCTCATCGCCGCGGGCATCGCCAACGGCGGCGTGATCAAGCAGCCGCATGTGGTGAAGGAGATCCAGAACTCCGACGGGAAGGTCGTGCGCACGATCGATCCCGTTGACTGGAAGACGTGCATGTCGCCGACCACCGCGCAGACGCTCACCAACATGATGGTGCAGGTCGTGAACCAGGGCACCGGCACTGCGGCGCAGATCGACGGAGTGGAGGTCGCGGGCAAGACCGGTACTGCGCAGACCGGCGTCGAGGGCGAGGCGCCGCACGCGTGGTTCATCTCGTTCGCGCCGGCCAACGCGCCACGCTACGCGGTGGCGGTGATCGTCGAGCACGGCGGGAGCTTCGGCAACGAGGCGACCGGTGGCGCGGTGGCGGCACCGATCGCCAAGCAGGTGCTCCAGAATCTCCTGGCGACGAACCCGTGAGTAGCCTCCCGTGACCATGCCGTCGGACACCCGCGTCTTCGCGAACCGCTACGAGCTGGGTGACGCGATCGGCCACGGTGGCATGGCCGACGTGTACCTCGGACACGACCGGTTGCTCGACCGCGCCGTCGCGGTGAAGGTGCTGGCGGCCGCGTTCGCGTCCGACCCCACCAACGTCGAGCGGTTCCGCCGCGAAGCGCAGTCGGCCGCCGCTCTGAACCATCCACACATCGTGGCGGTCTACGACTGGGGCGAGGAGGACGGCACTTCCTACATCGTGATGGAGTACGTCCCCGGCCAGACGTTGCGTGACATCATCGAGTCGTTCGCGCCGCTGGCACCGATGGAGGCCGCCCGCCTGACCGCGGAGATCGCCGACGCGCTGTCGTTCGCGCACGCGCACGGCGTCGTGCACCGCGACGTGAAGCCCGGCAACGTGCTCGTGACACCGCGGGGCGAGGTGAAGGTCACCGACTTCGGGATCGCGCGCGCCGACTCGGGCGAACCCCTCACCAAGACCGGCGCGGTGCTCGGCACCGCCACCTACTTCTCACCCGAGCAGGCGCAGGGCTTCGCGCTCGACGGTCGCTCCGACGTCTACGCGCTCGGCGTCGTGCTCTACGAGATGCTCACCGGCACCGCGCCCTTCACCGCCGCCAGCCCGGTGTCGGTCGCGTACAAGCACGTGCGCGAGACGCCGGCGCCGCCATCGTCGGTGGAACCCGACGTGCCCGGCGCCATGGACCGCATCGTGCTCACCGCGATGGCGAAGGACGTCGACGAGCGGTACCAGTCGGCGCAGGACCTGCGTGGCGACCTCCTCCGCTTCGAGCGCGGCCGCCCGCTGGTCGGCGCGCCCATGACCGCGATCGCCGCGCCGGTCGCGTCGACCCTCGTGGCCGCACCGGTCGTCGCCCCGGCCCCGCCCCCGCCCGCGCCGCCGCCGGTCCCCACGCCGCGGAAGGGCCGCTGGGGGCCCATCGTCGCGGTGGGTATGGCCATGGCGCTGCTCATCGCGCTCATCGTGGTGCTGCTCGTGCAGTCCGACATCGGCGGCGGCGACAGTCCACCGCCGTCGCTCGACGTCCCCCGGGTCACCGGGCTCCCGTTCGGTCAGGCCGAGGCCGGGCTCAAGGCGATGGGGTTCAAGGTCGCCCGCACCGACGACGAGGCCCCCCAACAGGCACCCGACCTCGTGCTCGGCCAGGACCCGGAGGAGGGACGCAAGCTGGTGAAGGGCGGGCTCATCACGCTCCGGGTGAGCGGCCCGAACATCAAGGTGCCGGCGGTGGCGGGCCAGACCCGTGACAACGCCACGCGAATCCTGGCGCAGTCGAACCTGGTCCCGAAGTTCGTCGAGCAGGACAGCGACCAGCCACCCGGCACCGTGCTCGGCACGTATCCGGTCGTCGGTGCCCCGGTGGCGAAGCTGCCCTCAGGCGGGAGCCCCGAGGTGGCGGTCGCCGTCGCCCGCGAGCCCGCGATCCCGGTGCCCGACGTGTCCGGCCAGGACGAGGCCACGGCCCGGGCGACGCTCGTCGGGGCCGGCTTCCAGGTGACGTCGACACCCACGTCGAGCGACAGCGTGGACGTCGGCAAGGTGATCGGCACCAACCCCGCGGCCGGCACGCCGCTGCCGCGCAACACCGCGGTGTCGCTCCTCGTGTCGACCGGGCCGGACCTGGTGACCGTGCCGAGCACCGTCGGACAGACTCGCGCCGCCGCCGAGGCGCTCCTGCACGACAGCCTCGGGTTCGGGTTGCAGGAGACCCTCGTGAACGCGGGCCCGACGCGCTCGGGTCAGGTGATCACCCAGTCCCCGAACGGTGGGCAGCAGCAGAAGGGCTCCACCATCGCCCTCACGATCGGTCAGTGACGCTCGCGCGCTGGTACGACGAGCACGGGCGCCACGACCTTCCCTGGCGGTCGACCCGCGACCGATGGGCGATCCTCGTGTCGGAGGTGATGCTCCACCAGACGCAGGTGCCCCGGGTGGCCGCCGTGTTCGACGGGTTCCTCCGAAGGTTCCCGACCCCGGACGCGATGGCCGCCGCCGGTCCCGGCGCGGTGATCGAGGCCTGGGGGCGGCTGGGCTACCCGCGGCGGGCCCGCCGCCTGTACGACGCCGCGGTGGTGATCGCCGAGCGCGGCTGGCCGGACGACCTCCGTGAGCTTCCCGGGGTGGGCCGGTACACCGCGGCCGCGGTGCTCGCGCAGGCTGACGACGCTGACCTCCCGGCGGTGGAGGTGAACGTGAGGCGCGTGGTCGAGCGGGTGACCGGCGAGCGGCTGAGCGAGCGCGCCGCCGAGGCGGCATCGGTGCAGGTCGGGCGGCCCTTGCGGGGCCGCGACCGGCTCCTCGCGCTCATGGACGTCGGCGCGATTCTGTGCCGGCCGCGCGCGCCGCGGTGCGAGGACTGCCCGGTACGCCGGCGGTGCGCGACGCGGGGACCGCTCCCCGGCGAGGCGCGGCCGCGCCAGGCTGCGTTCGCGGGCAGCTTCCGGCAACGACGGGGGCTGGTGATGGCCCGGCTGCGCGCCGCGCCCGCGCCGGTGGCCGAGCTCGACGCCGACGCGCTCGCGTCCCTCGTCGAGGACGGCCTCGCGGTCGTCGCCCGTGGGCGTGCGAGTCTGCCAACAACCTGACGCCAAGTGCGGAATCGACCCATCGAGCACGAGATGCCGCGGCGCCGTGCCCGGAGGGCGGGACGGCGCAGCGGAATCGACCATCGAGCACGAGATGCAGCGGCGCCGTGCCCGGAGGGCGGGACGGCGCAGCGGAATCGACCATCGAGCACGAGATGCCGCGGCGCCGTGCCCGGAGGGCGGGACGGCGCAGCGGAATCGACCATCTAGGTGGTGCGCACCGGCCCCAGGAAATTCTCGAGCAATGAGTGCCCGGCTTCGGTGAGGATCGACTCGGGGTGGAACTGGACGCCCTCGATCGGTAGGTCACGATGGCGCAGGCCCATCACCAGGCCGTCCTCCGACTCGGCCGTGATCGCGAGCACGTCGGGGACCGACGCACGCTCGACCACCAGCGAGTGGTAGCGGGTCGCGGTGAACGGGTTCGGCACGCCCCGGAACACGCCGGCCCCGTCGTGGGTGATCTGCGACGTCTTGCCGTGCATCACCTGCGGTGCCCGCACGACGCGGCCGCCGTAGATCTGGCCGATGCACTGGTGCCCGAAGCAGACGCCGAGCACCGGGACGCCGGCCTCGCCGAAGGCGCGGATGGCATCGATCGACACGCCGACGTCGGCGGGATCGTCCGGGCTGCCGGGACCGGGCGAGACGAGGACCGCGTCGGGCTCGAGCGCCTGCAGCTCGGCCAGCGCGACCGCGTCGTTGCGGTGCACGACCGGTTCGGCGCCGAGCTCCCCCAGGTACTGCACGAGGTTGTAGACGAACGAGTCGTAGTTGTCGATCACGAGCACCCGCACGTCGGGAACGCTACCGGTCCCCGGCCCGGGGACCGCACGGGATTGGCTAAGGTCCCCGCCGTGGCGCCCACCAGGAAGTCGGCCAAGCCGGCCCCGCCGACACGACGCCCCACGAAGGGCTCGCGCTACACCCCGCCGGCACCCAAGACGGTGAAGTCGAGCCACCTCTGGGTCCCGGTGACGATGTTCACCTGCCTGGCGCTGGGGGTCGTCGTGATCGCCGGCAACTACCTCGAGCTCCTGCCCGGCGGCGAGGTCAGCAACAACTTCCTGCTCATCGGCCTCGTGCTGCTGGTCATCGGGTTCGTGCTGTCCACATTCTTCCGGTGACGCTCGACCCTTTCCGGGCAAATGTCCGAACCCCAGGTCTGTAACTTCACACAGCTTTCTCCACAGGCTGGGGAGAACGTCACTGGATCAGGAGCATGTCCTCACGACAGTGGCGCGGTGGCTCCGGGTCCTCGTCCTGGGCCGCGGTCATCGTGACCTCGGCGCCGCAGACGATGCAGCGGTAGTGCAGGTCGACCGCCTTGATGTCGTCGGGATCCGGCTCCTCGGGCGGCGCGACGTGGAACTTCCGCAGCATCGACGCGCCGATCACGTAGATCGTGAGGGCGACGGCGACCCCGAGCACGATGCGGAGGATCGTCGCGGCCATGCTCGCATGGTCGCGCTCGGCAGTGGCGGAACGCGAACGCGCCCGGGATCTAGACCCGCTCGATGACGGTGGCGTTGGCGAGCCCGCCGCCCTCGCACATCAACTGCAGGCCGGTGCGCCCGCCGCTGCGTTCGAGCTCGCAGAGCAACGTCGCCATGAGCCGCGCCCCCGAGCTGCCCAACGGGTGACCGAGCGCGATGGCGCCCCCGTTGACGTTCACCCGCTCCATGTCGGGACGGATCTCGCGGGCCCAGGCGAGCACGACGCTGGCGAACGCCTCGTTGATCTCGATGCGGTCGACGTCGTCGAGGGCGAGACCGGCGCGCTCGAGGACCCGGCCGGTGACCGGAATCGGTGCCGTCAGCATCAGGATCGGGTCGGCGCCGGCGAGCGCGAAGGCCCGCACCCGGGCGCGCGGCGTGAGGCCCAGGCGGGCGGCCGCCTCCTCGCTGGTGATCAGGACCGCGGCCGCACCGTCGCTGATCTGCGACGAGTTGCCGGCGGTGACCACGCCGTCGGGCTTGAACGCGGGCTTCAGCGCCGCCAGCCGCGCCGCGGTGGTGTCGGGACGGATGCCCTCGTCCTCGGTCATCACCGTGGTGGCGCCGTCGACGCTCACCGGCACCGGCACCAGCTCGCGGTCGAACCGGGCCTCGGCGGTGGCCTGCGCCGCCCGCTGCTGGGAACCGAGCGCGTACTCGTCGAGGTCCTCGCGCGAGAGCGCCCACTTCTCGGCGATGAGCTCGGCCGAGATGCCCTGAGGCACGAGGTCGGGATAGCGCGCCACCAGGCGCGAACCGAACGGGTCGGCTCCGAGCACCGACGAGCCCATCGGCACCCGGCTCATGCTCTCGACCCCCGCCGCGATCACCACGTCGTACGCACCCGCGATCACGCCCTGGGCGGCGAAGTGGAGGGCCTGTTGCGACGACCCGCACTGCCGGTCGACGGTGGTGCCCGGCACCGAGTCGGGGAACCCGGCGGCGAGGAGCGCGTTGCGCCCGATGTTCAACGCCTGCTCACCGACCTGCGAGACGCAGCCCATGATCACGTCGTCGACCACCGCGGGGTCGAGGTCGTGGCGCACCATGAGCGTGTCGAGCACGTGCGCGGCGAGGTCGACGGGGTGCCATCCGGAGAGGCGGCCGTTGCGCCGCCCGAGCGGGGTTCGAATGGCGTCGACGATCACGGCGTTCGGCATGGGCATCTCCCTGGGCGCAGGCGCGCAACGGAACGATAGGTCGCGCCGATAGCCTCCCCCCGGTGCGGAACCTCGATCGCTCGCTCGGTGACGGCGGCATGCCGCTGCTCGGGCAGCTGGGCGTGTCCTTCGAGCGCTACGGCGAGGGCTGGGCCGAGGCGGCGTGGTCGCCGACCGAGTTGGCGGGCAACCCGTTCGGCGTCGTGCACGGCGGCGTGTACGGCGTGATCCACGACGCGGCGATGAACTTCGCCGCCAACAGCGCACTCCAGTCCGGGGACCGGGTCGCCACGCTCGACGTGTCGTACCAGACCCGGCGCGCGCCACGCGTCGGTGACCGCTTGGCGGTGCGCGGCGAGGTGGTGCAGCTCACCCGCCAGGTCGCCTACGTGGAGTCCACCGTCCGCGACGCCGACGACGGCGTCGTCTCACGCGCGATGGGCACGTTCATCGTGCGGCGCAAGGCGGAGTGACCACCACCGAGACGCGCGAGGTGGCTGGAGGGCCCGTCTCGCGGCGCATCCACCACGGCTGGATCCTGGAGCTGCTCGCCGGCACGGGCATCTACCTCGTCTACGACTGGCTGCGCGACAAGACCACGGGCACCAGCGCGGCCGCGTACCGCCACGCGCTGCAGATCGTCGACGCAGAGAAGTTCCTCGGCCTGTACCACGAGCACTCGATCCAGCACGCGTTCCTGCACGCCGACTGGTTCATGGCGTTCTGGAACATCTACTACGGCACCATCCACTTCGTGATGCCGGTGGTCGCGCTGGTATGGCTCTACCGCAAGGCCCCGGTGCGCTACGTGCGGTGGCGCAACACGATGGTGCTGATGCTCGCGATCTCCATCGTGGTGTTCTGGCTGTATCCGCTCATGCCGCCGCGGCTCATGCCCGACCGCTTCGGATTCGTCGACGCAGCCGCGCGCTACTTCAACTTCGGGCCCCAGGTGCGCGTCCACCTCACGCCCGGCGGCCAGCCGTCCGCCGCGGCCGTCCGCGCCTACGGCAACCTCTTCGCGGCCATGCCCAGCCTCCACGCGGGTTGGTCGACGTGGTCGGTCCTCGCGGTGTGGCCGCTCCTCCGCCGCACCTGGGCCAAGGTGCTCTGGGCCCTGTACCCGGTGAGCATCTTCTTCTGCATCGTCGTCACCGCCAACCACTGGATCCTCGACGCGGTCGGCGGCTGGGTGGTGCTGGCGCTCGGCTACCTGGGCGCGCTCGGGGTCGAGCGCCTGCTCGCCCGTCGGCGCCACCGGTCGTCGATCACCGGGTGATCGGGTCTCGCGCGGTGCGGTCGGCGAACAACACGCGGTCGAGCAGGATGAACTGCGCGATCCACAGGAGCCCGAAGCCACTGAGCTGCGCGGTGAGCAGCACCCCGGTGTGGATGGTGGGCGACGTGATGTGCATGCCGTCGGCCCACCCGTCGGCCAGTGCCACTGCGATGGTCGACAGCACGAGGCCGGTGAACGAGAGCACCCAGAACGGCATGATCTCCCGCCAGAGGTGACTGGCGTCGCGCCGGCCCCACGTCCAGCGCCGGTTGAGGTGATACGAGGGCACGGTGGCAACCCCGGTCGCGACGATGTTCGCGAGCCAGGCCGCGAGCCCCAGACCCAAGGTGCACGCCGCGAGCATCGTGAAGCTGACCACGGTGGTGATCACGGAGACGCCCAGGCAGCGCACCAAGCGGGTGACGAGGGCCGACGAGGGCGCGCGGTGGAGGAGCGTGGACTGGTCGATGCTCCCGATGATGGCCGTACCTTCGTGAGGGTGAGATGAGAGGTCCGCGCGGCCGCGCCGGCCCTCAGCTCGCGGCGGCGCGGGCGCTGATCAGGAACATGGCGGCGATCAGCAGGGCGAGGACGATGCCGGTGACCAGGACCGGCTGGCCGGTGAAGGTCGCGGCGGCCACGAGCAGGACCGCGACCGCCGAGACCGCGAGGCGCAGCCGGTGCACGCCGAAGAGCAGCGTCTGGATGAACACGACCGCCGCCACGTAGAGCACGACCGGGATCGTGAAGGCCGCCGCGGCGCCGGTGTCGGACACGTGGGCGTGGCCGGTGACCGAGTCGACCACCACCCCCACGCCCGCGCCGACCGCGGCGGCGGCGGCGAACACCACGTAGTGGCCGTAGCCCCAGGGGAACCCGACCTTGTTCGACACCAACGACGACGCCGCCGGCTTGGCGAAGTAGAGCCACCACATGGAGAACACGGTGAGGAGGGCACCGACCGCGGTGAGCACCGCGGTGGTGTCGCCGCTCCGGTCGTCGACCACCGCCTGGAACGCGACCGACGACGCCAGGATGGTCTCGCCGAGCACGATGATCGTGAACAGGCCGTAGCGCTCCGCGATGTGCGCCGGGTGCCACGGTGTCTTCTCCGCCAGCTCCGCCCACACGGGGACCGCCAGCTCGGCGAGGCCGAGCACGACGAACGCCCAGATCGGCCAGCCGAGCAGGGCCACTCCGCCCCACCCGACCATGCACAGGGTCTCCCCCGCCGCGAACCGGTGCACGGTGGCGCGGCGGGCCTGGTCGTAGCGTCCCGCCCGCAACCAGAGGGACACGAGACCGGCGCGGATCACCAGGTAGCCGACGAACACGATGTCGAAGTCGCGGTGCTCGAAGGCGCGCGGCACGCCGGCGGCGAGGATGAGGACCCCGGTGATCTGCACCAGCGTGAGCAGGCGGTAGACCACATCGTCGTTGTCGTAGGCGGAGGAGAACCACGTGAAGTTCATCCACGCCCACCAGATGGCGAAGAAGACGAGCACGTAGCTCACGACCGCGCTGCCGGCATCGTCTGCCGCGATCGCATGGTGCAGGAGCGCGGCTGCCCGCGACACCGCCACCACGAAGCAGAGGTCGAAGAGCAGCTCGAGCGGCGTCGACGCCCGGTGCTCCTCGTCGGTGTCTCGCGACGTCATCGGTCGGCGCCAGGACCCGCTCGCCACCGCTCGACGGTAGCGGCGGATCGGCACCGCTGGTCGGTACGCTGCGCCGGTGACGGTGACCGGGATGGCCAACCTGGCGGTGAAGGTGTCCGATCTCGACGCCGCGTGCGCGTTCTACGAGCGCGCCGGCGGCGAGATCCGCGACCGCATCGAATGGAACGGTGCCCAGCGCGCCGACGTGCTCATGGGGCCGTTGGTCATCACGCTGTTCACGCGCGCGATCTACGAGGACGTGGTCGCGTTGCCCGCGGAGGGCTTCCTGCACCCGGCGCTGTTCACCGACGACCTCGACGCCGAGCTCGCCGGCCACGAGGTGCTGTGGGGCCCGGAGATCGTCGAGGGACCGTTCGGCCGCCGCCGGATCGCGTTCGTCGCCGCGCCCGGCGGCATCCGCCTGGAGTTCATGGAGCAACTGGAGGCCGATCCAGGATGAAGGTGACCCGGTTCCACCACGTGTCCGTCAACTGCCACGACGCGACGCTCGACGACATGGTCGCCTTCTACGGCGGTCTGCTCGAGCTCGACGACGTGCCGCGGCCCGACATCCCCGGCGTCGGTGGGCACTGGCACGCGGTCGGCGACCAACAGCTGCACGTGGTCGCGGCGCCGCCGCGGGGCACGCCGATCGACTCCACCGGCAACCACTACTGCGTGGCGGTGGCCGACCTCGACGCCGCCATCGCCGAGCTCGAGGCGCGCGGGATCCCCTATCAGCGTGGCGTCCAGAACGAGTCCGTGGTGCAGATCTGGATCAACGACCCGGCCGGCAACACCCTCGAGCTCCAGCAGGAGATCGCGTGAACGCCGATACGTCGTTCCAGCCCTTCGACCGGCCGGTCCGCGCCGCATTCGTCGGCCTCGGCCGCATCTACGACCTCAACGTGCGGGCGTATCTCGACAACTCCGACGTCGAGGTCGTCGCGCTCGTCGACCCGAGTGAGGAGCGACGCGGCGCAACGCGGGCGCCAGTGGCCCGACGCGCACACCTTCGCGTCGGTCGACGAGCTGGCCGTGAGCGGGATCGAGGTCGACGCGGTCGAGGCACTGCTCCCGATACCCCTGCACGCCGACGGCGTGGTCGACCTGCTCGGCCACGGCTGGCACGTGAACCTGCAGAAGCCCATGTGCAACGACCTCGCCGACGCGCACCGGATGCTCGACGCGGCGAAGGCGAACGACCGGGTGCTGCGGGTGATGGAGAACTACCTGTTCTACGAACCGCTCCAGCGCCTGAAGGCGACGGTCGAGGCCGGCACCCTCGGCGAGGTCGCCGGCTACCACCTCAAGATGGTCGGCAGCGGCCGCGGCGGCTGGGACGTCCCGATGAGCAGCTACGAGTGGCAGTTCCTCCAGATGCGCAACGGTCGCGGCATCCTCGTGTTCGACGACGGATGGCACAAGCTGGCGACCGCGCTGTGGCTGTTCGGCCCGGTCGTCGAGGTCAGGGCATGGATCGGCAGCACCGAGGTGGTACCGGGCATCGCGATGGACGCGCCCACGACGATCTCCTGGGAGCACGCGAACGGGATCCGCGGCGTGTGGGACATCACCCTCGCCACCGACATGTACCTCCGCTCCGACTACTACACGAACGACGAGCGTTGGGAGGTCACCGGCCGGCGCGGGTACGCGCGCGTCAACCGCTGCACGGGCCGCGGCGTCCAGCAGCCGAGCCTCGAGGTCTACACCGACGGCGAGCTCACGCAGTTCCACGCCCTCGACGACGACTGGGGCAGCAGCTTCCGCGAGTCCGGCCGGCACTGGCTGCGTTGGTTGCACACCGGCGACGGCCCGCTGTGGTGGAGCGGCGAGGACGCGCTGGACGTGCTGCGGTTCGCGCTGGCCGCGTACGAGAGCAGCGCGGCCGGCGGCATCGGCATCGACCCGAGGACGGTGACGTAGATGCAGGCGTGGCGCGTCCACCGGCACGGCGAACCGGCGGAGGTGCTGGAGCTCGACGAGATCCCGGCACCGACCGCGACCGACCTCGCGGGGCTGGGGATGCACATGAGCGGCTGGGTGCCCGTGGGCCCCGGCGTCGAACCCTTCACCGACTGGGTGATCCTGCGCATGACCGTCGCCGCGCTGGCGCTGCCCGACGTGACCATGGCGCGCGGCACCTACCCGGTACCGGTCGCCATGCCCTACGTGTCCGGTCAGGAGGGAGTGGGCGTGGTGACCGACGCCGCCCCCGCCCGGCGCGACCTGCTCGGCAAGCGGGTGGCCGCGGTGTGCATCCAGCCCTTCGGGAGCCTGGCGCCGGTGTCGGTGGGCATCTCCACCATGTTCGAGGTGCCGGACTCGATGTCGGACGAAGACGCCGCCGGCTTCATGATCCCCGCCCACACCGCCTGGCATGCGGTGCACCGGCGCGGGCACGTGCAGCCGGGCGAGACCGTCGGCGTGCTCGGTGCGGCGGGCGGCCTCGGGGCCGCGATCGTCCAATTGTGCGTGGCCGCCGGTTGCGACGTGGTCGCGGTGGTCGGTGGCGCGGAGAAGGCGGCCGTGGTCGAGGAGCTCGGGGCCCGTGCGGTCGACCATGCCGCGGTCGACGCCGTGGAAGGCGTGCGGGCCGCCACCGACGGCCGGGGCCTCGACGTGCTGGTCGATCCGGTGCAGGGCGAGACCGGCGCCCGCCTCCGTGATCTCCTCGTGCCCGACGGCCGGCACGTGCTGTGCGGGCACGCCGGCGGCCTGATCGCGCACGATCCGCACTTCTACGTGCGCAACCACACGCTGATCGGCGCCACCCTGGGCGGGTACCCGCGCCAGGAGATGCGGCGCATCCACGACGAGACGCAATCGGCCATCGAGGCGCTCGTCGCCGAAGGGCGGTATCGGCCACTGGTCAGCCGGTGCGTCGACTTCGCCGACGTGCCCGCCGCGGTCACCGACCTCGCCGAACGCCGCACCTGGGGTCGCGTGGTCGTGCGGATCTGACGGTCACCTGAGGTCGAGGGCGTCGACGGTGACCGGGCACGGCTCTCCGCGCGCGGCCCCGCAGACCTCGGTGGCGCAGAGGCGACAGAGCGCGGGCCCGGGGCTGGGCGCACGCACCAGAGCGACCAGGAGCTTGTCGAGCAACCGCGCGAGCTGCGCCCGTTCGGCGGGCGTCAGCGTGGCGAGCGTGTCGGTGAGGACCGCGGCGCGGTCGTCGGTGACCGTCCGGGCCCGGCGCCGACCTTCGGGGGTCAGCGCGACGACCGTCACCCGGCCGTCGTCGGCCGCGCCCCGGGTGACGAGCCCCTCGGCCTCCAGCGCGTCGACGAGGCGCACCACCCCCGACGACGTCAGGCCGAGCACCCGCCGCAGCGCGTCGATGCGTGGCGGATCCACGAAGAACCGTTCGATCACCGACACCGCGGTCGCCGCCGACGGCGCGCGCTCGCCGTCAGCGGTGACCGCGTCCTGCACCCGGTCGGTGATCCGCAGCGCAAGCGCCCCGAGCCGGTTCGCCGTGGCGTCGAAGGCGTCGGTCACCGCAGGTCGTAGTCGAGTCGGTAGACCGGCGTCCCGTCCGAGGTCGCCTCGCTGATCCCCGCGCCGCTCATCCCCGCGAGCGCACCGGTGCCCGAGCCGTCGACGACCTCCCATTCGCTGCGGGCCACCGTCCCGTCGTAGCCGCCGGTCATCCGGAGCACCACGCTCCCCTCGGCGTCACCGACGCGGCCCTCGATGCGCTGGAAGCCGAGGTAGTCGGCCGTCCCGTCGGAGCGGTAGACGGCGAGCCAGTCGGCCGCGCCCTCGCCCTCGATGTCGCCGTGGAGGGCCTGGGTGACCTTCGTGGTCGTGAGCTTCCGGTCGTCGTCGATCTCGTGGAACGGTTGCTCGTCCCAGCTGGTGATCTCCAGGGTTCCCTCGGCATGGGTGGCCATGGTGGCTCCTCTCGGTAGGTGTGTGAGTCACTCACCTATCTACCCGGATGCCGCGTCGGACAACCGCCGCCGCGACCTCGTCGCCGGGCGGATACTTCGGGTCACGCTGCTCCATCGCCGGACACCTCCCGCCGGCGAACGGCGCACTTCGCCGGGCCGGCCGCAGAGACTGTTGCACGGACCGCACCGACAGATCCGCACGCCTACTCCTGCGGCAGCGTCTCCTTCGCCTCGTCGTACGACCCCGTGGGCGGATTCGGGTCCGGCCCGTACACGAGGTACAGCACGCCCGTACTGAATGGTTGCGACGAGATCAGCGTGAGTTGTCGAGCGGGGTCACCCTCCGCGAACAGCTTCAGCCCCGACCCGGCGGTTGCCGGGTGGACGAACAGATGCAGCTCATCGAGCAGGCCTGCGTCGAGGAGCTGCCGCACGACCGACACCGACCCGCTCAACGCGATCCGCCTGATCGCCGGGTCGTTCTTGAGCGCGGTGACGGCCTCGACGAGATCACCCTCCAGCTGCTCCGAATTGCGCCAGGCGAACTCCTGTGGGCTCCGTGACACGACGATCTTGCGTACGTCGCCCAGCCGCTTGGCCATCGCGGCATCCGCCTCTCCGGCAGCCTCCCGTTCGGGCCACGCTCCCGCGAAGCTGTCGTAGGTGACACGGCCGAACAGCATCACGTCGGCGTCGTGCGTCCCGTCGACGGCTTTCCCCATCTCCTCGTTGAAGTACGGAAAGTGCCAGTTGCCCACGCCGGGGTCGACAACGCCGTCGAGCGCCGTGAACATGCTGGCTGTGATCGTGGCCATCGGGTTCTCCCGTCGCGTAGGTCATGCCTTCTTGATCCTGCCCTTCTGACGGCACGGCCGGGCGAAACTCATCGCCCCCTCGTGACGGGTGAGTGCGCGAACTCCTCAGGCTTCGAGGTCGCGGTTCTCCGGGACGAATTGGCTGGCGTGGAAGGTCGCTCCCTGCGGGTCCTTGATGACCGCGGTCCTGGTCCACGGGGCATCGACGGGTCCGGCGACGACCTCACCGCCGAGCTCGCGTGCCTTCGTGGCTGTCGTGTCAGCGTCGTCGACCGCGAAGGTGACGCTCCAGTGCGCCGGCGTCTCGGAGTCGTCGGGTGCGATCGGATCGAGCGCGGCGACGACGTCGATGAAGCCTGCGGGCGCGCCCATCTGCGCCATCTGGTCGCGGAGGCCAGGCGTGCTCTCCTCGAGGTGATCTCCGTAGCCGGGAAGCGTCCACATGACACCTGCGGGCAACTCCAGCGTCTCCCAACCGAACACGGCGCCGTAGAACGCCTTGGCCGCTTCGGGGTCGCGGGTGGCGAGGCCGTTGAAGTTCAACGAGCCGTGTTCGTTGACGACCTTCGCACCGCGGTGGTTCTTG
This sequence comes from uncultured Actinomycetes bacterium, assembly GCA_963809795.1. Taxonomy (GTDB): domain Bacteria; phylum Actinomycetota; class Acidimicrobiia; order IMCC26256; family DASPTH01; genus DASUAS01. The sequence goes on from CAWELN010000030.1 coordinate 40,778, forward strand.
GCCTGCCAGACGCAGAACACCGCACCCTCGGGGTCGGCGACGACTGCCATCCTCCCGGCGTCGAGCACGTCGAAGGGCTCCGAGAGCACCGTGCCGCCGGCCGCGCGGGCTCTGGCTGCCGTCTCGTCGGCACTGTCGACCCAGACATAGGTGTTCCACATCGCCAACGGTGGCGCGCCTTCGGGCATCGACGCCACCGCGGCCACGTCGCCGTCCCGGATCCGGCCGATGATGTACGCGCCCGGCGATCCTTCGGGCATCACGTCTTCGAATTCCCAACCGAAGAGGCCGCGGTAGAAGGGAAGGGCCGCTTCCGGGTCGGGCTGGTTGGTGTCGATCCAACAAGGGACGCCTGGGATGTATCCGTCTCGTTCGGGCACGACCGTCCTCCTCTGCATTCGGGTTCGTCGCACCGACCCTACGAAGGAAAGCGGCCAACCGCTGGCCGCAATGAAGCACGGTCGGAGCGCGGTGATCGGACCGTTCGGTACGATCCCCACAGAGTGCCGGGCGGCATGGGCGTCGGACGCGAGGACTGCTTGGGCGAATACGACGACATCATCGTGGGAGGCGGCTCGGCCGGTCTCGCGCTCGCGACCCGGCTGACCGAGGACGAGGACCGGCAGGTTCTGCTGATCGAGGCGGGGCCCGATCCCGGGATCGCGGATGCCGACCGGCTCGGCGACCAGATGCGCTTCGCGGCGACGCTCACCGACTGGGCGATCGATGCCTCGTACATCGCTGGCGGCGCCCCGCTCAACTACCCGCAGGGACGGAAGATGGGCGGCGGGTCGGCGGTGAACGGTGCGTTCGCCGTCCGCGGTGTTCCCGACGACTACGAGCGCTGGGCTGCGGTCGCGGGCGAGGACTGGTCGTGGTCGAACCTGCTGCGCGTCTTGTGCCGCCTGGAATCCGACCAGGACTTCGGCGGCGCGGCGCATGGGACCGACGGCCCGGTTCCTGTCGTGCGCTGGCGCCCGGAGGAGCTCCTGCCGGACCAGCAGGCGTTTCGCGCCGCGGTCATGGACCACGAGATCCCCTGGGTCGACGACCTCAACGCCCCGGGCGCGTCGGGCATCGGCTCGATGCCCATGAACCGGCGCGACGACGTCCGCATGTCGACTGCGCTGACCTACCTGCCACTCACGGCGCAGCGAGGGAACCTGGCGATCTGGCCCGGCACCGAGGTGACCCGGGTTCTGCTCGAGCAGGGCCGCGCGATCGGGGTCGAGTACCCGCACGACGGAGCGCGGCAACAGGTACGCGGCTCCCGTGTGATCCTCTCGGCGGGGGCGCTCCAGTCGCCGACGCTGCTGTTGCGGTCCGGGATCGGCCCTGCTCGCCACCTCGCTGAGGTCGGTGGTGACTGCATGATCGACCTCCCGGGCGTCGGCGAGAACCTGATGGATCACCAAGGCACCGCGGTGTTCCTCGTGCCGCGCGACGAGCTCTCCTCGCCGGACGCTCGCGTGTGTCAGCTCGGGGCGCGCTACTCGTCGTCGCTCGGGACCGCCGAAGACGACATGTGGCTCAGCATGTGGAGCCCTTGGGACCTGACGGAGTTCCCCGACATGCAGAGCGCCCTCGGCGTGCGGTCGACCAGCGCGCTCGTCGTCGGTGTGCACGACCCGTTGTCCCGAGGCACAGTGCGGCTGCGCACCACCGATCCCGGCGTGAGGCCGCAGGTCGACTTCCGGATGCTGACCGACCCCGGCGACCTCCCGCGACTCGTCGAGGGCCTCCAGCTCGTCATGAGCCTGGCGGGGCATGGCGCGTTCACCGCGTCGTACGCGGGCATCGGGTTGCTGGCACCATCGAGCGCGGACGACCGCGACGCCCTCGAGAGCTACATCAAGTCGACGGTCGGCGGGTGGTACCACGCTTCCGGCACCTGCCGCATGGGCACCGACCCCGACGATGGGGCCGTGGTCGACGGTCGTCTCCAGGTTCACGGCGTGGACGCGCTCCATGTGGTCGACGCGTCCGTGATGCCGACCGTCGTCCGGGCGCCCACCAACCTGAGCGCCATCGCCATCGGCGAGCGGGCCGCCGAGCTCCTTCGGTAGGTCGACGGCGCGGTCCACGAGCAGCCGCGAGCTTCCGATCAGTGGTCAGGAGCGAAGGATCTGGCCCGGTCGCTCGTCGCCGGCGAGGGTGACCGCCGCACCGTCCCGACGTATCGGCACGCCGTTCACGGTGATCGCCTCGATGCCCACCGGCGCGTCGGCAACGAGACGCTCGCCGTCGGCGGGCATGTCGAAGACGCGGCGGACCGGTCCGGAATCGAGACGTTCGTAGTCGAGGACGACGACGTCGGCCGGCTGTCCGACACGGAGGTAGCCGCGGTCGAGTCCGATCACGTCGGCGAGCTCGCCGGTGAGCTTGCGGATACCTCGCTCGAGCGGCATCACGCCGCGGTCGCGCACCCAATGGGCGAGGAAGTCGACCGGCATGGTCGCATCACAGATCTGGCTGATGTGGGCGCCCGCATCGGACAGGCCCATGATGCAGCCGTCGCCGACGAGCAATTCGCAGATCGCCGTGGGATCGTCGTTGGCGAAGGTGATCGCGAATCGCGTCGCGAGGTCGTCGTTCAGCGCGAGGTCGCACATCGTCGCGAACGGAGAGCGAGAGGCCCGCGCCGCGATCGCAGCCACGGACTGCCCGATGAGCGCAGGCTGCGCCACCGTCTCGGCAACCGTGAACACGTCCCACCGCAGCGGGATCGAGGACGCCTCCAGGTCGCGCTCGGCGCGCTCCCGCCAGGCCGGGTCGGCGTAGAGCTCGCGCCGTCGGTCGGGCGTCGCCGCGAGCACCTCACCGAACGCCGGCACCGACGAGAACGGAGCCGGATCCCGCAGCGTCACCAGTTGGCTGATCGGGCGGCACGTCACCTGCGCCCAGACGTCCGCACCGCGTCGACGGCCGGCGGCATGGTCGGCCAGCTTCCGGCGATACGACGCGCGCGTCGTCGACCCCTCCGGATAGGCGAGGACCGACGACCAGTTGACGACTCGGCCCAACGTGGGTTGGAAGTCGTACAACCAGTCGTAGTCGTCGCCCGGCGCGACGTGCACGATGCCGCGTCCGACCTCGGCGGTGACGCGCATGAGCGCTTCCACCTCACCCTGCGACGCGACCATCGACGGCACCGGCCTGCCGTCGGCACCGGCGATGAACCCGGCGCGGTCAGTCGAGAACCCGAGCGCACCCCCACGGAGCGCGTCGGCGACGACCGCACGCATGGCGTCGATCTCGGAATCGGTGGCGCGACGTTCCGACGCCTCGGGCCCCATGACGTAGACGCGCACCGCGGTGTGGCCGACGTACCCACCAAAGTTGATCGTCGGCTTTCGCCTGGCAACGGCACCGAGATACTCGGGATACGTCTCGAAGTCCCAGTCGATGCCTGCCTGCATGGTCGCAAGACGCATGTCCTCGACGGTCTCGAGCGTCCGGAGCAGCAGGTCGCGCCCGGTTTCGCGCACCGGCGCGAGGCTGAAGCCGCAGTTGCCGGCGACCACGCTCGTGACGCCCTGCCACCCCGAAGGCGACAGGTCGGGGTCCCACAACGCCTGTGCGTCGTAGTGCGTGTGCACGTCGACGAAGCCGGGCACGACCAGACGTCCGGTCGCGTCGATCTCGTCCGCACCGTGAACGCGCGCGCCGATGCTGACGATCCGGCCACCCGAGATGCCGACGTCGGCGAGGAACCCGGCCCGGCCGGTGCCGTCGACGACCGTGCCGCCGCGTACGGCGAGGTCGACGTCGGCACTCACGCGGGCGTGAGCGCCGGGACGTCGAACCCGTACAGCCGCGCGCAGTTCGTCGCCGTGACCCGCACCGCCGCGCGGCGCGGGAGCCCGGCAACCAGCCCACCCACGATCTCCCGGCTGCGCGGGAACGTCGACTCGGTGTGGGGATAGTCGCTCCCCCACGCAGGAGTGTCCTCGCCGAGCACGTCGATCAGACGCAACGCGTTCGGATCCTGCTGGAACGACGCGAAGACGTTGCGACGGAAGAAGTCGCTCGGGAGCATGTCGGGATCGGCGAATCGCATCCACTCCGGCCCTCGCCGGGGGCGATCGGTGTACGTGTAGTCGAGACGATCGAGGAAGAACGGGATCCACCCCAGTTCGTGCTCGACCGACCCGACCTGGAGGCCGGGAAACCGCTCGAAGACCCCCGAGAAGATGAGGTCGGCGAGCGAGTGGCGAACCTGCGCGTCGGGATTCACGAACACCGACGGTGGAACCTGCTTCACGTCCAGGCGGAACGCGGGCGCCCCGACTCTCGGGTCGGCGCGGTCGGTCGCGACGTGCAGCGACAAGGGCATCTCGAGATCCTGTGCCGCGGCCCAGAACGGGTCGTAGTCACGCGACCGGTACGGCTGCCACGCCGGCGGCGCGACGCTGATCAACGCGCCGGCAAGCCCGAGCTCGCGACACCGTTGCAACTCGGCAACCGCGTCGTGGATGTCGTCGACGTTGATCATCGCGACGCCCTTGAGCCGTGCGGCGTCCTCGTGACAGAAGTCGGCGAGCCAGTCGTTGTACGCCTTCATGGCGGCAGTGACCACGTCGGTCACCGGCACCTCGTAGAGCACGAGTCCCTGGCTGGGATACAGCACCGAACCCCACACGCCGTCGCGCTCGTTCTCGTCGATGTACTGCCGAGGGTCGTACGCAGCCGGCCGTACCTCGGCGAACGTGCCCGACGTGCGCAGCCGGTCGGGATCGCCATCGAAGCGGTCGCCCGTCTGGATACCGAGGAACGACATCGTCTTGTAGCCGTCGACGATCCACCACTCGCCGTCGTCCGCCGACACCACGCGTGGCATGCGGTCGGCCAATGGACCCCCACGACCGGCCCAGAGATCAGGAGGTTCGATGACGTGCGAATCGGACGAGAGCAACCACTGCCCAGCGATCCCATCGTTCGCGGTGCCGTCGACCACCACAACCATCCCTACCACGATCAAGCGGTCGGGACCAGCGCCGGTCGTCAGCGAGCGCCAGGTGCTCTCGGATTCGCTGAGTCCTCGGCCTGTGTTGCGAACGCCAAACCGGGCAGACCGCTCACCTGGGCAAACACCCGATCGTCGGGCCTGATCAAAGCTCTCGGAACAACACTCGAGCCAGACCGCTCGAGCGAAGGGCGCCCGGTACCGGCGATCTGCGCTCGCTTGCGGCGCAGAAACCGTTCGTTGCGACGTGCCCTGAATTGGCGGAGCGTGCGCGGGCGAGCGTTGTCGACCAGTGCATGCCTTTCCGCCACACTCGCGTCTCGCTCTCCAGTGCCGCGGGAGCCGAGCTCCATCCGAGAAACCGAGCGCGCACCGCTTCGTACGTGTATCTCAGCCGAAGTCCCGCGCCTCGTCGTTGGGTGCGGACGACCGCGTGCGCACAAGGCAGGAAATCATGCGAGTGGGCTTCCTCTCGGACGCGCATGGCAACGTGGAGGCCTTCGAGCTCGGCCTCGGCGTGCTCCGGCGGTTCGCCGTGGATGCGATCTACTTCCTCGGCGACGCAGTCGGGTACCTGCCGGGTCCGTCCGTGGTCGAAGCCGTTCTCGCCGAGGGAATACCGTCAATCCGCGGCAATCACGAGGCGATGTTGCTCGCCACCGGGTCGACGATTCCGCACGACGACGTCTACCAGCTCCGGTCGACGGCCACTGCGATGGCACCCCCGCTCCTCGAGTCAGTGGCTCGCTGGCCCGTGTCTCGCGAGCTCCGGCTCGGGAACACCCGGGCAGTGCTGGTCCACGGGAGCCCCGCCGACCCGACGTTTGGCTATGTGTATCCCGACAGCGATCTCGATCGTGTCGCGGCGCGGCCCGAACTCAGAGATGCGACCGTCTTCATGGGGAACACTCATCGGCCCTTCGTGCGCCGCTGCGGATCCACCACGTTCGTCAACGTCGGAAGCTGTGGCTTACCACGCGATGTCGGCACACTCGGCGCCTGTTGCGTCTTCGACGAACGGACGGGGACAGCCCGCATCCTGCGCTACGACATCCGCGACGCCGTTGCTCGCGCGCGTCGTCGGTGCGGTCCGTTCCACGAGATGGTCGACGAAGTGCTCGCCAGGAGAGCACCGAGCTATGTCGGGGAGGTCGTCGATGTCTGAGCCTGCAGTCCCGGGATCACCTCGGGCCACCGCGATGATCACGGCAATCGGCGGCGTGAGCGTGGGCGAACAGATCCTCAAGGCTTTGAGGATCGCCGGCGGCTACCGAATCGTCGGAGTCGACATGTCGGAGCAATGTGTGAACTTCGAACACGTTGACGAGGCGTATGTCGTGCCGTGCGCTGCCGACCCGGTCTACCTCGAGGCCCTGCTGACGATCGCCGACGCGTGTGGCGTGCAGGTGCTCTTTCCCGGGAGTGAGCCGGAGCTCAGGTTCCTGAGCGACCACCGAGCCCAGGTGGCCGAGGCCGGGATCTTGCTGCCGATCGCACCGCGAGAGGTGATCGACATCGGGATGGACAAGCTGAGGACCGCAGCCTTCCTGGACGATCACCGGTTCGCGCATCCGCGCTTCGCCCGGATCTCACGTGACGTGATCGACGAGATCGACTGGTACCCGGTCGTGGTGAAGCCCGCGGTCGGCGGCGGCGGATCGGTCGACTGCTACATCGCGCAGACGCCACGCGAGCTCGAGTGCCTGGCCGAGCTCATGACCGACGGCGCCACGGGGATGATGGTGCAGGAGTATGTCGGCCGGCCTGACGCCGAGTTCACCGTCGGAGTCCTGCACGACCTCGATGGGCAGTTCGTCAACTCCATCGCGATCCGCCGAGAGCTCCACAGCGTGTTGAACGTCCGGCTGCGCGTCCCCAACCGGACGTCGCGCAGCGACCTCGGGCCGACGCTGGTGTTGAGCTCCGGGTTCAGCCAGGGTTCGGTCGGCGGGTTCGAAGAGGTGCGGACCCAATGCGAAGCCGTCGCGGCCGCGCTCGGTGTGCGCGGACCGGTGAACATCCAGTGCCGCCTCGTCGACGGAGTCGTTCAGATCTTCGAGATCAACCCCCGCTACTCGGGGACGACCTCACTGCGCGCCATGGTCGGGTACAACGAGCCCGACGCCATGGTCCGGCGGCACCTTCTCGGTGAGGTGCTCACGATGCGGGCGCCGTACCGCACGAGCCGTATCCACCGCTCGCTCATGGAGACCGTCGTACCCGCTTCTCCCGCACGTCCGTGGACGGTTGCCCGCTCGACGGTCGATCCGCACCCGGTCGGCGCGCCCCACTCCGCCTGACCTGCGACTCTGTGCGTGGAGACGATGGGACTCGAACCCACGACCCCCTGCTTGCAAAGCAGACCAAGGCAGGCGTACGAGCAGCTCAAAATCGCGAAAGCGCTGGTCAACGCTCCTTTTCTGTGTTGGTCGATGCCGACGGATGTCGGCATATACCGATTCGTAAGGTCATGCGAAGGTCACGACGCCGTACCTCCGCGCGTGTACCTCCGCCCCAGGCCCAGCAGTGGTCTCGATCCATCGTCTGAAAAGCGCGGCGGCACCGGATCGACGCCGGTCCCGGCCACCACGAAAGCACTGGTCGCAGCGTTGCGCTTGGCCAGGACTTCGTCGTGAGAGTGCTGGCTTGCCACACGGGTGCCACACCGTGCCACCTTTTCGCCATGTCCCTTTGTCGGCTGGTTCAGGGCGTGTCAGATCGTTCGCCGACGTCGTGGCTCCCGACGTTTCGATGACCCGGCGCGCGTGGACACGCTGCAGGTGTTCTTCGTAGAGTCGCTGGAGCGGCCTGGATGTGATCGACGGGTTTGCCGGCACGCAATCCGAGTCCACCCACGGGCGCCGATCGGCAGTTCTGGCGCGGCGGCGAGCGCGCGAACTTCGGATCGCCCCTCAGGACGAAAGATCCGCTCGGTGTCCGCTAAGGGCGCGGGGTTGGCGGCGTGCGAGCCTGCGCTTCAGTGGCGCGACCCCTTGTCGCCCTTACCTGAAGTTTTGCGATGAAGTGCAAGTCACGTCAGCGCTTGACCCGCTCCTTGACCTGGTGTCCCGCGTCGGCCGTCAGCCGGGCGATGACTGCGGCACGGGTCACCGGGTCCAGTGCCGCGATCGTGTCCTCGATCTGCGTAGTGGTCAGGTCTGCGGCCTCCTTCTTCTCACGCAACTTGGTGGCCGCCAACGCGAGCAAGCCTGCTGCCACCAGTAGGGCGATCCGCAAAATGTTCCTAGGCAACGCTCACCTCCTAAACCTCCGAGGCCGTCAATCCGAATCGGCGACAGTTCCCACGCCACCGATGACAGCGAGCTTCCACGGCGTCGACGCCGACATCACACGTTTTCCTCAGGACGAAGGCGCGGCCGTGGCCAAGCCGTCGGCTTCCTTCCGGGCGAGGATGGCGTCCAGCACGGCATACTCGGCTTCCTGGACCGTTGCGTACGCGTAATCGACCGCGAACGCGGCGTCTTCCTCGGCGCTAGACGCCCGTCGTTCCGCGGTTTTCGCATCGAGTTCGGCCTTCTTTTGATCGAGATTCTTGCGCACCGTCGCGATGTGCTCGTTCCACGTTCGCTGCATGTCGTCCCACCACGCCGACAGAACGTCCTTGTCGGTCTCGGCGTCCTTGCGGAGCTGGTCGGCGTTTGTCTGGGCCGACTCGCGGTGCATTCTTGACGGCCAGTTCGAGATCGGCCTTCGCCTGGGTCTGCGCCGCGGCCGCTCGGTCCTGAGCTTCTTTGGCTTTGGCGGCGAGTTTGGTCAGCTGGTCGGAAAGCGCCATGGTTCGACTTCCTTCCTCGGGGTTGCTACGGGCATGTCCCGCGACGCGTACGGTACGGCGCCCGCATCGAATCAACAAGGGCCGAAGGACCCAAGGACGGGTGCTGCCGCGCACCGAATGCCCGCTCGGGAGCGTTCTCGCCTGGCCACCTCAGGGTGCGACAATGTCACCTCGGTAGCGAGCGCAGAGCGGCAGACATGACGCGCCCGGACGCGAGTGAGCGTCAGCCCGTTCTTGCACCGTAACGTCTACGCAGTGAGCTATAGCGCCTCACGCGGCAGGAATCCCTCGGGCAACCACCCTTGTGGGTGTGGACTTGCTCCGTCTTTCGCCGTACCGTCGGCCACATCGGAACAGGAGGCGGGTAAATGGTGACAGACAGCGGTTACAGCCAAGACAGCGGTTACTACGACGAACCGCGAGGCATGGGATGGACCGCGTTCGCGGGCACCATGATCATGCTGTCGGGGTCGATCACCTTCATCCAGGGACTCTGGGCGCTCGATCACAAGAACAACGCAAGCGCCAAAGCCGCGGGGACGCAACTCAGCTACGGCAACCTCGAAACCTGGGGCTGGATCGCTCTGATCGGGGGCATCGTCGTGTTCTGCGCAGGCATCGCGATCTTCGCTCGTATGCAGTGGGCGCGCTGGGTCGGCATCATCGCGGCGTCGATCTCGCTGGTGCTGAGCTTCTTTTGGGTGTTCGCTTTTCCGATCGCCGCGTTCAGTGTGATGTTCATCGATCTCTTGGTGTTGTACGCACTGTTCGCGTACGGCGGACGCGATTCAACGGTCGTCTGAACTGCTGAACGTCGCTACGGGCCAGCTCGTCATCAATGCGATGCCCTGCCATACGAATCGCTTACAACAAGCGACGAACGCATATTGCCCGCTCGGGAGCGTTTACGCGAGACGCCTGGTGACGGCGATATCGCGAAGTGTGACGTTCGCGCATCGTCTAGGGCGGTCGGTCGGGTGAATCGGACGGGGCGAGCCGGTAGCGTTTTCGCATGAACGGCGACGATCGGCGCAGCTTCGCGGTGCCGCGGGCAACCGGAGAGTTCGACGGTGTCGACCTCGCGTACTTAGACCCGAACGACGAAGACGACCGGCGGATGCTGATCCTCGCTGAGCACCCGGAACTGCATCGGGCACTCGAGGCCGGCCTTACCGAGATCCACGCGCAGGGCCGGACCATAAATCCGGCACTTCACGTGGCGATGCACGAGATCGTCGCCAACCAGCTCTGGGCCGACAATCCTTCGGAGGTCTGGCTAACGGCGTCGCGGCTCCTCGCTGCTGGTTACGAGCGTCACGAGGTGCTGCACATGCTCGCGTCGGTCGTGTCCGACGACGTCTACGGGAGCCTTCGCGACCAGAGGGCGCTGGATCCCGCGAAGACCAAAGCGGCGCTCGACGCGCTCCCGGGGTCGTGCGAGCTGCAACGGGACGAGCTCCCAGCCCAGGAGCACGCGAACCGCGCCGAGCGTCGAGCGGCCGCCCGAGCGCACAGACATCGCCGATAGGACCACCGCGGACGCTCCGATCCCCTCGCGTAAATGCGCCCGAGCGGGCAATCTGGCGTGTCGCTGCGGTTCACCCCGGTCGCGTCAAGCGACCAATCCCGATGTCCGACATCCAACGGCGCGCGATGTGGTTCGGTTCTGAGACGAAGTAGGCGAAGGAGCGCGTCAACCAAACGCGAGAGCGTTCGGCCCGAACCCTCGCGCTCGAGGCCCACGCTCAAAGATCGATGACAACGAGGTCGTCGCCTTTGCTGACGAACGCAGCGGCGGCTGGGCTAAGCGCAATCCGGCCAGCGGGCGCCTTGAATTGCAGAGCAACGGCGACCTCGAGATCCCTTCCCACCGGTTCGTCGCGTACGAACGCGATGCGCCCGAAATGCAGTGCGCTTCGGAGTGAAATGCCACGTCCATGTGCGTCGTCTCGCGTGCGACGAGCGAACGCCAGCGCGGTCATCGGGATCTGCAAACAATGCGAGACAGCCGTCACCCAGTTGCTTGAGATACTGGCCTCCACTCGTTGAAAAGTTGTTGGCGAACAACTCGACCAGGTTTTCCCAGAGAAGACGTTCTTCGTCGGGACTCGACCGCTTCACCGCCTGGAACGTTCCGATTGCATCAAGGGCCACGATCGCAGCGATTGGCGGAAGGCCGGTGTCCAGAGTCACCAGAGGAGGAAAGCTCGCCCGCAGCGATGGACCGCAAAGCTGGAATATCTCGATCCAGCCCGGAGCGTCGCGAACGCGATGTCGACCAAGGCTCTCGAACCCAAGCCGATCGTCGAGCCCGGGAGTGGCGAGGTCCACGATTGCTCGACTCGCCACAACCTGGCCGCCATGGCTGGTCGAGCGCAGACGCGCCGCATGACTGATCGCGACCCCGTCGTAGACGCCATTGCGCATCTTCAGATCGCCGGCATGAATCGCCGCCCGCACTCGGAGCGCAGCGTTCCCCGGCCAGTCAGCCTCGCCCAGAAGAAGCTGGAGCATCGCCGCCGATCGAACGGATGCGGCCGCGCTCTCAAACACGACGAAATGACTGTCGCCTTCACCGCGAGATCGCACGATCTCGCCCCCGCCCTCTGACACTGCCGACTCAACCGCCCGGTCCAGAACATCCATGGCGGCCGACATCCGCGTCGGATCTTGCTGCCAATGCCGGGTGCTCCCCTCTACGTCCGTGAGGAACAACACCCGAAGCAGTTCCCTATCGCCATCCGGACCGACGGCGAACCTCGACCCCACGTCGTCGAGAATATCGGCCCCTTAGCCTCGTCGCTGGCGGCAGCGTAGGCACACCGCCGCTCCCTGCAGACCTGCAACATGTCCCACCACTCACCTCGGAGGCGCGGACGCGGAAACGCCAGAGCTGCCGATCTGCACGCGAAGAACCGGCCGAGCCGTAGCCCGACCGGTCCCCTCGTCCGCCCTGACCGACTACGCGGTCGGTCCCGTTGGACAATCAGCGGAACCCGGAGCCGCCTCATTCGCCTGGGGGGTAATAGGAAAGTCGGCGAAGCTCAGGGGCCGCTGTGCGACTGAACGTAGCGGACTCGAACCACGCTTTCCGTAAACGCGGGGTTAACGCTCCCAGCTCCGTCAAATGCGTGAGCGCGACGAAGCCCCGGCCGGAAGCCGGGGACCTCGATCGAGGGTCCGCGAGTACCCGCCCGCACCCCTCGAAACAGAGCGCACGCGCCTCCCCTACGTACGCCACCGGCGAAGAATGACAAGGCCCTGCCGTGTGGTGTTCACCCGTCGTTTACTTGCAGGCTGTTGACCGCGCCAAGGTGTGCTGGTCACAGTCGAAGCTAGGCGAGCGAAACCGTGGAGTCTTGCCGCTGCGCGGTCGGTCTGGGCCGCCCCCGGTCCCCCGGGTCGGCCCGGCCGCCCGCGTCTGTGCGAGGACGGAATCAACGTGGTTCGGTGCAAGGTCTACGAAATCCAGGGACCTGATCCGGCGCGGCGCTGGCGCGGCAGAACGCTGCGTCCGTCCGGCAGCCGGCAAGACCTCGGTCGATGGCAAGACCTATCCGATCTGCAAGCGGCATACGGCCGCGGGCCGGAACCTGTTCATTGGCGACGGTTGGCTCTACGCCATCAACCTGAAAGCGGACCCGCCGAAAGAGCAAGCAGAAATGACGACGGTGTCGCCTCAGGACCTCGCCACTGAGATCCGTCAGCTCTGCGCGCGGGCGCTCACGCTCGGGATCTGCGACGTGCGTCAGTCGCTGATCGAAGCAGCAGAACGGGCGCTCATGGTCGACGATCCACGATGCCGGGAGCTCGCCGAGCAACTGCTGCGCGAGGTCCGCAAGATCCCGCCCTAGACCCGACGCCCGGCTGAAGCTGTGCGCCGTCAGGCGAACCGGCGGCGGCTCAGCCGCTCCCGCATCCAGCTGATCGCGTGCCGTTCCTCGCGGAAGCAGGGCGTCTCCCTGTCGCGCCGATTTCGGGGCTGGCGTTCCGGCATCTCGAAGCGCAATCTGTGAGGAGCGGGCGGAGTGAGTCAGAGCGCCGCGGAATCCGTGCGCCGCAATCTGGCGATCACCAGCCCGTGTTCCGTCCTCCCCCACGAAAGGACGTCGCAGATGGCGCTCTCAGACCAACTGACCAAGCTCGCCGCCAAAGCCAAGGAGGCTGAGGACCAAGCGGCGGCAGCGAAGACCAAGGCGAAGGCAGACCTCGAGCAGGATGTGAAGCAGGCACGCGCGTCGGCGCAGGCGCAGGCCGATCAGGTCCACAAGAACGCCGAGACGGACAAGGGCACGGTCTCGTCGTGGTGGGCCGATATGCAGCGGTCGTGGCGCCAGCATCTCGACACGATTCGTCAGCACGTGGATGAGCGGAAAGCCACCCACGATCTGGAGAGTGCCAAGAGAAACGCCGACAGCGCCGAGGACGACGCCGCGTTCGCAATCGACTACGCGTACGGGGCCATCGAAGAAGCCGAGTACGCGGTGCTCGACGCCACCCTCGCGGGATGGACGCCGACGAGCTCGCTGCGGGCGCCAAGACCTAAGCGAACGCGTGAGCCCGCGTACCGGAGCAAGATCCAGACAACGAGAAGGTCTAGCCGTCGCTGGGGGCGTGCTCGTCGCGTCCCTGGCGTTTGGCGTTCTGGCGCGTCATTGTGAAGCAGCCCTGGCCGACGCTACGGATCGGCGTTCAACTGACGTAACCGGTTCTGTTCTCTGAGGAGGTCCATCCGATGCGCACGCTCGATCCCAACGTCGTGCACCATCCCGCGGTCATCGAGCAGTTCAACAAGCGTGCCGCGGACCAACCTCACTCGGGCGATCAACCAGATGACCGAACAGCTCCACCATCACCTCATCGGTGGCACGCCATCGCCGCCCTCGACGACGTAACAACCACGCCACCGGACGCGCGCCGACCAGGACTCCGACGGCGCTAGGGAGTGCCGCGACCGTGCGACACGCTTCGAGCGTGCCAGAGTCTTCGGGTGGAGTGGCGCTGGGCGGGCTCCGGATGGGGCGCCGGACGGCACCGACCCGTGCAGGGCGACGGAATCTCGTCAGAGGTGACTTCGGGCTTTTAACCGACTTGACCGGCCGAAGTGCGCGTGATTTACTGTCGCTTCCGGGTTGCGGGAACAGGGCGGTGCAAGGTGGGTACTGCCAGGGTTCGCTATCACTTCTTGTGCCCTGCGCACGGACGGATCGGTTCGGCGCCGATCGACGAACGGCTGCCGCCTGGGCCTCGTCCATGTCCCGTGTGCGGTGCCACGTCCGAAGTCTGGGTCTGCACGACTCTAAACCATGTCGACCGCCCACGATCCGTGATCGACACGCCGACGCTACGGGCCGTGCGACCCGTGACCGCCGAAGTGAGCGCCGTGAACGAAGGCCTGGGACTGATCCGAGAAGACCTCGAGATCGGCCGCCTGAGCGCCGAGTTGGCCGAGCGATTCCGGAGCGTCCCGCACGAGGTGATCGAATCCGGCGTGCGTGAAGAGTTCCTTCGCTGGTCCGCAGTACCGGTGCACGACTTCGTTCCGGTCTTCGTTGCGCGGGCTCTGCGCGGGAGGCTGCGTGCGCTGAGCGCTTAGCAGCTCGGGCCCAGGGGTCTGGACCAGTGGCTCACCCTGGCGCGACGTAACGGCCGACCTGACACCGTTCGAGGCCATGAGTGCCTGACCGAAGGAGGTCACTGTGAGCAGCAGCGCGCCCCAATCCCTCGACTGACGTCCCTGAGCTGGGGACGATTGACATGAGGCTCGAAGTCGTGACGTTGCCTGTCTCGGACATCGATCGCGCGAAGAGCTTCTACCTGAGCCTCGGATGGCGACTGGATGCGGACATCGTGGCGGGTGATGCATTTCGAGTCGTCCAACTGACGCCCACTCATTCGGCCTGCTCGATCTCCTTCGGGAAGGGTCTCACGAATGCCGCGCCGGGCTCTGCACAGCGACTCGAGCTGGTGGTCAGCGACATCGACGCCGCGCGGCGGGACCTGCTCAAGCGCGGTGTCGACGTCGGCGACGTGTTCCATCTCGACGGCGGCCCGAAGCCTGGCCCGGATCCGCAACGTCGGTCGTACGAGTCGTACGCGTCGTTCGCAGATCCCGACGGCAACACCTGGCTGCTCCAGGAGGTCACGACGCGCTCCCGGGACGCCTCTGGGACGACTGACGACGCACGAAGCCGAACGGTCGAGCGGAGTCGGGGACGGAGCGTCGTCGCGCCGAGCCAGAATCGGACTCTGAAAGGTGCTTCGCATGTCGACCGCGTACGTCACCCGCTTCGACGGCGTCCGCGTTTCGGCCGTGGACTATCAGCCGGTCTGGATCACGAGCCTTGCCGACGACGTGACGCTGGAGGGCTCAGCGATGAACGGTGTCGCGCACGGCCCCGAGCCGTGCGGTCCATCGTGACCTTCATCCGAACGCTGTATGACTCCCAAGAGTTCAACTTCGCTGGCCCCTACGGCGAGAGCGAGCTTCATCGAGGACTACACCGCCCAGGTTCGCGGCCAGCAGCTCGGCAACGTCGTCCTCGTCACCAGGAACGCCGCACGGGCAGGCGCAGCGCATCGTGGCCAACTACCGGCCCCGGACGACGCTCCTGCTCGTGTCCCGTCTGGTAGGTGAGCACTTCGCCGACACGCCCTACGGCGAGCACTTCGCCTCCGAAGCCCCTGAGTAGAAGCCAATAAGCGAGCACGGACAGATCTGCTGATCGGCGCTCGCTCCGGCGTCACTCAGCGCCCATCTTGTACACGCTCACTCGACGACACGATTCAGGTCCAAACCGATCTCACTTGCGAAGGGAGCGTCACATGCCTGGTCTGCCCAACATCGTCCTTGTCCACGGAGCCTGGGCCGACGGGTCCAGCTGGAGCGCCGTCATCGAACGCCTCCAGGCTGACGGCTACAACGTCACCGCACCGCAGTTCCCGATGGCTGCGCTCGCCGACGACGTCGGTCGGCTGCGACAAGTCCTGGCTCGCCAGGACGGCCCGACCATCGTGGCGGGACACTCCTACGGCGGCCAGATCATGACCGCGCTCGGCGAGGACGCCCCGAACGTCGTCGGTCTGGTGTACATCGCAGCGTTCGGCCTCGACGCCGGGGAATCGATCGGCGCCCTCCTCGCCGCAGGGACCGCCCACCCCCGCGCTGGCCCACCTCGATATCGACGAGCAGGGCTTCGCGTGGCTGCCCGAGGACGACTTCGTGAATCACTTCGCGGCCGACGTCGATCCGAGTCAAAGCGAAGGTGATGTACGCCGTGCAGCAGCCGCTGGCCGGAAGCGCGCTCGGGGAAGTCATGGGAGTTCCCGCCTGGAAGTCGCTGCCGTCATGGTTCCTGATCGCCGATGGCGACCAAGCGATCCCGCCCGACGCCGAGCGGCAGTTCGCCCAACGCATGGGAGCAACCACCGTCGAAGTCCCGACGAACCATGTGGCGATGGTCTCGCATCCCGACGACGTGCTGAAGCTGATCTTGACCGCGGCCACGAACTGGCGGCGTGACGGCGAGCTCGCTGCCCTACAGCGAAGGTAAGCAATCCTGATGCTGGACAAGCACGCAATCTTCGGTCATCACCAAGGCACAGCAGCCAGTCCGTCGCAGAGACCGTCGACGGACTGACTGGCCTGATCGAGGATCGGGGCTTTACGGTGTTCAGGGTCATCGATCACAGCGGCACAGCCGAACGAGCCGGTGTGCAGATGCCCGAGTCGAAACTCGTCATGTTTGGGAAGCCGGCTGTGGGCGCGGCGGTGATGCTCGCGGCGCCGCCTGCTGGGTTGGATTTCCCGCTCAAGGTGCTGGTCTGGGAGGACGGGAACGGAGCGGTATCAGTGAGTTACAACTCACCGGAGTTCCTGGCCGAGCGGCACCACATCGAGGGCGCCCTGCGTGCGCCGTTCGACGCAGTTGAGTCGATCGTTGAGGCAGTACTTGGTGCATAACTTGCGCTGATCCGCGACGGCCAAATGCTCCGCGAAGCGGGCTTGATCTCGCCGTTCGCTCTCCGGTGCAACGAGACGCTCCGAATGGCGAGTTTCTCCCAACGCCGGATCGAGGACACATAGCGACCACGACCAGAACAACGCGCAAGATCGGACTGAAACGTCGACAGCGCCAGCCGCTTGGACTCGGTCCCCGCTTCGTGTCGCGGCGCGATGTTTGCCGATCTGGCCGGGGCCTCAGACGAACACGTGGCCGCGACTCAGGCGGTCTCGCATCCAGTTGATCGCCTGCCGTCCCTCGAGGAAGCAAGGCCAGCGGTCGTCATCGCCGCGAGCCCAGCCGACGGCCCATTGTCCGGCGCTCATCCGTTCGATGAACTCGAAGCCGTCGAGCGCGTGCCTCGTCGAGTACGTCGTCGTCCGTCATCTGCTGATGGTCGCGCGCCGGTGAGACGCCCACACCGCGGCGCTCGGTAGCGCCTCGTTCGCCGGTCCCTTACCCGCACGATGTAGAGGACGACCGGTCACAATCGATGTCACGGGTGCTCGCCTGCGGGGATCAGCGCACGACGCCCGACGCCCGGCTGGGGGCGTCCCAAATGAACGTCGGGCGCGTGCATGCTTGCCCGACAGACGCCAAGAGTCCGGTGTGGTTCCCGCGGATACCGGCCAGCCAGAACCACAGCAGGTGATTCAAATACCGTCTCGGTGTGGCTCCTGAAGCCCTCGCCGCTGAGATCCGCCAACTCCGCGAGCTCACGCCTACCTTCGGCATACACGGGTGAGACGATCGCTAACTGAGGCTGCCGAGAAGGCCCTCGAGGTCGACGACGCGGAGTGCCGCGAGCTCGCCGAGCAGCTGTTCCGCGAGGTTCGGAAGATCCCTGTCTGACGCCACGTAGCCGGGCCGCGTATGTGTGCCAGAGCGGGCATTATGGGCGCGTGACCCGGCCGCCGGATTTCACTGCTGAGGTTGTCGAGAGGCACGCAGAGCGCCCGGGTTTCCGCATCACGGAGCTTCGAATGAGCGTGGAGCAATGCGTGCCGTGGCATTGCCACACGAACATCGAAGACACGTTCTACGTGGTCGAAGGTCGCGTGCGCATATCCCTACGAGATCCGGACGAACAAGTCGATCTCGCGGCTGGTGAGAGTTGGGGACCCGTACGAGCCGGGCGTCCTCACCTGGTCACGAACGCGGGTGAGGAACAAGCGACTTTCCTCGATCTACAAGGCATCGGCGATTGGGACTTCGTGCCCCTCGGGTAGAGGGGCGCACCACGCCAGATCTGATGCGATGACGGAGCGAGGCCTCCTCTCCACGTGAGGATCCGAGTTGTCGAGACTCAGGGCTTCACATCGAAGTCCTCTTGGTGAGGAAGGGACGCCCCTATGGATCGACGGTGCGTCGGGATCGATCTGCATCGTCACCATTCGGTGATCTTCCTCGAGCAATCGATCGAACTCCTCGAGTGTCCGCATGGGCGACTTCACCGGTCGCGGCGACGACGGGCGACGATACTGTTTTGGTGTTCGCGACATCGTGCTGCGCAGGCAGCGAGTGCGAGGCGATCGAGGCGTGAGATGACTTCGGAGTATGTGCTCGGAGCCGGCAGCGCCGAGCAGCAACGTCTCATCCGGCAAGCGCACGCCTTCGCGCCGAGGCCGAGTGGTTACTCGACCAGATCGGTGTCGACGCCGGATGGCGAGTCGTCGACGTCGGGTGTGGTCCTCTCGGAGTTCTCGATCTGCTCGCAGATCGCGTCGGTGCACACGGGGAGATCGTCGGGGTCGACAACGAGGCGCGCATGATCGAAATGGCGAGGACGGTCATAACGCAGCTCTCGCTCGCGAACGTCACGCTGCTCAAGGCCGATGCGATGCACACCGGCCTCGAGCCGAGTTCGTTCGATCTCGTCCACGCCCGGCTACTGCTCGTCAACGTGGCCGAACCACAACGCATCGTCATCGAGCTGAGTGCGTTGACACGGCTCGGGGGAATCGTCACGTTGGAAGAGGTCGACTGGATCTCGTGGATCTGCGAGCCTCCTCACCCAGCCTGGGATCGCCTCCGCGAGGCGCTCCGCGAGTTTCGGCATCGACGGGGTCTCGATGTGTACATGGGGCGGCGGCTGCCAGGATTGCTCCGTGGGGCCGGCCTCGGGGTGATGGGCTTTCGCGCGCAGTGCCCGACGTACACCCATGGCGCCGACAACCACGCTCTGCTCGTTGGCTTCGCCAACATCCACGGGCCGGACCTGATTGAAGACGGATTAGTGGGAGCCGACGAGCTCGCTGGGCTCGTGAACGACCTCGACGCCCATCTCTCGCACCCCGAAACGATGACGATGTACGCGCTGTTCTGCCAAGCATGGGCTCGTCGACCAATCACCTCGGATACCTCGACATTGCGAACGTGAAGCGTGTGCCGTCGCCGCCCATACGCGCAGAGCGTGGGTCAGACGTGAGACCGCCAGTCCATCGAATGAGCTAACCCTTGCGGCGCCGCCGGCCCCGTTCGCGAAATGACGTCGTCGAACTGTTCCCAGTCGAGTTCGAAGACTTGCAGGTGTCCCTTTGGCCGCCAGTCGATCGGTGATCATGATCTGGTCGGTTGCATCGTGGTGAGGACCTAACCGCTGAGCGCCTTGGCCTTGGCCTGCTCGAACTCGGCGTCGCTGATGGTGCCGTTCGCCTTGAGCTCATCGAGCCGTGCGAGTTCGTCGGCGGTGCTCGGAGCCGCGCCGACCGCGCTCTCGATGTCCGCCGCGCTGTGCTGCGTCCTGGGCTTGCGCCGCTTCGACGGCGTGCTGCGACATCTTGTGACCCCGGGCAATGAGATACACGAAGACCCCGAAGTACGGCACCACGATCACGAAGATCACCCAGAGCGCCTTCGCGAATCCACCAGGGCAAACGTGCTGTTTCGACGACGAACTTACGACGACGCCTTTGAATGGGCGACGACACGCACGCAGCCGACGCTGCTCATTCGAACGTCTGCGAGCACACGCCATATCTGGCGATCGGCGCTGCCGCGTTGGTCAGTTCGAAGCCTGCGCCGTCGCTCTTGCGTGCTTGATGTCGGGATGAACACGGCGATGACCCGAGCGCGGGACGAGCCGTCGAACGACGCGCAGGCTCGGACACTGGCACCAGCATTCGGGAGGGCAACCACACCGGCGCGCCATGCAGTCAAGGGTAAGGCGCGCCTGCGAGCTGGTCGAGCCCCAACGACACAGATCTGGCGCTCACCACGCTCGCCGATGGCCACCTGCCCGGGGCAATCTGTGTTGACGACAAGGATTGGAGGCTCTAGATGAAGTATGCACAGATCATCGAGTTCAAGACGAGCCGGATCGACGAACTCAACGCCAACTTCGATGCCTGGATGACCAAGTCAGAGGGTCATCGGATACCGCATAGAGCCGTTTTGACCGAGGACAGGGATAGCGAGAACCTGTACCTGCTCACGGTGGAGTTCTCGTCTTATGAGGTAGGCATGGAGAACTCCAACCGCCCTGAGACCGGCGAGTTCGCCGCGTTCCTGGCGAAGCTCTGCGACGGTCCACTGACGTTTCGCAATCTCGACGTGTTGCGCGAAGAGAACCTGTGAGCGCCGCGGGTCGAACGCTGCCGTAGCGCTGCGGCATCCGATCAGCAATCCACGGCGGGCGCCAGAGCTGCCGCTCTGGCGTCGCTGCGAAGATCTCTCGTCAGCGAGCCGCGGCGAACCGGGGGGGGGCGAGCGTCAGAGTTCGATGCTCGGCCCTCGCGGGGGCGGCGAGACCGCGAGGGACCGTCCTGGTTGCGCGGCGGCCGGTGGGGGTGGCTGCTCGATGGTCCGGCCAATTGTTGCGAGTTGGTGGCGGTAGGTGTCGAGGGCGTCGCGGTCGGGGCCGTCGGGTAGTCGTTGGAGGGTCCGGACGACTTCGAGCATGCGGGTTCTGATCACGTCGGGTTGTTCGGCGTGGTTCATCGCGTGTCGGAGGACGCTGTGTGCTGCCCAGTCGGGCCGTTCTCGTTGGGTTACGCGCGCGAGGACCTCGGCCGTCGTGGGTGGCGCTCCGGTCGGGCTGTGCGCGTGTTCAGCGTCGGGCTCGCAGATGCAGTAGGCATGATTTGCTTCGCGGCCGCGGCTGAGCGCGGTGTAGAGCTCACTGCGATACATCGCGGGCGTGACCATCACGTGGGTCTCGTCGACGGTGAGTCCTTGCGCGGCGGCGATGGTGGTCGCGTACGCCAAGCGCACGTGGTGAGCGACGTAGTCGGCGGGCAGGGTGATGCGCGCACGGCGGCGGAGATGCTCGACGTGGAGGGTTCCGCGGCGCTGGTCGATGGCACAGACTCTCCAGCGGTCGTGGTTGTGGACCCACTGGTCGGGGCCGTATGCGAGACGCCGGTCGTTGCGTCGGGTCTCGATGTGATCGCCGACGCTGATGGTCTGGGTCCCGACGTCGGAGCGGACGCTGATGCCACGTGCCCGAACTTCCCCGGCGACGACGCGTACGGGCGCGTGCTTGGGTGGCGAGTTGGTGTGTGGTGGCGTGATCGTGGGTGAGCATGATCGCGTCGCGTCCGGCGTGGTGCGCGGCCCACCAGCCGGTGAGACAGTCACGGTGTGTTTGAGGTTGAGGACCGCCGTGGATACGGTCGTGCCGAGCGAACGTCTCGAGGCCGGCGTGGTCTCCGCGACGGAGTTGGGCAAGGGCGTGGGCTTCCCAACGGTGGGTGAAGCGATGCGCTTCGTGGAGTTCGATGGCGCCGAGGGTGTCGGCAAGCGCGGCGAACATGCCACCGGGCGCGCGGATGGCACCGAGTTGCTGATGGTCGCCGACGAGCACGAGTTTGGCGCCGCGGCGGGCAGCGAGGTCGAGGAGGCGATCCAAGTCCCGGGTCGTGAGCATCCCGGCCTCATCGACGGCAAGGACGTGGCGCGGGGTGAGCTGCCAGCCGGCAGGCGGCTGCTCGTTCTTGTGCCAGTCGAAAAACTTGGCGACGGTCTCCGCAGGCATGTCGGCTTCGGCGCGCAGCACGTCGGCGGCGGCCGCAGTGTGGGCGAGGCCGATCACCTGGTAGCCGGCGTTGTCCCAGGCACGGGTAGCGACGCGCAGCATGGTGGTCTTGCCAGTGCCGGCGGGACCGATTACGACTTCGAGCCGTCGTCCCTGGTTCGTGATGGCCTGTAACGCGTCGAGCTGGTCCGTGCCGAGCTGGGTGCGCTCGTCAGCGATAGCGCGGTTGAGAGTCTCCGCGGTGACGAGCCCGACGCCTGCGGCGCGGCCGAGCTGCGCCGCGTGCACGATCCGGCCCTCGACCGCGAGCATTTCACGGGTCGTGAAGCGAGTCGCCTGGGGCGCTTCCCACACGCTGCCACCATCGCGACGGACCAGTGACGATGGCGGTTCGACGCGATCGGGCGGCTGGAGGCACACGACCGTCGGGTCAGCCAGGACGGCATCGGCGAGTTGCTCGACGTGCGCACGCACCTGAGTGGCGTCGCCCCCGACGGCCTGATCGACGTGGCGGGTGACCACTTGCACGACATCGCGGCGGGTGAACGTCGCCCGCTCGACGCACAATTCGCTCACGACGACGCTGATGACCTGCTTCGGCGTGAGCGGCGCACCAAGCGGCCGCGGACCGATAGCCGCCTGGACGACTGCGGCAGGTTCCCAGCCGGCGTCACGGGCCTCGCCGGCCCACCGCTCATACAGCCTCAAATCCGGGGCGTGCTCGCGCGCTTTGGGACGACGGGTGGCGAGCACCGCGAGGCGATAGACCCGCCCGCGTTCATCGGCTTCCAGTGATCGGCCGAGCGCCCGCTCGAGCTCGGCGGTCTTCGTCTCGGCGGCCGCTCCAACCTCGGCCGTGCGGGTACTGAAGCGTGTCAGCAGCGGTTGAGGGATGCCGGCGAGTTCGGCCTGGCCGTGCTCACTCACCGAACCCCATCCCACCCCGAGGCGGCGGGTGAGTTCGGCCCGCAACGCGGCTTGGTAGAGCATCCCGGCGGTCTTGGCCTCTTCGAACAGCGGCCGGCCGTGCAGCGCCCGCCACGACCCGTCGTGCGAGTCGCGAACCTTGTTCAGAACGAGGCAATGCGAGTGCAACTGCGGATCCAACGCCCGGCTGGTGCGATGCTCGAACCGGGCGATCACCAACCCGTCAGTGTCGGTGACCATCACCCCGTTGCGACCCCGACGCGTGAACGCCGCATGGTCCTCGAGATACGCCAACCCCGCGTCCTCAACCGCCGTCACATGCGCCGCCCGCACCTCGGCGCGCACCTCCCGATCCCCGAGCGCGAAGAGCAGCGACACCGATTTCGGGGCCGAGAACGTCGCGTCGAACCCGATTACGCCATCGGGACGCCACCGACGACCCAACGCTTCGCCGGTCTCGGGGTGGCGCGCCTCGCCGAACGCGAGTCCCAACGCGTCCGCGGTGACCGTGCCGCTGATACCAGCTGCGGTCGCGCCGGTCCCGGTCCACACGCCCGGCGCTTCACCCGCGCCCGCGTAGTAGTCCTCCAAGCCGTCGGCGACTTCGCGGGCGTAGTACTCCCAGCCCGCGGTCTTCATCACGCCGATACTCAACACCGGCGATCACTCCCGGCCAGGCTCCGGAGGTGACTCCCGCATCGACGATGCAACTGTCTGTCCTGAGAACGCTGGCGGGAGGCGATGGCGAGCTGGTGCATGGCGCGTCAGATGAGGGGAAGCGTCGGCTGGTCGCCGGACGTGGAGCGCGCGCGTCGGTGCCGGTGATTGGTCTGGCGGGGAGGCTCTTCACGCGAGGTTTCGACGTCCGACGGTTCCGGAGCGCGGACCGACCGTTCGTCGGCGACGGTCGACGTGATCGCCCCGCCCGCGAGCTCCTCCAACGCGGCCCTCGGCACCCGCAAGAGCCGCCCAACGGAAACCACAGGCAGGCCTTCACGACCGCTCGTGTCCCGCCACAGGCGAGCCAGTCCATAAGCCGCGGTCCGACCGATGCGCAGCACGCGCGCGGCCTCCTCGACGGTCAAGAAGGCGGGAAGCTCAGACGTCGTCGCGCGCAAGGCGGATCTCCGGGATGGGTTCTGCCACCCCGTCCAAGGACCTCACCACCCCGGCCGCGGAAGCGCATGGACGTCGTCACACGCTGGTGGTTCGATGGACAACGCGTCGCGGCCGCGGCGGGGGGTGACCGACCCTTGGATCCAAGGGGATCCGATACCTCTCGGATGGCAGCGGAGCGAGCGAGACGTCACCGGTGGGCACGCCCGAGGCCCACGATACGCAACCGACCGATACAGCATCGGCGGGCGCAAGACAGGAAGGACGTCGATGAGTCCGACAAGGCGACGACAGCTCGGTGCAATTGATCGTCTACCGAGCGGTCGATGGCGGGTACGAATCGTGGATCCCGCGAACGGCCGGCGCGTGAGCGTCGGCACGCACAAGACCAAAGCGGCGGCCGAAATCGCGTTCGCCGCCGCGATTTCCGAGCAGCAACGCGGAGCGTGGGTGGCACCCGAGAAGGGGCGGGTCGCGCTTGCCGACTATGCATGGAACTGGCTTGAGACACGCCTGACGTCGCGCGGCGAGCCTCTGCGGCCCAAGACGAAAGAGCTGTACGAAGGCTTCCTCCGCCTTCACATTCTTCCGTCACTCGGTGCCGTGCCACTCGGCCAATTGACGACGGCGCGCGTCCGCTCGTGGCACGCAACACTCCTCACCAACGGACCCGGTGCATCCTCCGTCGCGAAGTGTTACCGCCTGCTTCGCACCATCCTGACGACGGCGGTCGAGGACGGCTTCATCGTTGCCAACCCATGCTCGATCAAGGGCGCGGGGATCGAGCCGGCCGACGAGCGGCCGCTTCCGACGCTCGCGCACGTGAACGCGCTCGCAGAAGCGATTCAGCCGCAGTTCCGAGTCTTCGTTCTTCTGGCCGCGTTCAGTGGACTGCGCAGAGGCGAGTTACTTGCGCTCACGCGCCGCAACGTCGACCTGCTCCACCGCACGGTCGACGTACGACGCCAGCGTCTCGAGACGAAGGGCGGCGATCATCTCGTCGGACCGCCGAAGACCGAAGCGGGGCGACGAACGCTCGTACTTCCGGCCGTCGTCATTCCCGAGCTCGAAGCGCATCTCGCTCGCTGGGTGGCCAGAGATCCTGATGCTCTGCTGTTCCCTGGCACGCGCGGTGGTCCTCTCCGCCTCTGCGTGTGGCAGCGCGAGTGGACCCGCGCTCGTCGATCCCTCGCGCTCGAGCACGTTCATCTTCACGATCTCCGGCACGTCGCAGGAACCCTGGCCGCGGCGACAGGCGCAAGCACCAAGGAACTCATGCACCGCCTCGGCCACGCGAGTCCTCGGGCCGCTCTGCGCTATCAGCACGCAACCGAACAGCGCGATGAGTCCATCGCCGACGGGATCGACCGCCTCGTGGCAACAGCCCACGACGGGCCGGAGACCAACGTCGCGACCTTCCGAAGGGTGACGCCCGGTAGCGGTGGATGATGGTCGATGCCGCCTCGTTCGGCACCCCGTGTCGACCGTCCGCAGGTCACGTGAAGGTCACGCCAAGGTCACGTGCGAGTCGTGCCGGCCGCCGGGCTATTGATATCACCTTTCTGACCAGCACTTTCGCGGTGGAGACGATGGGACTCGAACCCACGACCCCCTGCTTGCAAAGCAGGTGCTCTAGCCAGCTGAGCTACGTCCCCGGGATTGTGCTGCGACCTGCGAACGATCCGCAGAACCCGGCCCACATGATGGCACGGCGCACGACGAACACATGACGTGCCGCCTCGTGCGTGTCCGGCACTGTCAACGACCGACGAGCGTAGTTCCGGCGTTCGACCTGCAGACGCTCGGACACTCCGCCGAGCGCCCCGAACGTTCTCCGACGGAGCCCGCGACGGAGTCGTCCGATTCGGCGGCGAGACGGTCGTCGGCCTGCTCGTCTATGGTCTGCTCATGGGAATGAGACGAAGGTCAAGGCGCCGCGGGCTCATGGTCGGAGCCGCGGCGGGAGCCGCGGTCGCTCATCGCCGTGGCGGGCAAGAAGAAGAGCAAGCGCAGCAGCCTGCAGAGCAGGTGCAGCAGCCTGCAGAGCAGGCGCAATATGCACCGGCTCCCGCCGACCCGGCGGACCAGATCGAACACCTCGCACAGTTGCACGCATCGGGCGCGCTCACCGATGAGGAGTTCGCGTCGGCGAAGGCGAAGATCATCGGGTCCTGAAGGACTTCGGCTTGCCAACGGATGTTCAGTGCGGATGACGACAGGACAGGCGGCCTGCAATGAGTGAATCGCGCAAAGATGTGATGGTGAAGGCGCTCGAGGCCGAGGTCGGCAGCGACGAGGTTGACCTTGGCACCCTGTTCACCGACGACGTCGTCGGTTGGTCGCCGTACGCGAGCATTTCAGGGCTGACAGCACTCGCGGAGCTCTCCGCCCTTCGTGACATCGCATTCTCCAACGTCGTGATCATGTTGCGAGGCGTCGACGAGGTGGGCAACCGGGTCTACGCCGAGTGGTTGATCGAAGCCGATCACACGGGGCCACTCGTACTCGACGAGGATGTCGCGTTGGAAGCGACCGGACGGCATGTTCAGCTGGCCGGCGTCAGCGTCGCCGACTTCCGCGAGGGAAAGATCCGGTCGTACCGGACCTACTTCGATGACCTCTCGATGATCGAGCAGATCGTCGGCGTCTGACGAGTCAGGTTCCATGGAGTTTCAGGTCGAGGACCACCCGGATCCGCTCGACGTCGAACTCCTCGAAGCGCACATCCGTTCCGAGGCCTCGAGCGTCAAGGGCCTCGGTGACGAAGTCGAGTTGGCGATCTTCGTGCGCGACGCCGGCACGATCGTCGCGGGCATCAGCGGGTGGACGTGGGGCGACTGCTGCGAGCTGCAGAGCCTCTGGGTCGCACCTCACCTGCGGGGTCGCGGACTGGCAACGCGGCTGCTCGCCGCCGCCGAGGCCGAGGCGGCGACGCGCGGGTGCTCACAGACGGTCCACTTCACCTACGACTTTCAGGCACAAGACCTCTACGAGCGAACCGGCTACGAGCTCGTGGCTCGAGTCGAGGACTTTCCATCAGGAACCGACGCGCTCTGGTACCGCAAGCGCCTCGAGGCCACCACACCTCACGCCAAGTCAGCACGCGCCACCGGGTTCTCGCCAGGTGCTCGAGCCGGCTGAGCTACGTCCCGTGAGGAGATGCTGCCGTCCCGGCGGCAGGATGGCTCAGCGTTCGTCGGAGGAGGACGTCGGGCTCGTCGTCGGAATCTCAGAGCGGGCCCCCGGGTGTACCCGCGATCGTGACGTGACTCGCTCGCGGTCGGGTCCCGTCTCTCGCCTCAACGACGTCTCGACCAGCGCGTCGTAGCGTCGTCTGACGTCGGCGTGGTCGTCCGGCTCGGGCACGCTCTCGGCGCTCGACCGCAGGATCATGTCGGCCTGATGCAGCAGGACCACTCGCTGCTCGGCCGTCGTGGTGTATTCCATGACCTTGCCCAACGCCTCGAGCTGGCGGATCAGGACCGCCGGCATCCCGCGGCCCGCCTGGCGGATCTTGTCGAACGACCGGTCGACCAGTCGCGTGTAGCTGGGCTCGGCGGTGATGACTCGTACGTACCCCTGAGCGTCACGATGCGTTCGCCGCGGGTTCCACCGGCTGGAGATCTTGCACAGCCCGTCTCCCAACCAGTCGATGCAGGTGAGTGCGGTGAAGGTGTCGTTCACCGCCGGCGAGAGCGCGCGGATCGCGATCTCGACCAGCTGGTCGATGGCGAAGGTGAGGTCCTGGGAGAGCGTTCGGTGCGCACCGGTCGCGTGCGACCGTTCGAGGGCCCGGGTCACCGCCGGCGCGGCTTCGGGAGGCCAGACGCGGGCCAATGGGAGGCCTTCCACCACGAAGTGCCCGGGACGGTAGAGCAGCCGGATGACGCTGTCCGCCCGCGCCGCGATGTCGACCAGTGTCGAGTACGCCACGAACTGGAGATATCCCGAAGTCGGGGCGCGCACCTCGGCACCGCGCTCCTCCAGGCGGGCGAGCAGCTCCGCCTCCGAGAGCCCGGCGAAGTGGCGACGGCGGGCCGCATCGTCATCCGCCACTTCGGCATCGACGGCCACCGTCAGGTCCCGCGCGATGCCGGCCATGACCTGAGGGAGCTGGATCGAAGCCGCGACGTGATGGATGAAGTAGATGAGGACACCGAGGTCCGCGAGCACCAGGAGCAGGGCCACCGTGATGCACAAGTGGGGTACGAAATCACCACGGGGGCCGTGCGACACCGACCCCAGGGCGAGCACGGCATAGACGAAGGTCGCGACAAAGGTGCCCAGCGTGATCTGCGTACCTCGATCGCGGATGAAGTTGCGCAGCATCCTCGGCCCGAACTGCGTCGACGCCAAAGTGAGTGCGACGATCGTGATCGAGAAGACCAGTCCGACGACGGTGATGACGGCAGCGGCGATCCCGATCAAGATCTGACGCGCGGCGTCGGCCGATCCGTTGTTCACCCACGAGGGGAAGGCGATGTCGCCGCGGTACGCGGCGCGATCCAACGCGTACGTGACGACGAACAGGCCGACGGCGAGCGCCACCTCGACCGCGGGCACGACCCACAACGTCGTGCGGAGCGACTCACTGCGCCAATCGCGGGAGGCCGAAAACCAGGTACGCGCCATGACGAGCCTCGAGACGGCCGACAACAGGTGCCGACCAGACTTCCCGGCTCACCAGCGCGCATCGTATCCGGTCGGTCGTCACGCGGCGACTTCGTCGACCTCGATCCCCGGCGCGCGCCGTCGAATACGAGACGCCACCGAGCCGCGGACGAGGTTCGTCAGCCGCGAGCGGCGTGTGCCGACCACCACGCGACGAGCGCGCTCACTGCGGGCCAGATCGCCCAGCGTGTCCGCCGCGTTCACTCCGTAGACCTCCCGATACCGCGCTCCGACGCCCTCCGCCATCTCCCGGTACTGATCCAGGCGCGCGTGCTCGCGCCCGAGCCCGTCCTGGAGCTCGACGTGCACGACCTCGAGCTCGGCGTCGTCCTCACCCGCCAGCACGGCGGCGTGCTCGATCACAGCCTGTCCACGGACCGAGCTGGAGACCCCGGCGATCACCTTCTGTCGCTCAGGGGCCTCGCGGTCGAGAAACGCAAAGGTCTCCTCGACGCTGCCGTCGAGCCACGACCGGGCGAGCTTGTCCAGAAGCTTCAGATTCGACGGCCGGAAGTAGTTGGCGAGAGCTCCGCCGACCCCATCGGCGGAATACACCTGGCCATCGGCAATGCGACGCCGCAATGCCTCGGGCGGGAGATCGACCAGGACGACGTCGCCCGCACGCACCACGTCGTCGGGCACACCCTCGAGCGCGCCGGCGCCGGTGATGCGCGCGGCGACGTCGCGCACCGAGAGCAAGTTGGCGGCGTTGACCGTCGTCATCACGTCGATGCCTGCATTCAAGAGGTCCTGCACGTCCTGATGCCGCGCCCGACCGTCGACACCGGTGTGCGCCAGCTCGTCGACGAGCACGACGTCGGGTCTGCGCTCGATGACAGCCGAGACGTCGAGGTCCTCGAACGGGACTCCGCGATGTGCCACCACACGGGCCGGGACGATCTCGAGTTGCTGCGCCTGCTCGCGAGTCGCGGCGCGGCCGTGGCGCTCCACCCAACCCACGACCACATCCTCGCCGGTCTCAGCTCGTGCACGACCGTCCCGGAGCATCCGAAACGTCTTCCCGACACCCGGGGCCGTTCCGAGATAGGTCACGAGGTGCCCTACCCCGCGACCGTTCACGGGGGACGAAGACGGCACCACCCGGTCGTCCATGCACAATCACTTCACCAACTCGGGACGGCGCAAACCTGTGACCGATGCGATGAGCCCGACGCGGGCCGGTGGCGTCATCTCGGGACGAGTCGGGCCGAGCGCTCAGGGCCGGTTGGTCATCTCGCCGACGATCTCCGGCAGCATGACGCGTGCCGCGGCCTCGATGAGGGCGAGGTGTGAGAACGCCTGGGGGAAGTTCCCGAGGTGCCGGCCGGTGTCGACGTCGAATTCCTCGGCGTAGAGCCCGAGCGGTGACGCAATGCGCAGGAGCCGTTCCATGAGGTCGCGTGCGTCCTGGAGCTGGCCGATGACGGCGAGCGCGGAGACGAGCCAGAACGAGCAGATCAGGAAGGTGCCTTCCTTGCCCGCGAACCCGGTGTCGGTCTCGTCGGTGCGGTAGCGCAGCACGAATCCGTTCTCGGTCAGGTCGGTGGCGATCGCGTTGACCGTGGCGCGCAGCCGGTCGTCGTCGGGCGGGAGGAAGCCGAAGATGGCGGCGAGCAGCACCGAGGCATCGAGTGCATCGGTCGCGTAGTGCTGGCGCAGGACGCCCTGGTCGGTGGTCCCGTTGGTGAGGATGTCGTCGTGGATCTCTTTGGCGGTCGCTCGCCATTGCTCGGCGCGCTGCGCGTCGCCGCGGATCTCGGCGAGGCTGGCCGCCCGGTCGAGCGCGACCCAACACATCAACTTCGAGGAGACGTACTGCTGGGGTGCACCGCGCGCTTCCCAGATGCCCTGGTCGGGCTCGCGCCAGACCTTGGTCGCGCACTCGGCCTGCGATTCGACGATCGGCCACAGGCGGCGCGGCAGCCGGTTCGAGTGGCGGGTGTGGAGGAGGATCGAATCGAGCACGGCACCGAACACGTCGTTCTGACGTTGGTCGAACGCGCCGTTGCCGATTCGTACCGGGCGAGCGCCGGCGTAACCGGAGAGATCGTCGCGCGTCGACTCGGTGAGATCGCGACGTCCGTCGATCCCGTACATGATCTGGAGCGATCCGTCCTCGGTGGCCTCGACGTCGGCGACGAACTCCATGAACTCGTCGGCTTCCAAGTCGAGGGTCAAGTAGTGCAGCGCCTGCAGGGTGAAGGTCGAGTCACGCATCCAGGTGTAGCGGTAGTCCCAGTTCCGTTCGCCGCCCGGCGTCTCGGGCAGCGACGTCGTGAGGGCGGCAACGGTGGCACCGGTCGGCATGTAGGTGAGGCCCTTGATGGTGAGGGCCGACCGTTGGATCGGATCGCGCCAACGGTGGTCCGGGATCCGGGCGCGTCCGATCCAGGCCCGCCAGAACCGGATCGTCCGCTCGATCCGCGCGTTGGCATCGTCGACGTCGGCCGGCGCCGCGAGGTCATGGGCCCACGACAGCGCGCAGTAGGCCTTGTCGCCCGCTTCGAGCGTGTGTCGGGCGCGAACGCGGTTGCCCTCGACGCCGAGCGCGAGGTCCGACTGCAGGCGCAGCGTCAGGCCATCAGAGGACGCATCGGCGGCGCGGTGGCCGCCGTCGACCAGCGTCCACTCCGCCGGTGTTCGGCCGTAGTCGAAGGCCGGCTCGCAGACCAGCTCGACCTCCACGCGCCCGTCGATGCATTCGACCGTCCTGACGAGCATGTGTTCGGCGTCGTCGTCGGCCGGTGGCCGGGTGTGCGGTGTGACCAGGTCGTCGCGGTCGCCCGGTCCCATCGTGAGCGCGTCGCGCACGACGACCCATCCGGCGGGGGTCTTCCACGTGGTGACGACCACGTTCGTGCCCGGCTCGTGAGCACGTGCGGTGGGATGACTGATGTTGAACGGGCCGAAGCGGAAGAACCCGGCTTCGCGGTCGAGGAGGCTGCCGAAGACGCTCTGGGAGTCGAAGGCGGGGACGCAGAGCCAGTCGATCGCGCCGTCGGGGGCGATCAGGGCGCCGGTGTGGCAGTTCGAGATGAACGCGTAGGCGTCGATCGCCGGGAACGGCGAGGGCGCGGCGGCGCTCTGCGGCTCACCGGACGATGCGGTCATTGGGTGATCCAGGGGTCACGCCAGCGACCGTGACCGGCCACCAGCTGCGACGCGGCGTCGGGCCCCCAGGAGCCGGGCACGTAGGAGTGCACGGGTGGCGGCGCGTCGAGCAACGGCTGCATGATCCGCCACTGTTCCTCGACCATGTCCTGCCGCGAGAAGCGCACGGTCTGGCCGACCATCGCGGCATGCAGGAGCACCTCGTAGGGCGTGGCGCCTTCGCCGCCTTGCTCGGAGAACTCCACGTCGAACTGGATCGGCCGGGCGACGGGTGATTCGGCCTGCCGAGCTTCGAGCTCGAGGCGAATCCCGGTGGAGGGATCGAGCTTGATGACCACCTGGTCCGGTTCCGAGGACGCGTCGCGCAAGCCGAAGCCGAGATTCGGTGGCTTCTTGAACACCAAACGCACCTCGGTCTGGGTGACCGGCAGCCGCTTGCCGGTGCGGATGAAGAACGGCACGCCCGACCAGCGCCAGTTCTCGATGTTCAACCGCAGCGCCGCGAAGGTCTCGGTCGTCGAGCCGGCGGCGACACCATCGATCGCCTGGTAGCCGTCGTACTGGCCGCGCACGTAGTGCGCCGGGTCGCCGGGGACGACCGCCTTGAACAACGCGGTCTGCGCATCCTTGAGGGTCTCGGGATCGCCCCCCGCGGGCGCCTCCATCGCGGTGGCCGCGACGACCTGCAGGAGGTGGTTCACCACCACATCGCGCAGGGCCCCGACGGGATCGTAGAAATGACCGCGGTCCTCGACACCGAAGTCCTCCGCCATCGTGATCTGCACACTCTCGACGTAGTTGCGGTTCCACGTCGGCTCGACCATGGTGTTGCCGAACCGGAAATAGAGCGCCTCCTCGAGTCCCATCTTGCCGAGATAGTGGTCGATACGCAGGAGCTGCGATTCGTCGATGTACTGGTGGAGCTCCTGGGCGAGCGCCTTCGCCGACGCGAGATCGTGCCCGAAGGGCTTCTCGACCACCACGCGGGCGTGCTCGGTGAGCCCGGCGCCGGCGAGACCCTTGACCACTCTCCCGAACAGGAACGGCGGGATCTCCAGGTAGAACACCGGCTGCTGGGCACCCTTGAGCGCCGCGCCGACGCGACCGTAGGTGGCGTCGTCCCCGAAGTCGCCGCTGACATAGCTCAACCGGCTCGCCAGACGGGAGAAGATGTCTTCGTCGAGCTGTTCGCCGGTCCCGATGATCGAGGTCCGTGCCCGCTCGACCAGCTGGTCGATGCTCCAGTCGTCAGCGGCAACGCCGACGATCGGGCAATCCAACAGCTTGCGCTGTTCGAGCCGGTACAACGAGCGGAACGTCATCACCTTCGCCAGATCGCCCGTGATCCCGAAGATCACGAAGACGTCGCAGCCGGTTGGTTCAGCCATGGTGGGGTTCCCTACTTCAGACGCTCGGTCAGGTGCTCGCCGACGCGGATGGCGTTCGCGATCGCGGTCAGGGCCGGGTTCACGGCACCGATGCTGGGGAAGAAGCTCGTGTCGACCACGTACAGGTTGTCGAGCTCGTGGGTCTTGCAGTGCTCGTCGAGCACCGAGGATGCGGGGTCGCTCCCGAAACGGGCTGTGCCCGCCTGGTGCGCGCAACCGGCGACGGGGATGTTCATGTCCATGTAGAAGTTCTTGTCGAGCACGTGGTGTTGCGCCAGGCCGACGTGGTTCAGGATCTCCTTCAGCTCGTGGTAGAGGCGGTCGGCCTCGTCGTCGTTGGTCGAGTGGTAGGCGAGGCGGACGTTCCCGTCGGTGTCGAGCGTGACGCGATTCTCGGGCTTGGGGAGGTCTTCGGTGGTGAGCCAGAAGTCGACGGCATGCTCGGCGGTGTCGGAGAGGCTCCATCGCGGCGCCAGCTTCGTGAGCTTGGGTTCCTCGCCCTTCATCGCCGCCGCGTTCGACTTGCCGACCATCTGGATGTTGCCGACCGGCCAGTCGTAGCCGTCGGCGCCGAAGTAGAAGTCGTTGATCGCCAGGGTCTTCTGGAAGACCGTCTCGTTGAGCTCCTTCGACAGCGCGACGACTGCCTTGCTGTTGTGGAACATGTAGTTCCGGCCCACCTGGTCGGAGCCGTTGGCCAGGCCGTTCGGATGCTGGTCAGTCGCCGAGCGGAGGAGGATCTTGGCGCTGTTCGCGGCGCCGGCCGACACCACCACCACGTCGGCGCGGTACTGCTCTTCGTTTCCCCCTCGCGCGACGACGACGTTGGTGATCGAGCGGCCGGACGAGTCGGTCTCGAGCCGCGTCACCTCGGCGTCGACGAGGAGCGTCACGTTCGGCAACCCGAGCACCGGTCGTACCGCGATGGTCTCCGCGTCGGACTTGGCGTGGACGAGACACGGATACCCGTCACACCAGGCGCACCGGATGCAGGTGCTGCGCGCCTGGTCGGCCTCGTCGAGCAGGATCCCGCACGGCGCGTGGAACGGGTGGTACCCGCCGCGTTCGAGGTCGTCGACGAGCTGCTGGATGCGAGGCTCGTGCGACACCGCCGGCCACGGGTACTGCTTGCTCCAGTGCCCCTCGGTCGGGTCTTCACCATGGTTGCCGTGCACCTGGTAGAGCCACTCGGCCTTGGTGTAGTAGGGCTCGAAGTCGTCGTACGACACCGGCCAGGCCGGCGACATCCCGTCGACGTGCTTCAGCTCGCCGAAGTCCTGGGGTCGGAGCCGGTAGAGCGCGGCGCCGTACATCTTCGTCGCACCGCCGACGAAGTAGTGCACCTGCGGTTGGAACGCGGTGCCGTCGGCGTCGTACCACGTGTCGGGCGAGATGTAACGCCCGTCGACGAACACCGGGTCGGGATCCCAGTTCGCCATCTCGCGCGGCAGGAAGTTCCCCCGTTCGAGCAACAGGATGCGCTTCCCCGACGGAGCCAGGGTGTGCGCCAGCGTCCCACCACCCGCGCCGGTGCCGATGATGATCACGTCGAAGTGCTCCGGCATGTGCAACCTCTCACGCGTCTCGTATGGCGCGAACGTGAAGCGACACCGCGCATCTTGTCAGCCGCGCTCCTCTGGGACAAGATGGCGCGGCCGCGCACGTCGACATGAACAACCGGTAAACGGCCTTCGACGACGCTCGCACGCATGGAGGACGAGTGACGCACCACGTGGTCGTGGTCGGGGGAGGCTTCGGCGGGTTGCCCGCGGCCCGTTTCCTCGGTCACGTCGAGGGCGTCGAGGTGACGCTCGTCGACCGACGGAACCACCATCTCTTCCAGCCGCTGCTGTACCAGGTCGCGACCGGCATGCTCCCGCCCGGGCAGATCGCGCCCCCGCTCCGACACGTGCTGCGCCGCCTTCCCAGCGTCTCCGTCGAGCTCCTCGAGGTCGAGGGGTTCGATCTCGAACGCCGCGTCGTGCACGCGATCCGGGAGCCGGGCGGAGAGCACGTCGAGCTCTCGTACGACACGCTGATCGTCGCCGCGGGGGCTGGTCAGTCCTACTTCGGCCACGACGAGTTCGCGCTCTACGCGCCCGGCATGAAGACGATCGACGACGCCATGGAGCTGCGGCGCCGCATCCTGGGCGCGCTCGAGCTCGCCGAGACGGCCACCACGCCCGAGGAACGGCGGGAATGGCTCACCATCGTCGTCGTGGGCGCCGGTCCCACCGGAGTCGAGCTCGCGGGGCAGATCCGCGAGCTGGCCGCCCGGAGCCTGCACCGTGAGTTCTCGTCGTTCGATCCGACGTCCGTGCGGGTGGTGCTCGTCGACGGCGGCAAGGAGCCACTCGCTGCCTTCGGCGATCGGTTGGGCGCGGCCGCCGTCCGCCAGCTCGAAGACCTCGGTGTGGAACTGCGTATGAACGCGCGCGTGACCCACGTCGACGGACGCGGCGTCGACGTCGAGACGAAGGGCGGCACCGAGCGCATCGTCGCCCGGACCGTGGTCTGGGCGGCGGGGGTCCAGGCGTCCCCGCTCGCCGCCACGCTCGCCGACGCGACCGGCGCGCAGACCGACCGCGCCGGGCGGATCGCGGTGCTGCCCGACCTCACGCTCCCCGGCCACCCCGAGGTCTTCGCGGTGGGCGACATGGTCACGTACAAGGACCTCCCCGGCGTCGCGGAGGTCGCCATGCAAGGAGGGCTGCACGCCGCGAACACGATCAAACGCCGCCTCCACGGCGACACGCGATCCGTGCCGTACCGCTACCGGGATCTCGGGACCGTGGCCACGATCGGACGGTTCCGCGCGGTGTGCAGCGTCCGCGGGATTCGCCTCAGCGGGTTGCCTGCGTGGATGGTCTGGCTGTTCGTCCACCTCGCCTTCCTGAACGGGTTCGGGAGTCGCTTCGCGACCCTTCGCCGATGGATGACGTCGATGCTCGGACGCGCCCGACCGGAACGCGTCTTCAGCGTCGCGCACACCGGAGGCGACCTGAGCACCCCCGCCTCCGTCCGCGCCGTGGTGCAGCCGACCCAGTTTCCGGCTCAGGATGCGCCCGGTAGTCACGAGTGATGGTCCTTCCGTTCGCCGTCGACCCGGTGCCGTGGGCACGTGCGCAGATGGCGTTCACGCTCGGCTTCCACATCATCCTGGTTCCGCTCGGGGTGTCGTGGGCGTTCATGACGCTGGTGGCGAACCACCGCGCCATCAAGAAGAACGATGCCGACGCGTTGTTGCTCGCCCAACGGTGGTCCAAGTACATGGCGGTGACGTTCGCGGTGGGCGCGGTCACCGGCACGGTGCTCACGTTCGAGTTCGGGTTGCTGTGGCCGAACTTCATGGGCAAGTTCGGCGCCGCGTTCGGGATCCCGTTCGCGATCGAAGGACTGTTCTTCTTCGCCGAGGCGATCTTCATCGCCATCTACATCTACGGCTGGAAACGCCTGAAGCCGTGGCCCCACTTCTGGACCGGCGTCCCGATCGTGATCGCCGGCATCGGGGGCGTGGCGTCGGTGGTCGCGGCGAACTCGTGGATGAACGAGCCGGGCGGGTTCGATCTGAACTCGGCCGGCAAGGTCGTCAACGTCGATCCGATCGCGGTGATCTTCAACAACGCGATGCCCTACGAGACCGCGCACATGCTCGTCGCCGCCTACCTCGTCGGCGGGTTCCTCATCGCTTCGGTGTACGCGGGCGCGTACCTGCGCGGCCGTCGCGACCGCTATCACCGACTCGGGTTCATCATCCCGTTCACCGTCGCCGCCATCGCCGCCCCGATCCAGATGTTCGTGGGTGACGAGGTGGCCCGGTGGGTGTACAACAACGAACCGACCAAGTTCGCCGCCATCGAGCTCGTCCCCAAGACGTCCAGCGACGTGCCCGAGACCATCCTCGGGCACCTGAACTCCAAGGGGCAGGAGGTCGGCGGGTTCGCCATCCCCGGCCTGGCGTCGTGGCTCTCCGATCCGGCGACGGGAACGTCCACCGTGGTGAAGGGGCTCGACTCGGTGCCGGCCAGCCAGCGACCGACCGACGCCGAGGTGAACGTCGTGCACCTGGCGTGGGACGTCATGGTGGGGATGGCGACCCTGTTGTTCCTGCTGGCGGCGTGGTACGCGCTGTCGTGGCTCTTCCGGCGCGACAACCCGAGGCTGAAGCTGTTCTGGTGGCTCGCCGCCGCCGCCGGCGTCGCGTCGATCCTCGCGCTCGAGGCCGGTTGGGTCGTCACCGAGGTCGGTCGCCAACCCTGGATCGTCTTCGACTACTTCACGGTGAAGCAGGCGGCGACGCCCAACCACGGCGTGTGGGCGACGTTCCTGATCATCGTGGTGCTCTACGTGGGTGTCGGCGTGACGCTGGTGCTGATCCTGCGGCGGATGAGCCGGCGCTGGCGCGAGCAACCCGCGCTGGCCGAGACCGAGACCGACGTGCCGTACGGCCCGCGCGGAACCGATCCCGGTCGACTCGGCGGTCGACGAGCAGGAGCCGGTCGGATGACCGATGCGGTGGCGGTGGTGCTGATGGTCGGCATCGTCGCCTACGCGGTGTTCGGTGGTGCGGACTTCGGTGCCGGCTTCTGGGACCTCACCGCGGGCGGCGCCGAGCGCGGTGAGCGTCCTCGCGCCGTCATCGCCCATTCGATCGGGCCGGTCTGGGAGGCCAACCACGTCTGGCTCATCTTCACGCTGGTCGTCCTCTGGACCGGCTTCCCCGAGGCGTTCGCATCGATCACCAAGACGCTGTACGTGCCGCTCTCCCTCGCCGCGCTCGGCATCGTGCTCCGCGGTGCGAGCTTCGCCTTCCGCAAAGAGGTCGACCGCACCTCCTCGCAACGCAACTTCGGCGCCGCGTTCGCAATCTCGTCGGTCCTGGTGCCCTACTGCATGGGCGCCGTCGCCGGCGCGATCGCGTCCGGGCACGTCCCCGCCGGCGGGAAAGCCGGAGACCCGTGGTCGAGCTGGATCAACCCCACCTCGATCCTCGGCGGCGTCCTCGCCGTCACCGTCTGCGCCTACCTCGCCGCGGTCTACATGATCTGGGACGCGCAGCGGTTCGCCGGTGCCGACATGATCGAGTACTTCCGGCGACGTGCCGTCGGCGCCGCGGTCGCCGCGGGAATCGTCGCCTTCGCCGGGTTCTTCGTGCTCCACGACTACGCCCACTACGTCTTCGACGGGCTCACGTCACGCGCGCTCCCGCTCGTGATCATCTCGGCCGTGTGCGGGCTCGGCTCGCTCGTGCTCCTCGTGCGCGACGAACATCGTGGCGCGCGGGTGCTGGCGGCTGGCGCGGTGGCCACCGTGGTGGGAGCGTGGGGCGTCGCGCAATGGCCCTACATCCTGCCCACGACGCTCAAGGTGTCCCAAGCCGCCGCCCCCGACCCGACCCTCACCACGATCCTGGTCGTGTTCGGCGTCGCGGCGGCCGTCATCCTGCCTTCGCTCGGATTCCTCTACGCCTTGGACCAGAAGAGCATGCTCGACGTCGACGCCCGACAACCGTGACCGAGACCGAGACCGAGGGAGGTGAGCGATGCAGAACCCCGACCCGTCGGTGAGCGCCGAACCCTCGGCCGCACCGGCGCGAGCAGGGTTGGTGCTGATCTCGCTCATCCTCGTCGCCGCCGTCGCCAACCTGAACCTCGCGGTCGCCAACGTCGCGCTGCCCGAGATCGGGAAGGACTTCGACTCCTCACAGACCGCGCTCGACCTCATCGCGGTCGGATACTCCCTCGGGCTGGCCGCCTCCGTGCTCTGGCTCGGCGCGCTGGGTGACCGATACGGACGCAAGACGATGCTCGTCCTCGGCGTCTCGCTGTCGGTACCGGCCTGCCTCCTCGCCGCCTGGGCCCCTTCGGACACCGTGCTCTTCATCGCTCGTCTCGTCGGCGGCATCTCCGCCGGCATGGCCTATCCCACGACGCTGGCCCTCATCACCGCGCTGTGGTCGGGGCAACCACGAACCCGATCGATCGCGCTCTGGTCCGCGATCGGAGGCGCGATCGCCGCACTCGGGCCACTCGTCGCCGGCGCGCTGCTCGAGCACTTCTGGTGGGGCTCGGTCTTCCTGGTGACGCTGCCGCTGGCCGCGGTCGCGCTCGTCCTCGCACTCGCCTTCGTTCCCAGCCACGTCAACGAGACCACCGACCCGGTCGACAACCTCGGCGGGATCCTGTCCGTCCTGCTCGTCGGCGCACTCATCCTCGCCATCAATTTCGCGCCGGTGCCCAACAAGGGAAGCCTGGCGATCGGGCTCGGAGTCATCGCCGTTGCCGCCGCACTGGCCTTCGTCATCCGACAACGCCGCGCTCGAGCGCCGCTGTACGACCTCCACATCGCCGGCCGTCAAACCTTCTGGGTCGCCGCATGCGCGGGGATCATCGTGTTCGGATCCCTCATGGGCGCCATGTTCATCGGCCAGCAATACCTCCAGAACGTGCTCGGTTACGACACCCTCGACGCCGGGCTCGCCATCCTCCCCGCGGCGGTGATGATGGTGCTCATCGCACCCCGCTCCGCGAAGCTGATCGCCGCGAAAGGATCGCGGTTCACGCTCCTCACCGGATACGTCTTCTGCTTCCTCGGCTTTCTCACCATGCTGATCCTCTGGAAGGAGAACATCGCGTACTGGAAGGTCGGTCTCGGATACGCGTTCATCGGCGCCGGCGTCGGATTCGCAGGGACACCCGCATCGC
Organism: uncultured Actinomycetes bacterium; assembly: GCA_963809795.1. Lineage (GTDB taxonomy): Bacteria > Actinomycetota > Acidimicrobiia > IMCC26256 > DASPTH01 > DASUAS01. Next base: position 80,435 of record CAWELN010000030.1, read on the forward strand.
ACTCACTCACCGGATCCGTGCCCGTCGAGCGCGCCGGGATGGCATCCGGCACCGCCGACCTCCAACGAGACCTCGGCGGCGCCATCATGCAGTCCATCCTCGGTGCGCTCCTGACCGCGGGATACGCGGCCGCGGTCACCAAAGCGATCGCTGGATCACCCGAGGCGTCCTCGATTTCGGACAGCACCCAGAACGTGCTCACGAAGTCGTTCTCGAGCGCCGCCGACTTCGCGTCAGCAACCCCAGTACCAGCAGTACTCGAAGCAGATCGTCGCCGGCGCCAAGCAGTCCTTCGTCGACGGCCAAGATTGGGCCTACCTGGCCGGCATCATCGCGATTCTGGCTGGGAGCGACACTGGTGTTCATCTTCTTCCCGAAGCAGCATCACGAGGACGAGTTGCTCGCCACGTACCGCGCCGAAGACCGCGCCGCGTCCCGCGGCAACGGCGCAGCAGGGCACGCCGGGGCTCCGCGCGCACCATCCGAGGCGCCGTCCGGGATCGGCCAGCCCGCGCCAACCGACCTTCCACCGTTGGACGCGGACACCACTCGATCGGACTCGCGACCGGACGGCTGAGCTACGTCCCCTCGCCACCGCACGGTAGCGAAGGGACGAGCGAGCTCCGGGCAGAGGGGCCTGCCGCTACGGGACGGTGGGCCCGTCGACCGCGTTCGAGTCGATGTTGAGGGTGACACCACCGTGGGCTTCGTCGTGCCCACCCGCGTACTGGTGCACGCGCTGGTGGTTGATCCAGAGCGAGTCGGACAGCGCGCACGGTGCCCCGAATCCGAAGATGTTCGGAGTGCCGTTCCATGCTGCGATCCAGATCGCGTTGAGCGGAGTGAGGCTGGCGTTGCCGGTCGCCGCCGCCTCGTCGAGGATCCCGGAACAGAGGCTGCTGTAGAACCCGGCGCGGTAGCCACGAGCATTCAGACCCTGGACCCACCCGCCGATGAAGTTCTGGACCGACGCGGTGCACTGACCGCCTCGCGGGTACGCCTCCATGTCGTAGTAGACCGGCGCCAGCCAGCCGAACCCGAGGCCCTGCGCCGCGTTCGCCGCGGCGGAGCCCTGTGCGGCGCCCTCGGCGAACGCCTGCCCGGGGTCGGCAGTGATCTTCGTGGTGCCCCCGAGCGTGGTGCACGACGCCTGCGGTCCCACCCAGATGGGCAGGAGCCGCCAACCCTGGCCCGTGACCGTGCTCACCCACGATTTGGTCAGGTTCGGCTGAGAGCAGCCGCGGTTGGCGCCGCCGATGTACACACCGACGCTCGTGTAGGGCGACGACGTCCACGCCGTCATCACGGAGGTGCTCGGTGCTGCGCAGGTGTCGAAGCCGGCGGACGGCGACGGCGCGACCGCCGGGGCCGGCGGCGGCGGAGGAGGAGGCGGCGGCGGCGGCTTGCACGCGGCCAACGCCACCGCGATCCCCACGACGGCGAGGAGCAGGCCCCGCTTCATCGGGTCGCCACGCGGAACGACTGGAGGATCTGCTGGGCGGTGCTGTCGGAATCCTGATACGTGAGGGTGGCGCTCACGCCCGCGGTCGGGAACGTGGCGTCGACCTCGTTGGTCACGCTCCCCCCGTCAGCGACCTGCGCCTGCATCCCGTTCACCGACGTGGCCGTGACCTCGGCGGATGCTGCAGCCGGCTCGGGCGTCGACCCGCCGTCGACCGGCTCGACGAGCACGGCTTCGGCCCGGCCGACCACCGTCGCCGGGCAGGACATGTTGGCGCCCGGGTGACCGAGATAGACCGCATGCTCGTCGAAGCGCACGCACGTGGTCGGGTCGGCCGCGAGGTCGTACACCGGCCAGTCGGCCGGGACGTCGAACTCGACCCCGTGGTACGAGACCGTCCGAACACCGTTCGCGTCCACGACGCTGTCGGCTGCGTGCACCGCGCTCGCACCATGCGTGCCGCTGCGCACGCTGCTGTCATTGCCGCCGGCGCCGCACCCATAGGCCATGAGCAGTGCCGCGGCCGCAATCGCGGCACCGAAGATTCTGCGGGACAAGCCTGCCTCCCGGGGTTCTTCTCATGAAGGGGTTCCGCCCGCTTCACGCCGCACGATGCCTCTCGACGCCGCTCTGTGCCCCGCATCACAGTTCGGCAGCTCGCCGGGTGTCCTTGACCGGGTTCGGTGGTGACGTCTCGCCGTTCCACTGCCCGCGGAACACGGTCACGACGTGGACGTCGCCCCGGGGAGGAGCACGTTCACGCCGCGCGCAGCGTAGCCCCAGGTGCCCCGGCGCCGCCGAGCGCGGGCCGTGCGCAGGGCGATTCGGCGGCGTGTGGGCGAGTTGTGCCGGCCGCGGCTGACGACATCTGGTTCAGGCGACGGCGACGCCCTCGAACGCGGCGGCCTTCACGCCGCGCCGGGCCAGCTCGGCGAGGAACGCCACCGGCTCGACCACCGCGCCCAGGCCGCCGGCGCCCGGTTCCGGTGCGGACGCGACCCTCGGCAGCGCGCCCGCGAGCCAGGCACCGGTGACGCCGAGCACCGTGCCCGCGGCCACGCCGGTGCGCTCGATCACGCCGTACACCACCGAGGTGCGCGTGGTGCCCCGCCATCCCCACGCCTCCACGCGCACCGCGCCCCACTGGGCGCTCGGGTCACGTCGCGCCGGCGGCACGAAGCGCCGGGTCGGCGGCAGACCGAGGCGGGACGTGATGCGCCCGGCGCCGGGATTGGCGGCGACGAGCAGCTCGACACCGGTCGCGACCAGCTCGCACTCGCGCGCACCCACCGGATCGGGGTACCAGATGAGCTCGGCGTGGCGGTGCTTCTCGTGCACGAGCTCGCCGTCACGCCACTCGTGCGCGGGTTCCCGGAGCGCGCGCCGGGCTTCGCTCGCGGACTCCGGCCCCGCGACCCCCCACCGCGCCACGTGCAGCTCGTCGACCGAGTCGAGCGCGCCCACCGCGTGGCGGGCGAGCACGTCGGACAGCCCCGGAGCGAGCCCGCAGCCGGCGACGACCCGCGTGCCGCGCGCCCGGGCGTCGGAATCCAGTGCGAGCAGCGCACCGAGGGTCGCGTCCCGGTCTGACGACGAGGCGTACGGCACCCCCGCGGCGACCGCGCGGCGGGCCAGCCCGGGATCGACCTCGCTGGGCAACGCCGATGCGATGGCGTCGATGCCGGTGGGGAGCGGATCGTCACGCCCCAACTGGAGGGGTTCGGCGCCGTCGTGGAGGGCGCGCGCCACATCCCGAGCGTGGTCGAGGCGGCGCGACGCGACGATGACGCGGTCGACGCCGGGGGTGTCGATGAGCTGACGGGCGGTCCGGACCCCGACCTCGCCCAGACCGACGACGAGGACGGTGCTCACGCAGCCGGGCTCACCGGAAGTCTGGGCCCTGGAGCTCGCGCCAGCCGCCGCCACTCGTCGGCGGGACCGGGCCCTTGCTGCGCACGCGCACCACCACCGACACCAGGGCGGCGATCGCCGCCACGAGCAACCCGCGCTGGAAGGCCTTCATGCGGTTGGGAGTCTAACGACGCGCGCCCACACGGCCCAGAGGGGGTCCCCGAAGTAGCCGGCGGGCTCCGGGGTGCGGCGCTGGACCACCGGCTCGTCCCACCCCCCCGCCTGCCGGAAGTACTCGGCCACGATCTCGCCGTGCTCCGCATCCGACGACATCAGCCACCCGCGGATGGCCTTGGTCGGGAAGCAGCGGTTGGAGAACGTGCACACGAACGGGCCGCCCGGACGCACGACCCGAGCCACGTCGGCGAAGACCTCGATCGGGCGCACCAGGTAGTCGACCGACACGCAGCACACCGCCGCGTCGAACGCGGCGTCGGCGAAGGGCAGGACCGGATCCGAGTTGAGGTCGTGCACGACCGACTCCGTCGCCATCGGGTTGCGGGCGAGCTCCGCTCCGTTCATCCCGAGCACGGTGAGGTTCCGCGGCGCGCGGGGGAAGTGCGACACCCACGAGCTCATGAGGTCGAGCACGTCACCGTCGAGACCCAGCTCGGCGTACAGCGCACCGACGGCGGCGATCGCGCCGTCGTCGATGTGCGTGACGATGCGCGGCACGCGGTAGAACGCGTCGTCCGAGCCCGCGTCGGCCCGGTCGAAGAACCCCGGTGGGAACCGGTGCGCGCCGGTCATCTCCCTGCCCATCAACCCTCCCGACGTGGCCGCACGAAGCACCCGGGTGCGGCGGTCGGGCCGGCTTGCATCGAGCCCGCGACCTCGCCCTCGTCAGGGACACTAGAGGGTGCCGGGACGGGCACGGACGCCCGGCGGGCCATACCTGGCGCAGCACCCGTAGCTCGTGGCGCGTGGCGCGTCGGGCCTCCGACCAGGGCCACCGTGGGTGGGGCTAGCTGGAATCGAACCAGCGACCTCATCCTTATCAGGGATGCGCTCTAACCGACTGAGCTATAGCCCCGGCGAGCCGATGAGAGTAGCAAAGGCCCGCCGCTCCGAGCCCGTGACTACAACGCGGATTCGTCCTCGGAGATGGTGAGCTCGATGCCGCCGAAGAGCTCGGCGAAGACGTTGTAGAACGCCGCCGCGATCACCGTGATGACGATCTGCAGCACGACGATGACGGCCGACACGAGCAGCGCGCCGCGCAGGATCTCCCCGTCGAGGAAGGTGAAGTTCTTGGTCTGGAGGAGATCGCCCATGAACTTCTCGACGCTGTGGATCACGCCGGCGGCGTCGGCGATCGCCCAGAGCGCGACCAGCGCCACCATGGTGACGGCCATGCCGCAGATGTAGAAGCACACCGAGATCTTCAGCACCGACCAGAGGTCGACCCGGTGGATGGTCTGGCGGTAGCGGCGCTCGGTCTCGGCGACCGGCAGTGCTCGGCCCGCGGGTGCCGCCGTGGCGGCGGGCGGCGGCGGAGCCGTCGCCTCCTTCCCGTCGAGGGGACGGGCGGCGGACGCCGGGACCCGCGCGGGGTCGCGCGGCGGCGGGCGGACGGCCGTCTCCGGCCCGATGTCGTCGGCCACGCTCCCCATCGGTCTCAGGTGTCCTCTCCGGCCACGGTCTCGGCCTCCAGCACCGGGGCCACTGCACTCACCGTTTCGCCGGCTTCCAGCCGCGCGACCCGTACCCCGGTGGCGTCCCGACCTTGCGCCGAGATCTCCTTGGCCTCCATGCGGATGATATTTCCACCCGAGGAGAAAACGAGTATCTCATCCGTGGGGCTGACGGTGAACGCGGCCACCACGGCACCCCGGGAGGCGGTGATCTTCATACCCCGCACCCCCTGCCCGCCACGCCCCTGACGGTTGAACGCGTCGAGCTTGGTCCGCTTCCCGTGGCCGCTGGAGCTCACGAAGAGCATGACCGCGCCGTCCCGGGCCACCGCGCACCCCACCACGGCGTCCTCGTCGTTCTTGAGCTTCATGCCCCGCACGCCGGCCGTCGCCCGGCCCATGGCCCGGACGTCGTCTTCGGAGAACCGGATGGTCATCCCACCCCGCGACACCATGAAGATGTCGTCCTCACCGCTGGTCTGCACCACTTTGACCAACTCGTCACCGGGCTGGAGGTTGATGGCGATGAGTCCGTTGCGCGCCAGTGGCGAGTCGTACTCCTGCATCTTGGTCTTCTTGACGACGCCGTTCTTGGTGGCGAAGAACAGGAACGAACCGTCCTCGTAGGTGCGGGTGTCGATCACGGCCTGGATCCGCTCGTCGGCTTCGAGCGGCAGCAGGTTGACCAACGCGGTGCCGCGTGCGGTCCGCTCCTTCATCGGGATCTCGTGCGCGCGCAGTCGATACGACTTCCCACGGTTCGAGAAGAACAACAGGTAGGAGTGCGCGGTCGTGGTGAGCAGATGGGCGACGAAGTCCTCGTCGCGCAGGTTGCCGCCCCGCACCCCTCGCCCACCGCGCCCCTGCCGGCGGAAGGCGTCGGCGGCGACGGTCTTGATGTAGCCCTTGCTCGAGAGCACGACGATGACCTCTTCGTCGTCGATGAGATCGAGCACGTCGAGGTCGCCGACGTCGACGGTGAGCTCGGTACGCCGCTCGTCGGCGTACTTGTCGCGCACCTCGGCCAGCTCGTCCTTGATCACCGCGGCGAGCTTGGCCGGGCTGTCGAGGATCGACTGCAGCTCGGCGATGGTGGCGCGCAGCTCCTCGAGCTCTTCGCGGAGCTTCTGACCCTCGAGCTGGGTCAGGCGGCGCAGCTGCATGTCGAGGATGTAGTTGGCCTGGATCTCCGTGAACTCGAACGGCGCCGCCATCAGGCCGGTGCGGGCGGTCTCGACGTCCTCGGCCCCCCGGATCAGGGCGATGATGGCGTCGATCATGTCGAGCGCCTTCACCAGGCCCTCGACGATGTGCTCCCGCTCCTTGGCCTTGCGCAGGCGGAACTCGGTGCGCCGCTGGATGATCTCCTTCTGGTGGTCGACGTAGACCGCCAGTGCCGTCCTCAGGTCGAGCAGCTTGGGCACGTTGTCGACCAGTGCGAGCATGTGCACCGGGAAATTGGTCTGCATCGGCGTGTGCTTGTAGAGCTGGTTCAGCACCACCTGGGCGTTGGCGTCGCGCTTGAGCTCGATGACGAGGCGGGTGGTGTCACCGGACGACTCGTTGCGCACGTCGCGGATGCCCTCGATCTTGCGGTCGTTCACGAGCTCGGCGATCTTCTGGCCGATCACCTCGACCGACGTCTGGTACGGCACCTCGGTCACCGCGATGCGGAGGTCGCCCCTGCGGGTCTCCTCCACCTCGGCGACGGCCCGCATCTTGATCGAGCCGCGCCCGGTCGTGTAGGCGTCGTGGATCCCGCTGCGCCCGAGGATCAACGCGCCGGACGGGAAGTCGGGGCCCCGCACGAACTGCATGAGGTCCTGGTTGGTGGCCTCGGGGTTGTCGAGCAGGTGCTGCACCGCGTCGATCACCTCCCCGAGGTTGTGCGGCGGGATGTTCGTCGCCATACCGACGGCGATCCCGCCTCCTCCGTTGACCAGGAGGTTGGGAAATCTCGCCGGGAGCACGACCGGCTCGACGGTGTTGCCGTCGTAGGTCGGCGTGAAGTCGACGGTGTCTTCGTCGATCTCGCCCAGCAACTGCATCGCCAGCGGCGCCAGCCGCGACTCGGTGTTGTGGTTGACGAACCCCGCGGCGAGGAAGGCGTGGTCGTCGGAGTCGACCCGGACGGAGTACACGGGCTGCACGCCGGCGTCGGAGACCGACTCCACCGTGGCGAAGTACCACCCGCTCGACACCAAGGGCGCGATCACACGCCGCACCTCCCACGAAGGGACGCGGGCCATGATCTCGGGGCCGCGCCGCTCCCAGTCGTGGACGCGGTCGAAGCTGTGCTTCTCGAGCCACTTCTTGTCTTTGCCCCGGGCCCCGCTCTCGGACCTGACGTACTCCGCCAGGAACGGGATGCGGTCGGTGTCGTTGGTGGAGAGCGAGGCAGGGATGCCATCGAGGATCCGCGCGAGCTTCTCCTGCTTCGCCCCCCAGAACCCCACGTTGCGCTCGAAGAGCCTGGCGTCGTGCCGGTTGCCGATCACCAGCTTGATCTCGCCGTTGGCGTACTCGGCCCGGCGGCACACGACGCCGAACTCCAGGAGCAGGTCCTGCACGTCACGGGCCAGCTGCGCGCTCCGCGTGGAGTACGAGATCTGGATCGTGTTCTTGCCGAGATACGACACACAGCCGTCGCCCTCGAACAGCGCCTGGAGGAAGGCGCGCTTCACATCGGCCTGCGACCGCCACACGAACTCGGGGATGCACTTCTCCGCGCTCTTGCGACCGGTCAGCTCGGCGAGCGGGCCGGCCGACCACCGGGTGACGTCCTGGACGTCGAGCTCGTGCAGCGTCCGGCCCGTCGGCAACGGTCGGCGCGACACGTAGCGCGTGCCGCCGACGACGCCGTCGTACGCATCGACCACGGCATCGAAGAACGTGCGGTCGGTGTTGTTGAACCCGGCGCGTCCGGACGAGGCGAACCCTTCCGCCACCCAGGCGCCGGCGAGGAACGCGGCGTCGAGCTCGGTCCGGGGTCGGGTCGCCGAGGTCGTCGCCGACGTGGCGGGACACGATCACCCGCGTGCCGGGCCGTATCTCGTCGAGCAGCTTCCACTGGAGCATCGGCACCCCGGCGACCTGCTCCACGCAGAGCACCGGGTGGTTGTGCGTACCGGTGACCTCGAAGCCCTCGCGCGTGCGCAGCCGCAGCGTCGGGTGGTCGCCGCTGTGGAAGAACTTGGTGGCCCGGACCGCGTTGCCCTCGCGGTCGAGCACCTTGAGATCGATGTCGACCTCCGAGTTCGGTGCCGCGTCCGCGAGCTCACCGACCAATCGGGTGGTCCCGTCCGCCATGCGCACCCGCGCTTGATACGTCAAGCAGTACCTCATTGCCGCCGGCCGGTCGTTGGGGTCGGGGGTGCCGAAGTTCCCGTGGCCGTCGATGAGCGGGTAGCGCAGCGAGAAGTCCTGGGCCATGCGCGCCAGCGCGTCGTAGATCGCGGTGTCGCCGTGCGGGTGGAACTTGCCCATGACGTCGCCGACCGCGGCCGCGCTCTTCTGGTGCTTGCGGTCCGGCCGCAGCCCGCCGGCGTACATCCCGTACAGGATCCGCCGGTGGACGGGCTTCAGGCCGTCGCGCGCGTCGGGCAGGGCGCGCGCGGTGATGACCGACATGGCGTAGTCCAGGAAGGAGCGTTCCATCTCCTCCTGGATCTCGATCGGTTCGATGTTGGGTTCGAGCGTGGGCTGGGTGCCGTCGGGCACGCAACCACCTCCTCAGCGGTACAGCAGTGGCAGGACGATCAGATGTCGAGGAAGCGCACGTCTTTCGCGTTCTCCTGGATGAAGCCCTTGCGCGACTCGACGTCGTCGCCCATGAGCCGGGAGAACACGTCGTCGGCGATGGCGGCGTCCTCGACCGACACCTGCAGCAACGAGCGGGTCGCGGGATCCATCGTGGTGGCCCCGAGCTCCTGCCAGTCCATCTCACCGAGGCCCTTGAACCGGCTGACCTCGATCTTGCGGTTGGGGTGCTCGGCCTCGAAGGCGCGCAGCGCGGCGTCGTCCTTCAGGTAGTTGCGCTCCTTGCCGATGTCGGCACGGAACAACGGTGGCTGCGCGATGTACACGTGCCCGTTCCGGACGATCTCGGGGAACTGGCGGTAGAAGAACGTCAACAGCAGCGTGCGGATGTGCGAGCCGTCGACGTCGGCGTCGGTCATCAGCACGATCTTGTGGTAGCGCAGCCGGGCGAGGTCGAACTCCTCGCCGATGCCGGTACCGACCGCGGTGATGAGGGCCTGGATCTCCTCGTTCTTCAACGTGCGGTCGAGGCGCGCCCGCTCGATGTTGAGGATCTTCCCCCGGATCGGGAGGATGGCCTGGAACTCGGGGTTGCGGGCGCGCTTGGCCGGGCCGCCGGCGCTGTCGCCCTCGACGATGAACAGCTCGCACAGGGCGGAGTCCTTCGACGAGCAGTCGGCGAGCTTGCCCGGCATGGCCGACGACTCCAGCAGCGACTTGCGCCGCGTGAGGTCACGTGCCTGGCGCGCCGCCACCCGGGCCTTGGCGGCCTGGTTGGCCTTGCCCACCGCCTGGCGGGCCTCGCTCGGGTGCTCCTCCAGCCAGTCGGCCAGCTTCTCGTTGGTGGCCTTCTCCACCAGCGAGCGCATCTCGGTGTTGCCGAGCTTGGCCTTGGTCTGACCCTCGAACTGCGGGTTGCGCAGCTTCACCGACACGATGGCGGTGAGGCCCTCCCGGATGTCCTCACCGAGGAGGTTCGGGTCCTTCTCCTTGATGAAGTTCTTGGCCTTGGCGTAGCGGTTCACCACGTTGGTGAGGGCCTTCTTGAAGCCCTCCTCGTGCATGCCGCCCTCGGTGGTGGCGATGTTGTTGGCGAACGAGTGGATGCCCTCGTAGAACCCGGTGTTCCACTGCATGGCGACGTCGACCTCGTAGTCGTCGCCGCTCTCCGTGTAGGCGATCACCCGCTTGAACAGCGGCTCCTTCGAGGCGTTGAGGTGCTTCACGAAGTCGCTGATGCCCCCGTTGAACCTGAACTCCTGGGCCAGCACCGGCTCGACGCGCTCGTCGCGGAAGCGGATCTCCAGGCCCTTGTTCAGGAACGCCATCTCGCGCAGGCGCTCGATCAGGGTCTGGGCCCGGAAGTCGGTCTCTTCGAAGATGCTCTCGTCGGGCCAGAACGTGATGGTCGTGCCGTGCTTCTTCGACGAGCCGACCTTGGTGAGCTTGTCCTGCGGCTTCCCGCCCTTGGCGAAGTGCTGCACCCACTTGCCGCCGTCGCGGTGGATCTCGACGTCGAGACGGCTGGAGAGCGCGTTCACGACCGAAGCACCGACGCCGTGGAGGCCGCCGGAGATCTTGTAGCCCTCGCCACCGAACTTCCCGCCCGCGTGCAGCACGGTCATGATGACCTCGGCCGCCGACTTGCCCTTGTACTCAGGGTGGTTGTCGACCGGCATCCCGCGACCGTCGTCGGCCACACGGCAGCCGCCGTCGGCCAGGAGGGTCACGTCGATGCGGGTGCAGTACCCGGCCATCGCCTCGTCGACCGAGTTGTCGACGATCTCGTAGACCAGGTGGTGGAGGCCCGTGGGGCCGGTGGATCCGATGTACATCCCGGGCCGTTGCCGGACCGGTTCGAGACCCTTGAGAACGGTGATGTCCTTGGCGGCATACGCCACGCGCGCGTACCTCGTTCACTCTCCGACCGGAGGCCGGACGGACGGTTGGGGGGAGGGGTGTCCGACCGGGTCCGAAAACCGGCAAAACCGCAGGTCAGAGCACTGAAAACTACTGTTCTCAGTGTACCAGACGAGGGCCCCGAACCGGTGGTGTTCCGACCGATTTCGCGGCCCTTCGCGCTACCCCACGCGCACCCGCAACGAGGTCACCAGACCGGGGCCGACCACGGCCGTCGCCCGCTCCACGACCACGGTCTCGAGGTAGCGCAGCTGGGTTGCCCAGATGGGGTCGTCGACGGCCACCGTGAGGACACCGTCGCGCACCGACACCAGCCGTGCGTGGGCCGCGACGTCGTCGCCGACCACCTCGTGCCAGTGCGCGTCGAGGTCACCGTGCGCGTTCCCGGGCGGCAGGCCGAGCTCCGAACCGATGGCGGCGAGCGCGTCGGCCAACCGCACCGGCTCGTCGTCGGCGTAGCGCGCCACTCAGGCCTCCTTCACTGGGCGTTCGCGGCTCGCCGGGATACCCGGCTCGCGCACGCTCATGCCGCCTTCACTGGGCGTTCGCCGCTCATGCCGCCTCTTCGACCCGGCCGGCGTCGACCCGCAGCGTGCGGTCGGCCGAGATGCCCCGCGGCACCGCGCCCGCCGTCGTGACCAACGTCTGTCCGGCATCGAGGTGGGCGACGAGCGCGACCGACCGCTGGTCGTCGAGCTCGCTGAAGACGTCGTCGAGCAACAACACCGGTGAGCTGCCGGTGAGCTCGGCACACAGGCGGTGCCCACCCAACCGCAGCGCGAGCGCGAGCGTCCGCTGCTCCCCCTGCGACGCGTGCGTGCGACTCTCGAGCCCCCCGACGAGCAGACGCCACTCGTCCCGGTGCGGGCCCACCAGGGTGAGCCCCCGGTCGACCTCGGCCCGCCGGTGGGACGCGAACGCGTCGAGCAGCGCCTGATCGAGGGCGCCATCGAGCCCGTCGGCGGCCCACTCGGCTTCGTAGGACGTGGTGATCGGGGTGCGGGCGCCCGCCAGCTCGGCGTAGGCCTCGGCCACCGCCGGGACCAGCCGTTCGAGGAGCTTCAGCCGGCCCCGCGCCAGCTCCGCGCCCGCCGCCGCGAGCTGGAGGTCGAACACCTCCAGCGTGCTGACGGCGTCGTCGCCCCGCAGGCCGCCCCGCAGCAAGGCGTTGCGCTGCTTCAGGACCCGCTCGTAGTCACTCCGGGCCGCTTCGTAGCGGGGCGAGATGGCCACGAGGAGGTCGTCGAGGTAGTCGCGCCGCCCGGCGGGGCCGCCCTTCACCAGCTGCAGGTCGTCGGGGGCGAACACCGTGACCCGCATGAGGCCCAGCAGGTCGCGGGCGCGCTGGAGCGGATGGCGGTTGAGCTGCACCCGGTTGCGGCCCGCGGCCCGGATCTCGGCCTCCAACAGCTGCACCCGGGCGCCGTCGACCACCTCCGCCCGCAGGACCGCGGCCTCGGCGCCGGTGCGCACCAACGCGGCGTCGGCGACGCCCCGGAACGACTTCCCGGTGGCGGCCCAGCCCACCGCCTCGAGCAGGCTGGTCTTCCCCTGGGCGTTGGCCCCGGAGATCACGGTCACGCCGGAGGGGAACCGGAGCGTGGCCTCCTCGTAGCAGCGGAAGTCGGTCAGCCAGAGCGACGCCAGGTACACGTCACGCGATCCGCACCGGCATGAGCAGGTAGAGGAAGTCGGCCGAGTCGGTGGCCTTCATCACCGCCGGCTTGAGCGGGTCGATCGACTCGATCACGACCTCGTCGGACGCGGCGGCGTCGATGCCGTCGAGCAGGAACTGCGAGTTGAACGCCACCGTGAGGTCGGTGCCCTCGTACTTCGCCTCGACCGACTCGTGGGCCTCACCGACGTCCTGGGCGATCGCCGACAGCTCCAGGCCCTCCGCGGTCATGCCCAGGCGGATCGGGGCGGTGTCCTTGCTCTGACCGACCAGCCGCACGCGGTTGACCGCCGCCTGCAGGGAGTCACGCGACACGGTGAGCCGGTTCGGGTACCCGCTCGGGATGAGCTGCTGGTAGTTGGGGAAGTCGCCTTCGATCAGCCGGGTGGTGACCTCGGTGCCGCCGACGCGGAAGACGACCTCGCGCTCGCCCAGCACGACGTCGATGTCGCCCGTCTCGCCCGAGAGCAGCCGCTGCACCTCGCCCAGCCCCTTGGCCGCCACCAGGACCTTCTGGCCCTCCTCGAGCATGCTGACACCCTGCAGATCGCGCAGCGCCAACCGGTAGGAGTCGGTGGCCACGAGGCGCAGCCCGCCGGCGGAGGCGGTGAGGAGCACACCGGTGAGGATCGGGCGGGCGTCGTCACGGGACGCGCCGGGCACCACCTGGCGCAGCGCCTCGGCGAAGGCCGCGGCCTCGACCCGCACCCCGCCCTCACTCACCTCGGGCAGGCGCGGGAACTCGGCCGCCGACAGGGTGCGCAGGGTCGTGGCGAAGCGCCCCGCCTCGATCCGGGCGTCGTCGTCGGCCAGCTCCACCGACACGGTGTCGCCCTCGAGCTGGCGCACGATCTCGGAGAACAGCCGGGCCGGGACGACCGCGCTGCCCTCGCCGTCGGTGTCGGCCGGGGTCCGCACCCGGATCGTGAGCTCGAGGTCGGTGCCCACCAGCTCGAGCGATCCGGGCGTCAGCGTCACCCGCAGGCCCGACAGCACCGGCATCGCTCCGGTGCGCGAGGCCACGGCCCGCTGGGCGGTCGCCACGGCATCGGCGAGGGTGTCACGCTCGCAACGAAACTTCACTCCGGCCTCCTACGAAGAACTATGAGATCTTCGTGTAGTTGTTGTAGGGCTTGTGGATTGGGGATCGACTGCCGTTCGTGCAGGTCAGGACCCGAATCTTCATCCCCCGGTTCTCCACCGTTGTCCACACGTCGACGGTGGAGACATGCAGGGTCGCGCAGTTCTCCCCAGATTCACGAGCGACTGTCCCCAGGGCTCCACAGCATTATCCACTGCTTCCGAGCCGAATGCGGGAGATCAGCTCGTTCACCTGGTCGAAGATGACGTGGCGCTCGGTCATCTGCTGCTTGATCTTGTCGACGGCGTACATGACCGTGGTGTGGTCACGGCCCCCGAACGCCTCGGCGATGCGGGGGTAGCTCAGGTCCGTGAGCTCCCGCATCACGTACATCCCGGTCTGGCGGGCGGTGACGAGGGGGCGCCGGCGGCTCTTCCCGCAGATGTCGTCCACCGTCCAGCCGAACATCTTGGCGGTCTCGTCGAGGATGAGCTCGGGGGTGATGACCCGGGGGGTGGTGGGGGGAAGCAGATCGGCGAGGACCTTCTGGGCGATCTCTTCCGAGAGCTCGGCCCGGTTGAGGCTCGAGTAGGCGGCGACCCGGATGAGGGCGCCCTCGAGCTCCCGGATGTTGTCGCTGATGTTGGTGGCGATGAAGGCGAGGACCTCCGGCGGGATGCCCCCGAGGTGCTCGGACTCGGCTTTCTTGCGGAGGATGGCGAGGCGGGTCTCGAACTCCGGCGGCTGGACGTCGGTGATGAGCCCCCACTCGAAGCGGGTGCGGAGGCGGTCCTCCAGGCTGGCGATCGACTTCGGCGCCCGGTCGGACGAGATGACGATCTGACCACCCTCGCTGTGCAGCTGGTTGAACGTGTGGAAGAACTCCTCCTGGAGCTCCTGCGTGCGCTCGAGGAACTGGATGTCGTCGATCAGGAGGACGTCGAGGTCGCGGTAGCGCCGCTTGAAGCTCGGCATCTCCTTGGCCCGGATGGCGTCGACGAATTCGTTCATGAACGTCTCGGTGGACACGTACCGCACCCGCTTGTTGCGGAACACCGTGCGGACGTGGTGCCCGATCGCGTGGAGGAGGTGGGTCTTGCCCAGACCGGCGGGGCCGTAGATGAACAGCGGGTTGTACGAGCGTCCCGGGCTCTCGGCGACGGAGAGCGCGGCCGCGTGCGCGAACCGGTTGGACGCACCGATGACGAACTGGTCGAACGTGTAGCGGGAGTTCAGCGTGCCCGACGCCCAGGTGGCGGCGCCCTTGTCGTCGGTGTCGTCGAGCGGCATCCCACCCAACGGGTCGAGCTCGTGCTCCTCCACGACCACCATGACCGGTGGGGGCGCCAACGCGAGCGACTCGCGCACCTTCGGCGCGGTCTCCACGAGCAGCTCGACGCGCACCGTGACACCGGTGGAGTCGCGGATGGCGTCGGTGAGCATCCCCGAGTAGCTGGAGCGGATGCGCTCGGCGGCGAGCGAGCTCGGGACGCTCAGGAGGAGGGCGTCACCGTCGTAGCTGACCGGGCGCACCCCGTGGAACCACGCGGCCCAGGTGGCGGGCGCGAGCTGGTCTCGGAGCGTCGCCGAACCCTGGTCCCAGATGTCGTCGGCCGTCAACGGTCACCGTTCTTCTCTCGGCCACCTGTGAGCGGCCCCGCCTGGTACAGCCCGCTCCGACGCGTCCGCCGTCCGGGTAGAAGTTGTCCACAAGAGCGTCCACAGGTGTGGAGATCGTTCAGCAGTGGTGCACGAGTCGGCCGGGTGGAGCTGTCACACACCGGGGAAGCGCACCCGGCCGGCCGCCGCCGGGCGAAGCGCGCAACGTAGCACCGGCATCCTTGTGCGACAAGGGGTTGCGGGGGTTTCCCCAGACTGCGCTCCGCGTTGCACGGTTCATCCCCGGGGTCGTACACTTGGCGGTTTCCGCCTCCCGCGCGGTCCCCGACCTCGGGCCGCGCGCGGCCGCCTCGAGGAGGCTCTTCGTTGAAGCGCACGTACCAACCGAACAATCGCAAGCGCGCCAAGACCCACGGGTTTCGACTCCGCATGCGTACCAAGGGAGGGCGTGCTGTGCTGCGAGCGCGTCGCGCCCGCGGTCGCAAGCGTCTCTCGGCCTGATCTGGCGCGTTCGCGATCGTGCGACGTTCGAGGCCCTCGCGGGGGCCCGCCGGCAACGAGCCGGCCCCGTCTCGCTGCGCCACCTCTCCGACGGGTCCGACGACCCGCCGCGAGTGGCGTACGCCATCGGCCGGCGCTTCGGCAACGCGGTGGAGCGCAACCGGGCGCGCCGTCGGCTCCGCGCCGCGGTGGCGCTGGAGTCCGGTGAGCTCCGCCCCGGTGGTGTCTATCTGTTCGCGGCGGATCGGTCGGTCATGACGCTCCCCTTTCCCACGCTGCGCGCGCACGTGACTACTCTCCTGCGCGCCGTCCGCCGAGGAGCCCCGATGACCGCCACCGCGCAGCTCACCCGTCCGGGCCCGCTCGCCCGGCTCCTGATGCTCCCGATCCGCGCCTGGCGGCTGCTCAGCGTCCACCTCCCGCCCCGCTGCCGCTTCTACCCCTCGTGCTCGGAGTACGCGCTCGAGGCGCTCGCCGTGCACGGTGCCGTCCGCGGCACCTGGCTCGCCGTGCGCCGGGTCGGCCGTTGCCATCCCTGGCACGAAGGCGGGCTCGACCCGGTCCCGCGACCGAACACACGTTCCCCCCTGACCGCGCCGGACGGCGCGGCGGAAGAAGGCTGATCCGATGATCCTCGCCGCTGGCTCGCCGTTCGATCCCGTCTACAACTTCTTCGGGGCGATCCTGGCGTTCTTCTACAGCATCATCCCGAACCTCGGGGTGGCCATCATCCTGCTCACCGTCCTGGTGATGCTGGTGATGTTCCCGCTGACCGCCAAGCAGGCCAAGTCGATGATGGCCATGCAGCGGGCGCAGCCGGAGATCAAGAAGCTCCAGGCGAAGTACAAGAACGACCGCGCCAAGCTCAACGAAGAGATGATGGCGTTCTACAAGGAGAACAAGATCAACCCGCTCGCGGGTTGTCTGCCGCTCGTGGTGCAGCTGCCGATCTTCCTCGCGCTCTTCCGGGTGATGCGCGATCCGTACAAGCACATCCCGAAGTCGTCCGACCTGTACGCCGCCTTCTGCACCGGTCCCAAGGGCCACCTCTACACGAACCAGTGCAACCTGCCGAAGCTCGGGCTGCCCAACCCGCAGGAATTCCTGGGGATGAACCTGTCGCAGCACGCGACCGCGGTCACCGGCGGGTTCCTCGACGCGCTCCCCTACTTCATCCTCGTCGGCCTCGTGGTCGTGACCGGCTTCCTCCAGGCGCGCCAGAGCCGGCGCAACGCGCCGAACATGAACTCGCAGATGGCGATGATCACGTCGATCCTGCCGATCGGCTTCGGTCTGTTCTCGCTGCAGTTCCCGGCCGGTCTGGTCCTCTACTTCCTGGTGAGCAACCTCTGGCGCCTGGGCCAGCAGGAGCTCATCATGCGCAAGATCACGCGCCCGGGGCAGGCCGCCATCGGCACGTCCGCGACCAAGGACGACGCCATCGACGTGGAGGGCACCGATACCGACACGTCCGCGTTCCCGCGCGCCGCGGGGGGGTTGCGCAAGCTCTTCCAGTTGCCCGCCGCCAGCAACGGTGGTGCCGACGCGGGCGCACCGAACGGCGCCAACGGCGCCAACGGCGCGCCCAAGCCCACCGCCGACCGTCCGGCCGGGAAGCAATCCGGCGCGGCGGGGAAGAACGCCCCCACCAAGGGGGCGCCGGCCAAGGGGGCGCCGGCCAAGGGCGCGACGAAGGGCACCGCGGCCAAGGGTTCGACCGCGTCGGGTGCCGGCGCGTCGGCGGGCGCGCCGAGCGGGAGCTCGCGCCGTCGCAACAACAAGAAGCGCAAACGACGCTGAGCTCGTCGCGTCGATCAAATCCGACCAGAGGCGGCGAGCACGTGCCGCCGGAACACCGAGAGAGAGCGATCACCATGGAGTGGGTGGAGACGACCGGGCGCACCATCGCCGAGGCGCTGGATGCTGCGCTCGACGAGTTGGGTGTCGACGAGGACGACGTCGAGTACGAGGTGCTCGAGCAACCGAAGAGCGGCTTCCTCGGACGACTCGGGAGCAGCGAGGGACGAATCCGGGCGCGGGTGAAGCCGATCTCGCGCGAGAAGCCGGGGGAGCGGCAACGGCGCCGCGGCGGCCGAGGCCCGAACACCCGGCCGCGAGGCGGGAACGGCAACGGGGGCAACAACCGGGACCACGGCAGTGCGCAGAGCGCACCGGCCGACGCCGGGCGCAACGGCGGGCCGTCGGAAGGCGGCTCCTCCAGCCGTCGGCGGCGCGGCGGCCGATCCGGTGGCGACGGCGCCGAACGCCGTGGTGAGAGTCGACCGGCTGCCGGCAGCGGCGCCGGCGGCGGGCGCAACGACCAGCAGCAGGGGAGCACCGTGGACACCATCGAAGAGGTACCGATCGAGGAGCAGGCGGCCGCGGCCGAGAAGTTCACCCAGGGGCTGGTCGACACCTTCGACCTCGGGGCCCGGGCGAAGAGCGTGATCGACGAGGACGTCGTGGTCGTCGAGGTCACGGGCGACAACCTCGGGCTGCTCGTCGGGCCGAAGGGCGCGACGCTGCACGCGATCGAGGAGCTCGTCAGGACCGTGGTGCAGCGCCAGACCGATGGTCACGGCGTGCGCATCCACGTCGACGTCGCCGGCTACCGGGCCAAGCGTCGGGCGGCGTTGGAGGAGTTCACCCGCTCCCTGGCCGAGAAGGTGCTCGAGAGCGGCAAGCCCCAGGCGCTGGAGCCGATGTCGGCCAGCGACCGCAAGGTCGTTCACGACACCGCGGCGGAGATCGACGGGATCGCCACCGAGTCCGAGGGCGAGGACCCGCGCCGGCGCGTCGTGCTGCGACCCGCCTGATCCTGCTCGCCCGACCGGCTCGATGGTCGAACCCGGACCCGAGCCGGCGGACGCGAGCCGACGAGCTGCGGCTCGTCCTCGAGGAGGCCCGTGAGCTCGGGTTCCTGGGCCCCGGGCCCAGCGAGGGTCAGCTCCACCACGCGGTCGAGCTGGCCCGGACGATCGGGCCGTTCGACGGCCAGTTCCTCGACCTGGGCAGTGGCGGTGGTCTCCCCGGGCTCGCGCTCGCCTTCGAGTTCCCGGAGGCCACCGGGTGCCTGCTCGACGCGCAGCAGCGCCGATGTGCGTTCCTGGAGCAGGCGATCGCGCGGTTGGGCCTCGGTCACCGGGTGACCGTCGCCTGCGGTCGGGCCGAGGCACTGGCCCGGGATCCGGTGCTCCGCCACGGCTTCGACCTCGTGGTGGCCCGGTCGTTCGCGCGGCCGGCGGTCACGGCCGAATGCGCGGCGGGCTTCCTGCGTTCGGGCGGGAGGCTGGTGGTGACGGAGCCGCCTGACGCCGAGTCCTCGGGGCCGCGCTGGCCCGCGGCCGGCCTTGCCGTCTTGGGCTTCGGCCCGGCGGAGCGCGTGCGCCGCGGTGAGACGGCCGCGGTGCGGATGAGGCTGGTCGAGACCGCCGACGATCGCTACCCGCGCCGGGAAGGCATCCCGGCAAAGCGCCCGCTCTGGTGACCGAGGGAGTACTGTTTCACGTGGAACAGTCTCGCCCCGAGGTCGAGACTTTCTCACTGTTTCACGTGGAACACCCTTGACCCGCACTGCAGCGTGGTTGAGGATGAGCACTCGGCTCGAAGCTTCCTGGGATGGTCCATGACGGAAGAATTCGGCGACTCACGCCCGCGTCGGCGCCTGTTCGGACGTCGACGGCCCGACGAGGAAGTGGCCGAACCGCCTCCTCCCGTGAACGGTGAAGGCACTCCGGATGCGCCGGCCCAGTCATCGGGCGCGCCGATCCTGGGCTCCACCGACGCACCGGGATCGCGACCCGAACCGGCGATCGACCGGCCGTCGGTACCGACCGAACCGGAAGCGAGGCCCATGGATTCGTCGACCGGATCGATGAGTGAGGGATCCCCGGTCCGGCCTTCCGAGGCCCAGCCCGAGTGGCCGCCCCCGGTCACCGGGGGCACGCCGCGGCCGGTCCCGGCCCCACCGTCCCCGGCGCCACCGCCGTCGGGACCGACACCCTCGATGGCTCCGGCTCGGGAATCCCGACCGGCCCCGTCTCCCCCTTCCACCTCGCCGGGCTCTCGTTCGCCGGGTGCGGAGTCGCGGCCGGTGCCGGGACCCGACTTCGCGCCGATCCGGGCCGCCGCGCCGACCCCCGCGTCTCCGTCGACCCCGGTCGCACGCGAGCCCGAGCGCCCGACATCCGCGAGCACCGATGCCCCCGCCGCGCCGGCCGCGCCCGCCGCCGCGTCCGAGCCGGAACGGCCCGAACGGCCCGACCTCCCCGGCGCCGCCGCGCTGCCCGATCCCGCCGCCGACGCGGCCACCGCCGACGACCGCCGACGAGCCCGGCGACCGGCCGCTCGAGCTGCCCCGGATCATCGCCATCGCCAACCAGAAGGGTGGCGTGGGCAAGACCACGACCGCGGTGAACCTCGGTGCCGCCCTGGCGGAGTCGGGCCTGCGGGTCCTGGTGGTCGACCTCGACCCCCAGGGGAACGCGTCGACCGGGCTGGGCATCAACCCGCGCGACGTGAACGCCTCGATCTACGACGTCCTCATGCAGGACACTCCCGCGCTCGACGCGGTCGAGCCGACCAGCCTCAAGAACCTGTTCGTGATCCCGGCGACCCTCGACCTCGCCGGCGCCGAGATCGAGCTCGTGCCCGCGTTCAGTCGCGAGCTCAAGCTCAAGCGGGCGCTCGACTCGGTCCGGACCGAGTACGACGTCGTGCTCATCGACTGTCCGCCGTCGCTCGGTCTCCTCACCGTGAACGGTCTGGCGGCGGCCGACGACGTCATCGTGCCGATCCAGTGCGAGTACTACGCCCTCGAGGGACTCGGGCAGCTGCTGCGGAACGTCGCGCTGGTGCGCTCGAGCCTCAACGCCTCGCTCGACGTCCGGGGGATCATCCTCACGATGTACGACGCCCGGACGCGCCTGGCGGAGCAGGTCGAGACCGAGGTGCGTGAGCACTTCGGGGCGAAGGTCTACAAGACCGTGGTGCCGAGGACGGTGCGCCTGGCCGAGGCGCCGTCGTTCGGGCAACCGGTGATCGTGTTCGACTCCACGTCGCGCGGTGCGTCGGCGTATCGGAACCTGGCGAAAGAGGTGAGTGGTGGCGCGACGCGGCGGACTGGGTAAGGGGCTCGGAGCCCTCATCCCCCCCGGCGGAACCGAGGGGGCGGCGGCCGAGGTGGGCGGCCTCGACGAGCTCCCGCTGGCCTCGATCAAGCCGAACCGGTTCCAACCGCGGGACCACTTCGACGAGGAGGCGCTCGGGCTCCTCGCCGACTCGATCCGCGAGGTCGGGGTGCTCCAGCCGGTCCTCGTGCGTCCGGCCGGCGACGACGAGTACGAGCTCATCGCCGGTGAGCGGCGCTGGCGCGCCGCCCGGCGGGTCGGCCTGCAGACCATTCCCGCGCTGGTCCGTGAGACCGGCGACGCCGCCGCGCTCGAGCAGGCGTTGGTCGAGAACGTCCACCGCGACAACTTGAACCCGCTCGAGGAGGCCGCCGCCTACCAGCAGCTCATCGAGGACTTCGGGCTCACCCACGACGACGTCGCGTCCCGCGTCGGCCGGAGCCGCGCCACGGTCACGAACACGCTCCGGCTGATGCAGCTCCCGCCCGCCATCCAGAAGTCGCTGCAACAGGGCACCTTGTCGATGGGTCATGCCCGGGCCCTGCTCGGCACCCCGGACCGCTCGTTCCAGGAGCTCCTCGCCAAGCGCGTGGTCGACGAGGACCTCTCGGTGCGGGCGGTGGAAGAGGCGGTCCGCCAGCACCAGGCCGAGCACGAGGCGGGCGCGCCCGACGACGCCAGCACCGCGTCCAACGGCTCACCGGCCCGCCGACAGCTCCGCCCGCCCGGTCTGCTCGAGCTCGAGGAGCTGCTCGGTGACCACCTCGAGACCCGGGTCAAGATCTCGATGGGCAGCTCGCGGGGCAAGGTCGTCGTCGAGTTCTCGACCCTCGAGGACCTCGAGCGGATCTACCGGCTGATGACCGACGGCGGGGTGGCCCGGACCACGGCCGCGAACATCGCCGGCGCGCCGAGCTGATCTCCTTGCGCGCGCAAGTAATCTAGTCGGCGGTACCGCCCGGCTCGGCGGCGGGGGGCTGTTCGACGCCGCGCCGCACGCCGCGCACGACGGCGTGGGCCACGTCGGGCCCCCGCAGCACGAGCTCGCGCATGGCGTCGACGTCGCCCTGGGCCACCGGTTCGCAGATCACCGCGGCCATGCGGGTCTCCCGGAGCACCGCGTAGGTCCGACCGGCGACGCACGGCTCGCCACCGAGGATGGGTGCGAGCTCGCGGCTCACCGCGTCGGCGACCGCGAACCCGGCCTCGGACCGGAAGCGGCCCGACTCGTAGTAGCTGCACCGGCAGCCGGACGCGTCACCGGCGCGGAAGGCGAGGAACAGGTCGGCGGTGTAGCGGTTCGCCTCCGCGGCCAGGATCGGATCGGTGGCGCCGGTGGCGTCGAGCGCGGCGCCGGCGCCGATCTCGTTGAGCTCGCGGACCACCGTCCGCGCCAGCGTCTCGAACCCGGGCGCGGCGGCGACGAACACGCGGCGGCCGGAGAGGCGGTGGGGACCGCGGCGGAGCACCTCGCGCTCGCGGACGCTGGCCACCGACCCCTCGGCCAGGGTCCCGACGCGATCGAGCACGGAGATCGTCGACGCGCCACAGATGCCGTCGGTGGGGAGGTCCATGTTGCGCTGGAACTCGACCAGCGCGCGCGTCGTGTCGTCGCCGAGGATGCCGTCCTCGCGGCCGGCGTCGAAGCCGAGGCCGTTCAGCCGGCGCTGCAGCTCGGCGACGTCGTCGCCGCGCAGCATCGGACGGGTCCGGTAGAGGAGTCGGTCCCCGAGGCGCCAACCGCTCTCGACCACTGCGGCCCAGGTCTGGGGGCCGCAGATGCCATCGACCCGGAGCCCGCGGCTCTCCTGGAAGGCGCGCACGACCCGCTCGGTCGCGGCACCGAACGATCCGGCCTCGACGCGCGGGATCTCGTGGCCCAGCGTGCCGAGCCGCACCTGGAGATCGCGTACCGCCTCGCCACGGCTGCCCGGCCGCAGCACGGCCGGGTCGCTCAAGCGATGAACTCGGCGAGGTCCTGGAGCAGCTGACCCTTGCCCTTCGCGCCGACGAGCCGCTTCACCTGCTGGCCATCCTTGAACACGAGGAGCGTCGGGATGCTCATGACGTCGAACCGTCGGGCGGTGTCGGGGTTGTCGTCGACGTTGAGCTTGCCGATGACGAGCTTGCCGCGTCTGCTCGACGGCGATCTCCGCCAACGTGGGCGCGATCATCTTGCAGGGACCGCACCACTCCGCCCAGAAGTCGACCAGCACGGGCGTGTCGGAGCCCGCGAGGGTCTCGTCGAAGGTCGCGTCGGAGAGGTGCAGGATGTCGTCGGCCACGGCGGGTCCTTTCCTGAGGTCGGCTGAGTCTACCGACCGGCTGTGGGACACAACGCTCCGCGGTGCGCGGTCATTCCACCGCGACGGAGTCGGGATTCGGTCAGTGCGCGCCGGCGTCGTACGCAGCGGCGGACGCGACCGCGGATCCCGCGTGCGCGCGCTCGCCCAACCACCGCTCGGCTTCGATCGCGGCCATGCACCCCGAGCCCGCGGCGGTGATCGCCTGCCGGTACACGTGGTCCTGCACGTCGCCCGCCGCGAACACGCCTTCGACGGAGGTGCGCGTGGAGTTGGGCGACGTCACGATGTAGCCGTTCTCGTCGAGGTCGAGCTGACCACGGAACAGCTCGGTGTTCGGGTCGTGACCGATGGCGACGAACAGTCCTTGCACCTCGAGCTCGGACTCGTTCCCGGTCACCGTGTCGCGCAGCCGGATCGCGTCGACCGAGCTCGTCGCCGACGACGTCGCTGACCTCGGAGTTCCACTTGAACTCGATCTTGGGATTGGCGAAGCGCGCGGTCCTGCATGATCTTGGATGCCCGCAACTCGTCGCGTCGGTGCACGAGCGTGACCTTGGTGGCGAACTTCGTGAGGAAGATCGCCTCTTCGATCGCGGAGTCGCCGCCGCCGACCACCGCGATGGGCTTCTCGCGGAAGAAGAACCCGTCGCACGTGGCGCAGGTGCTGACGCCGTGCCCGAGCAGGCGCTGCTCGGCGCCCAGGCCCAGCATGCGGGCCGACGCGCCGGTGGTGATGATCATCGAACGAGCGCGGAACTCGCGCTCGCCGACCCACACACCGAACGGCGAGGCCTCGCTCAACTCCACCCGGTCGGCATCGGCGGTGACGAACTCGGCGCCGAACCGCTCCGCCTGCTCGCGGAACTTCATCATGAGCTCCGGCCCGAGGATGCCGTCGGGGAAGCCGGGGTAGTTCTCGACGTCGGTGGTGAGCATGAGCTGCCCGCCGGCACCGATGCCCTCGATGACGATCGGTTGGAGGTTGGCGCGGCCGGCGTAGACGGCGGCGGTCAGCCCGGCCGGCCCGGAGCCGACGATGACAAGCTCGTGGAGATCAGGCATTCGCATCCTTGGTCCGCGGGGTGCGCATCCTCCAGACGAACGCCCCCGCGATCACGAAGATTCCACCCAGGATCACGTAGGCCGCCCACACCTCTCCCGTGAGGACGACGAGCACCCGGAACAGTGCGATCGCCATCATCAACGCCGCGGTCACCACGAAGAACGCGACGAGCAGACCGAAGACGACGGCCTTGGTGGCCGTCTGCGCCGGGACGACCGTCCGGTCGCGAACGGTGGCGACGACATTCTCCAGGGTGTCGACCGCATCGGTTGTCCAGTCCGCCACGGCGCGCTCCCTTCCCCGCGGTTCCGTGAGTCTCGGGAGCGTACCCGGTGCGTGGGCCCGGTGAACGGGTCACGAGAGCGGTCGCACCTCGCAGGGGTCGGCCAGCACGGCGTCGATCGACCGGGCGCCGTCGCCCTCGTCGGTGAGGACGACCAGCGCGTGGCGGCCGTCGAGCGTGCCCGATCCCACCGCGGTGACCGTGCCCGCCGGGAGCTGGTCGCGACAGGCCGACGTCGACAGCTGATTCGCCGTGGTCTCGGCACCGGCGTCGGGGTCAGCGTCGCCGCCGTTGGAAGGCGCCACCGCCGCGCTCCGCGCATGCTCCAGGGCGGTGCGGAGGCGCCGGAGGTTCGTGGGCGTGTCGAGGTCGCCGAAGTCACCGACATCGACCGGCGGCCGCGTGGCCGCGATGGAAGGCGACGCCGGCTGGATCCGGTCGCGGCTTTGCCCCAGCGCCTTTCCGGCGTCGCTCAGTTGGGCCTCGTTGCCGCTCTGCGCGGTGAAGAGCGCGAGCGCGGCCACGAGCACGACCACGATCAGCGCCGCGGTCGCGATCCAGCGCCACGCGCGCTGGGACGCAGCAGGGCTCGGCGCTGTCCGCGGACGCCTGCATCGCGCTCGTCACCAGCCGGCGGCGGGTCAGCTCGTCGAGCGGCTCGGGTTCGAGCCACGTGGCGATGCGCTCGTCGCGCTGATCGTCGGGACGATCGTCAGCCATCGTCGTTCTGACGTACGGGAGAGGGGACACGGTTCCCGGAGCCGGGTGGCCCGGCGCCGGGTGCCCGCTCTGCCTGCGGGTCCAGTCGTTCCACGAGGAGCGCGCGCCCGCGGGAGATCCGCGAGCGGACCGTCCCGGGCGGCACGTCGAGCACCTCGGCGATCTCCGCGTAGTCGAGGTCGCACAGGTCGCGCAGCACGACCGCGACCCGGAAGTCGTCCGGGAGCGTGCGCAACGCCGCGTCCACGTCGAGCCGCGCTCCGACCCGGTCCTCGATGGCGGGGCCGGGGGCAACGGGCTGGGGCCCGTCGGGATGGGCGGGGACCGGCCGCCGCCGCCTCCTCCGCAGCTCGTCGAGCGCGGCGTTGGTCGCCACCCGGTAGCACCAGGTGCTGAACGCGGCCCGTCCGTCGAAGCGGTCGATGCCACGCGCGATCGCGATCATCGCCTCCTGGGTGGCGTCGAGCGCGTCCTCGGGATGGGCGACGACGCGACGACAGACCGCGTGGATCCGGTCCACGTGACGATCGAGGAGCACCTCCAGCGCCCGTCGGTCGCCGCGGGAAGCGCGGGCGGCGAGGACGGAATCGCTCTCGTCACGCAACCCTCACCTCGCTCACGTCGACGTAGTGCTTCCCGTTCTCGCCCGCGGGCAGCTGGGTGAGCCAGAGCAGCACCGAGCGCCCCTTGACCCCACCGACATCGAAGGTGTGCGTTCGCTCGAGGTCGGAACCGTGCGTCCGCGCCTCACCCCAGTCGCCGAGGGTCTGCAGCTCCGACGGCGACTTGTCGCTGACGTAGATCGACGCGCCCCAACCGTTCTGCTGGGTCTCGACGAAGACCTTGTTCACGTCGACGTCGGCGCCGAGCGCGAACGCGAGTCCCACGCCGTTCTTGGCGCCGTCGGGGAAGTTGTCGTACTGCTCGGTCGTCCAGCTCGTGGTCGGGTCGCCGTCGACGGCGTTGTGCACCGCGCCGGGGTTCTCGGTACCGTCGCCGAGCGGGTCGAACGCGGTCGGGGTGAGCACCACCTTGGAGGCGGTGGGCGGCGCCGCCCCCGCGCCGCCATTGGCGCCGCTGGACGAGCTGCCGTCGCTGACCAGCACGTACGCGAGGACGCCACCGGCGATGGCGACGAGCAGGACCAGGAGTGCCCAGAGCCACCCCAGCCGCCGTCGTCGCCGCCGCGGGGCGGGGGCCGGAGGTGGGGCGGGGACGGGCTGTGGGCTGGTCGGCCCGGTGTGCGCGGGGGGTGCCGCCGGGCGGGGGACGGGGTGGGCCGGGCCCGTCCCGGTGGGCGCGACCGGCTGCGGAAGCGAGCCGGTGGGGTCGAGGCGGGCGCGGTCGAGGGCGTCGCGCACCGCCGCGGCCGACCCGAACCGGGCTTCGGGCTGCCGGGCGAGGCAGCGGTGGATCACGTCGTCGAGGGCCTGTGAGACCTCGGGCCGCTCGACGCGGATGGCGGGTGCCGACGTGGTGAGGCGCGCCATGGCGGTGGCGATGTCGGTGTCGCCGCCGAACGGTGGGTGGCCGACCAGCGACTCGAACATGAGCAGCCCGAGCGCGTAGACGTCGGTGCGGGGGTCGGTCGGGCGCCCGTTGACCTGTTCGGGCGCGAGGTAGCGGGCGGTGCCCATCACGGTGCCCGTGCGGGTGAGGTCGTCGCCGCCCGCGGCCTTGGCGATGCCGAAGTCGGTGACCTTCACCGGGCCCGCGCGCGGGACGAGCACGTTGGCGGGCTTCACGTCACGGTGGACGATCCCGGCGCGGTGCGCGGCGTCGAGCGCGTCGGCGACCTGCTTGCCGATGCGGATGACGTCGGCGACGGGGAGACCGTTGTGCTCGTCGATCAGGTGGCGCAGCGTGGGGCCGTCGACCAGCTCCATGACGATGTACGCGATGCCCTCGTCGTCGCCGGTGTCGTAGGTGGAGACGATGTTGGGATGTGACAACCGCGCCGCCGCGATCGCCTCGTTGCGGAACCGGGCGCGGGTCGCGTCGTCGGCCGCGAGATCGGCGCGCAGCACCTTCACCGCAACCCGCCGTGACAGCACAGGGTCGTCGGCGATCCACACCGTCGCCATGCCGCCGCGTGCGAGCGG
The DNA here is from genome assembly GCA_963809795.1 of uncultured Actinomycetes bacterium. Taxonomy (GTDB): domain Bacteria; phylum Actinomycetota; class Acidimicrobiia; order IMCC26256; family DASPTH01; genus DASUAS01. The sequence continues at coordinate 107,601 of CAWELN010000030.1, forward strand.
CTCGACCAGTCGGTATCGGCCTCCGAGCACGCGCCCGGGTGTGATCAGTTCCACGGTTGCATTGTGACCCTCACTGGACGGTCTGGAACGTCACTCCGATGACACGCGGCCCGGCGTGGGTGCCGATGACGGGGCCGACCACGCCGGTGATGATGTCGTCGCGCGGGAAGATCGGTTCGAGCATCTCGAGCAGCTCGTCGAGATCGGGTGCGTTGCCGTGCAGCACCGCGAGGTGCTCGATCTTCCCTTCCGCCGCCTTCGCGGCGAGCAGCTTCAACGCTTTCGATCGCGTGCGCACCTTGCCCGCTTCCTCGACGATCCCTTCGCGCACCTCGATCACCGGCTTGATCGACAGCACCGTGCCGAGCAGCGCGCGCGCGTTGCCCACTCGGCCACCCCGCTTCAGGAATTCGAGCGTGTCGAGCGTGGCGAAGAGCTTGGTGCGGTCGCGCCGATCGACGACCTCCTGCACGATCGACTCGAGCGAGTCGCCGTCGGCCGCCCGCCGAGCCGCGGTGAGACAGAGGTTGCCGAGGCCCATCGACGCGCTCCGTGAGTCGATGACCTGCACCGGAACGTCGCCGGACACCGCCGCCGCCGCCAGTTGGGCCGCTTGCATGGTGGCGGAGAGATGCGAGGAGAGGTTGATGCACACGATGCCGGTCGCGCCCCGGGCGTGCAGCTCCCGGAACCTCTTCTCGAACGCCCCGGCCGACGGGGCGGCCGTCTCCGGGAGCAGCTTGGAGTGCTCGAGCCGGTGCCAGAACTCGTCGGTGCTGAGCTCCTCGCGGTCGACGAGCTCCTCGTCGCCGAAGCGGATGGTGAGCGGGACGATCTCGATGCGGAGCGCGTCGACCAGCGGCTGCGGCAGGTCGCAGCTGCTGTCGGTGACCACCCGGATGCTCACACGCGCTCCCTGATTCCCTCGACGACGGGTTGATCGTTACACGCGCGGGCGGCGGCCCACGCCTCCGGGCCGCAGCCGGGCCGGGACCAGGGCGGCGATCGACGACAGCTCGTCGACGTGGAGGAGGGCCAGCCCGCCGAGATACACCGCGCCGCCGACGAGGGTGCCGATGATCGCCGACGCGAACGCGGCGGTGGTGGTGTCCCACCCGATGAGCTCGCCGACGGCCCAGCTCACCGCCGCCACCGCGGCGCCGGCGACGACCACCTTCACCAGGGTGATCCCCAGGCGCCGGGTCGTGATGCCGCCCAGTTGGAGGTGCAGCACGAACAGCGTGAGCAGGGCGGCCACGAAGTAGGCGAGGGAGAATGCGAGGGCGAGTCCCGGGATGCCCAGCCACGCGTACAGCGGGAACGCGAGCCCGATGTTGATCGCGTTCTCGATGCAGTTGAGCCAGAACGGCGTGAAGGTGTCGTGTCGGGCGTAGAACGCCCGCATCGCGAACAGGTAGAGCGAGAAGGGGAGCAGGCCGACCGAGAAGGCGACCAACGTGTCGGCCACCACCGACGCGTCCCCACCGGAGAACGCGCCGCGCTGCAGCAGCGCGACGATGATCGGGCGTGCGAGCCCGATGTACAGCGCGGCGGCGGGGACGATCACGACCGACGCCAGTCGGAGCCCGCGCGAGAGCTGATCGCGCAACCCACGACGATCGCGGCGCGCGGCCGCGCTCGCCATCTCGGGCGTGAACGTGGTCATCAGCGAGACCGCGAACAATCCGTGCGGGAGTTGGAAGAACGCGTAGGCGCTGATGTAGATGAACGGCCCGCCGTCGGTCCCGTTGGCGAGCACGGTCACGACCAGCAGCGCGATCTGGTTGGCGATCACGTAGCCGACCGTCCAACCCGACAGGCGCAGCATGGTGAGCACGGCCGGATGTCGCCACGCGGGCAGGAAGCGCAGGTGCGCGTGCAGGCGCGCCAGCGGAGGCAGGAGCGCGAGCGCCATCACCATCACGCCCGCGGTCGTCCCCAGGCCGATGAGCAGGATCAAACCGTCGTCGTCGAGCACGCTGCGCACGGTGAGCGACCCGTCGGCGATCCTCGGAAGGGCGAGGAACACTGCGATGACGACGACGTTGTTGAGGATCGGTGCGAACGCGGCAGCGAGGAAGCGACGGCGCGCGTTCGAGCATCGCGGTCGCGAGGGTGACGATGCCGTAGAACAACATCTGCGGCATGAAGAGGCGGAGGAGGTCGGTCGCCAGCTCCTGTTGGGCGGCGACGTTCGACCCGTGCACGTTCAGCGTGTACAGGTCGACGATCCACGGCGCGGCGATGACGCCGATGACGGTGACCCCCGCCAACGCGAGCATCGCGACGGTGAAGATCGCGCTCGACGCGTCGTCGTCGCGCGCTTCGAAGTGCTTCACGAACAGCGGGACGAGGGTCGCGGTCAGCACCCCGCCGAGGAGCAGCTCGTAGACGATGTTGGGCGCCTCGTTCGCATAGCTGTAGGTGCCGGCGAGGGTCGTGGCGCCGAGCGCGTACGCGATGGCCGCGATGCGCACGAAGCCGGTGATGCGGGAGAGCGCGGTGCCGACGGCGACGACCGCGCTGGACCGGACGAGGGAGGTCTCGGCCTCGGTGGGATTGGAGCCCGGCTCGGTGAGCCCGACGTCGTCGGCGCTCACGTATTCAAGCGGGCTGCCCGGTGGGCGTCGCGACCGGGAACGAAGGGTGGTGCTCCTGCGAGCGCTTCCGGCGCCGCCGGTGGATGTCCCAGCCCCACCAGATGGCGAGGAACGCGATCGCGCCCACGGTCAGGAACACTCCCACACCGCTGACGAAGGTGGAGCGGACGGTGATCCTCCTGCTCCCGACCTGCAGGCCGTCGGTCGTCGTGACCGTCAGCTCCACCGGCGACTGGCCCGAGCCGCGCGTCTCGACCGCCACCCGGACGGTCGTGCTGCGTGACCGCGGGAGCACCACGTCGCGCTCGGCACCGTCGGGGAACAGGAGGCGGTCGCTCTCCAGCTTCATGTGGACGGTGACGTCCTGGTTGCTCGTGTTCTGGAAGCTGATCGGGATCTGGGCCTTGCTCGACGTGATCGTGATCGTCCCCGGGGGCTGGAGATGGATCTGGCCGAGGAACCCCGACACCGAGGTGCCGATCGAATCGAGCAGGCCGCGCGCGGCCTTGCGGCCGACCGGGTTCTGCCAGTCGGCCGACACCGACGACGCCAACGCCCGGTCGGCCCGCTCGGCCTGCGCGCTGTCGGTGCCCACGAGACGCGCGACCGCGTCGCGATCAGCGGTCGCCGCCTGGTAGTCCTGCAGGCTCACCGGTGTCCTGGGCGGGTCGTACGGAGCCAGCTGTCGATACACCGGTGCACTGTCGGGTTGGCCGTCGACCGTCGCGGTGGGCACGGCGTCGAGCATCCCGGCGACCGTCGTCGCGTGCAGGAGCGGGTTGTTGCGCAGTCCGGCGAACACCGCGGCCACGAACGTGTCGTCGGCGTCCCAGCGGTCGGGGTTGGTGAGGGTGATGCCGCGGGTGATCGAAGGCTGCTCGCCGGCGACCAGCGAGAGCCCCGCGAGCAGGTGCGCGGCGCGCAGCGCGGGCGGGTCGTTCCCGGTGAGGAACTGCTCGAGCCCCTGGTCGGTCGCGAGCACGGTGACCGCGCTCGAGTCGTCGCCGGGCACGGCCTGCACCTTGAACGGGTGCGCGGGCGTGTACTTCTCGTTGGCCGGCGTGAGTTGGGTGCCGTCGACCACCAATTGCCGGGCGCTCGCGTTCAGGAGCAGCCGCAGCGACGGGAGGTCGAGGGGGCCGGGCAACGCGGTGCTGGGGTCGAGATGGGCACCGAAGAAGGTCTCGAGCGTCGTCACCCCGCGTGCGAACTCCGACGCCGGCGGCTGGTTCACGACGCCGCCGAGGTCGTTCCGCAGGATGGCGGGCAGGTCGAGGGGGACGAACGGACCGGTGAGCACCTGGTTGCGCAGGCCCGCGCTCCGGACGGCGGCGACGCCCGCCGCCAGGTCCGGTGACCGGGCCGCGAGCGTGTTCCACGCGTCGAGGGTCTCGGGACTGGGCGCCAGCGTGAGCTGCACGTCGGGGTTCGCCCCGAGCTCGTTCGCCTGGCGGCCGAGCCGGCCCGTCGGCTGGAGGTCGGCGAGCGTGTTCGCGTTGACCGGCGCCGCCGCGTTGCCCACGTAGGCGGGTTCGGCTCGGAGTGGCCAGACCCAGGCCACCTGGAGGGGTGTTCCGAAGGTGAGCGCGCCGCCCGCGCCCAGGGGCTCGACCACGACGTGGGTGACGAAGTGGGCGAGCGACTCGTCGCTCGGCGCTCCGCAGGTCGACCTCGAGGGGATACACGCCGCTGCTGGAGATCGCGTTGGTGGGGTACAGCAGGATCCGGTGGCCGTTGGCGTCGGTCGGTAGCTCGTCGAACGCGAACGGGGTGAGGTTGCGCGACGGCGGGAGGCCACCCCCGCTGACGCTCTCGTCGAACGCGGTCCGGCTCTCGAGCGGATCGTGCACCGTGAGCACGACCCGGGACCCGGGCGGCACGTTCGCGGCCTGGAAGCTCATCAGGAACGTGCCGTCGGGGGCCACCCACGGGCTCTGGGCGGCGAGCGCGAACGACGGCACCGCGGCCTGCGCGCCCGCGGACGGCGCGAAGGCGGCGACACCGGCGACGGAGGACACCACCACCACGAGGGTGACGAGGACGCGCCGGATCACAGGGACCGCCCGAGGACGCACAGGCCCGCGGGGATGGTGTCGAAGCCGAACGAGCGGTAGAGCGCGAGCGCGCGATCGTTCGCCAGTTGCGTGTTGACGTACACGCGGTCGCCACCGTGCTTCCACACCCAGGCGAGGCCGTCGGCCACGAGGGCCCGGCCCCAGCCGCGGAACGCGCGGCCGGGTGCACCGCCACCCGCTGGAGGTAGCCGTACCGGCCGGCAACGCCGGTGATCGCGTACGCGACGACGCGGTCGCCGTCACGACCCACTCGGAAGCGGGTGCTGGGCGTGGCGTCGAGCGCGTCCTTGAGCCCGACGGGACCGAGGCGCCAGAACTCGTCGAACGAGAGGTCGTCGAGCTCGAGCACCTGGGTGCGGTCGCGCCGGGTGGCCTTCTCCAGCGGGAGCAGGGCCGGGGCCGGCGCGGTGTCGAGGTCGAGGGCGAGGAGGTGGAGGCGCTCGCGCACCGAGAACCCGGCGTCGACGAAGACCCCGGACTCCGCCGGGCTCACCGCGCTGGTGAGGACGGAGTCGTAGCCGGACGCGCGCGCCCGCTCGATGCAATGGTGCACGACGCTCGGCGGCACGCTGGCGTCGGGCCCGACCACCAGGTGCGCCGCCCCGCCGCCCCCGCGCCAGGGGGCGATGCGTGCCCAGCTGTCGCCGAAGCGCAGGGTCTGCTGCCGCACAGAAGCAGGGTAATGGTCCGGATCTCGCGACGCCCCTCACTCCCCGGCTCAGGTCGAGCGGACGAAGCCCTTCCCGGTGACGAGCGGCAGATCGAGGTAGGTGACGATCCCCGGCGCCGCCGCGACGACCGCCGGGATCGCGTCGATCGCGGGCAGCGCGGTCATGATCATGCCGAGCACCATGAAGTCGCCGAAGGTCTTGGCCTCGAAGTCGGCGCCCGGGTAGATCTCGAGCTTGGTGCGCACGCACGGCTGCCCCTGGATCTCGATGCGGTAGCCCTCGTCGAGCTTCCAGTCGGGATCGAGGCTCTGACCCTTGCGCCAGCGCACCTTGAGGTCGACCACCTTGCGGTCGCCGACCCAGCCCTGCCAGCTCGCGGCGACGCCGGCCACGCACCCGGCGGGGATCGACCACGAGCCGAGGTCGAGGTCCGCGGTGGTCTGCGCGAACTCGGCTTCGAACCGCACGTCGTCGAGCTCGATCCCGAGCGCGTCGGCGACGAGCAGGACCGCGTCCTCGAACACCGCGGTGCCGGCGCGGGCCATGGCGGGGAGCGCGGGGTCGTCGATCGGTCGGGCGAACCCGACCGGGAGCTCGGTGTCGGGGGAGTCGTACCCGGTGCTGTCGGCCGACTCGAGCACGGAGACGGAGTCGACCCGGTCGCAGATCCCCGCCGAGACGATGGCGAGGAGATCGGCGAACCCGGGGTTGATGCCGCTCCCGAAGACGGACACGCCGCCCTGCTCGCACGCCGCGACGATGCGGTCGCGACCGTCGCCGAGGGAGTGGCCGGTGATGAACGCGGCGGTCGACACGATGTTGACGCCCGCCTCGAGGATGCGGACCATCTCGCCGACGTCGGGCCACTTGGGGTTGTAGACGACGCAGTCGGGCTGGAGCGCGAGGAGGGCGTCGACGTCGTCGGTGGCGAGGATCCCGAGCCGCTCGATCCCGCACAGCTCACCCACGTCGCGCCCGACCTTGTCGGGGTCCCACGCGTAGCACCCGACCAGCTCCAGCCCGGGGTTGGCCGCGGCGGCGATGACCGACCGGCGACCGACGTTCCCGGTGGTCCACTGCACGATCCGGAGCGGCGACGCGATCGAGGAGGGCGAGGTGGCGGTCATGGCGGGAGCGTAGATGGATCCGGGCACCCGGTGACGGTGCCCGGGTGCGCAGCTCGGACCTTCAGACCGCCGTGCCGGGGGCCGATACACGGGTTCGGAGGCATCGTGTTGGACCTGGACGGATTGCTGCGCTTCGCCGTGGAACACGGCGCCTCGGACGTCCACGTCAAGGTGGGCTCACGCCCGCGCCTGCGGGTCGACGGACGGCTGCGCGAGGCACCGTTCGACACCGTCGAGCCCGCCGACACCGAGCGGGTGGCGGCCGCGGTGATCCCCGGCTCACGCGCGGAGACCTTTGCCGCCGACCACGAGTGCGACTTCACGTACGGGATCCCGGGCCTGGGGCGGTTCCGGGTGAGCGCGTTCCGGCAGCGGGGCTCGATCGGCTTCGTGCTCCGCCGGGTGCCGACGGGGATCCCCACCTTCGAGGCGCTCGGCCTGCCCGACGCGGTGGCGACGCTCTCGAGCGCACAGCACGGGCTCGTCCTCGTGACCGGCCTCGCCGGCTCGGGCAAGACCGCGACGCTGGCGGCGATGGTCGACCACGTCAACACCCACCGCGAGGGCCACATCGTGACCATCGAGGACCCGGTCGAGGTGCTGCACGCCGACAAGCGCTCGATCGTCATCCAGCGCGAAGTCGGTTCCGACACGCCGAGCGCGGTGTCGGGCCTCGAGCACTCGTTGCGCCAGGATCCCGACGTCATCGTGCTCGGCGAGCTCCGCGAGACCGACGCCGCCTGGGCGCTGCTCCAGGCGGCCGAGATCGGACACCTCGTGTTCGCCGCCATGTCGACGGTGAGCGCGATCGACACCATCGACCGGTTCGTGGAGCTGTTCCCGCCCCACCGCCAGCGCCAGGCGCGCGCATCGCTCGCGGCGACGTTGCGCGGCATCATCTCCCAGCGTCTGTTGCCGCGTGCCGGCGGCCGGGGACGCGTGCCCGCGACCGAGGTCCTGGTCGTGAACGCACGCGTACGCGATCGGATCGCCGACCCGGCGCGGCTGGCCGAGCTCGAGCACGAGATGACGCACGGCGACCTCTACGGGATGCAGACCTTCGACCAGAGCCTCGTGCAGCTGTACCGCAACGGGCTCGTGGCCAGCGACGACGCGCTCGCGCACGCGAATTCGGCGAGCGAGATGCGCTTCTCCCTCGACCGCGCCGACGTCGAGCGCGAGCGCGAGCCGCTTCCGTCGTCGGTCACCTCGCCGGGTGCACCCGCGGCGGTTGCCCCGGCCTGACCCCCGTCAGTCGTCGTAGTCGTGGCGCACGGCTTCGAACGCGCGCGCGAGCAGCGGCGTGCGGGCGTCGACGACGCGCTCGAAGTCGACGCCCGGTCGGTCGTGGGGCGACCACGCGTTGAGATCGGCGTCGGGGACGGTCACGATCTTGGCGACGACCGGCGCGGGGGTCGCGGTCGTGCGGACCGCCGCGGGCACGGCGGGCTCCGGTGTGGGCTCGGGGCTCTCGAAGGGCAGACGGGGGCCGGGGGCGGTGCGGGGGCGGGAGCGCGCCGGTTCACGACGCGGCCTGCGGTTCGCGGGCGTCGTCGCCCCGGGCGCGCCGAGCCAGAGCCGCGACTCCGCGCCGCGCCGGTCGAGGAGGGCCCAACCGCGGGGTGGGGACAGCCGGTCGGCATGGGTGAGGCACAGCACCCCGGCCCCGCGTCCCGGCGTGTCCATCGGATCGAGCCACACGAGGGACTCCCGGGCGTCGAAGGCGAACACGGCCACCGCGGTCTCGTTGCAGCCGAGCCGAGAGCAGGTGACCGCGCCGTCCACTCCGGCGAAGGTACCGGAGCATGCGCTCGGGCCCGGGGATGCCGGGCCATTGTTTCCTCGGTGACCGTGCCGAGCCGACGAGAATGGTGTCGATGACCGCGATCCCGTCCCGCCTCCGGCCGCTGCTCGACGCCACGTCGCCCGCGCAGCAGCTCGCGCGCCTGCTGACCGAGTCCGGTCACGAGTGCTACCTCGTCGGCGGGAGCGTCCGCGACGCCTTCCTCGACCGCGCGATGCGGGAGGGCGAGGAGACCGACATCGACATCGCGACCGACGCCCGCCCCGAGGTCGTGGAGCAGCTGGTGCGACCGTGGGCCGACGCGGTCTGGCTGCAGGGTCAGCGGTTCGGCACCGTGGGCTGTCGCAAGGACGGCACCACGCTCGAGATCACGACGTTCCGCGCCGAGGTGTACCACCCCGACAGCCGCAAGCCGATGGTCGCGTACTCCGACGACATCGAGACCGACCTCTCGCGGCGCGACTTCACCGTGAACGCGATGGCGTTGCGGCTCCCGGAGCCCGTGCTCGTCGACCCGTTCGGCGGCGCGGCCGACCTCGCCGCCCGTCGGCTTCGGACGCCGCTCGCGCCCGAGGTGTCGTTCCTCGACGACCCGCTGCGCATGCTGCGCGCCGCGCGCTTCATCGCGCAGTTCGGGCTGGCGCCCGACCCGGCGTTGACCGGGGCGGTGGTCGAGCTGCGACACCGGCTCGAGATCGTGAGCGCGGAGCGGATCCGCGACGAGTTGTCGAAGCTGCTCCTGGTCGACGACCCCACCACCGGCCTGTGGTTCCTCGCCGAGACCGGCCTCTCCGACGAGTTCCTGCCCGAGCTCAACCAGATGCGGCTCGAGCAGGATCCCATCCACACGCACAAGGACGTGCTCGCGCACACCATCGCCGTCGTGCGCAACACCCGGCCGCAGCTGATCGTGCGCCTGGCCGCGTTGTTCCACGACGTGGGCAAGCCCAAGACGCGGTCGTTCGCCGGCGGCGGCGTGAGCTTCCACCACCACGAGGTGGTCGGTGCGCGCATGACCGAGGAGCGCCTCCGGGCGCTGCGGTATCCCAACGACGTGGTCGACGCCGTCGTCCAGCTGGTGTATCTCCACCTCCGCATCCACACGTACGCGATGGGGTGGACCGACAAGGCGGTGCGCCGGTACGTGCGCGACGCCGGTGACCTGCTCGACGAGCTCAACCACCTGCAGCGGTGCGACTGCACGACCCGCAACCAGAACCGGGCACGGGCGTTGCAACGCCGGATGGACGACCTCGAGCGGCGGATCGCCGAGCTGCGCGAGCAGGAGGAGCTCGACGCCATCCGGCCGCCGCTCGACGGCCGGCAGGTCATGGACCACCTCGGGGTGAAGCCGGGCCGCATCGTGGGCGAGGCGCTCGACTTCCTCCTCGACGTGCGCCTCGACGAGGGCCCGATCAGCGAGGCCGACGCCTACGAGCGTCTCGACGCGTGGGCCCGCGAGCGCGGAATCGTCGCCTCGCTGACGCCGCCGCCGACCGATGATCGCGGCGGCGAAGTCGAGCGGAGCGAGCGAGCCGCTCGCCAGGGAGCGAGTGTCCGCGACGCAGGTACCCTGCGGCGCAGCGAGCGACCGATTGATCAGGCGCCTTCCTTGCGCGCGCGCCACACGATCGTCGCGGGAACGCGCGCACCCGGCGTGTCGGGCCGGGGCTCGAGCACGGTGTCGACCCGGAACCCGGCGCGCCCGAGCTCGGTGAACACCTCACCGATGCCGCGGGTGTAGACGCGTGCCGTCTGACCGTCGCGTTCCACGTCGATCGGGCCCGGCTCGAAGTACGACCGCTCGACCGCGCCGGAGGCGTCGATGCAGAGCGCCATCGGGTGTTCGTACGAGAAGACGAACGGCCCGTTCGGCTTCAACACCCGCTGCACCTGCCGGAACAGCCGCGCCGCGTCGTCGACCTCGGCGACCGCGTCGGCGCTGAACGCGGCGTCGATCGACTCGGCCCTGAGGAAGGCGAGGTCGGCGAGGTCACCCTTGCGCCACTCGACCTTCACCTCTTCGCGCTCGGCGCGCTCGCGGGCATGGGCGAGACGAGCGTCGGAGCCGTCGAGCGCGATCACGATCGCACCCTGGTGTGCGAACCCGATCGCGGCGGCACCGGTCCCGCACCCGAGGTCGAGCACCCGCTTGCCCCGCAGATCACCGAGCAGGCGCAGCTCGCGTTCGGAGGGGTCGTCGCCGTTCACGACCTGATCATCGCGCGTTGCTACTCACCGGCCGCGAACCTCTCGACCATCTCGCGCGCGTCGTCGTCGTGGTACTGCACGGCCGGCGACTTCATGAAGTAGGCCGACGGTCCGGCGAGCGGCCCGCCGATCCCGCGGTCGAGCGCGACCTTGCAGCAGCGCACCGCGTCGATGATGACGCCCGCCGAGTTCGGCGAGTCCCACACCTCGAGCTTGAGCTCGATGTTGAGCGGCACGTCGCCGAAGTTGCGACCCTCGAGCCGGATGTAGGCCCACTTCCGGTCTTCGAGCCACGGCACGTGGTCCGACGGGCCGATGTGCACGTTGTCGGACTCGATGCCCTGCTCGATCTGGCTGGTGACGGACTGCGTCTTCGAGATCTTCTTCGACTCGAGCCGGGTGCGCTCCAACATGTTCTTGAAGTCCATGTTGCCGCCGAAGTTGAGCTGGTAGGTGCGGTCGATCGCGGTGCCGCGGTCCTCGAAGAGGCGGGCGAGCATGCGATGGGTGATGGTGGCGCCCACCTGGCTCTTGATGTCGTCGCCCACGATCGGGAGCTTGGCCGCCTCGAACTTCGCCGCCCACACGGGATCGCTGGCGATGAACACCGGGATGGCGTTCACGAACGCGACGCCGGCATCGAGGCACGCCTGCGCGTAGAAGCGCTGCGCCTCCTCGGACCCGACGGGAAGGTAGCTGACCAGCACGTCGGCCTTCGCGTCGCGCAAGACCCCGACCACGTCGACCGGCTCGGCCGGCGACTCCTCGACGGTCTCGCGGTAGTACTTGCCGAGGCCGTCGAACGTCGGGCCGCGCTGCACCTCGACCTCGAGTTGGCCCACGTTGGCGAACTTGATGGTGTTGTTCTGCCCCGCGGAGATGGCCTTGCCGAGGTCGAGCCCGACCTTGGCCGCGTCGACGTCGAACGCGGCGACGAAATCGACGTCGGCCACGTGATAGCCGCCGAGCACGACGTGCATGAGGCCGGGGACGTCTTCCGTCGGGTCGGCGTTGCGGTAGTACTCGACACCTTGGACGAGGCTGCTGGCGCAGTTCCCGACTCCGGCGATGGCGACACGAATGCGACCACTCATGATGCGGTGGCTCCTTGTTGATCCAGGGGTTCCTGGGAGGGGTTGGCGGGGGCGTTCGCGTCGTCGCGGCCTTCAGCCGCGATCAGCGCGTCGACCCATTCGAGATCTCGTTGCGTGGACTGGGTGCGGTGCTCGAACAGTGATCGGGTGTAGCGGTCGCCGCGACCCGGCGCCGTGCGGCGGGCGCGCGCCAGGCGGTCGGCGAGCGCGCTGCGCCGCCGGGTCAGCAGCTCGAGCCGAGCCTCGGCGTCGAGGTGACGGCAGAAGGCCAGCTTCAACGCGAAGGTCCGTTCGTCGTCACCGGCGGTGTCGTCGTCGAGCAGCAGCTGCGAGAGCCGCGCGTCGCCGCGCTCGGTGAGGCGGTACGCCTTGCGGGTCCGGCGGGACGCCTTGGCCGGACGGCGCCGCCGCGCCGCGGCCAGGTCGCCGTCGAGCGAGCCGGTGGCGGGCATGGGGGCGGCGACGGCGTCGGCTTCGACGCCCTCGATGCTGCCGTCGTGCTCGAGGCGCCGCAGCGCCGGGTACAGCGAGCCGTAGGAGATCCCCCACAGCGAGCCGAGCGTCTCGCCGAGACGCTTCTTCAGCTCGTAGCCGTGGAGCGGTTGCTCCTTCAGCAGTCCGAGGATGGCGAGCTCCAACACGTCTGGTCTTGCTCCCGTGACGTCGTGCGTGTGTCCGATATATCGCTCCGATATATCGGACAGAGTATACACGGAGGGACGGGCGGGTGGACGCACGGTGGACGGGACGCTGCGGATCGGTGCCGGCGGGCCCGGGAACCGCCGACCGGGCTCCCTTGTACAGTGGCGCGGTGCGCCGGCACACCGACTACACGCTGGCCCGACGGGCCCTCCTCCGCGACCTCCGCCGCGGCACCGTGGCCCGTCACGACGTCTGTGACGCGCACCCCGAGCTGCTGCGGGCCGCCCGCCACGTGGGGGAGCCGGCCCCGCACGAGTGCCCGGTGTGCTCGGCGAATCACGTGCGCTACGTGTCGTACGTCTACGGGGAGCACCTGCGCCAGGCCAACGGGCGCTGCATCGTCCATCCGAGCGAGCTCGAGCGCCTCGGCGCCGCGCACGACGAGTTCGCCCGCTACGTGGTGGAGGTGTGCCCCGACTGCGGGTGGAACTTCCTGACCCGGCGCGAGCTCCACGGCCGCCGGCACGGGGGCGCGCCCACCCCTGCGGCGGGGGAGCCGTCGGGGCGGGCACGGTCGGTGCCGCAGGGATAGAGGCAGTGGCGGGGAGCCGTGCCGGTGAGCGAACCATCGATGCGGCGAGCACGGAACCGACTGCGGAAGTTGAAGTAGAGTCCTGACGCCGCCGGGAGCCGTGTGAGCCCTGGACGGTGGAGGACAGACGATGGCCGACTCGGGTCAGGCTGCCCGACGCGCGCTCGAGCGCGCCCGATGTCGTCGCGCGCAAGGGCACCGGCGCACCGCTGGTGATGGTCACCGCGTACGACGCACCCTCTGCACGAGCGGTCGACGCCGCGGGCGTCGACATGATCCTCGTGGGGGACTCGGTCGCGATGGTCGTGCTCGGCTACGACGACACGCTGCACGTCACGATCGACGACATGGCGCACCACACCGGTGCGGTCGCGCGCACGAAGCCGCGCGCGCTCGTGGTCGCCGACCTGCCTTGGATGAGCTACCACCTCTCGCGCGAGGAGACCGTCGCCAACGCCGCGCGGCTCGTGCGCGCCGGAGCGACGGCGGTGAAGCTCGAAGGTGGGCGCAAGCGCGTCGACGCGGTGAACGCGATCCTCGACGCCGAGATCCCGGTGATGGGCCATCTCGGCCTCACGCCCCAGTCGGTGCACCGCTTCGGTGGCTTCCGCGTGCAGGGCAAGACGCTCGACGCGGCGAGGGAGATCGTCGACGACGCGGTCGCGCTGGCGGAGGCCGGCGTGTTCGCCATCGTGCTGGAGTGCGTGCCCGACGCCGTCGCCCGCATGGTCACCGACTCCGTGCCCGTGCCCACCATCGGCATCGGTGCCGGGCGGCACTGCGACGGTCAGGTGCTCGTGTACCACGACATCCTCGGGTTCGAGGACCGGGTGCGACCGAAGTTCGTGCGGCGGTACGCCGACCTCGGCGGTGACGCAACCCGCGCCATCGAGCGGTTCGCCGACGACGTCCGGGCCGGCCGGTTCCCGGCGAGCGGCGAGACGTACCACGCGGCCGACTCGGTCAGCGAGGCACTCGGTCTCTACGGATCCGTGGAGCACGCGCCCGCCTGATCCGCGCGGTCGTCTCGTAACCTCGACGCCGGATGCACGGACACCGGCGCGCACTCGTGTTCACGCTGCTCGCCGTCGCGACGGCTGCGGTCGCGGTGCTCGCGGTCGTCCTCCTCCACTCCGGCGACGGCTCACGCTCCGACGCGGTGCCCTCGCCGTTGTCGGCCGGCATCGCCCGTCAGGTGCCGGCGTCGGCGCCGTTCGAGGGTCTCGGCGAGCTGAACGTCGGGATCGGGGGCCGGTGCCTCCGCCTGGCGGTGGCCGACTCCCTCACGGAGCGCGTCGCGGGCCTGCGCGGCCACACCGACCTCGGACCGTACGACGGGATGCTGTTCGTGTTCCCCGGCCCGACGGAGACCGCGTTCACGATGTCGGGTGTGACCGTGCCCCTCCAGATCGGCTTCTACGCGGCCGACGGGAGCCGCGAGAACGCGCTCCTCATGCGCCCGTGCCCCCACAAGGCGGAGTCGCAGTGCCCCGTCTACCGGGCCGACGCACAATTCCTGTACGCGGTGGAGACCCTGAAGGGCGGCCTGCCCTCGGGCCCGGTCACCACCTGCTCGCCGGCTTGACTCGTTCGCTCACTCGACGTGCTCGTGCATACCTGTCACACCCCTGGCGTAGCGTCACCGTCGATAGGTCGTGTCGGGGATCGACTGCTAGCCTGACCCGCTCAATTGCATTCCTGCGCCCACGACTCCACCCGGTGGAGCTGCGTGGTCGCCCGTGGACCGAGTGCCACGGTCCGAAGGAGGTCCGGCCCATGAGGCCGTACGAGGTCATGGTCATCTTCGACGCGGATCTGGAAGAGGAGACCATCCGGTCCGCCGTCGCCCGCTACATCCAGTTGATCGAGTCCCGCGGCGCCGAGCCCGGGCAGACCGACTTCTGGGGCAAGCGGCGGTTCGCCTACGAGCTCAAGCACCGCTGGGAGGGCTACTACGTGGTCTTCCAGGCGAAGGCGGAGCCCGCGGCGATGGACGAGCTCCACCGGACCCTCTCCCTTGCTGATGAAGTCCTCCGGCACAAGGTGCTGCGGATTCCCGAGAGCGTCTACGGGAACCTGGCCGGCTCCGGCGTGTCGGACTCCTAGGGAGGATCCACCATGGCCGACAGCACGATCACCATCGTCGGGAACCTGACCCGCGACCCCGAGATCCGGTACACCACCGGCGGTGCCGCCAAGGCGAATTTCGGGGTCGCCGTCAGCCGGCGCTGGCAGAACCGCCAGTCACAGGAGTGGGAGGAGCAGACGAGCTTCTTCAACGTCATCTGCTGGCGTGAGATGGCCGAGAACGTCTCCGAATCGCTGGGCAAGGGCTCGCGCGTGGTCGTCACCGGCCGCCTCGAGCAGCGCAGCTGGGAGACCGAGAACGGCGAGAAGCGCAGCGTGGTCGAGATCGTCGCCGACGACATCGGCCCGAGCCTGCGCTGGGCGACCGCCCAGATCACCCGCAACGAGCGCCGCGGCGGTGGCGACTTCGGCGGAGGCGGCGGCGGTGGGGGCGGCGGTACCGGTGGCGGAGGGGGTGGAGGGAGCCGCGGTGGCGGCTCCACTCCCACCGAGAACTACGACGAATTCGGCGAGGAGCCTTTCTGATGGCGAGCGAACGACCGCGAGCCGGGTATCCCGGCGAGCAGAGAGCGAGCAGGTAGCCATGGCACGAGACCGGCGCAGCAACAGCAAGAGCGCCGCGGCCGACCGGCGTCGACCGCAGAAGAAGAAGATCTCGATCCTCAACACCGAGCAGGTCGAGTGGATCGACTACAAGGACGTCAACCTGTTGCGTCGGTTCATGTCCGAGCGGGCGAAGATCCGGGCGCGCCGCGTCACCGGCAATTCGACCCAGCAGCAGCGGCAGGTGGCGAAGGCGATCCGCCTGGCGCGCGAGATGGCGCTGCTGCCCTACAGCGTCCGGCAGGTGACCCAGCGCAAGGGTGGTCGTCGCGACCGCGGTGACCGCGGTGAGCTGCGCGAGGAGATGCCGCCGCGTCCGCCCGAGCAGTCGGACGACTCCGGCTACGCCGACATCGAGGTCGAGCTCGAGGTCGAGCAGGTCAACGGCGCCCCCGCGGTCGACGATGTCGACGTCGATGTGGTCGAGGTCGAGACCGGCGGCGCGGGCGCATGAAGGTCGTGCTGCGGGAAGACGTCGAGACGCTCGGCAAGAAGGGCGACCTGCTCGAGGTCGCCGACGGCTACGCGCGCAACTACCTGGTGCCGCGAGGGCTCGCGATGCGCGCCACCAAGGGCGTCGTCGCGCAGTCGGAGTCGATGCGGCGAAGCCGGGAGGTCAAGGAGACGCGCGACCGTGAGGCGGCCCAGAAGGTCGCCGCGCAGCTCGGCTCGCAGACCATCCAGGTGAAGGCGCGCGCGGGCGAGGGCGGCAAGCTCTTCGGTTCGGTCACCGCGGCCGATGTCGCCGACGCGGTCCTCTCCCAGACCGGCATCGAGCTCGATCGCCGCAAGGTGGTGCTCGACGAGCCGATCCGCGAGCTGGGCGACGCGCAGGTGCAGGTGCGCCTGCCGGCCGAGGTCGTGGTCGCGGTCGCCGTGGCGGTCGTCGAGGAGTAGCCGGCGAGCGGCGCCCGAGCGCCGCTGAGCCACGCGCGCCGCATGTCGTTGCGTCGCGTGACAAGATCCTCCGAGACCACGGGTCGCGTGGTCTCGCTCCGGGTTCACAACGCGCCCGTGCGCCATCGCGGTTGGGGGGTTCATGCCGCTGCCCGAAGTCGAGTCGACACGCCCGGCGTCCGGCGAGGAGCCGGTCCTGCGCGCCGTCGACGTGTCGGTGCGGTTCGGTGGCGTCGTGGCGCTGAATGGCGTCAACCTCGACGCCCGGCCCGGCGAGGTCCTGGGTGTGATCGGCCCGAACGGTGCGGGCAAGACGACGCTGTTCGACGTGCTCTCGGGGATCCGGCCCCCGACGTCCGGGCGGATCGTCTTTCGCGGCGAGGACGTGACCCGGCGCAGCCCCACCTGGCGGTCGCGTCGCGGCATCCGGCGGACCTTCCAGCGCCAGCAGATGTTCGGATGGCTCACCGTGGAGGAGAACGTGCTCGTCGCGCTCGAATGGCGTGGCGGCGGCGGTGGACTCGTGGGCGACCTCCTCGCGCTGCCGACCCGCCGCCGGCGGGAGCGGGATCGCCGCCGCCAGGCCGACGAGGTGCTCGAGCTGTGCGGGCTGGGCGACGTGCGGTCGCAGCCGGCGGGAAAGCTGCCGATCGGCCGTGCCCGTATGGTCGAGATGGCACGGGCGATCGTCGACGAGCCACGTGCGCTGCTCCTCGACGAACCGACCTCGGGCCTGGAGGAGCAGGAATCGCGCAGCCTCGGGGAGTCGATGCAGCGCGTGTGCCGTGAACGTTCGTGTGCAGTCCTCCTGGTCGAGCACGACGTCGGGTTCGTCATGGAGCAGTGCGACACGATCGTCGCGCTCAATCTCGGCGAGATCATCGCCGTCGGTTCTCCCGACGAGGTTCGGGAGGACGCGGCGGTGCAGGAGGCGTACTTGGGGTGACCGGACGCGGTGCCGGTGTTCACCGCACGAAACCAAAAACCAAACGGGGGACCGAAACATGAGACGTGTCGGGTTGGTATGGCTGTGCGGCGTGAGCATTCTCGCCATGGCAGTGATGGGGGTGGGGAGTGCGGTCGCGGCCGACAGCACGACCACGACGGGTGGCTCCTCGACGAGCGGCACGAGCACCAACGGGAACGCCGCAGCTGCGAAGACGGTGCAGAACGATCCGCTCGCCGGCGTCGCGGGATCCGGCCTCACGCGGGGGGTGACGTCCAGTTCCGTGAAGGTGGGCTGCTACCTCACCCAGCAAGCGTTCTCGGGCGCGGACGACGGCTTCAAGGCACGCTTCGAGCGGGCGAACACCAACAAGGAGCTCCCGGGCGGTCGCACGATCGACTTCTCGGCGTGCCAGGACGACGGCAACAACCCGCAGACCAACCTGCAGATCGTCCAGAAGCTCGCCCAGCAGGACGGTGACTTCGCGATCGTGGGGATCTCGCCCAACGTGCTCACCGCGTCGACCGACTTCGTCGCTCGCAGCCAGGTGCCGATGTACGGCTGGGGCATCCTGCCGGGCAACTGCGGCAACCGCTGGTTCTTCGGCTTCAACGGCTGCCTGGTGACGAACTATCCGAACAAGAAGCACACGGTGTACCAGGCCAACCTGGCCCTGGGGCCGATCGAAGCGACCGGGCAGACGCCGGCGCAGTCCAAGTTCGCGCTGCAGGCGCAGGACAACGACAGCGGGCACAGCGGCAACGAGACCATCAGCCAGCTCATCAAGCTCGAGGGCGCGAAGGTGGTCTACCAGGAGGCCAACATCCCGGCCTCGAGCGCCGGTGTGAGCTTCACGCCGTTCGTGCAGGCGATCAAGGCGGCGAACCCGAACATCCTGCTGACGCTGACCGACTTCCAGACCGCGCCCGGTCTCACCGCGGCGATGACCGCAGGTGGCTACACCGGGGCCAACGTCAACTACGTCGGCTACATCCCGGGCCTGCTCAGCACCTCGGCGCAGCTCGCGTCGGCCTTCAACGGTGCCTACGTGAGCAGCCAGACGGTGCCGTCGGAGCAGAACACGCCCTACATCAAGCAGATGCAGAAGGACCTGACCGCGGTGAACGCCAAGACCGGCAGCTTCGTCACGCTGGCCAACTCGATCGCCTACGCGGAGGCCGACCTGCTGGTCTCGCAGCTGAAGGCGGTGGGCAAGACCCTCAACACGAAGACCTTCGACCAGAAGCTCAACGACGGGAACTACACGTACAAGTCGTCGGCCGCAGGGGGCCCGGGCCAGATGGAGTACCCGTCCATGCACTTCATCCCGGCCGACTGCGCTTCGATGCTGAAGATCGACGGCACCACCTACAAGCAGATCGTGCCGTTCAAGTGCTACCCGAGCCTGGTGAAGAAGTAGCAGCACTCGTTCCAGCGGATGACGGATCGGCGGTTCCTGCGAACCGCCGATCCGTCCCGTCTGCGTTCGCGCTTCTCCGGAAGATGAAGGTGAGGTCGTGGAGAAGTTCCTGACCCTGACCGTGAGCGGCGCCGTCTCCGGCGCCATCTTCTCGTTGATCGCGGCCGGCCTCGTGCTGTCGTACAGCGCGACCGGCATCTTCAACTTCTCGTACGGCGCGATCGCGTTCACCAGCGTGTTCCTCTACTACCAGCTCAACTCCGGGCTCCACTGGCCGATCGTGCCCGCCGCCGTGTTCGTGATCCTGGTGTTCGCGCCGCTGTTCGGCCTCCTGCTCGACGCGAGCGTGTTCCGGCCTCTCGCCCGGGCGACCGAATCGGCCAAGATCATGGCGACGGTCGGCCTGCTCATCGCGATCCCGGCCCTCACCACCTGGCTCAACGACCAGCTCGTGAACACCGTCGGGTTCGTCATCCCGCGGAGTGGCGACGTCACCCAGGTGGGGCTGCCTCCCGCCATCGGGCCCAGCCCGAAGGTCGACTGGAAGCTGCCCGGCGACATCCCGTTCGACTCCAACCAGCTCGTGGTCATCATCAGCGCGGTGGTCGTGGCCGTCGGGCTGTGGCTCCTCATGCGGCACACGAAGCTGGGCCTCCAGATGCGCGCCGTCGTCGACCGACCGCCGCTGGCGAGCACCCGCGGCATCAACGAGCGCACCACCTCGCGCTACGCCTGGGTGATCGGGACCATGCTGGCGGCGCTGGCCGGCGTCGTCGGCGCGCCCATCATCGGGTCGCTGCTCCCGGCCGGCTTCATCACCGTGATGTTCGTCGCCACCGCCGCCGCGGTGCTCGGCGGGCTGCGATCCATCCCGCTCGCTTTCCTCGGTGGGCTGCTCCTCGGCATCGCCGAGAACCTCGTGGTCGGCTACGTCGACTTCGCGAAGGACATCAGCGGCTTCAACAGCGCGGTCCCGTTCATCCTGCTCCTGTTCGGTCTCGTGGTGATGGCCCGCGAGCGAAGCCGCCGGGGTGGTTCGACCGCCGACGAGGCACCGCCACCCGACTACCTGTCCGACCTGCCGTGGTGGCGCCGGGCGCTTCCCTGGACGCTCGCGACCGCGTTCCTGATCGTCTACATCCTGTTCCTGGCCAACGACTTCTGGGTGGGCGTGATGGCGCTCGGGCTCACCCTGTCCCTGATCTTCCTGTCGTTCGTCGTGGTCACCGGCATGGGCGGCATGGTGAGCCTCGCGCAGGGAACGTTCGTCCTCGTCGCCGCGCTCACCTGCGGCCTGCTCATCAACCGGTACGAGTGGGCGATGCTGCCGGCGATCCTCGTCGGCGTCGGGGTGGCGGTGGTCCTGGGCGTGATCGTCGCGCTCCCGGCGCTCCGACTGGGTGGACTCCCCTTCGCGCTGGCGACACTCGCGCTCGCGTTCCTCGGTGATCAGGTGCTGTTCCAGTGGAACTGGCTGCGCAACGAGCAATCGGGCTGGACGATTCCGAGGCCGATCATCGGGCCGTTCGACATGAACAACAACAAGACGTTCGCCATGTTCTTGCTCCTCCTCGTCGGCGTGACCGCGCTGCTCATCCACAACCTCAAACGTTCGTCGTGGGGCCGTGCCATCGCCGCGACCCGCTCGTCGGAGATCGCGGCCAACACGTCCGGCGTGTCGGTACTGCGGGTCAAGCTGGGTGTGTTCGCGATCTCGGCCGCGATCGCGGGCGTCGGCGGTGTGTTCTTCGCGTCGTACCAGCTCAACATCAGCAACTCGTCCGTGGTCGTGGAGACGAGCCTGCTCTGGCTCGCGACCGTCGTCCTGTTCGGCATCCGCCGGCCGGCGGCCGCGATCCTGGCCGGCATCGTCTCGGCCGCGTCGCCGGTCGTCCTCAGCTCCGGGTTCCACATCTCGTTCGCGTCGTTCCTGTCGTGGAACGGCACCGCGTCGGCGGAGATCCCGGCCATCCTGTTCGGCCTCGGCGCGGTGCAACTCGCCCGGTACCCGGATGGCGTGATCTCCTACAGCGCGGCGCAGAACTACGCGCGCCGCATGAAGCGCCGGGCCCAGCGCGCCGCTGCGCTCCACGTCCCCGTGTCGGAGATCGCGGCGGTCGTGCAGCAGGAGGACGCGGCGACCGTCGCCGACGCCGAGCGGCAGCGACGCCAGCTGGTCACCGAAGGGGTGGTGCACGCCGGGGCCGGCGACGGCGGCGTCGCCGACGACGGCGCGACACCGCGGGAGGCGGTGCTGGTGATCGCCGACCTCCACGCCGGGTACGACGACGTCGAGGTGCTCCACGGGATCGACCTCGTCGTGCATGCCGGTGAGATCACCGCGCTCCTCGGGGCGAACGGCAGCGGCAAGACCACCTTGTGCTCGACGATCTCCGGCATCGTCGCGGTGCGGGGCGGGTCGATCACCATCGAACACGCCGACGTCTCCCGCTGGCCGGCATACCGGCGCGCCCGCGCCGGCGTCCTCGTGGCCCCGGAGTCACGTGGCATCTTCCCGGGTCTGACCGTCGACGAGAACCTCGCGCTGCGTCTCACCGACGCCGCCGGGCGCGACCAGGTCTACGCGCGCTTCCCCCTGTTGGAGCAGCGGCGCCAACTCCCGGCCGGGAGCTTGTCGGGCGGCGAGCAACAGATGCTCGCCCTGGCGCCGGTGCTGGTCAGCCCTCCGCCCATCGTCGTCGCCGACGAGCCCACCCTCGGCCTCGCGCCTCGGGTGGTCGCCGAGGTGATGGCGGTGTTCGAGGAGTTGCGCGACCGGGGGACCGCGATCCTGCTCGTCGAGGAGAAGGCGCGCGACGTGCTCGAGATCGCGGAGCGCGTCGCGTTCCTCGACCTCGGCCACATCGTGTGGTCGGGACCGCGCCGCGACATCGACGACGAGCGGCTGGTCGCGACCTACCTCGGTGCGAGCCGCCGCTGATCCGGCGGGAGGAGGGGCGACGCCGATCGGCGACTCGTCAGAGCAAGCCCTTCTTCACCAGGTCGTTGGTCGCGAACCAACCCGGGATCGCGGGCAGGTAGGTGACGGCCAGCTGGTGGGTGAGCACCGCGGCGGACGCGGCGGCGGCCGGGACGCCGAACGCGGTGATCGTCCCCGCCAGGCCCACCGCCGACACCGCGGTGCCGCCGCCGGGGATCGGCACCAACGACGCGATCACCGAGATCCCGATGTTCAGCGCGAGCAGCGTCCAGAAGTTGATGCTGGCGCCGTAGGCCTCCACGCACGCGAGCAGCGATGCCGCGTACAGGCACTGGGCGACGACGTTGCCCCCGATGAGGAGGGCGAGGCGACTCGGGGTCTTGACCGCCGACCACACCGTCAGCAGCGCCCGTTGGATGGGTGGCAACACCGCGTGCCGGATGCGCCGCACCCCGAAGATCACCGCCGTCGCGACGCCGACGAGCAGCACCACGATGAGCACCACCACGACGATCTGGTTGGTGTCGATGCGGCCGAAGTCGATGGAGTCGGGCGCCAGCCAGATGGCGAGGAACAGCAGCCCGACCTGCACGATGATCTCCGAGACCGAGCTGAGGATGCCGCCGGCGGCGACCGCGGACGGGAGATCGAGGCCGTTCTTCTGGAGGAAGCGCACCTGCAGCGCGGTGTCGGCCGCCACCGGCACCGCGAGGTTGGAGAACGACATCGCCGACTGCAGCTCGATGCTCGGCCACACCGGGAGCCGGATGGGCACGTTGCCGAGGAACGTGATCCCGAACGCCACGTCGGTCGCGATCCCGAGCAGGAACGCCAGCGCCACGAACCACCACTCGGCGTTCTTCACCGTGTCCCAGAACACGACCGGGTCGCCGACCCGGCTGAGGAGCACGCCCACGCCGACCAGCGCCCCCACCGCCATCAGCAGGCTCCGGGGCTGGACCCGGTAGAGGCGTCGCAGCTCCGGAGCCTCGGTGCCCGTCGCCTCCGCGCCGACGTCGCGGAGCTCCTCGAGCCGGTCGTCGAGCTGGTCGCGGCCACCGAAGGCGTCATGGGTCCAGCCCGAGAGCGCCGGCGCCTGGAGGACCGGCAGCGCGGCACCGACGGCCTCCTTGCCCAGGACCCGCACCGCGGCGGCGACGGCCCGTTCCGACCCCACGATGGCGGCGGTCGCGGCGAGGAGCTGGGCGACGTCGCCGGTGGTCTGGCGGTACCGGGCGCTACTGGTCGCGAAGTCGAAGCCCACCAAGCGCGGCGCCGTGCCGTCGACGATCACGTGCTTGCCGTCGAGCTTGCCGTGGGCCACGCGCGCCGCGTGCAGGGTGCGAACCTGCGTCCAGCACCGATCGAGCAGCTCGTCGCTCACCGCATCGGCATCCAGGTCGTAGAGCTCGGTCCCGCCGACCTGCTCGACGACGAGCAGCGCCAGCGAGCCGTGGGTGCCGGCCACCACGACGCGTGGGGTGGCGACGCCCGCGTCGCGCGCGAGCAGCGCGAGATACGCCTCGTACTCCACCTGCGCGCGCCGGGTGGGGACGAGGGTCGGCGGTGCGTCGCGGTACGCGAGGAAGCGCCACGCGCGCGCGAGCAGCTGCGCGTCGGCCTCGTCGCGTCCGAGGGCGACGATCCGCACCGGGCCGGTGGCCGTCTCGGCGACGAACACCGCGCGGCCGACGGATTGCTCGCGCGCCGTCCGCACGCCGGTCGCATCGACGCCGAGGGCCGCGAGCGCGTCCTCGACCTGGCCCACCGCCGGGCGTCCCACCGGCGTGCCGAACGCCCACTCCACCGCGTGCGCCACGCCCCACCCGAGCACGATGGCCGCGATCAGATCGGTGGGGAAGCCCCGCGACAGGTAGAGGCTCGACAGCGCCAACAGGACCACGATCGCCTCGCCGATGCGGCGGGTCGGACGGGCCAGGTGTGGCGAGGCCACGAGCACCGTCGCCACCGCCACCGCGACCCGCACCATGGGGAAGCGGGGCGCGCCGGTGAGGTCGAAGGTCACCCGGAAGGCATCCCAGAGCCCGGTGTCGTGCACCAGGAACGCGATGAGGCGCCCGAGCACCCACGCCGACGCGCCGGCGACCGCCAGGTCGCGGGCCAGGCGCCATCGGCGCAGGAGGAGCACGGTCACCACCAGCAGGCCCACGGCCCACAACGCAGCCAGCTGGTACAGGATCAGGAACAGGGTGCGCGCACCGTGCGGGATCGAATCGAAGAGGCGGACGACCGCTTCCTCGGTTGCGGTGGGGTGGTGTGCGTGCACGATCAACGGCACGAGGAGCAGGGCGGCCACCACCGTGCGGGCGGCGTCGCCCGGCCGGCGTCGCGACGTGCCCTCGGTCCGCTCGCGCGTGGCGACATCGCGGAGGTCGGTCAGCAACGACCGGACCGTGCCCATCACCCACCCTGCCACGCGCGGCGAGCACGGGCGGTCTCGCACCATGGTGGCGCGGGCGCGTGTGGTGACGTAGGTTCACCCTGATTGGGGGAGGCCGTCACCGGAGGGGTCGGCGTAGCCTCACCCTCGACCCGTGACCTCTCGAGGAGAAGACATGCCTCTCGCGTCCGACTTCGGCACCGGCCAGGTGTTCCTGTCGTTTCTCTGGTTCTTCTTGTTCTTCATCTGGATCTGGCTGCTGATCGTGGTGTTCAGCGACCTGTTCCGCAGCCATGACCTGTCGGGATGGGCGAAGGCGGCCTGGGTCATCGGCATCATCATCCTGCCGTACCTCGGCGTGCTCATCTACCTGATCGTGCGCGGCCACAAGATGGCCGAGCACGCGCAGGAGGCGGCGGCCGCCCAGGACTCCGCCGCCCGGGCGTACATCCAGCAGGCCGCCGGCACCACGCCGAGCACGGCCGACGAGCTGCAGCGTCTCGCCGACCTCAAGGCGCAGGGCGTGATCAGCGACTCCGAGTTCGAGACCGCGAAGGCGAAGGCCCTCAACGCCTGACGAATCCGGTCAGATCTCCGAGTAGCCCCCGCCCTCGTGCGGGGGCTACTCGCGTTGGTCGGCCAGCGGTCCGGCGGCACTCGCGGTGGCGTCCGCCGGCCCGACTTTTTTTGCTCCCGGTCGCCGGCGCCGGTGCACGAGGCCGGCCCGGTGCCTGTGGACAACTTGCCCGACGAACGAGCCGTCGTTCGGGCGAGCGCCCAGTCGGGCGTTCCTTCGCGGAGTGGCTGGTCCTTGGTGGTGAAGCGCTTCCCGACCGCTCGATCAGTGTCGTACCCCGGGTGCAGTATTCGACGGGTGCCGATGCCACTCGCCCACAACCCTGTGGATACGGGAGCGGGTTGTCCCCACGACGCCCACAACCTTGTGCCCCTTCCAAAGCCACGCCCCGAGCCGCAGAATGCGGTCCGGGCTTAGAGGGCGAAGTGGGAGAGGCAGTGGTCCAGACGATCGAATCGGTGCGTCGACGCGCGAACGGGCGCGTGCCGCCGCACAACCTCGAGGCGGAGGAGTCGCTGCTCGGCGCCATGCTCCTCTCGCGCGACGCCATCACCGCGGCGGTCGAGGCGCACGTCGAGAGCAGCGACTTCTACAAGCCGGCGCACGGTCACATCTACGAGGCGATCCAGTCGCTGCACGGCCAGGGTGAGCCGGCCGACCCGGTCACCGTGGCCGAGGAGCTGCGCCGCGCCGACCTGCTCGACGGCATCGGCGGTCGCGCCGCGCTGCTGCTGATCCAGGCCAACACGCCGGCGTCCGCGAACGCGGGGCACTACGCGCGCATCGTCAACGAGCTCGCGCTGCTGCGCCGCCTCATCGGCGTGGCCGGTGACATCGCCGAGATGGGCTACGACACGTCCGACGACGTCACCGAGACCCTCGATCGTGCCGAGGCGCTCGTGTTCGAGGTCGCCGAGCGGCGCGTGTCCGACACGATGGTCGGCATCCGCGACGCCCTCCAGGACACGCTCGACGAGCTCGAGGCGCGCTACGGCGACGACAGCGACCTCGTGGGCGTGCCCACCGGGTACGACGAGGTCGACAAGAAGCTCCACGGCCTCCAGCGTTCCAACCTGGTGATCCTGGCCGCCCGCCCGGGCATGGGGAAGACCAGCCTGGCGCTGGGCATGGCCCGCAACGTGGCGACCCAGACCGGTCGGCCGGTCGTCTTCTTCTCGATGGAGATGGGTGCGCTCGAGCTCACCAAGCGCCTCCTGGCCATGGAGGCGGGCGTCGACGCCACCCGTCTGTGGACGGCGAAGCTCACCGAGCCCGACTGGGGCAAGATCAGCCACGCGGTCGGGCGCCTGGCCGAGGCGCAGTTGCACATCGACGACAATCCGCACTGCACCGTCATGGAGATGCGGGCCAAGGCGCGGCGCCTGCGTGCCCGCCACGGCGATCTCGGCCTGGTGGTGGTCGACTACATCCAGCTCATGACGCCGAGCAGCACCGGTCGGCGCGCCGCCGAGAACCGCCAGGTGGAAGTGTCGGAGATCTCCCGCGGGTTGAAGATCCTCGCCCGCGAGCTCGAGTGCCCGGTGATCGCGCTGTCGCAGCTGAACCGCCAGCTCGAGTACCGCCAGGACAAGCGCCCGATGCTCGCCGACCTGCGTGAGTCGGGGGGCCTGGAGCAGGACGCCGACGTCGTGGCCTTCATCTACCGCGACGAGGTCTACAACCCCGAGTCGGACGATCGCGCCCTGGCCGAGATCATCATCGCCAAGCACCGGAACGGGCCCACGGGCACCGCGCGCCTGGTGTTCCGCCCCGAGCGCGCCGAGTTCGTCAACATGGCGCACGAGTGAGCGGGGCTCGTCACCAGTAGCCGGCCATGAGCTCGTGGGACCACGTCGGTTGGCGCACCGGTCCGCGCGGCGCGAACTCGGTCATGTAGGGCTTCACGTCGAGGACGGGCGTGCCGTCGATCGCGTCGAGGCCCCGCACCACCATCGACGCACCCTCGACGGCCACCAGCTCGCAGGTGCAGAGGCCGAGCCGGTTGGGGCGGTCCTTGGCCCGCTGGGCGAAGATCCCGACCTCCGGCCACGCCGGATTGCCCCGCGGGCGGCGGGCATGGTGGTGCACACCCTCGGGCGGGACCCGGTCGAACACGAACACCACCTCGACGTGGCTGAACCGGTCGAGGCCGGCCAGGGACCGCTCGTCGAAGGGCGGGTCGAGGGCGATCGTTGCGGTGATGCCGCCCCAGTCGTCGTCGAGCGCCTCCGTCCGGGCCGACGAGACCGTCCCGATCCGACGGACCGTCCACTCGTTGCCATCGGTCATGCGCCGATCCTGCCACCCGTCGCGGATTGAGGCTTGCATCTCGACAGTCAAAGATATATCGTGATGTCACTCGTAAGTAACGAGACACTTCTCAGAAGGACGGTACAACTGATGCGAACCAAGAACCAGAACCCCGAATCCCGTGAACACCGCCGCTGGGACGGTCCGCCCGAGCACTTCGGGTTCGGAGGCGGCCGACGCGGACGCCGCGGTGGCCCCGGCCGCCGGGCCCGTCGCGGTGATGTGCGCGCCGCCGCCCTCGCCCTGCTCACCGAGCGGCCGATGCACGGGTACGAGATGATCCAGGAGCTCGAGGAGCGGACCGACGGGATGTGGCGGCCGAGTCCCGGTGCGGTCTACCCCGCGCTGCAGCTGCTCGAGGACCAGGGTCTCGTCACCGCCGACACCGACGGTGGCAAGCGCCTCTTCGCGCTGACCGATGCCGGTCGCGAGGAAGCCGCGAAGGCCGGCGACCGCAAGCCGTGGGACGACGTGACCGAGGGCATCGACCCGACGCAGTTCCGGTTGCGCGACTCGCTCGGCCCGATCGCGGTGGCGGCCCGTCAGGTCGCGTTGGCCGGCACCCCCGAGCAACAGACCGCGGCGGTCGAGATCCTCGCCGACACGCGGCGCAAGCTCTACGCGCTGCTGGCGGAGGACCCGGCCGACCCCGGCACCAGCTGATCCGGGACGACCCGCTCGATCCCCCCGAGCAGGTCGTCGAGGTCGGGCCACCATGCTCCCGCGCCGAGGCGCGGGAGCATGCGCGCGGCGGCGTCGGGATCGGGCACCGGCACCACCCGCGCCGGCGCCTTCGAGTGCAGGACCCCGAGGTACCAGTGGCGACGGGTGGCACCCCACGTCTCCGCGTCGAGCACCAGGTAGTAGTCGGGAAGCTCGATCGAGCCGACCCGCCAGCGCGCGAGGGTCTCGGTCACCGCCACCTCGAGCTCGCCGACCGGGCCGTCCGAGTCGAAGCGCCGCACCCACGCGTCGGCGACCGCGCCCAGCGGATCGGCGTCGTGCACGAGGTACGGGGAGTGGGCCCGCGCCGCGTCGGCCCACGCGCTCACCGCGCGGTCCAGCGGCGGCTCGTCGGCGTCGGGCGTCACCGGCACGACGTTGACCGCTCGGCCCAGCCGCTCGACGCATTCGCGCGCGCCCTCTCCCACGACGGCGACCACGGTGCTGGAGGTGCGTTGTGCAGTCCGCCGCATGGTCGCCTCAGGCCCGGTCGATTCCGCGGCGGCGTCCCGGCCTCCGGCCACGCCTCCGCTGCATCTCCATCACCACGGGTCGATTCCGCGGCGGCGTCCCGGCCTCCGGCCACGCCTCCGCTGCATCTCCATCACCACGGGTCGATTCCGCGGCGGCGTCCCGGCCTCCGGCCACGCCTCCGCTGCATCTCCATCAGAACAGGCGGAGGTCGAGCGGCGCGCCGGCGCGCAGCTCCTCGAGGTCGATCTCCACGCACACGACCCCCCGGCTCGCGGCGAACACCTTCGCCTGCGGCTTGATCCGGGTCGCCACGAACATCCCGATCGTCGGGGTCAGGCTCGGATCGAGATCGAGGCGCTCCTGGTAGCGGAGCAGCTGCTCGACGCCCGCGATCTCGCCCACCCGCTTCACCTCGATCACGACGGCGCGGTCGTCGGCGTCGCGGCACAGGAGGTCGACCGGCCCGATGTCGGTCGGGTACTCACGGCGCACCAGCCGGAGGTCGTCGCGCAGCGCGGCGACGCGCTTGGCCAGCAGCTCCTGCAGCTCGGCTTCGACCCCGTCCTTGGCCAAGCCCGGGTCGTCGCCGAGCTCGAAGGTGGCGTCGTGCAGCACCTCGTGCAGCTCCACGCACAGTCGTTCCCCCGACGGGTTCGTGGCGACCAACCGGCCGTCCTCCTCGCGCACGGTGCACGGCGGGCTCATCCAGTTGAGCGGCTTGTACGCCTTGGCGTCGGCGTGCACCGCGAGCGAGCCGTCGGCCTTGAGGATCACGAGGCGCGGCGCGGGCGGCAGGTGCGCGCCGAGGCGCCCCTCGTACTCCACCGAGCAGTTGGCGACGAGCACCCGCATGCCTCGCGTTGTAGCACAGGTCCGTGCCGCAGCCGGGTGTGCGGCGTAGCATCGCCCGGTTCGCTTCCAGGAGGTCCAGGATCGTGGTGCTGGCGACGATCAACGGCGGTCTGTACAAACTCTGCCTCGTCCTGCACATCCTGTGCGCCATCGTGGGCTTCGGCGCGGTGTTCCTGAACGGCATCTACGGGCAGCAGATGAAGGCGCGCCTGCAGTCGGGCCGGGGTGCCGAGGCCCTCGGGATCTACGAGGCCAACCTCACGGTTTCGAAGATCGGCGAGTACTTCATCTACGCGGTCTTCATCTTCGGGTTCGCGCTGCTCGGGCTGAGCGACTCGGTGTGGAAGTTCTCCCAGACGTGGGTGTGGCTCTCGGTGGCGCTCTACGTCGTCGGCATCGGCCTGTCGCACGGTGTGGTGATGCCGACGGTCAAGCGAATGGGTGTGCTCATGCACGAGGTGCTGGCGGGGCCGCCGCCCACGGGTGGCCCGCCGCCGCAAGCTGCGGAGCTGGAGCAGCTCGGGCAGAGGCTGGGCGTGGTCGGCCCGCTCCTGAACCTGATCCTGATCGTGATCCTCTTCCTCATGGTGTGGAAGCCGGGTATCTGAGCCGGGCCGAGGGGCAGCGCGCCGGGGCCGCGCCGTACGATGACCTCGTGCATCCCGTGCTCGGCAGCTTCTACGACGAGGTCCTTCGCGAGCTGATCGCGGCGATGGGTGCGGCACTGTTCTTCGGCAACCTGTACGCGCTCCTGCGCCGGGGCCGCGACGCCGATCGCGTGTCCGCCCGCACCGTCGAACGGGGCCGGCCGGGCAGCCCGGTGCGTTCGCCGGCCAAGCCCTCGGCGCGCCGGGAGCTGGCGCAGGCGCCGATCGGCCGCACCATCGCCTACCTGGTGCTGGGGTTCGTCGTGATGATCGCCGGCATCGCGTCGCTGTCGATGTGACCGAGCCCTCGGGCCGGTACCGCGTCGAGACCGCCCCACGACGGTGACGTACACCGAGCCCGACGATGTTGTCGCCGGACCGCTCGCGGGCATCCGCGTGCTCGACCTCACCCGGGCGCGTGCGGGCCCGACCTGCGTCCGGCAGCTCACGGATCTCGGCGCCGAGGCCGTGGCGCTGCAGAGCCCTCAAGGAGGCGGGGCGTTCTCGTCGCTCGGGGCCGACGGCGCCAACCTCCATCGCAACAAGCGCTCGGTCGCGGTCGACCTCACCACCGACGGCGGGCGCGCGGTGTTCTTCCGGTTGGTCGAGCGGGCCGACGTGGTGGTCGAGAACTTCCGCCCCGGCGTGAAGTACCGCCTCGGCATCGAGCCCGACGCCGTGTGGGCCGTCAATCGCCGTGTCGTCTACGCGTCGATCTCCGGGTTCGGCCAGAGCGGCCCGTACGCCGACCGCCCGGGCGTCGACCAGATCGCGCAGGGACTCGGAGGGCTCATGAGCGTCACCGGGCCGCCGGGTTCGGGACCGTGGCGGGTGGGGATCGCGGTCTCCGACACCGCAGCCGGCACGCTGCTCACGCAGGGCGTGTTGGCCGCGCTCATCGCGCGCGATCGCACCGGTCGCGGGCAGTGGGTGCACACCTCGCTGCTCGAGGCGATGGTGAGCTTCATGGACTTCCAGGCCGCGCGCTGGCTCATCGACGGCGAGGTGCCGGGACAGGAGGGCAATCAGCACCCGACGATGGTGCCGATGGGCGCGTACCCGACGGCCGACGGCTACCTGAACGTCTCCGCCCTGCGCGACTTCGGCGCGTTCTGCGCGCTCCTCGGGGAACCCGCGCTCGCTGACGATCCGCGCTACGCCGACCTCGCGTCGCGCCTCGCGCACCGGGCGGAGCTCGATGCCGACATCGCCCGGCTGCTCCGCACCCGCACGACGACCGAATGGGTGGAGCGGCTGGCGGAATCGGTGCCGTGCGGACCGGTGCTCACCGTCGACGAGGTGTTCGCCGACCACCAGGTGGAGCACCTGCACCTGACCCGGCGGGTCGAGCACCCGACGCGCGGCGACATCGACGTGCTCCGTCCGCCGCTGACGTTCAGCGACACCCCGGCGCGCATCCGCTCCGGTCCGCCGGCCGACGGCGCGCACACGCGCGAGGTGCTCGCCGAGCTCGGGTACGACGCGGTCGAGATCGACGAGCTGCACGCCAGTGGCGCGGTCGGGAGCCGCGCCTCCCGTCCACAGGAGCACGAGGGATGACCGCCATCGACACCGGCACCGACAAGATGCTCGCCCACGTGGAGGACGGCATCGGGTGGATGACGTACAACAACCCGGCGCGGCTGAACGCGATGTCGTACGACATGCAGATCGCGGTGCCGCGCATCCTCGGGGCGTTCGCCGAAGATCCCGAGGTGCACGTGATCGTCGTGCGGGGCGCGGGGGATCGGGCGTTCGTCTCGGGCGCCGACATCTCCGAGTTCTCCGAGAAGCGCACCACCGTCGCCGCCCGCGCCGACTACGACGAGGCGCTGGCCCGGGCATGGGGCTCGTGGCGCCTGATCGACACGCCGATCATCGCCATGATCCGCGGGTACTGCATCGGCGGCGGGTTGCTCACCGCGATGAAGACCGACATCCGCATCGCCGCGGAGGGCAGCCAGTTCGGCGTCCCCGCCGCCAAGCTCGGCCTGGGCTACGCCTACGGCGGGGTGGAGGAGCTCATGGCCCTCGTCGGGCCGGCATGGGCGGCGGAGATCCTCTTCTCCGCCCGGCGGCTGGAGGCCGACGAGGCGCTGCGCATCGGGCTCGTCAACCGGGTGGTGCCCGTCGACGACCTGGAGGCCACCGTGCGCGAGCTGGCGGCGACCATCGCCGGCAACGCGCCGCTGACCGTGAAGGCGTGCAAGGCGGCGATCCGCGAGGCGCAGCGCGAGCCGTCGGCCCGCGACCTCGACGCGGTCGAGCGCATGGTCGAGGCCTGCTTCCGCTCCGAGGACTACCTCGAGGGCCAGGCCGCGTTCGCCGAGAAGCGGGCGCCGCGGTTCCGGGGCCTGTGATGCCGACGCGGGCCGAGCGCGCCCTGGAGAAGGTGCGCACGATCTGCGCCGCGCTGCCGGAGGTCGAGGAACGTCCGAGCCACGGCGCGCCGACCTTCTTCTACCGGGGCAAGAAGACCTTCGTGATGTTCCACGACGACCACCACGGCGACGGCCGGCTCGCGATCTGGTGCCACGCGCCGGACGGCGTGCAGCACCTGCTGGTCACCGAGGAACCGGAGCGGTTCTTCGTGCCGGCCTACGTCGGGCATCGCGGATGGGTCGGCGTGCGCCTCGACGTCGACGTCGACTGGGACGAGGTCGCCGGCATCGTGCGCGACGCGTACCGCATGGTCGTGCCACCGAAGGTTGCCGCGGCGCTCGACGACGGCGGCGGCTGACCGAATCAGGGCGACGGCGGCGGCCCGGTGCGGGCGACCATGGCGAAGCCCCAGAAGAGGAGGAACGCGCCGCACGCGATGGCCACGATGTTGCCGGCCGAGGCGCCGCGGTCGGCGGCGTCGAGCACGTTGAGCGCCAGCAACAGCGAGCCCGGCCCCGACGGCGGCGAACGCACGGGTTCGATTCGGCACCGGCGGCAAGCTAGCCCGCCGGAACGGGCTTCTCGCGTGAGGGAGCGCGCCACCCACGCGCGACCCGAATGTGTCATGATCCCGCCGCACACCGTTGTCGAGGGGGGAAGCTTCATGTCGAGGTCGTGGACCGTCGG
Organism: uncultured Actinomycetes bacterium; assembly: GCA_963809795.1. GTDB lineage: Bacteria > Actinomycetota > Acidimicrobiia > IMCC26256 > DASPTH01 > DASUAS01. Next base: position 140,365 of record CAWELN010000030.1, read on the forward strand.
GATCGTCGCCGTGTTGGCACTGGCGGCGGGCACGCTGACCGGGGCGCCGGCCCTGGCGCAGTCGAAATCCGAACGCCGCCAGTGACGTCGGCGTCACCGCCAAGCACCATCAAGGTCGCGGTCGTCGCCGACGTCGACAACTCGATCGCGCCCGGCGTGCTCAAGGGCATCGTCGACGGTGTCCAGGGGTGGGGCAAGTACGTCAACGCCAACGGTGGCATCGGCGGCCGCAAGGTGCAGGTCGACTTCATCGACTCGCACCTGAACCCGAACGACACCCGCAACGCGATCATCAAGGCGTGCTCGGAGGACTTCGCGCTCGTCGGCACCGGCACGCTGCTGCTGCAGACGCCCGCCGACATCACGAGCTGCGCCGACTCCGCCGGCAAGGCCGACCGGCATCCCCGACATGGCGGCGCTGGTGACCAATCCGGCGGAAGGCGTGCGCGCCGACCGGCTACGCGATCACGCCGCCGTCGGTGGAGTGCGCCACGATCGACAAGACGCCCGCAGACCTACCGCGCCAACAACGGTGACTCGAAGTACCTGCTGAAGCAGAACAAGGGACCTGCACGGTTCCTTCGTGCTCGCCGAGCGACTCGCCGTCGGTGGTCAAGACGTCGAAGGTGCTCAACAAGGGCGGCGCAGGCGGCGGGCATCAAGGCCGACAGCTCGTGGAACGTCACCGCGAACTCGCCGCAGAGCCAGTACACGCCGATCATCCAGGCGATGAAGAACGACAGCTCGAACTACGGCCTGAGCCTCCAGGCGGTGACCGGCGTCGTCGCCGAGCGCCAGGAGGCGCAGCTCCAGGGTCTGACCGACCCGAAGATCGTGTGGGAGTGCACGCTCGCCTGCTACCAGGACGACGCCGTGATCAAGGCCGGCGAGCGTCATGAACGGCGAGTACATGTCGCTGACGTTCCTGCCCGTTCGACGAGGGCTCGGCCAACCCGATGACCAAGAACTTCGTCAAGTACGTGGGCAAGGACAACCTCAACGGCTTCGCCAGCTGGGGCTTCACGTCGGGGCTGCTGTTCCAGCAGGCGGCGAACGCCGTGATGCAGAAGGACGGCAAGGACGGCCTCACCCGCGCCAACCTGCTGGCCGAACTGGCGAACATCCACGACTTCAACGCCGGGGGCATGGTCGGCGACCACCGACATCGGCAACAAGATGGGTTCGCCCTGCTTCATGCTCGATCAGTTCAAGAGCGGGAAGTTCGTGCGCGTCTACCCGACCAAGAAGGGCACGTTCGACTGCAACAAGTCGAACCTGTACACGTTCCAGGAAGACCTCAACAAGTAGCGCAGTCACGGCGTCGCGCATCCGCTCCCAGCCGGGGGGCGGAGGCGCGAGCATCCAGAACTGCTCGGGCACGCGCCGTCGATACGTGTCGGCGAGCGCGTGGTCCGCGGTACAGGGGCCCGAGCTGCGAGCGGTAGCACTCGATCGCAGTGCGCTTGCGCGCATGGTCCTGGACCGTGGGCACGATCATCGGCGTCGGCCAGAAGTCCGACTGGAAGAGCTTCGACACCCGCCACGCCAGCATGCCCGGGATGTGCTTGTAGCCGGCGTCCTCGTAGCCGAACCAGGTGAGTTCGGGCCGCGTTCGCGGCGACGAGCATCCCGGCGTCGTGCGTCGCCACGTGGTCGGGGTTGGCGAGCCCCAACGGCAGCACGACCGCGGTCGGTTGCACCGCGTCGATCGCGCTCTCGAGCGCGGGCGCCATCTGCTCGGGTGTCGCCGCGCTCCTCGGGCTCGAGGTACTGGTGGTCGACGAACTCCAGCCAGCGGTGCTCGGCGCCGAGGACCGCCAGCGCGGCTTCGTCCTCGGTGCGGCGGATGGCCACGACGTCGTCACCGGCGCGGAACCCGCCGAGCGCGTCCCACTCGGTGGGCTCCGCCGGGTACCGCTCCGGGCGCCCGGCGAACACGGTCACCACCGTCGACCCCGGATGGGCGAGCAGCAGGTGTCCGGCGCCCATCGCCGCGTCGTCGAAGTGCGGGGAGAACACGAGCAGGCGCTCGAAGGTGCCCGCCGGGAGGACGCCCCAGGTGAGCCCGTGATCCGCCACCGCGGCAGACTATCCAGCTCCTCCGAACGGCAGCGCGCCGGGGTCGACCCGGATGAACACGCCATCGGCGCGCGCGGTGACCTCGCCACCCGCGCTGATGGTGCCGACGGTGAAGACCTTGCGTCCCTCGGTGCGCTCGACCCAGCTCTCCAGCTCGAGGTCGGCCGCGATCGGCGTCGGTCGTTCGAAGCGGATGCTCAGCGTGCCGGTGAACGCACCCATGCCGCGACACGCGTTGACCGCGCCGAGCAGCTCGTCGAGCACCATCGCGACGACGCCGCCGTGCACGGTTCCGGGCGGCCCGACGAACGGCGCGCCGAGTGCGCCGGTCCCACGGAGCCGCTCGCCGTCGAACGTGAAGGTGAGGGGTGGGGCGATCGGGTTGAGCGGACCGACGACCGGGCTGTAGGGGAAGAAGCGGCCCGGATCGAGGGTCTCGAACTGCGCGGCACCGGCGAGCGGCACGCGGAGCGCGGTCTGGCCCGGGATCCCCTCGACCTGGTGGGCCGCCAGCAGTCCGGCAGCCTCGTCCACGAGGGCCACGACGCGCTCGAGCACGTCGACGGGGGCATCGGCGGTGCGCAGCGCCGCGATCAACGACCGGGTCGCGGCGACGGTCGTCGCCGTCTCATCGGGATGGGTGACCTGCGGTCCGGAGCTCCCAGTTGCGCTCATCTCGCTCCCTCGTGGCCTCGCGGTCGGGCCGGTGAGGAGCGGGACCTTACCCGCGGGCCGACGCGCCGTCGCCGGTGCGGCCGCCTCCGACCTGGGATCCGGGAGCGTGGCTCCGGCTACGATCTCGCCTCCGCGCGGGTGTAGTTCAGAGGCAGAACATCAGCTTCCCAAGCTGAGAACGCGAGTTCGATTCTCGCTGTCCGGGCTGGATTTCTGCACGAGCACGTACCCGCGAAAGTGCTGGTCACAGGCCATTTCCCGTGTTGGCCCGTATCGGCCAATGCCACCTGATGCCGGGTCGTAAGGTCACGCGGAGGTCACGCGGGCGCATGGCTGCAAGAGCGGCCGGGCTGGGGTACTTCGTCGCGCTCTTCGACGTGAGCGCCGCGATACTCGCGCTCTGTGCAGCCAGCCCGGGCTGGATCGCCACCGCCGACCTCATGGTGCATGAAGCGTCGCCGCTCCTGAAGGGCCGGCGATCCTCGAGCGCAACCTCAGCCTGCCGATCCGCGCCTGATCGTGGTCGGCGTCGTCACGAACGCCGCTTGCCTAACTTCCTCCCAGGTCGCGGCGGGCCGCCCTTGTCAACTTCGTCAAGGACGTGATTCAAACGTTGGTCAAGGTGGAGATTGACCTGCGCGTTCACCGGGGGATTCTTTTACTTGACGGGGCCGCGTCCTTCCAACGAGATCCGCGATGTCAGGGGCGGACACGCTCATACGGAGAGGGCGTACCATGCGCAATCCGTTCCCGCCTCGTTCGGTTGCTGCAACGGCAATAGCGGTCATAGTCACGCTGTTTTTGGCCGCTCTTGCCAGCCAGGCGGCGCATAGCGGAACCGGAGTGGATCCCCAGTCCAACGACGCCGCTGCGGCGCATAAGCAAGGTGAGTCGTTGGGCCGTGACACAGGCCCTTGCTATCAAGCGGCGTCCACGACCCCCACGAAGACAGCGACGCCCTCCGAACGCCCTTCAGGAGCGGCGGGCAGCGACGTATCACCTGACGATCCAAATCGTTGGATCCTGACTCCACCGGCACAGCAAGCATCGGCCGACATGCAGAAGGTAATCGCCACCGACGTGGGAATTCAGGGCGTCGCTCGCGATGATTCCAAGCAGCAGTTGGTGGTTGTTGTAGAGCCAGGACGCGAGCTCTCCCTGCCTCACTGGCGGCGATCGATGTTGCCCGCGCCGCTCTACCAGTCGACGTTCGGCCGGGAGTAGTTGCTACGGCTGTGCTCAACGGGACCACTGATGCGCTGACAAAGAGCGCTAACGCCGATAGCTCGGTCTTTAAAGGCGGGAGTGGCCTCGTCATGTCGCCGGACTACCTGACCGGAAAGATCAGAATTCGTGGTGACGCAGCAATGGCGGACGCCGTGGTAAAGGCGGCTGGAATCGACCCTTCGCTGATCGAGACAGAAACGGCGCACCAATTTCACAGGCTGTCGCGGACTGCTGACGCCAGCCCGCACTATGGCGGCGCTCGCTACAACATGCTGGCGCCCGGAACAGGCCAGTGTTTTGGTTCCTGCTCGACAGGGTTCGCCGTGAAGAACTCTTACAACGTCCGGTCGATGATCACCGCTGGGCATTGCGGCCAATACCCGACGCTCGGATATTCGGGGCCGTTCCTTGAGGGCATCCTCTACAGGGCTGGCATGTATCCAAACATCGACATATCGGTTCTATACACGCCGGGTGAGACGTACACGAACAAGATCTACGCTGATCCTGGATCAAGCCCTGTGACAGTTACCACCGGCCATGAGCCCATTCTAAATGAAACCGATTGCTTCTCAGGTGGCAGGTCGAAGGAGACGTGCGGCAATCTCGTCACCAACATCAACGACGTGTTTTGTGACACGGACGGTTGTGCTCTCTTCTTGTTCGATGCGATCCACTATGCAACGCCGTTCTGTCAAGATGGCGATTCGGGTAGCCCGTTCTATCTGAGATATTTCGACGCTGCCGCTGTGGAGGGAACGCTCGTCGCAGGCGACGACACGGGCACCCTGTGCTTGGGTCAAAAGCTATCGTCGATCGTGTTCGGCACGGGTGAGACCCCGGTGAATACACCGTAGCCAGAGCCCATGAAGATGACGTGGCGTCGCTAGCCAGCCACCGCCGACGAAACGGTGCCACCCTCCAGCGCGATCGTGATTCGGTCGGATCGCAGGTCCTTACGAACAACGAACGTACGATCGTCCCGCCGACCAATACGAATCGTGCGGCCAGTCGCTGCCACGGCTGCTCGGGTCTCTTCTTCGCTGCGGCCGATGAGCGAATCAGCGAAGCGTTGGGTCTCTCGTAGCTGCGCTTCTAGCGCTTCCGAGAGATTGTCGGAGCCTTCGGTCACCCCGTAATTATGCCTTCGTGCTCGCTTCGATGCGCTAGGGACCGCGCCACCCGGCGTCGCCGCGCTCGAGGTATCGCAGCCCTGGCGACTGCCTGCGTTCGCGATGGCAAAGACCTGCCCGTCGAACGCACTGAGGTCGCCCCGCTTTGACGGCGCTTCGGATCTGAGCGGGGTGTGTGGGTGTAGAAGGGTCCACCACGGCGGCGGGACACCGAGAATCGGGAGGTTCGTACGCCATCACGATCCGGAGAGTCCCTGTGGAGCGCGACCCTACACGTGTTTGTGAGCTGCTGGTTGGTCTTCCCGAGGTGAACGTGCTCGGGGTCGATGATCGCGGTGATGAGCTGCCGCGCTGAACACTCGATCGTGAACGTGCGCGGGCCGGCGGGCCGGAACGGCGGCCGAGCGTCAGAGTTCGATGCTGGGCCCACGCGGGCGTGGCGAGCGTGCAAGGGAGCGCGTTGGTTGTGTGGCGGTGACGGCCGGGGGCTGCTCGATTGCCCGGCCGATAGCTGCGAGCTGGTGGCGGTACGCGTCCAGGCGTCGCGGATCTGATCCCTTCGGGCACGCGTTGCAGCGTTCGCATGACTTCGAGCATTCGGCCTCTGATCACTTCGGGTTGTTCGGCGTGGTTCATCGTGCGCCGGAGGACGTTGTGGGCGGCCCAGTCGGGTTGTTCTCGTTGTGTCACTCGGGCGAGGACCTCGATCGGTGTTGGTGGTGTTCTGGCACGTTGTTGCGTGAGCTCCATGTCGGTCTCGCAGATCGCGTAGGCGTGGTTGGCCTCGCGGCCGCGGCTGAGCGCGGTGTAGAGCTCGCTGCGATACATGCCGGGCGTGACGATGACGTGGGTCTCGTCGACGGTCAGTCCCTGCGCAGCGCCGATAGTGGTCGCGTAGGCAAGTCGGACGTGGTGGGCGACGTCGTCGGCGGGGAGGGTGATCCGAGCGCCGTGGCGGAGGTGTGCGAGCTTGCGAGGGTCCCGCGGCGCTGGTCGACGTCGACCACGTGCCAGCGATCGTGGTTGTGGATACCATTGGCCGGGACCGTAGGTCAGGCGGCGGTCGTTGCGTCGGGTTTCGATGTGATCACCGATGCTGATGGTCTGGTCCTCGACATCGGTGTAGACCTCGGTTCCCGTGCGGTTGTACTTCACCAGCCACAACGCGTGCGGCCCGTGCTTGCGTGGCGAGTCGGTGCACGGTGGTGTGGTCGTGGGGCGAGCATGATTGCGTCGTGTCCTGTGTGGTGAGCGGTCCACCAGCCGGTGAGACAGTCACGTTGTGCTTGAGGGTGAGGGCCACCATGGACACGGCGATGGCGGGCGAGCGCTTCGAGGCCCGCAGGGTCACCACGGCGGAGCTCGGCAAGGGCGTGGGCTTCCCAGCGGTGAGCGAACCGGTGTGCTTGGTGGAGCTCGGTTACACCGAGGGTTTCCGCGAGCGCAACGAACATGCCACCGGGTGCGCGGACCGCCCGAGTTGTTGGTGATCGCCCACGAGGACGACTTTGGCGCCAGCCACGTTCAAGATCGACGAGGCGATCTCGATCTCGGGTGGCGAGCATGCCCGCCTCGTCGACGACCACGACGTGGCGGGGGTGAGCGCCCATCCAGCAGGCGGCTGGTGGTCGTACCAGTCGAACTTGGCGACCGTCTCTGCAGGCATGCGTGCTTCGCTGCGCAATACATCGGCCGCGACCGCAGTGTGAGTCAGGCCTGTCGCGGTATGGCCTCGTTGCCCGGCTCGGGTCACGACGCGCAGCATGGTGGTCTTGCCGCTGCCGGCGGGACCGATAACGACTTCAAGGCGTCGCCCGTGGCTCGTGATGTCGCGGGTGTGCGTCGTGCTGGTCGGTACCGGGGTTGTAGCTTCGGCCGCGAGGGCACGGTCGCGCGTCTCGGGCATAACGAGGCCGACGCCAGCGCCACGTCCGAAGGTGCACGGCATGCAAGATCCGGCCCTCGACGGTGAGCATATCGCGAGTCGTGTACCGGCCGGCTTGGGGCGGGTCCCAGACGCTGCCACCGTCACGACGGACCAGCGTCGCTGGCAGCTCCCTGCGTTGGGGCGCTTCCAGCTCCGCCATCAGGTCGGCCAACACCGCGTCGGTGATCTCCTCGACCACGGCGCGCACCGAGCTGGCCCGTTCACCGTTCCGCGGAATCAACATGGCCGATGACCGCTTGGACGACGTTGCACGTCGGTGAACATCACCCGCTCGACACACAACCCGTCCACGACGGCACCGCATCTGTACCGGGTGGCGCACGCCAACGCGGTGGGCGCCAATCGCCGCTTCCACGACGGCGGCCGGTTCCCAGCCTGCGTCGCGAGCCTCCGCCGCCCACCGCTCGTACAGGCTGACCGTCGGGATCTGTTCGTGTGCTTTGGGGCGACGCGTGTCGAGCACTGCGAGGCGATAGACCCGCCCCCGTTCGTCCGCTTCCAATGCTCGGCCGAGCGCCTGCTCGAGCTCGGCGATCTTCACCCCAGCGGCGGCTTCGACTTCGGTGCTGCGGGTGCTGAAGCGTGCCAGCAGGGCCCGGGGCGTGCGGCCAGTTCGGCCTGGCCGTGCTCACTCACCGGACCCAGCGCACCACCCCGAGGCGGCGGGTGAGCTCGGCCCGCAACCCGGCCTGGTAGAGCATCCCGGCGGTCTTGGCTTCCTCGAAGAGGGGGCGCCCGTGTAGCGCCCGCCACGACCCGTCCTGAGCATCACGGACCTTGTTCAAGATCAGACAGTGCGAGTGCAACTGCGGATCCAACACGCAGCTGAGTCCGATGCTCGAACCGGGCGATCACCAATCCGTCGGTGTCCATGACCATCACGCCGTTGCGGCCCCGCCGCGTGAACACCACGTGTTGCTCGAGATATTCCAACCCCGCTTCCTCGACGGCTGTAACGTGCGCGGACCGGACCTGAGCGCGCAGCTCTCGGTCGCCGAAGAGCGCGAACAGCAGCGAAACCGATTTCGGTGCTCAAAACGTTCGCGTCGAACCCGATCACCCCATCCGGACGCCATGATCTACCCAGGTGCTCGCGACTCTCGGAATAACAGGGCCTCGTCGAACGCGAGTGCCAACGCCTCCGCCGTCACCGCGCCGGAAATACC
>CAWELN010000031.1:0-74837 GCA_963809795.1 uncultured Actinomycetes bacterium
CCCGACGGGCGCGTCGAGTTCAGGACCGTGGCGGAAAGCCTGGTGTTCGGACCAGGCTGGACCGAGCCGCGATCACATCTCCGGGAACAGCATTGTCGCCGACGTAGTACAAGGGCTGGCAGAACCGCCGCGCGAACTTCCATTCGCCGTCGATCTTCACGATGTCGTCGTAGTAGACGCCGTACTGGAACCAGTCCAGCCACACGTCCTCCCCCGTGCCATCGGGACCGAACGAGGTGCCGCGACCCAACTCGTGAATCGTGGACGTGGCCGCGGCGCGATCGGCTCCCTGGAGGTCGATCACGATCGAATCGACTCGATGGATCAGGAAGTCGAGCCGATCCGAGCCACTGCTCATCACGGTTCGGATCTCGGCCGCACCCTCCGCCCGAAAATCGAACGGAGAGGTCACTTCGAGAACCGCATCCGCAGCGAAGACCGCCTCGAGCTGATCCCAGTCGGCCCGGGTCGTGGCATCCGAGTATCGGTGGATCAGGTCGGCGATCGCCTGCCGGTCGATCCAAGCCCGCAGTTCCGAACCGTCGACATCGTTCGCCACCGAAACTCTCCCGTCTCGAGGATGCACGAGCGACGGAGCCTCGCGCGTGCGCACGTACTACGGCAACGGGACACACCGGAGACCGTCCCTACGTCCCCTCGACGGGCTGACCGTTTCCTTTCACGACCTCTCCATGGGACGATACGCGCATGCCGATCGCTCTGATGCTGGCGACGCTGACCGACCGTCGCGAGTTCGGTGACGACTGGCTGCTCGAGCGCAAGTTCGACGGCGAGCGCTGCGTCGCGCGCCGCGACGGCCGCGAGGTGCGGCTGGAGTCGCGCACCGGTAGGGACCTCACCGGCACCTACCCCGAGGTCCGAGCGGCGGTGGCCGCCCAGCGGGCTCGGGCCGTCCTCCTGGACGGCGAGGTCGTCGCGTACGACGGGGAGCAGACATCGTTCAGTCGGCTCCAGCAGCGCCTCGGGGTGACGAACCCCTCCGCAGACCACGTGGCCGCCTATCCCGTCGTGTTCTGCGTCTTCGACCTTCTGGAGGTGGACGGCGAGGATCTCACCGACCGGCCCCTGATCGAGCGCCGGGCGCGGCTGGAGGCATCGATTCGGCCGAGCGCCGCATTGCAGCTGAGCGAGGCGTGGCGGGGCGACTCCCAGCGCCGGTTCGCCGACGCGTGCCGGTCGGGTTGGGAAGGGCTGATCGCCAAGCGCGCCGATGCGCCGTACACCCGTGGCCGCTCGAAGGACTGGCTGAAGCTGAAGTGCGTCTGGGAGCAGGAGCTCGTGATCGGCGGTTACACCGATCCCGCCGGCAGCCGGACGGACTTCGGCGCGCTCCTCGTCGGCTACTACGACGACGGCCAGCTCAAATACGCCGGGAAGGTCGGCACCGGCTACACCGCGACGACGCTCCGCCAACTTGGCGCGCGGTTGCGGGAGCTGCATTCGCCGGAGTCGCCGTTCGTCGATGCGCGACCGATCCCTCGGGGCACCCACTGGACCCGTCCCGAGCTGGTCGTCCAGATCGGCTTCGCCGAGTGGACGAGTGACGGTCGGCTGCGGCAAGCGCGCTTTCTCGGGCTGCGCGACGACAAGCCCGCCGCCGAGGTCGTCCGGGAGCGGGCCGTCGAGAGCGCATGATGCCCGGCGGCTTCTCCGCGGCCTGAGGTCGTCTCGCTCCGGCATCTTCGCAGGTCAGCCCGCTGAGCCGCTCAGCGTCCGAAGCTGAGAACGCGGGTTCGATTCCCGGCACCCGCGCCAACGGTCCGCGCCGTTCGAGCGGTCGGAGACGGGAGCCGGCGAAGCGAGACGCCGCGCGTCCTCGCTGATACCCCGTCGCGGGGGAAGCACTCCTACGCTGGGCGGTCTGCCCGGCCGGCCCCCGCCGTCCGACCGAACTGCCCCGACCGCGGAAGCATCGTGTCGACCGACTCCCGACTCGAACACGCCCCCGTCAATCTCTCGGCCCGCCAGCGGGCGCAGAACCTGATCGCGGCGCTCCCACTGCCCGACGGCACGCTCGCGGTCGGTGTCGGCCTCGTGGTCTCGGGCATCACCACCTACCTCTTCCAGATCCTCGCCTTCCGCGGCCTGAGCAAACCCGACTACGGCGCGCTCAACGCCCTCTGGGTGTTCGTGTTCGTGCTCGCGCCCGGCATCTTCCTCCCCGTCGAGCAGGAGGTCGGCCACACGCTCGCGGCACGGCGCGCGCACGGCATCGGCGGCGCGCCCGTCATCCGCCGCGCGGGACTGATCGGCTTGATGTTCGCCACCGGGCTCGGGATCGCCACGATCATCCTGGCGGTGACGACGTCGCTCGTCGACAACCTGTTCGCCGGCAACGTCGGGCTGGTCATCTGCCTCGTGATCGCGCTCTTCACCTTCGGCTTCGAGCTCCTCGCGCGCGGCGCGTTCGCGGGCGCGGGCGAGTTCGGCGCCTACGGCGTCAGCATGGGCGCCGAGGGCATCATCCGCCTGCTCCCCTGCATCGTGCTCGTCGCCGTCGGATCGACCGATCCGGTCGGCTTCGGTCTCTGCCTCGCCATCCCGCCCGCGCTGGCGACGCTCGTCGCGCTGCGCGGTCAGCACCGGCTCATGACCCCGGGGCCCGAGGCGCCGTGGTCGGAGCTCTCGACCAACCTCGGGCTGCTGCTCGGCGGCTCGTTGCTCGCGCAGGTGCTCAGCTACGCGCCGTTTCTCGGCGCCCAGCTCCTCGCCACCTCAGCCGAGCGGGTGATGGTCGCCGACTTCATCGTCGGCCTCTTCCTGTCGCGCATTCCGATCCTGCTGTTCCAGGCGGTGCAGGCCGCGTTGCTGCCGCGGCTCGCGGCGCAGGTGAGCGCGGGCCAGACCGACGACTTCCGCCGCGGCATGCGCAACCTCCTGCTCGTGGTGAGCGGGATCGGCGTCGTCGGCGTGATCGGCGGCGCAACACTCGGCCCGTTCGTCGGCCACCTCCTCTTCGGCGCCAAGTTCGAGCTCGGCAACCTCGACCTCGCCCTGCTCGCGGCCGGGAGCGGGATGTTCATCTTCGCCCTCACCATGTCGCAGGGGTTGATCGCGCTCGACGCGCTGGGACAGGTGCTGGTGTCGTGGCTGGTCGGCGTGGTCGCGTTCATCGTGGCGACGCTGGTGTCGTCGACCGACCTGTTCACCCGGGTGGAGATCGGCTCGATCGTCGGCGCGGGGGCGGCCGCGCTCACCATGAGCCTGATGTTCGTGCGGCAGCTGCGCAAGGGCATCGACCGCACGAGCCTCGCCGCGCTGGTCGAGCAGATCGAGCACGAACCGCTCGAGATCTAGGTCCCGGCGGTACGGCCCCTCCGGGCGAGGGCGTCGATGGTGACCGCGGCGACGAGGACGATCCCGGTGACGATGTACTTCGACGCCGCGCTGAAGCCCTGGAGCCCCATGCCGTTGTCGATGGCGGCGATGACGAGGCCACCCAACACCGCGTGGATCGGCTTGCCCCGTCCACCGAACAGGCTGGTGCCGCCGATGACCGCGGCGGCGACCGCGTACAGCACGAGCTGGCCCCCGTCGAGGTTCGTCGAGACCGAGCGCAACCGCGACGCGTACACGATCCCGGCGATGCCGGCCGTGAACGACGACAGCATGAAGCACAGGGTGCGGATGCGAGCGAGGCTGACGCCGGCGCGCCGCGCCGCCTCGGCGTTCCCGCCGATGGCGTAGACGTACCGGCCGAACCTGGTGCGTCCGAGGAGGAGCGTCCACGCCGCGCACACGCCGAGCACGATCAGCACGATCCACGGCATGCCCTTGATCGGGACGAGCGCGCCGCGGTCGGTGTTGCAGATCATCACCACCACCACCGCCGCCACCGCGACGCCCACGATCTTCAGGATGGTCACACCGAGGGGCGGCGCCACGAGCCCGCGCCGGCGCCGGCGCGCATCGTGCATCCACGTCATCGTCCCGTACAGGGCGACGATGGCGCCCATCACGATCCAGCCCGCCGCCGGCGTGAGGAGCCCGTTGGCGAAGTCGTTGATCACGTTGTTTTCGATGGGCAGCGTGCCGCCGTTGCCGAGGATGAGCAGCATCACGCCCTGGAACGCGAGGAGGCCCGCCAGCGTGACGACGAACGACGGGAGCCCGAGGCGCGTGATGATGGTGCCCATGAACGCGCCGATCAGCGCGCAGACGAGCAGCGCGGCGATGCACGCCACCCACCACGACCAGCTCCCGTGCTCACTGGTGACGAGCTCGGCCGCGATGATCCCGCCGACCCCGCCGACGAAGCCCGCCGACAGGTCGATCTCGCCGAGCAGGAGCACGAACACCTCGGCCATGGCCAGGAGCATGTACACCGCGCCCTGCACGAGCAGGTTCACGATGTTGCCGGCGGTCAGGAAGTTCGAGTTCAGGCTCTGGAAGATGATCGAGATGAGGAACAGGCCGAGCACGACCGGCAGCACTCCGCTCTGACCGGCTCGCACGCGCGCGACCGAGGCGCGGAAGTACTCGCGCATGTTGTTGGCCGTGAGCTCGTCGACCGTCGCCTGCGCGGCGACGGGCGGTCGCGTCGGCTGCTCGTCGTCGATGTCCCCGGCCTCGACCGGGGGCTCAGTCGTCTTCGCCACCCTCGGCCCCCCCTTCCGTCGTGACCGCGCCCGGATCCGTCGGATGCGGCGCCCGGTCGGATCGTCCGGTGGTCATGTAGTCGACGACCGTCTGCGGGTCGAAGTCGCTCGCCGGGCCCGCGGCAACCATCCGGCCCAGGCGCAGCACCACGACGCGGTCGGCCACCGCGAACACGTCGTTGAGGTTGTGCGACACCATCATCACCGCCAGACCGCGATCGGCGAGCCGGCGGACGAGCGCGAGCACCATGGCCGTCTGGGCGACGCCGAGCGCGGCGGTGGGCTCGTCCATGATCACGAGCTCGGAGTTCCACATCACCGCCCTCGCCACCGCGACGGCCTGGCGCTGGCCGCCCGACAGCGAGACGACCGGCTGCCGGATCGAGCGCACGGTCGTGACCGAGAGGTCGGTCAGCGTCTGGCGGGCCGAGAGCTCCATGTCCTCCTCCGCCAGCAGGCCGTGGCGCGTCACCTCCCGACCGAGGAACATGTTCTGGACGATGTCGAGGTTGTCGCACAGCGCGAGGTCCTGGTACACGGTCTCGATGCCCAGCGCGGCGGCGGCCTTGGGCGAGCGGATGTGCACCGGGCCGCCCTTCCACAGGATCTCCCCGCCGTCGGGCCCGTGGATCCCGGCGATGGTCTTGATGAGCACCGACTTGCCGGCACCGTTGTCGCCGACGAGCGCGGTCACCTGACCCGAGTCGAGAGAGAGGTCGACGCCTCGCAACGCCTGCACCGCACCGAAGCTCTTGCTGATCGTGCGCAGCTCGAGCAGCGGGACGTCCGGCCCCTCCGACTGCGCGGCAGGTGCAGGTGCACCAGTCGCTTCGCTGGTCGTCATTGCTGGGTCAGCGGCTCAGGGCTGGATCCCCGCCGCGGTGCAGGAGGCGGCGAAGGAGCCGGCGCACAGGTCCGACGCGGACACGAACTTGTCCTTGACCACGGTCGCGTTCATGTTCTGGGTGTTGACCGACACCGGCGTCAGGTAGCACCGACGGCACGTCGGTCACCTTGTTGTTGGTCTTGGCGTTCACGAGGCTCGACGGCGGCTTCTGCCCCGCCCGCAGGTACATCGCCACGGCCGCCGCGGCCTGGGCCTCGGTGTAGACGGGCTTGTACACCGTCATGCACTGGTAGTCGGACAGGATGTTCTGCAGACCCACCAGCGTGGCGTCCTGACCCGTCGTCGGCACCTTCTTCGCCGGAACCTGGTTGTTCTTGAGTGAGGAGATCACCGAGTTGCCGACGCCGTCATTGGCGGCCAGCACTGCGTTGATGTTGGGGTGGGCGGTGAACTGCTGCTCGAAGTTGGTCAGCGCCTTCGCGCTGTCCCAGGTGCCCGCGGGCTCACCGACCTTGACGAAGGTCTTGCTCTTGTACTTCGGGTTGAGGACCGAGTTGTAGCCCTGGGCGAACTGCGTGGCGTTGTTGTCGGTGGGATCGCCGTCCATCTCGAGCACCTGCGGCTTGGCCACGTTCCACGACGCGACACAGTCGACCAGGCCCTTCCCCAGGAGCTTGCCCACGGTGACGTTGTTGAAGCTCACGTAGTAGCTCGCCTTGCCGTTGAGCGTGAGCCGGTCGTAGTCGATCACCTTGACGCCCTGCTGCACGGCGTTGGCCTCGATCGCGGCGCCGCTCCCCGAGTCGAGGGGGTCGATGACGAGCACGGTGGCGCCGTTGGTGATGGCCGCTTCGGCCTGGGTCTGCATCGTCTGGGTGCTGCCCTGCGCGTTCTGCACCTGGAACTGGTCCGACGAGAGGCCGGCGGCCTGGAACGCCTGCGTCAGGTACGGCGCGTCGAAGCTCACGTAGCGGGCCGAGGACTGCGTGTCGGGGAGGAGCACGGCGACGTTGCCCTTGCCCTTCTTGGCCAGTGGCTTCAGCGTCGCCATGGCCGAGAAGTCGTTGGTGAACGACGCCGGCGTGAGCGACGCCCGGGACACCGTGGCCCGGGCCCGGGAAGTGGAGCCACCGATGGTCAGCGCCACCGTCAGCGCCGTCACCACCAGGATCGCGCTGGAGGTCTTCACTGCTGTCTTCATGGGCACCCCCCGACGGGCTTCGCTCGGGGTCGCGCGCAGGTGACCTCGTTGCGAAGTTCGCGGATCAGCATTTGTCGTATGTAAGGCCCGTTGTGCCCACCTCGCGCCCGACACAAACCTCCCCGTCACCGAACTCGTGTGGGCGGGTGGTCGGTGACGGGGAGGCGGTCTCGGCGGCTGATCAGTAGGCGGGGCTGTCCCCGCGGGAGCGCTCGGCGGTTGGCGTGGCGTCCGCTCTCACCAGGCGGCGTTCGAGCTCCGCGTCGACACTGAAGCGACCGGCACCGAACACCGCCGGCACGAGCGCGAGGAACCCGAGGGCCAGGTTCAGCTCGTACCCGGCCGTTCCGCCCGTCGCGTTGATCCCGTTCGCCCAGGTCACCGTGACGATCGCGCCCATCATGTCGCCGAAGATCGCGAGACCCGCGAGCCGGGTGAAGAGGCCGAGGGCGAGGGCGATGCCGCCGCCGAACTCGATGACCCCGCTGAGCACGGCGAAGAGCTCACCGGGGTGGAGATGCGCGGTGTTCGCGAAGTAGTTGCCGTACTCGTGGATGCCGAGTCCGCCGAACCAGCCGAAGAGCCGTCGTGAGCCGTGGTAGATGAAGATCCAGGCGAGGACGAGGCGGACGACGAGCAGGCACAGGTCGGCCGGGAGCCCGGCGGTGCGCGTGCTGAACAGGATCCTCAGGAGCTCGCGGCTCCGGGACGGAGCCTTCGGGACGGACGTCGTCACCATCACGCGACCTCGCACTCTTCGGCCGCGGCTCGGGCGTCGCGGTGATGGGAGAGTCTCCCACCACCGGCGGAGATCGTGCCCTGGCGCTCGGCCTCGGGCACGGACTCCCGCACCGGCGGGAGGTCGGTGGCGGTACGCATCGGACGGAACGGCGCGACCATCTGGGCGGCGAAGACCGAGAGATGTCTCGCTCGCGGCCCCTCCTGCTCGACGGTCAGCGGTCGGCCCGCAAGGCCGGTGTCGGTCCTGATCGTGTCCTCGGTCGGGAACACGGCCCGGTGGAAGAGCTGATCCCAGATCGTCAGCGCGAAGCCCATGTTGACGTCCGCCGGTCCGTCGACCTTGTGGTGGATGCGGTGGAAGTTCGGGCTCACGAAGACCCGCTCGAGGGGTCCGAAGCCCAGCCGGGTGTTCGAGTGCGCGAACGCGACGATCGCGCCGTAGACGACGAGCACGGTGATCGACATCGCGCCGTTGGCGAGCAACACCACGCCGGGGAGCAGCGCGACGAGATACGAGAAGTGGATGAGGGGATGTGTGCGGAAGACGGTGAGCACGCTCATGTCCTCCTGCGAGTGGTGGAGCTCGTGGAACCGCCAGAGCATGCGGGAGCGGTGGTTCGCGAGGTGCACCGCCCAGTTGCAGCCGTCCATGGCGACGACGATCAGCGCGATCGCAGCCCACCGCGGCACGAGGCCGATCCGGGGCAGGACGATCCACGGGAGCGACGTGCGGGTGACGTGCACCATCGCGAGGGTGAGGCCGGTCACGAGCGGCACGACCAGGGTCGCGTTCACCAGCGTGAAGAGCAGGTCATGGCGGTACCCGCGAGCGAAGATCGGACGCGATTGCGCCGGCCAGGTTCGCTCCACGACGAGGAACACGCCGATGATCGCCAGGGTCGCCGGACCGGCCACGACCGCGCGCAGGCTGACGACCGAGCCGGCGAAGTCGGAACCGCCCCAGCCGGCCGCCCAGCCCACCCAGAGCAGGACCCCGGCGGCGATCGCGATCACACAGGCGGGGAGGTAGACGCGCGCCGAGACCGCGGACCTCAGGCGCCGCGCGGCACGGTCGCCCCGCTCCACCACGCCCAGCGCGGGAGCACGGGTGGGCTCGACTACCCCGGCGGACACGCCCGTGCTCCCGTCTCGACTCGAGCCACTAGAAGGACACGCCTCCGGTGCCGGCGTTGCTGCTCGGCTTGGACTTGCCGGCGACCGTCACCACCGACAGCCACTTGCCCCACTTGTCGGTGACGTTGCCCTTCACCTGGCCCGGCGCCTTGTCCTTGAAGAACCAGTACAGGGGCTTGCCGCCGTAGGTCACCTGCATGGTGCCGTCGGCCAGTGCCTTCGTGCCCAGCTTGGCGGCGTCGACGCCGGTCCCCGCGGTCGCCGCGGTCATGCCCGAGGGCAACTGGACCGGCGGCCACACCTTCAGGCACTTGGCGGTGCACGCCGTCTTGCTCGGCTTCAGCGTGTAGACGGTGTCCTGCCCGGCGACCAGGAGCGTGCCCAGCTTCCCGGCCTTGGCGGTCGAGATCTCGCTCGCCGTCCTCGGGGTGGTCTGCGCTCCGGCGGTCCCGGGGGCGAAGGCCACCGCCGACAGCGCCGCCATGGCAACGGCGACCGCCGCGGCGCGTCCGAATGGGCGCCGCCGCGTTGACCGGTGGTGTGGTGCTGTCTGGTCCATGGGATCTGTCTCCTCGTGTGCGGTCGCCGATCGGGCGACTAGAACGACACGCCGCCGGTGCCGGCGTTCGTGGTCGGGGTGGCGTTGGTCTTGGTGTTCTTCACCGTCACCACGTGCCAGGTGCCGCCGAACGCGTTGATGCCCTCGCCCTTGGCCTGCTTGGCCTGCATGTCGAGGGAGAACCGGTAGAGCGGCAGGCCGGTCGACGTGACCTGGTGGGTGTCGCTGGTCGTGCCGAGTCCCTTGACGCCCTTGGGGGCCTTCACCTTGGCGCCCGCGGCGACGGTCAACGGCGGCCAGGCGGTCATGCACGTACCGGTGCACGCGACGTCCTGACCGTTGGCGTCGGTGTGGGTGTAGAGGGCATGGCCTTGTGTGTCGACGAGGATGGTGCCGACGCCGGGGACGCTGGCGGCGACGACCGTCGGCTTCGTCTTCGACTTCGTCGCCGCACCTGCGGGCGTGGTGGCGAGGCCGACGACGCCGAGCGTGAGCGTCACGCCCGCGGCGACGGCGACGGTGCGGACCGCAGCAGACCAGGATCGATGAGCCATCAGGAAACCTCCGGCGTGGGTGGCCAACCTTTGTGGCCGACGTTCACCCGGTGGTACGGACGGGACCCGCTCGGGGATTGACCCCACCCGTGCGCGGAGGGGACGAGGCTCGCACTTCGCCTTCTCCTCTCGCAGGTGGGTCGTGTCCAGGATCAAGGTCATGCTTCCTCGGTGACGGCAGCGCGGAAACGTCTCGTCGATTCGATGATGACGCCTCCGCGCATGTCACCGCTTCGGTCGAATGACTGCACATCTCCGTGACATCGGCGGGGTCGAGGTCGTCGTGATCGCGACGCTCGTGCACGCCGGCGCGCTTCTCCGGCGTCCCGAGGCACACCTCGTACGAGGAATGGGTGTCGGCGTGCTCGCGCACCTCGGCGATGCGGTCGCCTTCGACGCGGATCACCAGGCAGTACTGGTTGTGGGCACGAGTCCCGCCGCAAATCGCAACTGCTCGAGGAGACGCTGAACCGCATCTGTCCGTCAAAGAACCCGATCCGTTCACACAAGCCGGCTCGCCCGATGCGTGCGGGCTCGACGTCTGTGGGCGTGGCGAGGGCCACGGAGAGCGAGAGTGTCGGCATCGGCGGGGTGTGAGAGAGTGCACGTGCGGTGCACGAAGCCCGGGAGGGGGCGACGACGTATGCGCAACCGCTTGGTCGGCGCGCTCGTCATTCTTTCGCTCGCCGCGGCGCTCTCGGGCGCTACGGGAGTCGCTGGCGCGCGGACAGGGGCCGCGCGCGGGGAGCCGGTCACGGTGGCGTCGTTCGACTTCGCCGAGAGTCGGCTCCTCGCTGAGATCTACGCCCAGGCGCTGGAGCGCTCCGGCCTGCGGGTCCGGCGGGCATTCGGGCTCGGACCGCGCGAGCTGGTGGCCCCGGCCTTGCGCGAGGGACTCATCGACGTCGTGCCCGAGTACGCCGGCACGGCGGTGCAGTTCCTGAGCGTGGGCCGCGCGCATCCCGAGGCCGATGCCGCGGTGACCCACGCCGCTCTGGTGCACGCGCTGCGGGGGACCGTGGCCCAGGCGCTCGCGCCCGCCCCGGCGCAGGACACCAACGCCTTCGTCGTCCGCCGCGAGGTCGCCGAGCGTCTCGGGCTCACGCGGATGAGTGACCTCCGCGCCGTCTCGCGGCAGCTGACCTTCGGTGGGCCGCCCGAGTGCGCGACCCGCCCGCTCTGCCTCGACGGCCTGCGCAAGGTGTACGGCATCGAGTTCGCGGAGGTCGTGCCGCTCGACGCCGGCGGTCGCCTGACCCACCAGGCGCTCGACACCGGCATCGTCGACGTCGCGCTGCTCTTCAGCACCGACCCGGCCGTCGGCACCGACGACCTCGTCGAGCTGGTCGACGACCGCGCGCTGCAGCCGGCCGAGAACGTCACGCCGATCGTGCGCCGCGACGCGGTCGACCGGTCCGGAACGCGCCTGGTCACGGCGCTCGACGCGGTGTCCGCACGGTTGGACACCGACACGTTGCGCAGCCTCAACGCCCGGGCGGACGCTTCCGACTCGGTCCGGTCCACCGCCACGCGTTGGCTCGACGACGAGCAGGTCCCATGACCGTCGACGACGTGACCCGCGCCACCCCGGTCGACGTGGTCAGTGGCCCGCCCACCGCCCGCCGCAGCCACCGGCGGCGGCGCCCCACCGGTGCGCCCCCGCCGCTGCCCCGCAGCATCGGCACGACCGGCACCGCCTGGATCGCCGCCGCCGCCGTGCTGGTGATCCTGTCGGTGGTCGCGATGTCGTTCGAAGGCGCCGGCCGGCTCGTCAACCAGGTCGACGCCGCCATCCTCCGGCAGTTCGCCGGCCTCCGCACGGAGTGGCTGACCGACGTCGCCGACCGGATCGATCGCCTCGGTTCCGGCTGGACGATCAGCGTGATCGGGTTCGCCTGGCTGGTCGCGCTGGTCGCGCTGCGACGGTGGCGGCACCTCTTCACCTTCATCGGTGCCACGTTCGTGATCGAGATCATCGCCGACGTGATGTACCGCTGGTCGGCCCGCCCGCGGCCGTACGACGTGACCATCATCGGCCGGTGGGACGGTTGGTCGTTCTTCGCGGCCCCCGTCGCCGTGATCGCGCTGATCGGCGTCGGGATCTCCTACACGCTGGTGGTCGCCGGTCGCAGCCGGCGGATCGCCAAGATGGTCACCGCGGTCGCGGTCGTCGTCTTCGCGTGCTCCGAGCTCTACCTGGGGACGTTCCATCCGTCCGACATCGTCGTCGGCGTGACGGTGACCGTCGCCTTCCTCGTCAACGCGTTCCGGTTCTTCACGCCCAACGAGGTGTTCCCCGTCGTCTACCGCCAGGGCAAGACCGCGCACCTCGACGTCGGGGGGCGTCGGGGTGAGGCGATCCGTCACGCGATCCAGGACCAGCTCGGTTTGACCGTGGTCGAGATCGAGCCGTTCGGACTGGCCGGGTCGGGGGGCTCGACGCCATTGCGCATCTGCGTGGCCGGCGACCCCGACACCTACCTCTTCGGGAAGCTCTACGCGATGAGCCACGTGCGTGCCGACCGTTGGTACAAGCTCGGTCGCACGCTCCTGTACGGCCGCCTCGAGGACGAAGCGCCGTTCCAGTCGGTCGCCCGATTGGTCGAGTACGAGGACTACACGTTGCGGGTGATGCGCGACTCCGGCATCCCCACCGCGGAGCCGTACGGGATCGTCGAGCTCACGCCCGCGCGCGAATACCTGCTCGTGACCGAGTTCTTCGGTGGTGCGCACGAGATCGGCGACGCTGAGGTCACCGACGAGATCATCGACGAGGGCCTTGCGCTCGTCCGCAAGCTGTGGGACTCCGGGCTCGCGCACCGCGACATCAAGCCCGCGAACCTCCTCGTGCGCGACGGGCACCTGCAGCTCATCGACGTCGCGTTCGCGCAGGTGCGCCCGTCACCGTGGCGCCAAGCCGTCGATCTCGCCAACATGATGCTGGTGCTCGCGGTGCGCACCGACGCCGACCGCGTGTACGAGCGCGCGCTGCGGTTCTTCGCCCCTGAGGAGATCGGCGAGGCGTTCGCCGCCGCGCGCGGTGTGGCGAGCCCCACCCAGCTGCGTACGGTCATGAAACAGGACGGCCGTGACCTGCTGGCCCGCTTCCGGGCGCTGGCGCCGCCGCAACGGCGGATCTCGCTCCAACGATGGAGCCCGCTGCGCATCGGGCTCGCGGTGCTGGTCGTCGTCGTGGTCGCGTTCGGCGTGCAGGCGACCGCGGGCCTGATCACCCCGGCCCACGACCTCGGCGTCGACGGCACCCCCACGTGCGGCACCGGCAGCCTGATGATCCTCAGCGCCCAATCGGTGCCGTCGGCCGAGTTCGTCCCCTGCATCGCCTCGGTCCCCGCCGGGTGGAAGCTGGGTGGTATCCAGATCGACGACGAGCGGGCGCGGTTCTGGCTCGATTCCGACGTCGGCGGCGACCGGGCGGTCCAGGCGACGCTCCTGCCGCCGGACCGTTGCCCGGTGCGCGGTGCGACCGAGGTGCCGAGCGACGAGGTCGGGGTCCGCCGGTACGAGCGGGTCCGTTCGCTGCCGCCGCACCTGCGCAGCACCCGGACCTACCGGTTCCGCGGCGGCTGCGTCGTGTACGACTTCGACCTGCACGGCGCCGAGACCGGTTCGCTCCTGGCCGATGCCGACAGCGCGCTCGCGTTCCAACCGCGCCGTGCGCTCGTCGCCGAGGTCAGGCGGTCCGACCATCTCTCGCTGTGTGGCGCCGGCGCCCCGTGCACCGGAGGATCGCGATGATCGTCGCGGTCTCCGTCGTCGGCGTCCTGCTCCGCGTGCTCGTCGTGCTCGTCGTCGCCATCGTGGCGACCGCGCTGTCGCTCCGACTGCTCGGCATCCGCCGCGGCTGGGGCACCGCGCTGATCGCCGGCGGCATCGGGTGGACCGTCGCGGTGCTCCTCGCGGCGGGGCTCGACGACTGGGACTGGGGGGCCGACGGGTTCCTGCTGCGCGCGGTGGCCATCGGCATCCCGGCCACCATGGCCGTCGCGGTCGCGCTCGACCTCCTCGCCCGGCCGGGCTCGCTCGCGATCGGCGAGCGAGCGGGTCTCGTCGTCGCGCCCCGTCCGCTCCGGGCGGTCAAGACCCGCGTCGCGGTGCTCCGCCGCTACCGAGAGCTGGTCCGCCTGGCGCGGCGCGAGGGCTTCGGCCCGTTCCTCTCCGCCGCGGGCCGGGCGGAGCGTTCGGAGGAGGCGGTCGGGATCCGGCTCCGCCGGGTGCTGGAGGAGGCCGGCGGCGTCTACGTGAAGCTCGGTCAGATCGCGGCCACGCGCGTCGACCTCATCCCGCCCGACGTGTCCGACGAGCTCGCCACGCTGCAGAACCGGGTGGCACCGGAGCCGGTCGACGTGATCCGGCCCGCGCTCGAGGCGGAGCTCGGTGGTCCCGTCGACGAGGTGTTCGCCGAGTTCGACTGGGAGCCGCTCGCCGCCGCCTCGATCGGGCAGACGTACCGCGCCCGTCTCCGCACGGGGGAGGCGGTGGTGGTGAAGATCCAGCGCCCCGGCATCGCCGACGTCATCGAGCGCGATCTCGCCGCACTGGCGCTGCTGGCAAACGTGGCGCAGCGGCGCACGTCGTTCGGACAGGGGCTCCGATCGGGCGAGATGCTCGCGCAATTCGCGACCAGCCTCCGCTCCGAGCTCGACTTCCGGCTCGAAGGCGACGTGATGCGCGAGATGGCCCTCCTCATGGGCACCGACAACGGCGTGCGCGTGCCGCGCCTCTACGGCGAGTACTGCACACGGCGGCTCCTCGTGCAGGAGCACTTCGACGGGTTCACCGTCGCTCAGATCCGTGACCTCGACGCCGCCGGCATCGACCGCACGGTCCTGGCCGAGGAGCTGCTCCGCTCGACCCTCGACCAGGTGCTCCGCATCGGGCTCTTCCACGCCGATCCCCACCCCGGGAACATCTTCGCCTTCCGCGATGGCAGCCTCGGATTGATCGACTTCGGCGCCGTCGGTCGGCTCGACCCCATCCAGCAGGCGGCGGTCGTCGACATCCTCGCCGCGCTGATGCGCCGCGACGTGAGCCTGCTGCGCGACGGCATCGAGCGCGTGGCCGAAGTGCACAACGCCGACCGGCCCGAGGAGCTCGAACGTGCCCTCGCCCGGCTGCTGGCCGACCACGTCCGCGTGACCGGAGCCGTGGATCCCTCGGTGCTGCAGGATCTCGTGGCCATGCTGGCGCGCTTCGGCATCCGCTTGCCGACCGATCTCGTCGTCCTGTCGCGCGCGTTGGTCACCCTCGACGGCACGCTCCGGGTCCTCGCGCCCGAGATGTCGCTCGTGACCGCGGCAACGGAGTCGATGACCTCCGCCACCGCGCCCGCACCGATCGACCGCGACGAGATGATCCGCGACGAGATGCTGGCCGCGCTCCCACACTTGCGACGGCTACCCGACCGGATCGACCGCATCCTCACGCTCACCAGTCGTGGTGAGCTCCGCGTCCGCAGCATCGTCGACGAGGACCCGCGCCGCATCCTGCGCACCCTCGTGAACCGGGCGTTGCTCGTGGCCACCGGGACCGCCTTCCTGGCCGTCGCCGCCGTCCTGCTCGTCGCCGCTGATCCCGGACCGGCCGTCGGTGGCGACGCCGGGCTGTTCGAGGTCTTCGGGTACTTCGGCCTGTTCGTCGGCACGGTCCTCCTGCTGCGCGTCGTCGCAGCCGTCACCCGGGACGGGACGACATGAAGCACGTTGCCAGCCTCGACCTCTCCACCGCCTCGACGTCGGTCGACCTCGCCGGCCACGACACGCGGGCGCCGGGCGAGCGCTACTTCCGGCACCCCGGCGACGTCGTCCGCTGCACGCTGGCCGCGCTGGCGGTGGCCCTGCTCGTGCTGTTCGTGGAGCTCGCCACCCGCACCAGCGCCGGTGTGAGCGCGGACCTCAGCCGCGCCGCGTCCGCAGTACCCGACGAGCTGCGCGAGCTGCTGCTCGCGGCTGCGCAGATCGTCGCGCTGGCCGTGCCGGTGCTCATGGTGGGCGCGCTCGTGTACCGACGGCGGTGGCGGCGTCTGGGAGTGGTCACGCTCGCCGCGACCGCCGGCGCGGCGGTGTTCGCGCTCCTGGACCTGGCGTTCGACATCGGTGCCCGCGTCCCCGACGCGGTGACCGGCGACACCTGGATCGCGTCGACCGACTTCCCGTCGTTGACCTACGTCGCCGGTGCCGCCGCGATCGCGACCGCCGGGACGCCGTGGCTCTCGCGGTCGTGGCGGCGGTGCGCGGTGCTCACGCTCCTCGGCGTCGTCGCGGTGCTGGCGATCGCCGGCACTGCAGGGGTTCCCGAGCTGCTGCTCGCGCTCGCGACCGGGGTCATGGCCGGCGCCGCGGTCCTGATCGTCGTCGGCGCGCCCAACCGCCGCCCCGCGCCCGCGGTCGTAGTGGTCGCCTTACGCGACGCCGGGTTGGCGGTCGACCGGTTGGCGCTGGAGCGTGCCGATGGTGGTCGGGCGCAGCTCTACACCGCGACGCTCGACGACGGTGGGCGCGCGTTCGTGAAGGTCTACGCACGCGACAGCCGCGATGCCGACCTCCTGTACCGGAGCTACCGCACGCTGCTGTTGCGGGGCCCGAACGACGACCGGCCGGCGTTGAGCCTCGGGCAGGACGTCGAGCACGAGGCGCTGCTCCTGCTGATCGCGCAGCGAGCCGACGTCACCTGTCCGCGGCTGGAGGTGCTCACCGCGTTGCCGGACGGCTCGATGGCGCTCGCAGTGGAGTACGTCGACGGCACGCCCCTCGACGCACTCGAGCCCGAAGCGATCGACGACACCCTGCTCGACGCGGTCTGGCGTCACGTCCGGGGACTCCATGCGGCGCGGTTGGCGCATCGGTCGCTCCGGGCCGCGAACATCCTCGTGTCCGGCGCCAACCCGGTGATCATCGACCTCGGGTTCGGCACCGAGTCGGCCGACCCGAGGACGCAGGCGATCGACCGCGCCGAGCTGCTCGTCTCGCTCGCGACCCTCGTCGGGGTGGACCGCGCGCTCGCCTCGGGGGTCCGGGCCATCGGACCTCACGAGCTGGCGAGCGCGGCGCCCTACCTGCAACCGCTCGCGCTCTCGGCCGCGACGCGCAAGCAGGCGAACAAGAAGCTGCTGCGCGACCTGCGGGACGGCATCGCCTCGGCGACCGGCGAAGCGCCCGCGCCCCTGGAGCAGTTGGTGCGGGTCCGGGCGCGGACGCTCGTCACC
Organism: uncultured Actinomycetes bacterium; assembly: GCA_963809795.1. Taxonomy (GTDB): domain Bacteria; phylum Actinomycetota; class Acidimicrobiia; order IMCC26256; family DASPTH01; genus DASUAS01. Next base: position 16,878 of record CAWELN010000031.1, read on the forward strand.
ATCGCCGCGCTGACGGCCGCGTTCTACGTGCTCCTCCCGCAGCTCGCCGACGTCGGCGACAGCGTCGACGCGCTCGGCTCCGCCAACTTCGGATGGCTGGCGGTGTGCGTCGTGATGTCGATCGGCACCTACGTGGGCGCCGCGGTCGCGCTGTCCGGCGGAGTTCCCGAGCACCTGCCGTTCGGTCCCAACCTGGCGGCCCAGCTCGCGTCGTCGTTCGTGAACCGGGTCACGCCCGCGAACGTCGGTGGGATGGCGCTCAACCTGCGCTTCCTGCAGAAGGCGGGAGTGGCACCGGCGGAGGCGCTCACCGGGATCGGGCTCAACGTGGCGGCCGGGGGCCTCGCGCACCTGGTGCTGTTCGTGATGTTCGTCGCGTGGGCGGGCCACAGCGACAGCAACAGCTTCCAGATCCCGTCGAGCAGCAAGCTGCTGGTGGCCATCGCGGTCGTGCTCGCGCTGGTGGGCCTGGTCGCGGCGACGCGCTGGGGGCGGCGCTTCCTCCGCACTCGCGTGGTGACCTTCCTCAAGCAGTCGGTCCACAGCCTGGTCGTGTTGGCTCACTCGCCCGCGAAGATCCTCGCCCTGGTCGGGGGCTCGTTCGCGGTCTCGATCGCCTACATCTGCGCGTTGGCTGCCGCGGTCGCGGCGTTCGACGGCGGGGTGAGCTTCGCCCAGGTGGGCGCGGTGTACCTCGGCGCCTCGGTCATCGCCGCCGCCGCCCCGACGCCGGGCGGGCTCGGCGCGATGGAAGCGGCGCTGGTGGCGGGACTGACCGGCGTCGGGATGGAGCCGTCGATCGCGGTGGCGGCGGTGCTCAGCTACCGGTTGCTCACGTATTGGCTCCCGGTGCTCCCGGGCTGGCTCAGCTTCCACTACCTCGAGCGACGGGACTTCATCTAGTGGTGCGCGCGGCGGCACCATCGAGGCCGAGCCCCCACCGGGCCGCGGTCCCGGCGAGGAGACCCAGCCCGATCCCGCCGACGACGTCGAGCGGCAGGTGCACGCCGGCGTACACGCGGCCGAAGCCCACGCCGGTCGCGATCGCGAACGGCACGATTCGCCACGCGCCGGGGAGGTCCGACGCGAGCACGGTGGCGAGCGCGAACGCGACGGCCGAGTGCCCGGACACGTACCCGAGGCCGGTCGCCCGCTCGCGCACCTCGACGACCGGGAGCAACTGTCGCGGGCGCTCCCGGGCGACGAGGTGCTTCACGCCCTTTGCCGCCCAGTACGCGCCCTGCCGCGGCGAGCAGCGTCGCGGCCGTCAGCCGCTTCCGCCGGGTGACCGCGGCGCTCGCGGCGACGATCACCAACGACCCCACCAGGCTGCCCGCCTGCACCGGCGCCCAGACCAGCGGCCAGAGCGCGTTCGGGAGACCGTTGGCAGCCACGAAGGCGCGGACCTCCAGCGCGGGCACGTCGTCGCGGGTCACGACCACCACCCAGCTCGCGGTGAGCAGGGCTGCGCCACCGAGCGCGGCCGTGATCTCAGCGAGGTCGCGTCGCCCGATCGTCCCAGCCATCGACGCTGACGCTACCGAAGCCCGCCGTCGCAGCCCCGAGGAGCTCCTGTGATCGATGCCGCCGCGAGGACCAATGTGCGCACGTGGACCGCCACCGGGCTCATCTCGCTCGGCGTCGTCGTGGTCTGTGTGCTGCTCGTGAGCGACGGTGACGTGTCGTCCACCGAACGTTGGGTGTTCCGCGCCGTCAACGACCTGCCCGATGCGCTCGAGTCGCCGATGGTCGGTGTGCAGTACGCCGGTGTCGCGATCGTGCCGTTCGTGGTCGCGGCCATCGCTGCGGTCTTCCGCAAGTGGCGGCTCGTCATCGCCGCGTTGCTCGTGTACCCGTTGAAGCTCATCGTCGAGAAGCTGGTGCTCAAGGAGATCGTGTACCGGGGCCGACCGGGGACGACCGAGCCCGACGCGACGCTCCGGCACGTGCCCACGCACGGACCGAGCTTCCCCTCCGGTCACGCGATCGTGGCGTTCGCCCTCGCCGGGATCGTGGCGCCCTACCTGTCGCGGGGGTGGCGGATCGCCGCGTACGCCGGCGCGGTCGCGGTGGCCTTCTCGCGCATCTACCTCGCTGCGCACAACCCGCTCGACGTGCTCGCCGGTGCGGCCGGCGGTCTCGTGATCGCCGCGGTGCTGAACCTGCTCCTGCTGCCACGCCACGACGCGGTGGCGCCGCCGGTGCCCGCCGCCCGCGTGGCCTGACCGCTGCTCGCTTCAGACGCGGCCGCCGGCGCGCAGGGTGGCCAGACGCTCGTGCACGCCGGCGCGCTTCTCCGGCGTCCCGAGGCACACCTCGTACGAGTAGTGCGTGTCGGCGTGCTCGCGCACCTCGGCGATGCGGTCGCCTTCGACGCGGATCACCAGGCAGTACTGGTTGTGGTACGGCTCACCCTCGAACGTGGTGTACCCGGCGTCGAACTCCATCACCACGAGGTCGCCCTCGGCGATCAGGAAGTGCACGTTCATCGTGCCCGCGTTCTCCTGGTAGCCGCGGTAGAGCGCTTGGTCGAGGTGCGGCAGGTCGGCCAGACCCTCCGGACCTCGCAAGACCGCCTCGTCGCCGCCGAAGAGCTCGGCCATCGACTCCGGACCGATCCAACGGAAGTCGTCGGTGACCATCGCCCGCCCGGCCGGCGACGTGATCCCCTTGGAGAACCACTCCTGCACCAGCGCCTTGCTCGCGGCGCCGTCCATCAGACGAACAGCGCCTTCACCTCGAGGAATTCCTCCAGCCCGTGGGCGCCGTGCTCGCGCCCGAGTCCCGACTGCTTGTACCCGCCGAACGGCGCCGCCGCGAAGTAGCTCCCTGCGTTCACCCGCACCTGCCCGGCGCGGATCTTGCGGGCGACGGCCCGCGCGCGTTCGTCGCTGCCGGCCACCGCGCCCGCGAGCCCGTACACGGTGTCGTTGGCGATCTCCACCGCTTCCTCGTCGGTGTCGTACGGCATGAGCACGAGCACCGGGCCGAAGATCTCCTCCTGCGCGATGGTCATGTCGGTGGTGACGTTCGAGAACACGGTGGGCTTCACGAAGAAGCCGGCGTCGAGCCCGTCGGGGGTGTCCGCGCCACCGGTCACGAGGGTGGCGCCCTCCTCGAGCCCCTTCTCGATGTAGCCACGGACCCGCTCCCGCTGCACCGCCGACACCAGCGGGCCGAGGGTGGTGCCCTCCGCGAACGGGTCGCCGACCACGTAGGCCTCGGCGGCGCGGCGTGCGAGCTCCTCGGCTTCCGCCAGGCGGGAGCGGGGGACGATCATGCGCGTCGAGCGCGCTGCAGGTCTGCCCCGAGTTCATGTACGCCGCCCCCACGCCGGCCGGCACCATCGACGCGAAGTCGGCGTCGTCGAGCAGCACGTTGGGCGACTTCCCGCCGAGCTCCAGCGCCACCTTCTTGATGGTGGGCGCCGCCAGCTCCGACACCCGTCGCCCGGCGCGCGTCGAGCCGGTGAAGGAGATCATGTCGACGTCGGGGTGCGCGGCGAGCGCCTCACCCACCACCGGGCCGGTCCCCGTGACCAGGTTGAACACGCCGGGCGGGAACCCGAGGTCGTCGAAGATCTGCGCGAGCAGGAACGCGTTGACCGGTGCGACCTCCGACGGCTTGAGCACGACGGTGCAGCCGGCGGCGAGCGCGTACGCGACCTTGGCGCCGATCTGGTTCAGCGGGTAGTTCCACGGCGTGATGCAGCCGACCACGCCGATCGGCTCCCGCACGATGAGGCCCTCGGAGTCGTCCTCGAACCGGAACGTCGACGCCAGCTCGGAGGCGTTGCGGAACGCCGAGATGCCGGTGCCCACCTGGATGGCGGCGGAGAGCGGCTTGGGCATGCCGACCTCGTGGGTCATGACGTCGGCGATCTCGTCGCGCCGGGCCTCGAGCTCCTCGGCGACGCGCAGCAGGAGCTTGCCGCGTTCGGGCGCCGAGGTCTCCGCCCACCCCGGGAACGCCGCCTTCGCCGCGGCCACCGCCCGGTCGATGTCGGCCGGCGTGCCGGCAGGGATGGTGGCGAACACCTCCTCGGTCGTCGAGTCGATCACCTCGAGCGTCTCGTCACCCGCGGGCTCGACCCACGCGCCGTCGAGGTAGAGCTTGTCGAACGTCAGCATGGCCACCGTCTCCCCGTGCGGAGTCTCGTCGAATCGCACGCTACTGCGACCGCACCACGTCGCGCCCGGGGCGGTGTCCGCGACGCAGTGGCATCGTTCGCCCGCGTCAGGCGAGCAGCGCCTCGAGCGGGTCTTCGGGCGTGAAGGCGACCCCGGGCAGCTCGGGCCAGTCGGTGAGTGGTCGTCCGACCTCGTCCACTGACGGACCGACGACCGCCGCGATCGGTGCCAGCGCGTCGAAGTCGAAGCCGTAGCGGCGCGCCGCGTTCTCGCCCAGCATCGCTCGGAGGTCGGCCTCGGGCACGTCGAACAGCGTGGCGCGGAGCGCCTCGGTGGTGTGCGGCGCCGAGCCCTCGGGATGCGGCGCATCCGTGCCCCACATGATCCGATCGGTCCCGAGCACCGCGCAGTACCTCACGTCGTGCCGCGGGAGCATGCTCGCTCCGATGGAGCAGTTGCGCCGGAAGTACTCGAGCGGCGTCAAGGAGAGCCCGTCGACGACCGGTGAGCCGAACGTGTGGCTGTAGCTCAACGCGATCGTGGTCCGCCCGCGTACCGCGACTGCACGTTCCGCAGCCGCAACGTCATCTGCGCGAGCTCCTCGACCACCCAGCGCAGTCCCCACATCTCCGTCCACACCACCTGCAGCTCTGGGTGGCGCTCGAAGACGCCGCCCACGACGAGGTGGTGCAGCGTGCGCTTCGTCCACAGATCGAGCTCGGTGAAGAAGATGGTGTTGGCGATCGGATCCGGCCCGACGTCGGGCGCGCCGGTGCCCTGGTGCTGGTGCACGGGCAGGCCGGTCTCGACACAGGCCGACCACAGCCGGTCGTAGCGGGAGTGGAAGTACGGCTCGACGTCGTGGTTGGCGGGGATGGCGGGGAGCATCACGCCGGCGGCCGCACCGGTGCGATGCCGCCCAGTGCAATTCGGCGATGGCGACGTCGAGGTCGTTCGGCAGCAATTGCACGATCCCGCGCCGACGTGCGGGTGCCTCGCCACAGAAGTCGACGAGCCATCGGTTGTGCGCCTGCAGGCCGGCCCACTTGCGTTCGAAGGTGGCGCGGTCGCGCGGCACGCCGCTCAGGTGGGCGAGGATGTCGAAGAACGGCGGCAGCGTGTTCGGGAAGATGATCTCGCCACTCACGCCATCGGCGTCCATCTGGGCGAGGCGGACGTCGCTGTCCCAGTTCGAGGTGTCGCGGACGTCGACCCACGGCATGACCACGCCGGCGAGCCACGAGTCGAACTCCTCGTGCCAGCGCGAGTCGAGGTAGGGCTTGTAGTCGGCCATCGCCGCGCCCGCGTGCGCGTCCGATGTCACGAGCACGTAGCGAGCGGGTGGGTTCGGACGAGCCATGGCCGACCTCCGCCGCCCACGGTCGCAGCCGAAGCCTTCCGGCGCAAGCCGACGGCGCGGTCGCCGACTGGGAATTGATCTCGGTGCAACTCCAGGTGGCACACTCGCGGCGTGAGCGACGACGCACTGCCCCTCGTGGGCCACTGGATCGGCGGACGGACGGTGGAGGGAGCCGGCACGCGCGTCGGCGACGTGTACGACCCGGCCACCGGCCGCGTCGCCCGCCAGGTCGCGTTCGCCACGGCCGAGGACGTCGATGACGCGGTCGCCGCCGCGCAGGCCGCGTTCGCGACCTGGCGTGCCACGTCACTCGCCGAACGCACACGCGTGCTCTTCCGCTTCCGCCAACTGCTCGACGCGCGTGCCGACGAGCTCGCCGCGGTCATCACGTCGGAGCACGGCAAGGTCCTCAGCGACGCGCGTGGTGAGGTCGCCCGCGGCCAAGAGGTGGTCGAGTTCGCGTGCGGGATCTCGCAGGTCCTGAAGGGCGAGTTCTCCGACGCGGTGTCGTCGAACGTCGACGTGTTCTCCGTCCGCCAGCCGCTCGGCGTCGTGGCGGTGATCAGCCCGTTCAACTTCCCGGCAATGGTGCCGTGTTGGTTCTTCCCGGTGGCGATCGCCACCGGGAACACGGTGATCCTCAAGCCGAGCGAGAAGGATCCGTCCGCCGCCAACTGGCTCGCGTCGCTCTGGTCGGAAGCGGGGCTGCCCGCAGGCGTGTTCAACGTCGTGCACGGCGACAAGGTCGCGGTCGACCGACTGCTCGAGCACCCCGACGTGAAGGCGGTGTCCTTCGTCGGATCCACGCCGATCGCCCGGTACGTCTACGAGACCGCCACCGGCAACGCCAAGCGGGTGCAGGCGCTCGGTGGCGCCAAGAACCACATGGTGGTGCTCCCCGACGCCGACCTCGACCTGGCGGCCGACGCGGCGGTGAACGCCGGGTTCGGCTCGGCCGGCGAGCGCTGCATGGCGATCTCAGCGGTCGTCGCGGTCGGCGACGTCGCCGATGACCTCATCGCGCGCATCGCGGCGCGCGTGCAGCAGCTGACCATCGGCGACGGGCGGGGCACCGCCGACTTCGGCCCACTGATCACGCGCGCCCACCGCGACAAGGTGGCCGGCTACCTCGATGCCGGCGTCGCCGAGGGGGCGACGCTCGTGGTCGACGGGCGGGCGCACGCGGTCGACGGCGACGCCGACGGCTTCTGGCTCGGCCCGACGCTCTTCGACCACGTGACGACCGACATGAGCATCTACACCGACGAGATCTTCGGACCGGTCCTGTCGGTGCTGCGCGCCGACTCGTACGACGCCGCGCTGACCTTGGTGAACGGCAATCCCTACGGCAACGGTGCCGCCATCTTCACCAACGACGGTGGCGCGGCGCGGCGCTTCCACCGCGACGTCGAGGTCGGCATGGTCGGTGTCAACGTCCCGATCCCGGTTCCGGTCGCGTTCTACAGCTTCGGGGGCTGGAAGCAGTCGCTGTTCGGCGACACGCACGCGCACGGCGCCGAAGGCGTGCGCTTCTTCACTCGGAACAAGGTCGTCACCAGCCGCTGGCTCGACCCGAGTCACGGCGGCATCAACTTGGGCTTCCCCCGCAACGAGTGACACGAGGAGCGCCGCGATGAGCATCGATCTCGCCGACGTCACGGTCGTCGACGCCGACACGCACATGACGGAGGCCCACGACCTCTGGACCAGCCGGGCGCCCGCGGCGCTGAAGGACGACATGCCCCACGTCGAGGAGGTCGACGGTGCGCCGGCCTGGGTCGTGCAGACCGCGGTGATGGGACCGGCGCTCGGTGGGCGCCGTGATCCGCCGCGACGGCACCAAGGGTCCGGCGTTCGAGGCGCTCAAGAGCTGGCGGCTCGAAGACGTCCACCAGGGCGCGTACGACATGCGCGCCCGGCTGGCGGTGATGGACGAAGCGGGCATCTCCACGCAGGTGGTGTTCCCCAACAACTTCGGCCTCGGCGGCCAGCGCCTCGCCGAGGCGGTGCGCGACCCGGGCCTCCTGTCGCTGTGCTTCGAGATCTACAACGACGCCAACGCCGAGTTGCAGGCGGCGTCCGGGAACCGGCTGCTGCCCCTCGCGGTCATGCCCGCGTGGGACGTCGACGCGTCGGTGCGCGAGGCCGAGCGGGCGGTCGGGCTCGGCTTCCGGGGCGTCAACATCACGTCGGACCCGCAGGACCAGGGTGCCCCCGACCTCGCCAGCCGCGCCTGGGACCCGCTGTGGGAGGTGTGCGCCGACGCCGGGCTGCCGGTGCACTTCCACATCGGTGCCAGCCAGACGACGATGACCTACTTCGGCACCTACCCGTGGGACTCCCACAACGACGACCTCAAGTACGGCATCGGCGGCACGCTCCTCTTCATCGGCAACGCGCGGGTGGTCGTCAACATCATCTGCTCGGGGATGCTCGAACGGCACCCGGAGCTCAAGATCGTGTCGGTCGAGAGCGGCGCCGGTTGGGTGCCGTTCATCCTCGAGGCGCTCGACTACGAGCTGAAGGAGAACGCGCCGAAGGACCGGGCGAAGATGACGCTGTCGCCGACCGAGATCTTCCGCCGCCAGATCTACGCCACCATGTGGTTCGAGCGCACGAACCTGCCTCAGCTGGTGGCCGCGGTCGGGGAGGACAACATCCTCTTCGAGACCGACTACCCGCACCCCACGTGCCTGTACCCCGACCCGCTCACCTCCGCGCTCGACAACATGCGCGAGCTCACTCCAGAGGCGCAGGCCAAGATCCTCGGCGGCAACGCGACGAAGCTCTACCGGCTCTGATCGGTCGTAGTGTTCTCGACGACGCGAACTTCGCGTCGATCTCCCATCCGAGGGAGCACTACGCCATGGGTGACAAGTCGCCGAAGAAGAACAACGCCAAGAAGCCCGCGAAGACGATCAAGGAGAAGCGGGCCGCGAAGCAGGAGAAGCGCCACCCGACGACCGGCTTCGGCGGCACCTGAGCCGGTCGGGGCGGACGGTCGATCCACGTCCACGGAGCTCGACGCGGCTCACCTCTCCTCTCCGCTCACACGCGTGAGCGCCTCGCGATGTAGAGCACGAGCGCGATGATTGCGAGGACGACGAGGATGGCGATGAGGAGTCCCATGTTGGAGTGTTACCCCTGCACGGTGCTGCCGAACCCCTTGTGACCGACGACCGGACCGACGGTACGCTCCGGGCCGCACGACCCGTTCGTGCGAGGGGGTGCACATGACGGAGGAACGCAGCGGAGGGCTCGCGGCATGGGCACCGCGCGCGGTGCCCGGTCCCGGCGTCGAGCTCACACCCGCACAGGAGCTCGCGATCGCATTCCGCCATCTCGACGACGTCGGCTGGTGCGAGAACATGACCGGCCACATCACGTGGCAACAGGGTGATCACTTCCTCGTGAACCCGTGGGGCCTCTGGTGGGGTGAGGTCCGCGCCACGGATCTCCTCACCATCGACGCCGACGGCGCGGTCGTCGACGGCGAGTGGGACGTCACCCCGGCCGTGCACATCCACACCGAGCTGCACCGCCGCCGATCCGATGCCGCGGTCGTCGTGCACAACCACCCGCCCTACGCGTCGGCGCTCGCCGCCATCGGGGAGCTGCCGAACCTGGTGCACCAGAACTCCTCCATCCTCGCCGACGAGCTGGTGCTCGTGAACGACTACGACGGCGAGGTCGACAAGCCCACCCTCGGAGCCGAGCTCGCCGAGCACATCGGCGACGCGTCGGTGGCGCTGCTCGTGAGTCACGGCGTCATCGTCACCGCGCCGACGATCGAGGAGGCGGTCTACAAGGCGGTGCTGTTCGAACGGACCTGCATGCTCGACTGGCTCGTGCGGGCGATGGACCGCTCGCCCATCCCGATCGCGGCCGCGCACCAGAAGCAACTGAAGGCGTCGCTGGTCGAACGGGCCGCGCCCGTGTACTGGCACGGCGTCGTACGTACGCTCGCGCGCGCCGAACCCGACGTCTTGGAGTAGCCATGGCCATACCGCTCGAGGAGCTGCAGGCGAAGCAGGGATTCACCACCGCCACCGCGGGTGAGGTCACGTGGTTGCCGGAGCCGGAGCGGGCGGCTCGGCGGTACACGGTGATCTCGGTCGACGACCACATCGTCGAGCCACCCGATGCCTTCGCGGGACGGCTCCCGGCGAAGCTCGCGGCGCGCGCGCCGCACGTCGTCGAGCGCGGCGACGGCAGCCAGGCCTGGGTCTTCGAGGGGCAGGAGCTGCCGAACGTCGGCTTCAACGCCGTCGTCGGCCGGCCGGTGTCGGAGTACAGCTTCGAACCGACCCGTTTCGACGAGATGCGCCGCGGCGCTTGGGACATCCGCGCCCGCATCGCCGACATGGACGTGAACGGCGTGTACGCGTCGGTGTGCTTCCCGTCCTTCCTCCCCGGATTCGCAGGCCAGCGGCTCCAGCAGCTCACCGACGATCCCGAGCTCGCGCTGGCCTGTGTGCGAGCGTGGAACGACTGGGTGATCGACGACTGGGCGGCGTACGCGCCGGGACGCATGGTCCCGCTGCAGATCCCGTACCTGCTCGACCCCGAGACCGGCGCGGAGGAGGTGCGCCGCAACGCGGCGCGCGGGTTCAAGGCGATGACCTTCTCCGAGGCGCCGCACCTGCTCGGGCTCCCGTCGTTGCACTCGGGGCACTGGGACCCACTCATGGCCGCGTGCGAGGAGACCGGCACCGTCGTGTGCCTGCACGTCGGCTCGTCGGGTACGTCGCCCGCGACCGCGCCCGACGCGCCCTCCGACACCATCGGGGTGCTCTTCTTCGGCTACGCGATGTTCGCCGCCGTCGACTGGCTCTACTCCCGCATCCCCGTGCGCTTCCCCGATCTCCGCATCTGTCTCTCCGAGGGTGGGATCGGGTGGGTCGCGGGCCTGCTCGACCGGCTCGAGCACGTGCGCAAGTACGACGCGATGTACGGCACCTGGAACGACCTCTCCCTCAGCCCCGCCGACACGTTCCGCCGCAACTTCTGGGTCTGCGCGATCGACGACCCGTCGGCCTTCCTCCAGCGCGACGTGATCGGCATCGGCAACATCCTCGTGGAGTCCGACTACCCGCACGCCGACTCGACCTGGCCGCACACGCAGGAACGCCTGGCGGCGCAGCTCGCCGGGCTGTCCGACGCCGAGGTGGCGCGCGTCACCTGGGCCAACGCGTCGGAGCTGTTCCGCCACCCGGTGCCCGACGAGGTGCAGCGTGACCCCGACGCCTACTGACGTCACCGTCGACGCGCCGTGCGGGCCGGTCGTCGGCCGTCGCGACGGTTCGTTGGCGCGCTTCGGCGGTGTGCCCTACGCGCGGGCCGACCGGTGGAGGGTGCCCGAGCCGTCATCGTGGCGGGAGCCACGCGACGCCACCGCGCCCGGCGCGGCGCCGCCGCAGTCCGTCGGCGGGCTCGACCTGGTGCCGGACATGATCCCGGCGTCGCAGTCGGAAGCCTGCCTGACCGCCGAGGTCTGCTCGCCCGATCTCGGGGGCTCGCGTCCGGTCCTGGTGTGGGTACCGGGCGGGAGCTACCGCATCGGTGCCGCGTCGCTGGCGACGTACGACGGCGCCCGGCTCGCGGCCCACGACGTGGTCGTCGTCGGACTCAACTACCGCCTCGGCGCGTTGGGCTGGCTCGCGGCCGAGGGCGTGCCGTCGAACCTGGCGCTGCGCGACCTGCGGGCGGCGGTCGAGTGGTTGCGCGCCAACGTCGGCGCGTTCGGCGGTGATCCCGACCGGATCGTGCTGATGGGGGAGTCGGCCGGGTCGGGCGCCATCGCGCACCTCCTCGCCACCGATTCGCCGTTCGGGCACGGAGCCGGCGACCTCCCGGTCGCGGGCGCCATCCTGCAGAGCGGTGCGGTCGCGGGCGCGCTCGATGCCGCCACCGCGACGTGGGTCGGGGAGCAGTTCCTCGACGCCGCGGGTGCGGCGAGCGTCGACGACCTGCGCCACGCTCCGGTCGCCTCGCTGCTCGCGGCGCAGGAGCAGACGGTGGAGGCCGCGCTGGCGAAGGTCGGCATGATGCCGTTCCACCCCTGGGTCGACGACGACCTCCTGCCGGCGCCGGCGCACCGCGCCGCGCTGCCCGCGATCCCGTTGGTCGTCGGCACCACTGCGCACGAGATGGAGCTGTTCCGCGACCAGGTGCCGCAGCTGCCCGAGGACATCGCGGTGAGCTACCTCGCGAGCAAGGCGGTCAACCTCGGCATCACCGACGAGGAGCGGGTGCGCGCCGCGTTCGCGGCGTGCGGCGGCGATCTCGTGGAAGCGGTCGCCGATCTCGAGGAGCACCTGCCGAACGAGCTCCTGGCGCGCGGTCACGAAGCGCGCGGCAACCCCGTGTTCCGATACCGCTTCACGTGGGAGGCGCCGGTCCGGCGCGCCTGCCACGCGCTCGACCTGCCGTTCACGTTCGGGACCCTCGACGTGAGCACGTGGCGCGAGTTCGCCGGCGCCGACGGCGCCCGGGCCGGCACGGCCGACGCGTTGTCGGCGCGCATGCAGCAGGCCTGGGCATCCTTCGTCGCCGACGGTGTGCCGTACGACGACCGCGCCGGACGGTGGCCGGTCGGACGGCTGGTCGAGCTCGGGCCCGCGGCGGGCGTGGGTGACGACGACGTCGCCGCCCGGCTCCGGGTCTGGCTGGGCGAGGCGCCCGCGTGAGCGTGAGCGGGCCGCTCGACGGCCGGGTGGCCGTCGTCACCGGTGCGAGCCGCGGCATCGGCAAGGGCTGCGCGCTCGAGCTCGGTGCCGCCGGTGCGACCGTCTACGTCACCGCGCGGTCGGTGAGCGAGGACGACCACCCGCTGCCCGGCACGATCGGTGCCACCGCCGACGAGGTCACCGCCGCCGGCGGCACCGCCGTCGCGGTCGCCCTCGACCACCGCGACGATGATGCCGTCGAAGCGCTCTTCCGGCGCGTGCTCGACGAGCACGGTCGCCTCGACGTCCTCGTCAACAACGCGTTCATCGTCACCAACGAGCTCACGTCGGGCAAGCCCTTCTGGGAGGTGCCCATCTCGAACTGGGACGACATGATCGACATCGGGACGCGCTCCGCCTACGTCGCCAGTGTGTTCGCGGCGCGGCCGATGGTCGACGCCGGCGCCGGACTGATCGTCAACGTCAGCTCGTCGGGCGCGGAGGAGTACGCGTGGCAGGTTGCGTACGGCGTGGGCAAGTGCGCGCTCGACCGCATCACCGTCGACGCCGCACACGAGCTGGCGCCGTACGGCGTCTCGGTGGTGTCGGTCTGGCCCGGGTTCGTGCGGACCGAGCGCATCGACCTGGGCGTCGCCGCCGGGTTGCTCCCCGAGTCGCTCGACCTCAGCACCTCCGAGTCGCCGCGCTTCGTCGGCCGCGCGGTGGTCGCGCTCGCCGCCGATCCTGACGTCGCCCGCTGGACCGGCCGCGCCGTGCCCGCCCGCGACCTGGCCGACGAGTACGGCTTCACCGACGTCGACGGGCGCCTCCCTGCCGGCCCCCTGCGCCACCGGACGGTGTAGCGCCCCTCACCCACTTCCACCCCGACCGGCGTCGCCGTGTCCGGATCCCGCGTCAAATGACGCCGCTTCGGGAGAGCGCGGCGAGCTCCTCGTCGCTGAGGCCGAGCTCGTCGCGCAGCACCTCGGTCGTGTGCTGGCCGACGGTCGGCGCCGGCGCGCGGTACGAGTTGTCGAACCGGTCGGCGCGGAGGCCGGTGCCCGGGTAGCCGACGAGCCCCGCGAGTGGGTGCTCGAGCCACTGGGTGAAGCCGCGCTCGGCCAGTTGAGGGAGCTCGTCCTGGATCATCTGGTCCCACACCGGCGCCGCCGGTACCCCGGCGGCGAGCAACGCGTCCACCGCGTCGTCGCGGTCGCGCCCGTCGAACCACGCAGCCAGCGCGGCGTCGATGCGGTCGGACGCGGCCCGGCGCCCCGCGCCGGTGGCGAGCGCGTCGTCGGTCGCCCACTCCGGCTCGCCCAGGACCCGCACCAGCGCACGCCACTCGTCGTCGCCGGTCACCGAGAGCGCCACCCACTGCTCGTGTCCCGCGCACGCGTAGACGCCCTGCGGCGTCCCCGCCGCGCCGCGGTTGCCGGCGCGCTCGAGCAACGTCCCGTACGCCGACCACGTGACGATGGGCTCGGCGGCGACGTTCAACGCCACCTCCGCCATCGGCATCTCGATCATCTGCCCTTCACCTCTCCGGTCGCGGTGCTCCAGCGCCGCCAGCACCACGAACGCGCCGTGGATGCCCGCGATGGGGTCGATGGTGCTGCGCACGAGCGCCTCGCCGCCCGCTTCGCCCGTCATCCACGCGATGCCCGACACCTGCTCGGTGGTCTGCGCGAAGCCGCTGCGGTCGCGCCACGGGCCGTCGAGCCCGAACGCCGGCATGCGCAGCAGGATGACGCCGGGGTTGCGGGCGAAGAGGTCGTGGTACTCGAGCCCGACGTTGCCCAGGACCCGGGGCGTGAAGTTCTCCACCACCACGTCGACCTGCTCGACCAGCCGCAGGACGAGCTCCCGGCCCTCGGGCGTCGAGAAGTCGATCGTCACCGACCGCTTGGCCGGGTTGGTGCCGTGGAAGGTGGGCCCGAACTCCATCCAGTCGGGGTCGTGGGGCGGCTTCACGGTGGCGAAGCGCATGCCGTCGGGCCGGGTCGGCGACTCGATCTTCAGCACGTCGGCGCCGAGGGTGGCCAGGTGGTGCGTGGCGGCGGGCCCGGCCCAGAACGCGGTGAGGTCCAGGACGGTCACGCCGGTGAGCGGCAGATCGCCTGCTGCACCGCTGGCCGGCGGGCGCGGCTCCGGCCGCGTGTCGCGCCGTGATGCATCGCCGTCGTCGGCACCCAACGGGGGCGCGGGCGCGACCGGTTGCACCGGCGACGCCGACATCAGGAACGGCGACCGCGGTGCGAGGAACCCCTCCGGGCGCTCCACGAACACCTCGCGCTCGACGAAGTGGTCCATCGTCAGCACGTCGCGCCCGTTGCCCACCAGGGCCACCGGCACGCGGAACAGCTCACCGAGCTCGCAGATCTCCGCCGGTGTGTGCGTCTCCAGCCACGGGCGCACGACCGATTCGGCCAGCTCGCGGTTGCGGGCCCGGCCGCCCATCGAGTTGAGCCGGTCGTCACCCGAGAGGTCTTCGCGCCCGATCATCGCCGCGAAGTCGGCCCACTGCTGCGCGGTGAACACGCAGAGGCCGATCCAACCGTCCTTGCAGCGGACGACCTGGGGCCAGTCGCCGCTGCGCGACATGAACGACACCGAGCCGGTGAACTGTCGGTACAGGGCGGGGTAGTTGTTCAGGCAGACGGCCATCACCTCGAGCGCGTTGACCTCCACCACCGAACCCGTACCCGTGCGGCGCGCGTACCGGTACGCGGCGAGCGCGCCCAGCGCCGCCATTGCGCCGGTGGCCCACCGTCCGTGGGCGATGCCCATCTGCAACGGTGGCGTGGCGAAGGTGCCGCAGCCCGACATCAGCCCGCACCACGCCTGCAGCGTGAACTCGGTGGCGGGCGTGCCCGCGAGCGGACCGTCGACGCCGAACGACTCGATGGCCACCACGCTGGTGTCGGGCCGGCGCAGGCCGTCGGTCAGCGCGGCGGTCTCGCCGTCGCCCAGGATCACGTCGGCCCAGGCCATGAGCTCGTCGGCGCGCGTCGCGCCGGTGCCGGTCATGCTCGCCTTGCCGCCGTTGAGGAACGCGAACAGCGCGCCGGTCTGCCCGGTCGGCGTGTCGGGCGTCGCCGCCGACCACCGGCGCAGTGGGTCGCCGCCCTCCGAGCGCTCCAGCTTCACGACGTCGGCACCCTGGTCGCGCAGCAGCTTCCCCGCGTACGCGCCCGCGACCCCCTCGGAGGCCTCGAGCACCCGCAGCCCGTCGAGCGCGGGCAGTCGCTCGTTCATGAGTAGTGCTTGGCGAGCGACTTCACGGTCTCGTGGAACTCGGCGATGGTCTCGTCGATGATCTCCGCGACCGGCTTCACCTCGTCGATGCTGCCCGCGACCTGGCCGCCGAACGCGAACGACGCGTCGAGGTCACCCCCGAAGTAGAGCGACAGCAGGCCTTCGAGCGGCGCCATGGGCACCCGCTCCTCGGTCTGCTCACGTGCCTCGCTGTAGGGCGTGGCCAGCACCCGGAACCCCGGCTTGTGGAAGCGGTTCAACATCACGGTGCCGGTCTCGGCGGCGTCGACGATCAGCCCCTTGTAGTTCTCGTGGACCGGCGACTCCGCCGCCGACACCATGCGGGTCCCCATCTGCACGCCCTCGGCGCCCAGCGCGAACGCCGCCGCCATGGTGCGCCCGTCGCAGATCCCGCCCGCCGCGATCACCGGCACGTCGACGCTCGCGCACACCAGCGGCACGAGCACCATCGACGCCACGTCGCGCGTGCTCTTGAAGCCGCCGCCCTCGCCGCCTTCGGCCACGATGCCGTCGACCCCGGCCGCGATCGCCTTCATCGCCGCGTGGAGGTTCGGCACGACGTGGAACACGGTGATTCCCGCGTCGTGCAGCGCGGCGGTGTAGCGCGGCGGATCCCCCGCCGACGTCGTCGCGAACCGCACACCCTGGTCGTGCACGAAGTCGACGATGTGCGGGTCGCGCACGAACGCCTGGGCGATGTTCACGCCGAAGGGCTTCTCGGTGAGGTCGCGCATCTTGGCGATCTCCTCGCGCACCTGATCGAGCTGGCCCGACGACGTCTCGATGATCCCGAGCGCGCCGGCGTTCGAGACCGCCGACGCCAGTTGCGCACGCGCGATGTACCCCATCGGCGCCTGGATGATGGGGTGCTCGACGCCCAGCAATTGGGTGACTCGGTTCAGCATGCGGCCCACGCTACCGAGGTCTCCCGAGACCGCGAGCGGGCGTGCCAGGTAGGTTTGAGCGGATGGATCTGCTGACGGATCTGCAGGTGGTCGACTGCTCCTCGGGGATCCCGGGGGGGTACTGCGCCAAGCTCCTCGGTGACGCCGGAGCCGACGTGGTCAAGGTGGAAGGGCCCGACGGCGATCCGCTCCGTCGCTGGACCAACCAGGGGTACTGGTCGGGGGCCGACCCGAACGCCGCCGACGGTGGCGGCGCGCTCTTCCAGTTCCTCCACTTCGGCCACCGCTCGATCGTCAAGGCAACCTCGCCGTTCGGGCACGGAGCCGGCTTTGACGACGAGCTCGACGCGCTGCTCGGCGGTGCCGACATCCTGATCACCGACGCGCAGGGGCTCGCCGGCGATCCGGTTGCGCTCCACGAGCGATATCCCCAGCTGGTCGTCGTCGCCATCACTCCCTACGGCTTGGCGGGCCCGTACGCCGACCGCCCGTTCACCGAGATCATCCTGCAGGCCGAGAGCGGCGCGTTGGCCGTGCGCGGGCACCCGAGCCGGGAGCCGGTGCAGGCCGGCGGGCGCACGATGGAGTGGGTCAGCGGGCTGTACGCCGCGGTCGCCGCGCTGGCCGCCACCCGCGTGGTGCGCCACGGCGGCCCGGGCGAGCTCGTCGACCTCTCCATGTCGGAGGTGGCGAACACCACCGGCACGACCGCGGCCGACCTCATGGACTCGCTGCGCGGCCGCCCGAACCCGGAGACCCCGGGACGGAGCTTCGAGACCCCGTCGGTCGAGCCGACCTCCGACGGCTACGTCGGCTTCAACACCAACACCCGGACCCAGTTCGACAGCTTCCTGCTGATGATCGAGCGTCCCGACCTCATCGAGGCGGGGTTCTGGGCGCCGATCGCCAACCGGATCAAGAACTGGGAGGAGTGGAACGGGATCATCCACGACTGGACGACCGAGCACACGACCGCCGAGGTCGTGGCGCTGGCCGCCGAGCTGCGGATCCCGGTGGCGCCGGTGTCGGACGGTCCCGCGGTCGCCGATCTCGAGCAGGCGAACGCCCGCGGCTCGCTGTTCGACGACCCGAGCGGCACGTTCCGCGTGCCCCGACGCCCGTGGCGGATCGACGGTGAGCTGGCGCCGCCGCCGCGACCGGCCCCGCGCCTGGGCGAGCACACCGGCACCGTCGTCCCCCGTCCGCCGAAGCCGCCCGCGACCCACGGCCCCGAGCTCCCGCTGCACGGCGTCAAGGTCGTCGACCTCACCGCGTGGTGGGCGGGGCCGTCGGCGTCGGCGATGCTCGCCGCGCTCGGCGCCGACGTCGTCCACGTGGAGTCGGTCACCCGGGCCGACGGCATGCGCTACACCAGCGGCGTCAGCACCGATCGTGACGATTGGTGGGAATTCTCCGCGCTCTTCCACACGTCCAACACCAACAAGCGCGACCTCACGCTGGACCTCACCCGGGCCGAGGGGCGGTCACTCGCGTTGCGCCTGATCGAGCAGGCCGACCTCGTGGTCGAGAATTACACGCCCCGCGTCATCGAGCAGTTCGATCTGGGTTGGGACGTCGTGCACGCCGCGAACCCCCGAGCCGTGATGGTGCGCATGCCCGCGTTCGGCCTCGACGGTCCGTGGCGCGACCGCCCGGGGTTCGCGCAGACGATGGAGCAAGTCACCGGGTTGGCGTGGCTCACCGGTCACGTCGACGACCAACCGCGCATCCAGCGGGGTCCGTGCGACCCGAACGGCGGGATGCACGCGGTCGTGGGCGCGCTCGTGGCGCTCGAGCTGCGCGACCGCAACGGTGTCGGCTCGCTGGTCGAATCCACCATGTTCGAGGCCGCGCTCAACATCTCGGCCGAGCTCATCGTCGAGTGGACGAAGTACGGCAACGCGTTGACGCGCGAGGGGAGCCGCAGCCCGTGGGCCGCGCCGCAGGGCGTGTACGCCACCGACACGCGGGAGCGGTGGCTCGTGGTCTCGGTGGCGACCGACGAGCAGTGGTCCGCACTGGTCGACGCGCTCGGGCGACCCGACTGGGCGACCGATCCTGCGTTGCGGACGCACGAGGGGCGGCGCGCCGCTCACGACCTCCTCGACGAGAAGCTGGGCGCGTGGGCGGCGGAGACCGACCTCGACAAGGCGGTCGACCTGCTCGTCTCGGCGGGGGTGCCGGCGGCGCCGGCGGTCGACGCCCGGCGCACGTCGGAGCACCCGCAGTACGTCGCCCGGGGCTACTACGAGTACCCGGAGCACCCGGTGATCGGTGTGCGCGGCCACCCGTCGGTGCCGTTCCGGTTCGCCAGCGTCGACCACTGGCTCCGCCGCGCGGCACCGACCCTGGGTCAGCACAACCACGAGATCCTCACCGACCTCGGCCTCACCGAGGAGGAGATCGCCGCGCTCGAGGCCGACGACCTGATCGGCACCCGACCCCTCGGACTCTGAGAGAGCAGACCATGCCCACCACCGGCACACCAACCGATCTGTTCGACCGGGTCGACGTCATCGACGTCGACACCCATCTCACCGAGCCACCCGACACGTGGACCGCACGCGTGCCCGCCTCGCTGCGCGAACGGGTGCCCCACATCGAGCGCATCGACGGCAACGACGTGTGGATGGCGGCGGGCGAACGGCTCGGGCATCCCGGCTACTACTCGATGGCCGGGCACGACGGCGTCATGCCGGTCTCGATCCCGAAGACGTTCGACGAGATCCCCGAGACGATGTACGACGCCGACGCCCGGTTGCGGTTCCTCGACGAACAGGGCATCCGCGCCCAGGTGCTCTACCCCAACGTCGGCGGCTTCGGGAACGGCTACTTCCTGCGTCTCGGCGATCGCGAGCTGGTCACGCAGTGCGTGCGCGCGTACAACGACTTCCTCCACGACTGGTGCAGCGCCGATCCCGACCGGCTGCTCGCGGTGACCGCACTGCCGTTCTGGGACGTCGACCTCGCCATCACCGAGCTCCACCGCGGCATCGAGCTCGGTCACCGGGCGGTGAACTTCTGCAACCAGCCCCAGGACTACGGCCAGCCTCCGCTCGCGCACCGTCACTGGGATCCGGTGTGGGCCGCGGCCCAGGAGGCCGGCATCTCGGTGAGCTTCCACGTCGGCGGCGGCTCGATGGGCACGCAGTTCGGCGACGACGCCGAGATGGGGTGGATGACGAACTTCGCCAAGGTGTCGTCGTTCATCTTCCTCGACAACCTGCGCAGCATCGGCGACCTCATCTTCGGCGGCGTGTGCCACCGCTTCCCCGAGCTCCAGCTGGTGTCGGTGGAGTCGGGGGTGGGCTGGATCCCTGCGGCATTGGAGACCTTCGACTGGCAGTGGCGCAACGGCGGCGTGCGCGACGAGCACCCGGAGTACGACCTGTTGCCGAGCGAGTACTTCCGGCGTCAGATCTACGGCTGCTTCTGGTTCGAGCAGCAGGTCGCGCTGGATGCCATCGCGCAGTACCCCGAGAACATCCTGTTCGAGAGCGACTACCCGCACCCGACGTGCCAGCACCCCGGTCCCCGCACGCCCGGTCAACGGCCGCGCGACTACGCGCAGGACGTGCTCGCGTCGCTGCCCGACGACGTCGTGCGGAAGGTGCTGCACGACAACGCCGCGTCGGTCTACCACTGTCGTGAGCGTGACCGCGCTCGACGCTCCGGATCTCGGGAGCCGCCACCTCGTCGCGAACGTCGCCGACCGGGTGCTGCACGTGCGCGTCGATCGGGTCGAGAAGCGCAACGCGTTCACCCAGGACATGTACCGCGGCCTGAAGCGGGCCGCGATCTGGGCCGATCGGCAGCCCGAGCTCGACGCGGTGTGCCTCACGGGCACCGGCGACTGGTTCGGCGTCGGCGGAGACCTCGCCGGCGACGCCGAGGACCCCGAGGGTCTGGCCGCGGAGTGGGACGGCACCGACCACTTCCCCTTCCGTCACATCGAGCGCTGCCGCAAGCTCTGGGTGGCGAAGATCAACGGTGCCTGCATCGCGGGTGGGCTCGACCTCGCCATGCACTGCGACGTGACCGTCGCGTCCGACCGGGCCCGCTTCCGCGTCCCCGAGCTCCTGCGCGGTCTGCCCGACCCCCACATGTCGGCGCGCCTGGTCGACGTGGTCGGCCTGGCCCGGGCGCGGTTCCTGTTCTTCACCGCCGCCGAGATCGACGCCCCGCGTGCAGCCGCGATGGGCCTGGTGGGCGAAGTCGTGCCCCACGACGAGCTCGACGCGCGCACGGAGTGGATCCTCGAGCAGATCCGCAGCACCGGACCGATCGCGCGCGCCACCATCAAGCGCGATCTCAACGCCCAGCTCCGGCCGGGTGACGTCTCCCTGTTCATGGTTCCCGGGCTCTCGGCCGAGATCGCCGAGGGCATGGGCGCGTTCGTCGAGAAGCGAGCCCCAGCATGGCCACGACCCTGACCCCGACCATCACGCCCACCACGCGCGCCATCGGTGCGGTCGTCGACGCGGTCGACCTGCGCCACGCGCTCGACGACGCGACCGCGGGTCTGTTGCGCGACGCGCTGCACGAGCACTCGGTGCTGTTCTTCCACGACCAGGACCTGAGCGAGGACCAGCAACTCGCGTTCGCGTCGACCTTCGGCACCGTCGGGCAGTATCCGCTCACCAGGATGTTCGGCGGCACCGCGCTCACGTCGACCATCGAGGACACCGCCGACAGCCCACCCGACGCCGACGGCTGGCACACCGACGTCACCTGGGTCGCCGAGCCGCCCGCGTACGCGTTCCTCAACGCCCAGGTCATCCCCGAGCGCGGCGGCGACACGATGTGGGCGAGCCTGTTCGCGGCCTACGACGCGCTGTCGCCCGTCATGCAGCAGTTGTGCTGCCGCCTCGCCGTGCGTCACCACGCCGGCCCGGACTTCCGGGAACGGGTGACGCGTCGCGCCGGGGACGAGATGGCCGATCGCATCGTGGCCGAGTTCCCGCCGGTCGAGCACCCGCTGGTCCGCACGCATCCCGTCACCGGTCGGCGCGCGCTCTTCGTCGCCGGTGGGTTCATGGACCAGATCGTCGGGATGCACCGCGACGAGAGCGACCTCCTGCTCGACTTCCTCCGGCGCCACGTCGAGAACCCCAACTTCTGCGTGCGCTGGCGGTGGACGGCCGGTGACCTCGCGATCTGGGACGAGGCGAGCACGAACCACCGCGCCCTGTCCGACCACTATCCGGCGCACCGCGTGATGCGCCGCTGCACGGTCGACGGCAGCCGTCCGTACTTCACCCCCGACCCGACCGACTAGCAGAGGAGAGGGCAGCCCCATGGACCACAAGGTGATCGGCACGACGATGCCCGTGCTCGAGATGCAGCTCGCCGCGGGCGAGTCGATCGTCGCCGAGGGGGGCGAGCTCTCGTGGATGACCGGTCCGATCGACCTGCACACCGCGGCGGGCGGCAAGGCCGGGGCGAAGGGCATGTTCGGCGCGGTCAAGCGGGCCGTCGCCGGGGGCAGCTTCTTCATGACCGAGTACACCGCCCAGGGCGGTCCGGGCATGGTCGCGTTCGCGACCAAGGTCCCGGGGCAGATCCTCCCCATCGAGGTGTCGGACGAGAAGAACTACATGGTCCACCGCGGGGGTTACCTGTGCGGTCTTCCGGGCGTGAACCTGGAGATCGGCTTCCAGCAGAAGTTCAGCGCCGGTCTCTTCGGCGGCGCCGGGTTCATCCTGCAGAAGGTCTCGGGCAACGGGCCGGCGTGGATCGAGCTGGACGGCGAGATCGTCGACTACGACCTCGCGCCGGGCGAGGTCATCCAGGTCCACCCGGGCCACGTCGGGATGTTCGAGGCGGGGATGGCCTTCGAGCTGGAGCGGATCAAGGGGATCAAGAACATCCTGTTCGGCGCCGACGCGCTGTTCCTGGCCAAGCTCACCGGTCCGGGCAAGGTCTGGCTCCAGACCATGCCGCTGCCCAACCTGGCCGCCGCGCTGTCGCCGTACCTGGCGACCGATTCGGGCGGCGACGGCAGCTCCGGCAGCCGTTTCAACCTCGGCAACATCAACCTCGGCGGCGACGACTGAGGCGTCGAAGGGGCGACGGTAGTGTCCGGTCCGTGACGGAGCGGCACCGGTGAGCTTCGAGATCGAGCCGGGCGTCTCCGGTGTGCTCCCCGCGCAGTGGATCGAACGGGCCATCGAATCGGGGTACGTGCGCACGCCGAAGCGCACCCCGATCCCTCCGAGGAACGTCCAGCCGGCAAGCCTCGACCTCCGGCTGGGAACCAAGGCCTACCGGATCCAGGCGAGCTTCCTGCCCGACCGTGAGGCGGTCGAGACCAAGCTGCAGGACTACGTCCTGGAGGAGTTCGACATCACCGAGGGGGCGGTGCTCGAGCCGGACTGTCCGTACCTCATCCCCCTCGTCGAGGCCTTGGCGCTCCCCGACAACGTCAAGGCCAGAGCGAATCCGAAGAGCTCCACCGGACGCCTCGACATCTTCACGAGGGTCATCTCGGATCGCAGCCTGTTCTTCGACGACATCCGCCCGGGCTACCGCGGTCCGCTGTTCCTCGAAGTGGTCTCCCGCACGTTCACGGTGCGGGTGAAGGCGGGGTTGTGCCTCAACCAGCTCCGGCTCGTGGTGGGCGAGCCGCGGGTCGCGGACGCCGACGTCCCCCGCAACCAGGTGTTGTTCACCGAGCGGGGCTCGGTGCCCGACAGCCGGGTGCCGGTCCGGTCGGGCGGACTCTTCCTGAGCCTCGAGCTCGAGGGTGACCGCGACGGCGTCGTCGGCCTGCGCGCTCGCCGCAACAGCCGGCTGCTCGACCTCTCGCTCACCGACCACTACACCCCCGAGGACTTCTGGGATCCCGTGCGACGTGAGCGGTCGGCGCCTCGAGTGATCCTGGAGCCGGAGGAGTTCTACCTCCTCTTGTCGGCGGAGGCGGTGCGCGTGCCCGCGAACTTCGCCGCCGAGATGACCGCATACGACGCGTCGAGTGGTGAGCTGCGTACGCACTACGCCGGCTTCTTCGATCCCGGCTTCGGTCAGAGTGCGGACGGGACGCTGAAGGGCAGCCGGGCGGCGCTGGAGGTTCGTGTGCACGACGTCCCGTTCGTGGTCGAACAACTCCAGCAGGTGTGCCAGCTGACCTTCGAGCGCATGCTGGCGGAGCCCAGCTTCCTCTACGGCCAGGAGCTCGGTTCGAACTACCAGGCGCAGCAGCTCACGTTGAGCAAGCACTTCCGTGCACCGCGCCGCCGGGATGGCGACCAGCTCAGCCTCTGGGTGAACCGCGGGTAGCCGTGCCCGAACCGACGCGGTGTGCCTGGGCCGGGACCGAACCGACGATGGTCGCCTACCACGACGACGAGTGGGGCGTACCCACCCACGACGACGCCGCCCTCTTCGAGCTCCTCACCCTCGAAGGCGCGCAAGCCGGTCTGAGCTGGCGCACGATCCTCGGCAAGCGTGCCGGGTACCGGTCCGCCTTCGCCGAGTTCGACCCGGCGCGGGTCGCCACGTACACCGCCGACGACATCGAGCGGCTCCTGGCCGACCCGTCGATCGTGCGCCACCGGGGGAAGATCGAGTCGACGGTCGAGAACGCCCGGCGGATCCTCGAGGTGCAGGCCGAACAGGGCAGCTTCGACACCCTCGTGTGGAGCTTCGTCGACGGCCGCCCGATCGTCGGCGACTGGCGCGCCCTCGAGGACCTGCCCGCGACGACGGACGAGTCGAAGGCGCTGAGCAAGGAGCTCAAGCGGCGCGGCTTCCGCTTCGTCGGCCCGACCACGACGTACGCGTTCATGCAGGCGGCCGGGCTGGTCGACGACCACGTCGTCGAATGCTTCCGCCACCCGCGCGCCGGGTGAGGTCCTAGACGCCGGGTCGGAACTCCGCGCTGAGCGGCGCGGGGCGCGCTCACCCGTCTCGATCGCCTCGAGCAGCAGCTCGGCGATGTCCTGGACCTTGACCTCCTCGTCGCGGCCCTTCTCCTTCACGCCGTCGTCCATCATCACGTAGCAGAACGGGCACGCCACCGCGATGCGTTCCGCTCCGGTGCCGAGGGCCTCCTCGGTGCGCTCGATGTTCACCTTCTTGCCGACGCGCTCCTCCATCCACATGCGGGCGCCGCCGGCGCCGCAGCACATGCCCCGGGTGCCGTTGCGGGGCATCTCGACGACCTCGATGCCACCGAGTTGCCCGATCACGTTGCGCGGCGCGAGGTACACGTCGTTGTGGCGGCCGAGGTAGCAGCTGTCGTGGTACGTCACCCGCTCCTCGAGCGTGGCGCCCGCGAGGGAGAGGCGGCCGTCCGACACGAGCTGACTCAGGAGCTGCGAGTGGTGCACCACCTCGTAGTTGCCACCGAGCTGCGGATACTCGTTCTTCAGCGTGTTGAAGCAGTGCGGGCACTGGGTGATGATCTTCTGCACACCGAGCCCCTCGAGCGACTCGATGTTCTGCATGGCCAGCATCTGGAAGATGTACTCGTTGCCCGAGCGTCGGGCCGGATCGCCGGTGCAGAGCTCGCTCGGGCCGAGGATGGCGAAGTCGATGCCGGCGCGCTGCAGCAGCTTGGCGACCGCGCGGCTCGTCTTCTTGTTGCGGTCGTCGAAGGAGCCCGCGCACCCGATCCAGTAGAGGTACTCGTGGCCGAGGGCGCCCGAGCCGGCCTCGACGATCTCGACGCCGTCGAGGTCGTCGGCCCAGTTGCCCCGGTCACCCTGGTTCATGCCGTACACGTTCGACGAGTTCTCCATCGCCCGGTACGTGTTGCCGAGCTCGGCCGGGAAGTCGCTCTCCATGAGGGAGAGGTACCGGCGCATGTCGAGGATCTTGTCGAGGATCTCGATGTTCACCGGGCAGATCTCGTCACACGCCTTGCACGAGGTGCATGCCCACAGCTCCTCGGACGTGACGCGCTCGAACACCGAGTCGGCGGTGATGGTGATCCCGCGCGCGACGCTCACCGGCGGCGACACGACCGGGTCGCCGGTGGCGGCCATCACCTCGCCCACCTTCAGCACGATCTCGCGGGGATCGAGGGGCTTGCCGGTCGCGTGGGCCGGGCACACCGAGGTGCAGCGCCCGCAGATGGTGCAGGCGTCGGTGTCGAACAGCTGCTTCCAGGTGAAGTCCTCGACCGTCGCCGCGCCGAAGGTCTCGAGATCGGTCTCCATGAGGTTCGGCATGGGCTTCATCGCGCCCTTGGGCCGGTCCTGGTCCTTCAGGTACATGTTCATCGGCGACGTGATCATGTGCCGGAGCTTCGTGGTCGGCAGGATGATCAGGAACGCGACGAAGGCGGCGAAGTGGATGCCCCACAGCCACTCGTGGGCGGTGTTGAGCCCGCTCGCCGACCACGAGTCGAAGAGCGACGAGAGCGGGTACCCGACGAACGACCACTTCTCGAAGTCGGGACGACCGGCCTGCGCGATGCGCAGCGCCTCGGTGAAGAAGCCGGTGAGCGCGATCACGAGGAACGTGAGGAGGATGACCGCGTCCTCCGGCTTGGTCTTGATCCGGATCCGGTACGGCCGTTCGAGGTAGCGCCGGGCGATCGCCCACACGATGCCGACGGTGAACACGACGCCGGCGAGGTCGGCCGCGAACGCGTAGCCCTCGTACACACCGCCGTGGAGGAACTTCAGGTTGTCGGGCAGCTGGTGGTCGAGCTCGAGCACGACGGTGGCGATGAAGAGCCACAGGAACCCGAAGTAGATGAAGGAGTGCATCAGGCCGGCGGCGGGATCGCGCAGGAGGGTCTGCATCCAGACCCCGGCCCGGAAGTCGCGCATCCGGCGGTGCAGGTTGCCCTTGGTGGTGCGGCGGTCGTCGGGCGCGCCGCGCTCGTAGTTGCGGACCCGCTGGCTGACCAGCCACGCACAGACGAACAGCATGACCGCGGCCGTCGCGTAGAACGCCCAGTACAAGGGGTCGGGCACGCCACCGAACGGGCTCGCGCGAGACGCGCGAGGTGTCGGCCCATTCGGTGATCCGCGGGGCGATGCCCGACGCCAGCGTCCCGAGCGCGACCAGCACGCCGACGACGAGGACGAGCTGGTGCGGCTTCGGCAGCTTCAGGCGCTTCACGTGCGGAAAGTTACTGCCCATCACCGCGCCGCGGCGACCTGAGCGAACGGAGTGAGCGTCGGGGGCTCGTCGAGCTCAGCGCTCGAAGGGTGACGGGTTCAGAGGTTGCGCGCGTCCTGTTCTCGCAGACGACGCGCGAGACCGGCGAGCAGCTTCTTCGAGAAGCCGGGGTGGTCGAGCAGCCCGTCGAACGCGCGCTGCCCGAGCTTGGCCACCTCCAGCTCCGAGTCGGCGATGACGCTGGCGTTGCGCGGGGCCCGGTCGAGGAGGGCCAGGTCGCCGAAGAACGCCCCCGCGCCGAGGCTGGCGACCTCCCGTCCGTGGCGCTCCACCCGGGCCCGGCCGTCGAGGATCACGAAGAACTCGGCGCCCGCGGCGCCCTCGGTGACCACGGCCTGGCCCGCCGGTACGGTCAGGTGGTCGGCCGACTTCGCCACCATCTGCAGCTCCTTCTTGGAGCAGGCGGAGAAGAGGGGGACGGTGGCCAGCGCCTCGACGAACGAGTCACGGCGCGCCATCGCAGAAATCTATCCCCGACGGTCAAGTGCAGGGAATGTCCTGCCGACACCCAAAGTTGATACCCAGACACTCAAGCTTCTAGCATCGTCCCTGTACAACCCCCCTTGCACCAAGCCCGCAGGAGGCACTGCCCATGTCCAAGGCCGTCGGTATCGACCTCGGCACCACCAACTCAGTCGTCGCGGTCCTCGAGGCCGGCGAGCCCGTCGTGGCCCCCAACTCGGAGGGCTCACGCACGACCCCGTCGGTGGTCGCGTTCTCCAAGACCGGCGAGGTCCTCGTCGGCGAGGTGGCCAAGCGCCAGGCCATCACCAACCCCGACCGCACCATCCGATCGGTGAAGCGCCACATGGGCACCAACTGGTCGATCGACATCGACGGCAAGGCGTACAACGCGCAGGAGATCTCCGCCCGCATCCTGCAGAAGCTGAAGCGTGACGCGGAGGCCTACCTCGGTGACACCGTCACCCAGGCCGTGATCACCGTGCCCGCCTACTTCGGCGACGCCGAGCGCCAGGCCACCAAGGAGGCGGGCGAGATCGCCGGCCTCGAGGTGCTGCGCATCATCAACGAGCCCACCGCGGCCGCGCTGGCCTACGGGCTCGACAAGGACAACGACCAGACCATCCTCGTGTTCGACCTCGGGGGCGGCACGTTCGACGTGTCGATCCTCGATCTCGGCGAGGGCGTGTTCGAGGTCAAGTCGACCGCCGGCAACACCCACCTCGGCGGTGACGACTGGGACCAGCGGGTCATGGACTGGCTGGTCAGCGAGTTCAAGAACGCGCACGGCGTCGACCTCTCGGCCGACAAGATGGCCGTCCAGCGCC
This sequence comes from uncultured Actinomycetes bacterium, assembly GCA_963809795.1. GTDB lineage: Bacteria > Actinomycetota > Acidimicrobiia > IMCC26256 > DASPTH01 > DASUAS01. Next base: position 44,643 of record CAWELN010000031.1, read on the forward strand.
TGAAGGAGGCGGCGGAGAAGGCGAAGATCGAGCTCTCCTCGCTGCAGGAGACCACGATCAACCTGCCGTTCATCACCGCCACCAGCGACGGTCCGCTCCACCTCGACCTCTCGCTCACCCGGGCGAAGTTCCAGGAGCTCACCGCCGACCTCCTCGAGTCGTGCCGCGGGCCGTTCGAGCAGGCCATCCGCGATGCCGGCCTCACCAAGGACGAGATCCACCGCGTGATCCTCGTGGGTGGTTCCACCCGCATGCCCGCGGTCGCCGACCTGGTGCGGGAGCTCACGGGCAAGGACGCCGACAAGGGCGTCAACCCCGACGAGGCCGTCGCGGTCGGTGCGTCGCTGCAGGCCGGCGTGCTCAAGGGCGACGTGAAGGACATCCTCCTGCTCGACGTCACGCCCCTGTCGCTCGGCATCGAGACCAAGGGTCAGATCATGACCAAGCTCATCGAGCGCAACACCACGATCCCGACCAAGCGCTCGGAGGTGTTCACCACCGCCGACGACAACCAGCCCAGCGTCGAGATCAAGGTGCTGCAGGGCGAGAGCGACATGGCCTACCGGAACAAGCTGCTGGGCACGTTCCAGCTCGTCGGCATCCCGCCGGCACCGCGGGGCGTCCCGCAGATCGAGGTCGCGTTCGACATCGACGCCAACGGCATCGTGCACGTGTCGGCGAAGGACCTCGGCACCGGTCGTGAGCAGCAGATGACGATCACCGGTGGCACCGCGCTCGGCAAGGACGAGATCGAGCGGATGATGAAGGACGCCGAGGCGCACGCCGAGGAGGACCGCGTCCGCCGCGAGGAGGCCGAGGTTCGGAACAACGCCGACTCGCTCGTCTTCCAGACCGAGAAGCTCCTGAAGGACCAGGCCGACAAGGTCCAGCCCGACGACAAGGAGAAGATGGAGGCCGCGCTCAAGGAGTTGAAGGACGCCTTGGCGGGGACCGACATCGAGGCGGTCAAGCGCGGTCACGAGAGCCTGGTCAACGTCAGCCAGGAGTTCGCCCAGCGGCTGTACGCGCAGGCGCAGCAGGCGCAGAACGCGTCCGACGCGGGTGCCGGTGCGCCCGGCGGTGCCGGGGCGACCGCGGCCGACGACGACGAGGTCGCCGACGCCGAGATCGTCGACGAGCCCGGTGAGCAGAGCGCGTGAGCATCGTGAGCGAGCGTCGCGAGGCGGGTATCCCGCCGAGCAGTGAGCGAACCATGGAGGCCGCGTGAGCATCGTGAGCGAGCGCACTGAGCGAACCATGGAGACGGCGTGGACGATCGACTGAACGAGTTCGAGGACGAGCTCACGCCCCAGGAGCTCGAGGTGGCCGAGGCCCAGGCCGCGGTCGAGGAGGATCTGGCCCAGCTGTCGGGCGAGCGCAACGAGCTCGTCGACACGCTGCGCCGGGTCCAGGCCGACTTCGAGAACTACCGCAAGCGCGTGCTGCGTGAGCAGACGTCGCTCGTCGAGCGCGCCACCGAGCGGCTGGTCGAGGACCTCCTCCCGGTCCTCGATTCGTTCGACGGCGCGCTCGGCAGCCTGGCCGGCAGTGACTCGCCCGAGGCCGAGAAGGTGCGCAACGGCGTGGTGGGCATCCGCACGCAGTTCGTGTCGGTGCTCGAGAAGGCGGGCCTCGAGCGGATCGAGGCCGACGGCACACCGTTCGACCCCAACGAGCACGAGGCCGTCCTCCAGGACCAGGGCACGGGCGAGCCGCACGTCGCCGAGACGATGCGGACGGGCTACCGGTTGAAGGGTCGCGTGCTGCGCCCCGCGATGGTCCGGGTGTCACACGGCGGTTGACGTGATGATCGTCGTGACGATGGCGCACGCGACGCGGCAGGCGGAGACGAGCGGAAGCGAGCGGAGCCTGCTCGCCAGCGAGCGAACGCCCGCGAGACGGGTATCCCGGCTCGCAGAGAGCGAGCGAATGAGATGGCGCCACAGAGGGAGTGGTTCGAGAAGGACTACTACGCCGAGCTCGGCGTGTCGTCGGACGCGTCCGAGAAGGAGATCACGCGCGCCTACCGGAAGCTGGCGAAGCAGTTCCACCCCGACGCCAACTCCGGTGACACGTCCGCGGAGGAGCGCTTCAAGGAGATCTCCGCCGCGCACGACGTGCTCGGTGACTCCGAGAAGCGCAAGGAGTACGACCAGGTGCGCGAGATGGTCGCGTCCGGCGTCGGGCCCGGTGGTCCGGGCGGCTTCGGCGGGGCGGGGCCGGGCGGGTTCGGTGGCTTCGGCGGCAACGTGCGGGTCGAGGACCTCGGCGATCTGGGCGATCTCGGCGGGTTGTTCGGCAACCTGTTCGGCGGGCGCGGCGGTCGACGTGGTCGCAACGCGGGACCCGTCGGGGCCCAGCGGGGGAACGACATCGAGACCGAGCTGCACCTCGACTTCCTCGACGCGGTGCACGGGGTCACCACGTCGGTGAACATCACGTCGGAGGCACCGTGCCACGTGTGCAACGGCACCGGCGCCAAGCCGGGCACCTTCCCCGAGCGCTGTCCCACCTGCAACGGCGCGGGCTCGGTGGCGGTCGACCAGGGACCGTTCTCGTTCTCCGAGGTCTGCCCCACCTGCGGCGGCCGCGGCACCGTCATCAAGGACAAGTGCAAGAACTGCAAGGGCCGGGGCATCGAGGTGCGTCCCCGCACGGTGAAGGTGCGGATCCCGGCCGGGGTCGACGACGGCCAGCGCATCCGGGTCAAGGGCCGCGGCACGCCCGGGCTCAACGGTGGGCCTCCCGGCGACCTCTATGTGGTCGTGCACGTCGCGCCGCACCCGATCTTCGCCCGGAGCGGCAAGTGGGACCTCACGGTGAAGGTGCCGATCACCTTCCCGGAGGCGGTGCTCGGCGCGCAGGTCAAGGTGCCCACGCTCGACGCGCCCGTCACGGTGAAGGTCCCGCCGGGCACGCAGACGGGCAAGACCGTCCGCGTGCGCGGCCGCGGCATCCCGCGCTCCTCCGGTGACCCCGGCGCCCTGCTCGTCACCTTCGACGTCGTCGTCCCGCACGAGCTCGACGACGACGCCCGCGCCGCGGTCGAGCAGCTCGCGGGTTCGCTGCCGGGCAACCCGCGCGAGCACCTGGGGGTGTAGTCCGTGGACGACGACGAGCGCGCGCTCTACATCATCTCGGTGGCGGCCGAGCTCGCCGGTGTCCACCCGCAGACGCTCCGCATCTACGAGCGGAAGGGCCTCATCGAGCCGAGCCGCACCGAGGGCCGCAGCCGGCGCTACTCCGACCGCGACATCGCGCTGCTCCAGCGCATCCAGGAGCTCACCAACGAGGGCGTCAGCCTGGCCGGGGTCCGCCGGATCCTGGAGCTCGAGGCCGAGCTCGAGGAGGTCCACGATCGGGTCGCCGCCCTCGAAGCGGCGCTGGCCCGGGCCCGCCACGACCTCGAGACCGCGGTGCGCGACGTGCACCGCAGCTACCGCCGTGACCTCGTGCCGGTCAGCCGGGCGGTGGCGCGGGTGCCGCGGCGCTGACGTCCGGGTCCGAAGCACGGAATAAACTTGATAGCGTCGTTGTCAACTTTGGGGACCGCTCCGTCGACTCCGAGGTAGAGGCATGCCGCTCGACCCCAACAAGCTGACCCGCAAGTCCGGCGAGGCGCTCGGTGCCGCCCAGGCCCTGGCGCGCGAGCTGAACCACTCCCAGGTGACGCCCGAGCACCTGCTCGCGGCCCTGGTGAGCCAGCCCGAGAGCGTGGTGCTGCCGGTGCTCGAGCGCATCGGCGTCTCCGCCAAGGCGGTCCGCGACCGCGTCGACGACGCGCTCTCGCGCGTGCCCAAGGTCTACGGCGAGACGGCCCAGCAGGCCCAGCTCTCGGCGGACGCCTACCGCGTCCTCGAGGCCGCCGACGCCGAGCGCTCGACCCTCGGCGACGACTACCTGTCGACCGAGCACCTGCTGCTGGCGATGAGCGAGGTCGTCGGCGGCGTGGGCGACCTCCTCCGCGGCCTCGGCGTCACCCATGAGGCGGTGCTGGGCGCGCTCCAGGAGGTCCGGGGCAGCCACCGGGTCACCAGCGAGAACCCGGAGGAGCAGTACCAGGCGCTCGAGAAGTACGGGCGCGATCTCACCGAGGACGCCCGCAAGGGCAAGCTCGACCCGGTCATCGGGCGCGACGAGGAGATCCGACGCGTCATCCAGGTGCTGTCGCGTCGCACGAAGAACAACCCGGTGCTGATCGGAGAGCCCGGCGTGGGCAAGACCGCCATCGCCGAGGGTCTGGCCCGTCGCATCGTGGAGGGCGACGTCCCCGAGGGGTTGCGCAACAAGCGCCTGATCGCGCTCGACATCGGAGCGATGATCGCGGGCGCGAAGTACCGCGGCGAGTTCGAGGACCGCATGAAGGCCGTCCTCAAGGAGATCAGCGACAGCGACGGCGAGATCATCACGTTCGTCGACGAGCTGCACACGATCGTCGGTGCGGGCGGCGCCGAAGGCGCGGTCGACGCCGGCAACATGATCAAGCCGATGCTGGCGCGTGGCGAGCTGCGCATGATCGGCGCCACCACCCTCGACGAGTACCGCAAGTACGTCGAGAAGGACCCGGCACTCGAGCGCCGCTTCCAGCAGGTCTACGTGGGCGAGCCGTCGGTCGAGGACACCGTCGCCATCCTGCGCGGGCTCAAGGAGCGCTACGAGGTGCACCACGGGGTCCGCATCCAGGACGCCGCGCTGGTCGCGGCCGCAGTGCTCTCGCACCGGTACATCTCGTCCCGTCAGCTCCCCGACAAGGCCATCGACCTCATCGACGAGGCCGCCTCGCGGCTGCGCATCGAGATCGACTCGATGCCGTTCGAGATCGACGTCGTCGAGCGGCGCATCCGTCAGCTCGAGATCGAGAAGGCGGCGCTGGCCAAGGAGACCGACGAGCAGTCGAAGCAGCGGCTCGCCGCCATCGAGGAGGAGCTGGCATCGCTCGCCGAGGAGCGCGACGCGATGGTCGCGCACTGGCAGAACGAGAAGGACGCCATCGCCGAGATCCGCGAGCTCAAGGGACGGCTGGAGAACGCCCGCAACGAGGCCGAGAAGGCCGAGCGCGAGGGCAACCTCGAGCAGGCCGCGGAGCTGCGTTACGGCACCATGCGTGAGCTCGACACCGAGATCGCGCAGAAGACCCAGCGCCTCGACGAGCTCCAGTCCGAGCAGCAGATGCTGAAGGAGGAGGTCGACGAGGAGGACGTCGCCGAGATCGTCGCCAAGTGGACCGGCATTCCCGTGAGCCGGCTCATGGAGGGCGAGATGAGCAAGCTCGTGCGCATGGAGGACGTGCTGCACGCGCGGGTGATCGGCCAGGACGACGCGGTCCGCGCGGTGGCGAACGCCATCCGTCGGTCGCGTGCCGGGCTGTCGGACCCCAACCGCCCGATCGGCTCGTTCCTGTTCCTCGGCCCGACCGGTGTCGGCAAGACCGAGCTGGCCCGTACGCTCGCCGACTTCCTCTTCGACGACGAGAAGGCGACGGTCCGGATCGACATGTCGGAGTACCAGGAGAAGCACAACGTGTCGCGTCTCGTCGGCGCGCCTCCCGGCTACGTCGGCTACGAGGAGGGTGGTCAGCTCACCGAGGCGGTGCGGCGTCGGCCGTACGCGGTCGTGCTGCTCGACGAGATCGAGAAGGCGCACCCCGACGTGTTCAACGTGCTGTTGCAGCTGCTCGACGACGGCCGGCTCACCGACGGGCAGGGCCGCACCGTCGACTTCACCAACACCGTGCTCATCATGACGAGCAATTTGGGGGGTGGCGCCGACGAGGCGGTGGTGATGAACGCGGTGCGCGACCACTTCAAGCCCGAGTTCCTCAACCGCATCGACGAGATCGTGGTGTTCCACCGGCTGGGCGAGGCGCACATCGAGCGCATCGTCGGGCTGCAGGTGGAGCAGCTGCGGCTGCGGCTGGCGGAGCGCAACCTGGGCCTCGAGCTCAGCGACACCGCCCTGGCCCACCTCGCCAGCACCGGCTACGACCCCGACTTCGGGGCCCGGCCGTTGAAGCGGGTGATCCAGCGCGAGGTCAGCGACCCGATCGCGTTGGCGCTGCTCAAGGGCGAGTACCACGACGGCGACACCGTCGTCGTGGACGCCTCCCCCGACGGCAGCCTGACCTTCAGCAGCGCCCAGGAACGAACATCCGTCACTTGACTGTCACATGCGGGGGTCTACTGACGGATGTTCGGGAGGGGTCGACTACGCTCCTCTCAACGTGACACCTGATGTTGCGTTACGTGGGGGGCAATCGTGCCGGGCACGGTGATCGTCGGCACCCAGTGGGGTGACGAGGGCAAGGGCCGCTTCACCGACTACCTGGCGCAGGAGAGCGACCTGGTCGTCCGTTACCAGGGCGGCCACAACGCCGGACACCGCATCGTGGTCGACGGCGAGGTCTTCGCGTTGCAGCTCGTGCCGAGCGGCGTGCTCTACCCGCACGTCACCACGATCATCGGCAACGGTGTCGTCGTCGATCCCGCGGTCCTGATCGAAGAGCTCGACATGCTCGCGGGCAAGGGCGTCGACACGTCGCGCGTGAAGCTGTCGGGCAACGCGCACCTGATCATGCCGTACCACCAGGAGCTCGACCGCGTCACCGAGCGCTTCCTGGGCAAGAACAAGCTCGGCACCACCAAGCGCGGCATCGGCCCCGCGTACGCCGACAAGGCGTTGCGCGTGGGCCTGCGGGTGCAGGACCTGCTCGACGCCAAGATCTTCCGCGAGAAGCTCGACCTCGCGCTGCGCGAGAAGAACGGCGTGCTGGCGAAGGTCTACAACCGCCTGCCGCTCGATGCCGACCAGATCGCCGCGCAGTACCTGGCCATGGTCCCGCGCCTCGAGCCCATGATCGACGACACCGTGCACCTGGTCCACGAGGCGCTCGACGCCGGTCGCCCGGTGTTGTTCGAAGGCGCGCAGGCCACGTACCTCGACCTCGACCACGGCACGTATCCGTTCGTCACCTCGTCGAACCCGATCGCGGGCGGCGTGTGCACCGGCGCCGGCGTCGGGCCCCGCGCGATCGAGCGGGTCATCGGCGTGGCCAAGGCCTACGTGACCCGCGTGGGCAGCGGTCCGTTCCCCACCGAGCTGTTCGACGGCGATCCCGTGGGCGACGTCCTGGTCGAGCGTGGCCACGAGTTCGGCACCAACACCGGTCGTCGCCGCCGGCCGGGCTGGCTCGACCTGGTGATGCTGCGCCACGCCGTGCGGCTGAACTCGTGCAGCGAGATCGCGATCACCAAGCTCGACGTGCTCGCACCGTTCCCCGAGCTCGCGGTGTGCGTCGGCCTACGAGGGTGAGGACGGCACGCGCTACGACCACGTGCCGTACCACCAGTCGGTGCTGCACAAGGTGCGCCCGGTCTACGAGACCCTGCCCGGGTGGCAGTGCGACATCGACCAGTGCGCGCGCGTCGAGGACTTTCCCGACGAGGCGCGTGACTACCTCCGCTTCGTGGAGGAGGTCGTGGGCGTGCCCATCAGCTTCGTGGGTGTCGGCCCCGATCGCGCGCAGACGGTCGTCCTCCCCCGCGCCGCATGATCCGCTCGCGGGCGAGCCGCCTCCGCTCCCGCCGCTCCCTCCGGTCTCCGGTCGCCGCGTCGGAGTGAGGATCCTCGTCGTCGGCTCGGGCGGGCGCGAGCACGCCCTGGTGTGGGCGTTGCAACGCGCGCCGGGCGCGCCCGAGGTGTTCGCCGCGCCCGGCAACCCGGGGATCGCCGCGCACGCGCTGTGCTTCGCCGTCGACCCGTCCGACGCCGCCGCGGTGGCGCAGCTCGGCGACGACCTCGACGTCGACCTGGTCGTCGTCGGTCCCGAGGGCCCGCTCGTCGCCGGCGTCGCCGATGCGGTCCGGGCCCGGGGCCGCCTCGCGTTCGGGCCCGGCACGGCCGGCGCCCGGCTCGAGGGCTCGAAGGCGTGGATGAAGGAGGTGCTGGCCGCCGCCGGCGTGCCGACCGCGCGTCACGCGGCGTTCGGTGCCGACGACGTCGACCGTGCCCTCGCCTTCCTCGAGGAGTTCGCGCCGCCCTACGTCGTGAAGACCGACGGCCTCGCCGCGGGCAAGGGCGTCGTGGTCACCGAATCGCTCCCCGACGCACGCGATGCCGTCCGCGCCTACCTCTCCGGCGAGGCGTTCGGCGACGCCGGGCGCACCCTCGTGATCGAGGAGGGTCTGACCGGGCCCGAGCTCTCGCTGCTCGTCGTGTGCAACGGCGATCCCGACGGCGCGGTCGCGCTGGCACCGGCGCAGGACTTCAAGCGCATCGGTGAGCGCGACACCGGGCCGAACACGGGCGGCATGGGCGCCTACTCACCCGTGCCGATCGCAGGACCCGCCGTGGTCGACGACGTCATGGCCCGTGCGGTGCGACCCACGCTGCACTGGCTGGCCGCGCACGACGTCGACTACCGGGGCGTGCTCTACGCGGGGATGATGCTGACCGCCGACGGCCCCAAGGTGATCGAGTACAACGTGCGCTTCGGTGATCCCGAGTGCCAGGTGGTGTTGCCCCGCGTCGCCTCCGACTTCGCCGAGCTGCTGCGGGCGGCGGCCGCCGGCGAACCGCTCGCGGTGGAGTTCGCCCGCCTGGCGTGCGTGACCGTCGTGCTGGCCGGCGCGGGCTACCCGGCCTCGGCGCGGACCGGCGACGCCATCTCCGGTCTCGACGTCGCCACCGCGGTGAACGAGGTCACGATCTTCCACGCGGGGACCGCGCGCGATGCCGACGGCACGCTCCGCACCGCCGGGGGGCGCGTGCTCGCCGTCACCGGAACGGGCCCCGACCTGTCGGTGGCGCGCACGCGCGCCTACGAAGCGGCCGGCCTGATCGCCTGGGACGGCATGCAGCTCCGCGGCGACATCGCCGCCGCCGCGGCGGCCACCGAAGCGGGCTCGGAGCCCGCACCGTGGCTCAGCGGACCCGACGGCGGGTCCGCACCCCGGCGATGACCAGCGAGCAGGGGATGCAGCGCAGCGGGTCGCCGTCCTTGGGCGGAGGGACGAGACACACTGCACACCAGTGCTGGCCGCATTCGTCGCATTGCGCGACGGCGTGCTCGGTCCAGTGCTTGGCGCAGTTCATCACCCCCGAGCCCTCCTCGTCCTGATCGCCTCGCCCACCAATTTTGACCTGCGGACACGCCCAAGGGCGGGTCCGTGCCGTTTCCGGCTCGTAGAGTGTTCGGCAGGAGGAAGGGCCCCCTTGATAGAGCGCTACGCACTGCCTGAGATCGCCGGCCTCTTCACCGACGAGGCCCGATTCCGCGCCTGGCTGGAGGTCGAGATCCTCGCCACCGAGGCCTGGGCCAAGCTCGGGGTGGTGCCCGCCGCCGACGCGGTGACGGTCCGCGAACGGGCGGATTTCACCGTGTCCGAGGTCCACGAGCGGGAGCGCACCACCGAGCACGACGTCGCCGCCTTCGTCGACGTGGTGCAGGAACGCATCGGCGCGCCGGCCGGCTCATGGCTCCACTACGGCCTCACGTCGAGCGACGTCGTCGACACCGCGCTGTCGTTGGTGCTGGTCCAGGCGATGGATCTCGTGCTCGACGCCGCCGCCGCGCTCGAGGACGCGATCCGCGCCCAGGCCCATGCCTACCGGGCGGTGCCGATGGCCGGGCGCACCCACGGCGTGCACGCCGAGCCCACCACGTTCGGGGCGAAGCTGGCGCTCTGGGCCATGCAGGTGCACCGCGACCGTGAACGGCTCCTGCGAGCGCGCCGGGCCATCGCGGTGGGCAAGCTGTCGGGCGCCGTCGGCACGTACTCCAACATCGACCCCGCGGTCGAGGCCTACGTGTGCGAGGCGCTCGGGCTCGTCCCGGTGCCGGCCACGCAGGTCATCGCCCGCGACCGGCACGCCGAGCTGCTCTACGCGTGCGCGTCGGTGGGTGCCACCGTCGAGGCCTTCGCGACCGAGATCCGCCACCTCCAGCGCACCGAGGTGCGCGAGGTGGAGGAGCCCTTCCGCGCCGGCGCCCAGAAGGGCTCGAGCGCGATGCCGCACAAGCGCAACCCGGTGAAGGCCGAGCAGCTCAGCGGCCTCGCCCGCGTGCTGCGCGGCAATCTGCAGGCCGGGCTCGAGAACGTCGCGCTGTGGCACGAGCGCGACATCTCGCACTCGTCGGTGGAGCGCATCATCCTCCCCGACTCGTTGCAGCTCGCGTACTACGTGCTGGTGAAGTTCCGCAGCATCGTCGAGGGGATGCACGTCTACCCCGAGCGAATGCGGGAGAACCTCGACGCGTCGTACGGGCTCGTGTTCAGCCAGCCGGTGCTCCTCGCGTTGGTCGAGTCGGGCATGACGCGCGACGACGCGTACCGCGCCGTGCAGCGGAACGCCATGGCCACGTGGGAGTCGCGCCGGCCGTTCCTCGACGTCCTGCGCGAGGACCCCGCCGTCCTCGACGCGCTCGGCGACGAGCGGCTCGCCGCGTGCTTCGACCTCACCGGCGCGCTGGCGAACGTCGACCGCATCTTCGCCGCCCTCGACGATCTGGCGCCGCTCCCAGGTCCGACGGGCACGGACCCGGCGGTGCCGTGAGCAAGCTCTCTCTTCCCCACCACTACAGCGGCAAGGTGCGCGAGCTCTACGAGGTCGACCACGACCGCATGCTGGTCGTGGCGTCCGACCGCATCTCGGTGTTCGACGTCGTGCTCCCCGACCTCATCCCCGACAAGGGGCGGGTCCTCACCGCGCTGTCGACGTTCTGGTTCGAGCAGACCGCGCACCTGGCCCGCAACCACCTGGTGTCGTCCGACCCCACCGACTTCCCGGAGACCGCGGGCCCCGACATCTCCGGCCGGGCGATGTTGGTGCAGGCGGCCCAGCCGGTCCGGCTCGAGTGCGTCGCACGGGGGTACCTGTTCGGGGCCGCATGGTCCGACTACCAGGAGACGGGCACGGTGCGGGGCCGCCCGCTCCCGGGCGGGCTCCGCCAGGCCGAGCGGCTCCCGGAGCCGATCTTCACGCCCACCACCAAGGCCGTCAGCGGCCACGACCTCCCGCTCTCCGACACCGAGGCCGCCGAGGTGGTGGGCGCCGACCTCTTCGAGGAGCTCCGCGACGTCACGCTCGCCGTCTACCGGTACGGCGCCGCTCACGCCGCCGAGCGGGGGCTCATCCTGGCCGACACCAAGCTCGAGTTCGGGCTGGTCGACGAGCGACTCGTGGTGATCGACGAGATGATGACGCCCGACTCGTCGCGCTACTGGAGCGCCGACGACCACGTCGTCGGGACGTCGCCGCCGTCGTTCGACAAGCAGTACGTGCGCGACTACTACCTGTCGATCGGGTGGAACCAGGAGCCGCCGGTGCCACACATGCCGGCGTCGGTGATCGCGGGCACGCGGGCCCGCTACGTCGAGGCCTACGAGCAGGTGAGCGGCAACAGCTTCGACACCTGGTACGGAGACGACGAATGAGGTTCGCGGCCCGCATCGACGTCACCCACCTCCCCGGCGTGCTCGATCCGCAGGGCGCGACCGTCGAGCGCGCGCTCCCCGCGCTCGGGTACGCCAACGTGAGCGAGGTCTCCATCGCCAAGACCATCCGCCTGGTGCTCGACGCCGACTCCGAGGCCGCGGCGCGGGCGCAGGTCGACGAGATGTGCCAGCGGATCCTGGCCAACCCCGTGATCGAGCGCTACACGGTGGAGGTCGACGAGGTGGTACCCGCCTCGTGAGCGGAGTGGCGGCGAGCCGGGTATCCCGGCTCGCAACGGAGCGGGGCCTGAGCGGCTCGGTGCGAAGCGCCGAGAGCGGGGAAGCGTGAGCGCTCGGGTCGGGGTGGTGGTGTTCCCGGGCACGAACTGCGAGCTCGACGTGCAGTGGGCCGTCGAGGCGCTCGGCGGCGAGGCCGAGCTGCTCTGGCACGGCGATCGCACGGTGCGCGAGGTCGACGCGGTGGTCGTGCCGGGCGGGTTCGCCCACGGCGACTACCTGCGCACCGGCGCCATCGCCCGCTTCTCGCCGGTGATGGACGCGGTCGCGGAGCACGCCGCCGCCGGTGGCCCCGTCGTCGGCATCTGCAACGGCTTCCAGGTGCTCACCGAGGCGGGCCTGCTCCCCGGGGCGCTGCAGAAGAACGCCGGGCTCACGTTCGTGTGCGACACGGTCGAGCTCGAGGTGGTGAGCACCCGCTCGGTGCTCACCAACCGGGCCGCGCGCGGCGCGAGGCTGCGGATCCCGATCAACCACTTCGAGGGCAACTACGTGTGCGACGCCGAGACGCTGGCGCGCCTCCGGGCCGACGATCGCATCGTGGTCCGCTACGTCGACAACCCCAACGGCAGCCTCGACGACATCGCCGGCATCAGCAACGAGGCGGGCAACGTCGTCGGCCTCATGCCGCACCCGGAGCGGGCCAGCGACGCCCTGCTCGGCAGCGCCGACGGGGTCGTCCTGCTCGAGTCGCTGCTCGCCTCCTGTTCCGGCGTCACTCGCGTGGCGGAGCTCACGAACCCCTCGAGATCCCCGCTTTCTTGAGCACGTCGGCCGGGACGCCGAGCTCTCGCCACGCCGCGTAGGAGATGCCCTTGCGCGCGGCGTACTTCGACGCCGTCTTCACGAAATCCGACTCGAGTGCCGACAGGTCGACCTTGGTGTCCATCGCCTCCAACTCCTTCTGGAGGTCCATCCGCTCCTGGACCAACTGGAGCTGTTGGAGGGCCGAGACGTCGCCGAACTCGGCGTCGATGGCACTGAGGCGCTTCTTGATGGAATCGGGCGTGCGCCGCCGGCCCCGCCGCGGGCGGTTCTGCTGCAAGGCCTCCAGGTAGTTCTTCACCGCTCGGCCCTCGGAGCGGCCTTCGGCGAGCGCCGCTTTGTGCTGGGCGCTCATCGTGCGAGTGGTGGATTTGGCCATGGCTCTCTCTCCCGTGAATCGGTCGGTCGACGCCCGTCCTTTCTGTCTATCACCCGGATCGCTATTTCTGTAATGGCGAACATGACTTGTTCAGGTCATGCGTCAAAGAGGTGCTTCGCTACGATGCGACTCGATCCCATGAGCAGCGCCAGCACGCGGCAGCCGGAGCCCGTCCACCGGCAACTCGGACTCACCGACGACGAGCTCGACGCGATCGTGGAGCTGCTCGGGCGCGACCCGACCGAGCTCGAGCTCGCGATGTACGCGGTGATGTGGTCGGAGCACTGCTCGTACAAGTCGTCGAAGCGCTACCTCGGTCGCTTCCCCACCGAGGCACCGTGGGTCCTCGTCGGTCCGGGCGAGGGCGCGGGGGTGATCGACGTCGGCGACGGCCTCGCGGTCGCCATCCGCATCGAGAGCCACAACCACCCGTCGGCGGTGGAGCCCTACCAGGGCGCGGCCACCGGCGTCGGCGGGATCATCCGCGACGTCTTCTCCATGGGTGCGCGGCCCATCGCGCTGATGGACCCACTGCGCTTCGGGCCGCTCGACGACCCCCGCACCCGCTACCTCCTCGAGGGCGTCGTCGCCGGCATCAGTGGCTACGGCAACGCGGTCGGGGTCCCCACGGTGGGCGGCGAGGTGGTGTTCGACGAGTGCTACCGCGACAACCCGCTCGTCAACGTGCTGTGCCTCGGCGTGCTGCCGGTCGACCGGCTGGTGCTGGCGAAGGCCGAGGGTGTCGGCAACGTCGCCGTGCTCCTCGGCTCGGCCACCGGGCGCGACGGCATCGGCGGGGCGAGCGTGCTGGCCTCCGCCGGCTTCTCCGAGGGCGACGAGGCCAAGCGGCCGTCGGTCCAGGTGGGCGATCCCTACGAGGAGAAGCGGCTCATCGAGGCCTGCCTCGAGCTGCTCGACGCCGGCCTCGCCGTGGGCGTGCAGGACCTCGGCGCCGCCGGCATCTCGTGCGCGGCGTCGGAGACGGCGGCGAAGACCGGCGCGGGCATGGACGTCGACCTCGCCCGCATGCCCAAGCGCGAGCCGGGCATGAACGGCGTCGAGGTGATGACGTCGGAGAGCCAGGAGCGCATGCTCGCCATCGTCACCCCCGCCAACCTCGACGCGGTGCTCGACCTGTGTCGCCGCTGGGAGATCCGGGCCTCGGTCATCGGCCGGGTCACCGACACCGCGCGGTTCCGTGTGTACGACGGCCTGTTCGACGCGGTGGGCGTGCCGGGCGGGAACCCGCCGGTCCCGCGCGGCGACGCGCCACCCGCGCGGTCGTCCGACGTGCAGCCGGTGGCCGACGTCCCGGTCGCCAGTCTCGGCGACGGTCCCGTGTACGACCGGCCCGCGACCGCGCCGCCCGAGCGCGCCGCGCTCCACGCCGACGACCCCGCGTCGGTGCTCGCGCCGCGGTTCCCGTCGGGCACGGACCTGTCGGAGGAATTGCTCGCCGTGCTGGCGTCACCGAACATCGCCGACAAGTCGTGGGTGTACCGGCAGTACGACCACCAGCTGTTCCTCAACACCGTGGTCGCGCCCGGCGGCGACGCGTCGGTGCTCCGGTTGAAAGGCACGTCGCGCGCCCTCGCGCTCACCACCGACGGCCAGGCGCGGTTCTGCGCGCTCGATCCCTACACCGGCGCCCGCCTCACCGTGATCGAGGCCGCTCGCAACCTCGCCTGCGTCGGCGCGGTACCGAAGGCGTTGGTGAACTGCCTGAACTTCGGCAACCCCGAGCACCCGGAGGTGATGTGGCAGTTCGCCGAGGTGGTCGACGGCATGAGCGACGCGTGCCGGGCGCTCTCCGTACCGGTCGTCGGCGGCAACGTCAGCTTCTACAACGAGTCGCGCGGCCGCGACATCGATCCCACCCCGGTGATCGGCGTGGTCGGGCTCATCGAGGAGCTCACCTCCGTGCCGCCGCCGGCCGAGCTGCACGACGGTGACGCGCTCGTCGTCCTCGGCCACACCGCGCCCGAGCTCGGCGGGTCGGAATGGGCCCACCTCCACGGTCTGCGGGGCGGGACACCGCCGGCCGCCGATCTCGACACCGCCGTGGCGCTGCACGACTTCGTGCGCGACCTGGTCACCCGGCGCGCGGTGCGCGGCGTGCACGACGTCTCCGACGGCGGCCTGGCCGTCACCCTGACCGAGATGGCGGTCGCCGGCGGGTGCGGGTTCCGGGTCGCGTTGCGGTCCGAGCTGGTCCCGGCGCTGGCCTGGTTCTCGGAGTCGGCGTCCCGGGTCGTCCTCGCCGTCGATCCCGCCGGTGCCGACGCCCTCGTCGAGCGGGCCCGGGCGGCCAACGTCCCCGCCCAACGTCTCGGCACCGCCGGCGGTGACCGCCTCGAGGCCGACGGCGCCTTCTCGGTCGCGCTCGTCGATGCCACCCACGCCTGGCGCGACGCCCTCCCGGCCGCCCTCGGCCGGCCGACGCCCGACCGGTAGCATCGGTCGGGAATCGACCCCGTGGAATGGGGGTTGACCTCGGGGTGCGTGGGAGACGGAGCCGGTGAACGACCCCCAGATCGGTCACGCCTGCGGCGTGTTCGGCGTGTACGCGCCCGGCCAGGCCGTCGCCCACCTCACGTACCTCGGTCTGTACGCGCTCCAGCACCGGGGCCAGGAGTCGGCCGGGATCGCGGTGAGCGACGGCCAGACCATCACCGTGTCCAAGGACATGGGCCTGGTGACCCAGGTGTTCGACGAGCGGCGCCTGGCCCCGCTCGACGGCCACCTCTCCATCGGTCACGTGCGGTACTCCACCACCGGGTCGAGCAGCTGGCGCAACGCCCAGCCGGTCTACCGGTCGGTGGGTGACGCCGGCTTCGCCCTGGGCCACAACGGCAACCTCACCAACACCGTCGAGCTCGCCGAGCGCCTGGGCATGCTGCCGGGCCTGGTGCCCGGCGACACCGGCCTCGATTCCACCACCGACTCCGCGCTGGTCGCCGAGCTCATCGCCCACGCCTACGCGGCCGAGGGCCGTTCCGACGGCCGCGACCTCGAGCGTGCGCTCCTGGAGGTGCTGCCCCAGCTGGCCGGCGGCTTCTCGTTCGTGATGATGGACGAGGCGCACCTCATCGGCGTGCGCGACCCACACGGCTTCTGGCCGCTGGTGCTCGGGCGGGTCGAGGGCGGTTGGGTGCTGGCCAGCGAGACCGCCGCGCTCGACATCGTCGGGGCGCACTTCGTGCGCGAGGTCGAGCCGGGCGAGATGATCGTGATCGACGCGTCCGGCGTGCACACCGACCGCTTCGCCGAGCCCGACCCCAAGCTCTGCCTCTTCGAGTTCGTGTACTTCGCCCGGCCCGACACCACGCTCTACGGCAAGAGCGTGCACGCGGCGCGCCAGCGCATGGGCGAGGAGCTCGCCCGCCAGGCGCCGGTCGACGCCGACATGGTCATGCCGGTCCCCGAGTCGGGCATCCCCGCCGCGCAGGGCTACGCGCGCGCGGCCGGCATCCCTTATGGGGACGGCCTGGTGAAGAACCGCTACGTCGGCCGCACGTTCATCCAGCCGAACCAGAAGCAGCGCGGGCAGGGTGTGCGGCTGAAGCTCAACCCGCTCCCCGAGAACATCCGCGGCAAGAAGCTCGTGGTGGTCGACGACTCCATCGTGCGCGGCACCACCACCCGTCAGGTCGTGCAGATGCTGCGCGAGGCGGGCGCCGCGGAGGTGCACTTCCGCGTCTCGTCGCCGCCGTACAAGTGGCCGTGCTCGTACGGCATGGACACCGGGAGCCGGTCGGAGCTGCTGGCCGCCGACATGTCGGTGGGTGAGATCCGCGACTTCCTCGGGGTCGACTCGCTCGCCTACCTCGAGCTCGACCGTCTCACCACGGCGACCGGCGCGTCGTCCGACTCGTTCTGCACCGCCTGCCTCTCGGGCCGCTACCCCGTGCCGGTGCCCCTCTCCGACTCCAAGCTCGCCCTGGAGGACGACTCCGCCGCCCCCGCCCCTGCAACTCGATGACGGGGACGGGAGCCGGTGAGCCGACCGGACCACTGACGTACCGGGGCGCCGGTGTCGACATCGCGGCCGGCGAACGGGCCGTCGAGTTGATCAAGCAGCACGTGCGGGCGACGTTCCGGCCCGAGGTGGTCGGCGACGTCGGTGGGTTCGGTGGCCTCTTCGCCTTCGATGCCAAGCCGTTCGAGCGCCCGCTGCTCGTGTCGTCGACCGACGGCGTGGGCACCAAGTCGCTGATCGCGCGCCTCACCGGTCGCTACGACACCATCGGCATCGACCTCGTGGCGATGTCGGTCGACGACATCGCGGTGCAGGGCGCCGAGCCGCTCTTCTTCCTCGACTACATCTCGATCGGCAAGCTCGTGCCCGAGATCGTCGACGACATCGTCGCCGGCGTGGCGCGCGGGTGCGTCGAGTCCGGGTGTGCGCTGCTCGGCGGGGAGATGTCGGAGCACCCCGATCTCATGGAGCCCGGTGAGTTCGACCTCGTCGGCTTCGCGGTCGGAGTGGTCGAACGCGCGCGCGTGCTTCCGGCCCAGGTGAAGCCGGGCGACGTCGTGGTCGGGTTCGCCAGTCCGGGGCTGCGGTGCAACGGCTACTCGCTCGCCCGCAAGGCGCTGCTCGAACGCGCCGGTCGCCGCCTCGACGATCCTGCGTGGAAGGGCGCGCACCACTCGTTGGCCGACGAGCTGATCCGCCCGAGCGTGATCTACGCGCCCGCGATGCGGAAGCTACGCGAACGGGTCGATGTGCACGCGTTCGCGCACGTCACCGGCGGCGGTCTGCCCGACAACCTCGCCCGCGTGCTCCCCGGCCACTGTGACGCCGTGCTGCACCGCCGCGCGTGGGAGGAACCCCGGGTCTTCGCCGAGATCCAGGCCGCGGGCGACGTGCCCGACGACGAGATGACCCACGTGTTCAACCTCGGCCTCGGGATGCTGGCCGTCGTCGCGCCGGAGAGCCGCTTCGATACGCTGGATTCTGTGCGGTCGGCCGGCCACGAAGCGTGGGTGGTCGGAGAGGTGTCAGATGGTCGCGGACGGGTAAATATCACCGACTGAACCGGGGACGGATCACCCGCCCGAAGGGCACGGAAGCTGCTACTCTGCACATACGGGACCGATCCCTCCCCGTTCCCCCGGCGAGGATCCGTATCGACTGCGAGGACGTCATGCCCCAGAACCCCGCTCCCGAGCCCGAACAACTGCTCACCCCGTCGGAAGTCGCCGCCATGTTCCGGGTGAATCCCAAGACGGTCACCCGTTGGGCGCGCGCCGGCAAGATCTCCGCGATCCGCACCCTCGGCGGCCATCGCCGCTTCCGCGCCTCGGAGATCCGCAAGTTCCTGGAGCAGGTCGACGAGGCCAACGAGCTCGAGTGACCTCGGCGTCCGATCGGGTCGGCGCTACGACTGCGACCGCAACCGCTTGACGAGCATGGTCGCCTGCGCCTTCATCCCGGCCGCGTTGGGGTGGAACATGAACGCGGAGGAGGCGGGCACCTCGCCCTCGACCCAGCGGCGCGCGGGCGCGGCGCAGGCGTCGTGCCCCTTGGGGGCGTAGGAGTCGACGAAGTCGACCTTGGCGGCCGCGGCCGCCTGCTTGATGACGGTGTACAGCCGCTGACCGAAGTCCACGAGGAAGCGAAGGTCGGCAGCTTCGATCGGCACGCTCGGCGGGCACGGCGACGCCGACGCCGGCATCACGCGCAGGTAGGGGAGCACGACCACCCGCGCGTGCGGCGCGGCGTGCTTGATCGCCGGCAACGTCGTCGCCATCTTGGCCGGCAGCCCGGCCAGTGCCGCGTCGACCTGGGCGGCCGCGGTGGCTGTCTTGGTGAGCGGAACCTTCACGGGTGCTTCCGCCCTGCTCTCGGTCACCGCCATGTGCCCGACGTGGTCCGTCCCGCACCCGGTAGGTCGGAGAGAATGCTCCTTCGTACATGTCCAGGCCGCAGAGAGGAGATCGAACGGTGACGGCGTTCGCGGGAGTTCGGGTGCTCGACTGCTCTGGTGGCCGCGCGGGCGCCATGGCCGCGATGCATCTCGGCGATCTCGGTGCCCACGTGGTGAGGGTCGATGCCACCGACGACGAGCGCGGGCGTGACGAGCCTGGCTTCCTCGCGTGGCATCGCAACAAGACGCGCGTCGTGCTCGACCTCGACGACCCCGACGAGCTGGCCGCCGTACGGCGTTTGATCGGCGAGTCGGACGTGGTGATCTTCGACTCGTCACCCGATGAGCTCGAACGCCGGGGGCTCGACGGGCGCACGCTGACCCGCGCGCACGAGCGGCTGATCCACGCCTGGGCGCCGCCGTACGGAGAACGGGGACGCTGGAGCTCGCTCCCCGCGTCTCACCACCTGCTGGCCGGCCTGACCGGCATCGCGTTCGAGCAGGCCTCGTACGACGACGTGCCGGTGCACCTGGTGTCGCCCCAAGCGCACTACGGGCAGGCCAACACGCTGGCGCTGGCCATCGCCGCCGCGCTGCACGAGCGGGACCGTTCCGGGCAGGGGCAGACCGTCGTCGTCAGCGGGTTGCAGGGCGCGGCTCAGGTGATGATCGCGACGCGGTGGGAGCGGAGCACCACCACCCTGTGGCGCGCACCCGTCGGCGGCGCCCCCAACTACCGCTTGTACCAATGCGCGGACGGTGAGTGGCTCTTTCTCGGCGGGCTCTTCGAGCCCGTCTACCTGCGTGCGCTGGAAGTGACCGGCGTGCTCGCGGAGGTGCTGACGGAACCGGAGATCGACGGCGACCTGCGTGCCGCACTGGTCGCGCCCGGCGCGAAGATCACGACGCGCTTGCTCGAGGCGGCGTTTCGCCGTCGGAGTCGCGCCGAGTGGCTCGCGCTCCTCGAGGCGGCCGACGTGCCCTGTGGACCGGTGCGCTCACGCGCCGAGTGGTTCCACCACGAGACGGTGGCGGCAAACGGCATGCGCGTGACATTGACCCACCCGGAGCTGGGCGCCGTGGAGATGCCCGGTGTCTCGATCCGCATGAGCGCGTCACCGCCGGTGCGACCCCGCCTCGTCGAGCGGGCTCCCGATCCGTCGACACCGTGGTGTGAGACGCCCGACGCGCCGACGGTCACCGACCCTGACTCGGGCGGGGCACCGCTCGCGGGCGTGAAGGTCCTCGATCTCGGCGTCGTCATCGCCGGTGCCTACGCCGGCAGCATTCTCGCGAGTCTCGGTGCCGACGTCGTCAAGATCGAAGCACCGCACGGCGACCCGTTCCGCGCCTACGGCACCGGCTTCGCCCACTACAACCGAGGGAAGCGCTCGCTCGTCCTCGACCTCAAGCAGCCCACGGCGCTGGCCGCGTTCCTGCAGTTGGTGCGCGAGTCCGACGTCGTGCTCGACAACTTCCGGCTCGGCGTGCGCGAACGCCTCGGGATCACGTACGAGCAGCTGCGCGACGTGAACCCGCGCATCATCTCGTGCTCGATCTCGGGATACGGCACGGAAGGGCCACAGGCGTCACAACCGGGGTTCGACCCGCTGCTGCAGGCCCAGAGCGGACTGATGCAAGCGCAAGGAGGCATCGGGTCGGAGCCAGTGTTCCACGGCATCCCGGTGAACGACGTGGGCTCAGCCGCAGTCGCAGCACTCGGGATCGTCGCCGCGCTGTACGCGCGGTCGCGCACCGGTGAAGGCCAGGAGGTGCACACGAGCCTGGCCGCGCAGAGCGTGCTGCTCCAGAGTGGTGAGGTCACGACTCATCCGACCGCTCCTGCACCCCCGACCGGTGGACGCGACTGCACCGGCACGAGCGTGTTCGAGCAGTACTACGAGTGCACGGACGGATGGATCGGCATCGCGTGCGAGCCGTCGGATCGACGAGCCGCGCTCGCCCAGGCGCTCGACCTGGGTGCCGAGCTCACCGACGCGTCGGCTTCGGCGGATCGCGACGGCCCGGTCGCGCAGCTTCTCGCGGCGACGTTCGCGACGCTCGACGTGGAGACGGCGCTGACCCGGCTCGAAGCTGCGGGGGCGCCGGCGGCCCCCGCGCTGAAGCTCGAGGACACCTACGCGGATCCGTTCTTCGTCGAGAACGGCCACTACGAGACGTACGTCGACGCCGAGTTCGGACCCGCCACTGGTTGTGCTCGCCTCGCTCGCTTCGGCCGGACCGAGAGCGGCTGGGACGGTGGCGCACCGGTGCTCGGCTCCGACACCGCGCACATCCTGCGCGGCCTCGGGATCGCACAAGGACGCCGCGATGCTCCCCACGCCGAGGGCTGAGAGTCGTCGCTCCCGGCCGCCCCAACTCCGCTTCGTCGGCGACGCCGCCGTTCGACAAGACGCCCAGATCGCCCGGTGCGATCGCCGCTCCGAGCGGCGCAGATCGGTTGGTAGTGGAGCCGTTTGTCTCGTTACGCCAGACGACTCGACGAAGACGACCTGCCGTGTGTCCGACGCGCGCCTGGTCGTCGCGAGGTCGTGAGCCAAGGGGCGACACGGCGAAAAAAGTGGCACGGTGTGGCACGTGTGTCGCACGCCGGCGTCCGCACGACGAAGCCCTGGCCCAGCGCAACGCTGTGACCAGGGCTTTCGTGGTGGCCGGGACCGGCGTCGATCCGGTGACCCCGCGCTTTTCAGGCGCGCCCGAGGCGAAATCCGGCACGCACGATGACCAGCGTCGAAGCGCGAAACCGCAGGTCAACAGCTATTTCGAAGTGTCGGCTCGTGCCGGCTCATGCCGCCTCTTGACGCGAAAAGTTGCTCCGGTGTGGCACGGGTGTGGCACGGAGCTCGACGGTGCGAGGTGTCGCGCGGCGTGCTGCGCAACCGATCAGGCGACCGCGTTGGAGACGCTAGGAAGCCGGACCTGAACCCACACGCGGTTGCCGTCGCGGCGCGTGACTCGGCCGCGCAACGGTGGCCCCTCGTCGTCTCCCACCGTCACTTCGTCGCCGGGTCGAGGATCGAAGGCCGGGTCATGAGCGCGGGGCCCTCCGAGATCCAGCACTCGACAACGAGATCCGGGCCCACGTCGTTCGGATCGAACGCCAGGTCGAAGGAGTGGGACTCCATGGAGAACACCTACGAGCCCGTCCTGCCCGACGAGGCGGGGTTCTGCTTCGGCCCGTCGAAGAGCGCACGGACTCGGCCGAACTGCGTCGGCGTCGGCTCGGAGAGCACGACCGTCCAGTGCGGATGATCGGCAGTCGGGAAGAGCGGGAAGCCCGCGTTCACGAGAGCGGCGCCGCGCGCTTCGAAGAGACGCGGGCGCACCGTGACAATCGGCACCAGCCGAGCGAGCAATCGACAGTCGCCGTTGGGCACCTCGAAGACCGAGAAGCCATGAAAGCCCCATCGACCGTGCGCGCGCGCACTGGTCGACGAGCTTGTTGTCCTCGAGGGTGCGCTCGCCGAGCCGAATCACGACGATGGTCTCGGGTGGTGCCGCAGTGCTGAGCTGCAGCGGCTCAGGCATTGGCTCGCGCCTGCTCACGATCCGATATCGGCGTGACAGGTGCGAGCCCCGCGTCGGTGGTCATCGTCGCGAGTCGTTCTGCGATGAGGCGATCGCGGTCCTCGGTCGCGTGCTGGTAGATCATCGCGGCCCGCGGGCTCGCGTGACCGAGGCGGGCCATCAGCTCCTTCGTCGTTGCGCCGGTGCGCGCGGCGAGCGTGCCCGCGGCGTGGCGAAGGTCGTGGAAGCGAAGGCCGGTCAGTCCAACGGCGCGGGTGGCCGGTATCCACACCCGCGATCGGAAGTTGCCTCGCTCGAGCGGCTTCCCGTTCGCAGACGTGAACACATAGCTCTCGGCGCCGACGCTGCCGTAGTTGGCAAGGTGCCGCTCCAGCTCCTCGACAAGAGGCTTCGGCAGCGCGACCCGTCGCCGGCCCGCCTCGCTCTTCGGGCTGTTCTCGATCACCTCACCCGACGCCAGAAGCAGCCGCTTCCGCCGCACCGTGACGCACGCGTGCAGGAGATCGACATCGGCACGACGAAGCGCGAACAACTCGCCCTGACGCAGCCCGCCGAGCCCCGCGGTGAGGACGAGCACGCGGTACCGATCCGGAACCGCCGCCGCGAGCTCGTAAAGCTCCTCGAGTGAGACGAAACGCTGCTCGGGATGCCGTTCGGCGCCACCGCCGTCGATGCGACACGGGTTCTTCGCGATCCGGTCGTCGTTGACCGCCAGCGTCAGGATCTGGCGAAGCCGTACGTAGGCCTTCGAGGCGACCGACCGTCCGCGCTCAGCGACCAACGCTGCATACCAAGCTCGGATCAGTTCGGGCGTCAACTCGTTGAGTGGCACGAGCCCGAGCGCGACGCCCTCGGAGATCGCCGGCAGGATGTGCCGGCGTAGTTGCAGCTCGTAGATCTCGCGCGTCCTGGGTGCGATTGTCGCCTTCCCTCGCAGCCATGCTGTCGCGTACTCCGACAACGCGATGCGTCCTGCCGACGGATCGAGCCAGATGCCGCGGGCCTTGTCTGCCTCGACGCTTGCCAACCAGCGCGCCGCGTCGCCCTTCGTCTTGAAGGTGTGCGGCGCGCTCACCATGCGCCCATCGATGCCTCGGAACCGCGCCTGCCAGCGCCCGCTGCGCAGCCGGCGCACATTCCCGAATTGACGCTTTCCCGTCACGTCCTACCTCCGCGGTTGCTCGTGCTCGTGTGCTTGCCCCGTACCGGCTGGTGCTGTCTCGTCCGCTGCGCTGTCGCTCCCGAATCGTTGGTGCTCACCGATCCAGGGGTCCAGTCACCCCGCCGACGGGTACTCCGAGGCGGGACTGAGCGCTGTCCATCGAACCACCGGCGTGTGACGGTTTCCACGTCCCCGTCGAGGGCGGGGTGGTGGGGTCCCTGGAAGGGGCGACAGCGCCCTGTTGGAGACCGACTTGCACACTTCGGCATCCGAGCCTCCTGACTTCTTCACGGTCGAGGAGGCCGCACGCGTGTTGCGCATCGGTCGGACCGCCGCCTATGCGCTCACTCGCACGTGGCGGGACACAGATGGACGTGACGGGCTACCGGTTGTTCCCGTCGGGCGGCTGTTGCGGGTGCCGAGGGCCGCGCTCGAGCAGATGGCCGGCGGGCCGATCGCGGCGCCTGTCCGCGCCGAGGACCGGCCGCTGCCCGTGTCGGAGCCACCGGACGTCGCATCGTCGCGCACCGACCTTCCCCGCGCGACCAACCATCGACACCGCCGCGCGCGCTCCACCTCGTCAGCGACCAGCCGACGCTTCCGCTCACCTGACTCGCCATGCACCAGCTCACCGCCGCCGACCCGCGGCTCGCAGGACAGACAGTTGCATCGTCGATGCGGGAGTCATCTCCAGCGCCGTGCCGGGAGCGATCACCGGTGTTGAGCATCGGCGTGATGAAGACCTGCGGCTGGGAGTACTACGCCCGCGAGGTCGCCGACGGCTTGGAGGACTATTACGCGGGCGCGGGTGAAGCGCCGGGTGTGTGGACCGGTGCCGGCGCGACCGCAGCCGGTGTCACCGGCACGGTGTCTGCTGAGTCGTTGGGTCTCGCGTTCGGTGAAGCGCGTCATCCCGAGACCGGCGAACCGCTCGGTCGTCCATGGCGGCCCGACGGTGTGATCGGTTTCGACGCCACGTTCTCGGCACCGAAATCGGTGTCGCTGCTCTTCGCCCTCGGCGATGCTGAGCTGCGCGCCCAGGTCCGCGCGGCGCATGTGGCCGCGGTCGAGGACGCGGGATTGGTGTACCTCGAAAACCATGCCGCGTTCACGCGTCGAGGTCGCAACGGAGTCATGATCACCGACACCGACGGGCTCGTGATCGCCCGGTTCGAGCATCGCACCAGCCGCGCCCTGGACCCGCAGCTGCACTCGCACTGCCTCGTGCTCAACAAGGTCCGCGATGCCCAGGACGGGTCGTGGCGGGCGCTGCACGGCCGGCCGCTGTTCGAGGAGGCCAAGACCGCCGGGATGCTCTATCAGGCCGCGTTGCGGGCCGAGCTGACCTGCCGGCTCGGGGTGGCGTGGGGGCCGGTGAGCGAGCACGGTCAGGCCGAACTGGCCGGGATCCCCCACCAGCTGCTGGCACGCTTCAGCACCCGCACCGCCGAAGTCGAAGCCGCGGCCGAGGCGAAGATCGCCGAGCTCGAGCGGACGCTCGGGCGGCCGTTGGAGGCCGATGAACGCGGGCGGGTCTATCGGCTCGCGGTGCTCGACACGCGTCGACCCAAACCGCACGGACACGTCCCTGAGTTGAGCCTGTACGAGCGGTGGGCGGCCGAAGCCCGCGACGCCGGCTGGGAACCTGCCGCAGTCGTGCAGGCGGCCATCGGCCCGCAACGCCTCGGTGCGCCCCTCACCGCGGCACACGTGGTCAGCGACGTCGTGAGCGAGTTGTGCGTCGAGCGGGCGACGTTCACCCGCCGCGACGTCGTGCAAGCGGTCGCCCGCCACGTGGATCCCGCCGTCGGCGGCGACGCAAACCTGGTGTCTGCGCACGTCGAGCGGATCGCGGATGCCGTCCTGGCCGACCCGATGGTGGTATGTCTCCAAGCACCGGAGCGAGTTGACGTTCCGGCCTCGTTCGCGGTCGTCGCGACGGCACGAGCGTTTGGGAGGCGCCCCAAGCACCGCGGTACACAACCCGCGAGATGCTCGCCCTCGAGGGGCGGATCCTGCACGCGGCGCAGATCGGCCGGGCCGCTGGCATCGGGCTCGTCGCTGCGGAAACCCTTGACCGTGCGCTCGCGTGCGAGCGCACCCCGCTCGGCACGGACCAGCACGACGCGGTACGCACCGTCACGAGCCAGGGCCGACGGCTTGAAGTCGTGGTCGGTCCCGCCGGCACCGGCAAGACCACCATGCTGCGCGTCGCCACCCGCGCCTGGACGAGCGCGGGCTACCAGGTGATCGGCCTCGCCCACACCGCGGCAGCCGCCGACGTACTGCGCAGCGAAGCCGACATGCCCGCGGAGACCGTCGCCAAGTTCTTCGACTGGCACGACCACTGCGACGCGCCCGCCGGCTGGGTGCTCACCCCACGCCACGTGGTCGTCGTCGACGAAGCCGGCATGCTCGCCACCCGAGACCTCGATCGCCTCGTCGATCTCGTCGCGCGCCAGGGCGCCAAACTCGTGTTGGTCGGCGACCATCATCAACTCGGCGCGATCCGCGCACCGGGCGGCATGTTCGCCGCGCTCGCCGACACCCTCGGCGCCGTCGAGCTCCACGAGGCGCATCGCTTCACCCAACCTTGGGAGGCCCACACGCTGGCCGCAGCTACGTCGCGGTGACCGTGCGCGGCCTCGAGGCGCTCGCCGGTATGGCCGCGTCCACGGCGGCCCTCAACCTCAAGCACAACGTGCCTGTCTCGCCGGGTGGTGGGCCGCCCACCAGACCGGCTGTGACGCGATCATGCTCGCCCACGACCACGCCACCGCGCACCAGCTCGCTACCCAAGCACGCGCGGCACGCGTCGTCGCCGGCGAAGTCCAGGCGTCCGGCCTCCGCGTGCACACCGACGTCGGTACGCAGACGATCAGCGTCGGCGACCACATCGAAACTCGACGCAACGACCGGCGCCTCACCTACGGGCCCGACCACTGGGTCCACAACCACGACCGCTGGCAGGTCCACGCCATCGACCAGCGCCGTGGAACGCTCGAGGTCGAACACCAACGCCACGGCATCCGCATCACCCTGCCCGCTGACTACGTCGCCCACCACGTGCGCTTGGCGTACGCGACCACCATCGCCGCGGCCCAGGGCCTCACCGTCGACGAGACCCACGTCGTCGTCACGCCCGCCATGTATCGCAGTGAGCTCTACACCGCGCTCAGCCGCGGCCGCGACGCCAACCACGCGTATGCGGTCTGTGAGGCCGACCTCCCACACGCGCACAACCACCACGGCGAGCCACCCACACCGGCCGAGGTGCTCGCTCGGGTCGCGCAACGCGAACGGCCCGACTGGGCCGCCCACAGCGTCCTCCGCCAAGCAATGCTCCACGCCGAACAACCCGATGTGATCCGAACCCGCATGCTCGAAGTCGCCCGGACCCTCCAACGGCTACCCGACGGCGCCGACCGCGACGCCCTCGACACCTACCGCGACGAACTCGCAGCCGTCGGCCGCACGGTCGAGCAGCCGCAGCACCAGCCATCACGCAACCAGCCCGGTCCCCCGCGCTCTCGCCGCGCCCGCCAGGGCCGAGCATCGAAGTCTGACGCTCGCCACTTCCCAGCTCGCCTGCTCGCTGACGACAGGGTGCTCGCCGCGAGCCAGAACCACGTCTGTCGTGGACCGACTCTCGATCGGGTACGAAGACCCGGTGTGACTTGCAGAAGAGTCCGACGCACGGGCATCGCGTGCATTGTTCTAGGTGCGTTTGGTAGCTCGGCGCTTGAGGTAGCGCCCCGGCGTGCTGGTCTTGCCAACCGAACGCCCTTCTCGCAGTGCTGTTCGCTCTGAACTCTTGACGTTGGCCCTGCGGGTCGCACAGCGAGGGCGGCCATACGGGTTCGCCAAGGATGTAGGCGCACAAGTGGTGGCGTCTGGCACGTTCGTCCCACGAGGGGGACACCACTAACAGGCGCGTCCAGCAACCGACTGGATCCGACGAGGTTCACGAGTATGTCAGTTCACGGATTCGCTCCGGCGAAAGTGCCCGGCTTCGGCCTGGCTTCGTCGCGTCGGCCCGGTGGTCGAGGCCGTCGTCACGGCATCCCGACCGACGCGGCGACCACTCCTTGCCTCTGATCAACTGGGCGGGGGAGCGCTCAAGGTCAGCGGGCGTCCTCGAATCTCGCAACCCGCCTTGCGGCTACACACACACGTCGTGCTGCCGGTCTGAGGGCGCCTGCCCGAGCGTCACAAAGTGGTCAGGTGGCTGACCAGATGGGTTAACGCATCGCACAACTCTCGCGATACGCGATCAGCCGGAAATTCGCGTCCATGACTCAAACATTGCGCCGCAACTTCAAGGATCCGTATCGCCGGAAGGTCTTCGCCGCGCGGTTGGGCGGCAAGATGATCGGCGTCACGCTCGTGATGGCGTTCATCTATGCCTTCACCTGGTTCTTCAGCACACAGGCAGGAGCCACGGTCCCCGGTCAGGCCACGATCAAGACCCTCGACGTCGTGAACTCGCTCAACACCGTCTGGGTGCTGGTCACAGCGTTCCTGGTCTTCTGTATGCAGGCGGGCTTCATGATGCTCGAGGGCGGCTTCGCCCGAGAACGCGAAGTCTCGAACATCATGATCGAGTGTGTTGTGGACACCGGCTTGTGCGGCGTCCTCTTCTACGCGTTCGGTTTCGCCTTCATGTTCAGCGCAGGGAACGGCTGGATCGGGTACCACTACTTCTTCCTGCAGGGCGTGCCTCACACCTACGGCACAACCGGCGTCGCGTTCATGGCGTTCTGGCTGTTCCAATTTGCGTTCGCTGACGCCGCGAGCACGATCGTCTCTGGCGCCATGGTCGGCCGCACCGCCTTCAAGGGCGACCTGCTCTACAGCATCGGCGTCACCGGTTTCATCTACCCGATCTTCGGCCACTGGGCGTGGGGGCCGAACGGCTGGCTCGCGACGCTGAGCACTCCGTTCCACGACTTCACCGCTCCACGGTCGTGCACACGATGGGGGTGTCGTCACGCTCACCGTTGCCATCGCGCTTGGGCCGCGCCTTGGACGCAAGTTCAGGCGTGACGGTGGAGGAATGCCGCCCGGGCACAACATGACTCTTGCTTCGTTGGGCACGGTCATCTTGTGGTTCGGCTGGTACGGATTCAACCCCGGCAGCACGCTGTCCGCAATGGACTTCGAGGGCATTGGTCGCATCGCAACGAACACCACACTCGCTGCCTGCGCCGGCGCACTCTTCGCCGTCGCCTGGGTCTACCCGAGGTCGAAGAAGTTCGACGTCGGCATCAGCCTCAACGGCCTACTCGCGGGTCTCGTAGCCATCGCCTGTCCCTGTTACTGGGTGTCACCGACAGGGGCGATCGCAATCGGAGCCATTGCAGCCGTCGTGATGGTGCTCGCGGTCGACTTCACTGAGTGGATCCGAGTAGACGATCCCTGTGGTGCCTTCGCAGTGCACGGCGCCGCCGGGATCTGGGGCACGTTGAGCCTGGGGCTCTTCGCCGTTGGCAACTACGGACTTCCAGGTGCGTCCGGTGCTGACACCTCAGGCGGCCGAGTAACTGGTCTGCTGTACGGAGGCAATGCCAACCAGTTCATCGCCCAAATCAAGGGCAGCGCAACGATCACCTTCGCCACTCTCGCTGCAGGCCTGCTACTGATGTTCACCATCAAGGCCCTCGGCATCCTGCGGATCTCCGAGGAAGGTGAGCTCGAAGGCCTCGACATCCACGACCACGGCGCACCTGCGTATCACCCTGAGCCCGCTTACCAGGGATACTCGCCCATCCCGCTGCAGATGGAGGGCGTTGTTCCAACTGGTGGGCCACCGTCCCGACATCCACCTCCCGTCATCGACGGCAGAGTGATCGCGGCCTGAGCAACGACGCTCGGAGGAGAGGGAGCCGGGCGGTCAACCGCCCGGCTCCCTTTCTTCGTTCCTGCTGAGCACCCACTTGCCCCGAGCCGGTTGCTGGGTCTACGAGGGTTGGTAGTCGCAGCGCTTACCCTCACCCGCGAAGGAGGTTCTGGTGCGCATCGTTGACGAGTTTCCGGCCGATAACGGCGTGCTCGAGGTAGCCACGGTCCAGTGGCCAGCCCCAGCGAACCCTCCGCGAGACCCGCCTGGCGCGACGGCAACCCTCTCTGCTGCTGATCGAACCAGGAGCGCCAGTGCCGGAAATCGACGCAGTGCTGGAAGACTGGACCCTGACCACGGCCTCCTTCAACGAGCTAGAAGCTCGACGACAAGCGGTCCAGCGCCGAGCTGCAGCGCTTCGAGAGGACTCGGCGCGCACCACGAGTCCGAGTCTCGACCTCGATGGTGTCCTGCGCGTCGGAGACCGGTCGGTGGTCCTCGCTCCCGTCGAGGTTCGTCTCTTCCGCGCATTCCTCTCGCGGCCGGGCTCTGTTCTCTCCCGAGAAGAACTCACAACCACTGTCTGGCCGGACGGTGCGCCCAAGAGCAATTCGCTCAACGTCCGATTGGCTCACCTTCGCAAGCGGCTGGCTCCGCTCGGATTCTCGTTCCTCACGTTTGCCAATCACGGCTATATGCTCGAACCGCTAGGCGAGGAGACGATCGTGGAGGGCGCGATTGTCGGATAGGTGAGTGTCCGCGCTTGCGGCTCCCGCGAGGCCACATTCATGTTGTGAGCTGAGCGACGATGCCGCCGCGATCGCCGTACTTACTGAGATTCAGCCGCACCACCCTTCTCGTTGCTCTTCGGGTGATCCTCGAAACTGATTGCGACGACC